>NZ_JAMOIL010000056.1 GCF_023656415.1 Nocardioides bruguierae
CCTCACCGTCACCGTCCCGGTGATGAACCGATGAGCCGCGCGGGAGCCCCTCGGGAGTGGCTCATGTTCACCGGCATCCGCAACAGCGAGGACGCAGCAGCCGAGCTCATCCGCCTGGTCAAGCGCATCGACGAGGCCGGCGACCTCGTCCAGTACGTCCTCCGCAACCTCGCCGGCTGCCCGTCGGACGACACCGAGGAGATGCTCCGCGTCGCCCGCTCGGCCATCACCGAGGCGATCGAGAACCTCCAGGCCGCCGCCGGCGAGCTGCGCCGTTGCCCCGACCCGGACGTGGCGTGACGTCATGCGTGCGCTGAAGGAGATCAGGTCGTGGGGACGCAGCATGCTCGGCGTCGCGCGGTGGCAGCCCGGCGTCCTCGTCGTGGTCGTTGCTGCCGTGTGGCTGGCCCGCCCGCCGGTACCGGTGCTCGCCACGCTGGCCTGCGGTGTGGTCGCGACGGCGGTAGGCCTCCGTTGCTGGGCACTCACACGACCGGTCTCCTTCGGCCGCGCCACGGCACTCCCCCGCACGTGGTGGTGGCGCCGTCAGGTCCGCGAGGTCTGGCCCGACGTCGCCGCCGCCCGCGGACTGGATGTTCATGGGCTTCCCGAGCTGCGCACCATTGCCGGTCTTTGGCCGCACCTGCGCGTCACCGTCCGCCCCGTCCGCGGCCAGATGGTCGAGGACTACGAGGCCGCCGGCCCCGCGCTGCAGACCGCCCTCGGCGTCGCCCGGGTCCGCTGTGAACCTCGAGGGTTCCGCGACATCGTCCTGCACCTCACCGTCGGCGACGAGCTGCGACGCCCGTTCCCGGCCACGGCACGGGCCGACGTCCTCGACCTGTCGTCGCTGCCGCTGGGCCGCACCGAACGCGGCGAGACCTGGCGGCTCTCCCTCGGCCCGCACACCCTGGTCGCCGGCTCCTCCGGTGCAGGCAAGGGGTCGGTGTTCTGGTCGCTCGCCTTCGCCCTGGCCGGCGCCGTCTTCGACGGACGCGTGCTGCTGCACGGCATCGACCTCAAGGGCGGCATGGAGATACTCATGGGCCGCGAGCTGTTCAGCACCACAGCCACCGACGCGGGCTCCGCCGTCGCCTCCCTCGAGCACCTCGTCACCCTGATGCGCGACCGGAACGCGGTCTACGCCGGCAAGGTCCGCAGCCACCGGGCCAGCCAAGACGAGCCGCTGCACGTCGTGATGATCGACGAGCTCGCGGCCCTCACCGCCTACAGCACCGAGCGCGACCTGCAGCGCCGGGCCGAGGCCGCGATCAACCTGCTCTGCTCCCAGGGGCGCGCGACAGGCTTCGTGGTCATCGCCTGCCTCCAGGACCCCCGCAAGGAGGTCATCCCCTCCCGTGGACTGTTCACCCAGACCGTCGGCCTCCGGCTCAAGGACGCCTCCGAGACAGCCATGGTCCTCGGCGACGCGGCCGCAGCCACCGGTGCCTCCTGCCACCGCATCACCCGCGACGTCCCCGGCACCGCCTACGTCGTCCCCGAGGACGGCGGCCCCGCACTGCGAGTCCGCGCCGGCTACGCCAGCGACGACGCCATCCGCGACGTCGCCCAGCGATTCGCCACACCCGTCCTGCTCGACGTGCCGCCGTTGGTCTCGGACGACCTGGGACGCCGGCCGCGCCGACCTTCCCGCGAGACCAGCACCGACCAGGAGGCGAGCTGACGTGCACCACCAGACCACCACCTCGCAGCCAGCTGCTCTGGGGACCGAGCCGGCGTGGCTTGCTGAGGCCCGGTGCCGCGACGCCGCCGACCTGCCATGGATCGCTGAGCCCGCTACTCGCAGCCTCGACCAGCGCTTGGAGATGGCCGGCATGTGCCTGACCTGCCCCGTCAGCCACGACTGCGAGCGAGCAGCCCTCGAGCTCGAGGTCACCTCCGGTTTCTGGAACGGCCGCGACCGCACGCCGCTCCCCCACCACTGCCACGCCCATGCCCCGCGGCACGACTCAGGGCCCGAGCACGGATGGGGTGCCGCATGATCGACCGCGGCATCACCACCGACACCCTCCGCGACCTCGCACAGCACCACGGTGTGTGCGTGCGTCCCGTGGTCCACGAGGTTGCCGACACCGTGACCGGCCAGCTGCACCTGGTCTCCACCCCGTGCGGCGCGACCTGGCGTCCAAGTGCGAGCCGTGTGCCCGCCGCAACCGCGTCCTGCGGATGCAGCAGTGTCGCGAGGGCTGGCACCTCCAGGACGAGCCCGAGGCCCCGTCCGCCGACGACGAGGACAACGACCTGGACGTCCCGGACACCGCCAAGCCCACCGAGCCGGAGCCCACAGACACCGGCGACCGCCGCGTCCGCTCCACCCGTCGCCGGCAGGACGCCCCGGACCTCCCCCGCGTCCCGATGGACCACCGCACCATCGGCCAGACCTTCACCGCACCCAGCGGCCGCACCTACCGACCCTCGATGTTCGTCACCTTCACGCTGCCCTCCTACGGCCGCGTGCGCCCTGATGGCACCCCGGTCGCGCCGGCCCGGTACCACTACCGTCGCGCTGCCCTGGACGCGTTGCACTTCCCCAAGCTCATCGACCGCGTCTGGCAGAACCTCCGCCGCTGCACCGGCTACCAGGTCCAGTACTTCGCCGTCATCGAGGCCCAGCGCCGCCTCGCACCACACCTGCACACCGCGCTGCGGGGAGCGATCCCCCGCGAGCTGCTCCGCCAGGTCGCCTCGGCCACGTACCAGCACGTGTGGTGGCCACCCTTCGACGTCGTCCGCTATCCCCAGCACGCCCTCCCCGACTGGGACGGCGCCGACTTCGTCGACCCCGACACCGGCACCCCACTGCCCACCTGGCACCAGGCCCTCGACAGCCTCGATCAGCAGGGCCATGCTGCGACCCCCGCGCACACCCTGCGGCTGGGCAAGCAGATCGACATCCAGGGCATCGTCGCCGACGAGGACGACGCCGACCGCCGCGTCGCCTACCTGACCAAGTACCTCGGCAAGAGCCTGTCCGAGCCCGCCACCCCCGGCACCCACCTGACCCGCCGGCAGCGCGCCCATGTCGACCGACTCCTGGCAGAGCTGCGGTGGCTGCCCTGCTCTCCACGTTGCTGGAACTGGCTGCGCTACGGCGTCCAGCCTGACGGTGCCACCGACGAGGCTCTCCCGGGGTCCTGTCCCGGTAAGGCCCACGACGAGCAGCACCTCGGCTGCGGCGGATGACGGGTCCTGGTCTCGCGGCGGTGGACCGGCAAGACCCTCACCGACCACCGCGCCGACCGCGCCGACGTCGTCCGTCAGACCCTCGAGGCCGCCGGCATCGACTCCGTCGAGCTCGACCGGCTCGCCGCGGACACCAAACGAGCTGATGGCCGGCCTCGCTACGAGTGGCGGCTGTGGAATGCCCACGACGCCCCGGTGCCGGTGTACCGGATCGTGCTCACCCGCTCCATCGCCGAGCGCATCCGCTGGCAGGCCGACTACCAGTCCGCGAAGGCCCAGCTCGGCCTCGCGACCGCAGCCCCGTCGACCGGACCTCCCGCGTCCTCCTGACAACCCGCAGACCATCCCCACGTCAGGAGGACGCCCCCACCACCGGGCCTCCCCCACCTACTCATCTCGGGAGCCCTCATGGACTACCTCTTCAACCTCGACACCGCCCGCCAGGCCGTGGACGACGTCGACGGCACCGTCACCATCAAGCCCAACGTCTGGCTCCTCACCGCCGACGACATGCCCCCCATGCTCTTCACGCCCGAGGACGTCGCCCGCCTCCTCCACGTCGGCCGGCCCATGGTCTACAACCTCATGAACTCCGGCGAGCTCCGCTCCATGAAGGTCGGCCGCTGCCGCCGCATCTCCGCACGCGCCCTCGCCGACTACGTCGCCGCCATGGATCAGGACGCCTTCCAGTGAACCGGCAAGCCGCCAACGGAGAGGGGGCGATCTACAAACGGCACATGGCAGGGACAGACCTACGTCACCGACACCAACGGGGTCCGCAAGCGCAAGACCGTCAGCGCCCGCACCAAGCGGGAGGCCCAGGGCATGCTGGATGCCCTCATCAAGGCCGAGCGTCAGGGCAAGCGCCAGACCCCGGCCGATCTGAACGTCGCCAAGTTCCTCAACGAGTGGCTCGACCAGATCGTCGGCCACCGCGTCCGACCCACCACGCTCAGCACATACCGGCACATGGTCACCACCTACCTGATCCCGGGCCTGGGTAAGACCCGGCTGGAGCAGCTGAACCCACGCCAGATCCGCTCCTTCTACGACGCCCTGCGCAAGAAGCAGACCGGCGCGCGGACGATCACCTACGTCCACGCCACCCTCCGGGCTGCACTCGAGGACGCCGTCCGGGAAGAGATCATCGAGCGCAACCCGGCCAAGCTCGTGAAAGTCACCCAGCCCGCTAAGAAGGAGATCCGCCCGCTCGATCTTGACGAGGTCCGGCGGCTCGTGGCTTTCCACCGGGAGGACCCGTACTACCCGATGCTCGTCCTGTTCACCACGCTCGGACTACGGCGCAGCGAAGCCCTCGGCCTGATGTGGGCCGACGTCGACCTTCCCGGCGGCTCGCTCGAGATCCGGCGCGGCCTGCACCGCATCGACGGCGAACTGGTGGCCCTGCCCACCAAGACCGCCCGCTCCCAGCGCACCATCCCGCTCCCCGCCCTCGTCGTCGAGGCACTCACGGAGCAGCGCGAGCGCCAGGCCGAGCTCAAGAAGCTGCACGGCGCCGACTGGCAGAAGACCGGGCATGTGCTCACCACCGGTTTTGGGACGCCGTTCGACCCCCGCAACACCACCAGGATCGTCCAGGCCTGCTGCCGACGGGCCGGCGTCCGCGTCGTGCGTCTCCACGACTTCCGGCACGGGTGCGCATCCCTGCTCCTCGGAGCTGGCGTCCCACCACGCACCGTCATGGAGATCCTCGGCCACTCCAGCCTCGAGATGACCATGAACACCTACGGTCATGTCACCCACGCGGACCGACGGACAGCGATCGATGGTCTCGGCGAGGCATTGGGCGCCTCCCCCCTCGAATAGAAGCACGCAGGGCGGGGCGGCCCTGATCCTTGGAGTGCACCTCGGGAGCGCACTGTCAGGTCGATTCGCAATCAGCCTCGATCAGCCGGCTATCCGCCGGCTCCTACGAGGTCAGTCCGGCCTAAGGCCCGGGTCGATCTTGAAAATGATCTTGAGGTCCTCGTTAGGGGTGCCCAGCACTGCCGGGCTCCCCCTCCGCATAGCGGTGCGAGAAGTGGAGCGGATCTCGCCGCACGATCGAGCGGGTAGGTGCCCGCACATGCCGATGTGCGGTGGGGGTGTCCAGCGGCTCGCATAGTCTCTGCGCGTGCCTGCGAACGACATCGTCACCGTTGCGACTAACGCCGGAATGCTCGCTCTCTGGAGGTCGTCAGCTTTCGCCGATGTCGATGGCTACGAGGCGTGGGAGAAGCGAGTCAACGATCGTCTTGCTGACGCGATCCAGTCCGGAGAACTGGTTCCCATCGGCATCCAGAGTGACGGCGCATGGGGCGTGCGCCTCGCGGTTGCCCCCGACGCTGCGACGGAGCGAGAGGCCGCTTACACGGTCGTCACCAGCGAGCCCTACCTCCTCGTTGCGGACGGCAGCCCACTTGTCCTCAGCGGAGTCGAAACCGTCGGCAACCCCTCAGTAAGTCCTGTGAGCCTGTCCTTGCCCGAGGGCAGGTACGCGGTCCGCACCAAGATCATCGCGTGGGACGAGGAGCCGGGAGCGCGTGACTCCTCTGGCAAGCCAGGACCGAATGCCTTGGCTGACTTCCTGGTACTTGTTGGGCCGTCCGAGGGAGGCGAGTACTTCCGGACCAGCGATCTGACGTTCGACATGCCGGGGTGAGAAGCGTGCACTCATCTGCCGCTGGTCGGACGGTTGGTCATCCGGGTAGCGAGTGGAGCCGGTCGCCGGCTGCGCTCCGCTTGACGGGGTCGGCGGTGCGGTTGAGGCGCTGACGGACGAGCTCGAGGAGGGTGCTCATCCGGCGCCGGTTTGCGGCGGTCCCGCGACGGCGTTCGAGCATCTGCCGAACGGTGGCGGATCTGCCGGTGCGCGGATGCCCGGATCAGGGCTGATAGACGATGCGGAAGCGGTAGTCGAGTTCACGTCGGAGGCTGCGGATCAAGCGGGCCGCTTCTGCGTCGATCCTCGCAGTCCTCGGACCTTGAGACGCCCGACCCCACTCCACGATGTCGCTCGCGAGTTCTTGACTGACGCTCCACTCGCGAACCAGTTCGTCGCCGTCGACGAAGATCAGGCCGTCCTCGCTCCACAAGGGGACATCGACACTGTCCTCAGACATGAAGCGGATCAACGACCCCTCGCTCGGCCCTTCCCAGGCCTGGTCGTCATCCTCGGCCCCATGACCCCCGGGAGGAACCGCATACCAGCCGGCTCGACCATCGGGGGACATGATCCGGTCAGGCGGGAGCTCTCGCATGCTCACATTCTTCATCCGTGATGGCTGAGCCTCCGGCGAACCCAATAACTGACCGGAACTCGTGGGTCGCAAGTGTGACTAGGTGCGTCCCGAGCGGCCTTGCCAGTTGCCGGGCCCGCCGATGAGCGCATCGTCTGACAGTCAGTTGATGAGATCAATTCCCACCTCGGCTAGTAGCGCTGCCGCGTCAGCGACCTCTCCACCGATCCTGGTGCGGGCTGTCGCGGGTGTGCGCTCGGGTGCCGAGTCTAGTTGCGGGGACGTCAGGCGGCGTCGGCGTCGGTCGTGGTTGACCGGCCGGTGCGGACG
>NZ_JAMOIL010000057.1 GCF_023656415.1 Nocardioides bruguierae
AGCGCTGCCACGTCAGCAACGTCTCCACCGATCCTGGAGCGGGCTGTCGCGGGTGTGCGCTCGGGTGCCGAGTCTAGTTGCGGGGACGTCAGGCGGCGTCGGCGTCGGTCGTGGTTGACCGGCCGGTGCGGACGGTGACGCGCAGGAACAGGGCCAGCGCCTGCCAGGCCACATAAAGGATGCCCGCGATGAGGAGGCCGTAGACCACGGCGAGGACGTTGGGTCCGAACCCGGGGCCTGGCCCGTTGCCGAAGTCGGTGACGAACAGCGGCACCCAGATCGCGGCGTTGACGGCCCACGGTGTCGCCCAGGTCAGTGCCTCACGCCGGGTGGTCGCCGACTCACGCCGGTAGGCCCGTGCCAGGAAGACAGACATGGCGATGACGTAGAGCACGCCGATCGTGAGCAGCGGCCACTCCTGGGTCACCAGAAGAACTGAGAGTCCCAGGCCTCCGGCGATGAGGTTGCTGACCAGAATGTCGCGCCGCATAGGGGGTGCCTCCGTTGGCTACATGGCCGCGCTGTCGGCCTGTCCTGACTATATCGACAGGCGGGGACAGAAAGTGCAGTTCAGGGCCGTCTGTTGGAACACACGGCCCGTGCAGGCGCGGGCGTGACGGCCCCGAGACCCCTCCAACAGCACCGAGAAGATCCCGAGATAGGCCTCAGAAGGCCTCCGGAACAAAGACACCCCCGCTCTGGGGGCCGGGCCGGTCGTGCGTCGACTTTCGTCGTCGAGATTCCTACGTTCGTCGGAACCCCAGCTCGCCGATTCCATGGACTCCCATCCGGCTATCAGCGTGACCTGATGGCCGCGCGCGGCTTGGACCAAGTCCTCGTCGCCACCCGAAGCCCCACCTCGTCTGGTTCTCAGACCAGCAAAAAGGCGTAGCTCCCGGCGCTGCGTCGAAGTCTGCACGGATCACACCTCTTCGACCTGGCACGCGCGAAGCAGCACTGCGGGTCGGCTGGGAGGACGACGACAGCCACGGCGTGCAACTGACGCTCGAGTGCAAGCGCGGTAGCGAAGCTCGGACTCTGCATCGGTCTGTCGTCCTGCCCGCCAAACCGTACGACGTTCTTCAATCCGTCTTCTAGAACGGCGCTCTGCAGCCGGCCACGCGCTCTACTGCAGCCGCTACTGCAGCCGCTACTGCAGCCGATGGCTGACAGAGACAACAAAACCGCCTCTGACGTCTGCGT
>NZ_JAMOIL010000058.1 GCF_023656415.1 Nocardioides bruguierae
TGGACACGGCGGTAGCCGTAGGTACCGCGGGAAGCCACGTGGACCTCGCGGATCAGTCCGGTCAGCCACTGGCGCCGCAGCTGAGTGGCCGACAAGGGACGGCGCTTGTAGCGGTAGTAGCCCTGCCGAGACACACCAAGGACCCGGCATGCGACGTCGACGGGCATCCCGGCATCGGCCAGACGGTCGATCACCGGGTGGACCCTTTTGGGTGGGGCTTGTCCTGGTCCAGGAACTTCGCGGCCTGCCGGACGATCGCCAACTCGGTCTCGAGTTCCCTGATTCGCTTGCGTGCTGCGCGGAGGTCGGCGGATTCGCCGGTACTGATGCCCGGACGCTCGCCCCGGTCGATCTGATCCTGGCGCACCCATGCGTGGAGACAGCCGGCGCTGATGCCGAGCTCGTAGGCGGTCTGCTTGACCTGCTTGCCCGAGCGGACCAGCGCGACGGCGCGGGCACGAAACTCGGGCGGATAGGGACGGGGCACTCTCAGAGCCTTTCAGTCAGGCCCGAGACTCATCACCTGATCTGGAAACCAACCCGTAGGGCAGGTCAAGATGTCACCGATCCGTGCAGCAGACCCAATCCACCGGAGCCACCTCAGCGACGATCAAGGCTCAGCCACACCCGACCCTCCCGGGCCACCCAAGAACTTACGGATCAGGGCTCAGGCCAGCCACCACAAACACTTACAGGCGATTCACTACTTTTGCTTTTTCCAAAATACGAAAGACGTCACGCACATAGGCAATAACAGTATTGCGGGGGACAAAATAGCCGCCAGTTCTAAAGAGCACTTTCCGGCCGCCACTGCTCCCAGCAAGAGCACAACGACGGTGACGGAAATCGCTGCACCACCGATCAAAGCTCTTGAGTAATTAGTCAAAGTAGCCACCGATCGAAATGCCTGCGCAAGCGAGGTACCCGCCGGCCGCATATTCACCACCTACGACTGGAGTAGCCACGAAACTAAGCCCGATGCCTACGGCCGTAAACCCAGCACCACACGCTAGACCTCCTACAAGGTCGCCAAGTTCGTCATCGAATTCCCGGCCTGTCCGGTCGACGTTGAGCGGCCCCGAGTTTCTGGTCCAGCACCTGTTTGAGTTGCGGGACGCCGCTACCCGGGTTCGGCACCCCGGCCAGGTGATCGCGACTGGTCCACGCGCGGTGGTGGTAGGACCTCTCATCGGCTACCACCACCTTGGTCGTACTTCGTCGCTTCCTTGAGCATCTTGGCGTACGCCGCGGGTGTCTGTCCGCCCAAGCTGCGATGAGCTCGCATGGTGTTGTACTTCTCGGTCCAGGCGTCGACGACGAACTGGACCTCGAGGATCGAGTGATAGACCTCGTGGCCGAACAACTCGCGCTCCATGGTGCCGTTGAATCGCTCGTTGATGCCGTTCTGCCACGGGCTCGCCTTGGCGATGAACACACCACGAACTTCCTGCTCTCCGAGCCAGTCCAGCAGGGAGTCTGCGATGAACTCCCGGCGTTGTCGGCTCTGATCAACCTCGGCTTACCGTGCACCGCGAACAGTCGCCCCAAGTGGGCCCGGACCCCCTTGGCGCCGATCCCTCGGGCCACATGAGAGCCGAGCCCGAGTCTGGTGAACTCGTCGATCACGTTGAGCACCCGCACCGGGCGACCGTCGCTGGTGCGCCGCTTGATGAAGTCGTAGGACCACACGTGATTTCGATACCGAGCCGGTAGCCGGCGAATGCTGTTGGAGTCATCGCCACGTGCCTTCTGACCTGAGGTTTTGGGCTTGCGTGGGGGCACTTGCAGCCCCTCGCGGCGCCACAAACGCTCCATCCGCTTCTTGTTGACCGGCCAGCCCTCGGCGATCAGCAGCCCGTGGATCATCCGGTAGCCCCACTTCGGATGCTCACCAGCCAGCGCATGCATCCTCTCGACCAACTTCACCTCCAAGTCCGTGGACCTTGGCTCGTAGCGATTCGAGGACCGGTGCTGCCCGACCAGCCGGCAAGCACGGCGTTCGCTGACCTTGTGCTTGCGAGTCAGCATCGCGACCGCGTCGCGCCGACGAGCCGGGCTCAGAAGTTTCCCTTGGCCACGTCCTTGAGCATCGAGATGTCCAAGGCCTGTTCGGCAACGATCCTCTTCAGACGGGCATTCTCCTGCTCCAACGTCTTGAGTCGAATCGCCTCGTCCTCCTTCAACGCCCCGTACTTGGTCCGCCAGCGGTAGAACGTCTGCTCGGAGACCCCGAGCTTCTTGCACACCTGCGAAACCGACGCCCCCTGCCCCTGAAGCTTCTCCGCATCCCGCAACCTCGCCACGATCTGCTCCGGACTCAACCTCTTCGCTGCAGCCATCAGACACTCACACCGGCCCTCTCACATGTCGATGAATTCTCACAAGAACCGGACCGAAAATCGGGGGGCCACACAAGAGCAATTCGGCAACCACACGCCCGGCCGCGGCTCCATGCGGTGGCTACGCTCGAACCGTGTCCACCTGGAGCGTCGCGGAGTGCCGAGCCCTCGCCGAGGAGCTGCTCGGCGACGCCGGTGACCGCTGGCTGCACGTACAGGGCGTGGCACGGCGAGCCGTCGACCTTGGTGCCTCGGAACCCGTCGTCGGCGCCGCCTGGCTGCACGACATCGGCTACGGCGTGCCGAACGCCGCCACCGGCATGCACGCGATCGACGGCGCATGCTACCTGGACCTGCACGGCGCTCCTCGCGAGGTTGTTGCCCTCGTGGCCCACCACAGCGGCGCCTGGGTCGAAGCGGAAGAACGTGGGCTGACCGGGCGGCTGCTCGCCTTCGACGTGCCAGAGCAAGCCCTGCTCGATCAGCTCACCTGTGCCGACATGACGACCGGACCTCAGGGGGTATCCGTTGACGTCGACACCCGAGTGCGCGAGATCCTTGATCGGTACGAGCCCCAACATCCCGTGGCTCGAGCAGTCGAACGGTCGCAAGGCGCCCTCCGGGCAGCCTGCGCGCGGGCGATTGGCGTCAGAGTCGTCTGACGACGCTGTTGGTAGTGGACCGCGACCCGGGAAGCCCACTCTTCGCATCCCGGGCCGCGGTCACTAGGCCGGCTCGCCGACCCCCCTGTTGATCCTCGGCAACGGACCGGCGTCGTCCACCATGCGCTCACAGCCATTCCATTGCCAGCGCAACGGGTAGCGGGTTGGACCATCGTCTAGGATGGCTGTGCAGCCCGCGCGGTGAACGGACCCGAGACCGGTCACCGCGCGGGTTGCTCGCGTGCACGGCCTCCCCCATCGCGCCGGCACGCCGCGTGGCCTGGCCCGGGTCGCCTGTCCCCGGCCCCGGCGCTGGGCCACGCGCGCACCTCGCTGGGGACTATTCATCAGCCACGGAACAGTCGTAGTCTCAGCGGCCTCGGGTATCCCATGGTGCCGAGGGGCCGTGGCCCGGCTTCCCAGCGTTTCTCCCCGTGTGACGCGGAGGCCGGGCTCCCCGCTCACGGCCGACCGCTCAGGCCGTGACCTCGCAAGCGGTGCCGTCCTTGTCGGCGTCGCTCTCGGTGTTCGCCCGGTAGACCTTGAGCCGGACCGCGGGCCTGTAGTGCCCGGATCGCACCTGCCGCTTCGACTTGGCAACGCCGTACTTGTAGACCTTGTGCATCGCGTCGCAGTTCGCGAAGTCCGTCGCCGCCTGGGCCGGCGCCGCAACTGCGGTCAGCGAGCCGACCATGAGCGCCGCGACCGCTGCCGAGCCGATGAAGTGTCGGGCCATCCAAGTGCCCCTTCCGTGAGGTGAATCCTTACCGGCGGAAGGTAAGCCCACCGTCGCTGTCGCCGCAGGCGAATCTAGCTCGCGGGTCCGAGCGAACTCCACAGGATCGGTCATCGGGTCCTCCGGCAGCGGGTCTGCTGGAGCGATGCCGAAGGGATCGGCTACTGCCAGTGGGCACAGTTCCCGCCAAGGATCGGCTGTGGCACGCGTCCCGCTCGCCACGCGTCCCGATCGGGCTGTGAAACCAGCCGTCTCGCGGCGTGAGCGTACGGTTCCACCGACTACATGAGTAGGTCGTCGACGTTCTGCACGACAGCGTCGTACGCCCCATCAACGTCCGAGAACTCGGGGCAGAGGCTGTCCCCCTCGCCGTCGGCGACCCACACGACGTCTGCCCAGCCCCCGGGCCTTTGAGCTCACTCCGTCGCAGTGTTCCGCAAGCGGAACGTTTGCCGGTACGCCGGAACACGGCATGTGCTGGCGCTCTCTGCAACCATCTAGCGGTGGACGCAGGGATGAACCGTGATAGGGCTGAACGCCTCGCGAGACTGGTCCGCGCCACTACCCGATTCGATGTCGAAGTCATTGACCATGGCGGCTGCTTTGCCGTTGCGGTTGTCCGGGCAACGGCGACAGGGCGCGACACATGGACGCTCTACGACGAGGCTGATTGGCAAGCGTGGCAGGGCCGTATAGAACTGGCGAGCGCCATCGAGGCCGTCCTGTGGGCAAGTGCGAGTGACCTACACGCCTCGTCAATCGATTCTGTGAGCAGGACCCCCGAGACCGTCCGATCGTTGCTCGGTGCGGGCGAGGAGAGCTTGGCGTACGAGACCCTGTGCGACAACCTCCACGAGGACGACATAGCGGTGCCGCGTCCTTTGCTGGTCGACCTCAGGGACTCGGCGCAGAATGTCGGGGTCGACCCTGGACGGGTCGACGCACTCATGGAGTAGACGCACGCTCATGGCTGATCCGCGAGCGGAACGTGGCATGTCCGTGCGCTCAGGTCGTGCCTCGCTCGTGTCGCGGGTAGACCCACTCCTCGCCCGGCGGCCGGTCGAGGGAGGCGTGCTCGATGCGACCGTCCCGCTCGCCGATCCCGTACCGGGTCGCTCCGCGAGCCCATGGGCTCGCGGCGATCCATGACCTCCGGCGCCAGGCCCCAAGCGGACCCACAGTGTGACCCGATGGGCGCTAACCGAGGGCAGTCGCCGTCAGCGATGCTCGGACCGTCTCGAGCTGGCGCGGACGGCAAGGACCGGCGGGGGCGCGGGGCATAGCATCGTCATCGTGACGATCGACGCGATTCCTGACCGGCACGACCCGGTGTTGCGGCCCATCCAGGTCTCCGACGTTGATCGGATCCACGAGTGGGCGTCTCGTGAGGAGGCCTGCCGGTTCCAGGCCTGGGGGCCGAACACGCCCGAGGAGACCGCGGCGTTCGTCACGGAGGCAGCAGCCACCTGGGTCCACCCTGTGGGGTCACGCGTGGTCTATGCCGCCGAGACTCTGGCCGACGGCGTGGTGGGGGTGGGTGAGATCACCCGGTGCGGCTCCTCCTGCCGCGAGATCGCCTACGCCGTGCACGTCGACCTGTGGGGTCGCGGGCTGGGAACGCAGGTGGCGCGGCTACTGGTGAGCGCGGCGTTCGCCGATCCCTCCGTGGAGCGGGTGCAGGCGACCTGCGACCCGCGCAACCACGCCTCGGCAGCCGTCTTGAGGCACGCCGGGCTGATCGTCGAGGGCACGATCCGACACTCGCTGCGCTTGCGCGACGGATGGCGGGACTCGCTGATGCACTCGATCCTGCGAGACGAGTGGGACAGCCGGTCCGCCGAGCCCGTGGGCCGTTAGCCCCACACCGGCCGGCCCAGACACCCCGCACGTGGCATCGTGCCAGCCACGGACGCGGCGTTCCCGAAGCCCGACGCCGGCGACCGCGGGATGCTCACCGTCTGATCGGACTGGCAGCGCGGCGCGGTGGCCCGCACAGTTCGCGGCTTTTCATACATCCACGCCTACCCCAGCATCATCGCCACCTCACTCACTACGACCGCGGCCGGCATGATCTCGCACCTGCGCTGGCCCGAACGGGGATGGGCTCGCGGAGCGACCCGGTGCGGGATGGGCTCGCGGAGCGACCCGGTGCGGGATGGGCTCGCGGAGCGACCCGGTGCGGGATGGGCTC
>NZ_JAMOIL010000059.1 GCF_023656415.1 Nocardioides bruguierae
GTGTTTGGTTGTTCAATCAGTGGACGCGAGACACGCTCAATCACACGCTGTATCTGTGTGTTTGTTTGTGTGTGCAGTGTAGGAGTGTGGTGACAAGCCCTCGGCCTATTAGTACCGGTCGGCTGGGCATCACTGCTGTACACCTCCGGCCTATCAACCCAGTCATCTACTGGGGGCCTTACCCGGTTAACCCGGTGGGAAACCTCATCTTGAAACGTGCTTCCCGCTTAGATGCATTCAGCGGTTATCACTTCCGAACGTAGCCAACCAGCCGTGCACCTGGCGGTACAACTGGCACACCAGAGGTTCGTCCATCCCGGTCCTCTCGTACTAGGGACAGCCTTTCTCAAGTTTCCTACGCGCGCGGCGGATAGGGACCGAACTGTCTCACGACGTTCTAAACCCAGCTCGCGTGCCGCTTTAATGGGCGAACAGCCCAACCCTTGGGACCTACTCCAGCCCCAGGATGCGACGAGCCGACATCGAGGTGCCAAACCATCCCGTCGATATGGACTCTTGGGGAAGATCAGCCTGTTATCCCCGGGGTACCTTTTATCCGTTGAGCGACCACGCTTCCACATGCCGTGGCCGGATCACTAGTTCCGACTTTCGTCCCTGCTCGACATGTCTGTCTCACAGTCAAGCTCCCTTGTGCACTTACACTCGCCACCTGATTGCCAACCAGGCTGAGGGAACCTTTGAGCGCCTCCGTTACTCTTTGGGAGGCAACCGCCCCAGTTAAACTACCCATCAGGCACTGTCCCTGATCCGGATAACGGACCTAGGTTAGACATCTAGTACGACCAGAGTGGTATTTCAACGACGACTCCACACACACTGGCGTGCATGCTTCACAGTCTCCCACCTATCCTACACAAGCCGAACCAAACACCAATACCAAACTATAGTAAAGGTCCCGGGGTCTTTCCGTCCTGCCGCGCGTAACGAGCATCTTTACTCGTAGTGCAATTTCGCCGAGTCCATGGTTGAGACAGCGCCCAAGTCGTTACTCCATTCGTGCAGGTCGGAACTTACCCGACAAGGAATTTCGCTACCTTAGGATGGTTATAGTTACCACCGCCGTTTACTGGGGCTTAAATTCTCAGCTTCGATATTGCTATCTAACCGGTCCTCTTAACCTTCCAGCACCGGGCAGGAGTCAGTCCGTATACATCGTCTTACAACTTCGCACGGACCTGTGTTTTTAGTAAACAGTCGCTTGGGCCTGGTCTCTGCGGCCATCACCGCTTCCCCACGCAAGGTGGTTCACGGATCCGGCCCCCCTTCTCCCGAAGTTACGGGGGCATTTTGCCGAGTTCCTTAACCATGGTTCGCTCGATCGCCTTGGTATTCTCTACCTGATCACCTGAGTCGGTTTCGGGTACGGGCGGCGCATAGCTCGCTAGAGGTTTTTCTCGACAGCATAGGATCACCTGCTTCCCCCATACGGGGTCCCCATCATGTCTCAGGCATATGATGCGCGGATTTGCCTACACATCGCCCTACACACTTAGCCACAGACAACCATCGCTGTGGTCAGGCTACCTTCCTGCGTCACCCCATCGCTTGACTACTACCGGATCGGTTCCCATGCTCCACACACACGCCACTCCCCCGAAGGGAAGCAGTCACGGCGCTTCGGATGGTTAGCATCACCGGGCTCGTCATGGGCGCTACTTTGCCGGTACGGGAATATCAACCCGTTGTCCATCGACTACGCCTGTCGGCCTCGCCTTAGGTCCCGACTTACCCAGGGCAGATTAGCTTGACCCTGGAACCCTTGATCATTCGGCGCGCGTGTTTCTCACACGCGATTCGCTACTCATGCCTGCATTCTCACTCGTGCCCCATCCACCCCTAGATCACTCTGGAGCTTCACCCGGGACACGACGCTCCCCTACCCAGCCACACCCCCGTTAGGAGTTACTGAATCACCAGTATGCGACTGCCATAGCTTCGGCGGATGACTTGAGCCCCGCTACATTGTCGGCGCGGAATCACTTGACCAGTGAGCTATTACGCACTCTTTCAAGGGTGGCTGCTTCCAAGCCAACCTCCTGGTTGTCAATGCGACTCCACATCCTTTTCCACTTAGTCACCGCTTAGGGGCCTTAGCTGATGGTCTGGGCTGTTTCCCTCTCGACTACGAAGCTTATCCCCCGCAGTCTCACTGCTACGCTCTCACTTACCGGCATTCGGAGTTTGGCTAACGTCAGTAACCTGGTAGGGCCCATCGGCTATCCAGTGCTCTACCTCCGGCAAGAAACACGTAACGCTGCACCTAAATGCATTTCGGGGAGAACCAGCTAT
Organism: Nocardioides bruguierae; assembly: GCF_023656415.1. GTDB lineage: Bacteria > Actinomycetota > Actinomycetes > Propionibacteriales > Nocardioidaceae > Nocardioides > Nocardioides bruguierae. The sequence goes on from NZ_JAMOIL010000059.1 coordinate 2,311, forward strand.
CACGGAGTTTGATTGGCCTTTCACCCCTATCCACAGGTCATCCCCTCAGTTTTCAACCTAAGTGGGTTCGGTCCTCCACGCGGTCTTACCCGCGCTTCAACCTGCCCATGGATAGATCACTCCGCTTCGGGTCTTGATCGTGCGACTATCTCGCCCTCTTCGGACTCGCTTTCGCTACGGCTACCCCACACGGGTTAACCTCGCCACACAACGCAAACTCGCAGGCTCATTCTTCAAAAGGCACGCCGTCACCCCAACACCCACAAGGGGCAGCCGGGCTCCGACGGATTGTAGGCACACGGTTTCAGGTACTATTTCACTCCCCGCCAGGGGTACTTTTCACCTTTCCCTCACGGTACTGGTCCGCTATCGGTCATCAAGGAGTATTTAGGCTTAACGGGTGGTCCCGCCAGATTCACACAGGATTTCAGGGGTCCCGTGCTACTTGGGAAACATGCACGCAGTCACAGACTTACACCTACGGGGCTATCACCCTCTACGGCAACCCTTTCCAAGGCTCTCGGTCTCACCTGTGATTTCTTACTGCGCCCTGCACCGGCAGATACAGACACACGCTCCCACAACCCCACACGCACAACCCCTGCCGGGTATCACATGCGCATGGTTTGGCCTCATCCGATTTCGCTCGCCACTACTCTCGGAATCACTATTGTTTTCTCTTCCTACGGGTACTGAGATGTTTCACTTCCCCGCGTTCCCTCCACACACCCTATTTCATTCAGGTGCAGGTAACTGGACATGACTCCAGCTGGGTTCCCCCATTCGGACACCCCCGGATCAACGCTCGGTTGCCAACTCCCCAGGGCTTATCGCAGGCTCCCACGTCCTTCATCGGCTCTTGATGCCAAGGCATCCACCATGTGCCCTTCATAGCTTGTCAACACACACCCAACAACACACACAACCAACCAAACCAACCAGACCACTCACGCAGCCCAGATCGACCAGTCCACTGCGCATCAGAAGTCGGACCATGCATCCACATGAATCACTTCACGCCACGAACGAACAAACAAAACAGCTTAATAATTAAGATGCTCGCGTCCACTATTCAACAACCAAACAACCAACCCACCAAGGAACCCCCACCAACCATCCGGCCAGCAGAACCCCCAAGGAGGCAAGAAGAACCAGCGTCTGATCCCTCAGACACCCAACAGCGTGCCACTGTCTCCACCCACACCCACCACACGCAAACACGTGCACCAGGCCATGAGCATCGAACCAACCCCACCACCCACGACCACGACACCCGGTTCCACACCCCACCCCCGAAGAGGCTGAGCAGTACTGAGGCGACGCGACCACGACCGGTCGAGCCATTCATCGACGATTCCACTTCCAGAGCACCACAACCGTGAACCGGACACTCGCCGGCCATCCGTGTGCATGACTCCTTAGAAAGGAGGTGATCCAGCCGCACCTTCCGGTACGGCTACCTTGTTACGACTTCGTCCCAATCGCCAGCCCCACCTTCGACAGCTCCCCCCACAAGGGTTGGGCCACTGGCTTCGGGTGTTGCCGACTTTCGTGACGTGACGGGCGGTGTGTACAAGGCCCGGGAACGTATTCACCGCAGCGTTGCTGATCTGCGATTACTAGCGACTCCGACTTCATGGGGTCGAGTTGCAGACCCCAATCCGAACTGAGACCGGCTTTTTGGGATTCGCTCACCCTCACAGGATTGCAGCCCTTTGTACCGGCCATTGTAGCATGCGTGAAGCCCTGGACATAAGGGGCATGATGACTTGACGTCATCCCCACCTTCCTCCGAGTTGACCCCGGCAGTCTCCTATGAGTCCCCACCACGACGTGCTGGCAACATAGGACGAGGGTTGCGCTCGTTGCGGGACTTAACCCAACATCTCACGACACGAGCTGACGACAGCCATGCACCACCTGTACACCAGCCACAAGGGAACACCCATCTCTGGATGCGTCCGGTGTATGTCAAACCCAGGTAAGGTTCTTCGCGTTGCATCGAATTAATCCGCATGCTCCGCCGCTTGTGCGGGCCCCCGTCAATTCCTTTGAGTTTTAGCCTTGCGGCCGTACTCCCCAGGCGGGGCGCTTAATGCGTTAGCTGCGGCACGGAACCCGTGGAATGGATCCCACACCTAGCGCCCAACGTTTACGGTGTGGACTACCAGGGTATCTAATCCTGTTCGCTCCCCACACTTTCGCTCCTCAGCGTCAGGATATTCCCAGAGAACCGCCTTCGCCACCGGTGTTCCTCCTGATATCTGCGCATTTCACCGCTACACCAGGAATTCCGTTCTCCCCTGAATACCTCTAGTCTGCCCGTATCGAAAGCAAGCACCGAGTTAAGCCCGGTGATTTCACTCCCGACGCGACAAACCGCCTACGAGCCCTTTACGCCCAATAATTCCGGACAACGCTCGGACCCTACGTATTACCGCGGCTGCTGGCACGTAGTTGGCCGGTCCTTCTTCTGCACATACCGTCACTTGCGCTTCGTCTGTGCTGAAAGAGGTTTACAACCCGAAGGCCGTCATCCCTCACGCGGCGTTGCTGGATCAGGCTTCCGCCCATTGTCCAATATTCCCCACTGCTGCCTCCCGTAGGAGTCTGGGCCGTGTCTCAGTCCCAGTGTGGCCGGTCACCCTCTCAGGCCGGCTACCCGTCGAAGCCTTGGTAGGCCATTACCCCACCAACAAGCTGATAGGCCGCGAGCACATCCCTGGCCGAAAAACTTTCCACACACGCCCCATGCGGAGATGTGTCGTATCCGGTATTAATCACCGTTTCCGGTGGCTATCCCAAAGCCAGAGGCAGATTACTCACGTGTTACTCACCCGTTCGCCGCTCGAGTACCCCGAAAGGCCTTTCCGCTCGACTTGCATGTGTTAAGCACGCCGCCAGCGTTCGTCCTGAGCCAGGATCAAACTCTCCATCGAAAACCCACACACAGTGTGAGATGATGCAAAATCAATCACTGACAGAAAGAACCTGACAAACTTGTCAGAATCATCGTCAAAGAAACCCACCCACCAACACAACCA
>NZ_JAMOIL010000060.1 GCF_023656415.1 Nocardioides bruguierae
CTAGAGTTACGGCGGCCATAGCGAGAGGGAAACACCCGGTCCCATCCCGAACCCGGAAGTTAAGCCTCTCAGCGCCGATGGTACTGCAACCGCGAGGTTGTGGGAGAGTAGGACGCCGCCGGACATACACTGCAGAACGCCCGCCGGGTCGCAGCACCACCGAGTGCTCCCCGCGCGGGCGTTCCGCATTCCGGAAGTATTGTCAGGCCACCGGAGTGCGTCATTGGCTCGACGGCCCGATCAAGGGCGGGGTCCCCGGCAAGGCGAAGGGCCTGTCAGAGGTCTTGCCGCACGGATCTCGCTCCAAGGCGCTCGCACCTAGGATGTCCGGGAAGTTGACTGATCGGGCAGTGTGGAGGGCTCATGGCAAGACTGGAGTCGCGGGCTGACGCGCCCGACGCAGGCCAGCCGTTGACACCGACGATCCCGGGGGATCGCGTTCGACTCCGCGGTTTCGAGGAGTTGGACGTGGGTGCGGTGTTCGAGGCCGCCAAAGACCCCGGCGTGCGGCTGCTCACCGGTCTTGAGGCTGACCAGAGCAGCGCCCAACGATACGTCGCGCGGCAGGAGCTGCGGTCGCAGCGCGGCTTGGGTCACTCCTGGGTGATCGTCGACGCCGCACGTGGATACGCCGTCGGTCAGATCGGGATGTGGATCAGGGCAACTGCCCCGGACGGGCGGACAGGTTACATGGAGGAAGCGCATGGCCGCGCGGCGCTCGGGTACTGGGTCAAGCCCGGGGCGCGTTCACAGGGCTTCGCGACGGCGGCTCTACAGGCAGCCAGCGAGTGGGCGCTGTCCCAGCCGGACATCGAGAGGCTGGAGCTGTTCGTCGAGCCCAGTAATGGAGCTTCGCTCCGGGTAGCGCTGGGCGCCGGCTACCAGCGCGAAGGGCTTCTGCGCTCTTACCAGCGCATCGGTCACGAGCGAAGGGACATGATTGTCCTGGCGCGTTTGTCATGAGGCGAGCGGGTCCGGGTCGGCGTGTAGGGATGGTCCTCGGTCCACGTCGACCGCGGGCAGGTGAGTTCGGGGCGGCCCCGGATCCGTGTGCCCCGCCGCACCCGCACCGGGCGTCCGAAGCACGGGGCATCGTGGAGGACCTGGACCCAGTGGCTCTGGCTGACAGCCACGACCCCGCAGTCGGGTCAGCCGGGCGGGTCGGCGTCGGACTCGACATCGAGCACGATCGTGAGGCTCTGGCCGTGGTCGTGCGAGGTCACGTCGAGGACGTGGACGCCCTCGACCCCGAACAGCTCATCGGCCCGCGGAGATCACCGAGAAGGCGGCGACTGCGCGCAGGGGCACGCAGAGTGCGTCATTGTCAGGGTCCTGCAGCACAGCGGCTTGGTCGCCGTGGAGCGACTGGGCGCGGACGCCTTCCTCGCCGCTGCCACGCGGCCAGACGGGTTACCCAGCCACGCTGATCTGCGAAGCGTCGGCCAGGCCGCTTCCTGGCAGCCCGGGTAGCCGGCTCGTCGACGATCGCGGCGGCCGGGGTGCACGGAACGTCATTCCGCACTCCCCGCCATCGGTGTGACGTCCTGCCGCTCGAGCAGCGGAACTGGGCGGTTGCTCGAGCGGTGTCCCTGACCCAGCGGTCGCACACCGTGCGATCGAGCCGAGCGAGTCGTCGCGCGGCGGCGGGGTGGACAGTCGCCAGACCCGGCGCAGGCCGCTGCTCCGATTCTTGCGAGTCCGGGGCGACGTCGTGCTCCCTGCGCCGTGCAGTCGTGACGCCGCTTCGTCACTGGGGAGTGGTGCGTCGGGGTCGGCGTCGTAGCGAGCTCGAGGGTGGTCGAGTCGCCTCGCGACGTCTGGTCGCAGTGATGATCGCGTACGGAGGGGAGGTGCCACGAGTGGGTCGCGCGCTACCGCCATCCGCCGGACGCGTGCAGGCTCGAGAGCTCGGTGCGTCGGGGCGCCGTGCGAAGGACGGCCAGCATCCGCCATGAACACCCCACCGGGCCGGCGCGGACTTCTCACGGATCGCGGGGACGGCGCCAGGGGGCTGAGTACCCAGCCCGTGGTCCAGGCGCGCCCTGCCGCGCGGCACGGACAGCGGCGACCTTGCCGTGCTCGCTCACCCGGTGGTTCCTTGGTGGCTCGCCGACGGTGCGCGTGACGAGAAGGCCGGGACGCAGGGCTCGTGCCCTGGGCGGGACCCGCGTTGACGTCCCTCCGCCACGTCGGAACCTGACTCGGTCAGCTGCCCAGCGCCGGCCGGCGCAGGCTTCGGCGTCGTCGGGCGAGGGGGACGCCCTCCGCGCAGAAGGGAGTGGGGGCACCCGAGACCATCTCTGTCCGCCGCCACATGCCGGAGCAGAGGGGCCGGCACGGTCGCGGCGAGTGAGCCGCGACAGGAACTCTGGAGGACGACGCGACTCGTGTGATCGAACCCCTCATCAGGTCGCACCATGGGCCGAGGCTGCCAGCGCGGCCGTGCACGGCTGATCCGGTCCGGTCGGCCGGCGATCGCGAGCACGCGGGGCAGGGCGGGCAGGAGGCAGGCCGAGGACGGCGCGTACGCCCGGAGCGCGCGGACCCACCCTCACCTGCACAAAGCCCCCGGGTGCCACCTCGATTTGTGCCGTACGGGGGAGGCGGCTACTGTTTCATCTGTCGCCAGGGAGCGGCGGGGAGCAAGGCCGGTCTGGTCGGGCTTCCGGCCCCGGGGTTGATGTGTTGGCGAAGACGTCGCCGGGCTCTGGTTTGGGTCTGTGAGAACGCGTCGCTAGCGTGTTGGAAGTCCTTTCGGGCTCGTCGGGAGATGGGTCTGGTTGGTGCGTGTGATTCTTGAGAACTCAACAGTGTGTCATTGATAGTCGACGAATTAGTTTGTTTATGCCCCTCTCGTTGGCATGGCTGGGCTTTGGTCTGGTTGTGTTGGTGGGTGGGTTTCTTTGACGATGATTCTGACAAGTTTGTCAGGTTCTTTCTGTCAGTGATTGATTTTGCATCATCTCACACTGTGTGTGGGTTTTCGATGGAGAGTTTGATCCTGG
>NZ_JAMOIL010000061.1 GCF_023656415.1 Nocardioides bruguierae
CGGGCCCGCTGGGGCCGTCGGGCCCGCGCGGCGGCGCCGGGGGAGCGGGCTGCGGGCGTCCCTGCGCGGCGGGGCGGGACGCGCCGGCCCCCGACTCGCGCGGCTGCACGGGCATCACCCGGGTCGCGTCCGCGTCCGCCTGGGGCTCGCGGTCACGCCGGCCGTAGAGCCAGTCGAAGCGCTCCTCGCCCTGCCCGGAGGTGCCGCCGGGGTCGTCGGAGGAGCCGGTGCCGCCGGTGCCGGGACGCGAAGCCATGGGCAGGAAAGTACCGTGCGCCCATGAGTGAGGAGCCACTCCCGCCGCAGGACACCCCGTCGACCACGGGTCGTCCACCGTCCTTCGCCGCCGTCTCGCTGGCCGTGCTGATGTCGCGAGCCCAGGCGAACCTGCTGGGCAACATCCACGGCGGGGAGATCGTGAAGCTGGCGGACTCGACCGCCGGGGCGGTCGCGCAGCGGCACTCGGGCGGCGCCGCCGTCACCGCGGCGCTGGACGAGATGGTCTTCCTCCAGCCCGTGCACGTGGGCGACATCGTGCGCACCTCGGCCACGGTCAACTGGGCCGGCCGCTCCTCGATGGAGATCGGCGTGCGGGTGGAGGCGGCGCCGTGGGACGACCCCGAGGCCGACGGCCTGCACGTCGGCTCCGCCTACTTCGTCTTCGTCGCCGTGGACGAGGCGGGGCGCTCGCGCCCGGTGCCGCCCCTGCTGCCCGAGAGCGCGGACGAGCGGCGCCGGTGGCGGGAGGCCGAGATCCGCCGCGAGCACCGGCTGGCCCGGCGGGCGGCGATCGAGGCGGGCCGGGCCTGAGCGGACCCGGAGGGGTGAGACCGCTCCGGTCCGTGACGGGGGCCTCCGGGTCGACCTGACGACACCCCGGCGCGCCTGCGGCTGTGTGACTGCTGGGACTGGTGATACTGCCGCCATGCCACCCGTTCCTTCCCCCGGGTCGGCCGAGCGGGCCCGTCTCACTGCCAGCCAGAGAGCGGCGCGCGTCCGGTTCCGGCGTGCCCTGTCCCTCATGGCCATGACCCTGGTCGCGCCCGGGTCCGCCCAGCTGCTCGCGGGAAACCGCCGCGCCGGCCGCATCGCCCTGGGGGTGTGGGTCGCGCTGTGGGTCGTCCTGCTCGGGGCCGGGCTGGCCACCCTCGTCCACCCCGCCTTCGCGCTGGGCTGGGCGACGGACCCCACGCTGCTGCTCGCGGTGCGGTCGCTGCTGGTGGTCGGTGCCGTGGGCTGGTTCGCGCTGATGGTGGACGCCTGGCGCCTGGGTCAGCCGCTGACGCTGGGGCTCGGCCACCGGCGCGCGATGATCGGCGTCAACGGCGTGCTCTGCTTCTCGCTGGCGGGCTCGATGCTCTTCGGCGCCCACCTCGTGGGTGTCCAGCGGGACCTCATGCAGACGATGTTCGCCTCCACCGACGTGAAGGGTGCGCACGACGGCCGCTTCAACGTGCTGCTCATGGGTGGCGACTCCGGTGCCGGGCGCTGGGGCCTGCGGCCGGACTCGATGACGATCGCCTCGATCGACGCGGTCACCGGACGCACCGTGCTGATCTCGCTGCCCCGCAACATGCAGAACTTCCCCTTTGCCGAGGGCTCGGTGATGGACGAGCAGTTCCCCGACGGCTTCGACGCCGACTACCTCAACGGCGTCTCCACCTGGGCCCAGGACCACACCGAGCTGTTCGGCGACTCGCCCACGCCCGGCATCGACGCCACGATCATGGCCGTCGAGGGCATCACCGGCCTGGAGGTCAACTACTGGGCCATGGTGAACCTGCACGGCTTCCGCGAGCTGGTCGACGCGGTCGGCGGCGTGACGATCAACGTGCGCCAGGCGATCCCGATCGGCGGGCTGGGCTCGGACGTCTACGACTACATCGAGCCGGGCGTCCAGCAGCTCGACGGCTTCCAGACCCTCTGGTACGCCCGGGCCCGCGACGGCTCGGACGACTACTCGCGCATGGCTCGGCAGAAGTGCGTGATGAACGCGCTGCTCCAGCAGGTCAGCCCCGAGACGATGCTGGCCAACTTCACCGACATCGCGGCCGCGTCCTCGTCCCTGGTCTCCACCGACGTGCCCGCCTCCGAGGTCGGCACCTTCGTGCAGCTGGCGCTGCGGGCCAAGGACCAGAAGATCTCGACCGTCTCGCTGGTGCCGCCCATGATCAACACCGCCGACCCCGACATCGACCTGGTGCAGGAGAAGGTCGCCGCCGCGATCGACAAGGCCGAGGGCACGGGGTCGGCGCCGAAGAACGGCACCTCGAGGAAGAACGCGAACAAGTCCGTCACCGGCGGCTCCCTCGGTTCTCTCTCCACCGGCTACGCGGCCAACTCCGCGGGCGACCTCTCGGCGGCCTGCTGAGGCCTCGCGGATAGTGCGTGACGTTCCGCGCCTCGCGACCGGGGTGGATTCAGCCTGTCGTCGCAACAGGTGGATCTGACTCGCCCGACAGTAGTGCGTCGAGTTCCTCCGCGGGGGTGCGCCACTTCAGTGTCTTGCGAGGACGGGCGTTGAGCTCGGCGGCGATCTGATCGAGCATCCCGGGTCCGTAGAACGAGAGGTCCTCGCTCT
>NZ_JAMOIL010000062.1 GCF_023656415.1 Nocardioides bruguierae
TGCCATCCGGGCGCCCGGGGGTGTGGGGGACGCGAGCCCGCGAGGCTTCCGAGACGCACAGGAAGCACCCAGGTGAGGGTCAGCCGGGTCGCAGCCGGCACACGTTGACTGCACGGCATGGACAACGAGCGGACCAGCACCCCGGGCGACGACCGCGACCCGGCCGCCGCCTCGAACGCGAGCGGCACGACCCCCCACGACTCCCACGAGCCGGCCGGCCCCCTGGCGCCGGCGCCCGTGGGCAGCCCGCACGTCGACATGCCGACCAGCAGCGCGTGGGCCGGCCACGGCGCCCCCGCCGTCGCGCCCGTCGCGTTGGTCCGTCCTCGACGCCGTCGCGCCCGCCAGGCGATCGCCGTGGTCGCCGTCGCCGGCGTCGTGGCCGCCGGTCTCGGCTTCGCCACCGGCCGCGTGGTCGCCGACGGTGGCACCACCACCGCCGCTTCCAGCACCACCCAGACCGCGCCGAGCGCCGACGACGGCACCTCGACCGACGGCGGCACCTCCACCGACCCCTGGTCGGGCTCGACCGACGGCAGCACCGACGGCGGCAGCACCTACGGGTACGGGTACGGCGGCACCGACGGGTCCAGCGGCTCCAGCGGCGGGACGTACGGCTACGGCTCCGAGAGCGGCTCGTCGTCGACGGTGGAGCAGGAGGCCACCGCCACCGACGCCACCGACGCCCAGTCGCAGGGCCTCGTCCTCATCACCACGACCCTCACCGACGGCGAGGCCGCCGGCTCCGGCATGGTGCTCACCTCCGACGGGCTCGTCCTGACCAACTACCACGTGGTCGAGGACTCCACCGACATCCAGGTCGAGGTGGCCACCACCGGGGAGACCTACACCGCCACCGTCGTCGGCCACGACGCCGAGAACGACGTGGCGCTGCTCCAGCTCGACGACGCCAGCGGCCTGACGACCGTCACGATCGACGACGACGGCGACGCGGCCGTCGGCGACGACGTGACCGCGGTCGGCAACGCCGAGGGCCAGGGCTACCTGTCGGCCAGCGACGGCACCGTCACCGCCACGGACCAGCAGATCACCACCCAGAGCGAGTACGGCATCTCCTCCGAGGACCTCGACGGCCTCCTCCAGACCGACGTCGCCGTCGTGGGCGGGTACTCCGGTGGCGCCATGGAGGACGCCGACGGCGAGATCGTCGGGATGACCACCGCCGCCAGCAGCGGCAACGTCGCCGAGAGCTACGCGATCCCGATCGAGGACGCCCTGGCGATCGTCAGCGTGATCGAGTCCGGCACCGAGTCCGGCACCGTGCAGATCGGCGCCTCGGGCTACCTGGGCGTCTCGATCGACGCGAACGTCACCGGCGGGGCCTCCGTGGCCGAGGTCGAGTCCGGCTCCCCGGCCGACGACGCCGGCATCACGGCCGGCTCGCTGATCACCAAGGTGGGCGGGACCACCGTCGACGGCTACGACGACCTGGCGTCCGCCATGGACTCCCTGGACCCCGGGGACACGGTCAAGGTCACCTGGAGCGACGCCTCCGGCACCAGCCACTCCGCGACGGTCACGGTCGGGTCCTCGCCGATCAACTGAGCATCCGCACGCACACGACACGCCCGACGCCCCCGGTGTCGGGCGTGTCGTGCGTCGTCGCCAGGCCCGGCCCGACGCCCCGAGCGGCGCAGCGAACACCGGCAGCGGCCCCCTCCGGTTCGTTTCCGGTCGGGGCGAAGGGGTAAGGTGAACGACGGTGATCAGCCCAGCACTCCCTGCAGAAGCAGACGGCCCGTCCTCCGACGGCCCCGTCCGCACCTGCATCGGGTGCCGGGGGCGGGCACCACGACGCGATCTGCTGCGCACGGTGGTGGGCACGGACGAGGACGGCAGGGTTGCCGTGCTCCCCGACCCCCGCGGAGTCGCAGCCGGCCGGGGGGCGCACCTGCACCCCACGACCGCGTGCTACGACCTCGCCGTCCGCAGGAAGGCGTTCCCCCGGGCACTGCGCCGAGCAGCCGGGGCTCCGCTGGAGAGCGCACCGGTGCGGCAGTACCTCGACCGCGTCACGACCGACACCGACCGGCCCACCGGGGCCGGCCGCCTGACCAGGAACTGGAGCAGCAGCTCATGAGCACTCGATGAGTTACTCACGATGAGTTTGCACACCCACTGACGGTCTCGAGAGACAACCCCCGGATTCGGGTCTCGAGGCCAGGAGGAGAAACGTGGCCAAGACCCGAGTTCACGAGCTCGCCAAAGAGTTCGGAGTCGAGAGCAAGTTCGTTCTCGAGAAGTTCAAGGAGATGGGGGAGTTCGTCAAGTCGGCGAGCTCGACCGTCGAGCTGCCCGCGGAGATGCGTTTCCGCAAGGAGATCGGCCCGACGCTGAAGGGCGGCGGCTCCGCCCCCGCCTCGTCGGCGCCCGCCCCGGCAGCGCCCAAGCCCGGCCCCAAGCCGGCCGCGCCCGCGCCGTCGCCGGTCGCTGACGCGCCCAAGCCCGGCCCGAAGCCGGCCCCGCGTCCGGCCGCCCCCGCGCCGGAGAAG
>NZ_JAMOIL010000063.1 GCF_023656415.1 Nocardioides bruguierae
GCGTCCTCGCTGTTGCGGATGCCGGTGAACATGAGCCACTCCCGAGGGGCTCCCGCGCGGCTCATCGGTTCATCACCGGGACGGTGACGGTGAGGCGGAAGCCGGCGAGACGGGCAGTCCAGCCGTACCCGCTGTCCGGGGCGTCCTCGAAGACGACGGCGTGCTCGCCGTGCCGGACGTCACTGGCCATGTCGTCGCAGGTGTCGATGTCGGTGACGACGATGCGGACCTCGGGGAGGTCGCCGTTCTCCCACGGTGGAGTGAGCTCGACCCGGAGGACCTGGCTCGAGGCGGAGACGATGTCGGTGACCTTGCACAGGACGTCGTGCCGAGGACCCACGAGCCCCACTCGATGTCGACGCCGAGGGCCTGCATCACGCGCTCGCCTTCTGCTCGCCGGCGAGCACCGGGGCCGGGCGGGACTTGCTGGGCTGACGCACCTCCATGGCGCGGTAGGACCAGGCGAGACGGGAGAACTCCCCGTTCTGGTCGACGTAGGGCGTCGCGGTGAGCTTGTCGAACTCCACCGGACGGAACGGGACGCCGGGGGCGGCCTCGGGCAGGACCGGCTGGACCTTCGCGCAGATCTTCACAGAGACGGTGCGGTTGGTCTTGCGGACCTCGGGGTCGCCGTCGATCACGTCGACCTGCCACATGAGCAGACCGGTGTCGGCGTCGGCGGCCTGGATGATGTTGTCGCGGGTGGAGCGGTCGTAGTCGCGGACCGGGGTGACCTCACCGACGGCCCAGACGCCGTGCGGGAAGACAAGACCGAAGTCGACCGGGATCTTGCGGGGCATCGCCATGACGTTCTCCTGTGGTGGTTGGCGGTTTCGGTAGCCCCACCACACCGCTATCCACAGGGACGACTTCACCGTCCGACAAGGACGTCTCGGGACGCCTAAAGTAAAGAGCCAGCATCTCCTCATCGGTCCCAGTCGCCTCGGGAGGCACTCATGGGAAACGAACGTCTTCGACTCGCGATCGCCGAGCACGACCTGACCACCGCGACGCTCGCTGAGCAGCTCGAGGTCGACCGCAAGACCGTGGAGCGGTGGGTATCCAGCAGCCGTGTGCCCTACCCGCGCTTCCGAACCCAGGTCAGCAAGATCCTCGGCCTGGAGGAGGCGTACCTCTGGCCGGATCGTGACCTGTCGGAGAGCCAGCTCAACCAGGCCAGCCGGCGGGAGATCGTCGAGGTCTATCCCAATCGCGGCGCCGTGCCTCATGGCTTGTGGCGTCGGCTCATCGACGAGGCCTCCGAGCAGGTCGACGTGCTCGTCTTCGCCGGCCTGTTCCTCGTGGACTCCCACCCGGACCTGCCCGAGCAGCTGGCACTGCGGGCGCGCGACGGCCTGCGAGCTCGCCTGGCCTACGGCGACCCGGCCTCACCGGTGGTGGAGCAGCGGGGGATCGACGAGGGGATCGGGATGGATCTCGGTGCTCGTATCCGCATCACTCTGGCGGCGATGGCGCCGGCCGTCGGCGTCGAGGGTATCGACGTCCGCCTGCACGAGACGGTGCTCTACAACTCGATCTACCGGTTCGACGACGATGCTCGTCAACACGCACCTCGTGGGGTCGCCGGCACCTCGAAACCCTGTCATCCACCTGCGTCAGGTCGAGCGCGGCCAGCTGTTCTCCCACTACCTGGAGTCCTTCGAGCACGTGTGGGAGTCAGCCGACCCTCTGGTCGGATCTCCGGCGGCGTGACACGGTG
>NZ_JAMOIL010000064.1 GCF_023656415.1 Nocardioides bruguierae
AAGCCGGAGGAGAGCTTCTCCAGCGACTTGCTCATCGAGCTCTGGGTCGAGGAGAGGTTGCGGTAGGTGTTGATCGCGTCGACGTTGGTGTTGATGCGCAGGCTCATGATGGGTTCCCTTCCTGGGACTCTGACGGATGCGCCCGTCCGTGGGCAGCACGTCCCCCATCGACGCCCGCCGCCCCCTCCTGAGGGGAACCGACGACACCGGCCGGTGCGGCCGCGGTGGTCCGTACCGCCCGCCGCCCTCCGGACGACCGGACCCCCGGCCGTCGGGACGACCGGACCCCCGGCCGTCGGGACGGCCGGGGGCCCGGGTCGTGCTGGGTCGTGCTGGGTCGTGCTGGGTCGTGCTGGGTGGTGCCGGGTCAGCCCGGGGGTCGGACCCGTCGCCCGACGCCGGGTCAGCGCAGGAGGCTGAGGACGTTGTTGGGGGCCTGGTTGGCCTGGGCGAGCATGGAGGTGCCGGCCTGGGACAGGATCTGGGAGCGGGTGAAGTTCATCATCTCGGCGGCCATGTCGGTGTCGCGGATGCGGGACTCCGAGGCGGAGAGGTTCTCCACCGACACGTTCAGGCTGTTGACCCGGTGCTCGAACTGGTTCTGCACCGCACCGAGGGCCGAACGCTGGGCCGAGACGTTGGTGATCTCCGCCTGCACGTCGTCGCTCGTCGAGCTGGTGATGTCCAGCGCGGCGATGGTGGTCTTGAAGTCCTTCAGCGCGGTGGTGCCGCTGATGTCGATCGTGTCGGCGGACTCGAAGCCGGTCTGGAACGTGAGGTCGGCGCCGGCGAACAGGTCCACACCGTTGAACTTGGTGTTGTCCTGGATGTTGCCGATCTCCGTCTTCAGCGCGTCGAACTCCGTCTGCAGCGCCGTCTGGGAGTCCGTGTTCTGGGTGCCGTTGTTGTACTGGACCGAGAGGTCGTTCATGCGCTGGAGCATGGAGTGGACCTCGGTGAGGGCGCCTTCTGCGGTCTGGGCGACGGAGATGCCGTCCTGGGCGTTGCGGGTGGCGACCTTGAGACCGCCGACCTGGGAGCGCAGGCCCTCGGAGATGGCGAGGCCGGAGGCGTCGTCGGCGGCGCGGTTGATGCGGAAGCCGGAGGAGAGCTTCTCCAGCGACTTGCTCATCGAGTTCTGGGTCGAGGAGAGGTTGCGGTAGGTGTTGATCGCGTCGACGTTGGTGTTGATGCGGAGACTCATCGTGGTGTCCCTTCCTGGTCACGGGGTGCACAGCCCGTCCGTGGGCTGCACCCGTCCATCGGCGCCCATCGCGGCCCGCCTGATCGGGACGTGGCGTTCTTCACGTCCTCCTCACAAGCGTGTGCTGCCCGCGGTGCGCGCCACCGGTGCCGGCCCCTGTCACGGTCCTGTGCCCGGTCCTGCTGGTCCAGGTCTCCGGGACCAGTGGCTGGTGCAGGCCGTGGGTTCAGGCCGTGTCAGGCCGTGGGTCAGCGCAGGAGGCTGAGGACGTTGTTGGGGGCCTGGTTGGCCTGGGCGAGCATGGAGGTGCCGGCCTGGGAGAGGATCTGGGAGCGGGTGAAGTTCATCATCTCGGCGGCCATGTCGGTGTCGCGGATGCGGGACTCCGAGGCTGAGAGGTTCTCCACGGAGACGTTGAGGTTGTTGACGCGGTGCTCGAACTGGTTCTGCACGGCGCCGAGGGAGGAGCGCTGGGTCGAGACGGCGGT
>NZ_JAMOIL010000065.1 GCF_023656415.1 Nocardioides bruguierae
GGCGGATTCAAGCGGTCCTCGCAACACCGTTGTTGTTAGCTGGCGGTGAGTAGATCACGCAGACGCTCGGCTGGGTTCTTCCAGCCGAGCGTTTTGCGTGGTCGTCCGTTGAGGAGCTGCGCGACGTGCTCGAGGTCCTCGGGTGCGTGGACCGAGAGGTCGGTGCCCTTGGGGAAGTACTGGCGCAGCAGCCCGTTGGTGTTCTCGTTGCTGCCCCGCTGCCAGGGCGAGTGGGGGTCACAGAAGTACACCGGGACCCCGGTAGCGACGCTGAACTGCCGGTGGGCGGCCATCTCGGTGCCCTGGTCCCAGGTCAGCGACCCACGCAGGTGCTGGGGCAGCGTCTGGATCAGCGGTACCAGGACGTCGCGGACCTCCTCGGCGGTGTGACCGCCGGGCAGGTGTCCGAGCATCACGTACCGGGTGGTGCGTTCGACCAGCGTCACGATCGCGCTGTTGTTGCCGGCACCCATGATCAGGTCGCCCTCCCAGTGTCCCGGGACGGCACGGTCAGCGACCTCGGCGGGACGCTCGCTGATCATCACCATCGGGTCGATGAACCTCGAAGCGCGGCTGGTCCGCTCCTGGGGTGAGCGGTGCGAGACCCGACGGGTCCGCCCGGTCCGCAGGGCGGAGGCGACCTCGCGGCGCAGCCCGCCCCGGGCCTGGAGGTAGATGGCCTGGTAGATCGTCTCCGTGCTCACCCGCATGCTCTCGTCGTGGGGGTACTGCTCGACCAGAGCGTGGCAGATCTGCTCCGGTGACCACTGCTGGGACAGCCCCGCGGTCACGAAGTCCCGCAGCGGGCCTTCGGCTGCGAGCTTGCTGGCCTTGGGGCGTGCCCGCGACGCTGCCCACGCCCGCTGAGCCGCGTGCGGCTCATACCCACGCGAGCCACGCGAGCCCCGCGAGCCGTGGGCTGTCCCAGCGTCCGGCGTGCGGGCGTCGAGCTCGCGTTTGATCGTGGACGGGGCCCGGCCCAGCCGCCGCCCGATCTCACGCAACGAGGCACCCGCGTGGTGCCAGTCGGCGATCTGCTCACGCTCGACCAGCGTGAGGTACCGGCCGTGCAGCGGCTTCTCCACCACCGCCAGAGGCACCGCCCATGACACTTCGGGAGCTGGCATCGAGGGCGAGCCAGACCCGGCGAGGACGACGGCGACGTGGCTGGTCATGCCGGAGTTGTAGTCGACCAGTCGCCCGTCGGGATACAGGCGCGCGTTGCCGACGTGTCGGATGCCCTTGTCCCAGTCCCGCGCGGTCCGCACATGCACACCGACGGCCGCGGCCGCTCGTGCACGAGGCACCCCCTGGGCACGGAGCTGGTCGTACTCGCCACGGCGAGGATGCGGCGGCCGGCGCCTGGTCCCCTTCGCCGGTGACTTCCCACGGCCCCGCACACCCGCCTGACGAGCCCACCCAGCAGCGGCGTGCCGACTCACACCGACCGCCCTCGCCGCCGCGCTCACGTTGCCCTCAAGACGATCCAGAGCCCCGAAGAACTCCGCCTTCACCTCCGCAGAAACCACGATCCCCACAACCCCTCGAAAGTCGAGGTGTTGCGGGGATCGATAGAACCCGCC
>NZ_JAMOIL010000066.1 GCF_023656415.1 Nocardioides bruguierae
GGTGGATTCAACTGGTCGTCGCAACACCTCGTGATGGAGGTGTGGAGTGGTACGTCGTCAGCAGGCCGCCGATCGAGCGATCCAGCCGAAGCGGCGGTCGCCTGGTCATCCGAAGTTCCAGAGGCATGTCGAGGTGGCGTTCTGGAGGGAGATCGCCAAGGGCGCATTGCCCATCGAAGCCGCAGCAGTGGCCGGCGTGGCGCCCGCTGTCGGCCAGCGCTGGTTCCGCAACGCTGGCGGCATGGCGCCGTTCGATCTGACGTTCAAGCCCACGGGCCGGTATCTGTCCTTCACCGAGCGCGAGGAGATCGCTCTGCTCCGGGCTCAGGACAAAGGCGTGCGCGAGATTGCTCGAGCCATCGGTCGTGATCCCGGGACGGTCTCACGCGAGCTGCGCCGCAACGCCGCTGTGCGATACGGCAGCGCTGGCTACCGGGCGTCGGTGGCGCAGTGGAAGGCCGACATGAGCGCCAAGCGCCCGAAGCCGGCAAAGCTCGTCGTGAACCCCAGACTGCGGGCCTATGTCCAAGAGCGTTTGGCCGGCCAGATCAGCCGCCCCGACGGCACCCCGGTCGCAGGACCGGAGGTGCGGACCTTCACCGGCCTGAACAAGCCTCACCGCAAGGACCGACCCTGGACGCTGGCATGGAGTCCGGAGCAGATCAGCAACCGGCTGAAGGCCGACTTCCCCGATGATGAGTCCATGCGCATCAGCCACGAGGCGATCTACCAGTCGCTGTACATCGAGGGCCGCGGCGCGTTGAAGCGCGAGCTGGTGTGGTGCTTGCGCACCGGCCGCGCGTTGAGGGCGCCGCGGGAGAGATCGCGCCGCAAGACCTGGGCACACGTGACACCGGAGACGTTGATCAGCGAGCGGCCCGCTGAGGCCGAGGACCGGGCCGTCCCGGGCCACTGGGAAGGGGATCTGCTGATCGGGCTGGAACGCTCGGCGATCGGCACCGTGGTCGACCGCACGACCAGGTACACGATGCTGGTCCACCTTCCCCGCGAGGAGGGCTACCGGCACAAGGAGACCCCCAAGAACGGCCCGGCGTTGGCCGGCTATGGCGCGCTCACGATGAAGACCGCCCTGGCGGCCACGATGTCGACCCTGCCGACGCAACTGGCGCGGTCGCTGACCTGGGACCGCGGCAAGGAGATGTCCGCGCACGCGAAGTTCAGTGTCGAGACAGGTATCCCGGTCTTCTTCGCCGACCCGCAATCGCCCTGGCAACGGGGTACGAACGAGAACACCAACGGACTGCTCCGTCAGTACTTCCCCAAAGGTACCGACCTGTCTCGCTGGACCGCCGAAGAGATCGAGGCCGTCGCGCACGCGCTGAACAGCAGACCCCGCAAGACACTCGGATGGAAGACACCGGCCGAGGCATTCAACGAACACCTACTCTTACTCCAAGAAGCTGGTGTTGCATCGACTGGTTGAACCCG
>NZ_JAMOIL010000006.1 GCF_023656415.1 Nocardioides bruguierae
CACGATCAGACGCTCGGGGCCGCCAGGCCGGTCGCGGCGGGTGGCGCGGTGAGGCGGGTACGGGGGGTCAGCGATCGCGAGCTTCATGACGAGACCTCCCCTGAGGTGGACGACGGCTCGGGACGGACAGCGCGGTTCTCGGGCGGCTCCCACGGCACCTGGTCGGGCACTCCAACCGGGGTGTTCAGGTCGTGGTCCCTTCGCACTCGTATGTCGCCGGGCACCTGAACCGCCATCCGCATGGCGAAGCCGAACAGGGCCACGCGGGTCATCGCGCCGGGGCGTCCGCTCCGGTAGGTGGCGAAGTCGCCATCGACGCGCTGGAACAGATCGACCTCGCGCTGCTGGAGGATGATCGACCCAGCGCACTCACGGGTCACGGCACCCTCGGGGGCCGCCTTGAGCCCGGCGGCGATCCCCGCCTCGGAGACGGGGTTGTCGGGGTCCGTGGGGTGACAGGTCATGCCGGGCGCCTCGCCGGTACGCAGCCCGGCCCACAGGCGACGCAGGTTTGCCTTGGTGTACCACCCGTCGGGAGTGTGCTTGCCCTGGTTGGCGGTGAGCCACGGACATGCCTGACACGGACTTTTGGTGGCCTCGCGCACGGCGGTTCGGCGGCTCTCGTCAGCCACGGTCGGCCTCCTGGTCGGTCGTGGACGACTGACGTGGTGCCTTGGCCTCCGCGCTCAGCTGCTCGGCGGCCTCCTGGAGCGCACGGCGGCGGTGGGCGGCGCCGGGCGTGCCGTGCTCGAGCGGGATGCGGTCGCGGAGCGCCTGGGAGGCGTCGGCCATGGCCTGGCTGTAGGCGACCTGGCAGCGCTCGGTGATGCGCCGGCGGTGGGCGGCGATGGGGTTGAGGGTCATCGGTGGTCTCCGTTCGTGCGGGGGCAGGTGGTGGCGTGGGTGCGGTACCAGGCACCGACGGCCTCGGCGGTCGTCAGCAGCGCGTGGCCGCCGCAGCGGGTGCAGGTGAGCCGCCAGGGCCGGGTCAGGCCGGTCACTCGAGTTCCCGGACCTGGCGTGCGAACCGCTCGTGCGCGGACTGGCGGGTGACTCCCAGTTCGTCGCCGATGGCGGCCCAGGCCGCCCCGGCGGATCGTGCGGCGGCGACGCGCTGGAGGAGGACGTTGCGGGCGTCCTCGAGGTCGATCTGGGCGTCGCTGATGCTGGCCATGACGGCGCGCGGGGCGGTCACGACCGGGCTCCCTTGCTGCGGGTGGGGACTCCGAGGCGGCGCAGGGCGTCGTAGACGGTCGGGGCGGTGATGCCGTAGTCCGGGGCGATCCGGCCGGCGCTCTCGCCTGCCGCGTACCGGGTGGCGATCTCCTGGCGCTGGGCGTCGGTGATCTTGGTGTTGTCGGGCGGCGCGGTGGGGCGGCGCGGGATGTCGTGGAGCCGCATGATCTTCAGGACGGTGGGCTCGCTGAGGCCGACCTCGTCGGCGACCTGCTTCTGTGTGTGTCCCTGCTCGTAGAGGCGGCGGACCTGGGCGGCGATCTCGGGGTCGCGGGACGCGCTGGGCTTGTTCTGCGCACGGCGGGTGCGGCCGTCGACCAGCTCGACTCCGCTGGCACGGAGGACGCGCCGGATGGTCGCAGGGGTGTGCTGCATCGCCGTGGCGATGGTCGGGACCGTCTCGCCGGCCTGGTAGCGGCGGATGACCTCGGCGTCTCGCTCGCCGCGGGGCAGCGACTTCTTCGGCGTCCGGGCTGATGGCTCGCGGCGCCGGGCGGGCGCCTGCTTCGGGCCGGTGGTGGCGTTCGGCGCGATCGGGCTGGCGCAGGGTCCGCAGATCCCGGTCTCGGTGTCGACCGTGCCGGAGCGGCGGTGGCAGAGCGTGCAGAGCGGGGCGAGCGCGTCGAAGTCGAGGCCGAGGACTCGACCGGCGGGGTCTCGGAGCATCGGGGTGGTGGGCATGGTCAGGCTCCCTGGTGGTGGGTGGGCAGGCCGGGGTTGGTGCTGGGCTGGGTCATGCGGCGATGTCCGCTCCGAGGGAGGCGGCGACGGCGGCGATGAGGTCCCGTGCGGCTGGGGGCGTGACGGCGTTGCCGGCGAGCTTCACGCGCTCGCGGCGGGTGCCGTGCCAGTGGTAGTCGGCGGGGAACGCCATGCCGGCGGCGACCTCGGTGGGCTCGAGCATCCGGAAGAGGCAGTCGTCGACCTGGGCTTCGGCGGCGGTGATGTCGCCGGGGGTGATGAGCGACTGGTGGCCGGTGGTGGTGAGGGTCCGGTAGGGCTCGGTGGCGGGGGTGAGCATCTCGGCGCCGTCGCCCTTGCTGCTGTTGTGCCGCTGGATGAGGGCGTACCGGTCGACGGTGGTGAGGGTGCCGAGGGGCTCGGTGGCGGGGCGGGCGGTCTTCGTGGCGCCGTAGTAGGGGAGGACGAGGCCGTGGTGGTTCCCGGAGGCGGTGAACGTCGCGGCGGGCTGGTCGACCGGGCGGGCGGTGGACCCGCCGCCACGGAGCTCGGCGATGAACGGCACCGGCTGCACGAGCGCGTCGAGGTGGCGGCTGGTCTGGGTGCGCAGCGGCCGATCGGTGGAGGCGACGCGGTCGCCGGCGCGGCCCTCGAGCGGCACGATGAGCGCCTTGGACTCCATCGTGTGGAGGGTGCGGAGCACGTCGTCGGTGGACCAGGCGCGGTAGTAGGCGTCGGGGCGGCCGAACGCGGGGTGCTTGGGGTCGGCGGCGTCGTACTGGTTGCCGCCGGACTCCATGTGGAACGGGGACCAGTAGCGGGCGATGCCGGCGGCGATGCGGCGGCGGGTCTTCTCGGCCAGGGGCCGGGGCCGGTCGCCGATGCGGGTGCCGGTCAGCGTCCAGTCGATCGCGGCCGCGGCGGGGAGGTAGCCGGGCTCGACGACGGTGCCGCAGGCGGCATGGACGTAGACGTACTGGGAGCGGTACTTCCCGACGGTGCGGCCGTTCTTCCACGACTGCTGGGCGTCGGCGACGGTCTCGCAGCTGGTGCACCAGGCGAGGGGCCGCAGGACGCGGTCGATGTCGGGGGCGGTGTTCCCGGCGAGCCAGCAGACGATGTAGAGCCGGTCGCGGGACTGGGGTGCGGGGTCGCCGTGCGCCTGGGCGTGCATGCTGTTGAGCGACACGACGCGGTACTCGTAGCCGAGGTTCCGCAGGCCCTTCTTCCACAGGGCCCATGCCTCGCAGTACTTCGGGTTGGTGGCGATGTCGACGACGTTCTCGATGACCATCGCGGCGTAGCGGTGGTGCTCGGCGAACCGGAGGACGTCGAACATCAGCAGCCGGGACCGCTGGACGACGGCGGTCTCGGGGTCCTCGTCGACGAGGTCGGGGTCGAGGAGGGACAGCAGGTCGGCTTCGACGGAGACGGAGGTGTACTTCCCGCCGGACGCCTGGGACCACTTCGTGCACTCGGGGGAGGCCCAGAGGATGTCGGTGCGGGGGAAGTAGCGGGGGTCTTCCTCGTGGAGGTCGACGGCGGCGTGGTCGGCGTCGGGGTGGTTCTGGTTGTGGACGTCGACGGCGAGCTGCCAGTGGTTGGCGGCCATGCGGATCTCGATGCCGGGGATCTGCATCGCGCCGGTCGAGGACCCACCTCCACCGCAGAACAGGTCGGTGACGGTGAGGGTCATCGGCTAGCCGCCTGCTGGGCGGCGACGATGGCGGCGTCGAGGGCGTAGACGTCGCGGTGCACGGGTGCGCCGAGCTGGGTGCTGGCGGCGTCGTCGATGGCGCGCACGGCGCCGCGGACGGTCTCGGCGTCGTGGGACGCCTCCCGGGTCAGGGTGTCGACGATGACGAGGGCCGCGTGGGCCTCGGCGTCGGTGGTGATGGCCATGGGTGGTCTCCTGGGTGTTCAGCTGGTGCGGCGGCGGGTCGGTGTGGCGAGGTGGAGGCGCCAGACGTCGGGCCACCAGACCCAGACCCGGCGGGTCTTCAGCTCGCAGTAGCCGTCGATGACGGCCTCGGGGTCGCCGGCGAACGCGGCGCGGAGTTCTCCGCCGCAGCGGACGAGCTCGTGGGTGGCCGGCTCGAAGATGTCGGCGGGGCAGGCGGGGAACTCGCCGGGCGGCCAGGTCGCGTCGCACTCGGTGCAGTGGTCGGCGACGTGCTCGAGCTGCGGGCCGAGCCACTTCGCGATGGTGCGGACGGGGCGGCCGAGCGAGGCGAGGGTGGAGCGGGCGTCCGGGAGGGCGACGTACTTCTCGGCCTCTTCGCGGCGCAGCTGCGCGGCGTGGGCTCGTTGGAAGTCGTCGTCGTCGAACCGGTGCTTGCAGGCGGGGCACTTCCAACGGTCGTCCTCGGGTCTGGAGCGCCAGACGGGCTCGAGGGGCAGCGCGGACGGGCATGGCCGCGGGCAGGCCAGCGCGTGACCGGTGCGAAGGCGGCCGCCGCACTCGGTGGCGGTGGTGGTCTGGCGGCGGGTCGCGGCGGTGCAGGGCTGGTCGTCCGGGCCCGGGTTGGTCTGGCGGTGGCAGGTGTCGCAGGTGCGTAGGGCCGGGGCGGTGGCGGTGCACAGCGGGCAGGCCCATGTGTCGATGAAGCGGGGTGCGTAGGCGCGGACGAGCCGCGGGTGGGTTGGGCATGTTGGTCGGTCGCACTCGACGCGGGTGCGGTCGTCGCGGTGGCCGGCGCGGAGCAGGTTCTCCATGTGGACCCGGACGCCGCGGACGTCGTCGGCGAGGTGGGGCCAGCGGCCGGTGTCGTGGGTGGTGATCCAGTCGAGCTGGTGCCGTAGGAACGACGCCTCGGTGCGGATGGTCGGGATGTGGTCCCAGACGGCGTCGAGGGCCCACCTGTACTGGTTCGACCACCAGCGCAGCACCTGGAGCGCGGGCACGGCTGCGTCGTCGTCGGCGTCCTCGTCGATCGCGGGCGACGGGCCGGGGAGGCGCCACTCCTCGTGGAGCTCGACGCGCCGCTGCCACGTGTCGGGGTCGGCGACCGGAGCGAGGTTGATCATCGCGCGGCCGCCGGGCAGTGACCGGCCGTCGACCTGTGCGCGGGCGTCGTTGACGGCCTGGTCGTGGAGGCCGTCGGCGAGGTTGATGATCTCGGTGAGGTCGCGGGCGACCTTGATGGGGTCCGGGTGCTGGTTCACGGGCGCTCTCCGGGCGGGGTGGGGGTGTAGAAGCCGTCGTGGCTGAGCCAGACGAGGTCGTGGATGTCCCGGGCGGCCCAGATGTCGGCGACGCCGACGGTGGCGGGGTCGACGCCGCGGGGGACGAGCCATCCGAGGCGGGTCGCCTCGCCGCGGTTCGCTTCGACCCAGCCGTGGCAGCCGGTGGTGCCCGATCCGCAGAGCAGGAGGAGGTTGGCCGGGGTGTTCGCGGTGGGGTCGGTGGTGCCGCCCATGCCGCGGGGTCGGCGGTGGTGGATGGAGTGGTCGCCGGTCCAGGTGTCGCCGATGCGGAGGCCGCGGCCGCAGCGCTCGCAGCGGCCGGCGCAGCGGGCGATGACGAGGTGGCGGGTCTCGAGGGTGGGGCCGGTGGAGCGGCTGGTGCGTCGGGTTGGTCGGGTGCGGCGGAGGGTCATCGTGCTGCCTTCGACTCGGCTGCGCACTGGACGCAGAAGCGGGTGGACCCGGTGTGGCCCGGGGCGGGGCATGGGGTGTCGGTGACGAGCGCGAGAGAGGGTGCGCCGGGGTGGGGGATGGACTCCCAGCCGGCGAGGAACGCCTGGATGGTCTGGGGCGGGTCGTCGCGGCGGAGAGTGCGGACGGCGACGTCGACGAGCTTCTGGTCCCCGTGGATGGCGATGAGGTCACAGATCGCGGTGGCCTGGTGGGGCTTGAGCTTGTCGGTCCGGATGCCCGTGAGCGCGGTGTAGCGGCGGAGCTTGCTGGCGAGGATGTCGATCGCGACGTCGTTGTCCACAGGCTGCGGCGGCGTCGCCGCGCGGGCCGCCGCGGTCGGGTCGGGTCGGGTCGGGTCGGGCCGGGGCGACTCGGGGTCGCGAATCGCGGGCGACTCGGGGCGATCCATCGGGGGCGACTCGGGGGCGACTCGGGGCGACTCGGCGTCGTCGTCGTCGTTGCAGAACCGGCAGGTCTTGGAGACCTTCCCCTCGCGGACGTGCCACCGCATGTGGTTGCCCTGTGCTCCGGCGTCGGAGTAGTCGGGGGTCGTCTCGCTGCCGGGGTTGAGGTCGGTCCAGTCGTGGAAGCGGAAGCCGGGCTCGTCGTCGACCTCGTCGGGGCGCCAGAGGCCGGCGTCGACGAGTCGGGCGGCCAAGGCGTTGGCGTCGTCGTCCCACTCCTCGAGGACCTCGGCGGGCACGAACCCGCCGTTGCGCTGTCGTCCCGCCCAGGCGCCGGCGAGGGCCCACAGCCCGAAGGGGCTGGAGTCGCGGGTCTTGTCGGGGTGGGATCGGCGGACGCGGCGGGCCTTGCGGTTGTCCGGCAGCTGGTCGTCGACTCGGAACCACGTCATCGCGGCATCGCCGCCCGGACGCGGTCCGCGATGTCCACGGGGACGTCCCAGACGCCGAGGCGGCCGGGGACGTCGATGTGCTCGGTCAGGACGATCGGGTTCGACACGACCCAGTGGGTGGCGTCCGGCCACGCCCAGGGCGAGCAGGACCCGTCGCAGGTGTGGACGCGGTCGAGGTTGACGGCGCCGATGATCGCGCCGAACTTCAGCGCGGTGTCCTCGGCTGGTCGGCCGAATGGTGGGATGCGGAGCGGGTGGGCGAGCTGCTCGATCTGCTGGTGCTCGGCCGTGGCGGCCATGCTCCTGGAGGCGTGGATGAGCAGGAGCCCGCGGTGGCTCGTGGAGCGGGTGCGGTTCTCGATGTTCTTGCCGGCCCGGAGGATGGCCCATGCCCATGGTTGGCGGACGCTGAGCGCCTTCACGTGGTGGTCTCCCTAGTTGCTGCTGGTGATCGCGGCGATCTCGTCGCGGGTGTGCTGGTGGAGGCGGTGGAAGGGGTAGCCGGAGACGAGCTCGCGGGCCGCGGCCTCGGTGATCTCGAGGCGGACCTGGTAGTGCTCGATGGCCTCGCGGGGCGTGAACGCCTGCCCGTTGACGAGGACGAGGGCGTCTCCGGCCTCGGGGGTGAACGGCGGCCGGTCCTCCCACTCGAACGCGCGGGGCCGGTCGTTGACCCGGGCCCACCGGATGCGCTGGTCGCAGCCGGGGACGCGGCACCACTCCCAGGAGCGGCGCGGGGACCCGACCGGCCCGCCGATCACGCCGCCGGCCCGTCTGCGTCCTGCAGCTCGCGCTCCCAGAACTGGAAGTGGACCTCCTCGACCAGCGGAAGGGCGGGCAGGATCAGCGAGGTGCGGCCCTCGTTGAACGCGGCCAGGTCGTCGTCGTCGAGGGAGTCGACGAGGCGGCGCTTCGTCTCCTCGTTGGCGTGGCGGGTGCACAGGGCCTCGCCCGCGGCGGCCTGGTCGGCGGCGCGGTCGGCGCGGCGCCCGAGGATGATCTGCCACGCCGACCAGCCGGACAGGACGACGGCGGTACCGAGGCAGACCTCGATCAGGACCCACACGGCGCGCTCGCTCATCGGACCGACTCCAGCCGTGGGCTCTCGTGGAGGTAGGGCAGTCGGATCAGCGGGACGAGGACCTCGTCGGGACGGACGGTGGCCGGCGGGCGGCGGCGCACCAGGACGCGGGTGTTCGGGGTGCGGATGCCCCACAGGAGCAGCAGCCCCCAGGTGGTGGCTCGCATCCGGCGGTTCTTGGTCGAGCTCACGGTGTCTCCCTTCGTGAACGGGTGGTCAGGTGCGGATGAGGTCGCGGTCCCAGGTCGGGACGTACTGGCCTCGGTTCCGGCGGTCGGTGATGCGGTCCATGCGGTAGCCGCGGGCGTGGGCGGCCTGGATGCGGGCGGCGTCCTCGGTCTGGCGGCGCTGGTCGTCGGCGAGCTGGAGGCGTTCCTCTGGGGTGAGCGCGGCGAGGCGGAGCCGGTCGAGCCGGGTCCGCAGCGCCTGCTCGAGGTCCCACCGCGGCGTCAGTGCCGCGGTGGTGGGCCGGCGCACGGGTGCGGGGCCGTGGATGAGGAGCGCGAGGTAGCCGACGCCGTGGGCGTCGTCGACGTCTCGGGCCCAGGCGAGGGCCTGGCGGAGGTCGTCGATGGTGAGGTCGGCGTAGGCGGCCGCGATCTGGTCGCGGCTCGTGAGCGCCGTGCTGGTGCGGCCGAGGACGGGCGGCAGGTGGCGGGTGCAGCGGCGGCAGAACCGCGCGCCGCGGAGGTCGATGGGGCTGGTCGACGGGACGACGGCCAGGCGCCGCGTGCGCACGCCGCACGCCGGCCGCGACGAAGCGGTGGCCCACTGGCCCGTGGCGGTGGTGGCTCCGGTGACGACGTGCACGACTCCACCGGGCCGGTGACCGAGGAGGGCGCCGGCGCGGAGGGCGGCGACGATGCGGACGCCTGGTGCTGGGTCCATGGGGTCTCCCAGGTCTCGAGCGAAGGGCAGGGATGGTGGGCCGCGAGGACGCGGTGGGC
Source organism: Nocardioides bruguierae (assembly GCF_023656415.1). Classification (GTDB taxonomy): domain Bacteria; phylum Actinomycetota; class Actinomycetes; order Propionibacteriales; family Nocardioidaceae; genus Nocardioides; species Nocardioides bruguierae. Next base: position 8,441 of record NZ_JAMOIL010000006.1, read on the forward strand.
GCGCGGTCACGCGTCGAGCAGGGCGCGGATGTAGGCCTCGAGGGACGCGACCTCGATGAGGTACTTGCCGGCGGGCTCACCGTCAGCGGTCGATCCGAGACGCTTCGAGGCCAGGCGGCCGTTGTGGATCTCGCCGCGGAGGAACGACGCGCTCATGCCGGTGGCCTCGGCGGCCTCGGCCAGGCTGTAGGCCATCTTCCGGACGGTCACTGGACCATCACCCGCTTCGCGCGGCCGACCGATTCGAGGAGCTCTTGGACGTTGTCGCGGAGGAGCACCACGGTGGCGGGGTCGAGGTAGTAGTCGGGGTCGTGCTCACGGCCGGTCAGGTCTTCGACCATGTCGTTGAGCGCGGAGAAGATGAGGTAGGCCGCGAACTCCTCGCTGCGGGTGGGCTCAGGCTTCTGCTGGTAGCCACGGGCCGGGCTGTACTGGTCCAGGCCGTCCGGGTCAGCCGTCAGGTGCGCGATCCGTCCACCGGCCGTGCGTGAGCGGGCCTCGTCAGAACGGACCTGTGCCGCAGCGATGGCGAGGTCATGTGGGCTCCTCATGCCGCCACCGGGAACCGGTCGCCGGTCTTGTGGCGGAGAATCTTGATGCGTCGGCCGGCGCGCTTGGCGTTCCAGGCGAGGATGAACCAGGCGAGGGTCTCGTCGGACTCGGTCGCGAGTCGGGTCGAGCCCTCGCGTGTGAGCCGGTTGCGGAGAACGAGGATCGGGTCGCCCTCCTCGAGGCCGGCGCCGGTGCGGAGCTTGACGAAGAACTCCTCGGCCTGGGCGGGGTCGATGCGCGCGAAGATCAGGTAGGCCAGGCCCAGCGTGGAGGCGGCGCAGCGGACGTTCGCGCGGGTCAGGTCCGCGGCGACCGCGGCGGCTCCGACCAGCGGGTGGGCGTCGTAGTAGGCGCTCATCTCGGCCTTGCTGGGTGCCGTGCCGCCCTTCGTGCGGGCGCCGTCGGTCCAGTCGAGGATGAGGGCGCGGCGCAGGATGCTGGAGACGGTCTTGGCGTGCACGTCGTGGCCGGCGAACTGGAGGGTGTTGGCCATGGTCCGCTTGCGGCCGTCGTCCATCGTGGCCTGCGCCTCGCGGGGCAGGTTCCACACGACGAAGGAAGTCAGCGGGACACCGGACTCCACGCACGCCTGGAGACGGTGCTGCCCGTCGATAAGCCGCCCGTCGACGTCGAAGCGGATGGCGTCGCCGTTGAGCTGCCAGTTCCCGGCGGCCATGTCGCGGGCGTACCGGGCCACGACCGACGCGGACCGGTTGCGGTTCCCGAGGTTCCGGTCGGCCAGGATGCTGGCCGCCTCCTCAGGGGCGAAGGTGCGGCGGCCCGAACGAGGGCCGTCGAAGAGCTGCTGCTGGGGCTTGTTCATGGGGTAACCTCTGTCTCAGGTAGTGAGTTGATGACCTGGTGCAACAGGTCGTTGATCCGCAGAAGGTCGTGGCGATGTGTCTCCGCGACCTTCTGCGCGTTTTGGGGCCACCGGTCGTCCTCGGTGAGCCTGCGGAGGGACTGGAGCTTCTTCTCCGCGTCGTAGACCGCGGTCCAGAAGGAATCCGGAAGCGGACGACGGCGAGCACCGTTCGACGCCGCACGCTCGGGACCTGACGAAGCCGGCTCCGCCGACGCCTCGCGCGCCTTCCGGGCGACGTTGGCGCGGGAGAGGTTTCCCTCGGCCTTGGCGGCGTCGATGGCTGCGTCGAACTGATCGGCCTCGGGGGCAGCGTCTGCCGTCGAGAGAAAGCCGGACTTCCCGTCCCGTCCGTACATCTCGCCGTAGGTCCCAAAGTCAGTCAGGCGCCCGAGGCTTTCGCGTTGCGAAAGCCTCTGGCTGGATGCGCCGTCGTCCTGTCGTCGGATCGTCCCCTCGGCCTGCCCCTTGCGGATCGACTTCGCCAGGGCGTACTCGGCGCGGCGCACCATCTCCTGGGCGTCCTGCTGGATCTCCTGGCTGAGGCCGAGCTGCTTGGTGGCCTCGGCCGCAGTGGCGATCTGCGCCTTGACCATGACGATGTCGGTGATGTCGGACCGCTCCACGGCGGTCGAGAGCCACGAGGCAGCGCGCTCAAGGAGCGTGGTGACACTGGCCTCGCTGCTCGGGTCGACAGGGATGAGGCTCATCAGCCCACCTTCCTTCTATCTGTCCGTGAAGACGGAGCGATCTGGCCAGAAAATCCGGACGATCGCGCTACGAAAAGGAGGCCGAAGGGGACCTCCAGGAAGTGTGCGATTCGGGCTGCCGGCTCCGCCTTCAGGGTCGTCTCTTCACCTCGAAGCAGACGCTGCATGTACGTGTGCGACCGCCATCCAGCCTCGACACTCAGGCGGCGAGCGCTCACGTTCTTGGTCTCCATCAGCTCCTTGAGGAGCGACAGGTCCTTCACTTCCATCCAGAACTCCAGGATCTTCGCGGTGGTCACAAGGTAAGCCTTTCATGGCCGAGGTGTCCAGAGAATACGAGCATTCTGCTCGCTGGGTGTCCGTGCCGTCAAGCGATGGACGAGACAACCACGCAGGTGAGAGGTAATTTCACGCGTGGAATTTCCTTCCTCTTCGTGTCCACGTCCCCCGCGGATTGAGTGTCCGGGACGTTTGCCGAAGTCGAGCGACGTGAGGACGCTGCTTCCATGACCGACAAGCCGGGCCACCTCTGGGCCGTGATCCAGGACTGGCTCGACACCTTCAGATACCGGCCGCCGTCACAGCGCGACCTGGCCAAGGTGCTCGGGGTGAGCTCGTCGTCGCTGACGGAGTACAAGTACGCCCGCAACATGCCGCCCCCGATCGTGGTCGTGAGGCTGGCGCGCGAGATGAGAGTCCCCTACGAGCTGGTCCTCAACGCGGTACTGGAGGACCACGGCTACCGGGGCGAATCGCTCGCGAAGACTCGAGAGGAAGTGATGGGCAATGCAGAGCATCCCGCCGCCACCAGAAACCTTGTACGGGTGCCCAGTGTGGATCGCCCCACCGAAGGCATCGACGAGTACGACCTCCCGGATGACGGAGACCTGGACGACCTGGATGATCGGCGGCGGCCGGCGCCGCCGGGCGCGCGACTGGTAACCCGAGCAGCTCGCACGGCGCGCGGTGAGGGTGCGGTCAAGCAAGCTCGTGACCGGCAGGACGCGGCAGGCGAGCCCCCTGCGGATGACGCGGACGACTTCGAGCCGCGATGAGCGAAACGCAACGATGTCCTGACTGGATGGCTAGGCTCCCCGCGTGTCCCCGGCCCTAACTCCCGAGCAAGCCGCCCGCCGCCGCAGGATCAACACGTGGGTCTTCGCTGTCTTCGGCACGCTCTTCAGCTTGATCATTCTGATCGTGGTGGTCGGTGAGATCGTCAATCCTTCGGACGGCGACGACTCTGTCGGGTCCCCTGCGGCGACCCCCGCGACCATCACGACCGCCACCGCGGAGTCGACCACCGTGGACGTCGACTGGCCAGGGCGCGTGCGCCGATGGGAGCGGCAGAACGCCATCGCTACCTCGGACTGGTGGGACCTGGTCACTGGCATCGAAGTCCAGTCGAGCCTCGGGCTGCTCAACGTCGAGACGAGCATCTACCCCGATGGCGACGCTGAAGCTGCCGCGGCGCCGATCTGCGGCGCGTACTCGACCATCTTCTTGGACTACCCAGCGCTGACGACCGTCCGGGTCCTGGCTTCCGATGGTCAGCGCATCGCTATCTGCGGGCCTGACGCATGACCGGCAGTTGGGCAGGAGGTCCCGGCTCGGTCACCCGTATGCGAGACCAGCAGGACGCGGCCGGCGAGCCGCCCGCAGATGACCCAGATGACATGGAGCCGCGCTGATGACCAGCTACCAACTAGCCCCGTACCTCGTCCGTGTGCATGTGCGCGGCAAGCCGAACGAGAGTCGGCCTCTCGATGACCTGCAGCCGAAGGCGGGTCTGGACCTCGCGACGGAGCTGGCCGGGCTGCTGTCCGCGCACGTGGGGAAGTTGTACCGGAAGCCCCAGACCAAGGCCGGGGTCAGGCCTCAGCGGATTCAGGTGGTCTCGGTCGGTCAGTCGGGACGGACCTTGAACTTCGTGGCCTCGCCAGGTCGATCAGGGATCGAGAGTCGCACCTTGAAGCGCGACGGGTCAGCGCCCCTGTCCAGGGCGTTCGATGATGTGGAGCTGATCGAGCACCGGCACTTCTTGGCGTACGCCGCCAACGCGCACTGGGCGATCCTGCTTGCCGAGCGGATCGCCGGCGATGGAGTGGTCACTGACCTCCGCGAGCTCATGACCAAGGTGTGGACGCGCAGGCACCCAGATCTGGTCCTCACGATCAACCCCGCAGGTGACGAGCAACTGTGGGACACAGTGCTGGAGAACCGGCCAGTGAAGCAGTACATCTTCAGCCGTGCGACGACGAGCGATGGGAAGCTGTCTGTCTCGGACAAGGGTGCGAAGTTCGAGCTGCACGTGCGGCCGGCCGAGCGTGGGGCACGGTTCGGGATCAAGCCGTTGCGAGCCCGCGCGACGAAGGAACAGAAGCCGCTGAAGGAGATCTTCCTCCAGGAGGTCACGCCGGTGCTCGCCGGCGAGTACGAGACCCCGGAAGAGGGAGCCGCAGCGCTGATGGAGCAGCCGTGGAGCGTTGCGGTTCAGCTTGAGCTCGATTCGGGACAGTCGCCGACCGTGAACATCGAACAGGACTCCCGGGTGACCATGACATGGGCCATCATCGACGGTGTCGATGAACCGGCGTCACGGCCCTCCGACGAGGATGTGATCCAAGCCGTGAGAAGACTCGTCAAGGCGGACTTCTTCGCGAAGAATGGCCTGGGTCAGCACCACGCCGACTCCCTTCAGTGGACGCCGGGCCCGTGGCAGTATTCAGGACAGAAGCCTTGGGAGGTGCTCTGGGATGTCGATACAACTGGAGCGCAAGCCGACGCCCCCGGCGCCGACGCTTCGTGAGCGTGCGGGCCGCGTTGCTTCGTCAGCCAGCGTGCGTGACTTCGTCTGGCTGCTGGGGCCTGCCGGCATCGTCTGCGGACTTGTGCTTGCGCTCGAGGTCCAGTTAGTCGCAGCCGCACCGCTCCTGACCGCTACCTCGATCCTCACCGGCCTCACGTTCTCCATGACGACCACGCTGTGGAGTCGGAACATCGACGCGCGGAGGGACCCAGACATCGCCCTGCACGCGGAGAAGCTGAGCATGCTGGACGGGATGCTGAACCACCTCATCGAAGCGGTCATGGCCGGCATGGCCGCCACCGCGGCCCTGGTGGTCACCATCATTTTCTGGGGGTCCGACGTTCCTCCGCTCGTCTCCGCGATCGACGCGTTCCTGCTGATTCACCTGCTGTGCCACGTCATCGCGCTGGTGCCGCGGTTCTTGAAGATGGCCAAGTTGATTCGATGACCGAAGGCAGCCCGGGGGTGGATCTGGCTGTTCACCTTCCTCGACTGGTCGGTGGGTCGGCCAGGGTGGATTCGCTCCTCGCTGAGGCAGTTCGGTCTCGGGTGAACCCAGGCAGCGGGGTTCGTGTGGCCGAGGTGCTGGCGCGGGAACTACGTGATGGCTCCAGGACGGCAGCAAGACGACTTGTCGAGGTTCTCGTCGGAGATCTCCACGCCCGGACGGTGGTCGTCGTGGGGGCACCCGACTCGTTCCTGGTGCGGGTGCACGCGGCGGCGGTGGAGCAGGGGTGCGTCGATCAGGTCTTCGCGCGCAGGTTGGGCGCCGGGGAGGCTCTACTCATCGCTGACTACCTAGACAGCGTCTCCCCCTGACCAGTGTCGGTGGGCAGCCGTACGGTCAGTGCATGCTTGACCGACGCCGCTGCCGTGACCACCGTGGCCACCACCCGTGGCGGGCCATCGGGCAGCTCGCCGACTGGCGGATCGACTGGACCGACGACCTTGAGCCCGGGGTGTGGGGCCTGACTCTGCATCGCGAGAAGCGCATCCTCATGGCCAACGGCCTCGACCAGGCCGAGCGCCGCTCGACGATCGCGCACGAGACCGGTCACGTCCTGCGTGGTGCGGCGAGCGTCTGCCAGCGACTCCGCGAGGAGACGCTGGTCGAGCGCCAGGCTGCGCGGCTCCTGCTGCCGTCGGTCCGTCGCATCGGTCACGCCCTCGCGTGGCACCAGGCCGACCACGACAAGGCGGCCCACGACCTGTGGGTCGACGACGCGCTCCTCGGTGCCCGGCTCTCCACGCTGGCGCCGCGCGAGCGCGCCTGGCTCGACCAGCAGCTAGACACGATCCTGCTCTGAGCCGGACGACGGCCCACCGGCGAGCAGCGCGGCCGCGCTCTCGATAGCGCGACGCTTCTCGGCGAGGCGCGAGGTCATGTAGCCGCGGCTGGTGACGTACGAGGAGTGTCCGAGGATCGCGGTGATGGTGACGTCGTCGACGCCGAGCTCCTTGAGGATCTGCGCCGCGGTGTTGCGCATCTCGTGGCCGACGTAGGGGCGGCCGCTCGGGTGCGCGACGTCGGCGGCCTTCTGGAGGCGACGGAACTCCTCGGCGTCTTCGGCCTTGTCGATGGGCCAGCCGTCTGCCCTGGCCCACACCAGACCGTGTGGGTTGGTGGGTGCGGTGTCGCGGTAGGTCAGGAGTGCGTCGCGCATGGTGGCGACCATCGGGATGACGCGGTAGCCCCTGCGGCTCTTGGGTCGTACCAGGTGGAACCGTCCCTGCAGGTGTCGGACTTCGTAGTCATCGGGAACGCGGAAGCCGGCCTTGCGGTCCTTCTTGTCCCGGTAGGGGAGGGGCTGCAGCTGCCACTCGACGGTGATGATGTTCGTGTCGAAGTCGATGGCGTCCCACGTCAGGCCGAGCGCTTCGCCCTGGCGCAGGCCCTGCAGAAAGGAGACGAGGTAGCGGGTGCCGTGCGGCAGGTCGGCGGCTTGCTCGAGTACGGCGACTGCCTGGTCGAGCTGCAGGGCGGTCCGGTCGCTGGGCGGCGGTGCGCCGGCGTTCGCCGCGGCGTTGAAGACGGTGTGGGGCACGTCGTAGCCCTCGGTGAGGCTGTCTCGCAGCATCTTGATCAGGATGCGCCGCGCGAGGACCGCCGACGGGCGTCCGGCGGTCCTCGCGACCTTGGTCTCCACGGCGCGAAGGTCTCGCGGGCTGAGGTCGACTAGGCGCTTGGTGCCGATCGTGGGCACGATCCACTTCCGCACGGCTCGCACGTTCGACTCGTAGGTCTTCGGGCGCTTGGTCCTCTCGCGCATCTCCAGCCACTCGTCGGCCCAGGACTTCACGGTCTTCCGGTTGATCTTGATGGACCGGGCGGCGGCAGCCTTAGCGATCTCGGCCTTCTTGTCGCGGACCTTCCGGGCGATCGCAGCGCGGTGGGAGCAGCGGGCGGGGCAGGCGGGGAGGCACCCGGGTCCGCTCACGGTGATGCGGCGCCGGGTGCTGGCCTCGGTCCAGCCGGCCTCGAGCGCGGCAATCCAGCGCCCGTCGGATGAGCGTTGGTAGAGGCCGCCCTCGCCGTAGCCCTGGCGTCGTTCCTTGCTCACTGCGGGACCCCCGAAATGTAAGCCATCGTGTTAGCCATCTCTATGCGCACTATAGATGACAGTGCCGGCATTGGGCCTGATCAGAGGAGGTTTCTCGGTTGTGTGAGCGAGGGTCCTCAATTACTTGTAATAAGGATGTCGCGGGTTCGACTCCTGTCACCGGCTCCACCCCTGCCGATAGTGCGCGACGAAATGGCTGTGTTCCCGGCCGTTCGTGGTGCTTTTCGTCGCGCACTATCGGCAGCTCCCGCCTGGCCTGTGGACGAACACCGACGACGGCCCACCACGGGGCATGACTCCTGCATGTCACAGGACGGTGCAGCGCCGGGGAGCGAGCGGGGGCTGGTCGCCCCCGTTCCGGTCGACCCTGCCGGCAAGAACGGTCCGACCCGCGGACAGGCCCGGGGACGCGGGTGGCGGCGGTCCGGGCACGGGCTGTACGTGCCCGCCGAGGTACCGGTGACGGTGGACCAACGGATACTCGAGGTGGGCGTACGGCTGCCCGGACGGGGCGCCGGCCTGACGGGCTGGGCAGCACTGCGCTGGCACGGTGGAGGTCGCTGGTTCACCGGGACCTCGGCGGACGGAGCATGGCTCGACGTCCCGGTGGCGCTCGCACGGATGTCCGTCCGGCCCCAGCCTGGGATGTGCGTGACCCGTGAGCGGATGGACGAGGGGGCGACCACCATCCTCGATGGCATCCCCGTGCACACGCCGGACCGCGCCGTGGGCTGGGCGGCTCGCTACGCCGCGACCCTGACCGAGGCCGTCGTGCTGGTCGACATGGCGCTGGCAGCGGACCTGGTCACGCTGGACGACCTCGTGCTCTGGTGTGCACTCCACCCGAGCTGGACCGGCATCGAGCAGGCACGTCAGGCCCTGCTCGTCTCGGACGAGAACTCGTGGTCTCCCCAGGAGACACGCCTCCGCCTGCGTTGGCTGGACGCCCGTCCGTCGGCGCGCCTGGTCACCAACCGTCCGGTCTTCGACCGCGCCGGGCGGCACGTCGCCACGCCCGACCTCCTGGACCTGGATGCCGGCGTGGCCGGCGAGTACGACGGCGATTCCCACCTGGACCGCGGCCGGCGTGCCGGCGACCTGGCGCGCCTGGCCCGGATGCGCTCGCTCGGGCTCGAGGTCGAGACCTTCGTGGCGGGAGACCTGGCGGCGCGTGGCCCGATCGTTGGGCGTCTGGGCGCTGCGTACGCGCGGGCGATCCGGTCAGGGGTTCGGCGTGAGTGGACCGTGACCCCTCCGCCGGGGTGGACGAGCACCAGCACCGTCGAGGAACGACGAGCGCTCACAGCGTCCCAGCAGCAGCGGTTCCTGGGCTACCGGCGTGCGGCGTGAGTGGCCGATAGTGCGCGACGAAGTGGCTGCCTTGGGGACCAAAACCGGTGCTTTTCGTCGCGCACTATCGGCCGCTACCGCAGGCGGGTGGCCGCGGGGACGGGGGAGGGGGAGGCGAGGGCGTCCTGGGCGGCGACGAGCTGGATCTCGCGGGTGCCGGCGGCGAGGGTGGCGTCCAGGACGGACGCGACCGCGGCAGTGGTGAGCTCGACGGCGCGGGCGACAGAGCGGGTCGAGTGCCAGTGGGCCAGGAACAGCGCGGCCGTGACGTCGCCGCACCCGTTGGGGGTGATGGGCAGCTGCGGGGTCGAGACCAGCCAGGCGCCGGAGTCGTCGACCGCGACGACGTCCAGCGTGCCGGGGGCGGTCTCCTGCGTGAGCACCGAGGTGACCAGGACGGTGCGGGGCCCGCGGGCCCGGACGGCGTCGACCGCGTCCAGCAGCGCGGCGCGGGTGCCCACGCCGTCGCAGGTGGTGGCGCCGGCGAGGAAGTCCAGCTCGAAGTGGTTGGGGGTGAGCAGGTCGGCGGCCGGCACGACCTCGTCACGCAGGTACTCGGGGATGCCCGGGAGCACGAACATGCCACGGCCCACGTCGCCCATCACCGGGTCGCAGCAGTAGACGGCATCGGGGTTGAGCGCCTTGACCTTGGCGACGGTCTCGAGGATCACCGCGCCCACGCCCTGGTTGCCCTGGTAGCCGGTGAGCACCGCGTCCGCCGTGCCCAGGACGCCGCGGTCCTCGATGCCGGCGATCACCTCGGCCACGTCCTCGGCCGGCAGCACCGGACCGCGCCAGGCGCCGTAGCCGGTGTGGTTGGAGAAGTGCACCGTGAGCACGGGCCACACCTCGTGCCCCAGCCGCTGGAGGGGGAAGACGGCGGCGGAGTTGCCGACGTGGCCGTAGGCCACCGAGGACTGGACGGACAGGATGCGCACCCGCCCATCCTGGCGCATGAGCCGGCGCCCGAGCGGGGCGGCGTAGGTTCGGCACGTGAGCGACATGACCTACCGCCCGCTGGGCGACTCCGGCCTGATGGTGAGCGCGGTCGGCATCGGCTGCAACGCGTTCAGCCGACGCGTCGACCTCGACGGCGTCCGCGGCATCCTCGACGCCGCCACCGACGTCGGCGTCACCCTGCTCGACACCGCCGACATCTACGGCAACCCGCCCGGCGGCTCCGAGGAGCTGCTCGGCCAGGCGCTCCAGGGCCGCCGCGACGACTTCGTGCTGGCCACCAAGTTCGGCATGGACATGCAGGGCGCCAACGGCGAGGACCACGGCGTCCGCGGGTCGCGGCGCTACGTGCGCCGGGCGGTCGAGGCCAGCCTGCGCCGGCTGCGCACCGACCACATCGACCTCTACCAGCTGCACCGGCCCGACCCGGTGACCCCGATCGAGGAGACCCTCTCGGTGCTCACCGACCTCGTCCACGAGGGCAAAGTCGGCTACCTCGGCATCTCCAACGCCGCGGGCTGGCAGGTCTCGGACGCGGCGTGGACGGCCCGCTCCGGCGGGCTGGAGCCCTTCGTGTCGGTGCAGAACCAGTACTCGCTGCTCGACCGCACCGTCGAGGCCGAGGTCGTCCCGGCCTGCGAGCACCACGGCCTCGGCCTGCTGCCGTTCTTCCCGCTCGAGCGCGGGCTGCTCACCGGCAAGTACCGCCGGGGCGAGGCCGCCCCCGCCGGCAGCCGCGCCGCCGCCGAGCCCGACCGCGCCGGCTGGCTCGGCGAGGCCCCGTGGGACCGGATCGAGGCCCTCGAGGCCTTCGCCGCCGCCCGCGACGTGAGCGTCCTGGACGTCGCCGTCGCCGGCCTGGCCGCGCAGCCCGCCGTGGCCTCGGTGATCTCCGGGGCCACCTCGGGCGAGCAGGTGCGGGCCAACGCGGCCGCGCTGCGCTGGGAGCCGACCGCCGCCGACCTCGTCGAGCTGGACGAGATCACGGTCGGCTGACGCCGCCGGCGCAGGAGGGGCTCAGGCGACCTGCAGCGACCGCTTGGACAGCCCCATCCAGAACTCCCCGGTCGAGCCGATGACCTGCTCGCCGGGCGTGCCGGCGTCCGAGGCCGCGCCCAGGGTGACGAACAGCGGCGAGTAGTGCTCGACCGTGGGGTGGGCGTAGGGCATGCCGGGCGCCACGTCCTTGAACCGGGCAAGCTCGTCCACGTCGCCCTGGGCCATCGCCTCGCCGGCCCAGGAGTCGAACTCCTTCGACCAGCCCGGGGCCTTGGCCTCGATGCGGAAGTCGCGCAGGAACGGCAGGCCGTGGGTGAGGAAGCCGGAGCCGACGATGAGGACGCCCTCGTCGCGCAGCGGACGCAGCCGCTCGCCGATCTTGAGCAGCCGCTCGGGGTCGTGGGTGGGCAGCGACATCTGCAGCACCGGGATGTCGGCCTCGGGGTACATCAGCTTCAGGGGCACCCAGGCGCCGTGGTCGAGGCCGCGCGAGCGGTGCTGGTGCACCGTCTCGTTGTCGGCCATCATCGCGGCCACCTGGTAGGCGAGCACCGAGGCGTCCGGCGTCGCGTACTGCTCGCGGAAGTACTTGGGGTCGAAGCCGCCGAAGTCGTAGATCAGCGGCACGTTGCTGGCCGAGAGGGTCAGCGGCGCGGACTCCCAGTGGGCGCTCACGATCAGGATCGCCTTGGGGCGGGGGAGGTCCCGCGCCCAGGCCTTGAGCTGGGCGCTCCACACCGGGTCGTCCAGCAGCGGCGGAGCGCCGTGGCCGATGAAGAGGGCCGGCATGCGGCGCTCGGGGGCGGTCTGCGGGTCGATCGTCTGCGAAGTCATGTCCACCTCAACTCGTTGATGGTTCAACTTTAATCCCTGACGAGTCAGGTAGTCCAGCCATCGAAGAGCAGCAGTGCCTCAGCCGGCCGCGTGGTCCAGCGGCAGCCGCCAGTCGACGGGCTCGCCGCCGGCGTCCGTCAGCATCTGGTTCACCTTCGAGAACGGTCGCGAGCCGAAGAACCCGCGCGAGGCCGAGAGCGGGGACGGGTGGGCCGAGCGCACGCAGGGCGTGCCGGCCAGCATCGGCTCCAGCGACTGCGCGTCCCGCCCCCAGAGGATCGCCGCCAGCGGCCCGCCGCGCTCGACCAGCGCCTCGATCGCACGCTGGGTGATCGCCTCCCAGCCCTTGCGCCGGTGCGAGGCCGGCTGCCCGGGCTCGACCGTGAGGCATCGGTTCAGCAGCATGACGCCGGCCTCGGTCCACGGGGTCAGGTCGCCGTTGCGGGGCACCTCGACGCCCAGGTCGTCCTTGAGCTCGGAGTAGATGTTCACCAGGCTGCGCGGCAGCGGCCACACGTCGCGGTCCACCGCGAACGACAGGCCGATCGGGTGCCCCGGCGTGGGGTAGGGGTCCTGCCCCACGACCAGCACCTTCACCCCGGCCAGCGGCGCCCGGAACGCCCGGAACACGTTCTCCCCGGCCGGCAGGTAGTGCCGCCCCGCGGCCAGCTCCTCGCGCAGGAAGCGGCCCATCGCGGCCACCTGCGGCTCCACCGGTGCCAGCGCCCGCGCCCAGTCCTCGGCCATCAGGCCCTTGTCCACCAGCCCCGTCAGCGCGCTCATGCGCCGAACCTACCGAGGGCCGCGCCGGCCTCAGTCGCGGGAGCCGGGCGCCAGGTCGCGGGAGGAGGACGAGGAGTAGCGCCGCGTCGGGTTCGAGCCGATCCGGTCGGCCGACGCGGAGGCCGTCGCCTTCGTGGTCGTCTTCGTGGTCGTCTTCTTGGCGGCCTTCTTCGTGGTGGCCGCCCTCGGGCGCCGACCCCGCGCACGCCCGGACGCCGGCGGCGTCGCCGCGTCGTGCGCGGCGAACCACTCGTCGAGGACCGGCCACGTGCCGGTCGCGGCACCCCGCCCCGTCAGCTGTCCGAGGTGCCCACCGGGCACGATCTCCCACCGCGCCTCGGGGGCTCCGGTGAGGGCGTCGACCAGCGAGCGGACGGCCTCGGGCGACACGATCGCGTCGGTGGCACCGGCCACCGCCAGGGTCGGCACGCGCACGGTGGCCGGCGAGACCGTGGTGTCGCCCTCGCGCACCAGCGGCCCCAGCAGTCGGTGGTAGGCCTGGCCGTAGGTGCGACCGGCGTACTCGTGCTCCGCGAGCCCGGCGCGCGCGATGCTTGCCGAGGCGTCGCGTCGCAGCGCCTCGACCGCCTCCAGCTGCGCCAGGTAGGTGGGGTCGTCCAGGCGGCTGGCGGCGGTCAGCGGGGCGCCGACCACCGTGTCCACCAGCCGGCTCTCGAGGGCCGCCCGGGCGCCCGGCACGGCCGAGCCGACCCCGGTGGTGACCCGCCAGCCGAGCCGCACGGCGCCCGCGGAGGAGTCCAGCAGTGGACGCGCGGGCACCGAGAGCGGCACGGCGTCCAGCGACCAGGGCGTGCCGAGCGTGGTGAGGGAGGCCAGCGGCAGGTCCTGCGACGCGGCGGCCAGCACGCCCAGCGCACCGCCCAGCCCCCAGCCCAGGAGGTGCACCGTGCCGATGCCCGAGGCCCGCGCTGCGGCCCGGACGCACGCGGCCACGGCGGGCAGCCGCTCGAGCAGGTCGACGCGGGGGTCCAGCGGCTCGGGCAGCTCCACGAGGAACGTGGTGCGACCGGTGCCCAGCAGGTGCTCGACCAGCGAGCAGCCGCGGCGCAGGTCGTAGACGCGGCCGGGGGCGGCGGGAGGGCCCACCAGCACCACCGGGGCGCCCCCGGCGGCCGGCCCCGTGGGGCTCGCGCCGTCGTGCCGGACCAGCACGCCGCCGTCGTCCGTGCCGAGGAGCACCGTGGCGGGCTGCGGGGTGAGGTCCGCGAGGCCGCGGCGCACGGCCAGCCGGCCGAGGGTGGTGGCCGCGGTGCTGAGCTGGCCGAGGCTGGGCAGCAGGTCCATGACTCGGCAACGTACCCGTCAGGCGGTCGGGCGCGGCTCCTTCTCGTGGGTGCCGACCTGGGAGAGGGCGAGCAGGAAGGAGTCCGCCCACGCCTTGACGTCGTTCTGGGTGACCGTCTTGCGCATCGCCTTCATCCGCTTCGACGACTCCTTCGGGGAGGCGTCGTAGGCGTCGCGCAGCGCCTGCTTCATGCCGTTGATGTCGTGCGGGTTCACCAGGTAGGCCTGGCGCAGCTCCTCGGCGGCGCCGGCGAACTCCGAGAGCACCAGCGCGCCGTCGTTCTCGAAGCGGGTGGCGACGTACTCCTTGGCGACCAGGTTCATGCCGTCGCGGTACGGGGTCACGACCATGATGTCGGCCATCCGGTACAGCGCGGCCATCTCGGCGCGCGGGTAGGAGGAGTGCAGGTAGTGGATGGCCGGGCGCCCGATCTCGCCGAGGTCGCCGTTGATCCGGCCCACCAGCCGCTCGATCTCGTCGCGCAGGATGCGGTACTCCTCGACCTGCTCGCGCGAGGGCACCGCGACCTGGACGAACACGGCGTCCTCGACGCCGAAGTGCCCCTCCTTCATCACCTCGGAGAAGGCGCGCAGGCGGGCGAAGATCCCCTTGGTGTAGTCGAGCCGGTCGACGCCGAGGAAGACGGTGCGCGGGCTGCCCAGCGCCTCGCGGATCTCCTCCGCCCGGGACTCGACCTCGGGGTCGCGGGCCATGTCCTCGAAGCCCTTGGCGTCGATGGAGATCGGGAAGGCGGCGGCGCGGACGGTGCGGCCGTCGGGCAGGTAGACGAGGTCGCGGTGCGTCTTGTGGCCCACGCGCTGGCGCACGAGGCGGACGAAGTTCTGGGCCGCGCCCGGCAGCTGGAAGCCGACCAGGTCGGCACCCAGCAGGCCCTCGAGGATCTGGCGGCGCCACGGCAGCTGCTGGAACAGCTCGGCCGGCGGGAACGGGATGTGCAGGTAGAAGCCGATGCGCAGGTCGGGACGCAGGTCGCGGAGCATCTGCGGCACCAGCTGCAGCTGGTAGTCCTGCACCCACACCGTCGCGCCCTCGGCGGCCAGCGACGCGGCCTTCTCGGCGAAGCGGCGGTTGACCGAGACGTAGGAGTCCCACCACTCGCGGTGGAACTCCGGCTTCACGACGACGTCGTGGTAGAGCGGCCACAGGCAGCCGTTGGAGAAGCCCTCGTAGAAGAGCTCGATCTCCTCGGCGCTCATCGACATCGGCGCGAGGTCGAGGCCGTCGGCGGAGAACAGCTCCTCGTCGCCGTCCGTGCCGCCGGGCCAGCCGATCCACACGCCGTGGTTGCTGCGCATGACGGGCTCGATGGCGGTCACCAGGCCGCCCGGGGACGTGCGCCAGCCGTTGCTCCCGTCCGGCAGCTTGATCCGGTCGACGGGCAGTCGGTTGGCCACGATCACGAGGTCGAACACGCCTCCACCCTAGTCAGACGCGTGTCGCCGACGTGTCGCCCGGCCGGGTGTCGGACGACGGATCGAGGCCCGGCCCGTCAGGGCGCGTCAGGAGGGGTCGTCGGGGAAGGTGACTCCCGTCTGGGCGCGCACCTCGTCCAGCATCCGCATGATCGTGAGGGTCTGCGCGTGCGGCACCAGGCTGCTCTCGCGGGCCCCGGCGGCCAGGCAGCGGGCGACCTCGACCAGCTCGTGGCAGTAGCCCTGCCCGAGCACCGGCTCGGCGGGCACGATCTCGCGGGGTGCGGCCTCGACGAGCAGGTCGCCGTGGGAGGCCTCGACGTCGACCTCGTGGAACCAGGCGTGCTCGGGGTGGTGGAAGTAGCCGTCGAAGGTGACGCGGCCGGTGTCGGTCTCGAGCACGGCGCCGCCGTCGCAGAAGGACGTCATGGAGGCCGACATCAGTGACAGCGCGCCGCTGGTGTGCCGGCCGGAGACGGCCATGTCGAGGTCGACCCCGCCCTCGGAGAGGTCGGCGACCGCCGCCATCGACGCGGGCTCGCCGAGCATCAGCGTGGCCAGCGTGAGCGGGTAGATGCCCATGTCGAGCCAGGCGCTGGCGCCGAGCGCGGGGTCGACGAGGCGGCTCTCGGGGCCGGCGTGGACGACGAAGCCCAGGCCGGCGCGCAGCCGCCGCGGGGTGCCCAGCGCGCCGGAGGAGACCTCCGCGAGCACGGCCCGGATCACCGGGTGGCAGGCCGTCCACATGGCCTCCATGAAGAACAGGTCCTTCTCGCGGGCCAGCGCGACCATGGCGGCGGCGTCGGCCTCGCGCAGCGCGACGGGCTTCTCGCACAGGACGTGCTTGCCGGCCTCCAGCGCCATCCGCACGTGCTCGAGGTGCATCGAGTGCGGGGAGGCGACGTAGACGACCTCGACCTCCGGGTCGGCCACGAGGTCGGCGTAGGAGCCGTGGGGCGTGGCGCCCGGGGCGTGCGCCTCGGCGAAGGCCTCGGCCGAGCCCGTGCTGCGCGAGCCGACCGCCACGATCCGGTGCTCGGGCAGGAGGGCGAGGTCGCGGGCGACGTTGCGGGCGATGGTGCCGGTGGCCAGGAACCCCCAGCGCAGCGGGTCGGTGGCGGTGGGTGCGGTGCGGGCGTCCATGACGCACACCCTGCCACCGGCCCGCCGCTGCCGGTGCCGGCGCGGTCCGGCTCACGTGCGGGGCGGCCTCGCCGCAGGGCGACCTGCGGCCCCGTCGGCGGGCCTGGGACCGTGGTGGGCGCAGCGACACGTCCCCACGCCGTCGTCCGAGGAATCACAGGTGTGTAGTTCGGTTGCGCTACCGTGGACGTGCAGGTGAGAGAGGCTTTCACAGGTCTCTCACCAGCATCGTGAGCATCGCCAGTCACACCAGCACCAGCAGGGGAGCAAGGGACGCATGGAGCCTCAGCGGGACGACGCACAGGTCGCCGGGGACGCCTCGGGCCTGAGCGCGCGCGACCTCGAGATCCTCGAGTTCGAGCGGCTCTGGTGGAAGTACGCCGGTGCCAAGGAGACGGCCGTGCGCGAGAAGTTCGGCATGAGCTCCACGCGCTACTACCAGGTGCTCAACGCGCTCATCGACCGGCCGGAGGCCCTCGAGGCCGACCCGCTGCTCGTGCGCCGGCTCCGCCGCATGCGCGCCGCGCGGCAGCGCCAGCGCTCCGCCCGCCGCCTCGGCTTCGAGATCTGATCGTGGGTCCGCGCAGCCCCGAGGCGCCGGACCGCGGTGCGGTGCTCCCCACCCCCGTCCTGCTGCTCTCCCTCGCCGCCCTGGTGCTCGCCGGCGTCGCGTGGGTGACCACCAGCGGCTCGGACGAGGCGGAGCGGGAGATCACCACCGCCTCCGACGCCTCCACCTCGGCGACCGCCGACCCGTCCGCCTCGGCCACCGACGGGTCCTCCGCCGGTGCGGGTGAGGAGAGCGAGACCGCCGAGCCGTCCGAGGAGCCGAGCGCGACGAGGACGCGCAAGCCGGTCAACCGGTCCAAGACCTACGTCGAGGTCTACAACAACTCCTCCATCAGCGGCCTGGCCGGCGAGGTCGCCACCTCGGCCACCGACGTCGGCTGGAACGTCGTCGGGGCCGACAACTGGTACGGCACCATCCCGGCCAACACCGTGTACTACCCGGCCCGGCTCGAGCGGGAGGCGAAGCTGCTGGCGCGCGACCTCGGCATCGACCGGGTCGTCACCGCCTCGGACCCGATGAAGATGGACCGCCTCACCGTCATCCTCACCGGCGAGCTGGACTGAGCCCGGCGGGGCGGTGAGACCCCGCCCACACGCCACGCCGCGGGGGAGCGGGGGCCGCGGCCCATCTGCTGATCAGGGGACGCGCGCGGGCGCGGCTCGTGTGACCCTGTTCGACATGGAGTTCACGAACGCCGACGCCGAGCGTCGCTGGAGCGACCTGCTGACCGTGCTGGACGGCACGGTCGTGGGCCTCGACTTCGACGGCACGCTGGCGCCCATCGTGGACGACCCCACCTCCGCCGGCATCCACCCCGACGCCCACGAGGCCCTGGCCACGCTCGCCCCCCACGTGGCGGGCGTCGCGATCATCACCGGTCGCCCCGCCGAGCAGGTGATCGGCCTCGGCGACCTCGACGCGCTGGCCGACCGGCTCGCCGCCGCCGGCACCGAGCTGTTCCTGTTCGGGCAGTACGGCAACGAGCGCTGGCGTGGCGGCCACCGCGAGATCGACACCCCGGAGCCGCCGGAGGGCCTGCGCGAGTTCGTCGACGCCCTGCCCGACCTGCTCGAGGAGAAGGACGCCGACGGCGCCTTCGTCGAGGAGAAGGGCCTGGCCGTCGCGGTGCACACCCGCCGCCTGGCCGAGCCCGAGGCCGCCTTCGAGCGGCTGCTGGACCCGCTGACCGCGCTGGCCGAGGAGCACGACCTCGGCGTGGAGCCGGGACGCAACGTCGTCGAGGTCCGGGCCCCGGGGGTGCACAAGGGGATGGCCGTGGCCGAGATCGCCCAGCGCCTCGGCGCGCGCGGCTTCCTGTTCGCCGGGGACGACCTGGGCGACGTCGAGGCCATGAAGCAGCTCGACGTGCTGGCCGAGGACGGGCTGCGGGTGCTCAAGGTCGCCTCCGCCTCGCCGGAGCAGCAGGCGCTGGTCGCCCTCGCGGACGTCGTGGTCAAGGGCCCCGACGGGGTCGTCGACCTGCTCACGCGGCTCGCGCACGACGCCGCCGAGCGCTGATCCGCCCCGGTTCTCCTGATCGGGCCCGGTTATCCCGGTTCTCCCGGGTCTCCCGGTCGGCCCGGGTTCGGCTCAGGTCGCCCCGCCACGGGGCGATCAGACACCTGGCCGCGACCGCATCCTGGGACTCGAGTACGCCATTCGAGACTCCGGGACGTACAGTGGCCACAGCTCTCATCGAGAGGGACTGAGGGAACGGCCCGTTGAAGTCCCGGCAACCGCCGCGAACCTCCGCCTCCTGGCACGCCAGTCAGGAACGGATCGCGGAAAAGGTGCTAATTCCGGCCCGGCACGAGAGACGTGCTCGGGGAAGATGAGGAGGAGGTACTCATGAGCGCTGCGTCCACGATCGAGTCCATCGAGACGACGACCGAGGTGTCCACCGGCCCCGGTACCGCCCCCGGCGTCCGCGAGGGTGCCTTCGGCAACGCCCGCTCCCTCCTGTGCCGCGAGTGCGGCCACGAGGTCGAGCTCGGCCCCTCCTACGCCTGTCCCGAGTGTTTCGGCCCCCTCGAGGTGGCCTACGACTTCCCGGCCGTGACCCGCGAGGAGATCGAGGGCGGCCCGCGCAACATCTGGCGCTACAAGGCGCTGCTCCCGGTGCCCACGGACATCGAGGAGTCCCCGAACACCGAGCCGGGCTTCACCCGCCTGCTCGAGGCCGGCAACCTCGGCCGCGCGCTGGGCATCTCGAAGCTCTGGGTGAAGGACGACTCCACCAACCCCACGAACTCCTTCAAGGACCGCGTCGTCGCCTGCGCCCTCTCGGCCGCCCGCGAGCTCGACGCCAAGGTCTTCGCCTGCCCCTCGACCGGCAACCTGGCCAACGCCGTGGCCGCCGCCGGTGCCCGCGCCGGCATGAAGACCGTCGTCTTCATCCCCTCCAACCTGGAGAAGCCGAAGCAGGTCAACTCGGCCGTCTACACCGACTCGCTGGTCGCCGTCGAGGGCAACTACGACGACGTCAACAAGCTCGCGCAGGAGATCGCCGCCGAGGAGGAGGGCTGGGCGTTCGTCAACGTCAACGTGCGCCCCTTCTACGCCGAGGGCTCCAAGACGCTGGGCTACGAGATCGCCGAGCAGCTCGGCTGGCGCCTGCCCGACCAGGTCGTCATCCCCGTCGCCTCCGGCTCGCAGCTGACCAAGGTGCACAAGGCCTTCCAGGAGCTGATCAAGCTCGGCCTCGTCGAGGAGAAGCCGTACAAGATCTTCGGCGCCCAGGCCAACGGCTGCTCGCCCGTCTCCACCGCCTACAAGGCCGGCGTCGACGCGATCCGCCCGGTCAAGCCGGACACCATCGCCAAGAGCCTCGCCATCGGCAACCCCGCCGACGGCATCTACGTGCTCGACATCGCCCGGGAGACCGGCGGCGCCGTCGAGGACGTGACCGACGACGAGGTCCGCGAGGGCATCCTGCTGCTCGCCCGCTCCGAGGGCGTCTTCACCGAGACCGCCGGCGGCACCACCGTGGCCGTCACCCGCAAGCTCGTGCAGACCGGCCAGCTCGACCCCGAGGCCGAGACCGTCATCATCAACACCGGCATGGGCCTGAAGACGCTCGACGCCGTCTCCGACCAGGTCGGCCCCGCCGCCACCATCAAGGCCTCCTACTCGGCCTTCGTGGGCACCGGCATCGCCTGACCCAGCCCCCGCACGCTCCGCCACCGCGGGCCCCGCACCCACCTCGGGTCGGGGCCCGCGGTGCTTCCCAGTAGTGCGCGACGAAAAGCACCGCCGACGGCCGAGAACAGGACCACTTCGTCGCGCACTAGTGGCGGAGACGCCTCATCGGGAGGTCTCGGCGCGACGACGCAGCAGGTGGGCCAGCTCGGCCTCGTTCTCGCAGGCCGCGATCGCCTCGTCGAAGGCGGCCAGGGCGTCGGGGGTGCGGCCGGCGCGGGCGAGCAGCTCCGCGCGGACGCCGGGCAGGCGGTGCCCGGGCAGCCCGCCGGCGTCGATCGCGGCCAGCGCCTCGAGGCCGGCGTGCGGGCCGTGCACCTCGGCGACGGCCACGGCCCGGTTGAGCCGGACGACGGGGCTCTCGCCCAGCCCGACCAGCTCGTCGTAGCGGGCCACGACCCGGTCCCACCGGGTGGCCGCGGAGGTGGGCGCGATCGCGTGCTCGGCCGCCACCAGCGCCTCGCACAGCCACCGGGACGCGGGCGCGGTGGCCAGCGGGGTCAGCAGGGCGAGCGCCTCGGTGATCGCCGCGTGGTCCCACCGGCCGCGGTCCTGGTCGGGGAGGAGCACGAGGCCGCCGTGCGCGTCGACCCGGGCGTCGCGCCGTGAGTGCTGGAGGAGCAGCAGCGCGAGGAGGGCGTCGACCTCGCGGCGCACGTCCTCGGGGCAGGACGACGGCAGCAGCCCCCGCACCACGCGCACGAGTCGCAGCGCCTCCCCGGCGGCGTCCGCGCGCAGCACGTCCGGGCCGGTGCCGGGGGAGTACCCGGCCGTGAACGCGAGGTAGGCGACCTCGCCCACCAGGAGGACCCGCGCGGCCAGGGCGTCGCCGTCCGGCACGGCGAACCCGGCGCCGGCCAGCCGCTTGCGGGCGCGGGTGAGCCGGGCGGCCATCGTGGGGGCGGGCACGAGGAAGAGTCGTGCGACCTCGGCCGTGCTCACGCCCATCACCATCCGCAGCGTCAGCGCCGCGGCGTGCTTTGGGGCCAGCGACGGGTGAGCGCAGAGCAGGACGAGGCGGAGCCGCTCGTCCGGCAGCGCGTCGTCGCCCACCAGGTCGGCGGGGTCGAGCCGGTCGACCGCGTCCACGAGGGAGGCCTCGACCTCGAGCAGCGGCTGGTGCCGGGCGCGCACCGCCTCGGCGCGCAGCCGGTCCAGCACCCGCCGGCGCGCCGCGGTGAGCAGCCACGCCGGCGGGTTGGCCGGGGCGCCGTCGACCGGCCAGGTGCGGGCGGCCGCCTCCACGGCGTCGGCCAGCCCGTCCTCGGCGAGGTCGAGCCGCCGGTACTGGGCGACCAGCAACGCGAGCAGCCGGCCCCAGTCCTCCCGCACCGCCGCGGCCAGGCGCTCGTCGGGGCTCAGTAGTCCTCCAGCGGCACCGAGCCGCGCACCTCGACGCGGTACCCGGTGGGCAGCAGCGCCACCAGCTCCAGGGCGACCTCCACGCTGGGCAGGTCCACCAGGTACATGCCGGTGAGCTGCTCGGTGCTCTCGGCGAACGGCCCGTCGGTCACCGTCCGGGCGCCGTCGGCCCCCGGGTGCAGCACCCGCGCGCGTCCGGTCTCCTCCAGGGCCGCGCCGGCGAGCAGCGTCCCGCGCTCCTCGACGGCGGCGTCGAACGCACGGTGCCGGTCGAAGGCGGCCTGCCGCTCCTGCGCCGAGGCGCGCAGCCAGGCGTCCGGGTCCTCCTCGTGCAGGAGGACGAGGATCTTCACGCCTGGCCGCCGTGGTCGACCGCGGCGCGGACCTCGATCGTGGCGCCGGTGGCCACCAGCATGCGGCAGACCTCCAGCAGGTCCTCGAGGTCGGCCGACGCCACCGTGTACAGCCCGCCCAGCTGCTCGGCGGCCTCGGCGAACGGGCCCTGGGTGGTGCGCACGCCGCCGGCGCCGTCGGGGGCGAGCACCGTGGCGGTGGCGGCCGGGTGCAGCTCCATGCCACCGGTGATGGTGTGGCCACGCGCCTCCAGCGCGGCGGCGAAGGCGGAGTGGACCTCGAAGGTCGCCGCCTGCTCCTCGGGGGTCGCGGTCTCCCAGGCCGACTCGTCGGCGGTCAGCAGGACGGCGTACTCGGTCGTGGTCATGGCTGCTCCTCGTGCTCGTGCTCGGCCCGTGTGGCGCGAGTCTGTCACCCGGGTGACGCCCGGGGAGGCCGTCGATCGACAGGTGCGGACGACCTTCTTCCACCGACCACCCGGTGCTCACCGGTTGTTCAGCGCGGCGGCGTAGACCGGTGGCGTGCGTCGTCGTCTCATCGCCGTGGGAGTGACCGCCGGGGCCGTGGGCGCCGTGGGCGGGGCTCTCGGGGTCGCGTTCCGCCAGCTCTTGCACGCCCAGGCCGCGAAGGCCCGGGCGATCATCGGCAAGCCGCTGGGGGAGGACGCGATCGACGCCGACCGGGTGTGGAAGGCCGGCTACGGCGACCCCCTGGACCTGCTGCTGCTCGGCGACTCCATCGCGGCCGGCCTGGGGGCCGACGTCCGCAAGGAGACGCTGGGGGCGCGGTTGAGCAAGGGCCTGGCCAAGCAGCTGCACCGGGCGGTGCGGCTGCGCACCGCGGCGGTCGTCGGATCGGAGTCCTCCGCGCTCGCCTCCCAGCTCGACGCGCTCCCGCCCGACTACCGGCCGCAGCTCGCCGTCATCGTCGTCGGCGGCAACGACGTCACCCACCGGGTGCCCGTGGCGGACTCCGCCGCCCACCTCGAGGACGCCGTCACCCGGCTGCGCGCGCTCGGCGCCGGCGTGGTCGTCGGCACCTGCCCCGACCTGGGCGCGCTGCGCCCCGTGCCGCAGCCGCTGCGGACGCTGGGCTCGCGGGCCTCGCGCCAGCTGGCGGCGGCCCAGGAGCGCGCGGCGCTGCACGCCGGCGCCCACGCCGTCTCCCTGGCGCACGTGGTCGGGCCGTTCTTCATCACCAACCCCGACGAGATGTTCAGCCTCGACCGCTTCCACCCCAGCCCGCTGGGCTACAAGCGCACGGCCGAGGCGATGCTGCCCTCGCTGCTGGCAGCACTCGGCGAGCGCGAGGACGTGCCGTTCGGCCACGCGGCTCCCAGGGGCGGTCGCTGAGCCTCAGCCGACGACCACGTACCGGTCGTCGCTGATCTCCCGACCCCAGTAGACCGCCTCGGGCAGGCGGACGAGGCGGGGCCGGCGCCCCGCGTCGCGCAGCAGCGCCTGCGTCTCCTCCGCGGCCAGGCCGGCGCCGTTGCCCCAGCGTCCCTCGACGAGCACCAGCCGGCCGCCCGGCCGCAGCAGCCCGCCCCAGCGCCGCAGGACCTCGACCGGCTCCGGCAGCGCCCACAGCACGTGCCGGCACAGCACCACGTCGTAGGTGCCGTCGGTCAGCGGCGGCCGGGCTGCGTCGCCGCGGGTGATCGTGACGCCCCGGTGCTGCGCGGTCTTGGCCTGCGCCAGCGCGACCATCCGCGGGGAGACGTCCACGCCGTCGACGTCGAAGCCCGCCTGGGCCAGCAGGTCGGTGAGGGTGGCCGTGCCGCAGCCCAGGTCGGCGACCCGGCCCGGCGGCGGTGGCAGGAGGCCCAGCAGCAGGTCGCGCCAGGCGGCGCGGACCGTCGGGTCGCGCAGGCCGTGGTCGGCGGGCTCGTCGAAGGCGTCGGCCTCGGCGTCCCAGAGGTCGGCGGTGTCGCCCAGGGGGTGCTCGTCCACCCGAGGCACGCTAGCCGGAGGCTCCGACGCCGGCCCTGGGAGCGGGGCGGGAGCGGGGCGGGAGCGGGGCGGGAGCGGGGCGGGAACGGGGCGGTGAGAGGGCAAGGACGTTTGCACTCGAGGGGGTCGAGTGCTAAACATGACGCTGGCACTCTCTCTGTGAGAGTGACAGTACCCCCGAGCCGGGGAGCTGAGGCCGCAGCGCCGTCGGGAATGGTCCGGCGGGCCGCAGCGGTCGTCCGTCGCGGGCAGCGCCACGGCTCGTCCACCGACTCTTCAGATGCGAAGGATCGCAGGAGTTATGCCGAAGCTGATTGCATTCGACGAGGAGGCCCGCCGCGGTCTCGAGCGTGGCATGAACACGCTCGCTGACGCGGTGAAGGTGACCCTCGGTCCCAAGGGCCGCAACGTCGTGCTCGAGAAGAAGTGGGGCGCCCCCACGATCACCAACGATGGTGTGTCCATCGCTAAGGAGATCGAGCTCGAGGACCCCTACGAGAAGATCGGTGCCGAGCTCGTCAAGGAGGTCGCCAAGAAGACGGACGACGTCGCTGGCGACGGCACCACCACCGCCACCGTGCTGGCCCAGGCCATGGTCCGCGAGGGCCTGCGCAACGTGGCCGCCGGTGCGAACCCGATGGGCCTCAAGCGTGGCATCGAGGCGGCTGTCGCCTCCGTGTCCGAGCAGCTGCTCGGCATGGCCACCGACATCGAGACCCGTGAGCAGATCGCGGCCACCGCGACCATCTCCGCCGGTGGCGACACCACCGTCGGCGACGCCATCGCCGAGGCGATGGACAAGGTCGGCAAGGAGGGCGTGATCACGGTCGAGGAGTCGAACACCTTCGGCATCGACCTCGAGCTCACCGAGGGCATGCGGTTCGACAAGGGCTACATCTCCGCCTACTTCGCGACCGACATGGAGCGCATGGAGGCCGTCCTCGACGACCCCTACATCCTCATCGCGAACCAGAAGATCAGCTCCGTCAAGGACCTGCTCCCCATCCTCGAGAAGGTCATGCAGTCCGGCAAGCCGCTGCTGATCATCTCCGAGGACGTCGACGGCGAGGCCCTGTCCACGCTGGTCGTCAACAAGATCCGCGGCACCTTCAAGTCCGTCGCCGTCAAGGCCCCGGGCTTCGGTGACCGCCGCAAGGCCATGCTGCAGGACATCGCGATCCTGACCGGCGGCCAGGTCATCTCCGAGGAGGTCGGCCTCAAGCTCGAGTCGGCCGGCATGGAGCTGCTCGGCACCGCGCGCAAGGTCGTCATCACCAAGGACGAGACCACCATCGTCGAGGGCTCCGGCGACGCCGGTCAGATCGAGGGTCGGGTCAACCAGATCCGCGCCGAGATCGAGAACAGCGACTCCGACTACGACCGCGAGAAGCTCCAGGAGCGCCTCGCCAAGCTGGCCGGCGGCGTGGCCGTCATCAAGGTCGGCGCGGCCACCGAGGTCGAGCTCAAGGAGCGCAAGCACCGCATCGAGGACGCCGTGCGCAACGCGAAGGCTGCCGTCGAGGAGGGCATCGTCGCCGGCGGTGGCGTCGCCCTCGTCCAGGCTGGCGCCAACGCGTTCGAGAAGCTGGACCTCACGGGTGACGAGGCCACCGGCGCGAACATCGTCAAGGTCGCCATCGAGGCCCCGCTCAAGCAGATCGCGATCAACGCCGGTCTCGAGGGTGGCGTCGTGTCGGAGAAGGTGCGCAACCTCCCCTCCGGCCAGGGCCTCAACGCGGCCACCGGCGAGTACGTCGAGATGCTGGCCACCGGCATCATCGACCCCGCCAAGGTGACCCGCAGCGCCCTGCAGAACGCCGCCTCCATCGCGGCGCTCTTCCTCACCACCGAGGCTGTCGTCGCCGACAAGCCGGAGAAGGCCGCCCCCATGCCGGGCGGCGACGGTGGCATGGGCGGCATGGACTTCTGAGTCCTGCCTCGTAGCACCTGCACCACCCGCACGGCCCCGGTCCCTTCGGTGGACCGGGGCCGTGCGGCATGTCCGGGCCGGTCACGGGGCCCGTGTGAGACTGGCCGGGTGCACCGCCCCCGACCCCTCCTGCTCGCCGGCCTGTGCGCGCTGGTGCTCGCCTCCGGGTGCGCCTCGCAGGGCACCCCGACGGCGGAGCCGGCCCCCTCGGCCAGCCCGTCCACCAGCCCGTCCGGCAGCCCTTCCTCCGGTACCGACGAGGGCGAGGACGGCAGCGAGAGCCAGGACGAGGCCGCGTACCCCGTCGTGACGCTGACCGCGGCCTCGGCCAGCGGCCGCTGCGCCGTGCCGACCGCGGCCCGGCTGCGGCTCGCCGACGGAGCCTGGTCGGGCACGGTCACCGACGCCGGTGACGGCAGCGTCACGGTCGTCACCGACCGCACCTGGGCCGGCGAGGAGGCCGGCACCCTGCGGCTCGACGTGCTCGACGACGTCGACCTCCTGCTCGACGGCCTGGCCCTCGAGGTCGACGAGGACGTGCTGGTGGCCGCCTCGGGCTCCCAGGTCATGGTCTGCGGCTTCTCCGGGGAGGAGACCGCCGCGCGCACGCGCCTGTACGAGCGGGCGTTCGGGACGACGGCGTGAGCGCCGCGGCACCGGCCCGCCGCGTGGCCGGCCTGGTCCTCGCCGCGGGCGCCGGCACCCGCCGCGGTGGGCCCAAGGCGCTGGCCGCCGACGAGGGCGGCCCGTGGCTGACCCGTGCCGTGGCCCTGCTGCGGGACGCGGGCTGCGACCCGGTGACGGTGGTGCTGGGCGCCGCGCCCGAGGCCGCGGACCTGCTCGAGCCGGACGACGCCGTGCGGGTCGTCGTGGCGCAGGACTGGGCGCAGGGCCAGTCCGCCTCGCTGCGCGCCGGGCTCGAGGCGCTCGCGGGCACCGACGTCGCGGCCGCCCTCGTGGCCCTGGTCGACCTGCCCGACCTCCGGGCCGAGGTCGCCGCGCGCGTGGTGCTGCGGTGCAGCGGCCCGGGCTCGCTGGCCCGGGCGAGCTTCCTCGGCACCCCGGGCCACCCCGTGCTGCTGGGGCGCGAGCACTGGGCCGGCGTCCTGGACGTCGCGACGGGGGACGCCGGCGCACGGCCCTACCTGCGGGCGCACCCGCCGGTGCTGGTCGAGTGCGGGGACCTGGCCACGGGTGTGGACGACGACGGGCCACCGCGGTGAGCGCACCCCCACGGCTCCAGCCGCTCACGCGCGCCCGGGTGGCCGACCTGGGGGAGGCCGGCGCCGCGTGGCACGCGGCCCTGCCCGGCGTCCTCGACGCACTGGCCCAGCGCTGGGAGGTCGCCTGGGGCCGGCAGCTGCCCGGCGGCTCGGCCTCGTACGTGCTGGCCGCCACGACCCGGGACGAGCAGGAACGGGTGCTGAAGGTGCGGCTGCCCGAGCCGGGGCTCGGGGAGGGGCTCGGGGAGGGGCGCGACGGCGGAGAGGGCGGAGAGGGGGGAGAGGCCCGGGTGCTGCGTGCGGCGGACGGGCGCGGGTACGCGCGGCTGCACGCGTACGTGCCGGCGTCCGACCTGGGTCTGGCGGACGGGGCCGACGCGCTGCTGCTGGAGCGGCTCGGCCCGTCCCTGGACGCCACGGGCGGCTCCGTGGAGGACCGGCTCACCGTGCTGGCCCGCACCCTGCGCGAGGCGTGGCAGGTGCCGCCGCCCCCGACGGGGCCGCGCGAGGACAAGGCGCTGTCGCTGGCCCGCGCGGTGCGCGAGACCGACGCACGGCTCGGCGGCGTCACCGATCCCGCGGCCCTGCGCGAGGCGCTCGCGGCGGCCGAGCGGCTGGCCGGCTGGACCGGTGCGACCGTCACCGTGCACGGCGACGCCCACCCCTCCAACCTGCTCCGCACCCGGGACGGACGCGGCACCGGCTGGGCCTTCGTCGACCCCGACGGGTTCGCCTGCGACCCCGCCTACGACCTCGGCGTCGCGGTGCGCGACTGGTCCTCGCACCTGCGGGGCGCCGACGCCCGCGCCCGGCTGCGCGGCTGGTGCGGGCTGCTCGCGACCGCGACCGGGCTGGACGCGCGCCGCGTCTGGGACTGGGCCTACCTCGAGCGGGTCTCGACCGGCCTCTACGTCAGCGGGTTCGGCGCACCCACGGTCGGCCGCCCGTTCCTGGAGACGGCCGCTGCGCTCGTCTGACCCGCCCCCAGCCCGGCAGGCCGGTCTCAGCGGGCCCGGCGCACGCGGATCGGGCCCTTGGCCGTGGAGGGGTCCACGACTCGTCCGCCCTGGGTGATCTCCACCTGTCCGGCCGCCACCAGCCGTCGCGCCGCACGCCGCGCCGGCTCCATGAGGTCGCGCCAGTCCTCCCCGCCGACCGCCCGCGCCGCCTCCGAGGGGCAGATCGTCGACGAGGCCGCGCGCGAGGCGAGCAGGTCGGTGATGCTCCGCTCGAGCGCCTCGTCCGTGGGCCCGGGCTTGTGCCGGCGGCAGGCGGTGGAGCAGTAGCGCACGTCGTCCCAGCTGCGCTCCCACTTCTTGCGCCACTCGATCGTGCGGCCGCAGGTCGCGCAGGTCTTGGGCTCGGGGGTGCTTACGCCCACCAGCCTGCCGCGCGGCGCGGGGCGTCCGCTCACCCCTCACGGCGAGCGGACGCCTTGCCCGACCCGGCAGGCTGGCCCCCCCGAGCAGCCCCCACGCAGGATCCACGCAGCACCCGCCCCGGGACACGGTCAGGAGCCCGCATGACCCGCACACCGCTCGCCGCCGCGCTGGCGGCGCTCGCGCTCGTCCTCACCGCCTGCACGGGCGGCACGCAGGAGGACGCCGGCGGCGCGGCCGCGCCCGCGAGCAGCAGCGCGCCCGCCCCGTCCGAGCCGTCGACGTCGTCAGGATCGCCGACGCGGACAGCGAGCCCCTCGGAGTCCGGGTCCGGGTCGGCGAGCGCCGACGAGACCGTGGCCGCCGAGGACCTGCCCCGGGTGGAGCGGAAGGTGTCCCTGCCGGCCCTCATGCGCGACGGGGTGCGCTCGGGGCGGCTGACCCGCACCCAGCCGCTGGCCTCCACCGACACGTGGCGCTCGTGGGCGGTGACCTACCGGGTCGAGGACCGGACGGTCTCCGGCGAGCTGCTGGTGCCCCGCGGGCGTGGGCCGTTCCCGGCCGTCGTCCTCAACCACGGGTACATCGAGCCCTCGTACTACAGCCTGGGCCAGGGGCTGAGCCGCGAGCAGGAGTACCTGGCCGCCCGCGGCTTCGTGGTGCTGCACACCGACTACGGCGGCTACGCCGGCTCCGACCCGGTGGGTAAGGTGGGCTGGGAGAGCCGCCTGGCCTGGACCCGGGACGCCATCGGGGCCGTGCAGGAGGTGAAGAAGATGGCGGTCGTGGACGAGGACCGCACCGCCTTCCTCGGGCGCTCGGCCGGCGGGGGCGTCACGTACAACGCCATCGTGGCGGACCCGGACCTGGTCGACGCCGCCGTCGTCTTCGCCCCGGTCAGCTCCGACCTCACCGACAACCTCGCCCGCTGGACGGTGCCCGAGCGCCCCGACTTCGCCGCCGCCCTGGCGCAGGCCGTCGGCGGCACGCCCGCGCAGGAGCCGCGGGCCTACCGTCAGCTCTCGCCCCGCACCTACTTCGACCGGATCGAGGTACCGGTGCTCATCCACCACGGCACCAGCGACGACGTCTGCCCGATCGGCTGGTCGCGCACCACCCAGCGGCTGCTGGAGCGGGCCGGGGTCCGCAGCCGTCTGGTGGAGTACGCGGGGGAGGAGCACGCGTTCGGTCCGCAGTTCACGGACTCGATGGCGCGCACGGTGCGCTTCCTGCGGGCCCGTCTGGACGGGTGAGCAACCCCTGCGGGTGAAACCTCGCCGTCGTCGTGACAGCCCGACGGCGACCGGGCAGACTGGCCGCGCCGACGGGGGATCTGGGCGAGACACGCACCAGGTTGGTTGCCGAGGGGCCGGCCAGGTGCTCGCGCGGACGGGTCCCGTTCCGTCCGCCCGCAGGGGCAGGACGGGAGGACCCGCGCGGCGCCACCTCGGGCCCGGGCCGTGTGTCGATCACCACGGTGACCGACCCGGGCAGGAGGATCTTTGCGGCATCGTTATGCCGGGGGCCGTCCATCACCCTCTCAGGCTGAGTTAAGCCGGGTAGCGTAGCGGTGCTCACGGAACCCAGGCATGACCGGCGTCGGCACGACATTCGCTGAGACCGTGGCGCTGTTGCGGTGTGTTTCTCGTGCTGTGTGCGGTGTCGCTCTTCTTCGTCCTGGTCAGTCTCTCGGGGACCGGTGTTCCGCGGGCAGACCTGCACGCGACTGAAGGAAATACCGAATGCGCAACCAGAAGAAGCTGCTCGGCGCCACCGCCGGCCTCGCCGCCCTCGCCCTCGTCGCCGCCGGCTGCGGCAGCGACTCCGGCAGCGGCTCCGCCGACGGCGAGGCCCTGTCCGGTGTGTCCGTCACCGTCGGCTCGAAGGACTTCACCGAGAACATCCTGCTCGGCGAGATGTTCTCGCAGGCGCTCGAGGCGTACGGCGCCGACGTCACCAACCAGGTCAACCTGGGCGGCACGAGCGTCAACCGCGACGCCCTCCTCGCGGGCGACATCGACGTCTACCCCGAGTACAACGGCACCGGCTGGACGGTCCACCTCGGCAACGAGGACCCCAGCCAGGACCCGCAGGAGCTCTACGACGTCACCGCCGAGCAGGACCTGGCCGACAACGGGATCAAGTGGGTCGGGCTCTCCCCGTTCAACGACACCTACGGTTTTGCCGCCAACGGTGACCTGGCCGAGGCCGAGGGCGGCTTCGACTTCCAGGGCATGGCCGACTACCTCGAGGCCAACCCCGACGCCACCGTCTGCATGGAGACCGAGTTCCCCAGCCGCCCCGACGGCCTGGTGCTCTTCGAGGACGCCACCGGCTACACCGTGCCCAAGAGCCAGCAGCAGATCCTCGACACCGGCCTCATCTACACCGAGACCGCTGACGGCAACTGCGACTTCGGCGAGGTCTTCACCACCGACGGCCGCATCAACTCGCTCAACCTCGAGCTGGTCGACGACCCGGGCGTCATGATCCTCTACAACGTCTCCTTCACCATGAGCGACGACCTGTACGAGGCCAACGCCGAGACCTACGACGAGATCGCCGACACGATCCTCGAGCCGCTCGACAACGAGAAGATGGCCGAGCTCAACGGCGAGGTCGACAACAACGGCACCCCGGCCGAGGCCGTGGCCGAGTCCTACCTCGAGGAGATCGGCATCCTCTGACGCCGAGCCTCACCGCTCCGACGCCGTCGGCCCCTGCGGGGGTCGGCGGCGTCGCTGCATCCGGAGCCTGGCCTCGCCACCGCTGTCGAGGACGGGCGGCACCCACCCCGCTGGTCGAGGAGGGACGACGTCCCGTCGCGAGTCCGAGGGCCCACGTCGTCCGGAACGACGAGAGCCGCCGCCCCGGGTGGGGCGGCGGCTCTCGGTGGCCGTAGAGGCCTCTCAGAGGCCCTTGGGCTTGAGCAGACGCTCCGCGCAGGCGGCGATCCAGTCGAAGGTCAGCGCGACGATCGCGACGAGCACGGCGCCGACGATCAGGACGGAGTCCTGCGCCAGCTTCAGCCCGGTGCTGATGGTGATGCCCAGGCCGCCACCGCCGATGAGGAAGGCGAGCGCGGCCATGCCGATCGTGATGACGATGGTGGTGCGCACGCCGGCCAGGATCACCGGGATGGACAGGGGAAGCTCGATCTTGAACAGGATCGCCATCTTCGTCATGCCCATGCCGCGGCCGGCCTCGACCACGTTCTTGTCGACCGCCTGGAGCCCGACCATGGTGTTGCGCAGCACGGGCAGCAGGGCGAACAGCGCGAGCGTCCAGACGACGGAGAACACGCCCTGCCCGGAGATGGTCAGCCCGATCACGATCAGGCCGTAGGCCGGGAGCGCCTGCCCCGCGTTGGCGATGCCGAGGACGAACGGCGCGAGCCGCCGGAACCGCGGCCGGGTCAGGAGCACGCCGGCCGGGATCGCGACGACGAGCACCAGGAGCGTGGCCAGGAACGAGATCTCGATGTGCCGCAGCGTCTCGGCCCGCAGCTCCTCCGGGTCCAGCGACGTGCGCACCTGCGTGACCGCGTTGGGCACGTCGAGGCTCTGGTAGTACAGGAACAGGACGAGCGCGAGCGCAGCGATGAGGAACGGTGCGACGACCAGCCCGTAGCGGTCGATCAGGTAGGCGCCGCGTGACCCGTCGATGGTCTTCTTCGGACGCGAGGTGTTGCCCAGCGCGAGTGCGCTCTGGCTCATGCGTTCGCCTCCAGCTCCTCGTAGTGGCGACGGGCCTCGCTCTGGGCCGTGCGGATGGCCTTGTTGAGGTGGCCCATGTCCACGATGCCCTGGAACTGGCCCGCGTCGTCCACGACGCAGGTGCGGCCGGCAGCCGACTGCACCATGAGCTCGAGCGCCTCGAACAGCGTGTTCTCGTCCTTGAGGTGGTCGCCCACCTCGACGCCCACGCCACGCATGTCGCCGGTGCCGGCCTGGCCCAGCTGCTCCTGGCTGGCCCAGCGGACGGGGCGACCCTCGCCGTCCAGGACGACGAGCCAGTCGCGACCCTTCTCCTGCAGCAGGTTCAGGCCCGCGGCGGCGGACTCCGACTCGCGCAGGGCCGGGTAGTCCGAAAGGCGCAGGGAGGAGACCTGCAGGAAGTTCAGGCCCTTGATGGTCGAGCCGTTGCCGATGAAGTCGTTGACGAAGTCGTCGACCGGGTAGGCGAGGATGCGCTCGGGGGTGTCGTACTGGCGGATGGTGCTGCGCTCGCCCAGGATCGCGATCCGGTCGCCCATCTTGATCGCCTCGTCGATGTCGTGGGTGACGAAGACGATGGTCTTGTGCATCTCCTCCTGCAGGCGCAGGAACTCGTTCTGGAGACGCTCGCGGGTGATGGGGTCGATCGCGCCGAACGGCTCGTCCATCAGCATGATGTCGGGGTCGGCACCCAGCGCGCGGGCGACGCCGACGCGCTGCGCCTGGCCGCCCGACAGCTCGCGGGGGTAGCGGTCGCGGTACTGCTCCGGCGGGAGGCCCACGGTGTCGAGCAGGTAGTCGACCCGCTCGGTGATCCGCTTCTTGTCCCACTTCAGCATCTTCGGGATCGTCGCGATGTTGTCCGCGATCGTGTGGTGCGGGAAGAGCCCGACCTGCTGGATGACGTAGCCGATGCGGCGACGCAGCTTGTCGGGGTTCGCCTTGGTGACGTCCTCCCCGTCGAGCAGGATGCGGCCGCCGCTGGGCTCGATCATGCGGTTGATCAGGCGCAGCGTCGTGGACTTGCCGCAGCCGGACGGGCCGACGAGGACGAGGATCTCGCCCTCGGGGATGTCCAGCGTCAGCTCCTCGACGGCGGGGACCTTGCTGCCGGGGTACTTCTTCACCACCCGGTCCAGGTGGATCTTGGCCTGTGCGTTCATCAGGTCGCTCCTTGGTCGGGGTGGGGTGTCAGAGGCGCAGGCCCTTGGCGGTGGTGAACCGCTGGACCACTGCGAGGACGAGGTCGAGGACGAGGCCGAGCGCGACGGTGAAGACCACGCCGACGTACAGCTGCTCCGTCGCGTTCGGCAGGCCGTTGCGGGTCAGCGCGGACTGCACGTACGTGCCCAGCCCGTCACCGCCGACCAGGACGGCGATGGCCGTGATGCCCACGGTCAGCAGGGTCGCGACGCGGATGCCGGTCATGATCACCGGCCAGGCCAGGGGCAGCCGGACCTTCACCAGCTGCTGCCACGTGCTCAGCCCCATGCCCCGGGCGGACTCGACGACAGCGGGGCTGACCGAGTCCAGACCCGTGACCGTGTTCCGGAGGATGGGCAGGATCGCGTAGAGGTACAGGGCCGCGATCGCCGGTGTGTTGCCGATCCCGAAGACCGGGATGAACAGGGCGAACAGGGCGAGCGAGGGGATCGTCAGCAGGATGCCGGCCGCGGTCAGCACGATCGTCCTGGCCAGAGGTCGGCGCTGGACGATCACGCCGAGCGTGATCGAGAAGACGGTCGCCAGGGCTACTGCGATCAGGCTGATGCGCGCGTGCGCGAGCGTCGATTCCCAGATGTAGTCGATGTTGGCCGAGACGTAGGTGAACCAGCTGCTCAGTGCTTCCACAGGGGCCTTTCGGGTTGCTGACGAGCCGGTCAACCGTAGGCCCTCCGGTCCCCCTCCAACGGGTGAGGGGTCGCCGAGGACCTGCGGGAACAGTCGTCCACGCAGGTCAGCAGGAGCAACCGGACACCTTTCGGACCGGTCTGGACCGGCCCCTCAGACGATCCCGGAGGCCGGCAGCGTCGGGGCCGCGTGGGCGTCCCCGGGGGCGGGCGTCGGCTCGTCCGCGACGATCCCGTTGACCCGCGGGTCGATGCGCTTCTCCAGGTGGCCGACGGCCGCCAGGCCGAGCGCCAGCGAGCCCACCACGAGCACCGCGACGTAGGCGGTGCCGAGCCCGTGGCCGACGAGGAAGCCGGCGATCGGCGGGCTGATGATGGCCGCGGACTGGAAGGAGATCGAGCTCAGCGCGTTGAACTTGCCGCGGGTGTCGTCGGTGGCCAGGTCGTTGACCAGGGCCGGCAACGTCGGCTGCATGAGGGTCTCGCCAAGGGCGAAGACGGACGCACAAGCGGCCAGCAGGACCGTGGCCGCGGCGGTGCCCGGCACCAGCCCGGTGGCGCCGAGCAGCAGCCACGAGGCGGCCCACACCACGCCCATGACCGCGATGACGCGGGTCCGCCGGCGTCCCTCGATCCGCTGGAGCACCACCAGCTGGAGCAGCACGATGACGGCGGTGTTGGCCGCGAAGGCGAGGCCGAGGCCGCGCGTGGACACCTCGCCGACCTCGCGGGCGAAGGCCTGCATGCCCGCGTTGAGCTGGGAGTAGCCGACGAAGGAGGCCAGGAAGCCGAGCGCCATCACCGAGGCCACGCCCGGCCGGCGCAGGACGTCGACGTAGCCCACCCGGGCGGCCGGGGTGCCGTCGTCCGCGGTGGCGGCCACGACCCGCCCGCCGACGTGGCGCAGCGGCCCGAGCAGCAGCACGATCGCCGGCAGGTAGGAGACCGCGTCGGCGAGGTAGATGACCTGGAAGGTGATGACCCGCTCGACGT
This sequence comes from Nocardioides bruguierae, assembly GCF_023656415.1. Taxonomy (GTDB): domain Bacteria; phylum Actinomycetota; class Actinomycetes; order Propionibacteriales; family Nocardioidaceae; genus Nocardioides; species Nocardioides bruguierae. Next base: position 43,268 of record NZ_JAMOIL010000006.1, read on the forward strand.
CGACGAACAGACCGCCGACGATCCCGCCCAGGCCGATGCCCAGGTTCAGCAGCGCGAAGTTGATGCCGAAGTAGCGGTGCCGGATGCGCGAGGGCACCACGGACGCGACCAGCGACTGCGCCGCCGGCCACTCGATGCCGAACGCCAGCCCGTTGAGGCCCAGGCCCAGGGCGGCCACCGGCAGGGTGCTGGCCGAGGCGATGACGACGCCGCCGACCACGAGGCAGCCCAGTGCGGTGGCCATCACCGTGCGCGGGCCGAGGCGGTCGATCAGCGACCCGCCGGGGCCGGCCGCGACCAGCCCGACCAGGGGCTGGAGGGCGATCAGCAGACCGGCGTTGGCGTAGCCGAAGTCGCGCACCTCGGCGAGGTAGACGATGTGGAACGGCAGCACCAGGCCGGTGCCGAGGAACTGGAACACCACGATCGAGAGCAGGAGCTTGCCCTCGCGCGGGAGGTCGTGCCAGAAGTCGATCAGGCGGGGGCGGGCGTCGTTGCCCGTCCGGGGAGCGGTCATGGGCACATCGTCGCTCCCGAGCGCCCCTGCGGCGCAATCGGTTATCGGACCTGGCGGTAGGGCCGGTGGGGGCGGTGCCGCCGGCGGCTCACCCCAGGACCAGCAGCGCGATCGCGGTGCCGGCGACCCCGGCGGCGAGCAGCAGGAGCAGGAGGATCACGACCCCCGCGCCCGGCCCGCGGCCGTCGTCCAGGAGCAGCGAGCGGTCGTGCGGGAGCTCGCCGTGCCAGGTGCCCGGGCCGGTCGAGAACCCGCGGGTGGGCTCGGTGGTGGGGCCGGCCGGGTGCTCGCCGCGCACGTGCGGCACGGCCTGCGTGCCGTGCTGCCCGGGGCGGTAGCGGGGCGGGTCGTCGGTGCCCGCGTCGGTGCGACCGAACGGGTTGGCGGGGTGGTGGTGGAGATCGGCCATGGCGTCCTCCGCAGTGCTGTCGAGACTGTGACCGTCGTCACCATGGAACGCCTCCGTGCGGGAAAAAGCCACCCCCGCACCGGATGGGTGCGGGGGTGGGACGGCGGCGGGTCGAACGGCCCGGGCCGGTGCTGGCGCCCGTGGGCCGGGTCAGGCCTCGACCTCGGAGCGGTCGCCCGCCCAGAGCGTGTGGAAGGAGCCCTCCTTGTCGACGCGGCGGTAGGTGTGGGCGCCGAAGTCGTCGCGCAGCCCCTGGATGAGGGCCGCCGGCAGGCGGTCGCGGCGCAGGGCGTCGAAGTAGGAGAGCGAGGAGGAGAACGCGGGCACGGGGACGCCGGCGGTCGCGGCCGTCGCCACCACGCGCCGCCACGCGGCCGCGCCGGCCTCCACCGCGTCCGCGAAGTAGGGGGCCAGGAGCAGGCTCTTCAGTCCCGGCTCGGCCTCGTACGCCTCGCGGATGCGGTCGAGGAACTGGGCGCGGATGATGCAGCCACCCCGCCAGATCGTGGCGATCGTGCCGGGGTCGACGTCCCAGTCGTTCTCAGCGGAGGCGGCGAGGATCTGGTCGAAGCCCTGCGCGTACGCCACGACCTTGGAGGCGAACAGGGCCGAGCGGACGTCGTCGGTGAACTGCTCGACGTCGACCTCCACGTCGTGCACGGCGCTGCCGAAGCGCTCGCGCGCGGCGGCGCGCTGGTCGGTGTGGCCCGACAGTGACCGGGCGAAGGTCGCCTCGGCGATGCCGGTCACGGGCACGCCGAGGTCCAGCGCGGTCTGCACGGTCCAGCGGCCGGTGCCCTTCTGCTCCGCCGCGTCCTCCACGACGTCGACGAAGGCCGTGCCGGTGGCCTGGTCGGTGTGGGCCAGGACGTCGGCGGTCATCTCGATCAGGAACGACTCCAGGTCGCCCCCGTTCCAGTCGCTGAAGGCCTCGGCGAGCTGCGCCGGGGTGCGGTCGGTGAGGGCCCGCAGCAGGTCGTAGGACTCGGCGATGAGCTGCATGTCGGCGTACTCGATGCCGTTGTGCACCATCTTCACGAAGTGCCCGGCGCCGTCGGGGCCCACGTGCGTGGCGCACGGCGTGCCGTCGACCTGCGCGGCGATCTTCTCCACGATCGGACCGAGGTTCTCGTAGGCGTGCTCGGAGCCGCCGACCATGATCGAGGGGCCGTTGAGCGCGCCCTCCTCGCCGCCGGAGACGCCCATCCCGACGAAGTGCAGGCCCTGCTCCTTCAGGGCCGCCTGGCGCCGCATCGTGTCGTCGACGTGCGCGTTGCCTGCGTCGACGACGATGTCGCCCTCCTCCAGCAGCGGCGCCAGCTCGTCGATGACGGCGTCGGTGGGGCTGCCGGCCTTCACCATGACGACCACGGTGCGGGGCCGCTCGATCGCGGCGACGAAGTCCTCCAGCGACTCGCGGCCGACGAGCTCGCCGCCGGCCTCGCGGGCCTCGTCGGCGTACGCCTCGACCATGTCGGTCATCTTGCTCGTGGTGCGGTTGTGCACGGCGATGGTGTAGCCGTTGCGGGCGATGTTGCGGGCGAGGTTGCTGCCCATGACGGCCAGGCCGGTGAGGCCGATGCTCGCGCGGGCGTCTGTCGGGTTCTCGGTGCTGCTCATGACTCCATCCAGCCGCGTCGGCGCCGCGCGTGTTCCACCCCCGCGGGTGTGAGAGGGGCCCTGCTGGTCCCCCGACGCGCGGGCACGAGCGTCGAACACAGTTTCGATCCGTGGGCTATCGTCGGCCCATGGACTTCCAGAGCACCCTCTTCGCCGGCTCCGAGACCGGGGTGGACGCCATGGTCGCCGCCCTGGCCGGCGCGGAGCGCACCGTGCTCGGCCAGGGGGCCTGGATCGACGTGCGGCGCTCGTGGCTGCCCGAGCCGGACGCGGTGTTCGCCGCCCTGGTCGAGCGGGTGCCGTGGCGGGCCGAGCGGCGCCAGATGTACGACCGTGTCGTGGACGTGCCGCGGCTGCTGCACACCTACATGATCGGCGAGGACCTCCCGCACGACGTGCTGACCGACGCCCGCGAGGCGCTCAGCGCGCACTACCGCGAGGAGCTGGGGGAGGACTTCCGCACCGCCGGCTGCTGCTACTACCGGGACGGCCGCGACAGCGTCGCCTGGCACGGCGACACGATCGGCCGGGGCTCCACCCAGGACACGATGGTCGCGATCGTCTCCGTGGGCGACCCGCGACGCCTCGTCCTGAGGCCGCGCAACGGTGGCAGCGACCCGGTGAGCGTGGAGACCGGCCACGGCGACCTCGTGGTCATGGGCGGCTCCTGCCAGCGCACCTGGGAGCACGCGGTGCCCAAGGCCGCGGCGGCCGGCCCGCGGATCTCGGTGCAGTACCGGCCGCTCAACGTGTTCTGAGGATCAGGCCGCGGGCACCTTCTCCTCCAGCACCCGCGTCATCTGCTCCACGGTCTCGTCGGCCAGGGCGTCCAGCTTGCGCCTGAGCACCAGAGGGGCGACCAGGTTGAGCAGCGTGCCGAAGTCGAAGTCGGCCCGGTACCGGATGCGCGTGCCGCCGGTGCCGGTGGGGGTCAGCGTCAGGTCGTCGTGCGTCGTGGCGGTCGTGTTGCGCCCCTCGAAGCGCAGCCGGCTCGTCTCGACGACCTGGGCGGTGTAGGTCAGTTCCGTGGTGCGACCCATGAACTCCGAGGTGTTGGCGTACGTGGTGCCCACGCCGCCGTCGCCGGAGGTGCGGGTGGTCTCGACGGTGCCCGGGTCCCAGTCGTTCGTGGACCGGAAGTCGGCCAGGTAGGAGGAGACGCCCTCGAACGGGCGCTGGACGGTGAAGGTGCGCTCGACGTGCATGCCTCGAGGCTAGGCGCGCGGACGCCGGCACCCGACCGCCCCGGTGGGTGGTGGTCGTTGGTCGAGGAGGGTGGGGTCAGACCGGACGGCGGGGTGCCGATGGGCCCCCGAGACCGCAATCGCTCGCGCGAGCCCGCGCCGACCCCGAGGATGGAGCCATGAGCACCGCCGCACCGGCCGCCCGCGTCCGCGACCTGCGCAAGACCTACCGCGAGGGCGACTCGGTGGTGCACGCGCTCGACGGCGTCACCCTCGACCTCGAGGCGGGCCGGTTCACGGCGGTGATGGGGCCCAGCGGCTCGGGCAAGTCGACGCTCATGCACTGCTGCGCGGCGCTGGACACCCCGACCTCGGGCTCGGTGCGGGTCGGGGAGACGGAGCTGGCGGGCCTGGGCGACGACGCGCTGACCCGGCTGCGCCGCGAGGAGATCGGCTTCGTGTTCCAGTCCTTCAACCTCGTCCCGACGCTCACCGCCGAGGAGAACATCACCCTGCCCCTGGCGATCGCGGGCCGTCGTCCGGACCCCGCGTGGTTCGACCGGGTGGTGGAGACCGTGGGCCTGCGCGACCGGCTCGGCCACCGGCCCCAGCAGCTCTCCGGCGGCCAGCAGCAGCGGGTCGCGGTCGCGCGGGCGCTGGTCGGCCGGCCGCGGATCGTCTTCGCCGACGAGCCCACCGGCAACCTGGACTCCCGCGCGGGCGCCGAGGTGCTCGGCCTGCTGCGCCGCTCCGTGGACGAGGCGGGGCAGACCGTCGTCATGGTGACCCACGACCCCGTGGCGGCCGCCTGGACCGACCGCGTCGTGCTGCTGGCCGACGGCCGCGTGGTCGACACGCTCGAGCAGCCCACGCGCGAGTCGGTGCTGGAGGCCATGGGCCGCGTCGCGGGCGAGGGCTGAGGATGCTCCGCTACGCCCTGCGCAGCCTGCTGGGGCGCAAGGTCCGGCTGCTGATGAGCACGCTGGCCGTCGTCCTCGGGGTGGCGTTCGTGACCGGCACCCTGGTCTTCTCCGCGACCCTGGACCGCAGCTTCTCCACGCTCTTCGACGCCACCGTGGGCGACGTGGTCGTCGAGCCGGTCGCCGGCGGCAGCCCCCGGCGACCCGAGGCGGCGGTGCCGCAGTCGCTCGTGGAGGACCTCGCCGACCTGCCCGGTGCCGCGCGCGCCGACGGCCGCATCCGCGTGATCGGGGTCTACGTCGTCGGCACCGACGGCAAGCCGGTCGGCGGGTTCGGCCCGCCCGCCCTGGCCGGCACCACCGGCGACGCCCCGGCCGCGAACGGCACCACCGGCCTCGTGCTCGTGGCCGGGCGCGAGCCGCGCGGGCTCGGTGAGATCGTCGTCGACGACGTGACGGCCGCCCGCGCCGGCTACGAGATCGGTGACCAGGTGCCACTGGTCTCGGCCTTCGACGACGCCACGCTCACCGCCACCATGGTCGGCCTCTACGGCTTCCCCGGCGGCGGGTCGATGAACGGCGCGAGCTTCGTGGGGGTTGAGCCCGCGGTGGCCCAGCGGTTCTTCCTGGACGGCGCCGACGCCTGGACGACGGCCTGGGTGACCGCCGCCCCGGGCACCAGCCAGGCCGAGCTGGCCGCGCAGGTCGCCGCCGTCCTGCCGGACGGGCTGCGCGCCGTCACCGGCGACGAGGCGGCCGCCGACGCGGCGAGCGCCCTGCTGCGGGCGGTCTCGTTCCTCACCACCTTCCTGCTGGTCTTCGCCGGCATCGCGCTGGTGGTCGGCGCGTTCCTCATCGTCAACACCTTCTCGATCCTGGTCGCGCAGCGCTCGCGCGAGCTGGCGCTGCTGCGTGCGCTGGGTGCCTCCCGGCGGCAGGTGACCGGCTCGGTGCTGGTCGAGGCCGGGGTGATGGGCCTCGTCGGGGGCACCGTGGGCCTCGGCCTCGGCCTGCTCACCGCCGTGGCGCTGCAGGCGCTCTTCGCGGCGCTGGGCCTCGACCTCTCCGGCCAGGCGCTGGTGGTCACGTGGACGACGCCGGCGGCCGCCTACGCGGTGGCCGTGCTCGTCACGATGACGGCGGCGCTGCTCCCGGCCCTGCGCACCACCCGCATCCCGCCGGTGGCCGCGCTGCGCGACGACGTGGCCCTGCCCGAGGGCTCGCTGCGCCGGCGCGGGGTGCTGGGCGTCGTCGGCGTCGCGGCGGGCGCCGGCCTGATCACCCTCGGCCTGCGCCCGGACCTGCCCGGGCACTGGTGGTGGCTCGCGCTCGGCGTGCTGGCGGTGCTGCTCGGCACCACCGCGGCCGCCCCGCTGCTGGCCCGGCCGGTGCTGCGCGCGCTCGGCCTCGCCTACGAGCGGGCGCTGGGCACCGTCGGCCGGCTCGCCGCCCTCAACACGCTGCGCCAGCCGCGGCGCACCGCGGGCACCGCCTCGGCGCTGATGATCGGCCTCACCGTCGCCGGCACGCTGGCCATCGTGGGCGCCTCGGCCAAGGCGTCGGTGGACGCCACGATCGCCGAGACCTTCCCCGGCGACCACCTCGTCAGCAGCGCCTTCGGGGCGCCGTTCTCGACCTCCCTGGCCGGCCGGGTCGCCGGCGTCGAGGGCGTGGGCGAGGTGGTGCGCGAGCGGCTCGACCGGATCACCTGGGCGCCTGTCTCCGCGAGCACGGAGGAGGGCACGGAGGAGGGGACGGAGGAGGGGACGGAGGAGGGGGAGGACCTGCCGGTCGCGGCGACGGACGCCGACGACGCCGACGTCCTGCGGCTGACGGTGCTCGACGGGGCGGTGGACCTGGCGCCCGGGCTGGCTGTCGTCCAGCAGGCCCTCGCCGACGAGCGCGGCATCGCCGCGGGCGACACGCTCGACGTGGTCACCCCCGAGGGCCCGGCCACCTGGCGGGTCTCGGCCGTGGTGGAGGACAACCCGATGATCTTCGCGGACGTGCTGGTCGGCACCGGCACCTACGACGCGGCGGGCCTGCTCCAGCAGGACTGGCTGCTCGTGGTGCTCGTCGCCGACGGCGCGGACCCGACCGCCGTGGGTGCGGCCCTGAGCGAGGAGCTGGCCGACCAGCCGACCGTCACCGTCGCCGACCAGCACGCCTTCGCGGCCGCGCAGCGCGAGCCGATCGACCGGATCGTGCTCATCGTCTACGCGCTGCTCGCCCTCGCCCTGCTCATCGCGGTGCTGGGCATCGTCAACACCCTGGCGCTCAGCGTCGTCGAGCGGACCCGGGAGATCGGGATGCTGCGGGCCGTCGGGCTCAGCCGTGCCGGCCTGCGGCGGATGGTCACGCTGGAGTCGGTGGCGATCGCCGTGCTGGGCGCGCTGCTGGGCTTCGTCCTCGGCACCGTGTTCGGCGTGGTGCTCATGCGCGCCCTGCGCGAGGAGGGCCTGGAGGTGGTCGCGGTGCCCGTCGGGCAGCTGCTCGCGTTCCTCGTGGCAGCGGTCGTGGTGGGTGTGCTGGCGGCCGTGCTGCCCGCCCGCCGGGCGGCCCGGCAGGATGTCTTGACCGCCCTTGCCAGCGAGTGAGGGGCGGCGGGACAATCCTCCGCCCCGTGAGATCAATGACTTTGTTCCCCGGACGTCGGGCAAGCCTTCACCTACTCTCGACGATGTGGACGAGCTACTAGAGGCAGACGGGCGTGCGCTCAAGCACGTGCGTGTGCGGGAGTACGTCCGCAACCTCGTGTCGGGCTCCGCGCCCGGCTCGCCGGCACCCAGCGAGCGTGAGCTGGTGCAGCAGTTCGGGGTTGCGCGTATGACCGTGCGCCAAGCCATGGACGCCCTCGTCGTCGAAGGGCTGCTGGAGCGCATCCCGGGGAGGGGCACGTTCGTCGCGCGCCCCCGCCGGACCGCCTCCCGCATCACCGGGTACACCGAGGAGATGACCCGCCGCGGCATGCTGGCGGAGTCCCAGACGTTGCTGGCCCGACGAGAGCAGGCCGGGCCTGGCGTCGCGCGAGCACTGTCGCTGACCGAGGGTGACGCCCTCATCCACTGGCGGCGTCTGCGCCGGGCCGACGGGGTCCCGATGTGCATCGAGGACGCCTACCTCAACGAGATCCTCCTGCCGGGCTTCCTGCAGTCCGGGATGCCGACCAGCCTGTACGACGCCCTCGACGCCCGGGGCCTGCGCCCCACGTGGGCCGAGGACTCGATCCAGGCCGACAAGGCGACCGCCGAGGAGGCCCAGCTCCTCGAGGTCGAGCCGCTCACCTCCGTGCTGCGGCACTCGCGCCGCGCGATCTGCGGCGACAAGGTCGTGGAGGTCTCGCGCTCGGTCTACCGGGCCGACCGCTTCACCCTCTGGGTCCAGCTCGGCTCCGACGCCTGACCCGCGTCACCCGCACCACCAGCAGCACGTTCCACCTGCTCCACCCGCGCGGCCCCGACGGCCGGCGCGCCACCACCGCCGCAGACCGCCTCGGTCACGCTCCCCACGCCGCGGCACGATGGGCGCCGAGACGTCGGGGCCGTCGTGCGTCAGCCCCCGCGCCGGTCGCGCTTGGGGCGCCGCAGACCCGCCGCGTAGAGCGCGGCGAGCAGCTCGCGCGAGGTCACGGGTCGCGCGCCGGCGTCCACCACCGCGTCGTAGCGCTCGGCGGGCACGTCGTAGTGGTCGCCGTCGAAGCCGCGCCGTGGGATGCCGAGGCCGGCGGCGAACGCGTGCAGCTCCTCGAAGGAGATGTCGCTGACCAGGTGCGACCAGAACCGCCCGTGGCCCGGCGCGTTCGGCGGGTCGATCAGCAGGGCCACCCGCGCAGACTACGGGCTGCACCCGGGGCGTGGGCATGATGGCCGACGTGGACGACGTGCTGCTGACCGCCCGGGCCCTCGTGCTGGCCGACCTCACCGCCCGCGCCCGGGCCACCCCCGAGGCGGTCTCGCTGCTGGAGGCCTCGCTCTCCGAGCGGGCGGAGTGGGTCGGCGCCTGGCCCGAGGGCGCGGTGTTCGTGCCCGGGCTGGTGGCGCAGGACGTGCAGGACCAGCTGTTCGAGACCAGCGGCCGGTGGCCGCTGTGCACCCTGCCCGGCTGCGCCGACGACCCGGAGCACTCGCTCTACGTCGAGCCCGACCTCGGTGGGCCGGACCCGGTCTGGGTCTGCGAGGAGAGCGGCACGGAGGTCGCGCCGCTGGGAGGGCTGGCGTCGGCCTGACCGGCACCCGGCACCCGGCTCGGGGCCGGGAGCGCGGGCGTCCAGGACCGGAGAGGTCTAGGACCAGAGCCGTCGCGCCCGGCGGGCGACGTCGGCCCGCAGGGCGTCCAGATCGGCGTGCACGAGGTGCCCGTCGGTGACCACGGCCTCGCCACCCACCAGCACGTGCCGCGCCCGCGGCTCCGGGCCGAGGACGAGGCCGGCCAGCGGGTCGCGCACGTCGGCGACGTGGTCGCCGGGCCACACCACCACGTCGGCCTTCAGGCCCGGCTCCAGCGCGCCCACGTCGGTGCGGCCCAGGCACGCGGCTCCGCCGCGGGTGGCCATGTCGAGGGCGTCGCGCAGGCTGAGGGCCGTGGGGTCGGTGGCCCGCAGCCGGGCCACCTGGACGGCCGTGCGCATCTCGACGCCCAGCCCACCGATCTCGTTGGAGGCGACGCCGTCGACCCCGAGGCCGACGTGCACCCCGGCCGCGCGCAGGTCCGCGCTGCGCGCCATGCCCGCGCCCAGCCGCGCGTTGGAGGAGGGGCAGTGCGCCACCCCGGCGCGGGCGGCGCCGAGACGGGCCACCTCGTCGTCGGAGAAGTGGATGCCGTGGGCGAACCACACGTCGTCGTCCACCCACCCGAGCTCCTCGAGCAGCTCGACGGGCCGCTTGCCGAAGCGGGCCAGGCAGTCGCGCTCCTCGTCGAGGGTCTCGGCCAGGTGCGTGTGCAGCCGCAGGCCCAGCGAGCGGGCCAGGGCCGCGGACTCGCGCATCAGGTCGGTGGTCACCGAGAACGGGCTGCACGGCGCCACGGTGACGACCACGCGGTCGCCGTCGTGCAGCCGGTCGTGCACCGCCTGCGTGGAGGCGAGGATGGCGTCGAGGTCCTCCACGACGCTGTCCGGCGGGAGGCCGCCGTCGGACTCGCCGAGGTCCATCGAGCCGCGGGCCACGTGCACGCGCAGGCCGAGGCGGCGCCCGGCGTCGGCGATCGCGTCGAAGACGGAGTCGTCGCCGTGGGGCACGACGTAGTGGTGGTCGGCGGCCGTCGTGCAGCCGGTGAGCGCCAGCTCGGCCAGGCCGAGCGCGGCCGCGGCGCCGACGTCCTCGGGCGTGATCCGGGCCCAGACGGGGTAGAGCGTGCGCAGCCAGCCGAACAGCGTCTCGTCCACGGCCCAGCCGCGGGTGAGCCACTGGTAGAGGTGGTGGTGGGTGTTGACCAGGCCGGGGGTGAGCACGTCGCCGGTGCAGTCGAGCACCTCGTCCCCCTCACGGGCGGGGACGTCGCCGACGGCGGTGATCAGGCCGTCCTCGATCGCGACGTCGCCCGGCCACCGGGCGCCGCGCAGCACCAGGCGCGTCACGCGGGCTGCTCGGTGGGCTGGTCGGCTGCCTGGTCCGCCTCCAGCGCCGCCCGCAGGCGGCCGACCTCGGCGGCGAGGTTGGCCCGCGCCTGCTCCTCCCACTGCTCGCGCGCCGGGCGCGTGTGGAAGAGGGCGGGCTTCTCGGCGAGGTGCTCGAGCACGTGCACGCGGCCCGCGTGGAAGGTGGCGTCGTCGAGGTGCGCGTACTCCGCGCGCACGGTGCGCACGTACTCCTCGTAGCGCCAGGCGGGCGCGGCGAGGATCGCGAGGTCGGCGTCGGAGAGCGCGCAGCCGGCGACGTCGTCGTCCTCGGGGGTGTGGGTCTCGGTGAGGCGGACGAGGCGGGCGACCTCGGCCGCGGTCTCCTCGCCGACGACCTCCGGCAGCTCGACCTCGGCCCACACGGCCGAGCGCTCCTCCGCGTCCCGCTCACCGTCGTAGACGGCGTCGTGGAACCAGGCGGCCAGCACCACCGGGAGCACCGGGAAGGGCACGCCCGCCACGGCGAGCTCCTCGAGCCGGGCCAGCACCTCGGCGAGGTGGGTCAGGTCGTGGTAGCCGCGGTGCGGCTCGGACCAGGCGTCCACGAGGCGTTCGCGCAGGTCCTCCGCGTCGGGCAGCGGCCACCAGCGGCGGGGGTCGGGGTGGTCCGCGTCGGCGGACGTGCGTTCGTCAGGCATCGCGACCCATTGAAGCCCGCCGGAGGCCGCGGCGCCACCGGAACGCGCCCGGTGCGGACCTCGCCTCGGCCCCGCGACCGGCCGCGGGCGGGCCTCAGGCGCGGACGGACGGCAGCCGCAGGGCCGCGGCCCGGGGGAGCAGCCCGCCGGCCGCCGCGTCCTGCTCGGTGGTGGCGGTGCGGGGCAGCGTCAGGCTGCCGAGCTCCACGACCTCGGCCGGGCCGCAGGACAGGCCGCGGACGGTGGTGCGGGTGGGGTGGGCGCCGGCGACGGGGCGGACGGGCCCGGAGGAGACCGTGAGCACCAGGCCCGAGGAGGACGGCAGGTCACCGCCCACGCGGAACGCGCCGGAGGCGTCGGTGCGGGTCCGGGCGAGCACGGCGCCGGCAGCGTCACGCAGCTCGACGCGGGCCGCCCAGACGCCCCGTCCACCGTCGGCCTGCTCGCCGGCGGCGAGGACGCGACCGCGGAAGGCCCCGCCCGCCGTGATCGGGGTGTCCGTCGGCTCCGGGGCGAGCGGCGGCAGGGTCAGCACGGGGGCGTGCAGGTGCAGGCGGCCGACCCCGGGGGTCAGCGCCGTGGAGACCGAGCGACCGGTGCGGTGCGTGGCCCGCACCAGCAGCGGGACGGCGGGGAGCCCGCCGAGCACGTAGCGGCCGAGGCCGTCGGTGCGGACCGCGAAGGTGCGCCCGTCCGAGGCCCGGGCCGTGACGCGGGCGAACCGCACGAGGCCGCCGTCCGCGGCGGTGACCCGCCCGACCAGCCGACTGCCACGTGCGAGCTCGACCGGTACGGGTGCAGGTTCGTCGTCCGTCCCAGTGACGACGAGCTGCACCCGCACGGAGGCGAGGCGGAGAGGATCGGTGCCGTCCCGGTCGTCGACGACCTCCACGGTCACGGGTCCCGGCTCCACCGGGAGCACCACGCGGGCGTCCCAGGAGCGGCGTTCCCCGACCAGGCGGTCACCGGCGAACCACCGGAGGCGTGCGAGGCACGGCGCGGCCCGGTGGAGCTCCACCACGACCTGTCCCTGTGCGTCCGTCGCCCGCATCCTGCTCACCTCATCCGTCACACCCGTCACGTGCCCGGGCTCGTGTCATCGACCATAGGCGGAGAGTCGGCCACGCTTCATCCACAGATCGGCCACGGTGCACGCACGTTCTGCCCACACGTCTCCGGGAGGTCCTTCCGATCGGACGTCAGCGGCCCGGCGGCGGAGGAGGCGTCGCTCTCCGCCGCCATCATGGCTGTTCAGATACCCCCACGTGCATGAGATCGGCAGGTTCGGTCCACTGGTCCAGCGCGGTGACCGGACCGTTCCGGGAAGATCAGACGCCCTTGCGCTTGACCAGCTCGACGGTGCCGATCCGCTTCACCCGGTCCACCCGGACCTGCACGCCGGTGCGGGTCCACTTCTTGTAGTACTCGGCCTGGGCGCTGTTCGGCAGGACCTGGACGGTCACCTTCTGCGTGCGCAGCTGCTGACCGACCAGGAAGGTGCCGTCGGCGGCGGTGGTGGTCTCCGCGACCACGTCGCCCCCGTCGTCGTAGAGCCGCACCGTGGTGCCCTCCATCGGGGCGCGGCCGTCGCTGCTGACCACGCGGCCCCGGACGCGGCCGCCCTGCTTCGTCCAGCGGAAGACCGAGGCGAGGTCGGCGCGGCCGGCGCGGACGGTGCCGCCCTCGACGGCGCCGGTGCGCGGGAGGTAGTTCTCGTAGCCGGGGGCGATGAGCGTGTACCGGCCGGGGAAGAGCCCGGCGAGGTTGGCGGTGCCGTGCCGGGCGTTGACCGTCCACCACTGCCCGGTCGTGCGGGAGACGACGGTGACGGTCACCCGCGAGCTGATCGGCTCGCCGCCGGCGCGCAGGTCCACCAGGAGCTTGCCGGCCTTGGTGCCGAGGGTGAGGGGCACGTCCCGGACCTCGCCCACGGCCAGGTCGGCGACGTAGGTGGAGCGGGCGACCCAGGTCTTCGACCGGTCCCAGGTGAAGAGGCTGTAGCTGCCGCGGGGCAGGCCGGTGACGGCGAACCGGCCGCGCTTGTCGGCCGTCGTCGTGAAGCTGTTCTCGGCCGCGTCGGCGGCCACCACGCGGGCGCTCGCCAGGGCCTTGCCGTGGCGGTTGCGCACGACGCCGGTGACCGACGCGCCGCGCACCATCCGCACGTTGCGCTGCAGCGTCCGCTTCCGCACCCGGACGGTCACGTCGGTCGGGGCGTACTTCTTGGTGTTGTACGAGGGCCGCTTGTCGGAGAACTGCAGGTGGTAGACGCCCGGCGCGAGCCGCAGCGAGTAGACGTCGTTGCGCACGCGGCGCACGCCGATCTGGGTCCAGTCCCGGGTGAACCAGCGCATCACGATGGCCACGCCGTCGGGGTTGCGCACGACGCCGCGGACGGTGGTGCGGGTGCCCCGCTCGGCGGGGGGCGACGACGAGGCGGACGAGGTGGCCGTGGCGCCGGAGGTGTCCGCGGCGGAGGCGGTGCCCGTGGGGACGAGCGCCTCGCCCAGGAGGACGACGAGGGCGAGCAGCAGCGCCGGCCGGGCCGGGCGGTGGGGGGTCGGCATGCGTGACTTCCCGTGGGGGCGGGCCCGGGACCCTGGCGTCCCGGTGCGGTGGCACCACTGTAGGAACAGTGCCTGGTCGTGGCCTCAAGACCGACGCAGGATCGCGTCAGCGTTGGCTCAGGCTCACCTCAAGACGCGGCCTGCCCCGGTGACTGCCCAGGTGATTGCTCAGGTGACTGCTCCGGTGCCTGCTCCGGTGACCGGGTGCCGACGCGTTGCCCGGACAGCGCCCAGCGGATGCCGCCGACGACCCCGGAGCCGAGCAGGCGGACGACGGTCCGCTCGCTCACCGGCGCCCAGGGCAGCCGCAGCGGCGGCCGGGTCCAGGCCGGCAGCAGGCCCACCCCGGCCGCCGACAGGGCGGCGTACGGGACGCGGGCGGCCAGGGGGATGGGCGGGTGCAGCAGCAGGAACCGCGCGGCCTCCCGGGCTGCCGGGGTGCCGCGCAGCTCCACCCGGTAGGAGCCGAGGGTGGCCGCGAGCGAGGCGCGGTCGGTGGGCGGGTCGAGGACGCCGAGGGCTCGGGCGACCACGGCCGCCTGGGCCAGGTAGGTGTCGCACTCGGCCGGGGTGAGCGGGCGCTCGCCGTAGACCTGGTGCGCCAGCAGGAACGAGTCGACCTCGGCCGCGTGCACCCAGGCGAGCAGGTGCGGGTCGCCGGCCGCGTAGGCGGTGCCGTCGGGCAGCGTGCCCGTGACCCGGTCGTGGATGCGGCGCACCGTCTCCACCGCCGTCCGCGCGTCGTCGGCGTGGCCGAAGGTGGTGGTCGCCAGGAAGGTGCTGGTGCGGGCGAGGCGGCCCCACAGGTCGCCCCGGTAGCCGGAGTGGTCGGCGACCGCCTGCATGGCGGCGGGGTGCAGCGTCTGCAGCAGCAGGGCCCGCACGCCGCCGACGAACATCGAGGCGTCGCCGTGCACCCGGGTGATGGGGGAGCCGGGCTCGAACCAGCGCGGGCCGGGCCGGGTGTGGATGCGGTCGCGGTTGCGCGGGCCGTCGGGCCCCGCGACACGGGTGAAGAGCGCCTCGCCCAGGCGTGCGCGGGCCTGCGTGATCATCCGTCCACCGTACGGACGACGACGCCGGCGCCCGCACACCCTCTCGTCGCGACGAGGGGGCGGCGGACGCCGGCGTGCGGTCGTGCCCGGTGGTGGGGCGGCGTCAGTCCTGCGGAGCGTGCCAGGTGCGCACCCACTGGCAGTGCTCGGAGCCGGCCAGCTTGGCGACGACCTCCTCGGGCACGTCGCCGTCGATGTCGATCACCGCGTAGCCCTGCTGGCGCACGGTGGCCAGGTACTGGCCGGTGACGTTGGCGCCGGAGTCGGCGAGCAGCTGGTTCACCTCGGCGAGCACGCCGGGCAGGTTGTCGTGCAGGTAGCCCAGGCGGTTGCCGGTGTGCAGCTCGGGGGCGCCGACCGCGGGCAGGTTCACGCTGAGCTCGGTGCGGCCCTGCAGGTGGAACCCGGCGAGCTTGGTGGCGACGAAGAAGCCGATCTCCTCCTGCGCCTCCTGGGTCGAGCCGCCCACGTGCGGGGTGAGGATGACGTTGTCGAGGCCCTTGAGCGGGGACTCGAACTCGTCGCCCTGCGCCTTCGGCTCGATCGGGAACACGTCGAGCGCGGCACCGGCGATGTGGCCGGAGACGATGTGGTCGCGCAGCGCCTCGGTGTCCACGACCATGCCGCGGCTGGCGTTGATGAACAGCGAGCGCGGCTTCATCTTCGCGAACTGCTCGGCGCCGAAGAGGCCGGCGTTGCCCGGGCGTCCGTCGACGTGGATGGAGACGACGTCGGCCTCGGCCAGCAGCGCGTCCAGCGTGCGCTTGCGCTTGGCGTTGCCGTGGGCGAGCCGGTCGGCGGTGTCGTAGAAGATCACCGAGAGGCCCATGGCCTCGGCGAGGTTCGAGAGCTGGGTGCCGATGTTGCCGTAGCCGACGATGCCGAGGACGCGGCCGCGGATCTCGTGGGAGCCCTTGGCGGACTTGTCCCACACGCCGGCGTGCATCTTCTCGGTCTTCTCGGCCAGGCGGCGCGCCAGCATGATGATCTCGCCGATCACCAGCTCGACGACGCTGCGCGTGTTCGAGTACGGCGCGTTGAAGACCGCGATGCCGCGCTCGGCCGCGGCCGCGTGGTCGATCTGGTTGGTGCCGATGCAGAAGCAGCCGACGGCCTTGAGGTCGGGGGCGGCGTCGAGTGCCTCGGCGGAGACGTGGGTGTTGGAGCGGATGCCCAGCAGCGAGACGCCCTGCAGCTTCTCGACCAGCTCGTCGTGGTCGAGCGAGTGGCCGAGCAGCTCGACGTCGTAACCGCGGTCTTCGAGGATCTCGACCGCGAGCGGGTGGATGTTCTCCAGGAGCAGCGCCTTCACGTGGCCAGGGTAGGCCGACCGGCCGCGATCACCCCAGGGACGACGAGTGCTGGACGTCGGGCCCGGTCGTCGCGAGTTTCGGACCGGCTTGTCCCAACCTTGCTCAACCGGTTGCTCAACCGGCTCGGCGGGTGCCCGATGGAACCCCTGTCACGCACAGCAGCACCGACGACACCGACGACGGCGAGAGGACCACCATGTGCCACCACGTCCCCACGTGCCCGGATGCCCGGGACCCCCACGCCACGGCGGCCCACACCGTGTCCGACCACGACGTCGACCAGGGCTGGCAGCTGCTGTGCAACGGACTCATCGTCTTCCACGACGGCGGATGCCTGGTCCCGCCCTGACCGGCACCCGCACTGGTGGGCCCGCCCGGGACTGGCGGCGGGCGGGCGCACCCTCGGGGGCGTCGCACGGTCACGTCGAGCATCACGCTCCGTGGCCCGCGGCGCCCCCGAACCCCTGTCCGTCCCGCACCCCCGGTGCCGGGACGGGAGTCCTCAGGAGGTGAGGTCCTCCGAGCCGAGGTCCTCGGCGTCGACGATCCGGTACGCGTAGCCCTGCTCAGCGAGGAACCGCTGCCGGTTCTGGGCGAAGTCGGCGTCGACGGTGTCGCGCGAGACCACCGTGTAGAACTTCGCCACCTTGCGCTCGCCGTGCGGCCCGGGGTCGCCGGGGCGCAGCAGCCGGCCGAGGCGCTGGGCCTCCTCCTGCCGGGAGCCGAACGAGCCGGAGACCTGCACGGCGACCTCGGCGGAGGGCAGGTCGATGGAGAAGTTGGCGACCTTGGAGACCACGAGCCGGTCGATCTCGCCGGAGCGGAACGCGCCGAAGAGCCGCTGGCGCTCCTTCACGGTCGTCTCGCCCTTGATGACGGGGGCGTCGATGGCCGCGGCCAGCTCGTCGAGCTGCTCGATGTACTGCCCGATCACCAGCATCGGGCGCCCGGCGTGCTTGCGGACCAGGTCGCGCACCACGTCCACCTTGCGATGGGTGCAGGAGGCGAGGCGGTAGCGCTCCTCGGGCTCGGAGGTCGCGTAGACGAGCCGCTCGTCCTCCGGCAGCGTCACCCGCACCTCGGTGCAGTCGGCCGGCGCGATCCAGCCCTGGGACTCGATGTCCTTCCACGGCGCGTCGTAGCGCTTGGGGCCGATGAGGGAGAACACGTCGCCCTCGCGGCCGTCCTCGCGCACGAGCGTGGCGGTCAGGCCGATGCGGCGGCGGGCCTGGAGGTTGGCGGTCATCCGGAAGATCGGCGCGGGCAGCAGGTGCACCTCGTCGTAGACGATGAGGCCCCAGTCGCGGGCGTCGAGCAGCTCCAGGTGCGGGTAGACGCCCTTCCGCTTCATCGTCAGCACCTGGTAGGTCGCGATGGTGACCGGTCGGACCTCCTTCACCGCGCCCGAGTACTCGCCGATCTCGTCCTCGGTGAGCGAGGTGCGCCGCACCAGCTCGTCCTTCCACTGGCGCGCGCTGACCGTGTTGGTCACCAGGATCAGCGTCGTGGCCTTCGCGTGGGCCATGGACGCGGCACCCACCAGCGTCTTGCCGGCACCGCACGGCAGGACGACGACGCCCGACCCGCCGTGCCAGAACGAGTCGGCCGCCTCGCGCTGGTAGGAGCGCAGCTGCCACTCGTCCTCGAGCAGGTCGATGGCGTGGGCCTCGCCGTCGACGTAGCCCGCGTAGTCCTCGGCCGGCCAGCCGAGCTTGAGTAGCGCCTGCTTGAGGTTGCCGCGCTCGCTGGGGTGGACGGCCACCGAGTCGTCGTCGATGCGCGCGCCGAGCATGCCGGCGACCTTCTTGGCGCGCAGCACCTCCTCCAGCACCGGGCGGTCGGTGCTGGCCAGCACCAGCCCGTGCACCGGGTGCTTCTCCAGCCGCAGGCGGCCGTAGCGGGCCATCGTCTCGGCCACGTCCACCAGCAGCGAGTGCGGCACCGGGTACCGGCTGTACTCCAGCAGCGTGTCCACGACCTGCTCGGCGTCGTGCCCGGCGGCCCGCGCGTTCCACAGGCCCAGCGGCGTCAGCCGGTAGGTGTGCACGTGCTCCGGGCTGCGCTCCAGCTCGGCGAACGGGGCGATCGCGCGGCGACAGTCCGCGGCCTGCTCGTGGTCGATCTCGAGCAGGAGGGTCTTGTCCGACTGGACGATGAGGGGGCCGTCGTTCACCGCTACACCCTACGGAGCCCGTCCACACCCGCCGTCCTGGCCGATAGTGCGCGACGACAAGCACCCGGATCGGTGGCTCGGTGGTGCCTTTCGTCGCGCACTATCGGCGGTCAGTCGGCCAACCGCACCGAGTGGACCCGGTGCACGGCGAACCGCATCTCGTCGTCGGCGCGGTGGTCGAAGCCGGTGAGGACGCCGCCGTCCAGGCGCAGGGGGTCGACGACGCGGTCGCCGCGTCGTCCCTGCTGGTCGACGTAGCCGATGACGACGGTCCGGCGGGCCTCGATCGCCTCGCGCAGCGCCGAGAGAGCGTCGGCCGGGCTGACGGGGGCGCCGGGCTCGGCGCGGGAGGCCGCGGCGCGGTCGCCTGAGCGCACCGCGCTCACCACGTGGGCCACGGACGCCTCGGCGCGGGCAGCCCGGGAGGCGGCGGCCGCGCCGGCCCGCCGCTCGCGGGGCACCCGTGCCCGCAGCTGGTCGGGCGCCGCCACGCGGACCTCGCCGTCGGGCCCCTCCACGACCGGCGCGGCGCCCAGCTCGCGCAGCCGGGGGAGCAGCACGTCGATCGGGGTGGCGGTGACGAGCACCGTCGGCGCGATCCGCCGCAGCCCGAGGGTCTGGGCCCGGGGGTGGTGCAGCAGCTCGGCCAGCGCGGTCTCGTCGTCGCTGCGCAGGAACGCCTCGGCCGCGCCCACCCGCACCGAGCCGAAGGTCCGGGCCGTGTCGTCCACGAGGTAGCTGAGCGGCTGCGGCACCGGCGTGGCCGAGACGGTCCCGAGGAAGTCGTGCAGCTCGGCCGCCGTCCACCCCAGGTCGAGGGAGCGTCGCACCGAGGTGGGGGTGAACCGGTAGACGGTGGCACCGCCGCGCGACTCCACGTCGGCCACCGAGGCCAGTCGGCGCGCCAGCGCGGAGGTCAGCGGGCCGGGCGCGACGGCGGTGAGGTCGGCCTGGAGCAGCACCTGCTCCACCGGGTCGGGCAGCAGCGCGTCCAGCGCCGCGACGGCTGCGTCCTCGTCCCCGGCGAGCAGGGTGCGCGCGTAGTCGGGCAGCCCGCCGAGGCCGGTCATGCCCAGCACGGCGGCCTCCTCCACGGCCCAGGCCACCTGCTCCGCGCGGTTGCGCGGGCGGCGCGGCCGCAGCCATGAGACACGGGCGACCACGCCGGGCAGGCCGGTGCCGCTGGCGGGCACGGCGTCGGGGTCGAGGGAGGCCAGGGCGTCCAGCGTGAGCCGTCGCGTCTCCACCTGGTGCGCGCCGACCAGCTCGGGCACCAGGGCGTTCCAGGTCTTGCCGGCGGGGTCCTTGCGGCCCACCAGCGCCGGCATCCGCGGGCTGGTCAGCCAGGCCCGCACCAGCACCCGCCAGCGTGCGGCGAGGCCGAGCCCCAGCCAGCGGTCGTAGTCGTCGGTCGGCTCCCACGCGGGCTCCGACTCGCGGCCCAGGCCCTGCGCCAGCAGCCCCGCGGCCGCGGCCGTCTCCACCAGGAGCGCCGTGCCCGCCTCGTCCAGGCCGAGGAGGGTGGTGGCGGCCTTGAGGTCGCGCACGCCCAGGCCGCCGCTGCGCAGGGCGGACGGCGGGTGGGTGCCCCAGGTCTCCAGCAAGAGCTCGACCCGGCGGACCGCCTCGAACGCCGCGCCCGAGGCCGCGCGGGCCACCATGTCCGCGCCCCGGGAGGAGGTCGGCACGACCGGGACCTCGTCGACCGGCTCGGTCGTCGTCCGCCCGCCGCGCAGCACCAGCCCCACCTCGCCGGGCAGGACGACGACGCCGTCGGTGCGCCGCACCAGCAGCCGCCGCGAGAGCAGCTCCTCGGCCGGCGTCCGCGCGTCCGCGGGGCTGACCGTGTGCCGGCTCGACCCGCTCGTCGCCTCGCCGCCGGCGTCCAGCACCGCGTGCAGCATGGTGCGCGCCTGCTCGGAGACCTCCGCGACCCGACGCTCCACCTCGGCGGCGGGCAGCGGGTCCGTCGAGCGCGGCCGCAGCCCGCTCACCCCGGCCTCCGGGCCGCCGACGTGCACCTCGCTCACGCCGGTGAGCACACGCAGCCCGGAGGTGCCCTCCCAGACCAGCGCCGCGTCCAGGAGCCTGCCCAGCGCCGTGCGCACCGCCTCGGGGGCGGCCCGGACCAGTCCGACGACCTCGTCGGGATCGGTGTGACCGGCCACCACGAGGGCATCCAGGACGTACAGCTCCAACCGGCTCAGCTGGTCGAGCGCCCGCTGCAACGACGAACGCGTGGCGGCGCGCGAGGCCAGCTGGCCGGAGTCGTGCGGGGCGGGGGAGACCAGGTCCGGGCGCAGCGACAGCAGCCCGGCGAGGCGCTCGTCGGGCCAGGCACGCAGCTGGTCGGCGAGCGACCGGTGACCGGAGGTGGACATCGGACCCACGTTAGCCACACCCGGGGGACGCGGCCCACGCCTGGTCGGGGCGAGGATGGGCACACGAGCACCCAGGTCGAGGAGAACCCAGGATGCAGCAGGTACAGGTCCGGCACGCCGGCGCCACCGACGTGGGGCGCGTGCGCACGGTCAACGAGGACGCCTTCCTCGATGCCCCGCCCGTCTTCGCGGTGGCCGACGGCATGGGCGGCCACGACGGCGGCGACGTCGCCTCCGCCTTCGCCGTCGAGGAGCTCGGCTCGCTGGCCGGCCTCACCAGGGGCCTGGACGAGGCGGAGCCGGCGCTGCGCCGCGCGCTCGCCGCCGCCCAGGGCCGCATCGCCGACTACGCCCGCGCCCAGGCCGACGCCGGCGCCGAGGGCTTCCACGCCGGCACCACGGTCGTGTGCGCCCTCCTCGTCCAGGACGGGGCGGAGCCGGCCTGGCTGCTGGGGCACCTGGGCGACTCCCGGGCCTACCGGTTCGCCGACGGACGGCTCGAGCAGCTGACCCGGGACCACTCGCTCGTGCAGGACTACGTCGACGCCGGCGTCATCGCCCCCGAGGAGGCCGCGACCCACCCGGAGCGCAACGTCATCACCCGGGCCCTCGACGGCCGCGGCACGCCCTCGCCCGACCTCGCCCGGCTGCCCGTGACCCCCGGGGAGCGGCTGCTGCTGTGCAGCGACGGCGTGACCGGGATGATCGACCACGACGAGATCGCCGACCTGCTGGCCACCCGCGCCTCGGCCGCGGAGGCTGCGGCCGACCTGGTCTCCGCGGCCGTGGCCGCGGGCGGGCGGGACAACGCGACCGCGGTCGTCGTCGACGTGGACGCCGGCCCCGGCGCCGCGGTCGGTGTCGACGACCGCCCCGGCGGGGCGGCGCACGACGGCGACACCGTGCCGATGGAGACGCGGGAGCGCTGAGAGGGGTCGGCTGGCGGGGTCAGCGCCGCACGAGCACCGGGATGCGGGTGCGCAGGCCGTCGGTGCTGCGGAGCACGATCGAGCCCTCGTCCGCGAGGCTCGCGCCGACGCTGACCCGGACGGTGGCCCGCTCGCCGGGGGCGAGGGTGACGGTGGCCGGACGGGCCACCGCGTCCGCGCTGTCGAGGCCGGTGACCCGCACCCGCCAGGTGCGGGTGCTGGTGCCCGCGTTGACCACCGTGCGACGGGCCGTGCCGCCGTCGGTGCGCAGCACGACGCCGGGGCTGGGCAGCCGCCCGGCGCCGGCGAGCCAGTCGCGGTAGTCGCCCCGGTCGGGCACGAGGAGACCGACCTCGGAGTCCTCGGCCTCCGGGGAGACCTGACCGGCGCCCTGGCGCAGCACCGAGACCCCCCGCAGCGGCGTCGCGCCGGCCACGAGGCGGGCCCGCACGCCCTGGGCCTCCAGGCCCGTCGCCGCGGCGAGGCGGGCGGCGGCGCCCGCGACCACGGCGCTGGCGGCGGAGGTGCCGGTCAGCACGCCCCAGCGGTCGCTGCTGACGGAGGCCGGCAGCACGCCGAGCACGTCGGTGCCGGTGGCCACGACGTCGGGCTTGAGGACGGGGGAGTCGGGGGTGCCGCCGGCCGAGAACGCGGGCACGCGGGCCCGCTCGCTGGTGACGCCCTGCGGGGCGAGCGTGGCCCGGCCCAGCGGGTGCGCGGCCACCCAGCGCTCGAGGGTGCGGCCGTCGGCCTGGTCGAGGTGGACGGTCGGCACGGCGTGCAGGTCGGCGTCCACGCCGTCGGGCGCCGTGTTGACCAGCACCATGCCGGCCCCGTCGGCCGCGGCGACCGCGGCGGACTTGTCGATGCGGCCCACGCCGCCGCGCTCGCACAGCACGACGGCGTCGCGCACGGTGGCGGCGTCGAGGCTGCCGGGCTCGCACAGCCGGGCCGCGGCGCGGGTCGCGCCGCGGGCGACGGCTTCCACGCCGCGCACGAGTCGCCCGCTGACACGGGTGGTGGCCGCCATGGCGCCGGAGAGCACGGGGCCGGAGGTGCGTCCGTCGCTGCTCGCCACGGAGACCGAGCCGGTGCGCTGGGCACCGCGGACGGCACCCACGGTCGTCACCCAGGGCGAGAGGTGCGCGGCGGTGCGGGTGCGGCCGGCGTTGCCTGCTGCGGCCACCACCACGGCACCGCTCTCGCCGGCGCCGAGCAGCGCCAGCTCCACGGTGTCCAGGCGGGCGGGGCCGTCGACGGCCAGCTCGAGCACGTCCACGCCGTCGCTGGCGGCCTGGTCGATCGCGGCCACGAGGTCGGCGGTGGCGCAGCCGTCGTCGGCGGGGTCGGGGGCCGTCCAGCAGGCCTTGTAGACCGCGACGCGCGCCTGCGGAGCGACGCCGGAGAAGCTGCCCAGCGAGTCGCCGCCCGCACGGACGGTGACGCCGGAGTTGCCGGCCGCGATGGAGGCGACCTGCGTGCCGTGGCCGTCGGTGTCCAGCGGGGAGAGGCTGGCCGAGGCGCTGACGCGGTCGGCGCCGAAGCCCTCGACGAAGGAGTGCCCGGCCACGACCTTGCCGGTGCAGGAGGCCTGGCCCCAGGCGCCCTCGCCGTCGCAGGTGCCGGTGAACCCGCCCGGCGCGGAGCCCAGGCCGGGCACGTCGGCGAACGCGGCGCTCGCGGGGTCCAGGCCGGTGTCGACGACGCCCACCACGGTGCCGGCGCCGCCCACCGAGCCGGTGCCGGCGCTCTCGGCGGTGGCGGCGCCCACGGTCGCGACGCCCCGGCCCGCGAGGGTCCGCACGGAGTTCGGCTCGACGAGCGCGACCTCCGGCAGGGCGGCGAGGTCGTCGGCCTCGGCGGCCGTGAGCCTGACGGCGACGCCGTTCAGCGCGGTCGTCCAGCGGTAGACGGGGGCGGGGGAGCCGACGCGGCCGAGCACCGCGTCCTGCTCCGCGCGCAGGCGCACGGTCGCCAGCGGGTCCTCGGGCTGCCCCGCGGTGCCGGCGCCGGTGAGCGTCACCAGGTACAGCCGGCGCTCCGCCGGGGCCTGCGTCCCGTCGGTCGCCGCGCCAGCGTCACCGTCCGCGGAGGCCGAGGCCGTCGGCGAGGCCGTCGGCGAGGCCGTCGGGGTGGACGACGGGGTGGACGACGGGGTGGCGCTCGCGCTGCTGGACGGGCTGGCACCGGTGGTGCGGGCCGCGCCGCCGAAGCCGTCGTCGGGCACCGCGGCGGCCGGGGCGGCGGTGCCGAGCACACCGAGCGAGGCCAGCGAGGTCGAGAGCACGGCGGCCGTGACGAGGCGGCGCAGGCCGCGTGCGGGCGCGCTCGCCCCGGGGCCGAGGCCCCTCACCGCGACACGCGACGCGACTCTCTCCACGTCCCTACCTTCGGCTCTGCTCCGTGCTATGTGAGCGCCCATTGTGACGGATGGTGCACAGGTGGCGCAGCCCCTCCTTGGCAAAGACGTCCGTGCACCGGCCGTGCGGCACGTGACCTGGCGCACGAGGTGCGGGCCCACCGGCCCGGACGCACAGGCTCGTTTCCTACGCTGGCCGCGTGCCTGCTCCCCTCGTCGTCGGGTTCGACCTCGACATGACCCTGGTCGACTCCCGCCCCGGCATCGCCGCCGTCCTGGAGGCGCTGGCCGCCGAGCTGGGGGTCGAGATCCCGGTGCACGAGGTGACCTCGCAGCTCGGCCCGCCGCTGGACCAGCTGCTCGCCCCCTACCTGCCCGCCGAGGAGATCGACGCGGCCGTCGACCGGTTCCGGGCCCTCTACCCGGACCTCGCCGTCGCCGCGACGCCCACGCTGGCCGGCGCGAGCGAGGCCGTCGCCGCCGTCCGCGCCCACGGGGGCAGCGTCCTGGTGGTCACCGGCAAGCACGAGCCGAACGCCCGGCGCCACCTCGACCACCTGGGCCTGGAGGTCGACACCCTGGCCGGGGACGTCTGGGGCCCGGGCAAGGGAGCCGCGCTCGGCGCCGCCGGGGCCGGGGTCTACGTGGGCGACCACGTGCACGACGTGGCCGGTGCGCGCGCCGCCGACGCGCTGTCGGTGAGCGTGCTGACCGGCCCGAGCAGCCGCGAGCAGGTGCTGGACGCCGGCACCGACGTCGTCCTCGACGACCTGACCGGCTTCCCCGCCTGGCTGGACTCCCACGTGCTCACCTCCCGCCTCGCCGACCTCGAGGAGCGCCTCGTCGGGCTGGGCTCGGTGCTGGTCGCGTTCTCCGGCGGTGCCGACTCCGCCCTGCTGCTGGCCGCCGCCGTCCGCGCCCTCGGGCCCGAGCACGTCGTGGCCGCGACCGGCTACAGCCACGCGCTCCCGGCCGCCGAGCGCGACCCGGCGCGGGAGTTCGCCGAGGGCCTCGGCGTGCGGGTGCTGACCCCGGCCACCCACGAGCTGGAGCGCGAGGGCTACCGCGCCAACGCGGGCGACCGCTGCTTCTTCTGCAAGACCGAGCTGATGGACGTCCTCGTGCCGCTGGCCGCCGAGCACGGCCTGGCCGCGGTGGCGACCGGCACCAACGCCGACGACCTGGCGGCCGGCTTCCGCCCGGGCATCCGGGCCGCCGCCGACGCGGGCGCCGTGCGACCGCTGGCGGACGCGGGCCTGACCAAGGCGCAGGTGCGCGCCGCGTCCCTGCTGTGGGGGCTGCCGACCTGGGACAAGCCCGCCGCCGCCTGCCTCTCCTCCCGGATCGCCTACGGCGTCGAGGTCACCGCGGCGGGCCTGGCCCGCGTCGAGGCGGCCGAGCGCGGGCTGCGTGCCCTCCTGGCCGAGGCGGGCACGCCGGTGCGGGACCTGCGCGTGCGCGACCTCGGCGCGGACGCCGCCCGCGTCGAGCTGGACGCCGACCTGGCCGGTCGCCTGGCCGCCGGAGACCCCCTGGCCGAGCGGGTGCGCGCCGCCGTCCTGGCCGTGGGCTTCGCCGACGCGGAGGTCGACCCCCGCGGGTTCCGCTCCGGTGCCATGAACGAGCTGCTGCCCGACCCCGAGCGCTGGCGATGACCGGCGACGGCCTGGCCTCGGGCGTGGGCGACGTGCTCGCCCGCGTGTGGAGCGACGTCCTCGGACGCCAGCCCCTGCCCGAGGCGTGGGTCGTGCTCGCCACCGGCGCGGTGGCGCTGCTGCTGGTCGCCGCTCCGCAGACCTGGCACGGCGTGCGCACCGGGGTGACCGTGGTGCACGAAACCGGGCACGCGCTGGTCGCCGTGCTGGTGGGACGCCGGCTCTCCGGCATCCGGCTGCACTCCGACACCTCCGGCGTCACGCTCTCCCGCGGGCGCCCCTCGGGGCCCGGGATGGTCGCGATGCTGGCCGCGGGCTACCTGGCGCCGGCGCTGCTCGGGGTGGGGGCCGCGCTGCTGCTGGCGGCCGGTCGTCCGCTGGCCCTGCTGTGGGGCCTGGTGCTGATGGCCCTGCTGCTCCTGGTGTGGGTGCGCAACGCCTACGGCGTGCTGGTGCTCGTGCTGCTGGGCGGCGCCGTCGCGGCCCTGACCTGGCTGGGGTCGCCGCCGTGGCCCTCGCTGGCCGCCTACCTGGTCACCTGGCTGCTGCTCCTGGCCGCCCCGCGTCCCCTGGTGGAGCTGCTGGGCCGCGGGCCCGCCGGCCGACGCGGCTCGGACCCCGACCAGCTGGGCCGGCTCACCTGGCTGCCGGCCCTCGGCTGGGTGTGGCTGATGCTCCTGGCCAACCTCGCCGGCGTCGTGGTCGGCGCGCTCACCCTCGCCCCGCAGCTGCTCGAGCGCTGAGCGGTCCGCCGAAGCGGGCCCGTGGGGCAGGTCGACCTAGACTTCCGGGTCGGGCGGCACCCAGGCCGCCCGGGCACGGCCACGGGACTTCCGGGCCCGGTGCGACGTGAGGCGTGAGGGGGAGACGAGAGTGCCCACTGGCAAGGTGAAGTGGTACGACGCCGAGAAGGGTTTCGGCTTCCTCTCCCAGGAGAGCGGTGCCGACGTCTACGTCCGCGCCGACGCCCTGCCCGACGGTGCCGCCCTCAAGGCCGGCACCCGCGTCGAGTTCGGCATCGCCCAGGGCCGTCGCGGTGACCAGGCGCTCAACGTGCGCGTCCTCGACGCCCCCGCCTCGGTCTCGCGCAACCAGGCCGCGGCCCGGCGCAAGAAGCCCGACGAGCTCGCCACCATCACCGAGGACGCCATCCGGCTGCTCGACGCGATGGGCGAGTCCTACCGCCACGGCCGGCACCCCGAGCGTCAGGCCGCCCGGCAGACCGCCAAGGTGCTGCGCGCGCTCGCGGACCAGCTGGAGCTCTGAGCCCCCGCGCCGCCGGGCTCAGGCCCGTGCGGCCCGCGCGCGGCTCAGCACGAACGCGGTGAAGGAGACCATCACCGCGGCCGCGACCCCCAGGCCCAGGCGGGCGGG
Organism: Nocardioides bruguierae; assembly: GCF_023656415.1. Lineage (GTDB taxonomy): Bacteria > Actinomycetota > Actinomycetes > Propionibacteriales > Nocardioidaceae > Nocardioides > Nocardioides bruguierae. The sequence continues at coordinate 69,979 of NZ_JAMOIL010000006.1, forward strand.
GTCCAGCGGCAGGGCCACGCCGACGAAGCCGCCGACCACCCACGCGAGCTGGAGCGTGGTGTCGCTGCGCGCGAACGCGCTCGCGGCCACGGTCGGCGGGACGTCCGCCTGGATCGTGGCGTCCAGGCAGAACTTCGCCAGCGACTGCGCGAGCCCCGCCACCAGCCCCAGCAGCACCAGCGGCAGCACGCCGTAGAACAGCGTCGCGAGCAGCAGTGCGGCCAGGTCGGCGACCACGGCACCGATGACGGTCACCCGCGGGTCCAGCCGCCGCAGCAGGGACGCGGCGGCGACGCCGAGCCCGTTGCCGAGCCCGGCCGCGCCCACCACCAGCGCCACGAGCAGCTCGTCGGAGAGCGCCGAGGCGGGCGGGTTCTCCCGCAGCAGGAACGCCATGAACATGATGAGGAACCCGGTGGTGAACCGCGGCCCGGCGTTGGCCAGCAGCGCGAAGGCCACCGAGCGGGGCACCCCGAAGCTCAGGCCCCGGCGTCCGCGGCGCCCACCGGCCGGCGCCTTCCCGTCCGCCTGACCCTCCACCGACCGGTCCTCGGGGGAGGCCAGCAGCACCATCGGCTGCTCGCCGGCCGAGGAGTCGACCCGCTCGGGCAGCCGGATCGCCAGCACCACTGCCACCACGAAGAGGACGAACGCGTAGCGCAGCGCCCAGTCCGCGCCCGCGAGCGAGGCGAGGAAGGCCAGGGGAGCGGACACGCCGGCCCCGACCATCCCGGCCAGCGAGACCCGTCCGTTGGCGCGCACCAGCGTCAGGGCGGGCGGTCGCAGCCGCGGGACGGCGGCGGCCCGGGTGACCCCGTAGGCCTTGCTCGCCACCAGCACCCCGAGGGCAGCGCCGAAGAGCTCCGGGGACTCCTCGCCCACGGCGCCCGCCAGCACCCAGGCCAGGAACGCCCGCACGGCCATCGTGGCACCGATGGCCCACCGCCGGCCGTGGCTGAACCGGTCCAGCGTCGGGCCGATCAGCGGGGCCACGATCGCGAACGGCAGCATCGTCAGCCCGAGGAAGAGGGTGACCTGGCCACGCGCCTCGCCGGAGGGCACCTGGAAGAACAGGGAGCCGGCGAGGGCGATCGCCACGGCGGCGTCCCCCGCGGCGTTGGCGGCGTGCAGGTAGATGAGGCGGTTCAGCCCGGACGCCTCGGCGCCCTGCGCCCCGGCCGCGCGCCGGGCCTGGTGCCCCACCGCGGCGGCGGCCCGTGCGGTGCTGCGGGCGCCGGTGCGCAGGCCACGGGCGGTGGCACGGCCGGCGTCCGCCGCCCGCTCGCGCCCGCCCGGCCGCGCAGGGCCGGAGGGCTGCTGCGGGTCGCTCACGCGCCCATCCTGCCCGGCGCCCGGTGCCGCACACCCACGACCCCGCCCCGGCGCGTCCGGGCCCCCGATACGACACGGTGGCCGGGGTGCGGGCATGATGGTCGGTCGTGAGGACCACCGCTCGTTCCAAGCCCGACTCCGTCACCGTCGGTGCCGTCGAGGTCGCGCGGGCCGCGCTCCTCGAGGACGTCGACAGCCCCAGCGACGTCGGGGAGCACCTCGGCCACGTGGTGGAGGGCGAGCGCCTCGTCACCCACTCCTTCGCCTGCACGCGCCCCGGCTACGTCGGCTGGCGCTGGGCCGTCACCCTCACCCGGGCCTCGCGCCAGCGCACGGTCACGGTGGACGAGGTCGTGCTGCTGCCCGGCGAGGACGCGATCACCGCCCCCGACTGGGTGCCCTACCGCGACCGCGTCCGCCCCGGCGACCTGACGCCCGGCGACCTGCTGCCGGTCGCCGACGACGACCCGCGCCTCGTGCCCACCTACTCCTTCGGCGACGACCCCCTGGACACCGACGAGAAGGAGCAGGTGCGCGACGTCGCCCGCGAGCTCTTCCTCGGCCGTCCGCGCACGCTCGGCCCCGAGGGGCGCGAGCAGGCGGCGCAGCGCTGGTGGGACGGCGACGGCGGCCCCGACAGCCCGCTGGCCCAGGCCGCGTCCGACTCCTGCGACTCCTGCGGCTTCCTGGTCCGCCTCAACGGACCCCTCTCGGGCCGGTTCGGCGTCTGCGCCAACGGTGACGCCAACGACGACGGCCGCGTCGTCGCGCTCGGCCACGGCTGCGGCGCGCACTCCGAGGTGCGGCTGGCCAAGAAGCACGAGCCGCTGCCGATGCCGGAGCCGATCGTCGACGACTTCGCCCCCGGCGACGTCGAGTCGTTCTGACGCACCACTGACCCACCGCCGAGTCGGCAGTACCTCTCAGCTCCCGCGCCGCGGGGCGTGAAGGCTACTGCCGACCCGGCGTCTGCACGGGGCTCAGCGGACGTGCCCGACGTCCGTGGCCCCGGGCGTGCCCGCGTCGACGGGGCTGAGCAGCCAGACCGCGTAGTCGGTGCCGGCCGGGTGCAGCTCGTAGGAGCCGAAGCGCGCGTCCACGCGCAGGCCCGCGGCCTCGGCGTCCGCGACGAACTCCTCCGGCGGGTAGCGCCGTGCGGCGGGCGGGGCGCCGACGAGGTGGAAGCCCACCAGCACCCGACCGCGCGCGCCCAGGTGCGCGCGGACGCGCGCGAGCAGGGCGCGCTCGGTGCCCTCGGCGAGGAAGACCATCACGTTGCCCACGAGGACGACGAGGTCGAACTCGTGCGGACGCTCGGGGCCCAGCAGCGCGGGGGAGAGGTCGAGACCGTCGGCGTGCAGCAGGTCGAGGTCGGGGAACGTGGCGCGCGCCTGCACGACCAGCGCCGCGTCCGGCTCGACCGCGACGACGCGGTGGCCTCGGGCGGCCAGCCCGGCCCCGACGCGGCCCATGCCGGCGCCGACGTCCAGGACGCGAGCGCCACGGGGCAGCAGGGTGTCGGCCAGGCGCGCCTCGCCGTGCACGTCCGCGCCCTCGGCCACGAGGTCCCCGAACTTCCGACCGAAGCCGGCCGACGCGTCCGGCCCGGCCAGCGCCCAGCGGGTGGGTGGCGGCTGGGTCACGCGGTCGGCCCCGGGGTGGTGCCCGCGTCCGCGGCGGCCAGGCGGCGGTCGCGCCGGCGGCGCACGTACTCGAGCCCGAGCAGGCCCAGGCCGGCGCCGGCCAGGCAGGTCCACAGCCACCAGGTGCGGTCGGTCTGCTCGAGCCAGCCGTAGAAGGGGAGCAGGGCGACGAAGGCGACCGCGAAGACGAGGGTGCCGACGGCCACGGTGCGCACCCCGTCCGTGTCCAGGGGCTCGACCGGGGCGATCACGTAGGTGCGACGACCGATACGGTGCTCGTCGGGCTGGTCGGTGCTCACGCACCCAGCCTAGAGCGCCCTCCCACCTGGGCGCGCGGTGGCCGGGTCGCGGTCCTTTTGACCCCCTCACAGGCGCCGGGTAGCCTCATTTCTCGTGTCTGGGACGACCAGGCCGTCGCGCGTGCCCGCGAGCTCAGCCCGGAAGGTCGGGAGGAGCGGGGCACGGGCCCTGAAAGACCCGGAGCGGGTGACCGCCACGGGACGAGGCAAGGGGCGACACGCCCGACCTCGGGGGTGGCGCGGTCGGTTCGGGAGCACCATCCCGGCACACAGGTGGGAGAGGGATCTCCCGCCACCACCCTGTGCGGCAGGTCGCCGCGCAGAGAGAGTCGACAAAGAGAGGGAACCACCCGGTGCCCACTATCCAGCAGCTGGTCCGCAAGGGCCGCCAGGACAAGGTGTCCAAGAACAAGACGCCTGCCCTGAAGGGTTCGCCGCAGCGCCGTGGCGTCTGCACGCGCGTCTACACGACCACCCCGAAGAAGCCGAACTCCGCCCTCCGCAAGGTCGCCCGCGTGCGACTGAGCTCCGGCGTCGAGGTCACCGCCTACATCCCGGGTGTCGGTCACAACCTCCAGGAGCACTCGATCGTGCTCGTCCGCGGCGGCCGTGTGAAGGACCTTCCCGGCGTCCGCTACAAGATCATCCGCGGCACCCTCGACACCCAGGGTGTCAAGAACCGCAAGCAGGCTCGCAGCCGTTACGGCGCGAAGAAGGAGAAGAGCTGACATGCCGCGCAAGGGTCCCGCGCCGAAGCGGCCGCTCGATGTCGACCCCGTCTACGGGTCGCAGCTGGTCACCCAGCTCGTCTCCAAGGTGCTGATGGACGGCAAGAAGCAGGTCGCCCAGCGCATCGTCTACAGCGCCCTCGAGGGCTGCCGCGAGAAGACCGGCACCGACCCGGTCGTCACGCTCAAGCGCGCGCTCGACAACGTGAAGCCGGCCATCGAGGTCAAGTCCCGCCGCGTCGGCGGTGCGACCTACCAGGTGCCGATCGAGGTCAAGGGCGGTCGTGGCACCACCCTCGCCCTCCGCTGGCTCGTGGGCTACGCCCAGGACCGTCGTGAGAAGACGATGTCCGAGCGGCTGATGAACGAGATCCTGGACGCCTCCAACGGCCTCGGTGCCGCTGTGAAGAAGCGCGAGGACACTCACAAGATGGCCGAGTCCAACAAGGCCTTCGCCCACTACCGCTGGTGATCCGTGCGGGGCGGCCCCGAACCCGGCCCCCCCCCCCCCCCCCCCCCCCCCGGCCCCCCCGCCCCCCCCCCCCCCCGGGCGGGGGGGGGGGGCGGGGCCCCCCCCCCCCCGCCCCCCCCGCCCCACCGCACCCCTTCGACCTAAGGAACGCGACCAGACCGTGGCTGTCGACATCACGACCGACCTCAAGACTGTCCGCAACATCGGCATCATGGCTCACATCGATGCCGGCAAGACGACCACCACCGAGCGGATCCTCTTCTACACCGGCATCTCCTACAAGATCGGCGAGGTGCACGACGGCGCCGCGACGATGGACTGGATGGAGCAGGAGCAGGAGCGCGGCATCACCATCACGTCCGCCGCGACGACCTGCTGGTGGAGGGACCACCAGATCAACATCATCGACACTCCCGGTCACGTGGACTTCACGGTCGAGGTCGAGCGCTCCCTGCGCGTCCTCGACGGCGCGGTCGCCGTGTTCGACGGCGTGGCGGGTGTCGAGCCCCAGACCATGACCGTGTGGCGCCAGGCGAACAAGTACTCCGTCCCGCGGATGTGCTTCGTCAACAAGCTGGACCGCACCGGTGCGGACTTCTACCGCGTGGTCGACTCCATCGTCGCCAAGCTGAACTCCACCCCGCTGGTGATGCAGCTGCCGATCGGTGCCGAGAGCGACTTCATCGGTGTCGTCGACCTGGTCGAGATGAACGCCAAGGTCTGGCGCGGCGAGACCAAGACCGGTGAGGACTACGTGGTCGAGGAGATCCCGGCCGACCTCGCCGACAAGGCCGCCGAGTACCGCGAGAAGCTCGTCGAGACCCTCGCGGAGACCGACGACGAGGTCATGGAGAAGTACCTCGAGGAGGGCGACGTCTTCGACGTGCCCACCATCAAGAAGCTCGTCCGGGCCGCGACCCTGGCCGACAAGGTGAACCCGATCCTCACCGGCACCGCGTTCAAGAACAAGGGCGTGCAGCCCCTGCTCGACGCGATCATCGACTACCTGCCGTCGCCGCTCGACGTCGACGGCATCGTCGGTCACAAGCCGGACGCCGAGGAGACCCCGGAGAACGAGATCGTCCGCAAGCCCTCGGACGACGAGCCGCTCGCCGCGCTCGCGTTCAAGATCGCCGCGGACCCGCACCTGGGCAAGCTGACCTTCGTCCGCGTCTACTCCGGCAAGCTCGAGGCCGGCGCCACGGTGCTGAACTCGACCAACGGCCGCAAGGAGCGGATCGGCAAGGTCTACCAGATGCACGCGAACAAGCGTGAGGAGATCGCGTCGGTCGGCGCCGGTCAGATCGTCGCCGTCATGGGCCTGAAGGACACCCGCACGGGTCACACCCTGTCGGACTCGTCCAACCAGGTCGTGCTCGAGTCGATGACCTTCCCGGCCCCGGTGATCGAGGTCGCCATCGAGCCGAAGACCAAGTCGGACCAGGAGAAGCTGGGTGTCGCCATCCAGCGTCTGGCCGAGGAGGACCCGACCTTCGTCGTGAAGACCGACGAGGAGACCGGCCAGACCATCATCTCGGGCATGGGCGAGCTCCACCTGGACATCCTGGTGGACCGCATGAAGCGCGAGTTCAAGGTCGAGGCCACCGTCGGCAAGCCGCAGGTCGCGTACCGCGAGACGATCCGTCGCGAGGTCTCGGGCCACTCCTACACCCACAAGAAGCAGACCGGTGGTTCCGGCCAGTTCGCGAAGGTCGTCATCTCGATCGCGCCGAACGTGGACGAGGAGACCGGCCTGGGTGCGGGCTACGAGTTCGTCAACAACGTGACCGGCGGTCGCGTGCCCAAGGAGTACATCCCCTCCGTCGACCAGGGTGCCCAGGAGGCCATGCAGTTCGGCGTCCTCGCCGGCTACCCGATGGTGGACGTGAAGATGTCCCTCGAGGACGGCGCGTACCACGACGTGGACTCCTCGGAGCTCGCGTTCAAGATCGCCGGCAACCAGGCCTTCAAGGAGGCCTGCCGGATGGCCAAGCCGGTCCTGCTGGAGCCGATGTTCGCCGTCGAGGTGACCACCCCGGAGAACTTCCTGGGTACCGTCATCGGCGACATCAACTCCCGCCGCGGCCAGATCCGGTCCCAGGAGGAAGTGAACGGTGACCTCGTCGTCTCCGGTCTCGTCCCCCTGTCCGAGATGTTCGGGTACGTCGGTGACCTGCGGTCGAAGACCTCGGGTCAGGCCTCGTACTCGATGGAGTTCGACTCGTACGCCGAGGTTCCCTCGAACGTCGCCGACGAGATCGTCAAGAAGGCCCGGGGCGAGTAACAGTTCCCGGTGCCTCGGCACCAGCTGTCCCGGCCGTCACGACGGCGGCCGGGACCCAGTACCACCACGAGTCAAGTAACAACCACACCAGGAGGAGCCCCCAGTGGCTAAGGCGAAGTTCGAGCGGAACAAGCCGCACGTCAACATCGGCACCATCGGTCACATCGACCACGGCAAGACCACCCTGACTGCCGCGATCTCGAAGGTGCTGCACGACACCTACCCGGACCTCAACGAGGCCTCGCCGTTCGACCAGATCGACAAGGCTCCCGAGGAGCGTCAGCGCGGCATCACGATCTCGATCGCCCACATCGAGTACCAGACCGAGGCGCGTCACTACGCCCACGTCGACTGCCCCGGTCACGCGGACTACATCAAGAACATGATCACCGGTGCCGCGCAGATGGACGGCGCGATCCTGGTGGTGGCCGCGACCGACGGCCCGATGCCGCAGACCCGTGAGCACGTGCTGCTCGCCCGCCAGGTCGGCGTGCCCGCCCTGGTCGTCGCCCTGAACAAGTGCGACATGGTCGACGACGAGGAGCTCATCGAGCTCGTCGAGATGGAGGTGCGCGAGCTCCTCTCCGAGTACGAGTTCCCGGGCGACGACGTCCCGGTCGTGCAGGTTGCCGCCTTCCCGGCGCTCCAGGGCGACGAGAAGTGGGCCGGCTCGATCGTCGAGCTCATGAACGCTGTGGACGAGTACATCCCGCAGCCGGAGCGCGACACCGACAAGCCGTTCCTCATGCCCGTCGAGGACGTCTTCACGATCACCGGTCGTGGCACCGTCGTCACCGGTCGTATCGAGCGCGGCATCGTCAAGGTCGGCGAGGAGATCGAGATGCTCGGTATCCGCGAGGGCTCGACCAAGACCACCGTCACCGGTGTCGAGATGTTCCGCAAGCTGCTCGACGAGGGCCAGGCCGGCGAGAACGTCGGTCTGCTGCTCCGCGGCACGAAGCGCGAGGACGTCGAGCGCGGCATGGTCCTGGCCAAGCCGGGCACCACGACCCCGCACACCAACTTCGAGGCCTCGGTCTACATCCTCTCGAAGGACGAGGGCGGCCGTCACACGCCGTTCTTCAACAACTACCGTCCGCAGTTCTACTTCCGCACCACGGACGTGACCGGCGTCGTGACCCTCCCCGAGGGCACCGAGATGGTCATGCCGGGCGACAACACTGAGATGAGCGTCGAGCTCATCCAGCCCATCGCCATGGACGAGGGCCTGCGGTTCGCGATCCGTGAGGGTGGCCGCACCGTCGGCGCCGGCCGGGTCACCAAGATCAGCAAGTGATCTGAGCGGTCCAGCCCCGGCGGGCCCGCACCTGCACCACCCGGAGCCCCCGGTCCTCGCACGAGGACCGGGGGCTCCGGCCATTTCGAAGCACCGGGTCGGCCCGGTGAGAATGAGCCCATGTCCGAAGGCGTCACTCCCGCTCGTCCCCACCACAAGCTCACCGACGACGGGCGCAGGCTGCGGGAGGTGCTCAGCTACTCCCGCCGCGGAGCCCGCTTCACGCCCCGCCAGGCCGAGGCGTGGCACGCGCACCAAGCCGCCTGGGTCATCCCGGACGAGGCGGTCGACCGCCCCGGGTTCGCGTTCTCGTCCTGGTTCGACCGCGAGGCGCCGCTCGTCGTGGAGATCGGCTCGGGCGTGGGGGACGCCACCGCCGCTCTGGCCGCCGCGCGCCCCGACGTCAACGTGCTGGCCTTCGAGGTCTGGCGCCCCGGCGTGGCCGACACCCTGTGGAAGCTGTCCGAGGCCGGGGCCGAGAACGTGCGGCTCATCGGCGTCGACGCGCAGTGGGCCATCGAGCACCTGGTGGAGCCGGAGCAGCTGGCCGAGGTGTGGACGTTCTTCCCGGACCCCTGGCACAAGAAGAAGCACCACAAGCGCCGGCTGGTCGGGCCGGCGTTCTCCCACGTGCTGGCCCAGCGCCTGGTCGAGGGCGGGCTGTGGCGCCTGGCCACCGACTGGGCCGACTACGCCGAGCAGATGGTCGAGGTGCTGGACGCCGAGCCGCTGCTGACCGGCGGGGTCGTCGACCGCTGGGACGCGCGCCCGGTGACCCGGTTCGAGCGCAAGGGCACGGAGGCGGGCCGCAGCATCACCGACCTGACCTACCGACGCAGCAGCGCCAGCTCCTCGTCGACGTAGGGGTCCTCGAGCCCGGCGGCGTCCAGGTCGGCGCGCAGTGCCGTCTGGACGGCCAGGGCCTCCTCCAGGCGTCCCAGGAGCCGCAGCGTCCACCCGACCATCCAGCGGGCGATCCGCTCGCGCTCCACGTCGCCCTGCTCCTCGCGGACCGCGAGGGCGCGGGTGAACGCCTCGAGGGCAGCCTCGTTCCTGCCGGCGTCTGCGTGCGTCATGCCCAGGTTGTGCAGGAGTGACCCCGCCCAGGCCCGCGCCCGCGGGTCCCGGCAGGCCTCGGCCCGGGCCAGTGCTCGCTCGTGGGCGTCGACCTGCTCCTCGGCCGGGACCTCGAGGCACACCATGTGCCAGGCGTCCATCTCCAGGGCCTCGAGCCCCGCGGCGTGCGCGAGCAGCGCGGCCTCGCGGAACAGGCCCAGGGGCCGGGCGCGGGGGTCGCCGGGGGAGGAGCCGGGGTGCGCCAGCGCACGCGAGCGCTCGACCCGACCGCGTTCCAGCGCCATGCGGACGCCCACCTCGGCGGTGACCGGCGGCCGCAGGCCGGTGACGATCTCGTCGAGCACCGCTCGCGCCTGGTCGAAGCGGTCCAGGATGCCGAGCGCGCGAGCCACCTGCGTGCTCAGCACCCGCCGCTGGTCGCCCCGGGCGTCCTCGGCCGCGGCCCGGAAGCGGTCGAGGGACGCACCCGGGTCGGAGAAGTCCCAGAGGGCGTCGACGTCGACCACGTCCTCCATCCTCCCTCCCCGGGTGCGTACCGGCGCAGGCAGCCCCGCTCACAGGCGGCCGACAGCCCGCGATGGGCCACGGCACGAGGCTGCGGCGGAGCCTGGCCGGACCCACGAAGCCCCGCCGGAGGTCCCATGCGCTCGCCGTTCCGCTCCCCGTCCCGCCCGACTCCCGCGCCGACGGGCGCCCACCCGGGCCCGCTCGCGGGCGCGGTGCGCCCGCCGTCGCCGGCGCTGCCCGTCGCGGTGGCGCTGCTGGTGCTCAGCACCGGCCTGGCGGCGACGGTCCTGCTGGGCATCGGCAACGCCCTGGTCGTGGCGGCGTTCCTCGCGCTGCTCGCCGTCGCGGCGCTGGCGGCGGCGGGCACGGCGCTGGCCCTGGTGCTGCGGCGGCGTCTCGCCGAGATGCGGCACCTGCCCGACCTCGGCCGGCACTTCGTCACCTCCCACGAGCACGGTCGGGTCACCGACATCTCCAGCGAGGGTGGCGGCATGACGTTGCACGTGGCGGCCGACGAGGTGCAGACGATGGTGATGGACGAGCAGGGCGCACCGGACCACGTCTCCGGCGGTGGCGCGGGCACCTCGGCCTGGCGCATCCCCGCCCAGGCGCACCTGAGCCCCGAGCAGCGACGCGTGGTCCAGCAGCTCGTCGCGGACCGGGTGCCGGTGCGCGTGGTCAGCTCCGGCGTCGTCGGTCTCGGCGGGCCGGTTGCCCAGGGCTGGCGGCTGGAGGCCGGCAACGGGCTGGTGCTCTCCGGCCACGCCTGATCAGCGCCCGACGAGCCTCCTGCGCAGGTCGGCGTCGCGGGCGAGGCGGGCACGGTCCCGCTCGCGCCGCACGGCCAGGACGCCGGCGAGGAAGTCCGCCGGCCGGGTGCCGGGCGGCGGCGCGGGCGAGACGTGCGGCGCGACCTGCGCGGCCAGCGCCGCGGTGACCCGGTCGAAGGAGGTGGGGTCCAGGTCGCGGCTGCGGGTCAGGACCTCGCGCACCGCCACCCCGAGGCCCACCGGCAGCGGGCCGACGTCGGCCGTCGTCGCCCAGCCGGCCAGCGCCGGGGGCAGGCCCGGTCCGCCGCGCCAGCGCAGAGGTACCCGGGTGCGCACGACGTAGGTGCCGGCCGCGAGGTCGCCCAGGCGCTTGCCCCGGGGGTGCAGCAGCACGGTCAGCAGCGCGAGCGCCCCGGAGGTCAGCCAGATCTCGACCACGCCCAGCAGGGCGCGGACGAACGCGTGCTGCGCGGTGATCGGGCCGCCGTCGTCCCGCACGACGCGCAGGCCCAGGGCGAACCGCCCGGGGGAGCGGCCGCCGCTGCCCGTCTCCCACAGCACCGGCCAGACCAGCAGCGAGGCGACCGTGGCGAGGATCGTGGCCGCGGTCTGGAGGGCCAGGTCGACGTCGGCGGTCGCCACGGTGGCGAGCAGCACCGCGCCCACCAGCACCAGCCCCGTCGCGGCCACGTCGAGGAACCCCGAGAGCAGCCGCAGCCCGACGCCGGCGGCCGGCAGGTCGAGCGCCACGCCCTCACCGACCACCACGTCGTCGTCGGTGACGGTGGCGTGCTCGGGCGGCGGAGGCGGTGCGGCGGACGGAGTCATCGCCGCGAGCATAGGCTGGTGCGCATGGACCTGGACGCCTACGCCGAGGCGCACGCGGAGGAGTGGCGCCGGCTCGCGGAGCTGGTCGGGCGCCGCCGCCTCGACGGGCGCGAGGCGGACGAGCTCCTGGACCTGTACCAGCGCGTGGCCACGCACCTCTCGGTGCTGCGCACGAGCGCGCCCGACCCCCACCTGGTCGCCCACCTCTCGGCCCTGCTCGGGCGGGCGCGGGGGCGCGCGGTCGGCACCAGGGTGGGCACGTGGGCCGGCGTCGCCACCTTCTGGACCGCGCGCTTCCCGGCGGCGCTGTGGCGGCTGCGCTGGTGGTGGGTCGGGACGGCGGCGGCCAACGTCGCCGTCACCGCCGTGATGATCCTCTGGCTGCTGGCGCACCCCAGCGTGGAGCAGCAGCTGCTGACCCCGGCCGAGGTCGACCAGCTCGTCGAGACCGACTTCGCCGGGTACTACAGCGAGTACGCCGCCTCCCACTTCGCGTTCCAGGTGTGGGTCAACAACGCCTGGGTCAGCGCGCTGTGCCTGGCGCTCGGCGTGCTCGGGCTGCCGGTGGTCTACGTGCTGTTCCAGAACGTCGCGAACCTCGCGGTGATCGGCTCGATCATGCACCGGCACGACGCGGCAGCGGAGTTCTGGGGGCTGCTGCTGCCCCACGGCCTGCTGGAGCTGACCGCCGTGTTCGTGGCCGGTGGGGTGGGCCTGCGGCTGTGCTGGGCCTGGATCGACCCGGGCCCGCGCCCGCGCAGCCAGGCGCTGGCCGAGGCGGGCCGCACCGCCGGCACCGTCGCGCTCGGGCTGGTGGGCGTCCTCGCGGTCTCCGGCCTGATCGAGGGCTTCGTGACGCCGTCGGGGCTGCCGACGTGGGCCCGCCTGGCGATCGGGGTCCTGGCCGAGGTGGCCTTCGTGCTCTACGTGGTGGTCCCCGGCCGCGCCGCGCACGCGCGCGGCGTGACCGGGGACCTGGACGCGACCCTGCTGGAGGACCGCGTGGCCGTCCGCGGCTGAGCCTGTCGGAGGTGAGGCTGAGCCGGTGAGGATCAGAAGGCCAGCAGGTTCTCGCGGAAGGTCGGGTGCTCGTAGCGGGTGCGGATGAGGCCGCGCTCCTGCAGGGCCGGGCACAGGCCGTCGGTGATCTCGATGATGTGCTTGCGGGTCACCGGCTTGTAGATGAGGAAGCCGTCGCCGCCGGCGGCGTCCATCGCCTCACCCATCTGCTCCGCCACCGTGTCGTAGGAGCCGACGAAGTCCATGCCGTAGTTGAACGGGCCGGTCACCAGGTCGCGCAGGGTCATGTCCTCGCTGTTCTCCAGCCAGGCCTTGGCGGTGGTGGTCTCGCCGGTGCCGATCTCCTGCGGCACCGGGCCGTCGAGGTCGAACTTCCCGTAGTCGATGGTGCCGCCGGAGGCGTAGCTCATCGCCCACAGGCGCATGTCGATCGCCGACTGGTCGTGCCGCGCGGCCTCGGCCCGGCGCTGGAGCTCCCGGGCGTCCTCGTCGGTCTCGGCGACCACCGGGATGGTCATGAACAGGATCTTGAGGTCGCCCGGCTTGCGGCCGTGGGCGATCAGCCGGGCGTCCATGTCCTGGCGCAGGGCCCGCATCTCGTCGGGGTTCTTGCACAGCGCCAGCATGCAGTCCGCGTGCGCGGCGGCGAGCTCGCGACCGGGGGTGGAGTTGCCGGCCTGCGCCACGACGGGACGACGCTGCGGCCCGGGCATCGTGTTCAGCGGGCCGCGGACCTTGAAGTACGTGCCCTCGAAGTCGATCGTGTGGACCTTCGTGTGGTCCGCGAAGCGCGGCTCGGTCTTGTCCATCAGCACCGCGTCCGGGTCCCACGACTCCCACAGCGCGGAGACGACGTCCATCCACTCATTCGCCATCGCGTAGCGCTCCGCGTGGGCCAGGTGCTGGTCGTAGCCGAAGTTCTGCGCCACCCGGTGCGAGACCGAGGTGACGACGTTGATGCCCGAACGGCCCTTCGTCACGTGGTCCATCGAGACCGCCTGCCGGGCGGCCAGGTAGGGCGGGTACTGGATCGTGGAGACCGTGCCGACGAGGCCGAGGTGCTTGGTCGCCTGCGCCATCAGCGGCATGTAGAGCATGGGGTCGTTCTTCGGCACCATCTCGCCGTACTTCAGGCTCATCTCCATCGAGCCGCCGTAGGTGTCCTCCACCATCGCGGTGTCCTCGATGAACATGAGGTCGAAGCCGCCGCGCTCCAGCGACGTCGCCAGGTCCACGTAGATGTCGGGCTTCATCCAGTCGGTCGCGTTCGTGGACGACCACGGACCCCACCACTGGTGGATGCCGGTGCTGTCGCCGAGGAACCATCCCAGGTGGAACATGCGTGCCTCCGTCTCGGCGCCGGGCGGTTCCCGGCGGTGCGCGAGACGCTGGCAGCCCGGTGTGAGGGCCCCGTTGCGCCGAGGCAGCGCGGGTGTTGCGCCGTTCGGCACCCGTTCCTGCCCGGTCCCCGAGGGCGCGGGGTGGCGAGATCCGCCGCAGGACGTGGGTCACGTGCCCTGCTCGCGGACGCCGGGGTGGCACCCGGCGCAGCACGGGGCAGCACGGGGGAGCACGGGGAGCGCGGCCTCAGAGGCGGCCGGCCGCCTTGAGCGCCAGGTACCGGTCGGCCAGGGCCGGGGCGAGGTGGTCGGCGTCGGCGTCCAGGACGTCGACGCCCAGCCGCTCCAGCAGCGAAGCGGTGGCCGCGCGCCGGGCGAGGGTCTGCTCCGCCGCCGCGGCGCCGTAGACGGCCGCGGCGTCGTCGCGGCGCGTGCGCAGCGCGGCCAGCTCCGGGTCGCGCACGGACGCGAGGAGGACCCGGTGGTGGGCGGTGAGGGCCGGGAGCACGGGCAGCAGCGACTCCTCCACGGCCGCGGGCTCCAACGGGGTCAGCAGCACCACCAGCGCCCGGTGCCGTCCGAGGGCCTGGACGGCCGAGGCCAGTCCCGACCAGTCGGCCTCGGCCAGCACGGGCTCCAGGTCGGCCATCGACTCGGACAGCGCGCCGACGACCGCGGTGCCACCGGCCCGGGTGCGGGCGCGCACCCGCCGGTCGCCGGCCACCAGGTCCACGCGGTCGCCGGCGCGGCCGGCGAGGGCGCCCAGGAGCAGGGCGGCGTCCATGGCGGCGTCGAGCCGCGGCACGTCGCCGACGCGGGCGGCCGAGGTGCGGGAGGTGTCGAGCACGAGGACGACGCGGCGGTCCCGCTCGGGCTGCCAGGTGCGCACGACCACCGAGCGGTTGCGCGCGCTCGCCCGCCAGTCGATCGAGCGGACGTCGTCGCCGCGCACGTACTCGCGCAGCGAGTCGAACTCCGTGCCCTGCCCGCGCACCCGCACCGCCGAGCGGCCGTCCAGGTCCCGCAGCCGGGCCAGGCGCGAGGGCAGGTGCCGTCGCGAGCCGAAGGCCGGCAGCGCCCGCACCGACCCCGCCAGGGTCGCGGTGCGCTGCCGCGCCGCCAGGCCCAGCGGGCCGGCCGAGCGCACGGTGAGCCCGACCGCGCGCCGGTCGCCGCGGCGGGTGGGGCGCAGCGCCGTCGTCAGCACGGTGCTCTCGTGCGGGCCGAGCCGCACGCGGTGCCGGTCCTGGCCGGCCCCGGCCGAGGGCTGCCAGCCGTCACGCACCAGGAGCCGCACGCGGCGGGGCCCGGCGGACAGCCGCACCCGCGTCTCGCCCGCCTCGCCCAGCCGCACCCGACCCGGTCGGTCGCGCTCGAGCCGCAGCGTCCGTGGCGAGGGGGCCAGCGCGACGTCGAGCAGGACCAGCGCGCCCACCACGGTCAGCCACAGCCAGACGGTGGACGGCTCCGGGCGCACCAGCACCGCCACCAGCCCGAGGGCCAGCAGCAGCGGGGTGCGTCCGGTGATCGCCATGCGCGTGCCTAGCGGGGGACCGGGACCGAGGCCAGCGCGGCGGACAGCACGCCCGCCGCGTCCACGCCCTCGATCTCGGCCTCGGGCCGCAGCGCGAGGCGGTGCACGAGGGTGGCGTGCGCCAGCGCCTGCACGTCGTCCGGGGTGACGAACTCCCGGCCGGTCAGCCACGCCCAGGCCCGCGCCGCGTGCAGCAGGGCCGTGGTGCCGCGCGGGCTCACGCCCAGCGAGAGGGACGGGGAGGTGCGGGTCGCCCGGGCCACGTCGACCAGGTAGCCCAGCACCTCCGGGGACACCTCCACCCCGGCCACGGCTCGTCGGCCCGCGAGCACGTCGGCCGGCCCCGCCACGGTCCGGACGCCGGCCGCGCCGACGTCGTGCGGGTCGAACCCGGCTGCGTGCCGACGCAGCACCTCGACCTCGTCCTCGCGCGGGGGCACCGGGAGGACGACCTTGAGCAGGAACCGGTCGAGCTGGGCCTCGGGCAGCGGGTAGGTGCCCTCCTGCTCGACCGGGTTCTGGGTCGCCGCGACCAGGAACGGCCTGGGCAGCGACCGGGTCTCGCCGTCGGCCGACACCTGCCCCTCCTCCATGGCCTCCAGCAGCGCCGACTGCGTCTTCGGCGGGGTCCGGTTGATCTCGTCGGCCAGGAGCAGGTTGGTGAAGACGGGGCCCTCGCGGAAGGTGAGGTCGCCGCCGCGCTCGACCACCAGCGAGCCGGTGATGTCGCCCGGCATGAGGTCCGGGGTGAACTGCACCCGCCGGGTGCGGACGTCCAACGTCGCCGCCAGCGTGCGCACGAGCAGCGTCTTCGCGGTGCCCGGCACGCCCTCGAGCAGCACGTGGCCGCCGCACAGCAGCGCGACGAGGAGCCCCGAGACCGCCGCGTCCTGGCCGACGACGGTCTTGGCGACCTCCTCGCGCACCGCGCCGAGCCGGGCGCGGGCCTGCTCGGCGGTGGGCAGGTCCGTGGGGGTGGGGTCGGTCATCGGGGGTCCCTCTCGTCGGTCGGGGGCGTGGTGGTCGGTGTCGTCGTGGCCGGCGCCGGCACGCCGGCGTCGTGCTCGAGGCGGTCGAGGTCGGTGGCGAGCCGGGTCAGGGCGCGGTCGTCGTCGACCGGGCGTGCCCCGGCCGCAGGCTCGGGGGCGAGGAGGGCGCGGACCTCGGCCTCGTCCCGACCGGCGGCGGAGGCGACGGCGAGGACGAGGGGCTCGCCCGCGGCCGGCCCGGGAGGGACGCCGAGGTGGTCGGCCAGCCTGCCGCGGCTGCCCGCGCGCAGGGCCGCGGCCGCGTGGGGCGCGTCGCCGGCCCGGTGGTAGAGGCGTCCGCGGGCCAGCGTGGTCTCGGAGGAGCGCACGACCACGGGCAGCGGCTCGCTCACCAGCGGACCGAGGCGGCGCCCGCGCCACACGGCCACGGCGACCACGACGAGGAGCGTCAGCCACAGCCCGGGTGCCAGGGCGTCCGGCAGCTCGGCCAGGGCGCCGGCCTCCGAGGGCAGCGCGTCGGCCGGGTCCGGCACGTACCAGACGAGCCGGTCCCGGGCCCCGAGCAGCCGCAGGGCGACGGCGGCGTTGTCGGCGTCGAGCACCTGGTCGTTGCGCAGCACGCCGGTGGCACCGAGGAGGGTGGCCTCGCTCGTCCGCGTCACGAGGGCCCGACCGCGGCCGAAGCAGCCGGGCGCGTCGTAGGCGTAGGCGTCGGTGGAGGAGACCACGAGCCCGTCGAGCGCACCGGCGAGGACGGGGTCGTCGCACCGGGCGGGCACGTCGCGACGCTCGCCGACGGAGCGCGCGGCGACGTCGAGCCCGAGGGCGGAGACGGTGAGCGGCCCGGCGCCGGCCACCACCAGCTCGCCCTCGCCGGCCGAGGAGAGCAGGGCGGCCGCCGTGCTCGGGCTGAGCGCCCACGACGAGGTGACCAGCACCGTGGCCGGCCCGCCGCCGGACAGGGCCCCCTCGAGCGCGTCGGCGCCGCGGGCCACGTCGACCTCGACGCCCTGGGCGGCCAGCACCCGGGCGAGGGCCCGTGCCCCGTCAGGGGCGGGGTTCTCGGGGTCCAGGGCCGCGCTGGGCGTCGGCGCCGGCACCAGGGCCACGGTGAGGGCGACGAGCCCCGCCACCACGGCGAGGAGGACGAGCAGCGGCCGGGCCCGCCTCATGCGTCGCTTCCGGACGACCGCGCCGGGGCGTGGTCGAGGTCGTGCTCGAGGTCGAGCACCGCCGAGGCCGTCGTGAGGTCGGGGGCCCGGTGCCCGTAGAGCGCGGCGTCGAAGGCGGCCGCCGCGGCGAGGAGGTCGCCGGCGTGCTCCGGGTGGACCCGGCCCAGGCGCCGCGCGACCCCGCCCGCGGTGGTGCCGGGCGCGTCCTCCAGGTGGCCGCGCTCCACCTGCCGCACGGCCAGGGCGCGATAGCCGTCGAGCAGCGCCGTCGTCGCGTCGCCCGCCTCGAGGGCGGCGCGGGCCCGGGACCGCAGCGTCGCAGCGCTCAGCGTGCCGGCGCCCAGGAGGTCGCCCGCTCCGTCGCGGCGGGCCCGCGCACCGTGCCGCAGCCGGGACGCCAGCAGACCCACCCCGACGCCCAGCACCGCCAGCACCAGCAGCGTCAGCACGGTCGGCAGCGGCCCCAGGTCGAGGCCGGACGCCCCCGGTGCCCCGTCCAGCAGGCCGCCGAGCCAGTCGAGGAACCGCCCCCACCAGTCGGTGTCGGTGTAGGCCGGGTCCGTCAACTCCTCGCGCAGCAGGCCGCGCGCCTCGTCCGGCGACGGCGTCAGCGGCGGGGCCGGCGGCGAGATCAGCGCGCGAGTCAGCGGGGAGGCAGCGAGCAGCGGCGAGGCCACGGGGAGCAGGAGCACGGTCGGGCGGTCACCAGCTCGGTGGCGCGGACGGCGGCGGCCCCGGTGCGGCTCCGGGCGGGCCGGCCTGGCCGGGTGCGACGCCGGCCGTCGGCACCGGTCCCGTGAGCCCGGCGCGCTGGAGCAGCTCGAGGTCCCAGCCGTCGCGTCGGATGCGCAGGTCCACGTACTGCAGCGTGGTGGCGGCGGCCTGGAAGGGCACCGACAGCGTCCCGGCGACCACCTGGCTCAGCACCTGGCCGAGCACCAGCAGGAGCATCGTCCAGCGGGGGTCGAGCAGGTAGGTCAGCAGCTCGAGCACCAGGGTGACGGGGAAGGACACCACCGAGGCCACGACCGAGGTGATGAGGCCGACGAGGATCGCGATGCCCAGCGTGCGCCAGAAGGCTCCCCGGGTCAGGGACCACGCGCGACCCAGGGCGGAGAGCACGCCCCGGCGCTCCAGGACCAGCGCGGGCACGGCGACGAGGGCCAGCCTGACCCAGGCGAAGACCGACGCCACCGCCCACAGCACGAAGCCCAGCAGGCCCCACAGCAGGGCGGGGACGAGCGGGTCGTCGGCGAGCGCCACCACCAGCAGCAACGGCCCGAGCCAGACGAGGGCGAGCAGCAGGCTGCCGAGGCCCAGCAACAGGCTGAGGCCGACCAGCCGCAGGCGGGTGCCGGCGGTGCCGGCCCAGGCCTGGGCCAGGGACGTGCGGACACCCAGCAGCCCCCGCTCGACGGCCACGGCGACCATCCCCTGCACCAGCAGGTAGCCGACCCACATCACCAGGAACCCGAAGCCGGCGCTGAGCCCGACGGCCGCCCACGCCTCCCACCGGACGTCGCCGAACGGGTCGGTGCCGGAGGCCGCGGTGTCGAGCGCGATCAGGTCCAGGGAGCCGTCCCCGGAGACCAGGGCGGTGACCAGCACGGGCACCAGGCCGGCGAGCACGCTGGCCAGCGCCGCCGAGCCGAGGGCGGCGGCGGGGCTCAGCCGGAGCAGCTTGAAGGCACCGCCGAGGACGTCGCCCAGCCCGAACGGTGCCAGGGGGACGATGCCGGGCCGGTGGACGGCGGGCAGCCACTGCCGCGGGGGCGGGCCTGCCGGCTGTCCCCAGCCGGGCGGGGGAGGACCGGGGGCGGGCGGGGTCGTGCCCGGCTCCCGGGGATCGCCGGGAGGCGGGTAGCCTGGGGGGACGTCGGCAGGCATGGGTCTCCGTGCTCGCTCGGCAGCTGGGGCAGGTCCCGCGGCTCGCAGGACCTCGCGCGGTGCGCGGGGACATCCTGACAGAGCGCACCGTCAGGGGTCCGCCGCAGGCCCGTCGCGGGGCTCCGCCGCCCCCGACGACGCGCCCGGGACCGGGGGTGCCCGACGAATTTGTCGCAGCGGGGTACGTCTGCCAAGATAGCTGAGTTGCTCCGGCGGGTCGCCGGGGCGCGGCACACCTTGACTTCTGAATCGCGTCTCCCTCTCCCGGGTTCCCGGGGCAGGAGAACTGTGTTCCAGGGGTCGCTGTGCGCCCGCCGAACCAGGGGACCCGATTCAGCCCCCCGAGGGCTGCCACCAGCCGGAACCGACCAGGACCCGGTCCAGTGGCATGCCCGCGATTCCCCCGTGAATGGCGACACGCCCGACCGCGGGGGTCGGAGGAAGGCTGGGTGGGAGGGCAGCGCGGGACCCACTCAAGCCCGAGGACGTCCCGCATGACTACGCACGCGGCAGCTGACGAGAAGGACGAGAGAGACCTATGGCGGGACAGAAGATCCGCATCAGGCTCAAGGCCTATGACCACGAGGTGATCGACACCTCGGCGCGCAAGATCGTGGACACGGTCACCCGCACGGGTGCCAAGGTCGCCGGCCCGGTGCCGCTGCCGACCGAGAAGAACGTGTACTGCGTCATCCGCTCGCCCCACAAGTACAAGGACTCCCGCGAGCACTTCGAGATGCGCACCCACAAGCGCCTCATCGACATCATCGACCCGACCCCGAAGACCGTCGACTCCCTGATGCGGCTCGACCTGCCGGCGGGCGTCGACATCGAGATCAAGCTCTGAGGTCTGCGAAAATGACTTTCGAACGCAATGTGAAGGGCCTGCTGGGCACCAAGCTCGGCATGACCCAGCTCTGGGACGAGAACAACCGCGTCATCCCCGTGACCGTGATCGCCGCCGGCACCAACGTCGTCACCGGCGTCCGCACGCCGGACGTCGACGGCTACAACGCCGTGCAGCTCGGTTTCGGTGAGATCGAGGCCCGCAAGGTCTCCAAGCCCGTCGCGGGCCAGTTCTCCAAGGCCGGCGTGAACCCCCGCCGCCACGTCGTCGAGATCCGCACCACCTCCGCCACCGAGTACTCGGTCGGCCAGGAGGTCACCGTGGAGACCTTCGCCGCGGGCGAGGAGATCGACGTGACCGGCACCAGCAAGGGCAAGGGCTTCGCCGGTGTCATGAAGCGTCACGGCTTCGCCGGTGTGTCCGCCTCGCACGGTGCCCACCGCAACCACCGCAAGCCGGGCTCCATCGGTGCCTGCGCCACGCCGGGTCGCGTCTTCAAGGGCCTGCGCATGGCCGGCCGCATGGGTAGCGACACCGTCACCACCCAGAACCTGACCGTCCACGCGGTGGACGCGGACAAGGGCCTCATCCTCATCAAGGGCGCCGTTCCCGGCCCCAAGGGTGGCGTGCTGGTCCTCCGCTCGGCCGCCAAGAAGACCCAGGAGGCCTGAGCATGGCTGTCAAGACCGTGAAGGTCGACTTCCCGGCCGAGATCTTCGCCGTGGACGTCAACGTCCCGCTGATCCACCAGGTCGTCGTCGCCCAGCAGGCTGCCGCCCGCCAGGGCACGCACGCCACCAAGACCCGCGGCGAGGTCCGCGGCGGTGGCAAGAAGCCCTACAAGCAGAAGGGCACCGGCCGCGCCCGTCAGGGCTCGACCCGCGCTCCGCAGTTCGCCGGCGGTGGCACCGTGCACGGCCCGCAGCCGCGCAGCTACGACCAGCGCACCCCCAAGAAGATGAAGGCCGCCGCCCTGCGTGGCGCCCTCTCGGACCGGGCCGCGAACGGTCGCATCCACGTGGTGGAGTCCCTCGTCTCCGGCGAGACCCCCTCCACCAAGGCCGCCCTGGCCGCGCTGAAGACGGTCGCCGAGCGCACCAACTTCCTCGTCGTCGTGGACCGGTCGGACGACCTGACCGTGCTGTCGCTGCGCAACGTCGTGGAGGCTCACCTGCTCTACGCCGACCAGCTGAACACCTACGACGTGCTCGCCTCCGACGACGTGGTCTTCACCCAGGCCGCGTACGAGGTCTTCGTGGCCGGCGCGACCAAGAAGGAGGCCTGAGCATGAGCACCCTGCACAAGGACCACCGTGACGTGCTGATCGCGCCGGTCGTCTCCGAGAAGAGCTACGGCCTGCTCGACCAGAACAAGTACACGTTCGTCGTGCACCCCGACGCCAACAAGACCGAGATCAAGATCGCGGTCGAGAAGATCTTCGACGTCAAGGTGACGAGCGTGAACACGCTGAACCGTCCCGGCAAGAGCCGCCGCACCCGCTACGGCATGGGCAAGCGCAAGGACACCAAGCGCGCGATCGTCAGCCTGGCCGAGGGTCACCGCATCGACATCTTCGGCCAGGTCGGCTGACCGGTCAGGATACGAGGAACTCAGTTATGGCTATCCGCAAGTACAAGCCGACCACCCCGGGCCGTCGTGGCTCGTCGGTCGCCGACTTCGTCGAGATCACCCGGACCACGCCGGAGAAGTCCCTGACGGTGCCGCTGCCCAAGAAGGGCGGCCGCAACAACCAGGGCCGGATCACCACCCGTCACCAGGGTGGTGGCCACAAGCGTGCCTACCGGATCATCGACTTCCGTCGCTACGACAAGGACGGCGTCCCCGCCAAGGTCGCGCACATCGAGTACGACCCCAACCGCACCGCGCGCATCGCGCTGCTGCACTACGCCGACGGCGAGAAGCGCTACATCATCGCGCCTCGCGACCTGACGCAGGGCACCGCGGTCGAGGCCGGCCCGAACGCCGACATCAAGCCCGGCAACAACCTGCCCCTGCGCAACATCCCCGTCGGCACCACGGTGCACTGCGTGGAGCTGCGCCCGGGCGGCGGCGCCAAGATCGCCCGCTCGGCCGGCATGTCCGCCCAGCTCATCGCTCGTGAGGGCTCCCGCGCCACGCTGCGCATGCCCTCCGGCGAGATGCGCTTCGTCGACGTGCGCTGCCGCGCCACCGTCGGTGAGGTCGGCAACGCCGAGCAGTCCAACATCAACTGGGGCAAGGCCGGCCGCATGCGCTGGAAGGGCAAGCGCCCGACCGTCCGCGGTGTCGTGATGAACCCGGTCGACCACCCGCACGGTGGTGGCGAGGGCAAGACCTCCGGTGGCCGTCACCCGGTCTCCCCGTGGGGCAAGCCCGAGGGCCGGACGCGCAAGCGCAAGGCCTCTGACTCGCAGATCATCCGCCGTCGCAAGTCCGGAAAGGGCCGTAAGTAATGCCTCGCAGCCTGAGCAAGGGTCCCTTCGTCGACGACCACCTCATGAAGAAGGTGGACGCGGAGAACGAGAAGGGCAGCCACAACGTCATCAAGACGTGGTCGCGTCGCTCGATGATCGTGCCGGCCATGATCGGCCACACGATCGCGGTGCACGACGGCCGCAAGCACGTGCCGGTGTTCGTGTCCGACTCCATGGTCGGCCACAAGCTGGGGGAGTTCGCTCCCACCCGCACCTACAAGGGCCACGTGAAGGAAGACCGGAAGGGCCGCCGCCGCTGACGCGGGGGCGACCAGAGGAACTGGAGAGAACGAGCACATGAGCGTTACTGAGCGCCGGCGCACCAGCGCCCGCCGCGAGTCGCTGCTCGGCGACCAGCCGGGCGCCTTCGCGACCGCCCGCTTCGTGCGGATCACGCCGATGAAGGCGCGTCGTGTCGTGGACATGGTCCGCGGCTCGAGCGTCGAGGAGGCCCGCGCCCTGCTGGCCTTCGCCCCGCAGGCCGCCAGCGAGACGGTCCTGAAGGTCCTGGAGTCCGCCGTGGCCAACGCGGAGAGCACCGAGGGCCTCGACACCGACGACCTGGTCATCTCGACCGCCATGGTCGACGAGGGCCCGACGATGAAGCGGTGGCGCCCGCGCGCCCAGGGCCGCGCCACGCGGATCAACAAGCGCACGAGCCACATCACGCTGGTCGTCACGCCGGCCAACAACGGAGAGGGTGCCTGATGGGTCAGAAGATCAACCCGAACGGCTTCCGTCTGGGTATCAGCACGGACCACAAGTCCCGCTGGTACGCCGACAAGCTCTACAAGTCGTACGTCGGTGAGGACGTCGCGATCCGCAAGCTGCTCAGCAAGGGCATGGAGCGGGCCGGCATCTCCAAGGTCGAGATCGAGCGGACCCGGGACCGCGTGCGGGTGGACATCCACACCGCTCGTCCGGGCATCGTCATCGGCCGCCGCGGCGCCGAGGCCGACCGCATCCGCGGCGAGCTCGAGAAGCTGACCGGCAAGCAGGTCCAGCTGAACATCCTCGAGGTCAAGAACCCGGAGGTCGACGCCCAGCTCGTCGCCCAGGGTGTCGCCGAGCAGCTGTCCGGCCGCGTGCAGTTCCGCCGCGCCATGCGCAAGGCGATGCAGACCACGATGCGCTCCGGTGCCAAGGGCATCCGGATCCAGTGCTCCGGCCGCCTCAACGGCGCCGAGATGTCGCGCACCGAGTTCTACCGCGAGGGTCGCGTCCCGCTGCACACGCTGCGTGCCGACATCGACTACGGCTTCTACGAGGCCCGCACCACCTTCGGCCGCATCGGCGTGAAGGTGTGGATCTACAAGGGCGAGGTGTCCGGCTCCCGTGCCGAGCGCCAGGCCCAGGCCGCCGCCCGCGCCGGCGTCCCCGGTCGCGGTGGCAACAACCGCGGTCGCGGTGGCGACCGTCCGTCGCGCGGTTCCCGCGGCGACCGTCCGACCCGCGCCGACCGCGACCAGCAGACCGAGGCTCCGGCCGAGGCCGCTGCCGCTCCGGCGCCCGAGACCGCTCCGGAGGCCTGACATGTTGATGCCCCGTCGCGTCAAGCACCGCAAGCAGCACCACCCGAAGCGATCGGGTGCGGCCAAGGGCGGCACCAGCCTCGCCTTCGGTGACTTCGGCATCCAGGCCCTCGAGGGCCACTACGTGACCAACCGTCAGATCGAGTCCGCTCGTATCGCCATGACGCGTCACATCAAGCGTGGCGGCAAGGTGTGGATCAACATCTACCCCGACCTCCCGCTGACCAAGAAGCCGGCCGAGACCCGCATGGGTTCCGGCAAGGGTTCCCCCGAGTGGTGGGTGGCCAACGTCAAGCCGGGCCGCGTGATGTTCGAGCTGGCCGGCGTGCCGGAGGACATCGCTCGCGAGGCCATGCGTCGCGCGATCCACAAGCTGCCCATGAAGTGCCGTTTCGTCACCCGAGAGGGCGGTGAGTTCTGATGTCGAACGCCCAGGCGCACGAGCTCGACGAGCTCAACGACGTCGACCTGGAGGCCAAGCTCCGCGAGGCCAAGGAGGAGCTGTTCAACCTCCGTTTCCAGGCCGCCACCGGCCAGCTGGAGAGCCACGGCCGGCTGCGGTCGGTCAAGAAGGACATCGCCCGGATCTACACGGTGGTGCGCGAGCGCGAGCTCGGCATCCGTACCGCTCCGGGCGCGAGCAACGAGGACGGTGCCGCATGAGCGAGCAGACGATCGAGCGCAACAGCCGCAAGACCCGTGAGGGCATCGTGGTCAGCGACAAGATGGACAAGACCGTGGTCGTGTCCGTCGAGGACCGCGTGAAGCACGCCCTGTACGGCAAGGTCATGCGTCGCACGAGCAAGCTCAAGGCCCACGACGAGGCCAACGAGTGCGGCATCGGCGACCGCGTCCTCCTCATGGAGACCCGCCCGCTGTCCGCCACCAAGCGGTGGCGCGTGGTCGAGGTCCTCGAGAAGGCCAAGTGACTCCTCGCCCCCAGGGCGAGATCCAACCCATGAAGTTCGGCCAGGCTCACGAGCCGCAAGCCCGTGAGAACCAGCTCGACAACCAGGAGAAACAGCAATGATCCAGCAGGAGTCGCGACTGAAGGTCGCCGACAACACGGGTGCGAAGGAGATCCTCTGCATCCGCGTTCTCGGTGGCTCGGGTCGCCGCTACGCCGGCATCGGTGACACCATCGTCGCCACCGTCAAGGACGCGATCCCCGGCGGCAACGTGAAGAAGGGTGACGTCGTCAAGGCGGTCGTCGTGCGCACCGTCAAGGAGCGCCGCCGGCCCGACGGCTCGTACATCCGCTTCGACGAGAACGCCGCCGTGATCCTCAAGAACGACGGCGAGCCGCGCGGCACCCGCATCTTCGGCCCCGTGGGTCGCGAGCTGCGGGACAAGAAGTTCATGAAGATCATCTCGCTCGCCCCGGAGGTGCTGTGAGCATGGCCAAGAACCTGAACGTCAAGAAGGGCGACACCGTCAAGGTGATCGCCGGCAAGGACAAGGGCGTCGAGGGCAAGGTCATCCGCACGATCCCCGGTGAGGACCGGGTCATCGTCGAGGGTGTCAACCTCGTCAAGAAGCACACCAAGTCCGTCAACAACGGCGGTCGCGAGGGCAGCACCGGCGGCATCGTGACCGCCGAGGCCCCGATCCACGTGTCCAACGTGGCGCTGGTCGAGGGCAAGGACACCACGCGCGTGGGCTTCAAGCGCGTCGAGGTGACCAAGCGTCGCCCCGACGGCTCGACCTACTCGTCCGAGCGCAGCGTCCGCATCTCCCGCAAGACCGGCAAGGAGATCTGAGATGACCGAGACCACCGAGAACCCGGTGATCTCCGCGAACGTGCCGCCGCGTCTGAAGACCCGGTACCGCGAGGAGATCCTTCCGGCCCTCAAGTCCGAGTTCGACATCGCCAACGTCATGCAGGTGCCCGGCCTGACCAAGATCGTGGTCAACATGGGTGTCGGCGAGGCTGCGCGCGACGCGAAGCTGATCGACGGCGCCGTCCGCGACCTGACCGCGATCACCGGTCAGAAGCCGACCGTGACCAAGGCTCGCAAGTCCATCGCGCAGTTCAAGCTGCGCGAGGGCATGCCGATCGGCTGCCACGTCACGCTCCGCGGTGACCGCATGTGGGAGTTCCTGGACCGTCTGCTGTCCATCGCCCTGCCCCGTATCCGCGACTTCCGTGGCCTGAACGGCAAGCAGTTCGACGGCAACGGCAACTACACCTTCGGTCTCACCGAGCAGGTCATGTTCCACGAGATCAACCAGGACAAGATCGACCGCACCCGCGGCATGGACATCACCGTGGTCACGACCGCCACGAACGACGACCAGGGTCGGGCGCTGCTCAAGCAGCTCGGCTTCCCGTTCAAGGAGAACTGACATGGCGAAGACCGCTCTGAAGGTGAAGGCCGCCAAGAAGCCGAAGTTCAGCTCGCGCGGTTACACCCGCTGCCAGCGTTGCGGCCGGCCGAAGGCCGTCTACCGCAAGTTCGGCCTCTGCCGGATCTGCCTCCGGGAGATGGCGCACCGCGGCGAGCTGCCCGGTGTGACCAAGTCCTCCTGGTGACCCGAGACTTCTTCGTATCCACACACAAGTCGCCCAAGGTCGCGTCCGCCCGTGAGGGCGGGGCGCGAAACCGGGGTGGAGAAAGGGCCTCACGGCCATGACGATGACTGACCCGATCGCAGACATGCTCACGCGTCTGCGCAACGCCAACCAGGCGTACCACGACTCGGTGACCATGCCCTACAGCAAGCTGAAGCAGGGCCTGGCCGACATCCTCCAGCAGGAGGGTTACATCACCTCGTACGTGGTCGCCGACCCGGCTGAGGGTGAGGTCGGCAAGACCCTCACCATCACGCTGAAGTACGGCCGCAACCGCGAGCGCTCGATCGCCGGCGTCCGCCGGATCAGCAAGCCCGGTCTGCGCGTGTACGCCAAGCACACCGGCCTCCCCAAGGTCCTCGGCGGCCTGGGCGTGGCGATCATCTCCAC
Organism: Nocardioides bruguierae; assembly: GCF_023656415.1. GTDB lineage: Bacteria > Actinomycetota > Actinomycetes > Propionibacteriales > Nocardioidaceae > Nocardioides > Nocardioides bruguierae. The sequence continues at coordinate 96,973 of NZ_JAMOIL010000006.1, forward strand.
GAGCCAGGGTCTGCTGACCGACCGCCAGGCGAACCAGAAGGGCGTGGGCGGCGAAGTCCTCGCCTACGTCTGGTGACGACGAGACCGAGATAGGAGAACTACAAGCATGTCGCGTATTGGCAAGCTCCCCATCACGGTCCCGTCCGGCGTCGACGTGACCATCGACGGCGCGCTGGTGACCGTCAAGGGCCCCAAGGGCACGCTTTCCCACAAGGTCGCCGCGCCGATCACGGTCGAGCGCAACGAGGCGGACCTCGAGGTCAAGCGCCCCGACGACGAGCGTGAGTCCAAGGCCCTCCACGGCCTGACCCGCACGCTGGTCAACAACATGGTCGTGGGCGTGACCCAGGGCTACGAGAAGAAGCTCGAGATCCGTGGCGTCGGCTACCGCGTGCTGCCCAAGGGCCCCACGCAGCTGGAGTTCCAGCTCGGCTACAGCCACTCGATCGTGTTCGACGCCCCCGAGGGGATCACCTTCACCACGGACGGCCCGACCAAGCTCGGCGTCCAGGGCATCGACAAGCAGCTCGTCGGCGAGGTCGCCGCGAACATCCGCAAGCTCCGCAAGCCCGAGCCCTACAAGGGCAAGGGTGTGCGTTACGAGGGCGAGCACGTCCGCAGCAAGGTCGGAAAGGCTGGTAAGTGACGATGGCTATCTCCCTGTCCAACCACAAGCACACCGCGGCGAAGACCCGCTCCCGCCTGCGCCGTCAGGTCCGGGGTCGCAAGAAGCTGCACGGCACGGCCGAGCGTCCGCGCATGGTCGTCACCCGTTCCTCCAAGCACCTCTCGGTGCAGGTCGTCGACGACCTGGTCGGCAAGACGCTGGCCAGCGCCTCCTCCATGGAGGCCGACGTCCGCACCCTCGAGGGCGACAAGACCGCCAAGGCCAAGAAGGTCGGCGAGCTCGTCGCCGAGCGGGCCAAGGCTGCTGGTGTGGAGGGCGTGGTCTTCGACCGCGCCGGCAACAAGTACCACGGCCGCATCGCGGCCCTGGCCGACGCCGCCCGTGAGGGCGGCCTGACCTTCTGATCGCGAACGAGAGAGTAGAGGAAGTAGTCTCATGAGCGGAGCCCAGCGCGGACAGCGCGGTGGCGAGCGCCGTGGACGCGACAACGGTCGCGGCAACCAGGGCGCGGACAAGACCGCCTACATCGAGCGTGTCGTCGCGATCAACCGTGTCGCCAAGGTCGTGAAGGGTGGTCGTCGCTTCAGCTTCACCGCCCTCGTGATCGTCGGTGACGGCGAGGGTCTCGTCGGCGTCGGTTACGGCAAGGCCAAGGAGGTGCCGGCCGCCATCGCCAAGGGTGTGGAGGAGGCCAAGAAGGCGTTCTTCCAGGTCCCCCGCATCCAGGGCACGATCCCTCACCCCGTCCAGGGTGAGAAGGCTGCCGGCGTGGTCATGCTGCGTCCGGCCGCCCCCGGTACCGGTGTGATCGCCGGTGGTCCGGTGCGTGCCGTCCTGGAGTGCGCCGGCATCCACGACATCCTGAGCAAGTCGCTCGGGTCGTCGAACCAGATCAACATCGTTCACGCGACCGTCGAGGCGCTGAAGATGCTGGAGCAGCCCGAGGCCGTCGCGGCCCGGCGTGGCCTGCCCGTCGAGGCTGTCACCCCCGCCGCGCTGCTGAAGGCGCGCAACGAGGTGCCCGAGGGCTCCTCGCAGGAGGTGGCCTCCTGATGGCGCAGCTCAAGATCCAGCAGCTGAAGTCGACCATCGGCTGCAAGCAGAACCAGCGCGAGACCGTGCGCTCGCTCGGTCTCAAGCGGATCGGCGACGTCGTCGTCAAGGAGGACCGCCCCGAGATCCGCGGGATGGTCCAGACGGTGCGTCACCTCGTGACCGTCGAGGAGGTTGACTGACATGACGCTCAAGCTGCACAACCTGAAGCCCGCCCCGGGCGCCAAGACAGCCAAGACCCGCGTGGGTCGTGGTGAGGCCTCGAAGGGCAAGACGGCCGGCCGCGGTACCAAGGGTACGAAGGCCCGCTACCAGGTTCCGGCTGCGTTCGAGGGTGGCCAGATGCCCATCCACATGCGCATGCCGAAGCTCAAGGGCTTCAAGAACCCGTTCAAGGTCGAGTTCCAGGTCGTCAACCTCGACAAGCTCTCCGCGCTCTACCCCGAGGGTGGCGCGGTGACCGTCGAGGACCTGGTCGCGAAGGGTGCGGTTCGCAAGAACCAGCCCGTCAAGGTGCTCGGCACCGGTGACATCTCCGTCAAGGTCGACGTGAGCGCCAACGCGTTCTCGTCCTCCGCCTCGGAGAAGATCCAGGCCGCCGGCGGGACCACGACGCTCGTCTGAACCCCTGCGACGAAGGGCGCGGGGCACCACTTCGGTGCGTGCCCCGCGCCCTTCGTGCGTCCCCGGGGACCGTTCGTCGAACGGGCTCCCGGGTCGGACGTGGATGCAACATCTCACCTGTTAGGCTTCCCCGGGCTCGCTGGGCGTGACCTGGGAGTCGTTGTCTGAATGCAGAAAGAGGATCTCGTGCTAGGCGCGTTCGCCAACGCTTTCAGGACGCCGGACCTGCGGCGCAAGCTGCTCTTCGTCCTGGGCATCATCGTGATCTTCCGAGCGGGGTCGCAGATCCCCGCGCCGGGCGTGGACGTCGCCAACGTCCAGCAGTGCATCGACGCTGCGCAGTCCGGCGCCAACGCCAGCCTCTACAGCCTGGTGAACCTGTTCTCCGGTGGTGCGCTCCTCCAGCTCACCATCTTCGCGCTCGGGATCATGCCGTACATCACGGCCAGCATCATCCTGCAGCTGCTCGTCGTGGTGATCCCGCGGCTCGAGGCGCTGAAGCAGGAAGGCCAGGCCGGCCAGACCAAGATCACCCAGTACACGCGGTACCTGACGCTGGGCCTGGCCCTGCTCCAGGCGACCGGCATCGTGGCGCTGGCGCGGTCGGGGGACCTGCTCCAGTGCGAGCTCCCCCTCCTGCACGACGACGGCGTCACCGCGTTCCTCGTCATGGTCATCACCATGACGGCCGGCACCGCGGTCATCATGTGGCTGGGCGAGCTCATCACCGAGCGCGGCGTGGGCAACGGCATGTCGATCCTGATCTTCACCCAGGTCGTCGCCACCTTCCCGGGCGCCATGTGGCAGGTCCAGATCAGCCAGGGCTGGTGGACCTTCGGCATCGTGCTCGTGATCGGCCTCGTGCTGGTCGCCGCCGTGATCCTCATCGAGCAGGCGCAGCGCCGCATCCCGGTGCAGTATGCCCGCCGGATGGTGGGTCGCAAGATGTTCGGCGGCTCCTCGACCTACATCCCGCTCAAGGTGAACCAGGCCGGCATCATCCCGGTCATCTTCGCCTCGTCGCTGCTGTACCTGCCGGCCATGGCCGTGCAGTTCAACCAGACGAGCGACGCGGGCTGGGTCCAGTTCATCAGCACCTACTTCGTGCGGGGCGACCACCCGCTCTACATGATCGCCTACTTCGGGCTGATCGTGTTCTTCACCTACTTCTACGTCTCGATCACCTTCAACCCGGTGGAGGTCGCGGACAACATGAAGAAGTACGGCGGCTTCATCCCCGGGATCCGGGCGGGCAAGCCGACCGAGGACTACCTGTCCTACGTCCTGTCCCGCATCACGCTGCCCGGAGCCGTCTACCTCGGCCTCATCGCGCTCGTGCCGCTCATCGCGCTGGTCCTGATCAACGCGAACCAGAACTTCCCGTTCGGCGGCACGTCGATCCTCATCATGGTGGGCGTCGCGCTCGACACGGTGAAGCAGATCGAGAGCCAGCTCCAGCAGCGCAACTACGAAGGATTCCTTCGCTGATGAGAATGATCTTCATGGGTCCCCCCGGTGCCGGCAAGGGCACCCAGGCCGCCCTCGTCGCGGGCCGCTACGGCATCCCCGCCATCTCCACCGGCGACATCTTCCGCGCCAACGTCGGCCAGGGCACGCCCCTCGGCCTGGAGGCGAAGAAGTACATGGACGCCGGCGAGTACGTGCCCGACTCGGTGACCAACTCGATGGTGCGCAACCGCATCGCCGAGGCCGACGCCGAGCCCGGCTTCCTCCTCGACGGCTACCCGCGCACCACCGCGCAGGTCGAGGAGCTCGACGGGATGGTCGCGGCCACCGGGCACAGCATCGACGTCGCGGTCGTGCTCACGGTCGACTCCGAGGAGCTCGTCCAGCGTCTGCTCAAGCGCGCGGAGACCTCCGGGCGCAGCGACGACAGCGAGGACGTCATCCGTCACCGCCAGCAGGTGTACGTGGAGCAGACGGCCCCGCTGATCGACGTCTACCGCGAGCGCGGCCTCCTCGTCGAGGTCGACGGGATGGGCGAGGTCGACGAGGTCACCGAGCGCATCCTCGCCGCCCTCGACGCGCGCGCCTGAGTCCTCGTGGGATGGCGTGACCGCGGCGTCGAGATCAAGACGCCCGAGCAGCTCCTGCTGATGCGTCGCGCCGGCCTGGTGGTCGGCGCGACGCTGCAGCTCCTCTCCGAGAGCGTCCGCCCCGGCATGACCACCGGGGAGCTGGACGCGATCGCGGAGGACAGCATCCGCTCCCGGGGGGCGGTGCCCTCGTTCCTGGGCTACCAGGGCTTCCCCGGGAGCATCTGTGCCTCCGTGAACGAGGAGGTCGTCCACGGCATCCCCGGTGACCGGGTGCTGGCCGAGGGTGACCTCGTCTCCATCGACTGCGGTGCGATCGTGGAGGGCTTCCACGGCGACGCCGCGCTCAGCGTGGTCGTCGGTGGTGCCCCGTCCGCGGCGGACGCCGAGCTCCTGCGCATCACGCAGGAGTCGATGTGGCGCGGCATCGCCGCCGCCCGCGACGGCGGTCGGGTCACCGACATCGGTCACGCGGTCGAGTCCTACGTCCGCTCCCAGGACGCCACCGGCACCGCGCTCGGCATCGTCGAGGACTACGTGGGCCACGGCATCGGCACCGAGATGCACCTGCCGCCCAACGTCCCGAACTACGGCAAGCCCGGTCGCGGGCCGCGTCTCGTCCCCGGACTCGCGCTGGCCGTCGAGCCGATGCTCACCGCGGGAGACCCCGAGACCGACATCCTCGAGGACGAGTGGACCGTGGTCACCGCCGACGGTGCCCGCGCCGCCCACTTCGAGCACACCTTCGTGCTCACCGAGCACGGGCACTGGGTGCTCACCGCGCTCGACGGGGGAGAGGAGCGCCTGACCGCGCTCGGCGCCACCTTCGGCCCGCTCGCCGACTGACGGCCGGGGCGTCCGGCGTCACGTCGGCGCCGGCTGCGTCGACGTGGGCGGGGCTGGGTACGGTGAACAGGTCGCGTCCGCCCCGGGGTCGCGACGTCCGTTCCTGAAAGGCCCCCTGTGGACGTCCCCGTCTGGCTCTGGGTCGGCACCGTCGTGCTGACCACCACCCTGCTCCTCGTCGACGTGCTGGTGATCGGCCGGCGGCCGCACGAGCCGAGCACCGCGGAGTCCGCGCGGCACCTGGCCGGCTTCGTCGGCCTGGCCGTGCTGTTCGGGCTGGGGGTCTGGTACTTCTCCGGCGGCGACTACGCCGGCCAGTTCTTCGCGGGGTGGCTGACCGAGTACTCCCTCTCGGTCGACAACCTCTTCGTCTTCCTGCTGATCATGGCCCGCCTGCACGTGCCGCGGCAGTTCCAGGCCACCGCCCTGCTCATCGGCATCGTCATCGCCCTCGTGCTCCGTGGCGTCTTCATCGCCCTCGGCGCGGCCGCGATCGACCAGTTCAGCTGGGTGTTCTACCTCTTCGGCCTGTTCCTCGTGTACACGGCCGTCAAGCTCGTCCTGGACCACGGCGAGGAGGACCCCGCCGAGCCCGCGCCCGTGCGCTGGGTCCGCACGCACCTGCCGTTCTCCGACCACTACGACGGCGTGAAGCTGTCCACGCGGGTCGACGGCCGGCGACTCGGCACCCCGATGCTGATCGTCGTGCTCACCCTGGGCATGACCGACCTGCTCTTCGCGCTGGACTCGATCCCTGCGATCTACGGGCTCACCAGTGAGGCGTACCTCGTCTTCGCGGCCAACGTGTTCGCCCTGATGGGCCTGCGCCAGCTCTACTTCCTCATCGGCGACCTGCTCGAGCGGCTGGTCTACCTGTCCTACGGCCTCAGCGTGCTGCTCGCCTTCATCGGCGTGAAGCTGGTGCTGCACGCGATGCACACCAACGAGCTGCCCTTCCTCAACGGCGGCGAGCCGATCTCCTGGGCGCCCGAGGTGCCGACCTGGCTCTCGCTGGTGGCGATCGTGGTGATCCTGGGCGTCACCACCGTGGCCAGCCTGCTCAAGGACGCCAAGGACCGGGTGGACGCGGCCGGCTGACGCCGGTCGAGGGCCGGGGCGGCATCGCGGCGAGACCCGCGAGGAACAGCGTCGGTAGCGCCGGTGTTGTGACCGGTGATGACCACGCAGCTCCCCACCCTGTCAGTCCTCGACCTCGTCCCCGTGCGCGGTGACCAGTCCTCGGCGCAGGCCCTCGCCGCGACCCTCGAGGTCGCGCGGGCCGCGGACGCCCTCGGCTACCACCGGTACTGGGTGGCCGAGCACCACAACATGCCCGCCGTCGCGGCGACCAACCCGCCGGTGCTGCTCGCGATGATCGGCTCGGCCACGAGCCGCATCCGCGTCGGCAGCGGCGGCGTCATGCTGCCCAACCACGCCCCGCTGGTGGTGGCCGAGCAGTTCGCACTGCTCGAGGCCGCGTTCCCCGGCCGCGTCGACCTCGGCATCGGGCGGGCCCCGGGCACGGACCCGATCACGTCCTACGCGCTGCGCCACGGTGCCGGGGGAGTGGACGACCAGGCCGTCACTCGGTTCCCGCAGTACGTGGACGACGTGCTGGCGATGATGGACACCGACGGCGTCGCGGTCAGCGTCGCCGGCCGCACCCAGGCGCTGCGGGCCACGCCGGCTGCCGACTCGGTGGCCGCCGTCTGGCTGCTGGGCAGCAGCGACTACTCGGCCCGCCTCGCGGCGGAGAAGGGCCTGCCCTACGTCTTCGCCCACCACTTCAGCGGGGACGAGCGGGCCACCGCGGACGCGGTGCGGCTGTACCGGGAGTCCTTCCGGCCCTCCGAGCTGCTCGCCGAGCCGCGGACGTTCCTCACCGTCAACGCCAGCGTGGCCGAGGACGCGGACGAGGCCTACCGGCTCGCCCTGCCCCAGCTGCTCACCATGCTCGCGCTGCGCACCGGTGCTCCGCTGCGTCCGCTGGCCTCGGTGGAGGAGGCGGAGAAGGTCGACCTGGGCGCCGGCCAGCAGGAGATCGTCGACGCCATGGCGTCGCGCTGGGTGATCGGGGCCCGGGACGAGGCGCGCCGCCGCGTCGCAGACCTGGCCGCTCGCTTCGCGGTGGACGAGGTGATGGTCAACCCGGTCGCCGGGGCCCACGAGGGCACCGAGCCGGGCAGCGCACCGGCGCGCGTCGACACGCTGCGGCTGCTCGCCGGCTGATGCTGGCGCGCGGGCACCCGCGCGCCTACACTGCTGGACCCGCCCCGGCGAGGCCGATTCGTGGTTCCACACGGCTTCGCCCTACACTGGCGTGTCGGTCCAACGTGGGCCGTACCGCTTTCCTCGCGGCTGCCCGTGCCCAGCACGGCAAGAGGGAGGTGGGCGGCGGCACGAGGTCCACGACCACCTGCGTGGTCGGAGGTTCCCGGACCACCCGAGCAGCGACCTGCTGCCCGGTGCACCAACGGTAGACACCTACAACGGATTGCGGAGGACATGCCGAAGAAAGAAGGCGTGATCGAGATCGAGGGCACCGTCGTGGAGGCCCTGCCCAACGCCATGTTCCGCGTCGAGCTGAGCAACGGCCACAAGGTTCTCGCCCACATCAGCGGCAAGATGCGCCAGCACTACATCCGGATCCTCCCCGAGGACCGCGTGGTGGTGGAGCTCTCCCCCTACGACCTGTCCCGCGGTCGGATCGTCTACCGCTACAAGTAGCCAGCCGACTGGCCCCCCCGGGGCCACAGGAAGGACCTGACATGAAGGTCAAGCCGAGCGTCAAGAAGATCTGCGACAAGTGCCAGGTGATCCGTCGCCACGGCCGCGTCATGGTCATCTGCTCCAACCCGCGTCACAAGCAGCGCCAGGGCTGAGCCCGAGCGTCTCGACGCACCGCGTGGCCCACGGGCCGCGCACCAGCACCACCGCAACAACTCCACACACGTGTCCGCTAAGGCGCCCCTCACCTCGGTGATCGGTGCCGGCATCCACCTCCGGAGCAGGAGCCGGAGCCCGGGTCTCGACGAGACGTCCCGGGGCGCGGCACGACCGACACTCCCGCAGAACCAGAAAGGCCACTGACATGGCACGCCTCGTCGGTGTCGACCTTCCGCGCGACAAGCGCATCGAGGTCGCTCTCACCTACATCTACGGCATCGGCCGTACCTCCGCCAAGAAGGTCCTCGAGGTGACCGGCGTCGACCCCAGCACGCGGGTCCACGCGCTCACCGAGGACGACCTGGTCAAGCTTCGCGACGCGATCGAGGCCAGCTACCAGATCGAGGGTGACCTCCGCCGTGAGGTCCAGGCGGACATCCGCCGCAAGATCGAGATCGGTAGCTACCAGGGTCGCCGCCACCGCATGGGTCTGCCCGTGCGTGGTCAGCGCACCAAGACCAACGCGCGTACCCGCAAGGGCCCCAAGCGCACGGTCGCCGGCAAGAAGAAGGCGAAGTGACGGCGGGCCTCACGGCCGCCTCCCGCTGACTTCCTCGATCCACACTCGACCAGAACTTCAGGAGAGAAATGCCTCCCAAGAGCCGTCAGGCTGCGGCGAAGACCAAGATCCGCCGCAAGGAGAAGAAGAACGTCGCTCAGGGCGAAGCCCACATCAAGAGCACGTTCAACAACACCATCGTCACGATCACCGACCCGACCGGTGCGGTGATCTCGTGGGCCTCTGCCGGCACCGTCGGCTTCAAGGGCTCCCGCAAGTCCACCCCGTTCGCCGCGCAGATGGCCGCCGAGGCCGCGGGTCGTCGGGCGATGGAGCACGGCATGAAGAAGATCGACGTCTTCGTCAAGGGCCCGGGCTCGGGCCGCGAGACGGCGATCCGTTCCCTGGGTGCGATCGGCCTCGAGGTCGGCACCATCCAGGACGTCACGCCGACGCCCCACAACGGCTGCCGCCCGCCCAAGCGCCGCCGCGTCTGACCCCGCGCACGAGAACAGGAGACTTGAGAAATGGCCCGTTACACCGGCCCCATGACCCGCAAGTCGCGCCGTCTCGGCGTCGACCTGGTGGGTGGTGACGCCGCTTTCGAGCGTCGCCCGTACGCCCCCGGCCAGCACGGCCGCGCCCGCATCAAGGAGTCCGAGTACCGCACTCAGCTCCAGGAGAAGCAGAAGGCTCGCTTCACCTACGGCGTGATGGAGAAGCAGTTCTACAACTACTACGTCGAGGCCTCCCGCCGCGACGGCAAGACCGGTGACAACCTGCTCCGCATGCTCGAGGCCCGCCTCGACAACGTGGTGTACCGCGCCGGCTTCGCGCGCACCCGCCGTCACGCCCGCCAGCTCGTGGTCCACGGCCACTTCCTGGTCAACGGCAAGAAGGTGGACATCCCCTCGTACCAGGTCTCCGCGCACGACGTCATCGACGTCCGCGAGAAGTCCCTGGAGATGACCCCGTTCATCGTGGCCCGCGAGACCCACGGTGAGCGCGTCGTCCCGGCGTGGCTCGAGGCCCTGCCGCAGCGGATGCGCGTCCTGGTGCACCAGCTCCCCGTCCGGGCGCAGATCGACGTCCCGGTGCAGGAGCAGCTCATCGTCGAGTTCTACTCGAAGAAGTGACCTCGTGACGGCGCCCCGGCGGGTTTCGACCCGCCGGGGCTCCGTCGCCCCCGCGCCACCTCCTCCACCCCCGCAGTTCGGGTCCCTCATATAGCGGTCGGTCCCGGAAAGGAACACATCAGTGCTCATCGCACAGCGCCCCACCCTCTCGGAAGAGCCGGTCGACGAGTTCCGCTCGCGCTTCGTCATCGAGCCCCTCGAGCCCGGCTTCGGCTACACGCTCGGCAACTCGATGCGCCGCACGCTGCTCAGCTCCATCCCCGGCGCCTCGGTCACGAGCATCAAGATCGACAACGTCCTCCACGAGTTCTCCACGGTCGAGGGGGTCAAGGAGGACGTCACCGAGATCATCCTGAACCTCAAGGCGCTCGTGGTCTCCTCGGAGCACGACGAGCCCGTCACCATGTACCTGCGCAAGTCGGGTGCCGGTGACGTGACCGCCGCGGACATCGCCCCGCCGGCCGGTGTCGAGGTGCACAACCCCGACCTGCGCATCGCCACGCTGTCCGACAAGGGCAAGCTGGAGATGGAGCTCGTCGTCGAGCGCGGCCGTGGCTACGTCTCGTCCGCGCAGAACAAGGGCGCCGACAACGAGATCGGCCGCATGCCGGTCGACTCGATCTACAGCCCCGTGCTGAAGGTCAGCTACAAGGTCGAGGCCACCCGTGTCGAGCAGCGCACCGACTTCGACAAGCTGGTCATCGACGTCGAGACCAAGCCGTCGATCCGCCCGCGCGACGCCCTCGCCTCGGCCGGCAAGACCCTGGTCGAGCTCTTCGGCCTGGCGCGTGAGCTGAACGTCGAGGCCGAGGGCATCGACATCGGCCCGTCGCCGGTCGACGAGCAGCTGGCCGCGGACCTCGCCCTCCCGGTCGAGGACCTCCAGCTGACCGTCCGCTCCTACAACTGCCTCAAGCGCGAGGGCATCCACACCGTGGGTGAGCTCATCGGTCGCTCGGAGCAGGACCTCCTCGACATCCGCAACTTCGGTGCGAAGTCGATCGACGAGGTCAAGGCCAAGCTCGTGGAGATGGGCCTGTCCCTCAAGGACAGCGCGCCCGGCTTCGACCCGCACGCCGCCCTCGCCGCCTACAACGACGACGAGGACGACGCGTTCGTGGAGGACGAGCAGTTCTGACCCCGTGACGTGGCCCTGCGCGACGACGTGCGCGCAGGGGCCCCACCCGGGTCGGCCCCGCCGGGGGCCCCCCCCAGG
>NZ_JAMOIL010000007.1 GCF_023656415.1 Nocardioides bruguierae
GGGTGGGTGCTGGCCCCGGGGGGGCGCGCGGGGGGGGGGGGGCGGGGCCGCCCCCCCCCCCCCCCCCCCACGACGCGGGTCGCCCCGTCCGGGGCACCCCACCTGAACCAGGCCGGCACCCGCCGGCCGACTACCCCGGTACCTCATACGGCCGGGGAGAAAGTGAGAGATCACATGCCTCAGCCCAGCAAGGGCCCCCGTCTCGGCGGCTCCGCGGCGCACCAGCGCCTCATCCTCCGCAACCTGGCCACCGCGCTCTTCGAGCACGGCGCCATCACCACCACGGAGAAGAAGGCCCGCGCCCTGCGGCCCTACGCGGAGAAGCTCGTCACCCGTGCGAAGAAGGGCGACCTGCACAGCCGCCGTCTCGTGCTCAAGGAGCTGTTCTCGGGCCTCGACCCCGAGACCGACGCGGTGACCAAGTACGCCCAGCACAAGCTGTTCACCGAGATCGCCCCGGCCATGGCCGAGCGTCCCGGCGGCTACACCCGCATCACCAAGATCGGCCCCCGCAAGGGCGACAACGCCCCGATGGCCGTCATCGAGCTCGTGACCGAGGCCTACGAGCCCAAGGCCAAGGCTGCTCCGGCCGCCCCGGCCGCGCCCGTGGAGGAGCCGGTCGAGGAGCCCGCCGCGGAGGCGACCGAGGCGGAGGAGACCCCCGCCGAGGAGACCCCGGCCGAGGACTCCGCCGAGGAGAGCACCGAGGAGACCGAGGGCGACAAGGCCTGAGGCACCCCTCACCACGACGAACCCGTCCGGCGCACGCCGGGCGGGTTCGTCCGTTCCGGAGGGCTCCGGTGCCGCTCAGGCGCGGGCGGCGCCCAGCGTGGCGAGCGCGGCGGCGGCGTCCAGGCTGCGGGGCGCTCCCTGGTCCCGGACGAGGCGGTGCACCGCGTCCGCCACGAGCCGGTTCGCGGGCGTCGCGACCCCGTGCAGCCGGCCGAGAAGGAGCACCTCGCCGTTGAGGTGGTCGGTCTCCACGTCACCGGCACCGAGCGCCAGGCTCTGCCAGGTCGAGCTGCCCGCCTCGTCCCGCCGGACGAGGGGGCGCAGCAGGGTGCCGCGGCGCTCCCGGTCCTGCGCGGCGCTGACCACCGGGAGCCCGGCCGCGTCCAGCACCGCCTCGCCCTCGGCGCGCACGAGGTCGTCCAGGGCGTCGGCGTCCGGGGAGTCGGCGAAGGCGGCGTCGACGCCGTTGCCGAGGTTGAGCAGCAGCTTGCGGCGCTTCCAGGCCATGACGTCGGGGCGGGCGACCACGTCGAACCCGGCCGCACCGAGGTCGCGGGCCCACGCCTCGTCGGCAGCGTCGGTGCCGGTGGGGTAGCGCCCGGTGTCGAGCAGCCCCGGCCGGCCACCGCTGTGCAGCAGCACGCGGCCCGGCTCCAGGCTGGAGGCGGGCATCATCACCACGACGGCGTGCACGTCCGCGCGCAGGCGCAGCAGCCGCCGCTCGTTCTCCACCCCGTTCTGGAGGCAGAACACCGGGACGCCGGCGGGCACGCCCGCCAGGGCGGGGAGCAGCGCCTCGGTCTGCTGTGACTTCACCGCCAGCACCAGCGCGTCGCGCGCCTCGTCCCAGACCACCTCGTCGAGGTGGGCGACCACCGGTACGGGCACCGACCTCTCGGGGGCGTCGGCGACGGTGAGGCGCACGCCCTCGCGGCGCACCGCCTCGAGGGTGGCGCCCCGGGCGACCAGCAGCACCTCGACCCCGGCCTCGTGCAGGAGCGCGGCGACCGCGCCCCCGATGGCTCCTGCTCCGACGATCACGTAGCGCACGTCCCTCACGCTAGCCGCGGGGCGGGCGCAGCCGTGTGCCAGGGCCGTCGGAGGTGAGGGCCGGCGCGGAGACGGCCGCGCGGTCAGCCCCAGGTGCGCTCGAGGAGCCGCTGGGTCTCGGCGAGGCTCAGGCCGCGCTCGCGTGCTGCGTCCACGAGGGCGCCGGCGTGCGCCGCGAGGAGACCGTCGGTGCCGCGCTGCTGCTTGACGAACGTGCCGCGGCGGCCCTCGGTCACCACGACCCCGGCGGCCTCCAGGGCGCGGTAGGCCTTGGCCACGGTGTTCGCGGCCAGGCCCAGCTGCTCCGCGGCGGCGCGCACCGGCGGCAGCCGCGTGCCCACCGGCAGGTCGCCGGACGCAGCACGGTCGGCGACCTGGAGCCGCAGCTGCTCGGAGGCGGGCTCGGGGGAGTGCGGGTCGAGCGGGAGGAGGGCCACGCGCCCAGCCTAGGGGCGCGGGGTGCCCGGTCGGCGGCGCCGGGGCGCCCGAGCGGCACACCGGGACCGCCCTGGTCCTGACCGAGGTGACCCGCGTCGCACCCGCGTGCTAGAACCGGCGCATGGAGCGTGACCTCCTCGTCGTCGGCGAGGCCCTCGTGGACGTGGTGCACACCCCCGACGGCGCCGTCGTCGCCCGGCCCGGCGGGAGCGCGGCCAACGTGGCCGTGGCCCTCTCGCGGCTGGGTCGGCCCGTCCGGTTCGCCACGGCCTTCACCGGCGACGAGCACGGCACGATGCTGGCCGAGCACCTCGACCGCAACGGCGTGCTGCTCGCCTCGGACCCGGCCGTGATCGACCACTCCTCCTCCGCGGTGGCGACCATCGCCGAGGACGGCTCGGCCAGCTACGACTTCGACCTCGAGTGGCGCATCGGCGAGGTGCCGAGCGACCCGCCGCCGCTGGCCGTCCACGTGTGCTCGATCGGTGCCGTGCTGGCCCCCGGCGCCGAGCAGGTGCGGGCGGTCGCCGCCGTCGCGCGCCCCGACGCCACCATCACCTACGACGTCAACGCCCGGCCCAGCATCACCGGCACGGGGCCGGACGTCGTGGCGGCCACCGAGGCCGTGGTGGCCCTCGCGGACCTGGTGAAGCTCTCCGACGAGGACCTCGACCACCTCTGGCCCGGCCTGGGCCTCGACGCCGGCGCCGCCCACCTGCGCGCCCTGGGGGCGTCGGTGGTCGTGGTGACCCGCGGTGCCGACGGCGCCTCGTGGTTCGACTCCGCCGGCCGCACGGACGTGCCCGGACGCCGGGTCACGGTCGCCGACACCATCGGTGCAGGCGACACGTTCTCCGCGGCGCTGGTCGACGGCCTGGCCGGGCTCGGTCGCCTGGGCGGGCGCATCGGCGACTTGGCTCGGGGCGAGATCGAGGGCCTGCTCGCGCACGCCGCCGCGGCGGCCGCGGTCACCGTCTCCCGGCCCGGCGCGGACCCGCCGACCCGCGCGGAGCTGGATGCCGCGGAGGCCTGAGCCGCTACTCCGGCTCGGGTGCCAGCCACGCGTGCACGAGCGGCACGACCGAGGCGCCCTCGCCGCTGGCGGAGGCCACGCGCTTCATCGACCCGGCCCGCACGTCGCCCGCGGCGAAGACGCCGGGCACGGTGGTGGCGAGGTTCTCCGGGGGCAGCCCGTCGGTCCACCGCTCGCGGGGGACGTCGCGGCCGGTGAGCACGAAGCCGCGCTCGTCGCGGGCCACCTGCGCAGGCAGCCAGTCGCAGTGGGGCTCCGCGCCCAGCAGCAGGAACAGCCCCTGGGCGGGCACGCGCTCGGTGCTGCCGTCCGTGGTGCAGGTGAGCTCGGGCCACTCCAGGCGCGCGTCGCCGCCGCCGTCGGTGACCTCGGTGCAGGTCCGCACCGCGATGCGCTCGTGGTAGTCGATCTCGGTGATCAGGTACTGGCTCATGGTCTCGGTCAGCGCCGGCCGTCGGACGAGGATGGTGACCGACCGGGCGAAGCGGGCCAGGTGCACCGCGGCCTGACCGGCGGAGTTGCCGCCGCCCACGACGTAGACGTCCGCGCCCTCCATCTCCCGGGCGGCGCTCATGGCGGCGCCGTAGAAGACGCCGCGCCCGACCAGCTGCTCGACGGGGTCGACGCGGAGCTTGCGGTAGGCGACGCCGGTGGCGACCACGACCGACCGCGCCGAGACGTGGCCGCCGGCGGTGCGCAGCACGTGCGGGGCGCCGTCCTCGCCCGGCTCCATGCCCTCCACGCGCCAGCCCGTGACGAACCGGGTGCCGAAGCGCAGCGCCTGGTTGCGGGCGCGCTGCGCCAGCCGCATGCCGGAGATGCCGCGGGGGAAGCCCAGGTAGTTGCGGATCATCGAGCTGGTGCCGGCCTGCCCGCCGATGGCCTCGGCCTCCAGCACCACGACCGAGAGCCCCTCGGAGGCGGCGTACACCGCGGCCGCCAGCCCGGAGGGCCCACCACCGACGACGCAGACGTCGACCGTGCCGGGCACGTCCACGCCCTCCGCCGACCCGTAGAACGTGGCGGCCACCTTCTGGGCGGTGGCGGCCTGGACGGCGGGGCGGTTCATCGCCACGACCAGCGGGTAGGCCGGGTCCTCGCCGACCTCGGCGGCGTGGGCCTGCCGCACGGCCAGCCCGACCTCGGACTCGGGGTCGTAGACGCGGTAGGGCATGCCCATCCGGTCCAGGAAGTCGCGCACGCCGTGCAGGTCGGGGTGCAGGCCGTCGCAGAGGATCTTGACGCTCACCACCTCGGGCCCGGCAGCGGTCGAGGCCCAGTCGCTGAGAAGCTCCGTGATCGCCTGGTGGAACTCCTCGTCCCGGATGCCGCGGGGCATCAGCAGGTAGGCGTCGTACTTGCCCTTGGCCATCGCCGGCCGCAGCCGCTCGGCCTCGGCCAGGAAGAGCTCCCAGTGCGCGGCGACGACCCGGCGGGCGTGGGGTGCCAGCGACCGCAGGCGGGCGAACGCCGCCACCGGGTCCGCGTCCGGCAGCACCGCGTCGGTGGCGACCAGGGCCAGTGCCCCGCCGTCGTCCCGGATGCCGGCGACGACCCGCTCGGCCTCCTCCAGGCTGCGCACCGCGCGCACGTCGTACTCGCCGGTGTAACGGGCGAAGCCGGCGCGCAGGTCGCCGAGGTGCTGGTCGGCGACCAGCAGCAGGACCGGGGGCGGGGTGGTGCTCACAGGGTGCAGCCTAGGCAGGTGCCGGTTCGCTCGGCCGGGTGCACGGCTCGGTGCACGGCTCGGTGCACGGTGCGGGGCACGGTGCGGCGCGTACCCCAGGGTGGGGAGCGGGGCCGCTTCCCGCGCGTGGGCCGGCCGCGGCGCCCTACGGTGCCGGGCATGGAGACGGGTGCGGGGCGGGTGCGGCTCGTGGGGGCGGTCGTGGTCGTCGCGGGCCTGGTCGCCGGCCTGGTGCTGGCCACGGACGGCCTGGGGCGCGTCGGCGGGGCGTGGACGGCGGGCGGGCCGACGGTCTACGGGCCGCTGCAGGTGCTGCTGGCCGCGACGACCCTCGGCGCGGGCCTCGTCCTGCTGATGCGCCGGGGAGCCGTGGTCACCGGGGCCGCCCTCGGCGTGGCCGGGCTGTGCACCGCCCAGCTGGCCGGCACCGGCCTCGTCGCCACCCGACGCTGGCCGCTGTACCGGGGGTGCTGCTCCACGGAGCAGATCACGGCCGAGCCGCTGGTCACGGCGCTGGCCGCGCTCCTGGCGGTGGTCTGCGGGCTCGCTGCCGCGACCTGCCTGGTCCTGCTGGTGCGCGGCCCGTACGCGACGTGGTCGCAGCCCGTGGCCGTCCGCGCGACCGGCGTGGCGGCGGGCGTGGTGGTGCTGGTCGTGGGGCCGGTGCTCGTGACGGGGCTGCTGACGGGCGGCTCGGGTGACCGTGCCGACCTGCTGGCCTGGACCCTGGCGTGCTCGCTCCCCATCGGTGCCGCGCTCGCGCTGTCGTCGGCGCTGCCGCGTCCGGCGGCGTGGACGGTGCTGGCGGTCGTGGTCGCCGGGGCCCTCGCGGCGTCGCTGGGGACCTCGTTCCTCGAGACCCGGCTGCCGTGGGGCGGCGCCCGGGCGCTGGTGGTGGCCGCCGCGGTCGTCGTGGCGCTCTCGCGCACGCTGCCGCAGCCGCGGCCCGCCCGCCTGGCGACAGACGCCCCCGGGTAGGCCGCCCGGCAGATGCCGGTTCCCGCGCCCGGGTGCGGGAGGATGGGGCCGTGCGCCTGCGGATCGACCTCGCCTACGACGGCACCGACTTCTCGGGCTGGGCGAGCCAGCCGGGGCTGCGCACGGTCCAGGAGACCGTCCAGGAGGCCCTCGGCACCGCCCTGCGCACCGACCCGGTGCCGGTCACCTGCGCCGGCCGCACCGACTCCGGGGTGCACGCCCGCGGCCAGGTGCTGCACGTCGACGTGGACGAGGCGGTGCTGGCCTCCTCGGCCGGACGCTCGCCCGTGGCACCGACCGACGCGCTCGTGCGCCGGCTCAACGGCATCCTGCCCGCCGACGTGGCGGTGCGCGCCGTGGCCTCCGTGCCCGACGCCTTCGACGCGCGGTTCTCGGCCCTGTGGCGCCGCTACGCCTACCGCGTGAGCGACAGCCCGGCCACCCTCGATCCGCTGGCCGTGCGGCACGTGCTGCGCTGGTCCCGACCGCTCGACGTGCCGCTCATGGCCCGGGCCGCCGAGACCCTCCAGGGCCGCCACGACTTCGCCGCCTTCTGCAAGGCCCGCGAGGGCGCGACCACCATCCGCACCCTCGAGCACTTCACCTGGGCCCGGGACGAGGCGGGGCTGGCCGTCGCGCACGTGCGTGCCGACGCCTTCTGCCACTCGATGGTGCGCGCGCTCGTGGGGTGCCTGCTCGCCGTGGGGGAGGGCCGCCGCCCGGTGGAGTGGCCCGCCGCCGTCCTCGCCGCCGGGGAGCGCACCTCCCACGTGGCCGTCGCCCACGCCCACGGGCTGGTGCTGGAGGAGGTGGCCTACCCTGCCGACGCGGACCTGGGCGCCCGCAACGAGCGCACCCGGGCACGGCGGCGCGCCGACGAGGTCGCGGGCCACGCCTGCCCCGACATCGAGCCCGACACCCAGCCCGACGAGGGCCCGGACGACAGCGAGCACGAGGGGGACCGCGGATGAGCACGGACGACGCGGAGCACTACTTCACCGCCGACCCGAGCGTGCCCTTCGCGCGCACTCGGGTCGAGACGCACGTGTGGGGCCAGGACCTGGCGCTGAGCTCCGGGTCGGGCGTGTTCGCCCACGGCCGGCTCGACATCGGCACCTCGGTGCTCTTCCGCGAGACCGAGCCGCCCACCGCCCCGCGGCTGCTCGACCTGGGCTGCGGCTACGGCGTGATCGGCCTCGCGGCCGCGCTGGCCTCGCCGACGTCCCACGTGACCAGCGTGGACGTCAACGAGCGCGCCCTGATGCTGACCCGGGGCAACGCCGCCGACCTGGGCGTCGAGGACCGCGTCACGGCCTGCCTGCCCGACGAGGTGCCGGCGGAGGCGGAGTTCGACGAGATCTGGTCGAACCCGCCCATCCGCATCGGCAAGCAGGCGCTGCACGAGCTGCTGCTGCGGTGGCTCCCGCGGCTCGCGCCGGGCGGCCGGGCCGTGATGGTGGTCGGCAAGAACCTCGGTGGCGACTCGCTCCAGCGGTGGCTGGGCGAGCAGGGCTGGCCGACCGAGCGGATCGCCAGCGCGAAGGGGTTCCGCGTCCTGGAGACCCGCCGCGCCTGAGGCCTACGGCGTGATCGCGTGCGCCAGGACGCCGGCGGCGCGCTCGTCGGTGCAGGGGAGCCGCTTCCACACCTGGAGCAGCAGGTCGCCCGCGGTGCCGGTGAGCTCGACGGCGTCCTCGACGTCACCGATGACGACCGGGCCGGTCTCGGCCAGCAGCCCGGCGGGCAGGTCCGTGGGGACGAGCCGCAGCGCCGTGGTGAGCATGTCGCAGCGGGCGAGCCGCACCTGGCGCGGGTAGAACATCGAGGCCACCTCGTCCAGGGCGTCCCAGGCGAGCGCCGGGTCGACGTGCCACTCGTCCTCGCGGCCGGCGGCCGCGAGCAGGTCGCGGGTGTGCAGCAGCGTCTCGTGGGTCTGGCGGCGCTGCCACCAGCCGGCGGTGCCGGCGCCGCGCCCGAAGGTCCATGCCTCGGCATCGTCCGGCGTGCTGCGCAGCACCGCGAGCAGCGCCTCGGCGTGCCCGCGGTACCAGCCGGGGAGCAGCGAGAGGTCGGCCGGCGTGGAGTCGAGCAGCGGTGCCTCCGGGTTGCCCTCGAGGATCGCGTGGCGGGCCCAGGAGTGGACGCTGGCCAGGTGCTCCACGAGGTCGACGACCGCCCAGTCGGGGCAGGCGGGCACGGGGAGCGTCGGGTCGACCTCGGCCGTCAGCGCCGCGAAGCGCTCCACGGCCGAGGCGAGCAGGTCGGTGAACGGGTGCTGCATGCAACGATCCTCTCAGGCGTCTCTCACCCTGGCACCCGGTCGTGAGTCTTCCCTCAGGCCGGCACCGGCACCGGGCCCCGCGATATCGAGGTGACCCACCGCGTCGGATGGGGGAGGATCGTGCCCCGTGGGTCATGTGGACGTCGCCGGTGTCAGGTACGAGCTCCCCGACGGGCGGGTGCTGCTCGACGACGTGAGCTTCCGGGTCGGCGAGGGCGCGAAGGTGGCGCTGGTCGGCGCGAACGGGGCCGGCAAGACGACGCTGCTGCGGATCGTCTCCGGCGACCTGGAGCCGCACGGGGGCGTGGTGACGCGCTCCGGCGGGCTGGGCGTCATGCGCCAGGACGTGAAGGCCGGCCTCGGGGAGGAGCCGACGGTCGCCGACCTGCTGCTGTCCGTCTCCCCGGCACGGGTGCGGGAGGCGTCCGCGCGCGTGGAGGCCCTGGAGCTCAAGCTCATGGAGAGCGACGACGAGAAGACCCAGATGCGCTACGCCGAGGCGCTGGCGGAGTACGCCGACGCGGGCGGCTACGACATCGAGGTCGTCTGGGACGTCGTCACGACCGCCGCGCTCGCGCTGCCCTACGACCGGGCCAAGTACCGCGCGCTGGCCACGCTGTCGGGCGGCGAGCAGAAGCGGCTGGTGCTGGAGTACCTGCTGGCCGGACCCGACCAGGTGCTGCTGCTCGACGAGCCCGACAACTACCTCGACGTGCCGGGCAAGGTCTGGCTCGAGGGACGCATCCGGGCCAGCGACAAGACCATCCTCCTGATCAGCCACGACCGCGAGCTGCTCGACAACACCGCGACCCGCGTCGTCACCGTCGAGCTCGGCTGGGCCGGCAACACGGTGTGGACCCACCCGGGCGGCTTCACCAGCTACCACCAGGCCCGCAAGGACCGGTTCGCCCGCTTCGAGGAGCTGCGGCGCCGCTGGGACGAGGAGCACGCCAAGCTCAAGGCACTGGTGCTGCGGCTGAAGGTGAAGGCCGAGTTCAACGACGGCATGGCCAAGGCCTACAAGGCGGCTCAGACCCGGCTGCGCAAGTTCGAGGAGGCCGGCCCGCCGACCGAGCAGCCACGCGAGCAGAACGTGACCATGCGCCTGGCCGGCGGTCGCACCGGCAAGCGCGCGGTGGTCTGCGAGGGCCTGGAGCTCACCGGCCTGATGAAGCCGTTCGACCTCGAGGTCTGGTTCGGCGAGCGCGTGGCCGTGCTCGGCTCCAACGGCTCGGGCAAGTCGCACTTCCTGCGGCTGCTGGCCGCGGGCGGCAGCGACCCCGACGTCGAGCACCGACCCGTCGGCGAGGTCGAGATCGAGCCGGTGCGGCACACCGGCCGCGCCCGGCTCGGCGCGCGGGTGCGCCCGGGCTGGTTCGTGCAGACCCACCACCACCCCGAGCTGATCGGCCGCACGCTCGTCGACATCCTGCACCGCGGTGACGGGCACCCCGACGGACGCCAGGGCATGGGGCGCGAGGCCGCGAGCCGCGTCCTGGACCGCTACGAGCTCTCCGCCAGCGCCGAGCAGACCTTCGAGTCGCTCTCGGGCGGGCAGCAGGCCCGGTTCCAGATCCTGCTGCTGGAGCTCTCGGGCGCCACGATGCTGCTGCTCGACGAGCCCACCGACAACCTCGACGTGCAGTCGGCCGAGGCGCTCGAGGAGGGCCTGGCCGCGTTCGAGGGCACCGTGCTCGCCGTGACCCACGACCGGTGGTTCGCCCGCGGCTTCGACCGGTTCCTCGTCTACGGGGCCGACGGGTCGGTCTACGAGGCGCCGGAACCGGTGTGGGACGAGGGACGAGTGGAGCGGGTCCGATGAGCGGCCTGACCATCCGGCCCGTGCGGGTCGAGGACGACGCCGACTACTCCGCCTGGCACCGGGTCTACCGCGACGCCGAGCGCGCCGACCGGGGCGAGAGCTTCGTGGTGTGGACCGAGCCCGAGACCCGCGAGGCGCTGCGCGGCACGGGCTCCACGCGCGTCATGACCGCCTGGGCCGGCACCGTCCCGGGCCCGGACGGCGCCGAGCAGACCGTCGCCTGGGGCATGGTCGAGCTGCCGCTGCGCGACAACCTCACCGTCGGGCACGTGATGCTCGGCGTCCTGCCCGAGCACCGGCGCTGCGGCCACGGCACCGCGCTGCTCGCCCACCTCGAGGCGTACTGCGCCGAGCACGGGCGGACGGTGCTGGGCACCGAGACCTCGTGG
Organism: Nocardioides bruguierae; assembly: GCF_023656415.1. Classification (GTDB taxonomy): domain Bacteria; phylum Actinomycetota; class Actinomycetes; order Propionibacteriales; family Nocardioidaceae; genus Nocardioides; species Nocardioides bruguierae. Next base: position 10,411 of record NZ_JAMOIL010000007.1, read on the forward strand.
CCCTTCGAGCTCGGGCAGGACCCCGCTGGTCTCCCCGGCCTGGAGTTCGGCCGCGCCCGCGGCTATGCGCTGGAGCTGGTCGAGGTGCAGCGTCGCCTGGCGCTCCCGGTGGCCCCCGCCGTCCTGGACGACCTCGCGGCCTCCGCCGCCCCGCACCACGCCGACTACGAGCTCCGTTCCTGGGTCGGCGACGTGCCCGACGACCTCGTCGGCGGCTGGGCGGTGCTGGAGGCGAGCCTGGAGACCGAGGCCCCCACCGGCGGGCTCACCCGGGAGCCGGAGCTGGCCGACGTGCAGCGGGTCCGCGAGGGCGAGGAGCTGTTCGTGCGGCAGGGGCGCACGCCCTACCGGGCGGCGGCGCTCGCGCCGGACGGCACCGTGGTGGCCTACACCGAGGTCGTCACGACGGTCCACGAGCCGACCCGCGCCTACCAGTGGGGCACCCTGGTCGACCGCGACCACCGGGGCCACCGGCTCGGCGTCGCGCTCAAGGTGGCCGCCACCCGGCTGCTGGGCGAGAACCAGCCCGAGGTGCGCGAGGTGATCACCTGGAACGCCCTCGACAACCCCTGGATGGTGAGCGTCAACGAGGCGCTCGGGTTCCGCCCCGTCGAGTGCCTGGGCGGGCTGGAGAAGAGGACCCTCTAGGGCTCGGCCTGCTGGCGGCGGCCTCGAGGCTCGGCCGTGGACGGCCTCGCACCTCGACCACCGGTGCGGTCCGTCGGTGGTCGAGGTGTGACGAGCGCCGTTGGTCGGTGGTCGAGGTGTGACGAGCGCCAGCGAGGAGCGGTTGGTCGGTGGTCGAGGTGTGACGAGCGCCAGCGAGGAGCCTCGAGACCGGCGACCCCTCACCTGTGGCGGGGCCTGGCACCCGGCCGACGCCCGGCCTCGCGGACCGCGTCGAGGTCGCCGGCGATGAGCGCTTCACGCTTGGCTCGGCTCCAGTTCTGGAGCTGCTTCTCGTACCTGAAGGCGTCCTCGACGCGGTCGAACTCCTGGGACCACACCAGCGTCACCGGGCGTCTCTTCTCCGGCTTGGTGAAGGCCGCACCTCGCCGTTCCTGGTGCTCCTCCAGGCGTCGTCCGAGGTCCGTCGTGCTGCCGACGTAGTAGGCGCCGTCCGCGCAGCGGAGCATGTAGGTCCAGGCCATGTCTGTGGTCTGCCCGGAGCTAGCGGGGTCATGCGCGAGACGCCGCGCCTGTGGACGGCGGTCTCGAGGCTCGGCCGTGGACGGCCTCGCACCTCGACCACCGGTGGGGTGCGGCGCTCCTCGCGCCTCGACCACCGGTGGGGTGCGGCGCTCCTCGCACCTCGACCACCGGTGGGGTGCGGTGCTCCTCGCACACCGAGCGGTCAGCCCGGCCACCGGCTGGGTCAGCGGACGACGCCGATGGTCAGGGAGTCGACGTTCTCGCGGGACCAGGCGCGGACCTTGTCGTTGCGCACCGCTCGCCACAGCGACCGACCGGCCGCGGTGTCCAGGTAGACGACGCTCTGGCCGTCCTCGTCGCCGAACCCGGTGACCGGTGCGGTCATGAAGTCGACGTCGGAGGTGCGCAGGTCCGTGAGGTCCATGAGCAGGTCCTTGAGGTCGTCCAGGGTGAGCTCGGAGCTGATCGAGAGGTGCTGGGTCAGCGCCGAGACCATGTCGCGCACGTGCAGCGGGTCGGTGGCCTTGAACTGGTGCCGGAAGGTGTCCATGAGGGCCTTCATGAAGTACTGCTGACGGCGCACGCGGTCCAGGTCGCCGCCGGTGAGGCCGTAGCGCTGGCGCACGTAGAGCAGCGCCTCCTCGCCGTCCAGGTGGTGCATGCCCTTGGTCCAGGTGACGTCGCGCGCGGAGTCGTAGACGGTGCCCGGGATCCACACGTCGACGCCGCCGAGCTCGTCGGTGAGGGCCTCGAAGCCGTCCCAGTCGACCCAGGCGACGTGGTCGATGTAGACCCCGGTGAGCTGCTCCACCGTCTGCACGGCCAGCGACGGCCCGCCCCAGGAGAACGCGGCGTTGATCTTGGCCGAGCCCCAGCCGGGGACGTCGACCCAGGAGTCCCGCGGGAAGGAGATCAGCGAGGCCGACTGCCGGTCCGCGGACAGGTGCAGCAGCATCATCGTGTCCGAGCGCTGAGAGCCCGGGACCCAGTCCTCGGCGCTCATGTCGGCGTCGGTGCCCGTCCCGCCGGCGGCGGTGCCGGTCGTGGGGGTGTCGCTGCGGGCGTCGGAGCCGAGCAGCAGGATGTTGAGGGCCTGTGCCGCGGCGCCCTCCTCGACCTTGTCGGGGCGCAGGGTGAGGCCGGAGAAGACGTCGTCGACGCGGGTCACCTGGGAGTCCAGCTGCTTCTCGGTGGAGTGCACGCCCCAGCCGGTCGCGCCGGCACCGACGGCGAGGAGCGCGAGCACGACCACGACGGCGATCCGGACGCGGCGGCGACGCCGGCCCGCGGGGGCGGCGCCGTCGGACGTGGCGGGCGGCTCCGGCGGCGGCGTGCCGCCCCCGTGCTCGGCGCCCTCGTGCTCGGCCCGCTCGTCATCGGCCAGGCCGATGCCGGAGAGCCCGGCGTCGCCGGGGGCACCGGACGAGGGGGTGGAGCGGCTCTCGCGCTCGGAGGTTCGGGCCACGACGGGCTCCTCGCAGTCTGGGTGTTCGGGGGTGCTCGGAGCGCAGGGGACGCTGCCGACACCGTGACGGTAGGAGCCCCAGCACCCACCTCGACCGGGTCCCGTCATGACCTACCTCAAGTGGGGTACGTGGGTGGCCCGACCCACCCGCATCTGAGGTAAGTCGACGGGTGACCAGCACGAACATGTGTTGAACGGACGTCTGCTTGGGCTATCCCCACAGCAGGAGTGACACCCATGTCGATCACCGCACCGTCCCGTCCCGAGACGACCGCACCGGTCGTGCTCCGCCGGGCGAAGCGCCGTGCTCCGGCACCCCAGGTGCTGCCCGACGCCCTGCCCCTCCTCCGGGACGGCGGCACCGGCCCCGTCATGCTGGTCAGCTCCGGCGGCGGCCACTTCGCCGAGCTGCGGGCCCTCGCCGACGCCTGGGGCATCGACCCCGTCGACCGGCACTGGGTGGTGCCGCGCACCGGCCAGACCAAGGACGTCACCGCCGACGGCGGCACCGTCACCTTCGTGCCCCGGATCGCCAGCCGCGAGATGACCAAGGCGGCTGCCGGCCTGGCCCGCGCGCTCATGCTGCACCGCCGCGTCCGCCCCGCCGTCGTCCTCTCCGCCGGCGCGCTCCAGGCGGTGCCGCACCTCGTGGCGGCCGCCGCCTTCCGCACGCCCGTCGTCTACGTCGAGAGCGTGGCCCGGCTGGACCGCCCCTCGCTCACCGGCCGCCTCGCCGCGAGCATCCCCGGCTCCCGCCTGTTCCACCAGTCCTCGGCCACCTGGGCCGGCACCTGGCTGCGGGCCCACGACATCTACTCCGGCTTCGCCGTCGAGACCCACACCGTCGCCCGCGCCCCGCGCTCCCTCGCGGTGCTGCTGGGCACCGAGCAGTTCGGCTTCACCCGCCTCGTCGACGACGTGCTGGCCGCCGCCCCCACCACCCCGGTGACCTGGCAGGTCGGCAACACCGACTGCCGGGTGGCGGGCGAGCAGCCCCAGCGCTGGCTGAGCGCCCAGGAGATGCTGGCGGGAGTGCGCGACGCGGACGTCGTGGTCACCCACGGCGGTGCCGGCTCGGTGCTCACCGCCCTGGAGGCCGGCCACGTGCCCGTGGTCGTGCCCCGCTGCCCCGAGCGCGGCGAGCACGTCGACGACCACCAGATCCGGATGTGCCGCGAGCTGGCCGAGCGCGGCCTTGTGGTGCTCGTGGAGCCCGGCGAGACCCTCACCTCGGCGCACCTCGCCGAGGCCGCCCGGAAGCGCGCCGTCCCTGCGCGCTTCCAGGTGGCTCGCGTCGGCTGAGCCGCACGCGCCCGGGAGCACGGGCACGAACGGCCCGGCACGACGAAGGGGCCGCCCCGGTGAGTGATCACCGGGGCGGCCCCTGTCGGTCGTGGTCGAGGGTCAGACGTGCTCGGGCGCCGGCGGGAGGTGCTTGACCACCGTGGCGGGGTTGCCCAGGACGACGACCGCGGGCGGCACGTCGCCTCGCACCACGGAGACCGCGGAGACGACCGAGTCGCGGCCGATGCGGGAGCCCTTGAGCACCCAGGCCTGGGCGCCGATCCAGACGTTGTCCTCGATCACGACCGGCTTGCGGCTGCGGGGGCCGGGCGGCAGGTGCCGCTCGGCCGGGTCGAGGTTGTGGAAGTCGGAGTCGGTGACGAAGCAGTCGGAGACGAGGCAGCGGCGGCCGACGTCCACGCGGGTGGTCGCGCCGATCCAGCAGCCGTTGAGGAGCGTGTCGGCGCCGACGTGCACCTCGCCGCCCCCGTTGACGATGACGCCGCGGCGCACGCGCACCCGGTCGCCCAGGTGCAGGGTGGTGCCCTGCTGGAGCTTGAGGCCGCCGAAGATGATGACGTCCTCGCCGACCACGAGCCGGCGGCCGTAGCGCAGCCGGTAGGCGCGGGTCACCGCACGCAGGCCGAGGTGCACGAGCGCGCGGGCGGGCGCGGGCAGCCGCCCGGCGACCACGTGGCCGCCGACGGGCGCGGTCGCGGTGGCGCTCACAGGCCCCGCCCCCGGCGGTGCAGCGCGTCGATGACGGCGTCCGGGCGGGCACCGGCCACGACCGCGAGGGTGACCACCGAGCGCCAGGCGCCCTGGAAGCCGACCACGGCGCGGGCGACGTGCCGCAGGGCGGCGACGCGACGACCACGGGCGGCCTCCGCGAACGCCAGCTGGCCGTGCACGCGCGCGGACGCGCGGCGGTCGCGGGCGATCTCCGGGTGGTGCGCGAGCATCCAGTCCCACGACGCGATCTTGGTGTCCCACGAGCGGGCGTAGTGCGAGGTGCGGTTCCAGTCGACGACCACCAGGGGCTCGTCGACGTGCGCGATCGGGCCGAGCCGTGCCGCACGGAGCTTCACGTCCCAGTCCTCGTTCTGCGAGCCGGGGATGTCCTCGCTGACCAGGCCGATGCGCTCCACGAGCGCGGCGCGGTCGAAGAGCATGCCGCTGGAGTGGGCGGTGGCCACGATGTTGCGGGTGAGCATGGTGTGGTCGATCGCGTCGGTGCCGAGCAGGCGCGGGGTGCTGACCCCGTCGAAGTCCACCCGCATCGAGGCGGTGACCATGGCGGGCCGGTCCTCGGCGGTGGCGCGGCGCACCTGGGCGGTGAGCTTGCCGGGCAGCCAGTGGTCGTCGTCGTCGAGGAAGGCGACGTAGTCGGTGCCGATGGCCAGGATGCCGGTGTTGCGGGTGCCGGCCAGGCCGGGCGTGCGCGTGTTGACCGCCACGTCCACGGGACGGGGCCCGTCGCTGACGAGCCCCGTGTCGGGCTCGACCCGGTCGTGCACGACGACCACGCGCACCTCGCCCGGGTAGTCCTGGGCAGCCACGGAGTCCAGGGCACGCCGCAGCAGGTGCGGCCGGGTGCCGCCGGTGGGCACGACGACGCCGACGCTCGGCCAGGAGCCGGGCCAGGGGCCCACCTCGGGGGCCGGGGACGCGGCGGGGCGCTGGCTGGTCACGTCCGGACTCATCGGGTGCTCGCCGCCTGACCGTAGGAGGTGCTGTAGGAGTAGCGGCGCAGCAGCGGCCAGGTCAGCGCCGTGACGGCGCGACGCTGGGCCACCGGCTGGCCGGTGCGCCAGCGCTCGTCGCGCCGCACCGGCACGCTGCCGTGCGTGTAGCGCATCGGGTTGCCGGCGCAGGAGTGGGTGACGCCCAGCTCCAGTGCGTCGTGGGTGACGTGCGGCAGCGGCGCGTGCGCCAGCCCGACCAGCGAGAGCACCTCGCGGGTCGTCGTGCGCGGGTCCGCGACGAAGTCCTCGTAGCGCAGACGCATGCTCGGCACCCGGCACCCCAGTGCCTCGATCTCCACGTTGTGCAGCAGCCACAGGGCCGAGACGGTGGCCGCCGAGTAGCGGGGCATCTCGCCGTGCGCGGCGTCGACGGCCTCGGGACGGGCAACCTCCTGGGCCCAGGAGTGGGCCACGCCGCGGGCGTCGCGCAGGCAGTGGACGAGGCGGACGTCCGCCCCGCCCAGGGCGAGCGCCCAGGCCAGCGAGACCTGCTTGGAGGAGTCGACGACGACGCGGGCGCCGCTGACCCGGGCGGCCGCGGCGTGCACGGCCCGGTAGGCGGCGGCGTACTCGCGCACGTCGTCGGCCATGGCCCCGGCGGCGAGCGCCGGGACCCGGCTGGCCCGGTCCACGCGCTGCTTGAGCGCGGCCATCCGGGCGGTGTCCACGTGCTCCCAGCCGCCGAAGGCGTCCTCGCCGACGGCCGCCCAGAACTCGCAGGCGGTGAAGGGCTCGCCGCAGCCGCAGCGCTCGCCGCGCTCCAGGCCGCGCTCCCACAGGTGCATCGTCTCGCCGAGGGCCACCACGCCGGGCACGGCGCCGAGGACCCGCTCGAGCAGCGTGGTACCGCTGCGGCCGATGCCGGCCAGGTACAGGACGGGCGGGCCGGCCGGCCCGGGGTCGGCAGCGCCCGACGGCGAGGTCTCGGGGGTGGTCTGCGCGCTCATCGCGCCTCCTGGGGGTCGGGGGTCACGGCGGGGTCCGCGGCAGCCGGTGAGGCAGCCGGCGAGGCGGAGGACGAGACGTCGGGGGAGGCCGCGGCGGCCGCGGCGCGCCGCCGGCGGGCGGGGATCGCCACGAGCCGGTCGAGCCGCAGCCGGCGGCGGGCCAGCACGTAGGTGACGGCCAGGGCGGCCAGGCCCAGCAGCTCGGCGGCGTCCGCGACGGCCGGGACCAGCGCGCCCAGCAGGCCGGGCAGCGCCACGACGAGCACGACGGGCAGACCCACGGCCAGCAGCCACGCGCCGCTGAAGGGGTGGCCCGCGGGGCCGCGGGTGTTGAGGACGAGGGCGGCCACGTTCTTGATCACGATGGCCGAGGCCCAGCCGATCGCGGCGCCGGTGGCGCCGTGGGCGGGGATCAGCGCCAGGTCGACGCCGATCATCGTGACCAGGGCGACGACGTTGGTGCCCACCACGAGGTCGGAGCGGCCGGCCATCGTGAGCACGGACTCCGCGGAGCCCACGGCGCTGGCCACGAGCATCGCCAGCCCCAGCGGCAGGACGACGGCGAACGACCCGGCGTACGCGGGGCCGAACACGCCGAGCCACCAGTCCGGCTTGGCCAGGACGAGGAGCAGCAGCGGCCAGACGATGCTGACGATCCACGCGGTCGACGTGCGGTACAGCTCGGCGGCGTCGGCGCGGCGGCCGGCGGCCACCGCGGCCGCCAGCGGCGGCTCGGTCGCGGTGGCGATGGCCTGCTGCACGAGCTGGACGACCACCACGAAGCGGGTGACGACGGTGTAGAGCGCGGCCTGCTCCGGGCCGGCGAGCGCCGCGACCAGCACGACGTCGAGCCGGGCGAAGGCCATCTGCATGATCTCGGTGGCCGAGCGCGAGGCCGAGAAGCGGACCATCTCCCGCGCCTCGCCGGGCAGCGGCCGGGGCCACCCGTGCCGCCACGTGCGCAGCCGGTGGAGGGCCGGGGTCGACCACCAGGCGACGACGGCGCCGACGAGGTAGGGGGCGCACCAGCAGGCGACGACGGCGGTGACGGTGAGGCTGCCGCCGGCCAGGGTCACCGCGAGCCACGCGCCGCCGAGGAGCAGCACCTGCAGCAGGGGACGCCCGGCCCGGTCGGCGAGCACGGTCGGCAGCATCCGGCCGGTGCCGCGGCTGATGCCCAGCAACGGCTCGACCAGCGCGGTGGCCGGCAGGGTCAGGGCCACCACCGCGAGCGCGGCGGAGTCGATCGCCACGGCGACGAGGACGCCGACGGTCGCGACCAGCAGGGACACGCCGGCGACCGGCAGCAGGACCATCCGGGCGATCCGCCGGGTGGTCTCCTCGTCCGGCTCGCCCTCGCGCGCGAGGAACAGGACGGCGGAGGCCGAGGTGCCCAGCCGCAGCACGGCCGCCACGATCAGCGCCGCCGAGATCAGGGCGTAGACTCGCCCGGCGTCCGCCAGGGGCAGGGCCCGCGCGGTGAGGAGGACGACGAGCAGCTGGCCGGCGCCCCCGACGCCGTAGCCGACGAGGTTGAGCAGGCTCTGGCGGCCCAGACGGGTGCTCACGCGCGCCAGGAGGCAGGAGCCCCCAGCCAGGACGCGAGGGCCTCGTCGTGCGGGGCGAAGTGGGCCTCGAGCTCGCGGCGCAGGCCTGCGTCGATCGGGGCGGGGCGGCGGGCGTTGTGCTGCTCGAAGCGGGTGGGCACGACCGTACGGGTGCCGAGGGCGTCCAGCAGGGCGGTGTAGACGGGGGCCGGGTCCTCGAAGAAGCGGTGGCTGTCGACGACGTGGATGCGCTCGCGGCCGATGACGCCGGCCAGCTTCTCCAGCTGGACGGCGTACTCGCCGCGCGCCCGGTAGGCCTGGTGCTGGTGGGCGTGGGAGCGGTAGGTGGGGTCGTCGGCCAGCCGCTCCTCCTCGCCGGCCAGGCGGGACTCCTCGGCGTCGAGGGCGTCCAGCAGGTCCAGCGGCTCGTAGCCGCGGCCGCGCTCGTGGGCGTGCGCGGAGACGGCCCGCTCGACGGGGTCGCGGACGAGCACGACGACCTGCACCTCGGGCAGCGTCGCCTTGATCCGCTCCGCGGCCAGCGGGTGGAAGAGGTAGTACGGGCTGGACTCGAAGCACGTCGCGGCCAGGCCGTGGCGCTCGCCGGAGCGGCGCACGGTGGAGACCAGCGGGAAGTGGGAGCGGTACCAGTCCACGCCCTTGTCGAAGTCGGTGTCGAAGAAGTGCACGCCCTTGCGCCACACCGGGCGGTGCAGGTGCGGCTGCTGCACGAGCGCCTTGTAGAGGGACGTGGTGCCGCAGCGCTGCCCACCGGTGATCAGCAGGCCCGGCAGTGCCCGGCGTCCGGCGGTCATCGAGCCCACGCCGTCCCGCACGGCCCGCGCCGAGGTGCGCAGGAGGTCGCGACCGTCCCGGGCGTCGCGGCTGCTGCGGGTGGTGGTTCCGGCGTTGCTGGTGGCGGTGGCCATGACGCGGGGCTCCTCGTGGGGTGGGGTGGGGTGGTGCAGGGGGTGCAGGGGGTGCTGGGGGAGTGCTGCGGGTCAGGCGGTCTCGCGCAGCAGCGGGAGCGTCCACCCGGCCAGGCGGGCCAGCCCGCCCTGCACCCGGGCGGCGTCGCCGCCGGCCGTGGTGGTGGCGTCCCCGCCGTAGCGGGCGACCAGGTCGAGCACGAGCAGCCGCGCCAGACCGAGGTCCCGCTCGGGACGTGCTCCGGCCTGGTGAGGAGGCTGCCAGCGGGCGAACGCGTCGGCGCTGGCCTGGAGACGGCTTCCCCCACGTTGGGTACGTCGACCGGACGAGGCGGCCCGCCGCACCTCCTGGAGCGCGAGGTGGGCCTCGTCGTAGCCGACGGGGCGGTCGCGGTCGTAGCGCTCCCAGTCCCACGCGGCGACGCCGTCCGGGGTGCCCACCACGTTCTGTCGTGCCCAGTCGCCGTGGGAGGGGCCGCAGCGGACGTCGTCCACCCACCCGGCCTCCTCGGTCTCGGCGACGAGCGCGCGGGCCGCGTCCACGAGGTCGCGGGCGTCGGGGTCGGTGAGGGCGTCGGCGTCGGGCAGGCCGTCGACCCGCTCGGCGAGGCCGGCGAGCCAGGCGCGCGCACCGGTGCTGGTGCGTCCGCAGGAGAGCTCCACGAGGGCGCGTCGGCGCTCCGGCTCCTGCGGCAGCCGCGCCCGTCCGGCGACCGGCAGCGCCGTCTGCACGAGCACGGTGCTGTCGCCCGGGCCGGGGCCGACGCCGACGACGGTCGGCACCTGGAGCAGCACGAGCGGCCCCTGCTCGGAGAGCGCGGCCAGCGCGGCCGCCTCGCGCAGCACCAGGGCCGCGGGCACCGGCCCGGCGCCGATCTTCGCGACGGCGACGAGGACGCCCCGGTCGTCGAGGAGGTGGACGACGGGCTTGCGGTTGGGTCGCGGGGGGCCGAAGTGCACCGCGAGGTGGCTGAACTCCAGGCCGGAGCCCTCGACCAGCGCCTCGAGACGGGTGCGCAGGGTGGCGTCGGCGAGGTGGGCGCGCTCGGTGGCGAGCAGCCCGAGCCCGGCGCCCGTCGCGAAGCCCTGCCGGGCCACGTGCCGGCTCCACGGCTCCGGGTCGTTCGCGCGGCCCAGGACCTCGCGCAGCACGCCGACCCCGGCGTCCGGGACCAGGGCGCGGACGCCGTCGTCGCGGCGCAGCACCCGGTAGCGGGTGGTCTCGCCGGTGCCGTCGGAGAGCACCGAGGCGAACGGCAGACCGGCGGGCACGGGCAGCGGGATGGTGGTCATCGGACGGCCTCCGGGGTGGTGGACGCGAGCGGGGTGGTGCCGTCGGTGGTGGTGCCGTCGGTGGTGCTTTCGGGGGAGGGCCGGTCGAGCGGTGGCAGCCCGAGCGCGGCCAGGCCGACGCCGAGCGTGAGCATCTCCAGGCAGCCGGTGGCGACCGTCCGGTCGTAGACCAGGGCGAACCACAGCGACATGACGGCGGTGACCGCGGCGGCCTGGACGATCACGTCGGCCGGGTCGCGACGACCGGGGGAGCCCGGCCCGGGTCCTCGGCGACCGCGCCACAGCAGCCAGGCCACCACGAGGTGGAAGACCACCCACAGCCCGAGCCCGACGAAGCCCTGTCCGGTGAGTGCGAACCAGACCTGGCCGTTGGTGCCGATGGGCAGGCTGCCGCAGTTCGGGCAGTCGGCCGTGGGGCCGATCGCGATGCTCTGGAGGCTGCCCATCTGGGCGCGGGTGCCGCCGTAGCCGAGCACCGGCGAGCCCTCGGCGAGCTCGACGGCACGCATCATGCTCCAGCCGCGGATGTCGTTGCTGGGGGCGTCGCCGGACTGTCGCTCCGTGACCACGCTGCCCAGCGGCGACACCGCCAGCACGCCGAGCGCCACGACCCCGGCCAGCACCGTCGCGGCGGCCGGCAGCACGTGGCCGCGCCGCACGAGGAGCACCAGGGCGAGGCCCACCGCGAGCGCCAGCCCGACCCACAGGCCGCGGTTGAGCGAGAGGACGGCGGCGGGCACGACGGCCACCAGGAGCGCGGCCCAGCCGAGGCGGGCCCACCGGCCGCGGGCCAGCGTCGCGGCCGCCACGCCCCAGGGCAGCAGCAGGCCGAGCGCGTTGCCCCAGGAGTTCGTGTAGGGGTAGGGCGCGCTGGGGCGTCCGTTGCCCTCGCCGGAGCCGAGGACGTCCTGGATCTGCGCCGCCGCCGGGTGCACCAGCGCGGAGACGTAGCCGGCCGAGGCCAGCGACCTGGGCAGCAGCATCTCCACCGGGCTGGTCAGCTCGAAGGTGGGGGCCACCACGCCGAGCACGCCGCCCCCCACGGTCCAGGCGAGCATCAGGGCGAACAGCCGGGCCATGCGGACGACGGCGGGTCGGCCGCCGTCCACCGCGGTGGCGTACGCCCACAGCAGGCAGATGGTGGCCGCGGCGTACTCGGCGAACCGGAAGGCCACCGGCACGAGCCGGTCGCCGACGCTCTGGACGCGGGTGTCCTCGGGGTTGACCCCGAGCGCCAGCAGGCTGAGGACCAGCCAGAGGCAGAACAGCATCCACCAGCCGAGGCCCTTCGGCAGCGGCAGGCTGCGTCGGCGGACCAGCGCCAGCAGCATGACGCCGCTGATCGCGAACCACCCGAGGTTCGCCAGGCCGAGCACCCACCACAGCGGGAGCGGCACCACCAGCACGGCCAGGGGGAAGAGCGGGTCGCGCGGACGCAGCGCGGCCGGCAGCCCGCGGACGTACCGGGGCGCGGGCACCTCGGTGGTGCCGCCCGGGGGCCGGCTGGAGGGGTCGGCGGCGGTCTCAGGCACGACCCGCGGGCTCCGGCTGCTCGTCGGCGCCCTCGGTGTCCTCGGTGTCCTCGTCGGCGTCGATCGGGGCCTCGTCGTCCTGGTCCGCGTCCACGTCCTCGGCCATCGGCAGGTCGTCGGCCCCGCGGGAGTCATCGGCGGCCTCGTCCGGTCCAGCGCCGTGCAGGGCGGCGATCGGCAGCACCGTCACCGCGTCGCCGGCAGGGACGGGCGCGTCCTCGGCGTCGTCCGGGGCGAGGGCGCCCACGACGACCGGCACGACCCGGCGGGCGGGAAGGCGGTGCAGCAGGGCGCCGCGCAGCCGGCCGTCGGCCACCAGGTGCGTGGGCAGGTGGGTCTGGACCGACGCGGCGGACGCGCCGCCGGCGATCACGAGCAGGGCGGCCGCGCCGTCGGCGACGCCGACGGCCTCGGTGAGCTCGCCCTCGGCACCGGCCACGAGGACGACGAGGGTGTCGTCCGCGGCCGTCGAGGAGTCGGTGTCCGAGTCAGCGTCGCCGTCGGTCGTGCCGAGCAGCGTCGCGGGGTCGCCGTCGTGGCCGACGACGGTCACGGTGCCGCCGCCGGAGGTGCCGCTCCACACGCCGACGGGCGCGCCGTCGACCATGTCCCAGACCAGGGAGGAGCCGGTGGCACCGGCGGGCACGGGCAGCCCGCCGTCCTCGGGGAGCTGCTCGAGCACGAGGCGGACCGGCCGGCCGCGGCGGGCGGCCTGCCAGGCGAGCGCGGTGCCGCACGCGAGGGCGTCGGCGCGGTCGTCGCCCGGCACCAGGAGCACCCGGTCGGTGTCGAGACCGGAGAGGAAGCGGCGCCACTCGCGGGCGGTGACGACCTCGTCGGTGTGGCCCAGCGCCTCGGAGGGCGTGGCCGGGTGGGTCGGGAGGTCGAGGACGACGGAGAGGCCGGTCTCGCGCTCCACGTCCTGGCCCTCGACGAGCCGCGGGCGGGCCTTCTCGCGCCAGGCGGCCAGCAGGAGCCCGACCAGCAGGCCCAGGGCCGTCGTGGAGCCGAGCACCAGCAGGGCCTGCGGGCTGGTGGGGCCGTCGGGCACCTCGGCCTGGTTGATGACGCGGCCCGGGGTGATGAGGATCGAGCGCAGGGACGAGACCGACTGCGCGAGGTCGGAGGCGGCCGCGGCGGCCGCCTGGACCTCCGCCTGGAGCGAGGCCGCCTCGGCGCCACCGGCCCGGTCGGCCTGGCGCTGGAGGGTCGCCTGTTCGGTACGGGCGGACTCCAGCTGGTCCTGCAGCGTCGAGATGCGCTGGTCGACGTCCTCCTGGGCGACCGAGCGACGGCTGTCGAGGTAGGCCTGGGCGAACGCCTCGGCGCCGGCCTGTGCCAGCTCGGGCGTCTCCGCGGAATAGGTGATCGACAGGACCGTGGTGTTCGAGGGCACCTGGACGCTCACCTGGTCGGCCACCGTCGACGCGTCGGCCTGGTCGCCCAGCGAGGTCAGCGCCCGGTCGACCACCTCGGCCGAGGTGACCAGCTGGGCCTCGGTGTCCAGGTTGACCTCGTCGTCGACCGTCCACTCACCGACCGACGAGGTGCCGCTGACGCCGGTGCTGGTGACCAGCAGGGAAGCGGTGGAGGTGTAGGTGCGCGGGAGCACGGTGAACACCACGAGACCGAGCGCCACGCCCAGTGCGACGCAGACGAGCACGACGCGCAGGCCCCGCACGAGGACCCGCCGGTAGTAGCCGGCGTCGACGGTGGTCGTGAGGTGTTCGTCCATGGCCAGCAGCATCCGTGTCCGGGCGCGCCCGACGGGTGTCTCCCGAGCGCGCTCACCAAAAGTGGGTACGCGCGTGCCGCAGGGCTCAGACCCGGGTAGGTAGAGCCGAACCCCAGGTCGAGGCCCGGTCCGTCCGGGCGCCCCACGTTCTCGTGGATGCGAACGTGACACAGGTCACAGAACACTCGCATACCCAACTTGGGGTAGGTCATGGCTCGCCCTCGCACGCTCCCTCACCCTGTCCCAGCACCCCTGAAGCACCCGGAGGTCCGATGAACCAGACCCCGCCCATGCCTCGGCTGACGACGACGTCCCCGGCCGGGACCTGCGCGAGCACCACGATCCACGACCGACGCACGAGCACCCGCAGGGCACCCCGAGCCCTGATGCTGCTCGTGGCCCTCGGACTCGTCCTGACCCTGCTGCCGGCGATGCTCCCGCCCGGCACCGGCGCGGCGCCCCTCGCACGTGCGGCCGACGGTCAGGACGACGGCTCGGCGGCCGCGTCGCAGGGAGGGACAGCCCTGCGCGCGGCCGCCGGTGGCTGCCGGTTGACGAAGATCCTGGTGCCGCGCTGTCGCGGTGGAGTCCTCACCGGCGCCTACGTCCAGCCGCGGGCCGGCGAGTCGTGGGTGCACGCCGTCCGGCGCTTCGAGCGCTCCTCCGGCGGCCGGCTGGGCACGGTCCACCTCTACTACCGCGGTGACGACCGCTTCCCCTCGGACGTGCAGAAGCAGGCCCTGCGCCAGGGCGGGCAGGGCCCCCGCCTGCTGTTCGCGAACTGGAAGGTCGACGACGGCTACACCTGGCGCGAGGTCGCGCAGGGCGACGCGGACCAGCGCATCCGCGCCCAGGCCCGCTACCTCAAGAGCGCCTGGAACCGGAAGATGTTCCTCACGGTGCACCACGAGCCCGAGGACGAGGTGGTGGACACCAAGGGCAGCGGCTACACCGCCCTCGCCTACCGCGCCATGTACCGCCACGTCGTCGACGTCTTCGAGGACGAGGGCGTCACCAACGTGGTGTGGGTGATGAACTACATGGGGTTCGAGGGCTGGCACCTCAAGCCCTGGTTCCACCAGCTGTGGCCCGGCGCGCGGTACGTCGACTGGATCGCCTACGACTCCTACATGTCCCAGGACCTCGGCGGCTACGACCCCGACGGCCTGCGCGGCCTCCTCAACCGCCACTGGAGCAGCGACTGGCGCGGCTTCTACCGCTGGGCCACGCACCGCCACCCCCACAAGCCGCTGATGCTCGGCGAGTGGGGCCTGGGGGAGCGCCCGGGGCGGCCGCGGTGGAAGGGCAGCTTCCTGCGCAAGATGGGCAACCGGCTCGCCACGGCGCCGCGGCTGAAGGCGATGATGTACTTCGACCACGACGAGGCCGCGATCGCCGGTGACGTCACCATCGACACCTCCGCCAGGTCGCTGCGTGGCTTCCGCGTGCTGCGCCGGTCCGACCCGGTCGCGAGCGTGGTCCCCATTTCTGGGTAAGACAGGACCGACCGGGGCCGGAGTGGGGCCTGTCACCCTGACGCTGACGGGGTTGCAGTCCCTGCGCGTGCCGAGAGGCCGTGCCCGGCCCCGGGAGTTCCGTTGCCCGCTCCACGTCCCCTTCGTCGACTCGCCCTCACCCTGGCGAGCCTGACGGTCGCCCTGACGCCGGCACTCGTGCTGCCCGCGCTGGTGACCCCGGCCTCCGCCGTCCTCCCCGAGGACGTCCCGGTGGCCTCCACCCCGCAGATCAACAACGGCCAGGTCAACGCCGTCGCGCAGACCGGCAACATCATGGTCGCGGGCGGCACGTTCACCAACGTCACCTCCACGGACGGCACGACGCTCACGCGCACCGGCGTCGTGGCCTTCAACGCCTCCACGGGTCGCGTGGTCACCGCGTTCAACCCGCAGATCGACGGCACCGTCGAGGACGTCCTCGAGGGCCCGGTGGCGGGCACCGTCTACGTGGCCGGCTCCTTCAACACCATCGACGGGGCACGCCAGCGCCGGGTCGCGCTGCTGGACGTCAGCACCGGCGCCCCCGTCTCCGGGTTCTCGGCGCCCGCCGCCAACGGCAAGGCGCTCAGCCTCACCACGGTCGCGGGCCGGCTGGTCGTGGGTGGCAACTTCTCCAACGTCGGCGGCGCCGCCCACGGCGGCATCGTCGCGCTCGACCCGCTGACCGGCGCGGTCGACGAGTGGATGGACGTGCAGGCCTCCGGGCACCACAACGACTCCGGGCAGGGCGCGCAGGGCGGCGTCGGCGTCAAGGACGTCGTCGCCACCCCGGACGGCTCCACGATCATCGCCATCGGCAACTTCACCGACGTCGACGGCTACGACCGCGACCAGGTGGTCCTGCTCGACAACAACGGCTCGGACGTGGCGGTGGACCCGAGCTGGCGCACCACCGGCTACGAGCCGCTGTGCTACTGGTGGGCCTTCGACAGCTACGTGCGCGGCCTGGACATCTCGCCCGACGGCTCCTACTTCGTCATCACCACCACCGGCGGCGGCGTCGCCGACACGCTGTGCGACGCGGCGGCCCGCTTCGAGGTCGACGCGAGCGGCCAGGACATCGACCCGACCTGGGTGGACCACTCCGGCGGCGACACCATGTGGGGCGTCGAGATCACCGACGACGCCGTCTACGTGGGCGGTCACCTCCGCTGGATGAACAACTCCGGCGCCTCCGACGCCGCCGGCCAGGGCGCCGTCCCGCGGCCCGGCCTCGCCGCGCTCGACACCGAGAACGGCCTGCCCCTGGCCTGGAACCCGGGCCGCAACCCGCGTGGCGTCGCGGTCTTCGACTTCCTCGACACCTCCGACGGGCTCTGGATCGCCAGCGACACCGAGTACCTCGGCAACTTCCAGTGGCGCCGCGGTCGCGTCGCCCTCCTGCCCGCCGGCTCGACCACCCCGGTCGACTCCAGCACCACCGCCATCGGTGAGTCCGTGCTCGTCGGCGGCAGCGTCGCCGAGGACGCCGGCAACGTGCTGTACCGCGTGAACGCCGGTGGCTCCGAGGTCGCCTCGACCGACGGCGGTCCGGCCTGGACGGCGGACGGCACCTACCGCAGCGGCTCGGTCTCCACCGCGGGCTACAGCCCGTCGGCCGCGCTCGACAGCACCGTGCCGTCGTCCACCCCGGCGTCGGTCTTCGACTCCGAGGCGTGGTCCTACAGCGACTCCCCGCGGGCCACCTGGACCTTCCCGGTCACCGCCGGCACCGACGTCGAGGTCCGCCTCTACTTCGCCAACCGCTACTCCGGCACCTCCACCGTCGGCTCCCGCGTCTTCGACGTGCAGGTCGAGGGCACGACGGTGCTGAACGACTTCGACATCGTGGCCGCGGCCGGCGACCAGACCGGCACCATGCGTGCTGTCGACCTGGTCTCGGACGGCTCCATCACCGTGGACCTCTCGCACGTCACCGAGAACCCGCTGATCAACGCCATCGAGATCGTCGACACCGACGGCGAGGCCCCGGTGGCCGCCGACAGCGCCCTCACCTCGGTCGAGTTCGACGGCACCACCACCGGCGCCGCCACCTCGGTCGACACCCAGGGCATCGACTGGACCGCCGTCCGCGGCGCCTTCACCGCCGGCGGCAGCCTCTGGTACGGCAGCACCGACGGCTACCTGCACTCGGCGCCCATCCGAGCCAACGGCCTCGGCGCCTCCACGACGATCGACCCCTACGTCGAGACCGAGTGGAAGGACGTCGCCAACGGCAGCGGCAGCACCTACACGGGCAAGCTGCCGACCTTCTACGGCCAGCTCTCCTCGATCACCGGCCTGACCTACGCCCACCACCGCGTCTACTACACGAAGTCGGGCTCCTCGCAGCTGTTCTGGCGCTGGTTCACCCCCGACAGCGGCATCGTCGGCGTCCAGGAGTTCAGCACGTCGGTCTCCGGCGTGAGCTTCGCGAACGCCGCCGGCCTGCTGGCCGCGGGCGACACCCTCTACGTCGTCTCCGGCAGCAACGGCTCGCTCTCCTCGCTCGACCTCTCCGACGCCACGCCGTCCGGCCCGCTCACCACGGTGGACACCACGCAGGACTGGCGCGGCCGGGCCCTGCTGGTCGACCCGTGGAGCGTCACCGCGGTGCCCAACGTCGACCCGACCGCGGCGATCGCGGCGTCCTGCACCGACCTGACCTGCGAGCTGGACGGCTCTGGCTCCTCGGACAGCGACGGCAGCGTGGACTCCTACGACTGGTCCTTCGGTGACGCCTCCACGGGCACCAGTGCGAGCGTCGAGCACACCTACGCCGGCCCCGGCACCTACACCGTGAGCCTCACGGTGACCGACGACGACGGGGCCAGCGACACCGTGACCCGCACCGTCACCGTCTCGGCGGCCAACGTCGCCCCGACCGCCGACGTGGTGGCGGCCTGCACCGACCTGGTCTGCCAGCTCGACGGCTCGGGCTCGACCGACAGCGACGGCAGCGTGGCGTCCTACGCCTGGTCCTTCGGTGACGGCGTGACCGCCACCGGTGCCACGACCGACCACACCTACCCGGCGGCCGGCACCTACACGGTGACCCTCACGGTGACCGACGACGACGGGGCCAGCGACACGACCACGACGGACGTGACGGTCTCGACCTCCTCGAGCAGCGACCCCGTCACCTACGTGGCCTCGGACTCGCGGTCGCGCAACTCCGCGAACCCGTGGCTCTCGATCCCGAGCGACGTGCAGGCCGGTGACCTGCTGGTCCTGGTCGGCAGCTACGGCGTGGACGGCACCGACCCGGCCGACCCGGCGGGCTGGACCCGCGTGGCCGAGGACGGTCAGGGCAGTCTCGAGAGCGTGCTGTGGACCCGCGTGGCCACGGCCTCCGACGCCGGCAGCACCGTGACGACCGCCCTGGGTGACACGCTGAAGTCCTCGCTCGTGCTCGGTGCCTACCGCGGCGTCGACACGGCGGACCCCGTCCTCCAGGTCGGCTCCACCACCGACAGCCGCACCGCCGAGCACGTCTCGGCCCCGGTGACGGCCGCCGAGGGTGGCTGGGTGGTGAACGTGTGGACCGACAAGTCCTCCACGACCACCGCCTGGACCGTGCCGAACGCGCTCACCACGCGCACCGAGGCCTACGGCAACAACAGCGGTCGCGTCAGCAGCGTCCTCGCCGACGCCGGGCCGCTGTCGGCCGGCACCTGGCGAGCGCGCACGGCCACCACCAACGACACCTCCGCCAAGGGCGTGTCCTGGACCGTCAGCCTCCGGCCCGCGTCATGAGCACCCGACGCAGCAGCAGCCTCACCGTGGCGGCCCCCGTGGTCGCCGCGGTGACGGCCCTGGCCCTCGGCGCGTGCGGGGCGGACGACGGCGGGGCGGACGCCTCGGCGGCCGGCTCGGCGAGCGCCTCCGTCACGGCGTCGGCGACCCCGTCTGCGTCGGCCTCCGACTCCCCGTCGGCCTCTGGGTCGGGCTCTGGGTCGGGCTCCGGGTCGGCCTCCGGGTCCGCCTCGGGCTCCGCGTCCTCCTCCGCGGAGGCGACCTCCGGGTCGCCCTCCAGCGAGGGATCCGGCTCGGGCAAGGGCTCCGGCGGCGGGTCCGCGCAGACGGCCCTGTTCGAGGGTGCCCCGGGCACCTTCGAGCACCGCTGCGTGGCGACCCGCTCGCACCAGGACGTGCTGTCCGGCGACTTCCTCGCCGGCCCGTTCGTCAGCGAGATCGACGGGTGGCGCGACGAGGACGGGACCGACTCCGTCGGTGCCGACCTGCGCCAGCTGCGGCTCTACGTCGTCCCCACGACCAGTGAGCAGGACGGTGCCCTCACCGTCACGGCCACGCAGGCCGGCCTCTCGCCGGTGGTCGTGGAGATCGAGCGGCCGGGCGCGGACGAGAGCATGGCGGCCTACCAGGTCGGCCTCACGCTGCCGACCTCCGGCAGCTGGACGATCCGGGCCGAGACCGCCGACGCCAGCGGCTGCTGGCAGATCAGCCTCCCCGCGGGCGGCTGACCGACCGCACCCAGCACGACCCAGCACCACCACCGACGCCGAGTCGGCCCGCCAGGGCCGGCTCGGCGTCGTGCTGCGTCCGGAGGGCGCGGGTCTTCGCGGCCGTCGCGAGACCAGGACCTGTGCGTGGGCCGGGAGGTGGGGTGGGTGCGGGCGTCTCGTGGCTCGTCGCTGGCGCTCCTCGCTCCTCGACGACCGGTGGTGCGCGGGGTGCGATGGGTCCGTGGGTCGAGGAGGCCGTCCGCGGCCGTCGCGAGACCAGGACCTGTGCGTGGGCCGGTGGGGTCGGGTGGGTGCGGGCGTCTCGTGGCTCGTCGCTGGCGCTCCTCGCTCCTCGAAGACCGTTGGGGTCGGGTGTGGGGATGTGTCCGTGGGTCGAGGAGGCCGTCCGCGGCCGTCGCGAGACCAGGACCTGTGCGTGGGCCGGTGGGGTCGGGTGGGTGCGGGCGTCTCGTGGCTCGTCGCTGGGGCTCCTCGCACCTCGACGACCGGTGGGGTCGGGTGTGGGGATGTGTCCGTGGGTCGAGGAGGCCGTCCGCGGCCGTCGCGAGACCAGGACCTGTGCGTGGGCCGGTGGGGTCGGGTGGGTGCGGGCGTCTCGTGGCTCGTCGCTGGCGCTCCTCGCGCCTCGACGACCGGTGGTGCGCGGGTGCTCCTCGCGCCTCGACGACCGGTGGGGTGGTGGGGCTCCTCGCGCCTCGACGACCGGAGACGTGCGGACGCACCTCGGCCCCGCCGGTGGGACCGACGGGGCCGAGGAGGAGACGGCGTGCGCGAGCGCTCAGTAGGCGCCGCGGTGGGAGAGGACTGCGGAGATGGTGCGGCCGAGGATCGCGAGGTCCAGGCCGAGCGACCAGTTGTCGACGTAGAGGGTGTCCATGCGGACGCTCTCGGCCCAGGTGAGGTCGGAGCGGCCGGAGACCTGCCACAGGCCGGTGAGCCCGGGGCGCACGTGCAGCCGCCGGCGGGCGTCCTCGCGGTACTGCTCCACCTCGGTGGGCAGGGCGGGCCGGGGGCCCACGAGCGACATCTCGCCACGCACGACGTTCACCAGCTGCGGCAGCTCGTCCAGCGAGTAGCGGCGCAGCCACGCGCCGACCCGGGTGACGCGCGGGTCGCGGCGCATCTTGAACAGCGGGCTGGCGCCGTCCGCCTCGTTGACGAGGGCGACGTCGGCGGCGGGGACGCTGCCGGGCACGTGCATGGAGCGGAACTTCAGCATGGTGAAGGTCTGGCCGTCGCGGCCCACGCGGACCTGCTTGAACAGCGCCGGACCCCGGCTGTCGAGCCGCACCGCCAGCGTCAGCGACACCATCAGCGGTGCCAGCAGGAGCAGCAGCCCGGCGGCTGCGACCCGGTCCAGCGCCGACTTCACGACCGCAGCGACACCGCTGCGCTCCACGTGCTGCACGTGCAGCATCGACCAGCCGCCGACCTGGGTCATCTCCGCACGGCGCTGGGAGACGTCGACCAGGCCGGTGCCCACGAGCATCGAGACCCCGTCGGTCTCCAGCGCCCAGGCGAGGCGGCGCAGGCCGGGGGTGTCGACGTGCGCCCCGGGCAGGACGACGACGGCGTCGGCGCGGCGACGCGCGGCCAGGGCCGGGGCGGCGAGCAGACCGTCCTCGGCCGGCGAGCAGCTGCCGACGACCTGCCAGCCGCGCTGCGCGCCCAGCACCGCGCCGGCGTCCGCCAGGGAGTCGGCGTCGCCGACGACGAGCACGCGCCGCGGGCGGGTGAAGCCCGCGGCCAGCACGTGCACGGCGGCCGTGACCAGCACGGCCACGACGAGGATGACGCCGGCGCGCTCGCCCACGGGGTCGAGGAACCCGACCGCGGAGCCTGCCCAGAGGATGAGGCCGTAGCCACCGGCCGCGGCCAGCACCCGCTCGAGCGCCGAGCGACGGCTGCGGGTGATGAGCGGGCGGTAGCAGCCGTGCGCGGCGACGACCACGATCCAGAGACCGGCCAGGGCGAGCACCTCGAGGGCCCGGGGGCCGTGCATCAGCGCGCGTGCGCCCAGCAGGGCCGGGAGCAGGAGGGCGAGGTCGAGGAACGGCAGCACCCGCGCGACGGTGACCAGCTCGCGACGAGCGGCCGCGTGGTCACCGGGTCGGGTCAGCCGCAGCGGGGAGCCGGGGCGGGCAGGCACGGCCCGGCGGTCGGCCCTCTGCTCCCGCTGCTCGTCGAGGAGACGCCCCTCGCAGGGGTGCTCCTCGAAGGTCGGCTCCACGGCGCGGGCCACGTCCGTCACGCGCGGGGCCCCTTCCACCCGGTGCGGTGGGCCAGGCCCACGGCGGCCAGCTGGGAGGAGACCTCGAGCTTGGCGAGGATCGACTTGACCTGGGTGCGGACGGTGGCCTCGGCCACGACGTCGGCCCGGGCCACGTCCCGCACGGTGGCGCCGGTCATCAGGTGCGCGAGCACCTGCTGCTCACGGGGCGTCAGCGAGGCGAGGCGGCGGCTGGTGTCGGCGTGCTCCGCACGACCCGCCTGCCAGGCGTGCACGAGGCTCTCGCGCTCGCCGGGGTCGAGCAGCGGGAGCCCGCGCTGGGCACGCTTGATCACGCCGAGGATCTCCTCCAGCGGCGCCGACTTCGGCAGCACCTTGCGGGCGCCCTGCTGGTGACACTCGCCCCAGCGGCTGCGGTCGGACTCACCGGTGAGCACCACGACGTCGGTGTTGGACTGCGCCAGGCCCGAGACGAACCGGCCGCCGTCGCCGCCGGGACCCAGGTCGAGGTCCAGCAGCACCAGGCGCGGCCGCAGCCGCTGGATGCCGGCCAGCACGTGTCCCGCCGTCGCCTCGGGGCCCGGGGTGAACCGGCGCACCGTGTAGCCCTCGATGGTCAGTGCCAGCTCGAGGGACTCGGCGAACAGGGTGTGGTCCTCCACGATCACGACGCGGAAGTCCTTACGCGACGTGGCCGGGACGGCGGGGGACGTCATGGCGCTCCTTTCCGGAGGCTCCGGGCAGCGTGAGCACGAAGCGGCTGCCGTAGGGGGTCGGGTCGAGACGGAGGTCGCCGCCCTCCTGGAGGGCGAGCTGCCGGGCGGCGTGCAGGCCGATCCCGTGGCCGGGGGAGTCCGAGCCGCGCGCACCCCAGGTGAAGAGCTCGTCGGCGGTGACCGCGTCGATGCCCGGGCCGTCGTCGGTCACCGAGATCTCGACCGTGTCGAGGTCGACGAGGTCGGCGTCGACCTGGACGCTGCTGCCGGGCGCGTGCCGACGGGCGTTGTCGAGCAGGGTGCTGAGGATCTGGGCGACCGCGTCGGCGTCGGCGCTGACGAGGGCGTCGCCGGGGCGGAAGGCGACGCGCTGCCCGGCAGCGATGGTGCGCACGACGATCGGCCACACCACCTCGTCCACGCTGGAGAGGGCCACGGGCCGGGGCAGGCTGTCGTCGACCAGGCGGTGGAGCCGCTCGGCCTCGGCCTGGAGCATCTGCCGCAGGCGCAGGGTGTGGGCCTCGTCCGCGCTGTGCCCGGCGCTGTCGAGCAGCTTGGCCGCGGCGGCGAGGCCGGCGGCGATGGAGCCCACCTCGTGCATGCGGCCGCCGGTGGTGCGCAGCTCGCTGTCGAGCCGCTGGAGCTCCGCGTCGAGCGCGTCCTGCTGGGCCTCGGCGTCGTGCATGCGGCGCACGACGCGGCGCACGGCCTGGACACCGATGACGACCACGCCGGGCACGGCCAGGCCGAGCCCGACGGCGAGGCCGGCGTAGGCGCTGACGCCGGAGGTGATCATCCAGGAGACGACCTCGGCCAGCAGCTGGAGCACCAGCACGGCCGCGCCGGCCAGGACGAGGCCCACGGCCGCGACCGCGAGGCGACCGGAGTCCGCCGCCATCGTGACGAGC
Source organism: Nocardioides bruguierae (assembly GCF_023656415.1). Lineage (GTDB taxonomy): Bacteria > Actinomycetota > Actinomycetes > Propionibacteriales > Nocardioidaceae > Nocardioides > Nocardioides bruguierae. The sequence goes on from NZ_JAMOIL010000007.1 coordinate 33,877, forward strand.
GCGCCCACGCCGGGGCGGGGGCGGCGACCGTTGCGCACCGCGCGCAGCCGGGATTCGGACCGCTGAGCACCCACGTCGTCACACCCCCCTCGTCCGCACTCGTTCGACCGTCATGAGCGGGAGGCGGCCCACGGCCGTCCCCCACGTCCGCAGTCTTGGGTGGCCGACGGCACGACGTGCCCGGACCGGAAGCGCATTACCCAGGATTGGTGACGGCCGCGGGCGCGCCTCGGTGAACGCGTGTACGTGACCTGCCCCCGTGGGGGACGGCTCGGACGCCGGTGCGCCGTGCGGCGAGGTGTGGGGCCGGCCCCGGTGCTCGACCGGGAGGGTGGTCGACGTCAGGGCCGGCCCGCGGTCCGGGGACGGCGGACCGGTCACGATCCTCCGACGGCCCCGGAGCCCGGGCATCCCCGAAACAGGGGATGTGTGCCGGAGCCCTCGGCGTGGCGCGGTCACGTCTTCGTGCGCGAGGTCACCCTGGCGAGGCTTTCCATCCCCAAGAAACGGGACCGGCGCGGTTAGCAGGCGTTCCGGCCCCGATCGTGGGTACCGTTTGCCCCACGGTCGACCACCCCCTGACGACCGCCCCTCACGGAGGACCCCTGAGATGAACGCCGATTACGCGGTCGCCGCGGCCTCGGACGCCCCCGCGCGCCTGCAGGTCGTCGGCAGCGAGACCGGCCGGACGACGGCCCGCAGCCCGCGCGAGCAGGGCACCGGCCCCTCGCGCGGCACCCGAGTGGCGGTCGCGGCGGACCAGCGCCTGGTCCAGGAGACCGTCGTCCTCGGCCTCGAGCACCTCGGTGCGCGCCCCCGCGGGCTGGACCCGCGACCCGCGCCCGGCCAGGACTCCGTGCGTATCCAGCTCTCGTCCATGCGGGCCGAGGTCGGCCTGGTCATCGCGACCCTGGCCGTCGACGACACCCTCGCCGAGCTGCTGTGGCTGATCGAGCAGCAGCCGCGCCTGCCGTGGCTCGTCTCCTGCCCGCAGGACCCCGGCGCTGCCGCCGCCCCGCTCGCCGAGGCCGGCGCGACCGTCATCGTCGGCGCCTCCCTGGACCGCATGCGCACCCTGGTCGACCGGCTCGCCGAGGGGGACCGTCCCGCGGAGGCTCCCCGCGGTGACGCCTGGGACCCCGACGGCGTCCTCGACTCGGCCCGCGAGTGCTGGGCCGACCTCTCCGAGGACCACCGCGAGGCCGTTCGCCGGCTCTCGGGCCTGACCGCGCGCCAGCGCGACGTCCTCGACGCGCTCGTGCGCGGCGCCGACGTCGAGGGCACCGCACGCGGTCTCGGACTGGCGGAGGCCACCGTCCGCACCGTGCTCAAGCAGGTCCTGCGCAAGCTCGGCGTCGCCGACCGCGTGAAGGCGGTGCTGCTCGTCGAGCAGCTCCGCGCCGTCCCGCACCTCTGAGCGAGGCCCGTACCCGGCTCCCGACGCCGGCGTGCGAGCGCCGCGGCCGCCGAGTCGGCCGCAGCGCAGCGCCGCGCCTAGCGACTGCTGGCGCTCCTCACGTCCCCGGGGGTCCACCCCGCCCGGTAGGCCAGCCCGACGGCGGCCACCTGCGAGGAGACCTGGAGCTTCGCCAGGATCGACTTCACCTGGGTGCGCACCGTGGCCTGGGAGAGCGTCTCGGCGGCGGCCGTGTCCGCGACGCTGCGCCCTGCCATGAGCTGGGCCAGCACCACGCGCTCGCGGGGCGAGAGCAGCCCCAGTCGCTGGGCGGCGTCGCTGAGCTCGTCCTTGCGGGCGCGGGCGACGGTGACCAGTCGCTCCCGCTCGCCCAGGTCGATGACGCGCTCGTGGTTCAGGACGCGGCGCACCACACCCATGATCTCGGGCAGCGGGCGGGACTTGGGCACGACGGTGCGTGCCCCGGCCGCCAGGCAGCGACCCCAGTCCGCCTCGTCGGTGCTGCCGGTCACCACGACCACGGCGCTGCCGGCCGAGGTGAGCGTGGAGATGATGTCGGTGGAGTCGCCGAGCGGCCCCAGGTCGAGGTCGAGCAGCACCAGCACCGGCTTGCGGCGCAGGATGCTGTCGACCAGCGTGGTCAGGTTCCGTGCCTCGGTCGGCACGACCCGCGAGACCTCGTGGCCTCGCAGGGAGATCGCCAGCTCCATGGCCTCGGCGAACAGCAGGTGGTCCTCGACGAGGACGATCCTCTCACCCACAGTGGGTCGCCTCCCAGCGTTCCTCGGCGTGCTGGGGGAGCACGCGCTCATCGTTGTCACAGGTGTCGTCGTTCTCGTAGCGGTGGTCGTGGTGGTGTCCGCGGTGGTGGTCCGCGGGGTGCTCGTCCCCGACCGGGCGGCCCGAGCGGCCTGGGTGCGTGGGGGTGGTGGGAGCGGGCCGTGCTGCCGGGACCTGGAGCTCCCACGTGGTGCCGCGTCGCGACGTCCGCACGAGGTACAGGTGCCCACCGGCACGGGCGGCCAGCGTCCGCGCGGACGCCAGCCCGATGCCGTGGCCGTGGCGGGACGGGGTCGGGGTGCCCCGTCCGGCGCGGCGCAGGCTGTGCACGCGGACCTGGGCCTGGGCGATGCCCGGGCCGTCGTCCGAGACCCGGACGAACACGTCGGGGCCGTGTCGTCGGGCCGTGAGGTGGACCGCGGAGCCCGGCGCGTGCCGGGCGGCGTTGTCCAGGAGGACGCCGAGCATCTCGGCCACGTCGTCGGCCGGCACCGCCACGTCCAGCGTGAGCAGGGCCGGGTCCAGCGTGAGTCGCATGCCGCGGGCCCGGTGCGTGGCCGCGAGCGTGGTGACGGGCTCACGGAGGGGCACCGCGGTGACGGCGCGGCAGGAGCACTCGTCGCCGACGCCGTGCGCGGCGGCACGGCGCTCCAGGCGGCGGGCCTCGGCGACCACCAGGGCCGCCATGCGGTCACGGTGGGCCGCGGAGACCTCGGGGTCGCGGATCAGCTCACCGGCGCCGGCGATGCCGGCGGCGATGGAGCGGACCTCGTGCAGCGCGGCAGCGAGGACGGCTCGGTCGAGCGCCCCGTCGTCCTCGCCGGCCGTCGCGGGCTGCGGCGCCAGGCCGCCGGCCCCGCCCAGGTCGCCGAAGGAGCCGGCGGAGGCCAGGCGCGACCGAAGCCGCGACACGGCGGACTGCTGTCGCACGGTCCCGTTCGTTCGCATACGGATCTCCCCCCCACTCGGACGGCACGCCGTCGTCCGGCGCCCGGAGACCCACTGTGCCGTCCGCTGCACATCCTGCCCGGAAAACGCGGTAACGAAACAGGTGTCGACTGACACGCAGGCGCTCTCCGAGCCTGGAACGACAGGATATCCCGGACGATTCCGGACGTTGGTCACGCCACGACACCCCGCTGGGCCGACCGCCGGTCCACACCAGCACCGGCGGCCTTGACCCGCTGCGCGGGCGTGCCGGACACGCTGGAGACGGACCCGGCGACCGGCAGCACGACCTCCCACGTGCAGCCCACCGACCCGCGCACGAGGCGGAGGTCGCCCCCGTGCCGGCGGGCCAGCGCGCGGGCGGACGTGAGGCCCAGGCCGGAGCCGCGCGAGCCCTGCCGCTGCACGCCGGGCTGGAACATGGTCGCGCACAGGCGGGGGTCGATGCCCGGGCCGTCGTCGCTGACCCGGAGGACGGCGAGCGCCCCCACGCGGGTGCCACGCACCTCGGTGCGCGAGCCCGGGGCGTGCTCGGCGACGTTGTCGAGGAGGACGCCGAGGATCTCGGCGAGGTCGTCGTGCGGCGCGGCCACCCGCAACCCGGTGGTGCCTGCGCTGACGCGCCGACCGCGGGCGCGGTGGCTGAGGGCCAGCGAGGCCACGATCGTGTCCACGTCGCACTCCGGCGCTCGGGTGTACGCGCGTACCGGTTGGGGGCGAGGCGCGTGCGTGGTCATCGGGCCCACGAACGTGCCGCGCGGCGGCGGCTCGTGCACGACCGGCATCCGTGGGACGGGCGCGCCCGCGGCGGGGTTCCCCGCCGCGTCCGAGGCGGCGGGCTCGGCCTGCCCGTGCTGGCCCGAGCAGCACGGTTGCGCCACGACGGCAGCCGTCCAGGCGGGAGCGCCGGGTGCCACGCCGGGGGAGCCCAGGCGGCGCTGCAGGCGCTGTGCCTCGGCCGCGATGAGCTGGCAGATGCGCTCGCGCGGACCGCCCTGGAGGGCGGGGTCGACGAGCAGGGTCGCGGCGCCGGCGAGCCCGGCCGAGATCGAGCGGACCTCGTGGGCGGTCATGGCGTCGAGCCCGCCGCGGACGGTGGTGCCGCCCGCCGAGGTCGTCGAGGCCGGGGCGGCGTGCTCCGGGCAGGCGGGCAGGTCGGTGACGTGCCGACGAGGTCGGCGCGCGCGCACGGCCACCAGCGCCAGGCACAGTGCGGCCGACAGGACCAGCAGTGACTCGGTCACCGTGGAGTCGGTCCCGTACTGCGCCCGGCGCAGGCCGAGGAACGCGAGGACGGAGGCGAGGAGCAGTGCCCGCATCGGCAGCGAGCGCAGCGCCAGGACCAGCCCGAGCTGGACGTAGACAGCGAGGTCGAGCAGCAGCAACGGGGCCACCGGCTGCAGGACCTCGATGGTCATTGCGGCTGTCGCCCGGCGTCGCCGGCCGGCTCGTGCCCCGAGCGGCGACCGGGAGTCGTCTCGGGTCTGGTTGCTCGCGCCGCGTCGCGGCGTCTCGAGCACGGTGCGCTCGTCATGTTCCCCCCACTCCGGGCGGCTGGTCGCCGCCCGCCCTGCGCCGCCTCCGCGGCGTGTGCGTGATGCTTCTCGGTGCATGCGCGACGCCCCTCTGCGTCGCTGTCGGCACCCTCCGGGGCCGGTCCCTCACCGGCTCGACGAACAGTGCTCGTGGCGCCGAGGAAAGTCGGTTCAAACCCCGGTGGCTAGTCTTTTCTGATCGGCCGCCCGCGTGGAACGACCGTTGAAGTCTGTGGAGCCGCGGAGGCCGGGAGGGTCCGGGGCGGGCGCTCCGAGTACGGAGAACACCTGTCCCGGACACGTGTGCCGCTCTGGAGGGCCGGCCGGCGCAAGCGGCTGCGTACCTCGTGACCTGCGAGAACGTGCGCTGCTGCCGGTCGTTACCGAGATCGGGGGCGCTGCGGTCCGGTGTGCAGGCACGAGGTGGACGCGGGCAGCAACTTGCCACTGGTGCGCGGCGCGAAACCCCCTGGAGGGACGCCGAACTCGGACACGATCCCGGATGTCCGACACCCCCATCTCAGGGGATTCTTACCCCCCGGGGTACCCCCCCGTCCGGAGCCACGAAACCCCGCCCCGGAGGACCGGGACGGGGCTTCGCCTCTCGGACGACCGGTGGGACCAGGACCGGCCGGATCAGGGGCCCGCAGCGCGGGCGAGGGGTCAGGACGAGGCGGTGCCGCCGTCCGAGTCCAGGGAGAGGGTCGCGGTGGACTCCGTGCCGTCCCGCAGGTACGTCACGGTGACCTCGTCACCGGGGCGGTAGCCACGGATCGTGGCCACGAGCGAGTCGCTGCTCGTGATCATCGTGTCGTCGACCTGGGTGATGATGTCGCCGACCTGGAGGCCCGCCGAGCCGGCGGCGGAGCCGTCCGTCACGGCCTGGACCTGCGCCCCGTCGGTGACGGTGCCGTCGGTGGCCGTCGTCCCGCTCTGCACGTCCGAGACCGAGATCCCCAGGCGGGCGTGGGTGGGCGTCTCGCCGTCGATCATCTGCTGGATGACCGGCCACACCTCGTCGATCGGGATGGCGAAGCCGAGGCCGATGGAGCCGCCCTCCTCCGTGGTGCCGTACGCGGAGGACGAGGAGGCGGTCTGGATCGAGGCGTTGATGCCGACCACGTTGCCCTCGAGGTCGACGAGCGGGCCACCCGAGTTGCCGGGGTTGATCGCCGCGTCGGTCTGGATGGCCGGGTAGACGGTGGCGTTGCCCTGGTCGTCGGAGCCGACGTCGACCGGGCGCTCGAGCGCGGAGACGATGCCGCTGGTGACGGTGGCGTCCAGGCCGTAGGGGGAACCCACGGCCACGACGCCCTCGCCGACCTTGAGATCGGAGGAGACGCCGATGTCGGCAGGGGTCAGGTCGCTGACGCCCTGCGCCTGGATGACGGCGGTGTCGGTGAGCGGGTCGGTGCCGACGATCGTGGCGGTGGCGTGACTGCCGTCGTTGAAGTCGACGGTGATCGAGCCGGAGTCGCCCGCCACCTCCACCACGTGGTTGTTCGTGAGGATGGTGCCGTCGGAGGAGAGCACGATGCCCGAGCCCGAGCCGGACTCCTGGGCACCGACCACCTCGATCATCACCACGGAGGGCAGGACCTTGGAGGCCACCTGCTCGATCGTGGAGGCGTCGGTGTCGTTGCTGGTGACCACCTGCGAGGTCGCCGCGCTGGCGGTGCTGGTGGAGCCGTCCTCGTCGTCGTACCAGCTCCAGGCGGCGGCGCCGCCGAAGCCGGCCGCGGCACCCAGCACGAGGGAGAGGGCGACGACTGACGCGGCGAGCCCGCCGCGTCGCTTGCGCGGAGCGGTCTGGGCAGCAGGGGCCTGGGCGGGCAGCGTCGCGGTGGCGCCGTCCTGGGCGCCCCACACCGGGGGCTGCCACGTGGTGGCGTCGTAGCCGGGCTGCTGGGGCGCCGGGGTCGGGCCGGCGCCGGGGGTGGCCCGCAGGGGAGCGGTCTCCTCCGTGGACGAGGCAGGGGAGGCCCCGTAGCCCGGGGACGCGGCGCCGCCGCTGGTCCAGCCCTGGTCACCCGAGCCCTGGTCACCCGAGCCCTGGTCGCCCTGGGACGCGTCCCGCTGCTGGTAGGGGTTGCTGTTCGGGTGGTCGGGGTAGCTGCGACGCGGCTCCGCAGAGCCGTCGCTCGGGGGGCCGGACGGGGTCTCGCTCATGTCCTCGATCGTCGCCAACGATGCTGTGACCAGGCTGAGACGACGGTTGAAAGAGCCCGCTGTGGCTGTGTGGAACCTGTGAGTCCTGTGCGACCGCGCCGTGCCCGGCCCCCGACACCGCCGGGACGCGACCCACGGCACCGGAACGGCTCAGTAACAAGACGTCCACCGAGCCGTCCGCGTGCCTGCTCCCGTGGGACGGTGAGACCCGGTGCACGACCGCGTCCCACTGGACCGGACCGCGCGCGGGAAAAGCCACGGACCAGGGACGGGACGCGGTACAACGATCCACGGGGACGCGGGTCCGACGGCGCAGGGAGGTGCCGGCGGGGCACGCGCGCGTCCCGGGGCCCGTCCCGGGAGGGGACCGGCCAGGAGTGCGGGGGGACACGTACGCATGAAGGCACCGCTCGTCGCAGCGCGACGCTCGACCCGTGGCCGGGCGGCCGCGCTGACCGGGCTGACGGCCGCCGCCGCGCTCGCTCTGAGCAGCGGCTTCGTCGCGCTCACCAGCGCCTCGGCCGACGCCAACGGCAACGGCGGTGGCAACGGGAGCAGTGGCAGCAGCACGGCCTGCTCCGTGGGCGGCGTCAGCGGTGTGGCCGTGACGCAGCTGCTGGGCGATGCGACAGGGTGGACCGAGCTCGTCTCCGGCGACGACCGCCGCTACTCCAGCGAGTCCGAGGGCCTCGTCGCCGTCGGCGGCACGCTGCGGGTCGGCGCCGCGAACGTGGCCACCCGCTCCGACGTCGCCGCGGGCTCGGCGGCCCTCGTCGCCGGCGCGGTCTCCGGGACCGTCAACCTGACCCGGGGCTCCTACGCGGTCGGGGACCTCGGTGGCGCCACGATCAACGTCAACGACCCCGACCGCGCCGCGGGCGCGGTGAGCAGCCCGGTCGACTTCGACGCCGCCTTCCTCTACCTCTCCTCGCTCTCCGACGCGCTCGCCACGCTGCCGTCCACCGGCACCACGCAGGTGGGGGTCTACGACAACGGCAGCAAGCGGCAGCTGGAGCTGACCGGCACGAGCCCGCTGCTGAACGTCTTCAGCCCCACCGCCGAGCAGCTCGGTGCACAGGTGGAGGGCGTCTACCTCGACGTCCCGGCCGGCTCGACCGTCGTCGTCAACCTGCCGGCCGGCGACGTGACCCTCGGTCGCGGCGCCTCGTTCTGGCTCGGCGGCTACCGCGACGGCGCCGTCCAGACCAACGACGGCCTGGCCGACGACTTCGCCGGCTTCCTGTGGAACGCGCCGGACGCCGACACCGTCGACGCGGCCTTCGCCAACACCTTCCCCGGGACCCTGCTCGCCCCCCGCGCCGACGTGACCCTCGGCGCCACCAGCCACCTCACCGGTCAGGTCGTCGGTGCCTCGCTGGACGCGGCGATCGAGACCCACCTGAACCTGTTCCCCAGCACCGTCTGCCTGCCCGAGGCGGCGGCCGCCGCCGTCGACGTCTCCGCGGTCAACAGCGGCGTCTGCGCGCCGCTGAACTCCGGCAAGATCGACACCCCGTCCGGCCCGATGACGGTCACCTACGACCTCGACGACGTCGTGGCGCTCGAGACCAGCCGGGGCAACCCGGACGCGGTCGGCCCCTGGGAGATCGAGGGCTACTGCGTGAAGGCCGGCTTCGTGAACAACGGCAACGGGCCGGTGTACGTGGACCTGGACGAGCCCGTCGACACCGTCACCTTCAGCTACAAGGGCGGCGCCAAGCAGATCTCGCACTACGCGGTGAAGTACCGGCTGGCCGGTGCGTCGGCCGGCACCCCCACCAGCACGCCGACCGGCACTCCCACCGGCACTCCCACCGGCACGCCCACCGAGACGCCCACCGAGACGCCCACCGAGACGCCCACCGAGACGCCCACCGAGACGCCCACCGAGACGCCCACCGAGACGCCCACCGAGACGCCCACCGAGTCCCCGACGGCGACCACCAGCAGCCCCGGCACCGGAGGCGGCACGGGCGGCGGGTCCGGGGGCGGCACCGCCCCGCGCTCCGACGTGACGGTCAGCAAGACGGTCTCGGACGCCACCCCCACCGGCGGTGACGTCGTCACCTACTCGTTCACGGTGGCCAACATCGGCCTCGCCACCGCCACCGGCGTGGTCCTCACCGACCCGCTGCCCGACGGGGTGACGCTGCGCTCGTTCGGCAGCAGCGACTGCCACGTGGCCGCCCGGGTCGTGACGTGCGAGCTGGGTGACCTCGAGGCCGGCGCGTCCGTCGTCCGCACCATCGACGTGGCGCTCGACCCGACGGCGGGCGCCGGCCGCAGCCCGCACGCCCAGGCCTACCACTGGCTGACCCCGTTCAAGGTGGAGCAGCAGGTCGACCTCGAGGCCGGCCAGACCCGCTCGGTGCAGGTCACCTGCACCGGTGGCGGCCTCGTCACCGACGGCAGCCTCCGCGTCGACCACGTCGACCAGGGCACCGGCACCCTCGAGGACGTCCGGGTGCTCTCGGCCGCCGCGGCCGACTCCCACACGTGGGCAGCCGTCGTCCGCAACGACGCCACCGGCCGGGCCCAGACCAAGGCGTTCGTCGCCTGCCTGCCGGCCACCACCGAGCAGGCCGACTCCCAGACCGGGCACGGCAACGGCCACGTCCACGCCCTCGAGGTCGACTCCGCCATGGCCACGACCACGGCGACCCTGCCGGCCGGCACCACCGCGGTGGAGGCCACCTGCGTGGCCGGCACCCGCCCGGTCGCGCCCGGCTGGACGACCAACGGCGGCGTGGTCACCCTCGTCGGCTCGCAGAGCACCACGGCCCGCGGCTGGCGCTGGACGTTCGAGGCCGACGCCGAGACCGTCGTGACGGTCTCCGCGAGCTGCCTGCGCACCTCGACCACGGCCGTGCAGGGTCACACCCACGACCTGGTGCTCACGCCCGTCACCCGCACCGTCACGGTGCCGGCAGGCTCGGTCGTGGAGGAGCAGGTGGTCTGCGCGGACGACGCCAAGGGCGTGCTCGCGTCCTGGCGCCTGACCGGCGGGCTGGTGAACCTCGGCAACGACCCGCGGATCAAGACCCGCGCCTTCCGGCTGCTGAACCCGGGCGGGCAGTCCGCCACGGCGACGTTGACCCTGTGGTGCGTCGGGGACCGGACCACCACCGAGCGGGTGGGCACCGCCTCCCCGGTCGCCATCGACAACACCGCGACGGTCGCCTCGACCGACGTCGACGCGGACGGCGGCAACAACAGCTCCACGGTGACCGCCATCGTGTCCCCGGGCAGCACCACCGTCGTGGTCGCTCCGGTCGCGCGGACGACGTCCTCGACCCTCACCACGAAGGTCGCGGCCTCGGTGATGGGCGGCAGCACCGTCACGGTCAGGGCCCGCGGCAAGGTCCTGGCCCGCTCGAGCGCCCGGCTGGAGGGCTCCGGCACGGCGAAGGTGCGCCTGAGCCTGACCCGGGCCGGTCGTCGGCTGGTGAGCCGGGGCCAGGCCGCCGCCGTCGTCGTGGTCGACCCGCAGCGCGGGCCGGTGGCCCGAACCCGGGTCGCCCTGCGCTGAGGCACGCCGAGGCACTCACGGGACGCAGCACGGACCCCATCCTCCCACGCCCCGCTCGCGCGGGTGGGAGGATGGGGTCCGTGCGTTTCACCGAGAACGAGATGACCCGTGCCATGGAGGGCGCCGCCAAGAGCGTGCTGGCGACCCAACGCGAGGTCCGCAAGAAGGGCCGCGACGTCGAGGACGTGTGGCACGAGCTGGGCCGCTTCGGGCGCTACCAGCTGCTCTCGGGCCTGGGGGACCAGATCCTGCCGGTGCTCGTGGCGCTGCCCGACGTGGAGGTCGAGCCCGGCACCCGCCCGCAGTTCACCGACGAGCAGGTGCAGGCCGCCGTCGAGGAGACGCTCGGTGACGTCAACCGGCTCCAGCGTGCGGTGCTCGTCCGCACGCGCATCGCGCTGGTCCGCCAGGCGCTCGAGGCCGTGCCGCCCCGCATCGACGCCGACGGGCTGCTCACCGAGGAGAACCTGGGCGACATCGAGATCCCGGACGACCTCTCCGGTCTCTGAGCGCCGCCCGGGCCGCGCTCACCTCGCGGCAGGGCTCCGGAACGCCACCGGCCCCGGACGAGTCGTCCGGGGCCGGTGCTGCTCAGCAGGGGAGCGGGGCTCAGGCCCAGCGCTGCGAGGCCGGCGTGAACTGCAGGGTGCGGTCGCCGGTGTAGATCTGCTTCGGGCGCGCGATCTTCTGCTCCTTGTCGGTCACCAGCTCGCTCCACTGGGCGAGCCAGCCCGGGGTGCGGCCGATGGCGAACAGGACGGTGAACATCTCCGGCGGGAACTGGAAGGCCTCGTAGATCAGGCCCGAGTAGAAGTCCACGTTGGGGTAGAGCTTGCGCTTGACGAAGTACTCGTCCTCGAGCGCGATCTTCTCCAGCTCCTTGGCGATCTCGAGGAGCGGGTTGACCCCGGTGACCTCGAAGACGTCGTCGCAGGCCTTCTTGATGATCGTGGCGCGCGGGTCGAAGTTCTTGTAGACGCGGTGCCCGAAGCCCATGAGGCGCTCGTTGCCGGCCTTCACGCCCTCGATGAAGGCGGGGATGTTCTCCTTGCTGCCGATGCGCTTGAGCATCCGCAGCACCGCCTCGTTGGCGCCGCCGTGCAGCGGGCCGTACAGGGCGCCGACGCCGGCCGCGACGGCCGAGTAGGGGTCGACCTGCGAGGAGCCGACCGAGCGCACGGCGTTGGTGGAGCAGTTCTGCTCGTGGTCGGCGTGCAGGATGAAGAGCGTGTCCAGCGCCTTGACCAGGCGCGGGTCGGCCTCGAACTTGCTCTCGCTCATCTTGAAGAGCATGGAGAGGAAGTTGCCCGTGTAGGACAGGTCGTTGTCCGGGTACACGTACGGCTTGCCCTGCGCGTGGCGGAAGGCCCAGGCGCCGAGCGTCGGCATCTTCGCGATCATCCGGACCATCTGCATGTGCCGGTTCTGCTCGTCGCTGATGTCGCGCGACTCGGGGTAGAACGTCGACAGGGCCCCCGTCGACGCCATCAGCATCCCCATGGGGTGCGCGTCGTAGCGGAAGCCCTGCATGAACGTCTTCACGTTCTCGTGCACGAACGTGTGGTAGGTGATCTCGTGCACCCACGCGTCGTGCTCCTCCTCGGAGGGCAGGTGGCCGTGGATCAGGAGGTAGGCGACCTCGAGGAACGAGGAGTGCTCGGCCAGCTGCTCGATCGGGTACCCGCGGTACTCCAGGATGCCCTTGTCACCGTCGATGTAGGTGACGGACGAGCGGCACGAGGCGGTGTTGACGAAGCCCGGGTCGTACACGGCCAGGCCGGGGGTCTCGTCGTCAGTCTTGATCTTCCCGAGGTCGGCGGCACGGATGGTGCCGTCGGTGATCGGGACGTCGTACTCCTGTCCGGTGCGGTTGTCGCGGACTGTCAGAGATTCGGTCACGACGCCCGACTGTAGTCCGCGCCACGTCGGGGCCGGTAGCGGGTGTCCCACCCTCCGGGCCACGTCCGCCCTGGCCGCCACCCGCATCCGGAGTCCGGACGGGACCGTCCGCAATCCTACAAGTGTCGGCAACGTGGCGCTGCCCGGCAGTCGTGCGGGACGCTGGACGTGGCCCGCGCTAGACCCCGTCCGGCCGAGAGCCCCTCCCGCGCTCCAGGGGCGACCTCGCGCGGTTTGGACTCCCGGGGCGCCGGACGCCTACTGTGTCCTGTCGCGACTTCTGCCGCGTCCCGACCCGTCACGGGTCGGGGTGCAGATCCGGACGTGAGCCGGGCACCGCGAGCCCCTGTGACGCAGGGGTGGGTGCCGCCAGGTGCGAACCGGGCCGTGTTCGTCAGGAGTCGCGGTTGCACCACCCGGTCGGCACCCCGACCGGGCCGAACGAACGAGAGAGTAGGTACAGCCGTGCGCACCTACAGCCCCAAGCCCGGCGACATCCAGCGCGAGTGGCTCGTCATCGACGCCGCCGACGTGCGCCTGGGTCGCCTCGCCGTCACCGTGGCGAACCTGATCCGCGGCAAGCACAAGCCGATGTTCGCGCCGCACGTCGACGCCGGTGACTTCGTCATCGTCATCAACGCCGAGAAGGTCTCCCTGTCGAGCAACAAGGCCACCACCAAGATGGCCTACCGCCACTCCGGCTACCCGGGTGGTCTGACCTCCACGCCCATCGGCGAGGTCCTCGACACCGACGCCCGCAAGGCCATCGAGAAGGCTGTCTGGGGCATGCTCCCCAAGAACAAGCTGGGCCGGCAGATGCTGAAGAAGCTCAAGGTCTACTCGGGTCCCAACCACCCGCACCAGGCCCAGCAGGCCACGCCCTACGAGATCAGCCAGATCTCCCAGTAACTTCTCGACGAGACGTAAAGGAACCAAGAGACATGGCTGAGAACGCCACCGAGGTCGAGGAGACCTTCACCACCGACGCGCAGGGCGTCGCCTACAGCTCCGAGTCGGCCCCGTCCGCCGACGCCGAGGCCCGTCCCGCCACCATCGCGCCGGCCGCTGCCGTGGGTCGCCGCAAGGAGGCCGTCGCCCGTGTCCGCATCGTGCCGGGCACCGGCCAGTGGACCGTCAACGGTCGCGCCCTGGACAGCTACTTCCCGAACAAGCTGCACCAGCAGGTCGTGAACGAGCCGTTCGCCACCACGCAGCTCGAGGGTCGCTTCGACGTCATCGCCCTGATCCACGGCGGCGGCATCACCGGTCAGGCCGGCGCCCTGCGCCTCGGCGTGGCCCGTGCGCTGAACAACGTGGACGTCGAGGCCAACCGCCCCTCGCTCAAGAAGGCCGGGCTGCTCACGCGTGACGCCCGCGTCATCGAGCGCAAGAAGGCTGGTCTGAAGAAGGCGCGCAAGGCGCCGCAGTTCTCCAAGCGCTGATCCCGACCCGTCTTGGGACGACTCTTCGGGACCGACGGGGTCCGAGGCCTGGCCAACGGTGAGCTCACCGCTGACCTGGCTCTCGGCCTCTCGCCGTCGTCGGCCGTGACACCCGCATCTCCGGGCAGTTCCTGGAGCACGCGGTGGTCGCGGGCCTGGCCTCGGCCGGCGTGGACGTGCTCCGGCTCCGGGTGGTGCCCACCCCCGGCGTCGCCTACCTCACCGACCTGCTCGACGCCGACCTCGGCGTCGTCATCAGCGCCTCGCACAACCCGATGCCCGACAACGGCATCAAGTTCCTGGCGCGCGGCGGGGTCAAGCTGGACGACGCGGTCGAGCGCGCCATCGAGGCCGCCATGGACGCCGCACCGCTGCGGCCCACCGGCGCCGACGTCGGTCGCGTGACCAAGTACGCCGGCACGGCCGACGACTACGCCGACCACCTGCTCTCGACCCTCGACGGCGGCCACGCCCGCCCGCTCGAGGGCCTCACCGTGGTGCTGGACTGCGCCCACGGTGCCGCGCACGAGGTCGGCCCGGCCGTCCTCAGCGCCGCCGGCGCGACGGTCATCGCCATCGGCGACCGTCCCGACGGCCTCAACATCAACGACGGCTGCGGCTCCACCCACCTCGAGCCCCTGCGCGCCGCGGTGCTCGAGCACGGCGCGGACGTCGGCATCGCGGTCGACGGCGACGCCGACCGCTGCCTGGCCGTGGACGCCACGGGCGCCGTGGTGGACGGGGACCAGATCCTCGCCGTCCTCGCCCTCGGCCTGCACGAGGCCGGCCGCCTGGCCGACGACACGCTCGTCGTCACCGTGATGAGCAACCTCGGCCTGCACCTGGCCATGAAGGACGCCGGCGTCCAGGTCGTGCAGACCGCCGTCGGTGACCGCTACGTGCTCGAGGCCATGAAGGTCGGCGGCTACTCCCTCGGCGGGGAGCAGTCCGGCCACGTCATCCTCTCCGACCACGCCACCACCGGCGACGGTCTGCTCACCGCCCTGCACCTGCTCCAGCGGATGCGCGCCACCGGTCGCACGCTGGCGGACCTGGCCGGCGTGGTCACCCGCCTCCCGCAGGTGCTCGTCAACGTCCGGGGCGTCGACAAGACCCGCGCCGACGACGAGAAGGTGCTCGCCGCGGTGGCGCTGGAGGAGGCCGCGCTCGGCGAGACCGGGCGCGTCCTGCTGCGCCCCTCGGGCACCGAGCCCGTCGTCCGCGTCATGGTCGAGGCGCCCACCCACGACGTGGCCCAGGGCGTCGCGGACCGGCTGGCCGAGGTGGTCCGGGAGCGGCTCGCGCTCTGAGCCCTGCCGGCACCGCGTCGTCGGGTGGGGCCCGGCCCCTGGATCGCTAGGGTCGCTGCCATGACCCCGGCACCCCCACCGGACGCGCCCGTGCTCGAGGCCGTGGGCCTCACCAAGGACTTCGGTGCGGTCCGGGCCGTCGACGACCTGTCGTTCGCCGTCGCCCCGGGCCGGGTCACCGGCTTCCTCGGGCCCAACGGGGCGGGCAAGACGACCACGCTGCGCATGCTGCTCGGCCTGGTGCGTCCCAGCGCCGGCCGCGGGCTGGTCGGCGGCCGCCCCTACGGCGAGCACCCGGCGCCGGCGCGCCTCGTCGGCGTCTGCCTGGACGCGGGCGCCCTGCACCCCGGTCGCACCGCCCTCGGGCACCTCCGGGTGGCGGCCGCACCCCTCGGGCTGCCCGAGACACGGGTGCGGGAGGTGCTGGCCCTCGTCGGTCTGGAGGCGGTGGCGCGTCGCCGCGTCGGCGGCTTCTCCCTCGGCATGAAGCAGCGCCTGGGCCTGGCCGTCGCGCTGCTGGCCGACCCCGCCGTCCTGGTGCTCGACGAGCCGGCCAACGGCCTGGACCCCGAGGGGATCGTCTGGCTGCGCAGCCTCCTGCGTTCACTGGCGGGGCAGGGCCGCACGGTGCTCGTCTCCAGCCACGTGCTCCGCGAGGTGGAGCACACGGTGGACGACGTCGTGGTCGTCGCGTCCGGTCGGCTGGTGGTCGCCGAGCCGCTGGTCGACCTCGCCCGCCGTGCCGAGCCCGCGACGCTGGTGCTCGCCCCCGACGCCGCCGGGCTGGCCGCCCTGGCGCGGAGCCACGGCTGGACGACGGCCCCCGACCCGGCCACCGGCGGGGTGGTGCTGGCCGGTGCCGAGGCCGCCGGCGTCGGTGCCGCCGCCCACGCCGCCGGCCTGGAGCTGCACCGGCTGGAGCCGCGTGGGAGCGACCTGGAGTCGGTCTTCCTCCGGCTGACGCAGCCGGGCCCTGATCCCGGGGAGAGCCCTGATCCGGGGCAGAGTGCCGCCGAGGGGGTCGCCCGATGAGCCCGGTCGCGCTGCTGCGCACCGAGTGGCGCAAGCTCGTCACCACGCGCCTGTGGTGGGTGCTGGCGCTGGTCATGCTGGTCTACCTCGGCTTCACCGCCGTCGTCCTGGCCGCCTCGTTCGCCCTGGCCACGGCCGAGACGGCGCCCGACCTCGCCCCGGCCGACCAGACCCTGCTCGTGCTGGGCTCGCTGGGCACCGCCGGCTACGTCTTCCCGCTGCTGGTCGGCACGCTCCTGGTGACCTCCGAGGCGCGGCACGGCACCTTCACGGCCACGTTCCTCGCCGAGCCGCGGCGGTGGCGGGTGCTGGTGGCCAAGCTGGCCGTGGCGGTGCCCGTGGGGCTGGTGCTGGGCGTGGCGGGCACGCTCGGCGTCTCGCTGGGCCTCCCGGTGCTCGCCGTGCTCGGTGACGGCGCCGCGGTCGGTGACCCCGCCGTCGTCCGGGCCCTCGTGCTGGGCGTGGTGGTGACGACGCTGTGGTGCGTGCTGGGCGTGGCGCTGGGGTCGGTGGTGACCAACCAGGTGGCCGCGGTCGTCGGCGTCCTGGTATTCACCCAGTTCGTGGAGCCGGTCGCGCGGATCGCCCTGGGCACGGTGGACGGGGCCGCGCGCGTCGCCTCGTTCCTGCCGGGTGCGGCGGCCGACGCGGTCACCGGCGCGAGCCTGCTCGGCGCCATGACCGCCGGCTCCGGGGGCCCGGACCTCCTGCCCGGGTGGGCCGGGGCCCTCGTCCTGCTCGCCTACGGGGTCGTGCTGGTCACGGTGGGGGCGCGCACGACCTTCCGTCGCGACGTGCTCTGAGCCGAGGGGCGTCGCAGGCCCGCGCGTCAGAGCTTGCGCAGGCGGACGTAGCGCACCGAGTGGTCGGCGTCCTTGCGCAGCACCAGCGTGGCCCGCGAGCGGGTGGGCAGCACGTTGTCGACCAGGTTGGGGCCGTTGATGGTGTCCCAGATCCGCTCGGACTCGGCGACCGCCTCGTCGTGGGTCAGCGCGGCGTACTTGCGGAAGTAGCTGTCGGGGTCGCGGAACGCGGTCTGGCGCAGCTTGAGGAACCGCTGCGTGTACCAGTCGCGCACGTGGGTGGTGTGGGCGTCGACGTAGACGGAGAAGTCGAAGAAGTCGCTGACCGCCAGGCCCGTGCGGCCGTCCTCGCGGCTGCGCGAGGGCTGGAGCACGTTGAGCCCCTCGACGATGACGATGTCGGGGGAGCGGACGACGACCTTCTCGTCCGGCACCACGTCGTAGACCAGGTGGGAGTAGACCGGCGCGGCGACCTCGTCCTTGCCGGACTTGATGTCGATGACGAAGCGCAGCAGCGCCTTGCGGTCGTAGGACTCCGGGAAGCCCTTGCGCTGCAGCAGCCCCCGGCGCTCCAGCTCGGCGTTGGGGTAGAGGAACCCGTCGGTGGTCACGAGCGCGACGTTGGGGTGCTGGGGCCAGTGCGCCAGCATCTGCTGGAGCACGCGGGCGGTGGTGGACTTGCCGACGGCCACGGACCCGGCCACGCCGATCACGAACGGCGTGCGCGGCGGCGTGCGCTGGTGCAGGAAGTGCTCCTGCTCCTGGTGCAGCTTCTTCGCCGACTCCACGTACATGCTGAGCAGGCGCGACAGCGGCAGGTAGACCTCGCGGACCTCCTCGATGTCGAGGCTGTCGCCGAGGCCGCGCAGGCGGTGGATCTCCTCCGCCGTCAGCGGGCTCTCGGTCTCGCGGGCCAGGGCGGCCCAGGCGTCGCGGTCCAGCTCCAGGTAGGGCGAGGTCTCGCGGGGCGTCTCGCCCTGGACGGCGGGGAACCAGCCGGTCGGCGGGGCCGACGCAGGCGCGGCGTGCTGCTGACCGGGCTGGGGCATGACGGCGATTCTTGCAGCACGGGTGCCGCGCGACACAGGTCGCACCCCGGCTTCCGAGCGCCCCCAGCAGATGGCCGACACGTGTCGTCCGAGTGGGGGAGGGCGCGTCGGGGCAGGTCACGCGGCGACACCCCCGGGCCCGGCGTCGCCGACGCGGTTCTCACGCCTCGTCCGCCTAGACTCCCCTTCCATGTGCGGGATCGTCGGGTACGTGGGTGAGCGCTCGGCGCAGGACGTCGTGATCGACGGGCTGCGCCGGCTGGAGTACCGCGGCTACGACTCCGCGGGCGTCGCGCTGGTGCACGAGGGCGCCATCGCCGGCAACAAGAAGGCGGGCAAGCTCGCCAACCTGGAGAAGGCCATCGCGGAGGAGCCGCTGCCGGTCTCGACGATCGGCCTCGGCCACACCCGGTGGGCCACGCACGGCGCACCGAACGACCGCAACGCCCACCCGCACCGCGGCTACGGCGGCCGGATCGCCGTCGTGCACAACGGCATCATCGAGAACTTCGACTCCCTGCGCGGCCGGCTCGAGGACGACGACATCCAGCTCGTCTCCGAGACCGACACCGAGATCGTGGCGCACCTGCTGGAGCTGCAGGTGGAGTCCGGCGAGGACCTGACGACCGCGATGCAGCGCGTGTGCCGCCGGCTCGAGGGCGCCTTCACGCTCGTGGCCATCGACGCCCAGGACCCCGACCGGGTGGTCGCGGCGCGTCGGAACTCGCCGCTGGTGGTCGGGCTCGGCGAGGGCGAGAACTTCCTCGGCTCCGACGTCGCCGCGTTCATCGAGTTCACCCGCGAGGCGATGGAGCTCGACCAGGACCAGGTCGTCACCATCACCCGTTCCGGGGTCGAGGTGAGCAACTTCGACGGGACGCCGGCCTCGGGCCGCGTCTACCACGTCGACTGGGACCTGTCGGCCGCCGAGAAGGACGGCCACGACTGGTTCATGCGCAAGGAGATCTTCGAGCAGCCGCGTGCCGTGGCCGACTCGCTGCTCGGCCGCCGCTCGCGCTCCGGTGCCCTCCAGCTCGACGAGATGCGCCTCTCCGACCAGGAGCTGCGCGACATCGACAAGATCATCATCATCGCGGCCGGCACCTCGTTCTACGCGGGCCTCGTGGCCAAGTACGCCATCGAGCACTGGTGCCGCATCCCGGTCGAGGTCGAGCTGAGCTCGGAGTTCCGCTACCGCGACCCGATCCTCGACTACTCCACGCTCGTCGTGGCGATCAGCCAGTCCGGCGAGACCGCCGACACCCTGCAGGCGATCCGGCACGCGCGCACCCAGCGCAGCAAGGTGCTGGCGATCTGCAACACCAACGGCTCGACCATCCCGCGCGAGTCAGACGCCGTCATCTACACCCACGCCGGCCCCGAGATCGGCGTCGCCTCCACCAAGGGCTTCCTCACCCAGCTCGTGGCCTGCTACCTGCTGGCGCTCTACCTCGCGCAGGTCAAGGGCACCCGGTTCGGCGACGAGATCAACCAGGTGCTCCAGCAGCTGGAGTCGATGCCGGACCACATCTCCGCGGTGCTGGAGAAGTCCGAGCAGGTCTACGACCTGGCCCGCGAGCACGTCGACTCCCGCTCGGTGCTGTTCCTCGGCCGGCACGCCGGCTACCCGGTGGCGCTCGAGGGCGCGCTGAAGCTCAAGGAGCTGGCCTACCTGCACGCCGAGGGCTTCGCCGCCGGCGAGCTCAAGCACGGCCCCATCGCGCTGATCGAGCAGGACATGCCGGTGCTGTGCGTCGTGCCGCCCCGGGGCCGCGACCAGCTGCACGACAAGATGATCTCCGGCATCCAGGAGGTGCGCGCCCGCGGTGCGCGGACCGTGTGCCTGGCCGAGGAGGGCGACTCCTCCATCGAGCCCTACGCCGACGTCCTCATCACCCTGCCGCGGGTGCCCGTGCTGCTCCAGCCGCTGGTGGCCGTCGTGCCGCTCCAGCTCTTCGCCTGCGAGCTGGCCACCGCCAAGGGCCACGACGTCGACCAGCCGCGGAACCTGGCCAAGTCCGTCACCGTGGAGTGAGCCCCGCGTGGCCGTGCTCGGCGTCGGCATCGACGTCTGCGACATCGACCGCTTCTCCGCGACGCTGAACCGCACCCCGGGCCTGCTGACCCGGGTGTTCACGCCGGGGGAGCGGGACCGCACGGTCGCCTCCCTGGCGGCCCGCTTCGCGGCCAAGGAGGCGCTCGCCAAGGCGCTCGGCGCGCCGGCGGGGCTCTCCTGGCAGGACTGCGAGATCGTCTCGGAGTCCTCCGGTCGCCCCCGGTTCGAGGCCCGCGGCAGCGTGGCCGCCGCGCTCGCCGACCTCGGCTGCGCCTCCGTGCACGTCTCGCTCTCCCACGACGCCGGTGTCGCCTCCGCCGTGGTGGTGCTGGAGTCCTGACCCCGCGAGGGTCGTGTGCCCCAGCGGTTGCTCCGACGACCGCTCAGGCACACGACCTCGCCCGTGGCACCCCGAGGCGCACCAGGTCGGCGATGACCTCCGCCGGCTCGTGCCGCACCTCGTAGGCGGTGCAGCCCACCACCAGTCGACCGGCGCTGCTGAGCCGGCGGGCCCGTCGCTTGTCGGCCGCCCAGTGGCGGGCCTCGACGTGCGCGCCGCCGTCCACCTCCAGGACGAGGACCCGACCGTCCGGCAGCAGCCACTCGCAGTCCGTCCACCGGCGGCGACCGTCGGCGTCGGTGCGGCCGTGCTGCTGCCGGGGCGGCTCCAGCCCCGCGCCGGCGCAGAGATCGACGACGTCCTGCTCGAGACGGGAGTGGGAACCGGCCGCGGCCCAGCCCAGGGCGGCGCGGAACCGGGGCGCTCCGCGCAGCGGCCGGAGGGTCTGCACCCAGGTGAGGAGCCGCTCCGGCGTGGTCAGCCGCTGCTGCACGACTGCGGCCAGCAGCCCGTCCGCCGCCCGGGGCCCGAGCCGGTAGCCGGCGTGCACGAGCGCCGCCGGCTCGCACCGGGCCCGGGGGAGCAGCCCCGGGCCACGCAGCAGCTCGAACGGACGTCGGCTGCGGAAGAACCGCACCCCCGGCACCGGCTCGAACGCCAGCTCGTCATCGACCCAGACGGTGACCTGGTCGGGCTCCCAGCCGGCGAGGCCGTGCAGGCGCAGCGCCGACAGCCCACCGAGCATGCTGCGGGGGCCGGCGTGCAGGACCCCGATCCACTCACGCCGGCGCGTCGTCGCCTCCCCGGTGCTCAGCTGGACGACGCGCGGCGTGGTCAGGCTCCAGCGGCCGGCGTCGAGCTGGGCCCGCACGGCGCCGCGCGGGACCCCGAGCCGGGTCAGCTGGCGACGAGCGAGCAGCCCGCCCTGCTCCTGGGCGAGCCGAGCGAGCAGGTCACGGGTCTCGGCCTCCACCGGGAGGCGGCGCAGCGGGTCGGGTGCCATGTGCTCCCTCCTGCCCGCTCCGAGCCGGGCGGAGGCGGCCGTCCACAGGCGGGGACGCACCCGACGGGGTCGTGTGCCCCAGCGGTTGCTCCGACGACCGCTCAGGCACACGACAGCGTGGGCCGTAAACACTTCCTGACAGGCGCCTGAGATTCTCAGGAGATCGTCACGACGGCGCAATACGCCCGAGCAGATCTGCGATCGTCCGTAATACGGGGTGCTTAGCGTCCGGGCCGGACCACCACCCCGACGAGAGGACTTCCGTGAGCATCTCGCGCACGCGGCGGATGACGGCTGCGGCCGTCACCGCCTCCCTGGCCCTGGCCGGCCTGGCCGTCGCCGGCAGCACCACCGGCTCGGCCCTGGCGGCGGAGGAGGCGGCCTCGGGCGCCGTCCTCCTGGCCCCGTACTACACCGAGGCCGACGTGACCGGCGACGACCAGGTCACCACCGACGACCTGGACGTGGTCGAGGCGGCGATCGGCACCACCGACGCCGACGCCGGCTGGGCGGACGTCTCCGCCGCCGACACCGACGACGACGGCGAGATCACCAGCGCCGACCTGGCCGACGTGGCCATGCGCATGCTCTACGACGACGGCTCCTTCGACGTCGTCGAGGCGTCCGCGGTGCAGATGCAGGCCGCGATGAACGCCGGCGTCGTGACCGCCGTGGAGCTCACCCAGGCCTACCTGGACCGGATCGCCGCGCTCGACACCACCGTGATCGACACCGACGGCGTCACCGGCGAGGAGGACACCGACCGGGCCCTCAACTCGATCATCACCACCGGCGACGAGGACGCGCTGGCCGCGGCCGCGGAGTCCGACGCCTACCGCGCCGAGCACGGCGGGCCCCGCTCCATGCTGGACGGCATCCCGGTGCTGCTGAAGGACAACTACGACACCGAGGACATGCCCACCTCGGCCGGCAACGGCACCTGGGCCGACAACCAGACCGAGACCGACGCGTTCATGGTCTCCGGCCTGCGCAGCGCCGGTGCCGTCATCCTCGGCAAGGCCAGCCTGGACGAGTTCGCCTACGGCTTCTCCTCGCAGTTCACGACCCTCTCCGAGCGCGGCGGCACCGTCTACGTCGCGAGCCCGTACGACACCGAGCGCACCGCCGGCGGCTCCTCGGGCGGCACCGGCGCCTCGATCGCCGCCAACCTGGGCGCGATCGGCTTCGGCACCGACACCGGCGGCTCGATCCGCAACCCCTCGACCTACAACCAGCTGGTCGGCATCCGCCCGACGGTGGGCCTGGCCAGCCGCGACGGCATCGTGCCGCTGGCGCTGACCCAGGACACCGGCGGCCCGATCGCCCGGTCCGTCGCGGACGCGGCGATCGCGCTCGACGCCGTCACCGGCGTGGACGGTAACGACCCGGTCACCGAGGAGCAGGAGGGCCTCGTGCCCGACTCCTACACCTCCTACCTCGACCCGACCGCGCTCGAGGGCACGACGATCGGCTACCTGACCTCGATGGTCGGCACCAACGCGACGACCACCCGCCTCTTCGAGCAGGCCAAGGCCGACCTCGAGGCGCAGGGCGCGACCGTCGTCGAGATCGACACCAGCACCGACAACCCGCTGGCCGCCACGCTGAGCGAGGGCTCGGGCTCGACCAACGAGTTCAACCACGACCTGAACGACTACATCGACGCCCACCTGGACGCCGACGAGACCGTCCGCTCCCTCCAGGGCCTCATCGACGACGGCTGGATGGCGCCGAGCCGGATCGGCACCTACCAGACCCGCGCGGACGTCACCCAGGAGCAGTACGAGACCTGGATGAGCACCCACACCGTCGCGATCGAGAACGGTGAGGAGGTCACCACCGGCCTCATGGACGACTACGGCCTCGACGCGCTGATGTACCCCAGCGGCAACCCGTACTCGACCCAGAGCACGAACCTGCGGCTCTCGCCGAACACCGGCATGCCCGCGGTGACGGTGCCGATGGGCCAGGCCACAGAGGCCGACGGCACCATCACCGGCGCCGGCGTGAACCTCGAGCTGCTGGGTCGCAACTACACCGAGGGCGACCTCATCGGCTACGCCTACGACTACGAGCAGGCCACCGAGCACCGCACCACCCCGGCGCTCTACGGCGAGATCGACGGCGACGTCTTCGCCGGCACCGGCTCCGACGAGACCGCCGAGGCGGGCGACGGCTCCGTCACCGTCGACGCCCCGGAGAGCGTCTCCGCCGGCGAGCGGTTCACCGTCACCGTCTCCACCGACGCCGCCGACCTGTACGCCTACGGCGTGGACCTCGACTACGACACCAGCGTCGTCAAGGTCGTCAAGGGTGGCGTGGAGACCCCCTCCACCGGTGAGCGCTGGGTCGACCGGACCCCGGGCAGCCTGTCGCTGACCCACACCAAGCTCGGCACCAGCCCGTCCGACAACGGTGAGACCACCCTGGTCACCTACACCTTCAAGGCCAAGCGCGCGGGTGCGACCGGCATCGACGTCACCTCGGTGAGCACCGTCGACTCCACCGGTGCGACCACGGACGCCGACGCCGACGAGACCGCCCCCACGGTCACCAAGCGCAAGACCGGCACCGCCGTCGCCGCGGTCGCCCAGCGCGTCGGCAACGGGTCGAAGGTGCGGGCCGCAGCCGTCGTCGTGGCGGACGACGACGCCGCCCCGAACGGCCGGGTGACCTTCTTCGTCGCCGGCGAGAGGGTCGGCAGCAAGCGGCTGAGCGAGGGCACCGCCACGGTCACCGTCCGCACCTCGCGGAAGGGCCGCGCCGTGGTCAAGGCGGTGTACTCCGGCACCGCCAAGTACACCCGCAGCGTCGACAGGACGCGGGTCTCCGCTCGCTGACGCGAGAGCGCCGGCGGAGACCACCGGCCGGCACCGGTCGGCACCAGCAGCGCACCCGTCCGGGTTCCCCCGGGCGGGTGCGCTGCGTCGCGTCGGGGGCGTCCTACGGTGACGGCATGCGTCGTGCCCACACCGTCCAGCAGGTCCGAGCAGCCGAGGCGGAGCGGATGGCCCTCCTGCCGGAGGGCGCCCTCATGGCAGCGGCCGCGCACGGGCTGGCCCGGGCGGTCGCGGCGTTCCTCGGCGGCACGTACGGCCGACGGGTGGTGCTGCTGGTCGGCAGCGGCGACAACGGCGGGGACGCCCTGCACGCCGGCGCCGGCCTGGCACGCGACGGGGCGTGGGTCGAGGCGTGGCTGCTCTCCGACCGGCCGCACGCCGCCGGGCTGGCCGCGCTGCGCCGCGCCGGCGGTCGCGTGCGCGAGCACGGGGCCCTGCCGACGTCCGTGCCGCCCGACCGTGTGCCCGACGTGGTCGTGGACGGGATCGTGGGCATCGGCGGGCGCCCCGGCCTGCGGGACGAGGCACGCGCCGCGCTCGCCGTGCTGGCCGGCGTCCCCGTGGTGGCCGTGGACGTGCCCAGCGGCGTCGACGTCGACACCGGCGAGACGCCCGGCCCGCACGTGGTCGCCGACCTGACGGTCACCTTCGGCACCCTCAAGCCCGCGCACCTGCTCGACCCCGCGTCGGCCGCGTGCGGCGCGGTGGAGCTGGTCGACCTGGGGCTGGGCCTGCCGGCCGCCCCCGTCGAGGCCCTCGGCGCGGCGGACGTGGCGGCGCTGCTGCCCGTGCCGGGCGGCCGCGACCACAAGTACACGCGCGGGGTCGTGGGCGTGCGCAGCGGCTCGGCGACCTACCCGGGGGCGGGCCTGCTCAGCGTGGCCGGCGCGGCCTGCGGGCTGGCCGGGATGGTCCGGTACGTGGGCGACTCGGCGGTGGCCGACCGGGTCCGCGAGGCGCACCCCGAGGTGGTGGGAGCCGGGCGTGTGCAGGCCTGGGTCGTCGGCTCCGGCGGGGGCGCGGCCGCGGGCGAGGAGCTGGCAGCCGCGGTCGCCGACGGCGTCCCGGTGCTCGTCGACGCCGACGCGCTCGCGCACGTGCCCGACCTCGACCGGTCCACGGGGGCGCCGCTCGTGCTCACCCCGCACGCCGGGGAGGCCGCGTCCCTGCTCGGGGTGGAGCGCGCCGACGTCGAGGCCCGGATGCTCACCCACGCCCGTGACGCGGCGGCCCGGCACGACGCCGTCGTCCTGCTCAAGGGGCGGCGCACCGTGGTCGCGGCGCCCGACGGGCGGGTCCGCGTCAACACCACGGGCACGCCCTGGCTCGGCACCGCCGGGGCCGGCGACGTGCTCGGCGGGCTCACCGGCGCGCTGCTGGCCGCGGGGCTCGACCCGTTCGACGCCGCGTCCGTGGGCGCGTGGCTGCACGGGGCCGCCGCCGTGCTCGTCTCCCGGGGCGGCCCGATCGTCGCCGGGCAGGTGGCCGGGGCCGTCGCCGACGTGGTGCGGGGGCTCCCGGGACGGTCGTGAGGCGTCCCACCCCCGGGGGTGCGGGCACGTGACCCCCCTCCCGGTGGGAAGATGGGGGCGATGTCCGCCACCGCCCGCCCCGAGATCGTCGTCGACCTGGCGGCGGTCCGGCACAACCTGCGCACCATCGACGCGCTGGTCGGCGACGACGTCGCCACGATGGCGGTGGTGAAGGCCGACGCCTACGGCCACGGTGCCCTCGAGGTGGCGCGCGCGGCCCGCGAGGCCGGCACGCCGTGGCTGGGCGTCGCGACCGTGCCGGAGGCGCTGGCGCTCCGTGAGGCCGGGGACGTCGGACGCCTGCTGTGCTGGCTGGTGCTGCCGGGCGAGGACCTCACCGCCGCGGTGGCCGCCGACGTCGACGTCACCGCCGCCACCACGGCCCACCTGGACCTGCTCGCGCGCGCCGTCGAGGCCTCCGGTCGCCCCGCGCGGGTGCAGCTGAAGGTCGACACCGGTCTCTCCCGCTCCGGCTCGACCGCCGAGGCGTGGCCGGCCCTCGTGGCCGCCGCCCGCGCCGGCGAGCTCGAGGGCCGCTGGCGGGTGACCGGCGTGTGGTCGCACCTGGCCGCCGCCGAGGAGCCGGAGCACCCCGCCAACACCCAGCAGGCCGCCGCCTTCCACGCGGCCCTGGCCGTGGTCGAGGAGGCAGGTCTGCGGCCCGAGGTGCGGCACCTGGCCAACTCCGCCGCCGCGCTGCTCCACCCCGACCTGCGCCTGGACCTGGTGCGGATCGGCCTGGCCACCTACGGCCTCGACCCGGCCCCCGACGTCGCCCACGGCACCGACCTGCGTCCCGCCATGACCGTCACCGCGCCGCTGACCATGGTCAAGCAGGTGCCCGAGGGCACGAGCGTCTCCTACGGCTGGCGCTGGTCGGCGCCGGCACCGACGACGCTGGGCCTCGTGCCCGTCGGCTACGCGGACGGCCTCCCGCGCGCCGCGGCCGGCAACGACCGCCCCGGGCCCGCGGGCGCCCCTGCCGAGGTCGAGGTCGGCGGACGCCGCCGACCCCTGCGCGGCACGGTCTGCATGGACCAGGTGGTGGTCGAGCTCGGCCCGGCCGGCACCGAGGTCGGGGCGGCCGTGGGCGACGTCGTGCGCCTCGTCGGCCCGGCGCCCGCGCCGTCCGCGCAGGAGTGGGCACAGGCCTGCGGCACCATCAGCTACGAGATCGTCACCCGGCTCGGCGGCCGCCTCGTCCGCCGGCACGTGGACAGCGAGGAGGGCGCATGACGCCCCGCACCCCGTCCGGCCGCTCGTCGGGCAGGGCCGCCGCCGGGCCCGGCAGCGAGCACTGGCAGCGCAACCTGGTGCTCGGCATCGCGGGTGCCGCGGCGGGTGCCGCCGTGGCGGGCGGTGCCGCCGCGGCCGAGGTCGCCCGCCGCCGTCGCGTGGTCTCCAAGCGGGGCGCCGGCGACGTCGCCGTCCCGGGGTCGCTGCGCTCGCCCGCCCTCACCGTGGTGGCGGACGACGGCGTGCCCCTGCACGTGGAGGTCGACGAGTTCGAGCCCAGCGAGGGGGCCGCGGGTCGCTCGGAGCCGCCGCTGACGGTGGTGTGGGTCCACGGCTACGCGCTGACCTCCGACTGCTGGCACTTCCAGCGTGCGGCCTACCGCGGGCTGGTGCGCTCGGTCTTCTACGACCAGCGCAGCCACGGCCGCTCGGGGCGATCGTCGCCGGAGAACGCCACGATCGAGCAGTGCGCCCACGACCTGCTGACGGTGCTGGACCAGGTGGCCACCGGCACGCCCGTCGTGCTGGTCGGCCACTCGATGGGCGGCATGACCATCGCGGCGCTGGCCGAGGAGCACCCCGAGCTGTTCGGCACCCGGATCGTGGGTGTCGGCCTCGTCGCCACCGCCGCGGACAAGCTCGACATGGGCCGGATGTTCCTGCCCGCCGTGCCGGCGCGCCTGGGCGGGGAGCTGACCCGGCGGGTCATGCGCGGCGTCGGCGCCGGTCACAAGGCGGTCGACCTGGTGCGCGACCTCGGCGGCACCCTCTCGGAGCAGACCGCCAAGTACTTCGCCTTCGGCCGCGACGTGCCGCGGGCCTACCTCGACTTCGCGTGGTCGATGCTCTCGACCACGCCCACCCGGGTGCTCGTCGACTTCTTCCCCAGCCTCGACGGCCTCGACAAGCTGCACGCGGTGGAGGTGATGGGCCACGTGCCCGTCTCCATCGTCTGCGGCACCAAGGATCGGCTGACCAAGATCAGCCACAGCCGCACCCTCCACGCCCGGATCTCCGGGTCCCGCCTCCTCGAGGTGGCCGGTGCGGGCCACCTCGTGATGATCGAGAGCCACGGACAGGTGAACGCCGAGATCGACCAGCTCCTCGCCGCTGCGACCGAGACGGTGGAGGGCGCGTGAGCGACGTCGTCGTCCGCCCGGTCGGACCCGAGGCCGCCGAGGCCGTCCACACCGTGGTCGCGGCCGCCTTCGGCAACCGGATCGCCATGGACCCGCCGCCCGACGCGCTGTCGGAGACGCCGGAGACCCTGGCCGCGAAGCTCGCCGACGGCGGTGGCCTGCTGGCCACGCTCGACGACGTGCCGGTCGGCTGCCTCATCCTCGACCCCATCGGGTCGACCACCTACCTGCGTCGGTTCGCGGTCAGCCCCGACCACCAGGGCCACGGCATCGCCGGCCGGCTGATCGACGCGACCGTCGACGCGGTGCTGGCCTCCGGCCGGGGTATGGACGACCTGACCGTCGTGGCCCGCGAGGAGCTCCCGGCGACCATCCGGTTCTGGGAGCGGCAGGGCTTCAAGGAGATCCTGCGCTACTCCCCGCTGGTGGAGATGCGCCGCCCGCTGCGGACGATGGTCTTCCACGCGCCCACCGCCGAGGCCACGCGCGGCCTGGGCCGCTCCCTGGCCGGCCAGCTCACCCGCGGTGACCTGCTGGTGCTCACCGGGGACCTCGGTGCCGGCAAGACCACGTTCACCCAGGGCCTGGGCGCGGGGCTCGGGGTGCGGGGGCACGTCACCTCGCCCACCTTCGTCATCGCCCGCGTGCACCCCTCCCTGGTGCAGGGGCCGGCGCTCGTGCACGTCGACGCCTACCGGCTCGGCGGCCTCGACGAGCTGGACGACCTGGACCTCGACACCTCCCTCGACGACGCCGTCACGGTCGTGGAGTGGGGCGAGGACATCGCCGAGGGCCTCTCGGAGTCGCGCCTGGAGGTGCGGATCGTGCGGGAGCAGGGTCGGGTGGCGCAGGACGCCGGCGCGCTCGACGTCGACGGGGAGCCGCTGGACGAGCGGCGGATCGAGGTCACCCCCGTCGGTCCGCGCTGGCACGCGCTGTCCTTCCGCGGCCTGGGCTGACCGCAGCCGCGGGCTGCCGGGTCGGGATGGAACCGACAGGGCTGGTGGCGGTACCTTCTTCCTCCCGTCGGCGTCGTCCGGCGCTCGTGGGTGCGTCCCGCACCTCTCTCCATGTCGATCAGGGCACAGCCCTGTCCGCACGAGGAGAGGAACCCAGATGGACGACCACACCGACGAGAACGTGCTGCGGCCCCGCTTCGGTGGCCGCCGGGCCCCGGCGCCCCGCCGCGCCGTCGAGGTGCCGGGCCACGTGCTGGCCGCCGACCGGCTGGGCCCCGCGTCCCGACGGCTCGCCCGCCAGGCGTTCCGCAAGGGTGTCCGGGCCTGGGCGGCCGACCCGGAGGCGGGGTACCCCGACTTCGAGGCGCTGGAGGCCGCGGCGCTCGCCGAGCTGCGGCTCGTGGCCGACGCCCTCGGCCCCTGGGCTCGCCCTGAGCACGACCCCTTCGAGGTGCTCACCGACCCGGAGTGGCCCCGGGACGAGGGGGACGCGGGCTTCTCCTTCTGAGCCTGCCGCGCTCAGGTCCTCGCGGGGGAGGGGCTGTCGCCGCGGCGACCTAGACTCGACCCCGCACACCCCCGGTCGCGCCCGACCGGGGGCGCTCGTGCTGTGTCCGACCAGCCTGACCCCCGAGGAGCCCGCGTGCCTCAGTCCACCGTCCACGAGAGCCTGCTCGCGCCCGTGCTCGAGAGCGAGGCGCTGGCGGGCGTCCTCGGTGACGCGCGCGAGGGGCGCCTGCGCTCCCTGGACCTCACGGGTCCCGACGGCCTGCGCCCGTTCGTGGCGGCGGGCCTGGTGCGCGAGGGCCGCTCGGTGCTGGTGGTCACCGCGACCAGCCGTGAGGCCGAGGACCTGGTGGAGGGTCTGGGCACGCTGCTCGACCCCGCTCGCGTGGCCTACTACCCGAGCTGGGAGACGCTGCCGCACGAGCGGCTGAGCCCGCGCTCGGACACGGTGGGTCGCCGCCTGGCCGTGCTGCGCCGCCTGGCCCACCCCGAGGACGCCGCGGGGCCGGTGGACGTGGTGGTGGCTCCGGTGCGCTCGGTTCTCCAGCCCCAGGTCAAGGGCCTGGGCGAGCTCCAGCCCGTCGAGCTGGTGGCCGGCGACACCGTTGACCTCGAGGACCTGGTGCAGCGGCTGGCGGACGCTGCCTACAGCCGCGTCGACCTGGTGGAGAAGCGCGGCGAGTTCGCGGTGCGCGGCGGCATCGTCGACGTCTTCCCGCCCACCGAGGACCACCCGCTGCGCGTGGAGCTGTGGGGTGACGAGGTCGACGAGGTCCGCGGCTTCTCCGTCGCCGACCAGCGCACCACCGAGAAGGTCGAGCGCCTGTGGGCGCCGCCGTGCCGCGAGCTGCTGCTGACCGAGCAGGTCCGGGCGCGGGCCGCCGAGCTCGGCCAGGCGCACCCGCAGCTGCTGGAGATGACCGACAAGATCGCCGCGGGCATCGCCGTGGAGGGCATGGAGTCGCTGGCCCCCGTCCTCGTGGACGAGATGGAGCTCCTGGTCGACCTCATGCCGGCGGCCACCCACGTCCTCGTGCTGGACCCCGAGCGGGTCCGCCGCCGCGCGCACGACCTCGTCGCCACGTCCGAGGAGTTCCTGGGCGCTTCCTGGGCGGCCGCGGCCGGCGGCGGCACCGCCCCGGTCGACCTCGGTGCCGCGTCCTACCGCGAGCTGGCGCAGGTGCGCGAGCACGCGCTGGAGACCGACCGCCCGTGGTGGACGGTGAGCCCGTTCGGCATCACCGACGAGACGATCGCCGTGGACGCGGACGGCCGCAGCATCCCGAACGTCGAGGCCATGGTCGACAAGGCCGCGGGCACGCCGGCGCGCGCGCTGCCCGGCCAGCCCGCCGAGGCCTACCGCGGCGACGTCGAGCGGGCGCTGAAGGACCTGCGGACGTGGCGGACGGCCGGGTTCCGCACCGTCGTCCTGCACCCCGGCTCCGGCCCGGCGCAGCGGATGGTCGAGGCGCTCGGCGAGGCCGACGTCCCCGCCCGCTTCGTCGACCCCACCTCGGGGGCGGCCGAGGACCTGTGGGTCCGCGACGTCGTCACCGTCACCTGCGGCACCCTGGCCCAGGGCTTCGTGGACGAGGCGGGCGGGCAAGCCCTGCTCACCGGCGAGGACGTCTCCGGCCAGAAGTCCTCCACCCGCGACATGCGCAAGATGCCCGCGCGGCGCAAGCGGCAGATCGACCCGCTCGAGCTCAAGGCCGGCGACTTCGTCGTGCACGAGCAGCACGGCGTCGGCAAGTTCATCGAGATGAAGCAGCGCACCGTCGGCGGTGCGGTGCGCGAGTACCTCGTGCTCGAGTACGGCGCCAGCAAGAAGGGGCAGCCGGCCGACCGGCTCTACGTGCCGGCCGACGCGCTGGACCAGGTGACCCGCTACGTCGGCGGCGAGCAGCCCAGCCTGGACCGCCTCGGTGGCGGCGACTGGACCAAGCGCAAGGCCCGCGCCCGCAAGGCCGTGCGCGAGATCGCCGCCGAGCTGATCAAGCTCTACGCCGCGCGCCAGGCCAGCCAGGGCCACGCGTTCGGGCCGGACACGCCCTGGCAGCGCGAGCTCGAGGACGCCTTCGGCTTCACCGAGACCCCCGACCAGCTCTCCACCGTCGACGAGGTGAAGGCCGACATGGAGCGCACCGTGCCCATGGACCGCCTGGTCTGCGGCGACGTCGGCTACGGCAAGACCGAGATCGCCGTCCGGGCCGCCTTCAAGGCCGTGCAGGACGGCAAGCAGGTGGCGCTGCTGGTGCCGACCACCCTGCTGGTCAACCAGCACCTGTCCACCTTCGCCGAGCGGATGAGCGGCTTCCCCGTCGTCCTCAAGGGCCTCTCGCGGTTCCAGACCGCCAAGGAGGCCGCCGAGGTGATGAAGGGGATGGCCGACGGCTCCATCGACATCGTCGTGGGCACGCACCGGCTGCTGAACCCCGACGCCCGGTTCAAGGACCTCGGCCTGATCATCGTGGACGAGGAGCAGCGCTTCGGCGTGGAGCACAAGGAGCAGATGAAGCGCCTGCGCACCAGCGTCGACGTGCTCTCCATGTCGGCCACCCCGATCCCGCGCACGCTGGAGATGTCGATCACCGGCATCCGCGAGATGTCCACGATCGCCACCCCGCCCGAGGAGCGGCACCCCGTCCTCACCTACGTCGGCGGCTACGAGGACCGGCAGGTCACGGCCGCCATCCGCCGCGAGCTGCTGCGCGACGGGCAGGTCTTCTACATCCACAACCGGGTGCAGTCGATCGAGAAGGCCGCCGCCCGCATCCGGGAGATGGTGCCGGAGGCCCGCGTCGCCACCGCGCACGGGCAGATGGGCGAGAAGCAGCTCGAGCAGGTGATGGTCGACTTCTGGGAGAAGCGCTTCGACGTGCTCGTGTGCACCACGCTCGTCGAGTCGGGCCTGGACGTCTCCAACGCCAACACGATGATCATCGAGCGCGCCGACACCATGGGCCTGAGCCAGCTGCACCAGCTGCGCGGTCGCGTGGGCCGCTCCCGCGAGCGCGCCTACGCGTACTTCCTCTACCCCACCGAGAAGCCGCTGACCGAGACCGCCCACGAGCGGCTCGCCACCCTGGCCCAGCACTCCGACCTGGGCGGCGGCATGGCGATCGCGATGAAGGACCTCGAGATCCGCGGCGCGGGCAACCTGCTCGGCGGCGAGCAGTCCGGGCACATCGCGGACGTCGGCTTCGACCTGTACGTGCGTCTGGTCGGCGAGGCCGTCGCCGACTTCAAGGGCAGCGCGGACGACGTCCTGGAGGAGGTGCGCATCGAGCTGCCCGTCGACGCGCACCTGCCGCACGACTACATCGGCTCCGAGCGGCTGCGCCTGGAGATGTACAAGCGGCTCGCCGAGGTCCGCTCGGACGAGGACGTGGACGCGATCAACGAGGAGCTGGTGGACCGCTACGGCGAGCCGCCGGTGGAGGTCGTCTCGCTGCTGCTCGTGGCCCGCTTCCGGGCCCGCGCCCGCCAGGCCGGCGTCCGCGAGGTCACCGTGGCCGGCAAGAACGTCCGCTTCTACCCGGTGAGCCTGCCCGACTCGCGCCAGGTGCGGCTGAACCGGATGTACCCGAAGTCGCTGATCAAGCACCAGACCGAGTCGATCCTGGTGCCCCGCCCGCAGACCGCGGTGATCGGCGGCAGGCCGCTGGACGGCATCGCCTTGCTGGAGTGGGCGCGCGGCGTCATCGACCAGATCGTCGACCCCGACGGCGCCGCACCCCAGGCCGAGAAGCCGGCGGCCGCCCAGGTGCCCGCCGGGCGCTCGGGGCGTGCCGGCGGGGGCGGCCGCGGCTGACGCGTGTGCCGTGGCCCCCGGCCGGCCGTGCCGGAGGGCCGGGGGCGGCTGTGCCGGAGGGCCGGGGGCGGCTGTGCCGGAGGGCCGGGGGCGGCGCTGCGCGGAGCCTGGTTCAATGGGCCCGCACCCGCGATGTGAAGGAGCCCACGTGCGCATCTCCCGGTCCACGACCCGTCTCGCCGTCCTGGCCGGTGTCGCCGCGCTCGCCCTCTCCGGCTGCGGCGTCAGCGACGCCGTCGTGCAGCCCGGCGTCGCGGCGGACGTCGACGGCACCACGCTGAGCGTGGCCGAGGTCGACGAGACCGCCATGGACACCTGCGAGGTGTTCTCGGCCGCCGGCCAGCTGGGCGGCAGCCTCACCGGCGCCTTCATGCGCGACCTCGCGGTCGACGCCCTCGTCCGCGTCGAGGTGATCTCGCAGATCGCCGAGGAGAACGGGATGGACGCCGACGCGATGCTCGAGGGCGACGAGGCCGACGCGCGCACCCAGCTCGAGCAGATCGTCGACACCACCGACCTCACCGAGGACCAGATCAGCGACGAGGTCGTCCGGTTCGTGGCGGCCAACAACTTCTTCAGCGACGTGCTGCTCGCGGTCGCCGGCACCGACACCGACGACCAGCGCCAGTACCTCGCCGACTGGCAGGACGAGCACGAGATCGTGGTCAACCCCGTCTACGACGCCGTCGACCTCGCCGCCTCGGTGCAGGCCGACGAGACCGCCGACCTCTCGGTCGCGGTCAGCGACACCGCTCGCGACCTCATCAACGCGGAGATGGCCGAGGCGCTCGGGCAGGGCGACGGCTCCTACGCCGCCGCGATGCCCGCCGGCCAGGCCTGCCAGGGGTGAGCCCCGCCGGCCCGGAGGGCGGGTCCTGGCTGGTCGAGATGACCGGGGTCATGGCCCGGCTGCGTGCCGAGTGCCCCTGGAAGGCGGCCCAGACGCCGGCATCCCTGCGGCGCTACCTGCTCGAGGAGGCGCACGAGACCCTCGAGGCGCTCGACGCCGTGGCCGCCGCCGACACCGCCGGGACCTCGGACGAGGCGGCGTGGGCGCACCTGCGCGAGGAGCTGGGCGACCTGCTGCTGCAGATCTACTTCCACGCCGCGATCGCCGCCGAGCAGCCGGCCGACGCGGGCCGCTTCGACGTCGAGGACGTCGCCCGCGGTCTGGTGGAGAAGATGTGGCGGCGCAACCCGCACG
Organism: Nocardioides bruguierae; assembly: GCF_023656415.1. Taxonomy (GTDB): domain Bacteria; phylum Actinomycetota; class Actinomycetes; order Propionibacteriales; family Nocardioidaceae; genus Nocardioides; species Nocardioides bruguierae. The sequence continues at coordinate 68,420 of NZ_JAMOIL010000007.1, forward strand.
TCTTCGGCGCAGCCGGCGACCGGGCGGGCGAGCCGGCCACCGGACTGACCGCCGACGAGGTGGACGCCGAGTGGCAGCGGATCAAGGCCGCCGAGAAGGCCGATCGGCGCGAGCCCACCGACGGCGTCCCCGGAAGCCTGCCCGCCCTGCTGTGGGCCGAGAAGGTCGCCGGGCGCCTCGGCCTCCGGTCGGCCGAGCCCGCCGAGGCACAGGACCCCCACACCGCCGTGGGGGAGCGGCTGCTGGCCGTCGTCCTGGACGCCCGGGAGCAGGGCGTGGACGCGGAGCTGGCCCTGCGCGACGCGGTGCGCCGCCGCCTGGCCTGAGACCGGCACGGGGCAGACCCTCGGACGGACCCGGGGCCGGGCCGACAGGTCACCTGCCGACCCGGCCCCGGGTGCTCGTGCGCTGCTCGCGGTGAGCGGCTCCGGTCAGGAGCGGCGCCCGCGCTGCACCACCTGCACGGTGACGGTGTCGCTGGAGGCCACCGCCGTGTCGGTGCCGGGGTAGATCGCCCGGAGCGCGCGCTGACCCCGGCCGGCGAGCCGGACGCGGAGCACGGCTCGGCCGGCGTCGTTCAGCGTGGCGGTGCCGAGCAGCTTCCGGCCGACCTTGAGCCGCACCACCCCCTGGGCGGAGGGGGACACGTGGACGCGGACGGCCAGCGTCCGGCCGCTCACGACCTTCCGGGCGGCCCGCACCCGGGTGCGGGTGGCCAGCGCCTCGGCGAACACGTCGGTGGCGGTGCCGAGGTCGAACATCTGGGTCTCGCCGGTGGCGTCGTCCAGGCCGTCGTTGTCGGTGACCGCGTAGACCTCGCCGCCGGCCGAGACCGTGAGGCCCTCGAGCTTCTCCTGCGTCCAGCCGTGGCGGGCCTGCATCAGCGGCAGCACGTCGACGGCCAGCGACTTGGTCACCGGGGTCACGGCGTCGACGGAGCCGGCGGGCAGGTCGACGGTGTAGACCCGCTTGATCGCGGCGGCGGTGCCGACCTGCTTGTCGCGCTCGATGACCGCGACGGAGTCGGCGTCCAGCGCCACGATCTCGGACAGACCGATCCAGTCGCCCTCGACGTCCGTGGTCTCCAGCGGGTAGCCGAACCAGGTCCAGGCGCGGGTGGCGACGTCGTAGCGGCCGATCCGGGCGACGTCCTCGCCGGTCAGCGGCCGCTGGAGCGCGACGTACAGCGTCTCGTCGTCGCCGCTCCCGGTGACCGCGACGCCCTCGAGGCCCCACGTGCCGAGGCCGGCGGCGACCTCGGCGGGCAGGTGCACGCGCTGCTGGACGAGGCCGTGACGGTTGATGCGGACGAGCCGGTTCTGCGGGCCGGTGGCGCCCTCGCTCGCGATCCAGAAGCCGCCCTCCGCGCGGGCCGCCAGGCCCTCGATGTCGAGGTCGATCGGCTGGCCGCCGCCGACACGGACCTCGATCACGTCGTCCAGGACGGCGGGCACGTCGGTGGTGTCGAGGTGGTAGATCCGGGCGGGGGAGAACGCGCTGTCGGAGGCGGTCCACAGGCCGTCCTCGTCCGCGAGGTCCGCGCTCAGGGCACCGAGGGCGCCCCAGCCGATCGGGTGGGCGGCGCCGTCGACCGGCACCGAGACGACGTCCGGCCAGGTCGGCGCGTCCTCGCCGAAGGCGTAGAGACCGACGGTCGCGCGGACGCCCGCCTCCGCGTCGTCGGTCTCGGAGGAGACGACGAACAGGTCCCGCCCGGGCACGGGCAGCAGGCCCTCGGGGCCGTTGGTGGTCGGGAGGACCTGGGTGAAGGCCGGGTCGGTCGGGTCGGTCATGTCGTAGACCGCGACGAAGTTGGAGCGCTCGGAGCCGACGAAGGCGTACGGGGTGCCGCCGTAGACGGCGTAGGTCAGGCCCTCGGGCTCGGAGCCCTTGTTGTCCTGACGCCCGTCGTTGAACAGGCCGTAGGCGGTGGCGAGGTGCTCGAAGCCGGTGCCGGCGTCCCAGGCGATCTCGCCGGTCGCGGCGTCGAAGACGGTCCAGCCGCGGCTGCCGCCCTTCCAGTCGCCCTCGTTGGCGGTGGCCACGTACCCGTCGCCGACCCAGTGCACGGCGTCGGGCTCACGCGGCACGGTGAGGGTGTCGGTGAAGGAGAAGACGCCGTCGTCCTCGGTGTCGACGCCGCGCAGCGTGGCCTCGCCGGCGCTGAAGGCGCTGGTGACCTCGAGGGTCGGCAGGTCGATGACGACGACGCCGTTGTTCTCCTGCAGCGAGACCACCAGCTCGTCGTCCTCGTTGATGTCGACGTACTCGAGCTCGGCGTCCGAGGGCGTGTCCATCATGGGGATGACGTCCGCGCCGAGCATGACCGGCGTGGCCGTCCACGTGTCGGGGGTGCCGGTCAGGTCGATGGTCTGCACGAAGCCGGCCGGCGCCTGGGGCAGGTCGCCCTCCTCCGCGTCGGGGTCGGTCGCGGCGTCGTCGGGCAGGACGTCCTCGTCGCGCTCGTTCTCGATCGCGATGGCGGCGTAGGTGCCGTCCGGGCTGACGGCGATGGAGTCGGGCTGGCCGCCGAGGTCGAGCGAGGCGACCCGCTCACGGCTGGCCAGCTCGACCACGTCGACCCGGCCCGAGGGGTCGGTGTAGCTCTCCGAGGTGTTCACCACGACCATCACGTAGTCGCCCACCACGGCCACGGAGGTGGGCTCGTCCTCGACGTCGCCGAGCTCGGAGAGGTCCAGCGTGCCGTCGCCGACCGGGTTCGAGGGGTCGGTGACGTCCACGAAGCCGATGCGCTTGCCGGCGGCGTCGGTGTAGACGACGGTGGTGCCGTCCTCGGAGACCGCCGAGATCTCGGCGACCGTCTCGTCGGCGGGGTCCACGCCGTCGGGGACGTTGAGGAAGACGGGGTACGTGGCGACGCGCGAGAACGCGCGGTCGTCGTCGACGGCCGCGCTGCTCGCCAGCGGGGCCACCGCGGCGGCGGCGAGCGCGAGCGACGGTACGGCGAGGAGGGTGGCCACCCTGGTCAGGGAGAGGCGCATCGGTGAGGCCTTTCGTCGGCCGCTGCGAGAGTCAGCGGACGGGACGGAGTGAGGTGGAGCAGGTCGTCGGTCGCGGCCCCCGAGCGAGCCCGACCGGGCCGGACGCTCACGCCTCCCGGTGACCGCACGGTGATCCGGGCGCCACGCGGGGGTGAACTCTCGGAGTGGCGCGCAGGACCGGCAACGGGACAGGTCCGGGGACAGGCAGGGGTGCCGGCAGGGGGACGGACGGGGGTGTCGGCGGGGCCGCGGGGAGTGGCCCACGCAACTGCGGTGTCCACCGCGGTCCGGGCCGCGTCGGCGCCGGTGAGCGGCGGACTAGGGTGGGCGCGTCCCCTAGACGTCTTCCTCCTCAGGAGAGCAACGTGGCATCCATCGAAGCTGTCGCCGCCCGCGAGATCCTCGACTCGCGCGGCAACCCCACCGTCGAGGTCGAGGTGCTCCTCGAGGACGGCACGTTCGCGCGTGCCGCCGTTCCCTCGGGCGCCTCCACCGGCCAGTTCGAGGCCGTCGAGCTGCGTGACGGTGGCGACCGTTACCTCGGCAAGGGCGTGCAGCAGGCCGTCGCGGCCGTCGTCGACACCCTGGGCCCCGCCATCGAGGGCCTCGACGCCGACGACCAGCGCCTCGTCGACTCCGCCATGCTGGCCGCCGACGGCACCGCCAACAAGGGCTCGCTCGGCGCCAACGCCATCCTCGGCGTCTCGCTGGCCGTCGCGAAGGCCGCCGCCGAGTCGGCCGGCCTCCCGCTGTACCGCTACGTCGGCGGCCCGAACGCCCACGTGCTGCCGGTGCCGATGATGAACATCCTCAACGGTGGCTCCCACGCGGACTCCAACGTCGACATCCAGGAGTTCATGATCGCGCCGGTCGGCGCCGCGACCTTCGCCGAGGCCCTGCGCTGCGGCGCCGAGGTCTACCACGCCCTTAAGGGCGTGCTGAAGCAGCGCGGCCTGGCCACCGGCCTGGGCGACGAGGGCGGCTTCGCCCCGAACCTGGAGTCCAACCGCGCCGCGCTCGACCTGATCGGCGAGGCCGTCGCCAAGGCCGGCTACGAGCTCGGCAAGGACGTCGTCCTGGCGCTGGACGTCGCCGCCTCGGAGTTCTACGAGGACGGCTTCTACACCTTCGAGGGCGAGAAGAAGACCGCCGCCGAGATGAGCGCCTACTACGGCGAGCTCGCCGACGCCTACCCGATCGTCTCCATCGAGGACCCGCTGGACGAGGAGGACTGGGACGGCTGGAAGACCATCACCGACCAGCTCGGTGACAAGGTCCAGCTCGTGGGCGACGACCTGTTCGTCACCAACGTCGAGCGCCTCCAGCGCGGCATCGAGGGCGGCCAGGCCAACGCGCTGCTCGTGAAGGTGAACCAGATCGGCTCCCTGACCGAGACGCTGGACTCCGTCGAGCTGGCCCACCGCAACGGCTTCCGCTGCATGATGAGCCACCGCTCCGGCGAGACCGAGGACGTCACCATCGCCGACCTGGCCGTCGCGACCGACTGCGGCCAGATCAAGACCGGCGCCCCGGCCCGCTCCGAGCGCGTCGCGAAGTACAACCAGCTCCTGCGCATCGAGGACGAGCTCGGTGACGCCGCGCGCTACGCCGGTGTGTCGGCGTTCCCGCGGTACCAGGGCTGAGCGACCCTAGGGGCATGCCCGACAGCCAGCGACGCACCACCTCGCGCTCCTCGGGCCCCCGTGGCCGCACGGGCCCCGGCCGATCCGGCCGGGGCCCGTCCCGCGCCTCCGCGGGGTCCGTGGCCCCCGACGGCGCGGGGCAGACCGCCGACCAGGGCCGCGGCGCGCAGGCACGCCCCCGGACGACGGCGGGCGGGCCGGGCTCGGTGCGCCGCCCCGTCCCCGTGGCGGCCGGCGGTGGCCCGCGCCGCCCTCGGCTGACCGGGCGTGCCCTCGTGCTGCTGCTGGTCGTGGGGGTCCTGGTGGTCTCCTACGCCTCCTCGGCCCGTGCCTACCTCCAGCAGCGCTCGGAGATCGACGCCCTCCAGGCCGAGATCGCCGACCGCGAGTCCGCCATCGCGGACCTGGCCGAGGAGAAGGAGCGCTGGTCGGACGAGGCCTACGTGGTGCAGCAGGCCCGCGAGCTGGGCTACGTGATGCCGGGGGAGACCTCCTACGTCGTGCTCGACGAGGACGGCGAGCCCCTGGAGCAGGACAACGAGCTGACCGACCCCGACGAGGTCGTGGCCGAGGACGACCCCGGCTTCTGGGAGGACGCGTGGGCCTCCGTCGTCCTGGCCGGGGACCCCTCGGCCGAGCAGCAGAGCACACCGGCGACCGAGATCGACGGGTCGACCGAGAAGGACGGGAGCTGACGTGAGCGAGACCCCCGAGAGCGCCGCGGGGCCGGACGCCGGCCCCGCCGGGCACGGCGTGGAGCGTGGCTTCTCCGAGGCCGACGCGGCCGCCGTCCAGCGGCAGCTGGGCCGGGAGGCCCGCGGCACCTACGGCGTGGCCCACCGCTGCCCGTGCGGCAACCCCGCGGTGGTGGCCACCGAGCCGCGGCTGCCCACCGGCACGCCGTTCCCCACGACCTTCTACCTGACCTGCCCCCGGGCGGCGTCCCGCATCGGCACGCTCGAGGGCGGCGGGCTGATGAAGGAGATGACCGAGCGGCTCGGCGAGGACGAGGAGCTGGCCGCGGCCTACCGCGCCGCCCACGAGCGCTACCTGGCCGTGCGGGAGGCGATCGGTGCCGAGGTCGGGGCCGACGTCCCCGAGATCGCCGGGATCTCCGCCGGTGGGATGCCCGACCGGGTCAAGTGCCTGCACGTCCTCGCCGGCCAGGCGCTGGCCGAGGGGCCGGGCGTGAACCCGCTGGGCGACGAGGTCGTCGAGGCCCTGGGCGCCTGGTGGGAGGCCGGCCCGTGCGTGTAGCGGCGGTCGACTGCGGCACCAACACCATCAAGCTGCTCGTCCTCGAGCTCGCTGACGACGGCACCCCCACCGAGCTGGTGCGGGAGTTCCGGATGATCCGGCTCGGGGAGGGCGTGGACGCCACCGGGCGGATCTCCGAGGCCGCGATGGCACGCGCCTTCGCCGCCGTCGAGGAGCTCTCGGCCCTGGTCGAGAAGGTCGGCGGGGTCGACCGGGCGCGGTTCTGCGCCACGTCCGCGAGCCGGGACGCCGCGAACGCCGACGTCTTCACCGCGGGGGTGCTGGACCGCTTCGGCACGGCACCGGAGGTGCTGACCGGCTCCGAGGAGGCCGCGCTCTCCTACGCCGGGGCGGTGCGCGCGCTGCGCACCCCGCCGGCCGAGCCGACCCTCGTCTTCGACGTCGGCGGCGGCTCCACCGAGCTGATCGTGGGCCGGGGCGACACGGTGGACGTCTCGGAGTCGATGGACGTCGGCTCGGTGCGCCTCACCGAGCGCTGCCTGCCCACGGACCCGCCGACCCCGGCCGAGGTCGACGCCTGCGTGGCCGCGGTGGACGCCGCGCTGGACGCCTGCGACCCCGCCGTCCGCGACGCGGTGGCCGCTGCCCGGGGCGTGGTCGGCGTCGCCGGCACCGTGACGACGCTGGCGGCCGGCGTGCTCGGCCTGGACCGCTACGACCGCGACGCCATCGACCAGTGCGACCTGGCCGTCACCGACGTGCACGCCCACTGCGACACCATCGTCGGGCAGAGCGCCGAGCAGCGGCGGGCGCTGGGCTGGATGCACCCGGGCCGGGCCGACGTCATCGGCGCGGGCGCGATCATCGTCTCCCGGGTCCTGGCCCGCACCAGCGCCACCCGCCTGGTCGTGAGCGAGTCCGACATCCTCGACGGCATCGCCTGGGACCTCGCCCTGCGCTGAGGGGCGCCACCGCCGTGACCGACCTCGACGCGCTCACCGCCCTCGACCGACGTGTCGTCGAGTGCCGGGCGTGCCCGCGGCTGGTGTCGTGGCGCGAGCAGGTGGCGCGGGAGAAGCGCGCCGCGTTCGCCCACGAGACCTACTGGGGCCGGCCCGTGCCGGGCTTCGGCGACCCCGAGCCGACGGTGCTCGTCGTCGGCCTGGCTCCCGCCGCCCACGGCGCCAACCGGACCGGCCGGATGTTCACCGGCGACCCCTCGGGCGACTGGCTCTTCGCCGCCCTGCACGCCGTCGGCGTCGCCCGCCTGCCCACCGCCACCAGCGCGGACGACGGCCAGGAGCTGACCGGGTTCCGCCTCTGCGCCCCGGTGCGCTGCGCGCCGCCCGCGAACAAGCCGACGCCCCAGGAGCGCGCGACCTGCGCCCCCTGGCTCGACGAGGAGCTGGCCCTGGTCGGGGCGCGCGTGCGCGCGGTGGTCGCGCTGGGCGCGATCGGCTGGGGCGCGGCCCTGAGGGCGCTGGGCCGCGCCGGGGTCGTCGTGCCGCGCCCGCGGCCGCGCTTCGGCCACGGGGCGCAGGCACGGCTCGACGCCTCGTCCTCCGCGCTGGGTGGAGCGGGGCCCGAGGGGGACGCGGTCACCCTCGTGGGCAGCTACCACCCGAGCCGGCACAACACCGCCACCGGACGCCTCACGGCACCGATGCTCGAGGAGGTCCTGGGCCGCGCGCGGGACCTGGGCGCCACGGGTGCGGGTGGGGGAGACCTGGCCGGGCCGGCCTGAGCCCCGCTTGGCACAATGCGCGACGGACGCCCGACGGCCCCCGGGGTAGCCCGGGCCGCACGGGGTCGCGGCCCCCGTATCCCAACGGCAGAGGAAGCCGCCTTAAAAGCGGCACAGTGTGGGTTCGAGTCCCACCGGGGGCACACCGCCATCCCGTCCCGGGGATCTTCACGGCCCCTTCACCGATCCGCACCGATCGCCCCCCGCGGTCTTCACGCCGGTTCGGCGACAGTGGTCGTGCTGTCGTTCTTGGGGGAGGACGGCAGCCCGGGATCGTGACGCCCGTCGTCATGGTCCCGGCCCCCACTGGCCCGGGGACCCCACTGCGTGGACGTCCCCGGGTCCCCCTCGTTGCTCTGCGACCTCCTCCGCGACGTGCTCGGCGACTCCTGCGGGAACGACTCACCCGCCTCGGACGTTGGCACCTGGTGAGAGCTTCTCTAGGCTTCTCGCCCCAGGACCACGACTGGCCCTACCCGGCCTCCGAGGAGAGACCAACCATGCAGAGCAACAACCCGGTGTTCCGGCGCTCCGGTGAGTTCAACCGCTCCGGCGCCTACGCGAACCAGACCTACGCCGGCAACGGCACCACCAGCGGCTACGGCTCCGACCCCTCGACGTGGGGCGTCGGCGTGCCCGGTGAGACCACCGGCTACACGACCACCCCCGACCAGGGCCGGATGACGATCGACTCGGTCGTCCAGAAGACCGGCATCAGCCTCGGCGTCGTCATCCTCACCGCGATCGCGACGTGGGTGCTGACCCCCGACGTCCTGCCCGGCGCCGACATCAGCGCGCTCATGGCTGCGGCGACCATCGGCTCGCTCGGTGCCTTCGCGCTGTCCATGGTCAACTCCTTCAAGAAGGTCGTCAGCCCCGCGCTGGTGCTCGCCTTCGCCGCGCTCGAGGGCGTGGCGCTCGGCGCCATCTCGAAGATCTTCGACGCCCAGTTCGGTGACGGCGTGGTCTCGGGCGCCGTGTTCGGCACCTTCGCCGCGTTCGCCGGCACCCTGGCCGCCTACAAGTTCCTCAACATCAAGGTGGGCGACAAGTTCCGCCGCGGTGTGATGGCCGCCGTCTTCGGCATGGTCGGCCTGTCCCTGGTCTCGCTGGTGATGAGCCTGTTCGGCTTCAACATCGGCCTCTTCGGCGTCACCGGCATCGGCATGATCACCGCCGTCGCCGGCCTCGTGCTCGGCGTGTTCATGCTGATCATGGACTTCGACTTCGTCGAGCAGGGCATCGCCAACCGCCTGCCCGAGCGCGACTCCTGGATCGCCGCCTTCGCGATGACCGTCAGCCTGGTCTGGATCTACACCAACCTGCTGCGCATCCTGGCGTTCTTCAACCAGGACTGAGCCACCCCAGACCCCTCCGCGCCCCGCGGGCTCACGCAGCACCGCGGGGTCACGGACGAGAACGTGGGCCCCGGGCATCGCCCGGGGCCCACGTGCGTTCGCGGCCCGTCAGTCGGTGCCGGTGCCGGTGCCGGACCCGGCCTCGACGGCCGCGTCGTCGTGCGCGGGGACGTCCTGCTCCTCGAGCTCCTCGGGGGCCTCGCCCTCGACGTCGGTGCGCCGGCGGCGGTGCCGCAGCTCCACCCACAGGCCGCGGACGCCTCGGCGGTTGCCCCCGATCTCGGTGCCGTCGACCTCGGTGCCCGGGGTGCGCACGGCCCGCAGGGCCGCGTCGGTGACGGGCAGGACGCCCTCGCCGCGCTGGGACTCCAGGCGGTCGCCCTCGTCCTCGGCGAGGCCGAAGGCGGCCAGGGCGGAGGGCAGCAGCACCGTGGCGAGCCGTCGGTAGCCCTCCACCGAGGGGTGGAACTTGTCGGGCCCGAACAGCACGGTCGGCTCGGCGGCGAACTCCGGGCCGAGGATCGAGCCCACCGACACGGTGCGGCCACCCTCCTCGACGACCGCGATGGTCTGGGCGGCGGCCAGCCGCCGCGACCACGACCGCGCGACCTCCTTCAGCGGGGAGGCGATCGGCTTCACCGAGCCCAGGTCGGGGCACGTGGCCACGACGACCGCGCAGCCGGCGTCCTCGAGGCGGCGCACGCCCTCGGAGAGGTAGCGCACGGAGGCGGACGGCGGCACCAGGTGCGTGACGTCGTTGGCGCCGATCAGGACGACGGCGACGTCGGGCTCCAGCGGCAGCGCCTGGTCGATCTGGTCGGCCAGGTCGGAGGAGCGGGCGCCGACCACGGCGAGGTCTCGCAGGTACAGCCGCCGGCCGGCGGTCTCGCTGACGCCGGAGGCCAGCAGGCCGCCCGGGGTCTGCTCGGGGCGGTCCACGCCGTAGCCGGCGGCGCTGGAGTCACCCAGCAGCACCATCGTGAGCGCCGGGCCGGGGCGTCCGCGGCCGTACCAGCCTGTCGGGTCCGGCGGCGGCTCCTCGCGGATCGGGCCGACCGCCTGCTTGGCGAGGCGCGCCTCGGTGGCGAGGACGCCGTAGAGGGCAGCGCCGAGCACCGACAGTCCGCCTCCGCCGTACGCGGCGGCGGACGCCAGCTTGCGTGCCGCTGCTGCCTTTCCCACGGCCGCGATTGTAGGGAGCCCCGGCGACCACCCGGGTCGCCCCGGCGGGGGTCGGCGGGTCGCCGACCCCTCCGCAGGCCCCTCACCTGCGGCGCAGGTGCCCACCGGGGTGTCGCGACGTGCCGCGGCTCACGTGCGGCGTCCCCCCGTTGGGGGGTCGGCGTACGGGCGTGCAGCGAGCGCGGGCGATAGCGTGGTCCGGTGCTCGTCCCTCCCCGCGTCCTCGACCTCTTCGCCGTGCCCGGCGGAGCCGTCGCCGTGCCCGGGACCGGCACCGTCCGCGCAGGTGACCTGGCCCTGCGGCCCGGGCGCGACGCCGCCCTCGTGGGGGCCGTCTCGCCGGTGCAGGCGCGCCTCGCCGTCCGCCTGGACGAGGCCCCCGGCCGCGGCCACCGCGACCTGCGCCTGGGTCTGCCCGTCCCGGCGCGCGACGGCTCCTGGGTGGTCGACGGGTGGAGCGCGGCCCGGCACGAGCCGGGCACGGAGGTCTGCGGGGACGTCGCCGTGGTGCTCGGTGCCGGTCGGCTGCTGCACGCGCTGCTGGACGTCGCGGTGCGCACGCCGCCGTCCGCGCTGGTGGAGCGCGAGGACCCGCGCGGCCTGGCCGAGGCCGTGGCGTTCGGGGAGCGACCGCTCACCGACGCGCTCGTCGAGCGCCTCGTGGCGACCGCCGGCCTCGGCGTGCCGGCGGTGCGCCTGGCGCAGGAGGCGCTGACCGCGCTCGCACTGCTCTCGGCAGGCCCCGACCCACGCCCGCGGCAGCTGGTGCACGCCGCCCTGGCCGGCAACGTCCACCTGGAGGCCCTGGGGGCGCCGTTCGTGACCGCGATCGAGCCGACCTGGCGGCCGGCCCCGTTCGCCGAGGCGACCGCGGTGCTCGACCTCGTCCTCGACCTCGGGGCGCCCGCCCCCCACCTCGACGAGCTGGCCTCCCGCGAGGAGACCCGCGCCGACCTGCTGCGCGCGCTGGTCGTGCGGCTGCTCACCGGCGCCGGAGCCGACGACGCCCACCGCACCGTGCTCGGCCTGCTCGCGGGGCGCCTCGTCGGCTGAGCCGCACCGCCGATCCCGCAGGGACGAGGCTGTGCGCCGAGTCACACCAGACCGGGTCGGTCCGGTCCGTCGCGCTGCCCGGGTCGGAGGTCCCCCGGCGCGAGGTCCAGCGGCGGCCTCCCCACCGGACCGCACCGGACGCCGCGGGGGGCGTGCCGGGGGCCGCTGACCTGCGGCGCAGCGCGGGAGGGCTGCCGAGGTCCCCGCGGCCGGGACGCGCGCACCGGTCGCGCGCTGCTCCTGCGCCCTCACAGGACCCTCCCGACGGGGACGGCCACTGGTCTGCCACGGGTCGGACCTAGGTCCCCCCATGGCACGAAACTCGGCGGCAGACAGCGGGGTGGTGCGGCAGCACGATCGACGCGTGGACCTCAGCGCACTCGACATTGCCCGATGGCAGTTCGCCATCACCACCGTGTACCACTTCCTGTTCGTGCCGATCACCATCGGTCTGTCGGCGATCGTCGCCGGTTACCAGACCGCCTGGGTGCGCACGGGCCAGGAGAAGTGGCTCCGCCTCACGAAGTTCTTCGGCAAGCTCTTCCTGATCAACTTCGCGATCGGCGTCGTCACCGGCATCGTGCAGGAGTTCCAGTTCGGGATGAACTGGTCGGACTACTCCCGCTTCGTCGGCGACATCTTCGGCGCCCCGCTGGCGGTGGAGGGCCTGCTCGCCTTCTTCCTGGAGTCGACCTTCCTCGGCCTGTGGATCTTCGGCTGGGACCGGCTGCCCAAGAAGGCGCACCTGGCCACGATCTGGCTGGCGCACCTGGGCACCGTGTTCTCCGCCTACTTCATCCTCGCGGCGAACTCGTTCATGCAGCACCCGGTCGGCTACGAGTACAACCCGGAGACCGGGCGTGCCGAGCTGACCGACTTCTTCGCGGTGCTCACCAACGAGGTCCAGCTGGTGACGTTCCCGCACGTGCTGCTCTCGGCGTACATGACCGCGGCCGGCTTCGTCGTGGGCGTCTCGGTCTGGCAGCTGGTGCGCGGCCGCCGCCGGGCCGAGGCCTCCGAGCAGGCGCTGTACCGCACCGGCGCCAAGACCGCCGCCTGGGTCATGCTGATCGCCTCGGCCGGCGTCATCGTCTCCGGCGACGCCCAGGCGAAGATCATGACCGAGGTCCAGCCGATGAAGATGGCGGCCGCCGAGGCGCTGTACGAGACCGAGCAGCCCGCCGGGTTCTCCTGGCTGACCATCGGCAGCCTCGACGGCACCGAGGAGAAGTTCGCCGTCACCACGCCGAACCTGCTCTCCTTCCTGGCCACCGGCTCCTTCGACGGCGAGGTCGAGGGCATCAACCCGCTCAGCGAGGAGTACGTCCTCGAGTACGGGCAGGACACCGAGGCCGTCAGCTACGCCGAGGACTACACCCCGATCGAGGGCCTGACCTACTGGTCCTTCCGGCTGATGATGGGCCTGGGATTCCTCGGCATCCTGGCCTCGCTGGCGGTGCTCGTCGCGCTGCGCGGTGACCGCACGGTGACCAGCCGACGCTGGCTGCTCGTGGCCTGGGCGGTGCCGCTCGGCCCCCTGTTCGCCAACTCCTTCGGCTGGATCTTCACCGAGGTCGGACGCCAGCCCTGGGCCGTGTTCGGCCTGATGACCGTCGACAACGCGGTCTCGCCGACCGTGAGCGCGGGCGAGGTGCTCACCTCCCTCATCGTCTTCACGCTGCTCTACGGCGTCCTCGCCGTCGTCGAGCTGAAGCTGATGTTCTCGGCGATCGCCCACGGCGCGGACGACTTCGCCGAGCCGGTGGTCCGCGACGACGACCACGACCCCGACCGCCCGCTGGCCTTCGCCTACTGATCGCCCGGGACGAGAGAGACAGAAGAGAGTCATGGAGCTCACCACCGTCTGGTTCACCCTGATCGCCGTCCTGTGGATCGGCTACTTCGCCCTCGAGGGCTTCGACTTCGGGGTCGGCATGCTGCTGCCCGTCCTCGCCCGTGACGAGCGGGAGAAGCGCGTCCTCATCAACACGATCGGTCCCGTGTGGGACGGCAACGAGGTCTGGGTCCTCGTCGCCGGCGGCGCCACCTTCGCCGCCTTCCCCGAGTGGTACGCCACCCTGTTCAGCGGCTTCTACCTCCCGCTGCTGCTGATCCTGGTGGGCCTCATCGTGCGCGGGCTGGCCTTCGAGTACCGGCACAAGCGCGACGACGCGGCCTGGCGCCGCAACTGGGACCTGGCGCTGATCATCGGCTCCGTCGTGCCGGCGCTGCTGTGGGGCGTCGCGTTCGCCAACATCCTGCGCGGCGTGCCGATCGAGGAGCTGAACGGGCACCTGGAGTACACCGGCGGCTTCTTCAACCTGCTCAACCCCTACGCCCTGCTCGGCGGCCTGATGACGCTGACGCTGTTCCTCACCCACGGCGCCATGTACGTGGCCCTCAAGACCGACGGCGACATCCGGCACCGGGCCCGCGCACTGGCCGTGCGCACCGGCATCGGCGCCGCCGTCATCGCCGTGGCGTTCCTGCTGTGGACCCAGGTGATGACCGGCTCGGTCGCCTCGGCGGTCGCGTTCGTCGTCGCCGCCCTGTGCCTGGTCGGGGGCATCGCCGCGGCGGCCGTCGGCCGCGAGGGCTGGGCCTTCCTCGGCACCTTCGTCACCATCGCCGCCGGCGTCGCGGGCCTGTTCCTGGCCCTCTTCCCCGACGTGATGCCGTCCTCGATCGACGCCGCCTACAGCCTGACCACCACCAACGCGGCCGCCACCAGCTACACGCTGACGGTGATGACCGTGGTCGCGGTGGTCTTCACCCCGATCGTGCTGGCCTACCAGGCCTGGAGCTACTGGGTCTTCCGCAAGCGCATCTCCGTGCAGCACATCCCGGAGGAGACCCTGGCCGGCAGCGGAAGCGCCGCGTGAGGCCCACCGATCCTCGCCTCGCCCGCCGGTTGGCCCCCGCCCGGGGCCCGCTGGCGGGCGTGGTCGTCCTCCAGACCCTCTCCGCGCTGCTCGTCATCGGGCAGGCCTTCGCCGTCACCGGCCTCGTCGTGGCCGCCGTCGAGGACCTCTCCTCGGCCGCCGTCACCCGGTGGGCCCTCGCCGTCGCCCTGCTGCTGCTCGGCCGCGGGCTGACCGGCTGGGGCACCGACCGGCTCACCGCCACCGCCGCCACGCGGGTCGGCGGCGAGGTCCGGCGCCGGCTCGTGGCCCGCGTGCTCGCCGTCCCTGCCGGTGGGGATGAGCAGGACGCCTCCAGCGGCCACCGCTCCGTGCTGGTGACCCGCGGCGTCACCGCCCTCGAGCCGTACCTGACCCGGTACGTGCCCGCGCTGGTGCTCGCCGGCGTCCTGCCCGCCCTCACCGTGCTGGCCATCGCCTCCCAGGACCTCATGAGCGCGGCCGTGGTCGTCGCGACCATGCCGCTCATCCCGGTCTTCGGTGCGCTCGTCGGCCTCGCCACGCGCGATCGCGCCGACGCCCAGTGGCGCTCGATGAGCGCCCTGTCCGGCCACTTCCTGGACGTCGTCCGCGGACTGCCCACGCTGGTCGCCTACCGCCGCGCCGACGCCCAGACCGCGGTGATCCGCCGCGCCACCGACGGCTACCGGGCCCGCACGATGGACACGCTGCGCATCGCCTTCCTCTCCTCGGGCGTCCTGGAGCTCGTCGCCACCCTGTCCGTGGCGCTCGTCGCCGTCACCGTGGGGCTGCGTCTGGCCGGGGGCGACCTCGACCTGGGCACCGCCCTCGTCGTGCTGCTGCTGGCGCCCGAGGCCTACTGGCCGCTGCGCCGCGTCGGTGCCGAGTTCCACGCCGCCGCCGAGGGGGTCGCCACGATCGAGGAGGTCTCGGCGCTGCTGGACGCCCCCGGCGACGATGCCGCTGGTCGAGGAGGTCGCGCTGCGACCGTCGCGAGACCGAGGCCGACCACCGACCCGGCCGCACCGATCACCGTCGACGGCATCACCGTGCTGCGCGCCGGCCGCACCGTCCCGGCGCTGGACGACGTCCACGCCGTCCTGCCCGGCACCGGCCTCACCGCCCTGACCGGGCCGTCTGGCTGCGGCAAGTCCACGCTGCTGGCGGTCGTCGCCGGCCTGCTGCCGGCCACGCAGGGCCGGGTCCTGCGGGGGCAGGAGCCCCTGGTCGGGGCCGCGCTGGCGGCGTGGCAGGCGGACGTCGCCTGGCTGCCGCAGCGCCCCGGCTTCGTCGCCGGGACGCTGGCCGACAACCTCCGCCTCGGCCGACCCGACGCCCCGGAGGTCGACCTGTGGGCCGCGCTGGCCCAGGTCGCCCTGGAGGAGCGGGTCCGCGACCTGCCGCTCGGGCTGGACACGTGGCTGGGGGAGGACGGCAGCACGCTCTCCGCCGGGGAGCGCGCCCGTCTGGCTCTCGCCCGGGTGGTCGTCGCCGACCGGCCGTGGGTGCTGCTGGACGAGCCCACCGCCCACCTGGACGTCCTCACCGAGCAGGTCGTCACCGACAGGCTGGTCGCCCTCGCGCGCACCCGCGGCGTGGTCGTGGTCGCGCACCGCCCCGCGCTGGTGGAGGTCGCCGACCACGTGGTCACGCTCGCTCTGCCGACCCCGGGGCCGACCGCCGGGCCGACCGCCGGGCCCACCGCCGACCGGGTCACCGGGCCCGCACCGCGGGTGCTGCGCCCCGAGGACGCCGACGACACCCCGCTGCTGGCGGGGCGCGGACGCCTCGCGCTGGCGACCCTCGTGGGGGCGCTGTCCTCGGCCTCCGGGGTGGCGCTGACCGCCACGTCCGGCTGGCTCATCGTCCAGGCCTCCCTCATGCCGCCCGTGCTGACCCTGATGGTCGCCATCGTCGGTGTGCGCACCTTCGGCATCGGCCGCCCCGTGCTGCGCTACGCCGAGCGGCTGCTCTCCCACGACGTGGTGCTGCGGATGCTCGCCGAGCGCCGCGTGGCCGTGTGGCGCTCCCTGGTGCCGCTCGTGCCCGGCCGGCTGGGGCGTCGCAGGGGCGACCTGCTGGCCTCGGTCGTCGACGACGTCGACTCCGAGCTCGACCACGAGCTGCGGGTGCTGATGCCGCTGCGCGGGTTCGTCCTCGTCGCCGTGCTCGCCACCCTCGTGTCCACGCTGCTCGCGCCGGTGGCCGGGCTCGTGGTGGGCGGCTACTGCCTGCTCGCCGGGCTCGCGGCCTGGTACCTGGCTCGCCTGGGCGCCGCCCGCGCCGAGGCCGAGGCCGTCGCGCTGCGGGCCGCGCTCTCCGAGGAGGTCGTCGCCGCGGCCGCGCTGGGCGAGGAGCTGACCATGTGGCAGGCCGTCGACCGGGCCGCCGACGCCGTCGGTGCCGCCAGCGACCGGCTCGGGGCCGCCACCGGCCGTTCCACCACCTGGTGGGGCGCCGGCCGCGCCGTCGTCCTCGCGCTCACCGGCGCAGCAGTCGCGCTCGTCGCCGTCGTCCTCGCCCCGCTGGTCGCCGCCGGCGACCTCAGCGGACCGCTCGCGGCCCTGGTGATCCTCATGCCGCTGGCGATGACGGACGTCGCCGTCCCGCTCGCCGACGCGGGCGCCCTCTCCGCGAGGACGGCCGCCGCCCGCGCGCGCCTGGAGGCCCTGGCCGACATGGAGCCCGCCGTCACCGAGCCGCGGATACTCGGCCCCGAGCCGCGCGGCAACGACGTGGCCCTGCACGACGTCACCGCCGGCTGGGAGGGCACACGGGCCTTCGCGGGCCTCGACCTCGACGTCGCCCCCGGCGGTCGGGTCGCCGTCGTCGGACCCTCGGGCTGCGGCAAGTCCACCCTCGTGGCGCTGCTGCTGCGGTTCCTCGACCCCCGCCACGGCACCGTCCGCCTCGGTGGCGCCGAGCTCGACCGCCTGCCGCTCGCCGACGTGCGCGGCCGGGTCGGGCTCGTCGACGACGACCCGCACGTGTTCGCCTCCACCGTCGCCGAGAACGTCCGCCTCGCCCGGCCCGGCTGCTCGGACGCCGAGGTCGAGGCCGCGCTGCGCGCCGCCCGCCTCGGCCCCTGGCTCGACGCCCTGCCCGCGGGGCTCGGCACCTGGGTCGGCGACGGCCACGCGTCGGTCTCCGGCGGTGAGCGGGCGCGCCTCGCGATCGCCCGGGTGCTGCTCGCCGACCCCGACGTGCTCGTGCTCGACGAGCCGACCGCGCACCTCGACGAGGCCACCGCCGACGACCTCGCCCACGAGGTGCTGGGGGAGAGCGGCGCACGGCGCACCGTCATCTGGGTGACGCACGGCTCCGCTGGGCTCGATCTCGTGGACGAAGTGATAAATCTAGGAGCGTTCGCTGCCCGTACGGGCGACGCCGGCGATGACCCGGACGAGCCGGGTCGGCCAGACGCAGAGGAGCTGCCGCATGTCCGTTAGTCCCCAGGCCGGTGGCAAGAAGATCACCGTCTTCCTGCTCGACGACCACGAGGTGGTCCGACAGGGCCTGCGGAGCCTGCTCGAGGGCACCGGCATGATCGACGTGATCGGCGAGTCCGGCCTCGCCGAGGAGGCGGCCCACCGCATCCCCGCCCTCAAGCCCGACGTGGCCGTGCTCGACGCGCGGCTGCCCGACGGCTCCGGCATCGAGGTCTGCCGCACCGTGCGCGCCGTCGACCCCGACATCCGCGCCCTCATCCTCACCTCCTACGACGACGACGAGGCGCTGTTCGCCGCGATCATGGCCGGCGCGTCCGGGTACGTCCTCAAGGACGTGCGCGGCATGGACCTCGTCGGCGCCATCCGCCAGGTCGCCGACGGCAACTCCCTCATCGACCCCGCGCTCACCGCCCGGGTGCTCGACCGGGTGCGCAACGGCCCCGCCACGGCTCCCGAGCTGGCCAACCTCACCGAGCAGGAGCTCAAGCTCCTCGCGCTCATCGCCGAGGGCCTGACCAACCGCCAGATCGGCGAGCGGATGTTCCTCGCGGAGAAGACCGTGAAGAACTACGTCTCCTCGATCCTCGCCAAGCTCGGCCTCGAGCGCCGCACCCAGGCCGCCGTCCTCGCGTCCAAGCTGCTGGGGCCGGACGGCAAGCCGAAGTAGGAAGGCTCCCTCCGGTCGCATGTCGACGGGCTTATACGGGTGTTCTTCACTCCTCGACTCGGCACGGGCGTTCGCAGGCTCACGGCCCGCACGCTCGTCTCGTCGCTGCAGAACACCCGGCGCCCGACGACGCTTCACCTGACGTGTAGTGCTGAGTCTCCAGAGGCACACGGACCGTGTGCCTCTGGAGACTCGGTCGTTCCGGACCCGTGAAGCGTTCGCGCGCGACGCGTCCGGTGATCGAGGTGTGAGGAGCCCTGGCGACGAGCCTCGAGATCCCCGCACCTGGACGTGGTGCGAGCCCCGGGGCGGGTGCGGCGGTCTCGAGGCTCGGCCGTGGCCGGCCTCGCACCTCGACCACCGCTGCGGCGGAGCCGACCAATCAACCGACCGGCACCGTCCAGCGGAACACCGTGCCCTGGGGGTCGCGGGGGAGCAGGTCGAAGCTGCCGCCGAGGTCGACGGAGCGGGTGCGGGCGTTGCGCAGGCCGCTCTCGTGGTCGGGGGTGCCGGGCCCGACGCCGTCGTCCGCGACCTCGAGCACGAGGAGGCCGTCGGCGCAGTGCAGCAGCACGCTGGTGCGCGACGCCTTGGCGTGGCGGGAGACGTTGGAGAGCGCCTCGCGCAGCACGGGGACGACCTGCTCGGCGACCTCGGGGGAGACCGCGGTGTCGACCGGCCCCTCGATGGTGACCTCGGGGTTGTGGCCGAGCAGGCGGGCGTACTCGCGGGCGAGGGTGCGGGTGCGGGTCTTGAGGGAGGCCTGGCCGTCGCTGGTGAGCTCGAAGATGGTGCCGCGGATGTCGCGGATGGTGTGGTCCAGGTCGTCGACGGCCTTGCCGATCCGCTCGGCGAGCACCGGGTCGTCGGTGCCCATGGACGCCCCCTGGAGGTGCAGCCCGGTGGCGAAGAGCCGCTGGATGACGGTGTCGTGCAGGTCGCGGGCGATCCGCTCGCGGTCGCCGATGACGGCCAGCTGGGCACGGTCGCTCATGGCCTGCGCGCGGTCGAGCGCGAGCGCGGCCTGGTCGGCGAAGGAGATCAGCAGCTCGCGCTCCTCGGCCTCCAGGGCGTGGGTGTGCTCGTCGAAGAACGTGATCAGCAGCGCCGCCCCCGTCAGGTGCGAGCGCAGCGGCACGACGAGGGCACGGATCGCGCCGACCCGGCACTCCTGCGGGTCCTCCACGGGGCCCTGCACCGACTGGAGCAGCGCCAGCAGCTCGACGCGCAGCGCCTCCTCGTCGTCGACGGTCGCGATGACCGCGGTGTCCGCGGCCTCGGCCGGGTCGTCCTCGGCGTGCACCACCGCGGTGCCGCGGGCCCGGACGACGTGGCTGGCGGCGCGGGCGACGCGGCGCAGCGCCTCGTCGTGCTGCAGCGGCGGCTGGAGCTCGTCGACGAGCTCGGCGGCGGCCTGGAGCCATTGCCGTCGCCGCTCGCCGAGGGTGTAGGCCCGGGCGTTCTCGATGACGAAGCCGGCGGCCGAGGCCAGCGCCTCGACGAGCATCACGTCGGTCTCGGTGAAGTCCTCGCCGCCGTCCTTCTCGGTGAGGTAGAGGTTGCCGAAGATGGTCCCGCGGATGCGGACGGGCACCCCGAGGAACGTCTCCATCGGCGGGTGGTTCGCCGGGAAGCCGTAGGACGCGGCGTGCACGTTGAGGTCGTGCAGCCGCAGCGGCCGCGGGTCCTTGATCAGCAGGCCGAGGATGCCGCGTCCGCGCGGGGGAGCCCCGATGGCGGCCTGGGTCTCGGCGTCCATGCCGTGCACCAGGAACTCGCTGATCTCCCCGTCGGCGCCGACGACGCCGATCGCGCCGTAGCCGGCGTTGGTCAGCTCGCAGGCGGCGCGGACGATCCGCTGGAGCACGCTGGCCAGGTCGAGGTCGCTGGAGATCGCGACGACCGCGTCCAGCAGGGCGTGGGCGTGACCGGTGAGCTCTTTGCGGCGGTGGGGCACGCGCCCAGTCTCACCCATCGCCGGGCTCCGCGGGGCCGGACGGCGCGCGGGCGGCGTCAGACGGCGCGGGCCGTGTGACCGTCGAGGGTCTCCATGACGTCCCACCCGTCGCCGAGCCGGCGTCCGGTGATCTCGGTGAGCCGGATGCCGACGTGCAGGTTCCGGTTGCCGGCGGCCCAGGGACGCGGCGGCCAGACCTGCCGGATCGCCTGGAGCGTCGCGGGGTCGGTGATCACCTCGCCGCGGCCGCGCACCAGCACGCTCCAGCCGCGCTGCTGCTGGTGGTCGAAGTGGTCGGTCTCGAAGGCCAGCACCGTGCCGGAGGCGTGCGTGCCCAGCAGCGAGTACGGGCTCGTGCGGACGACGACGCGGTCGGCGACGAGGGAGTAGTTGACCGGGATGATGTGCGGTCCCTCCGGCGTCGAGATGGCGATCCGACCGGTGGAGCCGGCGCGGAGGAGAGCCTCGCTCTCGGACAGGGACAGCTCGATCGACTGGAGCACTGTTCCTCCCCATGGGGTCATCGGGTTCGTGGCTGGACCGTTCCATGGTCCTCGCGCACCCGGGGCAAGACAGGGGCCGATGGTCCCCGGGCGCGGGGACCATGGCGCTTGATTCCGGGCCGCTCCGGCCCGCTCACGGCCGCTCCGGGCTGCTCCGGGTGGCCGGGATCAGTCGTGCACGCCGTCGAGGTAGACCCAGTGCCCGGCGCGCACCACGAAGCGGCTGCGCTCGTGCAGGCTCCCGGGCCCGGACGCGGCGGAGTACCGCGCCGTGAACTCCACCCAGCCCTCGGCGTCGGCGCCCTCGGCGTCGGCGCCCTCGCCGGTGGTGCCCGCGCCGTGCACCTCCAGGCCGGTCCACGTGGTGCCAGGGTCCGGCTCGAGCGCGGCCGGGTCACGCGGCCTCGTCCGGGGGTGCCAGGTGCGGAACAGGTGGTCGGCGTGGCCGAGGGCGAACGCCGTGTAGCGGCTGCGCATCAGCTGCTCGGGGCCCGTGGCGCGTGCGGCGCCGCGGTGCAGCGGGCCGCAGCAGTCGTCGTAGGTGCGGCCGGTGCCGCAGGGGCAGGGGCCACCGCCGGAGATCACCGGACCAGCCTAGGAGCAGGCCCCGGGGGCGCGCGGACCCCGGACCCACCCGGCGGGCCGACGACGGCGGGCCGACGACGGCGGGAGGGCGCGTCAAGAGGGGTCTTAGGTCCATGGGAGCCGGGCCCGGTCCGGACCACACTGGAGGCATGAACACCACAGGCCACGAGCACCTCAGCACCCCGGTCTCCGAGCTGGCCGCCGGCGCCATCGTCGTCGGTGTCGACGGCTCGGAGGCCGCCGCCGACGCGCTCGCCTGGGCGACCGGGCAGGCGGTCCTCACCCGCCGTCCGATCTGCCTGGTGAGCGCGTGGAAGCCGGTCAGCAACGTCTGGCTGGCCCAGGCCGGGATCGACCCCGGCCCCATCGAGGAGGAGGTCCGCAAGGCCGCCGAGGGCCTGCTGGACGACGCCGAGGCGACCGTCGCGGAGGTGTCCCCGAGCGTCGAGGTCCACCGCGTCGTCCACGGTGAGGACCCGCGGTCCCTCATGCTCGCCCTCTCCCGCGAGGCGCACATGATCGTGGTGGGCTCGCGCGGGCTCGGGCCCGTGAAGTCGCTGGTCCTGGGCTCCGTCTCCGCCTCGCTCGCCCGGCACGCCGCCTGCCCCGTGGTGGTGCTGCGGCCCCGCACCGAGCCGGTCGACACCGAGCACCCGCGCGGCGTGCTGGTGGCCGTCGACGGCACCGAGCGCTCACGCCCGGCCGCCGAGGTCGCGTTCGAGCAGGCCGCCGCACGAGGACTCCCGCTCACGGTGCTGCACTGCCTGCCGTGGGACCGGGGCGCCTCGGGCCAGAAGATGGACGTCCACGACCCGACGGTCGCCGACGTCGCGGCCATGGTGGCCGGCTCGGTGGCCGGGCTCG
Source organism: Nocardioides bruguierae (assembly GCF_023656415.1). Taxonomy (GTDB): domain Bacteria; phylum Actinomycetota; class Actinomycetes; order Propionibacteriales; family Nocardioidaceae; genus Nocardioides; species Nocardioides bruguierae. The sequence continues at coordinate 90,527 of NZ_JAMOIL010000007.1, forward strand.
CGGAGAAGCACCCCGACGTCCCGGTCGGCACCGCCCTGGTGGGCGGCCTGCCGGACGAGGAGGTGCTGCGGGCGGCGCGCGGTCGCGACCTGGTGGTCGTCGGCCACCGGCGCACCGGCCTGATCGACAGCGTGGTCCTCGGGTCGGTCTCCCTCGCCGTCCTCGAGCACGCGGAGGGCGCCGTGATGGTGGTGCCGGGCTGACCGGTCCGGCACCCAGCCGGCCACCCAGCACCACGACCAGAGCAGGACGACGGCGGCGCCGGTCGAGCGCCCGGCCCGCCGGCGTCCGGTGCCGCCCCTCGTGAGGGACCTCGCCCGCCGCCGCCCCGTGCGGCCGACGGCACCAGGGGGAGGGGCGCACCCGGGCCCGGCGCCACTCTCCCGGTGCCGGGCCCGCTGGGGCACGAGCCGCGCCGGAGCAGAGCCGTGCCTGAGCCCCTGTGCGGCTGTGGAGCCCCGGCGTAGCGTGGCCGACGTGAGCTCCCCGACCTCCGTCACCAGCAGCCCCGCCCCCTCGATCTCCACCCTCGGCGAGCTGCGCGCCTCCGGGCACGTGCTCAAGCCGCTGCGCACCGAGCTGCGCGACAACCTCCTCGCCGCCCTGCGCGAGGGGCGCGACCCGTGGCCCGGGCTGCACGGGTTCGACGGCACCGTGGTGCCGCAGCTGGAGCGGGCGCTCATCGCCGGCCACGACGTCGTCCTGCTGGGCGAGCGGGGCCAGGGCAAGACCCGCCTCCTGCGCACGATGGTCGGCCTCCTGGACGAGTGGACTCCGGCCGTCGAGGGCTCCGAGCTGGGCGAGCACCCCTACGAGCCGATCACCCCGGTGACCCTGCGGCGCGCCGAGGAGCTGGGCGATGACCTGCCGGTCGTGTGGGTGCACCGCTCCGAGCGCTACGCCGAGAAGCTGGCCACGCCCGACACCTCGGTGGCCGACCTCATCGGCGACGTCGACCCGATGAAGGTCGCCGAGGGCCGCTCGCTGGGCGACCCGGAGACCATCCACTTCGGGCTGATCCCGCGCAGCCACCGCGGCATCGTCGCCATCAACGAGCTCCCCGACCTGGCCGAGCGCATCCAGGTCGCGATGCTGAACGTGATGGAGGAGCGCGACATCCAGATCCGCGGCTACGTGCTGCGCCTTCCCCTCGACGTGCTGGTCATGGCCAGCGCGAACCCGGAGGACTACACCAACCGCGGCCGCATCATCACCCCGCTCAAGGACCGGTTCGGTGCCGAGATCCGCACCCACTACCCGCTGGAGCTGACCGACGAGGTCGCGGTGATCCGGCAGGAGGCCGAGCTGGTCGCCGACGTCCCCTCGCACCTGCTGGAGATCCTCGCGCGGTTCACCCGCAACCTGCGCGAGTCCTCCGCCGTCGACCAGCGCTCCGGCGTCTCGGCCCGCTTCGCCATCGCCGGTGCCGAGACCATCGCCGCCGCGGCCCTGCACCGGGCCACCGTCCAGGGCGAGGAGCACGCGGTCGCCCGCGTCGTCGACCTGGAGACGGCCGTCGACGTGCTCGGCGGCAAGATCGAGTTCGAGTCCGGCGAGGAGGGCCGCGAGGCCGAGATCCTCGCCCACCTGCTGCGCAGCGCCACCCACGACACGGTGCGCTCGCTCTTCCGCGGCCTCGACTTCTCCCTGCTGGTGGACCGGCTGGAGTCCGGAGTCATGGTCACCACCGGTGAGCAGGTCACCGCCATCGACTTCCTCTCCGGCCTGCCGGTGCTGGGCGAGTCCGACCTCTACGACCAGGTCTGCGACGCCGCCGAGGCCACCACGGACGGCGAGCGCGCCGCGGCCATCGAGCTGGCGCTGGAGGGCCTCTACCTGGCGCGGCGGGTCAGCAAGGAGTCCGGCGAGGGGGAGACCGTCTATGGCTGATGTCTGGAGCCAGCGACGTGCCTCCCGGTACGGCCGCTACACCGGCGGGCCCGACCCGCTGGCCCCGCCCGTCGACGTCCGCGAGGCGCTGGACGCCATCGGCGAGGACGTCATGGCCGGCTACAGCCCCGAGCGGGCCATGCAGGAGTTCCTGCGCCGCGGCGGACGCTCCCAGAAGGGCCTGGACGACCTGGCCCGCCAGGTCGCCGACAAGAAGCGCGAGCTGCTCAGCAAGCACAACCTCGACGGCACCATGCGCGAGGTCCGCGAGCTGCTGGACTCCGCCGTGCTCGAGGAGCGCAAGCAGCTCGCGCGCGACGCCATGATGGACGACGACGACCGCGCGTTCCGCGAGATGCAGCTGGACAACCTCTCCCCGTCGCCCGCGGCCGCCGTCAGCGAGCTCTCCTCCTACGACTGGGCGAGCCAGGACGCACGCGAGACCTTCGAGCAGATCAAGGACCTGCTGGGGCGCGAGATGCTCGACCAGCGGTTCGCGGGCATGAAGCAGGCGCTGGAGAACGCCACGGACGCCGACCGGGCGGCCGTCCAGGAGATGGTCGGTGACCTCAACGACCTGCTCCAGAAGCGGGCTGCCGAGGAGGACACGCGTCAGGACTTCGCCGACTTCATGGACAAGCACGGCGAGTTCTTCCCCGAGCACCCGCGCGACCTCGACGAGCTGCTCGACGCGATGGCCGCCCGCGCCGCCGCCGCGCAGCGGATGATGAACTCGATGTCGCCCGAGCAGCGCCAGGAGCTGATGGAGCTCTCGGCCGCCGCCTTCGGCTCGCCCGCCCTCATGGACGCGCTGGCCCAGCTCGACGCCAACCTCCAGGGCCTGCGGCCCGGCGAGGACTGGGGCGGCTCGGAGCAGATGGGCGAGGGCGGCCAGGGTTCGACACAGGGGCTGGGCCTCGGCGACGGCACCGGCGTCTTCCAGGACCTCGCCGAGCTGGACGCGCTCTCGGAGCAGCTCTCGCAGGGCTACGGGGGCGCCCAGATGGACGACGTCGACCTCGAGGCCCTGCGCCGCCAGCTCGGCGACGCAGCAGCCGTCGACGCCCGGACGCTGGCGGAGCTGGAGAAGGCGCTGCAGCGCACCGGCACCCTCGAGCGCGGCTCGGACGGTCAGCTGCGGCTGACCCCCAAGGCGATGCGCCAGCTCGGCAAGGAGCTGCTGCGCGACGTCGCCCAGCGGATGAGCGACCGCTCCGGCCAGCGCGACATGCGCGCGGCCGGCGCCGCCGGCGACCGGACCGGTGGCACCCGCCCCTGGGCGTTCGGGGACACCGAGCCCTGGGACGTCACCCGCAGCCTCACCAACGCCATCGTCCGCGAGGCCGGTGAGCGTGGGGCTCCCGGTGGTCGAGCAGCGAGCGCCGGCGAGCGCACGTCGAGGCCCCGGGTCCGCCTGCAGATCGACGACGTCGAGGTCCAGGAGACCGAGGCGAGGACCCAGGCCGCGGTGGCGCTGTGCGTGGACACGTCCTTCTCGATGGCCATGGACGGCCGCTGGGTGCCGATGAAGCGCACGGCGCTGGCGCTGCAGACGCTGATCGCCTCCCGGTTCCGCGGCGACGACCTGCAGCTCATCACCTTCGGCCGGCACGCGGCCACCACCGAGATCGAGCAGCTCACCGCGCTGGAGCCCGAGTACGAGAAGGGCACCAACCTGCACCACGCCCTGCTCCTGGCGAACCGGCACTTCCGCAAGCACCCCAACGCCCAGCCGGTGCTGCTGGTGGTCACCGACGGCGAGCCGACGGCCCACCTCGAGCCCGACGGCGAGGCCTGGTTCGCCTACCCGCCGCACCCGCTGACCATCGCCTACTCCGTGCGCGAGCTCGACAACGCCCGACGCCTCGGGGCGCAGACCACGTTCTTCCGGCTCGGCGAGGACCCGGGCCTGGCCCGGTTCATCGACCAGATGGCGAACCGGGTCGACGGACGGGTGGTCGCCCCGGAGCTGGACGACCTCGGCGCCGCCGTCGTCGGCTCCTACCTCGGCGGCGGTCCGGGCGGCGGTCGCTGGGGTGCCGGCGGGGCGTGGGGCGCCGGCGACCTCGGCTGGGGCCGCGGCTTCTGGGCGGATTGAGCGGCCGGTGCCAGCCCCCGGCGCTGTCAGCGCCCTGAGATCAGCGCGAGCCGCGCGGCGAGGTCGGCGATGCCGTCCAGCACCCGCGGCCCGGGGCGGGCCCAGCACCCGTCGGCGTCCACGGCGTGCACGGGGACGCCGGCCGGCAACCGCCCGGCGGCCACGAGCGCGTCCGCCTGCTGCTGCGCCCCGACCCGGTCGTAGCCGCAGGGCGCGACCACCACGAGGTCCGGGCGGCACCCGGTCACGTCCTCCCACGTCGTGGGCACCGAGCGCTCCCCGCGGCGACCGAGGAGCGGCTCCCCGCCCGCCGCGAGCACCATGTCCGGCAGCCAGTGCCCGGGCGCGAACGGCGGGTCGGTCCACTCCAGCACCAGCACCCGGGGGCGCGCCTCGCGCTGCGTGGGCGACTCGGCGTCCGCCGCCGCCAGTGCCGCGAGGGCGGGGTCGAACGAGGCCGCGAGCGCGCGGCCGGCGTCCAGGTAGCGACCGCCGGGGTCGAGCCGGGCGGCGATGGTGAGCACCCCGTCGCGCACGTCGGCCAGGGTGTGCGGGTCGTAGGAGACGACCTCGGCGCGGCAGCCGAGGTGGGCCAGCGCCTCGTCGACGGTGCCGACGTCGAGGGCGCAGACGGCGCAGAGGTCCTGGGTGAGGACGAGCAGGTCCCCGGCTCCCGCGTCCAGGTCGGCCAGGGCCCCGGCGTCCAGGTGATAGAGGTCCTCGCCCGCGGCGGTGGCCTCGCGCACCCAGGCGTCGATCCCGGCCGGGTCCAGGCCCTGCGGCATCGAGGTCGAGGAGACGACGCGACGCGTCCGCGCCTGCGCGGGGTGGTCGCACTCGAACGTCACGCCGACGACGTCCTCGCCCGCGCCCAGAGCGAAGCAGATCTCGGTCGTCGAGGGGAGCAGGGAGACCACGCGCACGCGCTCGACCCTAGACAAGACGAACCCTGGAGGCCGACAGCAGAACGGGTACGCCGACGGCAGAGCCGCCTGGAGCGGGGCACCGGGCGAGGCGAGCGTGGAGCCATGACCGACGCACCCCCTGTCGCCACGGCCCCGGCCCTGGCCTCCCGCACCGCCGAGGAGCTGCTCGCGCACCGCGTGCTGCTCCTCGACGCACCCCTCGACGACGGCAACGGGGCCCAGCTGATGGCCCAGCTCGCCCTGCTCTCCGCCCAGGACCCCGAGAGCGACATCGCCCTGTGGGTCCACTCCCCGGGCGGTTCGGTCTCCGCGATGCTGGCCATCGTCGACCTCATCGACCTCGTGCCCAACGACGTCGTGACCCTCGGGTTGGGCATGTCGTACTCGGCCGGGCAGTTCCTGCTGTGCTGCGGCACCCCCGGCAAGCGGTACGTGCTGCCGCACGGCAAGGTGCTGCTGCACCAGGGCTCGGCCGGCATCGGCGGCATGGCGCCCGACATCGAGCTGCAGGCCGACGACCTGCGGCGGATGCGCGAGACGGTGCTCGGCGTCATCGCCGAGCGCACCGGCCAGACCCGCGAGCGGGTCTTCGAGGACTCCCTGCGCGATCGGACCTTCGAGGCCGCCGAGGCCGTCGAGTACGGGTTCGCGGACGCCGTCCTGACCGACCTCTCCGCAGCCCTCCCGACGCCCCGCCGCTCCGGGCTGGGGCTCCTGGGCGCGGCTCCCGCGGGAGGCACGCGATGAGCTACGTCCTGCCGAACGTCGTCAGCTTGGGTCCCCGCGGCGACCGGGTGCTCGACGTGTACAGCCGGCTGCTGGAGGAGCGCGTGGTCTACCTCGGCACCGAGGTGGACGACGGCGTGGCCAACGCCCTGATCGCCCAGATCCTGCACCTGGAGGCGGACCGGCCCGACGAGCCGATCCACCTCTACCTCAACTCCGCGGGCGGCTCGATCACCGCGACCTGCGCGCTCTACGACACGATCCGCTACTGCCGCTCGCCGGTCACGACCACGTGCGTGGGTCAGGCGTTCTCGCCGACGGCCCTGCTGCTGGCCGCGGGTGAGCCGGGCAGCCGGGCGGTCCTGCCGCACGCGCGGGTGCTGCTGCACCAGCCCTCCGCACAGGGACGAGGCGCGATCCCCGACCTCATCCTGGCCGCCGACGAGGTGCTGGCGGTGCGCGAGGAGCTGGAGCAGGCGCTCAGCCTGCACACCGGGCGCGACGTCGAGCAGCTGCGGCGCGACACCGACCGGGACCGGGTGCTGCGCGCCGACGACATCGTCGCCTACGGCCTGGCGGACCGGGTGATCTCGACCCGCTGAAGCCGTTGCCGACCCCGAGGCCGCGGCGCTTCCGGTGCGTGGACGCGTCAGGCGGCCAGCGCCAGCGTGCCGCGCGGCCGGGGCGCGGCCTGCTGGGCGGCACGCAGGTCGCGCGCGACCTCGGTGGTGAGGTCGAGCAGCGTGAGACCGAGGGCGCCGGCCACCGCGGAGAGCACCTCCGAGGACGGCTCCTTCACGCCCCGCTCGACCTCGGAGAGGTAGGGCAGCGAGACGCCGGCGCGGGCCGCCGTCTCGGCCAGGCGCTCGCCGCGCTCCTGCCGGTACCGGCGCAGCACGCGGCCGCTGGCCTCCCGGAACAGGGGCTCGCGCGCGGCGGGCGCGTGCGGGCCGGCCGCCGGGGCCACGGGCGTGGGGGCGGACGAGGTGGGCGTGGACGGCGTGGCCGCGGGGGCGCTCAGGCGCAGGAGGTCTCCCATGACCCGAGGCTAGGCACGGGCGGACGCCGGCTCGGTGCCGTTCCGCGCAGAGCAGAACGCTGCCCCGGCACCGGGCACGTCGACGAGCGTGGTGGGGAGTGCCCGGTGCGGTCGCCGACCGGCACCGGACCTAGGCTGGCGCGAGTGCCGGACCCGTCGCTGACCACCCTGATCCTGCTCGCGCTCGCCGGGCTGACCGCGGGCTTCGTCGACGCGGTGGTGGGCGGCGGAGGACTCATCCAGCTGCCGGCACTGCTGGTCGGCCTGCCGGGGGCCTCCCCGGTGCAGGTGCTGGCGACCAACAAGCTCGGCTCGATCTGCGGCACCACGGTCTCCTCGGCGACCTACTACCGCCGCGTCCGGCCCGACCTGCGGGCGGCGCTGCCGCTGATGGCGCTCGCGTTCGTCGGCTCGATCCTCGGTGCGCTGGTCGCCAGCCACCTGCCGGCGAGCGTGTTCGAGCCCGTCGTCCTGGTGGCGCTCGTCCTGGTGGGGGCCTACGTGCTGCTCAAGCCCTCGCTGGGGGCGGAGACCGCGTTGCGCTTCGCGGGGTGGCGGCACGTGGTGGCGGTGGTCGGCACGGGGCTGGTCGTGGGGTTCTACGACGGCGCCCTGGGGCCCGGCACCGGCTCGTTCTTCGTCTTCGCCCTCGTGGGGCTCCTCGGCTACGCCTTCCTCGAGGCCTCGGCCAAGGCCCGCATGGCCAACTGGGCCACCAACCTGGCGGCGCTGGTGGTCTTCGTGCCCCAGGGAGCGGTGCTGTGGAAGGTGGGCCTGCTCATGGGCGCCGCGAACCTGCTGGGCGGCTACCTCGGCGCCCGGACGGCGATCGCCCGTGGCTCCGGCTTCGTGCGGGTCTTCTTCGTGCTCGTCGTGGCGGCCTTCGTGGTGCGCATCGGTGGCGAGCAGATCGGCCTCTGGTAGCCAGTACCAGACCGGTCGGGCGTCGGGTGCGTCGTGACAGGCCGGAAGAAGGTAAAAAAATTGTCAGAATCTTTTCCTTCTGGTGCCGACAGGTGTTGTGCACTGAGATCCACAGTTCGGCAACAGTGAGCAGGCGTGCTGCGAGTGGTCCGTCCAGGACCTACCCCAGATGGGGTAAGTCACCCGTCCTCGGTAAAACGATGTTCACGGGACGGCAACAGCGATCCGGGCACACTGTCCGATATTCGTGAATGACATGGGTGGGCTTTGCAGCACGTGTCCTCCCAGCAGCCTCTCCGCGGGTTGAAACGTCGACAACGAGCGTCGCAACATGAGGTCACGGCCTTCTGACGAGCGTGTACTCGGGCAGCGACGGAGAGCCTCCAGCCGGTGAGCACCTCGCCCACCGGGGACCCAGGTCGGGCACCCGCTCGACCGGAAGGAGCACACATGTCGACCGTGACTCGTGGTCGTGTGACCAGCGTTGCCGGCTCGATCCGCCCGGGGTTCCTCAACCCGACCGCCGGCCTGCCGACTCACCGACTGGATCGTGCCGGTGTGGCACGGCTCCTGGAGCCTTCTCCCGAGGCCTCGCTCCACCTCGCCCCTGTGACCGCGATGGAGGTGTTCCGCGATGGCCGGACCCGGTGACGGTGGACGGGTGGCGCTGGTGGAGGACCACCAGCTCTTCGCCGAGTCCCTCGAGCTCGCTCTCTCCCTGCGTGGCCACGACGTGGTCCGGGTGCTGCCCCAGGAGGTCACCTACCTGGGCACGCTGCTCGAGCGGCTGAAGAAGGTCTCCCCGCAGCTGGTGCTGCTCGACCTCGACCTCGCCGGCCTCGGCGACTCGACCGCCCTGATCGGGCCCCTCAGCGCCGCCGGCATCCACGTCGTGGTGGTCACCGGCTCGGCCGACGAGGCCCGCTGGGGCCGCTGCCTGGCCGCCGGTGCCCGCACGGTGCTGCCGAAGTCCTCCTCGCTCGCCGAGATCATGGGTGTGGTCCGCCGCGTCCTCACCGGCTTCCCGGTGATGACCAAGGAGACCCGCGAGGCCCTCGTGGCCCGCTGGAGCGACCGGGCCGCCGACGAGGGCGACACGCTCGACCGCCTCGAGAAGCTGACCCCGCGCGAGCGGGTCGTGCTCGGCCACCTCATGGCCGGCCGCGCCGTCGCCGAGATCGCCGCCGTCGAGATGCTCTCGCCTGCCACCGTCCGCACGCAGGTCAAGTCCGTCCTCGCCAAGCTCGAGGTCTCCTCGCAGCTGGCCGCCGTCGGTGCCGCGCACCGCGTCGGCTGGGGAGCCGGCGAGACCGACCAGCGCAAGGGAGCCTGATCCCCGCGCCCTCCGACCTGCTCGTGGGCTCGTAGGGTGCTGCGCGTGCAGACCGCCTACCGGGTGCCGCGGCGCGACGCCGAGGCCGAGATCGAGGTCAAGCGCTCGGTCTTCCGGTGCACCCTCGCCCGGGTCGAGGACGAGGCACAGGCGCGTGCCCTCGTCGAGCGGCTGCGCAAGCAGCACTGGGACGCGCGGCACCACTGCTCCGCCTTCGTGCTCGGGCCGCCGCCCGTGCCGGTCGAGCGCTCCTCCGACGACGGGGAGCCGGCCGGCACCGCCGGGGCGCCGATGCTCGAGGTGCTGCGCGGCGCCGGCGGCGACCTGCCGCTGAGCGACGCGGTGGCCGTGGTGACCCGCTGGTTCGGCGGCACCCTGCTCGGTGCGGGCGGCCTCGTCCGCGCCTACTCCGACGCCGTGCGTGCCGGCCTGGAGGCCGCCGGCACCCGCGAGCGCCGGCTGCGCACCGAGCTCCTCCTCGAGGTCTCGCACGCCGACGCCGGTCGGGTGGAGGGCGACCTGCGCGCCCGGGGCGTGGACGTCCTCGACGCCGCCTACGGAGCGGCCGTCACGCTCACCCTGGGCGTCGACCCCGCCGGTCTCGACCGGCTCGAGGCGACGGTCGCCGAGCTGACCAGTGGCAGCGTCACCCCGGTCCGTGGGGAGGATCGCTGGGTCGACGCCTGAGCCGCGTCGCCGAGGGCGTGGCCGATGGGGGAGAGTAGGCACCGTGAACCGCTGGCTCGTGATCCTCGTCGACCTCGTCTTCGTCCTCTTCTTCGCCGCTGCCGGGCGGGAGTCGCACGAGTCCGGCTCGGCCCTCGCGCTCGTCCTCGTCATCGCCTGGCCGTTCGTCGTGGCCCTGGCCGCGGGTCACGCGCTGGTGGCGCTGCGACGCTGGAGCCCCGCGCCCGTGTGGCCCAGCGGCGTCACCGTCCTGGCCGTCACCTACCTGCTCGGCATGAGCCTGCGCTTCGTCCAGGGCCGCGGGCTGGCGCCCGGGTTCCTGGTGATCTCGCTGATCTTCCTCACGGTCACCCAGCTCGGGTGGCGCGCCAGCATCGCCTTCGTGGAGCGACGCACGGCCGCCCAGGAGGCCTCGGAGAAGTCCGGGCCCCGGAGCTGAGGACGAGGCCGTGAGCGTCGCCCCCTCCTGGGTCTCGGTCTTCCTCGACGTCGCACCGGCGTCCTGGGAGACGCTGCCCGCCTTCTGGGCCGCCGTCAGCGGCACGACGCTCTCGCCGCCGCGCGGCGCGGCGAGCGAGTTCCGCACGCTCGTGCCCGCCAGCGGCGACGACCACCTCCGGGTCCAGCGGCGAGGGGCGGACGACCCCGGCCCGACCCGGCTCCACCTCGACCTGCACGTGACCGACGCCGGGCCCGCTGCCGCCACGGCGGTCGACCTGGGGGCCGCGGTGGTGCACCGCAGCGAGCACGGCTACGTGGTGCTCCGCTCGCCCGGCGGGCTCACCCTCTGCTTCGTCCACCATCCCGCCTCCCGGCGCAGCGCGGCGACCACCTGGACCTCGTCGGAGGGCCGTCGGCACCGGTCCCAGGTCGACCAGGCCTGCCTCGACGTCCCGCCCGACGCCTACGACGCGGAGGTCTCCTTCTGGGCCGCCCTGACCGGCTGGGAGACGCGCGCCTCGACGACCCTGCCCTGCTTCACCTCGCTGGTGCGCCCCGAGGGGCAGCCGGTCCGGCTCCTGCTCCAGCGCCTGGACGAGGCGGCGCCGGGCGCGTCCGCCACGGCCCACCCGGACCTGGCGACCGACGACCGGCCCGCCGAGGTCGCGCGGCACGTGGCGCTGGGCGCGCGGGTGCTCGCCGAGCATCCCTGGTGGACGGTGCTCGCGGTACCCGACGGCCTGGCCTACTGCGTGACCGACCGCGCGCCGCTACCGTCCCCGGCATGAGCATCCCGCGCCCGGACGTGCCCGTCGCCGCCGACGAGGCCGCCACCCTGTGGGGCTTCCTGTCCCACTACCGACAGACGCTGCGGCGGCAGGCCGACGGTCTGAGCCCCGAGCAGCTCGCGACCCCGCTCGCCCCGACCACCCTCACGCTCGGCCGGCTGCTGGCGCACATGGCGTTCGTCGAGGACTACTGGTTCTCCCAGGTGCTCCTCGGCGGCGGCGACGTCGAGCCGTGGGCCTCGCTGGACTGGGACTCCGACCCCGACGCCGAGATGGCGCTGGCCGACGGCGCCGACCTCGCCACCCTCGACGGGCTGCTGACCACCGCGATCGCCGCGTCGGACCGCATCTGGAGCGCGGAGACGGCCGACGCCCCGGACCTCGCGCTGCTCTCGGTCGTCGAGCGGCGTGGCCGGCCGGTCTCGCTGCGCTGGATCGTGGTGCACATGATCGAGGAGTACGCCCGGCACTGCGGGCACGCCGACCTCCTGCGCCAGGCGATCGACGGGGCCACCGACCTCTGAGTCGTTGGGGCCGCCCCGTACGGTGGCGCCCCGTGGCTCGTCTCCGCTCCCTGCCCGCCCTGCTGCTGGCCCCGTCGCTGTGCGCGGTGCTCCTGCTCGCCGGCTGCTCCGCCGCCGAGGAGGGCCCCGGCGCCGCCGCGCCGATCCCCACGATCGACCCCAGCGCCACCGGCGCCGTCGAGCTGGCGGGGGCCGAGCTGACCCAGTGGGGCGCGGGCGACGCCGTCGTCCTGCTCGTGGGTGGGCGCGACGCCGCCGCCTGGGCGCCCCTGGCCGAGGTGCTCGCCGCCGACGGCCAACGGGTGCTCGCCCTGACCGGTGACGTCGCTGCCGCCGAGCTCTCCGCCGTCGTCACGGATCTGGCCGAGGAGGACGCCGACGGCGCGCTCTCCCTGGTCGGCACGGGGGAGCAGGGTGACGCCGTGCTCGGCCTCGGCGTCGAGGACCCCGACCTCGTCGCGGGGCTGGCGGTGCTCTCCCCGACGTCCGCGGTGGGCGGGGCCGGCGCCCTGCCCACGACCCTGGTGGTGGGCGAGGACTCCGCGGCCGCCGACGTCGCCGACGGCATCGGGATGGCGGCCGCGGCCAGCGGCGAGGTGCAGGTCTACGCGGTGCCCGGGCGCGCCACGGGCCTGCGGCTGCTGCGCGGCCCTCGCGCGGAGGCGGTCGTCTCGTTCGTCGCCGACCGGCTCACGGGCAGCGCGACCGACCCGCTCTCGCCGGTGACGCCCAGCCAGAGCGACGAGCCGCTGGGGGCCTGAGCCCGCCCCGCCGCGCAGGTCGGGCCGACAGAGGTCAGCCGAGGTCAGTCGAGGTCGAAGCCGGGCAGGTGCTCGGTGAGGATCGCCCGGAACGGCGCCTCGGCCTCGAGCTGGCACAGGATGCCCAGCCCGCCCAGCCAGGTGCGGTGGATGAGCAGGTAGTCCGGCGGCAGGTTGAGCTTGAGGCCGACCGTGTAGGCGGGGTCGCGGGGGTCGTTGATCTTCGCGAAGACCTCGCGCATCCACTCCCGGGAGAAGCGGAACCGCTCCGGCACCGTGGGGGCCACGAACGGCATCAGGTAGTCGGCCACCAGCGTGGGGTCGACGGTGACCTTGTCCTTGATGAAGCCCTCGGCGCGCAGCCCCTCGACGAGGTCGTCGGGGCCCCGGGTGGCGGCGATCGCCAGCAGGCGGCCCATGGCGGGCGGGAACCCGCCGTCCAGCCGGGCCACCGCCCCGAAGTCCAGGACGCCGAGGCGCCCCCGCTCGGTGTCGCCGTCGGGCCCCGGCACGACGCGGAAGTTGCCGGGGTGCGGGTCGGCGTGCAGCATCCCGGTGATCGCGGGGCTGGCGAACAGGAACCGGCTGAACAGCTCGCCGTAGTGGTCGCGCTGGGTGCGGCTGCCGTCGGCGATCACCGCGCCGAGGCTGGAGACGCTGTCGAGCCACTCGGTCACCAGCACCGTGGGGCCCGCCTCGACGACGTCGGGCACCACGATGTCGGGGTCGTCGGCGAACGCGGCCGCGAAGGCGCGCTGTGCCTGCGCCTCGAGCGTGTAGTCCAGCTCCTCCACCGCACGGGCCTGGAGCTCCTCCACCAGCGGCTTCACGTCCATGCCCTGGAGCAGCGGCGCCATGGTGCGACCCAGGCGGCTCAGCTGCTTGAGGTCGCTCATGAGCGCGTCGCCCGCGCCGGGGTACTGGACCTTCACCGCCACCTCGCGGCCGTCGTGCCAGCGTCCCTTGTGCACCTGCCCGATCGAGGCCGCAGCGCTCGGGCCGCCGTCCAGGTGGACGAGGCGGGCCGCCCAGTCCTCGCCGAGCTCGGCCGCGAGCACCTGCCGCACGGTGGCCGTGGGCATGGGGGGAGCGGCGTCCTGCAGCTTGGCCAGCTCGGCGCGGTAGGGACCCACGAGCTGCTCCGGCAGGGCCGCCTCGAGCACGGAGAGCGCCTGACCGAACTTCATCGCCCCGCCCTTGAGCTCGCCCAGGGTGCGGAAGAGCTGCTCGGCGGTGCGCTGCTGCACCTCGCTGAGCACCTCCTCGGCGGGCTTGCCGCCCAGCCGCTTGCCGAGCCCGAGCGCGGAGCGGCCGGCGTAGCCCAAGGGGAGCGCGGCGAGGCGCGCGGTGCGCGCCGCCGCCTTGCGGGGCAGGTCGGTCATGAGTCCATCATGGCCGACGGGTCCACACGCGTTGCTCCTCCCGCCGGCGCCGGCCGGCGGTGCGCCGTCCGGTCACGTCGAGCGTCACCAGCCCAGCAGCGTGGCGCTGTCCACCGGGGGTTCGTCCGCCGCGTCGGCGAACGCCGCGAGCGCCTCCACCAGGGCCTCGCGGTGCTCCGGCGGCATGCCCAGGACGACCTTCTCGATCGCGGCGCGCCGCCGGCGGGTGACCTCGGCGACCAGGTCGCGACCCTGGGTGCTGGCCTCGATGACGACCTCGCGGCGGTCGACCTCGCTGCCGCGGCGCTCGGCGTGGCCCTGGGCGATGAGGCGGTCGACGGCGCGCAGGGCCGTCGAGGGGCCCACGCCCAGCCGCTCCGCGAGCTGCGCGAGGCGGGTGGCGCCGTGGGAGTCGAGCACGACCAGGGTGCGGAACTGGCTCAGGGTGACGGTGTCCTCGACGTCGGCCAGCGAGCGCGCGGAGACCCCCACGAGGGCGCGGGAGGCGGTCAGGAGGCGGCCCACGAGCGCGTCGATCTCGGTCTCGTCGGCCGCGGTCCCCAGGTCGGTCGGGTCCGTCGGCTCCGCCGGGTTCGCTGCGTCAGTCACGCCCGCCACGGTAGCGCCCGGGCTCGGCCCGGCCGCGGCGCGGGAGGTCCGCCGTCGAGGTCGCGGTGGTGGCCTCGTCCACGTGGTGGTGAGGGTTCGGAGGATCGGGTTCGTGTCTGCAATCATTGCACCGTGCAATCAGGTTCGGACGCTGTCACCCCGCCCGCCTCGAGCGTGTCCCACCCGCGCTCCCTGTCGTCCTCGCCGCAGCGCGGCGCGGGCTCGCGGGCGGCGGCGTGGCTGCGGACCTCGGACGGCGGCCTGCTCGTCCTGGCCCTCCTCGTGGGCGTCGGTGCGGCGCTGCTGGCGCTGGTCTTCCGGTGGCTGATCTCGACGTTCACCTACCTGCTCTCCGGCTTCGACGACTACGCCGCGCACGCCGGCGAGGCGAACCCCTGGGTGCCGTGGCTCGGGCCGTTCTTCGTCGTCCTCACGCCCGTGGTGGCCGGCCTGGTCTACGGGCCCGTCGTGCGCCGGTTCGCCCCCGAGGCGCGCGGGCACGGCGTGCCCGAGGTGATGTACGCGGTGGCCCGCAACGGCGGACGCATCCGCCCGCAGGTGCCCGCGGTCAAGGCGTTCGCCTCCGCGCTCACCATCGGTGGTGGCGGCTCGGTCGGCCGGGAGGGGCCGATCGTGCAGATCGGCTCCGCCTGGGGCTCGACGCTGGGCCAGTGGCTGCGGATGGACGAGTCGCGCCTGCGCGTCCTCGTGGCCTGCGGCGCCGGCGGCGGCATCGCGGCCACGTTCAACACCCCGCTCGCGGGCGTGTTCTTCGCGATGGAGCTGATCCTGGCCGACTTCGCCGCCCAGGCGTTCGGCATGGTCGTGGTCTCCAGCGTCACCGCGTCGGTGATCAGCCGCGCGGCCATCGGCGACGAGGCGTTCCTCTCGCTGCCCGGCATCGAGGTCGGGCACGTGTGGGAGTTCGCGCTGTTCGCCGTGCTCGGGCTGCTCGGCGGCGCGCTCGGCGTCGGGTTCTCCAAGGTGCTCTACGCCGTGGAGGACCTGTGCGACTGGGTCTGGCGCGGCCCGGAGTGGCTGCGGCCCGCGGCCGGTGGCCTGCTGCTCGGCCTGGTGCTCCTCGTCCTGCCCCAGATGTACGGCGTCGGCTACCCCGTGCTCGACGACGCGGTGGGCGGGCAGTACGCCATCGGGTTCCTGCTGGTGCTGCTCGTCGGCAAGATGATCGCCACCAGCCTCACGATCGGCATCGGCGGCTCGGGCGGCGTGTTCGCCCCCAGCCTCTTCGTCGGCGCGATGTTCGGCGCCGCGTTCGGACAGGCCGCCTCGCTGCTCACCGACGGCAGCACCTCGTCCGCGGGGGCCTACGCCGTCATCGGCATGGGTGCCGCGTTCGCCGGCGCGACCAGGGCACCCATCACCGGTGTGGTGATCCTCTTCGAGCTGACCGGCGACTACGCGCTGATCCTGCCGCTGATGGTGGCCATCGTGCTGGCGACGGGGCTCTCGCACCGGCTGACCAAGGAGACGATCTACACCCTCAAGCTGGCCCGCCGCGGCGTGGACCTGCTGCGCAACCCCGAGACCATCGCCGTGCGGCGTCGGGTCCGCGACGTCATGCTGGAGGTGCCCGAGCCGCTGCCCGCCGGCACCCGCATGGCGGACGCGGTGGAGGTGCTCGCTCGCTCTGGCGGGGTGCTGCCGCTGGTGGACGCCGACGGCGAGTACGTCGGCACCGTCACGGCGGCGACCATCGCCCACCACCTCGCCGACGGGGCCAGTGACGACGACCCCGTCTCGCTCGTGGAGCAGCACCCCGACCGGCTGCGCACCGAGGACTCGCTGGCCGACGCGCTCGCGGCGCTGGAGGCGGCCCGGGCCCCGGCCGTGCCGGTGCACGGGGCGGCCGACGGCGCCGAGGAGGACCGGGTGGTCGGCTGGCTGACCTACCCGGCAGCGCTCTCCGGGATGCGCTGACCGCCCCAGGTCACCGAGCCGTTCACCCGCGCTCTGGTCACCCGTGCTCTCGTCACCAGGGCGAACCCGCGGCCGTCGCGCGCCGGGCGGCGCGCCGGGCCGGCAGGCCCAGCGCTGCGGCCACGAGCAGGCCGAGGAGGCCGACGCCGCCGAGGACGAGCGGGAGCGGCCTGTCGGTGAGCATCTGGGCCGTGGGGAACGCAGGGGCGCCCGCCACCGCGACGCTCCAGCGGCCGCCTGCCTCGCAGGAGACGCGCGCCGTGGCGGTGGGGGAGTCGAAGGACGCCCGGGCGACCCAGTCGCCCACCGACCCGCCCGGCAGTCGGGGCCCGTCCGCCGTCCGGGTGACCGGCACCTTCTCGCCGCGGGCGTCGAGCACCGTGCAGCCCGGCAGAGCGGTGCCCAGCGTCCACACGTAGGTCGGGGCGTCGGTCGCCGTGGCGACCGTGTGCCGGCGCCCGTCGACCGCGACCACCGCGTCGTCGGCGAAGGTCCAGCCGTCGGCGGAGGTCATCACCAGCCCCAGCCACGCCCAGGCGGCGGCGAGCACGAGCAGGGCGGTGGCGCCCAGCGCGAGCAACCGGACCGGTTCCGAGGTCGCCCCCGCTCGTAGCGTCGTGTCGGTCATGACACGGATGGTAAAGGCCTCGGGCCCGGCCTGCGGCGCTTCAGGCGGTGCTCGGCCCGTCGCGTCGCGCCCGGAGCCGCAGCACCGCGGACGCGACGAGCCCGACCAGACCCACCCCGACCAGGAGGAGGGGCACCACCTGCCGGCGGACGAGGGCGAGCGCCGGCGTGCCCGGGTCGGCCGCGATCGCGACGCGCAGGTCGCTGGGGGTCCGGTTGAAGCAGGTCACCGTGACCGGGCTCGAGGAGGCGGTGAAGGAGTCGGTGGCGATCCAGCCCGGCCCGAGGAGGCCGGAGGGCAGGTAGTGGGGCAGGTCGGCCTCGGCGAGGGTGAGCGCGGTGCCGTCGTCCTCGGTGACCGTGCAGCGTCGCGCCGTGGTCTCGGAGATCCAGACGTAGGTCGGCCGGTCGGTCGCCACGGAGACCACGTGCGGCTCGGAGTCGACCGGCACCAGGGCGTCGTCGGCGAAGTCCCAGTCGCCGAGCAGGCCGCGGACCACCGCGACCGTGCCCCACACCAGCCCGACCAGCAGCAGCCCGGTCGAGACCAGGGCGAGGCGCCCGGCAGCTGTCAGTCGACGCACAGGCAGAACGGGTGGCCGGCCGGGTCGAGGAAGACCCGGAAGGACGTCCCCGGCTGGTGCTCTGCCCGCGTCGCCCCCAGGGCCAGGGCCTGCGGCTCGGCGTCGTCGAGGTCGCGCACCATGACGTCCAGGTGCATCTGCTGCGGGTGCTCCTGGCCGGGCCAGGAGGGCGCCGCGTAGGCCTCGACCTGCTGGAAGCACAGGCAGGCCGAGCCGTCCTCGGGGCGGGCCTCGGCCCACGACCCGTCGTCGTCGACCCGCACCGTCCAGCCGAGCATCGAGCCGTAGAAGCGCGCGAGGCCTCCCGGGTCCGGGCAGTCCAGGACCACGCTCGGGTAGGCGGCGAAGGCCGGCACGTCAGCGACGCTTCCCGGGTGCGGGAGCGGTGCCCTGGTGCTGGGCGGCCACGAGGACCAGCGCCATGGTGACCAGGGCGACCCCGATGATGGTCAGGCCCAGGGGCGCCTGGGTGCGGGAGTCGCCGAGGTCGAAGGCGACCGTGCCGCCGGCGCCGATCGCCACGACGTCGGGCCCGCTGGCGGCGCAGGCCACGGTGACCAGGCCGGACGTGGGCACGAACTGCCCGCCGGAGGTCCAGGTGCTGCTGCCGGCCGGTCGGGTCAGTGCCTGCGAGGGGGCCAGCGCCAGGCGTTCGCCGGACGCGGCGTCGCCCACGCGGCAGCCCGGCACGGCGCCCGTGGTGGTCCACATGCGGGTGGTCTCGCCGGCGGTGACCGCGACCTCGTGGGCGCTGCCGTCCGCCGGCACGAGGGCGTCGTCGGCCCACGCGTAGCTGTTGAGGCCGCCGAGCACGAGGGCCAGGCCCCAGGCGGCGCCCGCGCCGACGAGGGCGACGCCCAGGCCGGCGAGCGTGCGGGTCCACACGGAGATGAGGGGACGGTCGGCCATGGCGGCGAGTCGGGTGCCCACGCCTGCCTCCGGAAGGGTGGTGGGGGAACGGTCGAGCGCCGTGTCGACGGTCGGGTCCAGCGTGACCTCGGCGAGGGGGACGGCGGCGTTCGTCATGCCCGGCACCCTGCCACGTCTTTACCTTCGGCAGGGCCACCCGACCGGCGGTGCGGCCCGGGAAAACGGGTTGCCGGCGCGGACGGCGGCGAGCAGGGTGCGCGTCGTGGACGACCCCGATCTCGACGCCCGCACCGGCCTGCGCTGGACGCCCCTCGTGCGCGCCGACCTGCCCGACCTGGCCCGTCTGTACGAGGTCACGACCGCCCACGACGAGGACCCCGAGCGGCAGTCGCTGCCCATGCTGGAGGAGTTCGTCGACTCGCCGCGCTCGCGCCCGGCCGAGGACGTCCGGGTCGGCCGCAGCGAGGACGGGACGCTCGTGGCCGTCGCGTGGGCCGGCTGCCACCGCTCGATCACGGAGGTGCGCCGCGTCCACCTGGGCGGGGCGGTGCACCCCGCGTGGCGGCGGCGTGGCATCGGCGGGGCGGTGCTGGCCTGGCAGCTCGCGCACGCCCGGGCCTGGGACGAGGCGACGCGGGAGCCGGGCCACGGTCCGCTGGTCGCCCGGCTCTACGCGCCGGTGGGCCAGGGCGACGTCCGCGACCTCGCCACCCGCCACGGGCTGGAGGTGGCGCGGTACTTCACCGAGATGACCCGGCCCCTGACCGACCTGCCGGCGCCGCGAGGCGTGCCGGGGGTGCGGCTGGTCGACCTCGATCTCGCGCGCAGCGCCGAGATCCACCGCGTGCTCGACACGGCCTTCGCCGACCACTGGGGCCACGCGGACCGCACCGACGACGTGTGGGCCGACCAGATCGGCTCCTCCGTCGTCCGCCCGGCGTGGTCGGTGATGGCGCTGGACGAGGGGACCGGGGCGATCGTCGGGGTCGCGCTGTCGTGCGCCTACGAGCAGGACTGGGCCGCCGAGGGAAGGTCCCAGGGGTACACCGACGAGCTGGGGGTGCTGCGCAGCCACCGCGGCCGGGGCGTGGCGACGGCGCTGCTCGTGGACTCGATGCACCGGTTCGCGGCCGCCGGGCTGGACTCGGCCGGCCTCGGGGTCGACACCGCGAACCCCTCCGGCGCGCTCGGGCTCTACCGGTCGCTGGGGTACACCGACGAGGCCGCGACCTGCGTCCACGAGTGGTCGCGGCCCTGACGCTCCTGCTCCGGTCACCCGTGGTGCGCCGCGGCGTGGTGTGATGCCCGGGTGGCTGGCGTGACCCTGCGGACCGTGACCGACGACGAGACCCGGGCCGCGGCGCGCATCGTGCGGCGCCCGGACGACGAGGCGCACCTGGTCGCCGACGTCGACCGCTCCCTGGCCCAGTGCGCGGAGGACGCCGCGCTCGAGCCGCTCGTCGCCTGGGACGCGCGCTGGTGCGGGCTGGAGGTGCCCGCGGCCCCGGCGGTCGGGTTCGCGGTGCTCGAGGCGCGCGGTGGCGTCGGGTTCGTGCTGCGGCTGATGGTCGCGCCCGAGCAACGCGGGCAGGGCTACGGGCGGGCGCTGCTGGACGCGGTCGTGGCCCGGGCCCGGCGGGTGCCGTCCGTCGAGATGGTCGCCACCAGCCACCGCGCCGAGAACACGGTGATGGCGTCGCTGTGCGCCGCGGCCGGGTTCACCGCCTGGGAGACGCCCTTCGCGCACGACGCGGACGAGGTCTACCTGCGGCTGCCCTGACCTGCGCCGGTGGCCGGGGTCGGGAGGTCAGCCCTTGAACGGCCGCACCTCCTGCGGCCAGCCGCACGCCTCGGCCACCCGGCCGCCCCAGTAGCGGGCCTCGTCCTCGCCCGGGACGTCGACGATGGTCATCCCGCCCACGAACTCGGGCGTCTGGCGGTAGGGGCCGGTGCTGAACGTCAGCTCGCCGGAGGTGGCGTCGGCGCTGAAGCCCTCGGCCGGGTCCTCCTCCAGGCCGCCGGCGAAGACGAGCACGCCGGCCTCGCGCATCTCCTCGACGGCCGCGCGGGCCAGCGGGCCGCGCTCGGCGAACCACTCGGCCGGGTGGTCGCCGACCCACTGCTGGTTGAAGAAGATCAGGTACTGGGTCATGCCGGGCACTCTCCCGCGTCCGGGGCCTCTTCGCCAGGGTGGGGCGCCAGGGTGGGGCGCCAGGGTGGGGCGCCAGGGTCGCCGCGTCGTCGGACCGGAACAACGCCCGCACCGGCCGGCCCGCACCTCGCTGACCTGCGCCGACACGGCCGCCCGCCGCCGTCCGCCCGCGTTGTTCCGGTTCCCCGACGGCGATCACGGCCGTGACCGACGTTTCGGCCGGCCGCACCGGCATGGCCGCACTAGCGTCAGCGACGTGCCGTTGCTTCCCGCGCTCGCGACGCCCCTGACCCGTCCCCTGGTGTTCCCGCGCCGGGAGACGCGGGTCCCGGTCTCGGTCACTGACGTGGCGCTGAGGGTGCCCGGAGCCGTGCTGCGGGGGTGGGTCACACATCCGGATGCGCCGGCTGCCGTCGTCTACCTCGGGGGCAACGCGGAGGAGGTGGGCGCGCAACGTGGTGTCCTGAGCGAGGAGCTGCCCGGGCACGCGGTGCACCTGATGGCCTATCGCGGTTACGGCGCGAGCAGCGGCAGGCCGTCCCAGCGGGCGCTGGTGGAGGACGCCTGCGCGGTGGTGGACGAGGCGGCGCGCCGGTACCCCGCGCACCCGGTCGTCGTCATCGGTCGCAGCCTGGGCAGCGGCGTCGCCGTCCAAGTGGCCGCGCGACGGGCCCTCTCGGCGCTGGTCATGGTGACCCCGTTCGACTCCGTGGCGGCGGTGGCGCGGGACCACGCCGGCAGGTGGGGCGGACTGGTGGCCGACACCTTCGACTCGGCGTCGCTCGCGCCGCGGGTCACCGCACCCGTGCTCGTGGTGCGCGCAGGAGAGGACACCGTGGTGCGGCCTGCCCGCACCGACGCCCTCCTGGCTGCGCTGCCGCCGGGCACCCAGGTGGTGGACCTGCCACAGGCCGACCACGCGAACGTCCTGCACGCCCCGGGCTGCTGGCCGGCTGTCCGAGCGTTCCTCGGGGCCGAGGGCTGAGCCACGGCGCCGGTGACCCGGTGGGCCGATAACCCGGTGCCGTCGACCGGGGTCCTGCGCGAGGGTGGGGCCATGACGTCGCAGCGACCCCTGCGCGAGGAGGCCCTGTCGGGCTCCGAGCGCCTCGACGCCGCCACCCACCTGCTGCAGGCCGCCCGGGTGGCCGAGCCGGTCGGTGGGGTCTGGGAGGCGGCCGACCCGCAGTGGTGGTCGCGCCGACCGCGGCCCTCCGACGACGTCCCGACCACCTTCTGGTTCTCCGGGCGCGAGCCGGTCGCGGGGGTGCTGCTCACGGCCGAGCAGGACGACGCCTGGCAGTGCGACCCGGTGGTGACCCAGGGCTCCTCGGCCGACCCGGCGGACGTGTGGGACCGAGCGCTGGCCGAGGCCCGGGCCGCTGCCGGGGAGGGCGCCGTGGAGGTGCCGGTGGCGGACGACGACGCGGTCGGTCGGGCCCAGGCCGCACGGCTCGGCCTCGTCGCGGGCCACGGGGACGACACCGGCTGGCTCGACCTCACCGCGGCCCTGCCGGTCGCCGCCTTGGCCGAGGGATACCGCCTGAGCAGCCGGGAGCACCTCAGCGGTCGGCACCACCTCGCGCTGCGCAACGGCCCGGACGTCGCCGACGGTCTGACCGCGACGTCGCTGTACGACCCCGCGCTCGACCTCGTCGCGCTGGCCCCCGACGGCTCGGTCGCCGGCTACGCGCTGCTCTGGCCGGACCCGGTCACCGGCGTCGCGCTCGTCGAGCCGGTGCGGGTCGAGGAGGCGCACCAGCGCCGCGGCCTGGCGCGCGCGGTGCTCGCGCACGGCCTGGCGCTGGCCGCGGCCCGTGGGCTCGCCCGGGCCAAGGTCTCGTGGAGCAGCCAGGCTGCGGGCGGGCTCTACACCGGACTGGGCTTCGTGCCGACGTCCACCACCACGTGGTTCCGCGGCTGAGCGGTCAGGCCGGGGCCTGGTCGGAGAGGAACCGCACCGGCACCCCGCACGCGCGGGCGTGCTCGACCTCGCGGCGGGTGCTCTCCCCGAGGTAGCCGCCCACGTCGACGACGAGCACCTCGTCCGCCATCGCCACCCTGCGCAGGTGGACGTCGGCGAGGCGCTCGCGCTCGTCCGGGGTGGGCTCGCGGGGGACCGCCACCGGGGCCAGCACCACGTGGCCGGCCAGGGTCAGCTCGGCAGTCAGCCGCTCCATCTCGGCCGCGAAGCGCCAGGAGCCGCAGAGCGTGACGACCGGCTGCGGGGCCGACCCGCTCACGCCGGGAACGGCACGCCCGTGTTCGCGTGGCAGCGGTAGCCGTAGGGGTTCTTGTGCAGGTACTGCTGGTCGTACCTAGTCTCCAGCGTAGAGTACCGCTCATGACTAAGAAGGCAGTCGTGTATGCCCGGCTGTCAGCCAGCAAGGACACCTCCATCTCGATCCCACGCCAGCTCGAAAGCGGGCGAAGCTTCTGCGAGGCTCGGGGTTGGGAGGTCGTCGGGGAGTTTCAGGACGACGGAGTCTCTGCGACTAGGCAGGCTCCGCTTGAACGCAAGGGTTGGCAGGCTCTTGCGGAAGTGGCTGGCTCCTTCGACGCAGTCGTCATCTGGAAGATGGATCGCCTGGCGCGGAATACGCTCGACTTCCTGGAGACCCAGCGGTGGTTGGAAGCGCAAGGAGCCGGCGTCGTCGCCGTCGATGGCTCAGTTGACATGACCAGCTCCCACGCCAAGATGATGACCACGGTAGTCGCTGCCTTTGCCGAGTTTGAGGCCGCACAGATGGCTTCGCGAGTGCGGGCTGCACGGTCAGCCAAAATACGCGCTGGTCTCCGGCCGGGTGGGAAGCCCACGTTCGGATGGCGCAACGTGCCGAGCCCCCGGGGCGACGGCTACGTGCTTGCGCACGACCCGCAACGGATCGGCGTGGTCAGTGAACTTGTGAGTCGCGCGTTGCAGGGCCACTCGTTGTACTCGATGAGGAAGTGGCTGACCGAGACCGGAGTTGAGACCCGCCCGAGGCGACGTGCTGGTGCCGATCGATCCGAGCCGCCTGTCAGCGCGCGCTGGCACGAGGCTTCGGTTGAAGCAATCCTGCGCTCGCCGACCCTGGCCGGGATGACCGTATACGACAGCGATCTCTTAAGGGGCGACGACGGAATGCCTGTAGTCGACCCCAGCGTCGCCATCATCAGCCCAGCGGAGCGTCGAAGTCTCCTCGCGATTTTGGACGGGGCCAAACGGCCAGGCAGCCGCCAACGCGAGGGCAGGGAGCCGGCACTCCTCTATGGCATCGTCCGGTGT
This sequence comes from Nocardioides bruguierae, assembly GCF_023656415.1. Taxonomy (GTDB): domain Bacteria; phylum Actinomycetota; class Actinomycetes; order Propionibacteriales; family Nocardioidaceae; genus Nocardioides; species Nocardioides bruguierae. The sequence goes on from NZ_JAMOIL010000007.1 coordinate 114,094, forward strand.
GCGTCATGTGATGGGCTGCTGTATCGCGCCACGGCCGCCGGGAAGTACAAGCAGTACCGATGCCAGCATCAGGGTTGCCAACAGCCTGTGGGGATTAACCGTCCCCTGCTCGAGATGTACGTGGTGGATCGAGTGCTCGAGGAAAGAGGTGCCGAGAGATCCATCGTCTCAGTACGCCAGGACTCTGGACCGGACCTTGAGCTGGTCGCGGAGATTGACGCAGAGATCAACGAAACGGCGCTACTGCTGACCCGTGACTCTGTGGACAGCCAAGCCGTGCTCGAGCGTTTGGAGTCACAGAAGCGGACCAGGGCAGAGGCGATAGCCGCCGTGAGCGGGGAGCCGGTCTATCGGGTGACGACCTTTGCACTGATTCAGGATTGGGCTCGCACTCGGGACGTCGAGAGCCGCCGACAATTACTGCTTGGGCATGTCGATGCCGTGCGTATCAGCGGGACCGGTCGCCGTGGGCGAGGGCTCGACACGGATCGCGTACAAATTGTGTGGCGGGAGCGGACGCTGGCGGAACGGGACCTGCGCGAGAGACAGCAGGTGGGGTTGTCGCGCTCTGGACTGCGCATCTCATGACGAACCAGGCGGCAAGAATGGCGTCGGGCGCCGCCCTTGGGCAGGCAGCGTACGGAGGTGAGGTATCCCCTCGGCTCGTCCTCGCCAGGGTGCTCACCAAACGCCTTGCCAATTCGGTAGGAGACGATCCGCAGCGCGTTGGCCCGCCGCTGGCCGCTGTGTGTTTGACGAAGCTGCTCGGCGAGATCACTGAGGCCAATTTCATCGGTCACTGCTGATACTTCCCGTGACTCGGCGACCCAGCCTACCGACCTGCCAAGGTTGCGAGCTAGCCCCACCTCCTGGAGCCGACGCAGGTCGTCGCGGACTTGCCGATCGGATTTCCCGACTCCCGCAGCGACTGCGATGGTGGGGACCGGATCGCCGGTAGCCGTGAGGCGTGAGGCGTGCGAGCGTGAGATAGACCTGTCGGAGTGCGTGTCCCAGCGCAGCGCTGAACCACAGTTCGGCGCCTACGTCGAGGCCGAGAGCCACTGCCTCAGTTTCGGCGGTCCCTGACGCAGTAGGCAACTTCACGCCCCCTCTTGCAGAGGAAGGGCCTACTGCGTCACGCACCGCCGGAGCCCACAGATCCGGATGATTCAACCTGTAACGCGTTGCCTTCACACCCGCCCCGCCGTCTGCGATGGATAGGAGGCCCGCGTCCACCGCGGCTTGGAGTCCTCTCCGCGCGGTGGGGGCCGACACGGAAGCCAGTTCGGCGGCCCGGCGGTTGCTCATCCCGACGAGCTTGCTGCCGTTCCTGACCGCCTCGTTGAGCATCGTGACGGCTATCCCTGCCATGGGCTTCGGCACCATTGTCAGGTCGTATAGCTGCCAAAGATCGATGATCGTCTGGTCGTCCTGCTCGGCTTGGTGCGCGGCTGGATTCATCGCCACCCAGTGCACGGCCTTTCTGTACGAACGCTGAATCGTGGCTTGCCGCTGCGAAGGTGATTTTCCGGCCAAGTGCAGGGCGATTGGATGGGACACCTCCAGCCCGGAGACTGCGGCGACAAGATCCTCAACCTGTCGACCCCTTCGGACTTCCATTGTTGCCATTGCCTGCAGATGTTCTGAACCTGAGGCGTATCTCGTACCAGATGCCGATACGTCGTCCTCGGGGGTCCCGGACGAGACGGGGCGGAGGTCGAGCCGCAGGTCAGAAGCTGACGCTAGGCAGTCCACGAACGCCACCACGTCCGCCCGTCGAGGCGCGTCCGGCCGGTCTCGCCGAAGACGGTCCCCAGCTGTCTCCCATGTCATCAGCGGTGAGGACCAGCCCCCCGCCCGATGCGGGGCGCCTGGGGGACGAATGCAGGCCTGGGCACTGGACATGCAGGAAGGGTCCAGCGTTGTGAGACCGAGCGAGATGAGCCGCCGGACGAGAAGCCTGGTCGTCTCAACGTCTACACCGGGGCCCGCAACAACGAAGAAAACGTGCCGGCCCTCAGTCGGGCCACTGCGGGTAATTACCGCGGGTATGCCTGCCTTCGTCAGCAATGCACACAGAGCGTCACCGTCCCTCGCGGCGTCACCCGGCTCGCCGAGCTTGGCATCGAAGTCCAGCGCCACAGTGCCGAATCGGCCGTACTGATTGATCAGGGGGATCGCGTAGGGAGAGCGGGCGATCGCCGACGTCCAGGGGCGCCGCACACCTAGGGAGGAATTGTCTGGAGCGAGTAGACGAACCTCGTCACTACCGTCGCCGAGCAAGGAGACCATGGCGTGTGCGAACGCTAGGCGTTTCCCCAAGTTGGCCCTGCTGAGGTGACCGGGCCTCTGGCCGACGCCGCCTCCGCCTACTCGGGTCCGGCCTTCCGCGGATGAGCGGGGACATGATCGGGTGCCCCGCCTAACCGCACCCGTGCTGGTGCGGTAGCGTCCGTGCCCGCTGGTGGACGTGCGAAGTTGTCGATGTTGGGGTCGCTGATGAGCCAGAGTCATGCGGCGGAGTCAGACACGGTGGGACCCCTAGCGTCTCGGGCTGCGTCATCGCCCCCTCCGGCCAAGTCCAGCGTGCTGCTGACTGGAGGGCCCGCCATCTCCCTCACTTGGATCGGAGCCCGAGAAGTCCAAGCGTGGGCTTGCTGACATCGAGGTAGCTGTGGTTGGTGGGGCCTCCTACGCGGGTGCGGATGGACAGATCGGACGTGACTGGTATCACGTTAGTTGCGGGAAGTAGCACGCGACGCTATCCATTTGGGCGGCCTACCTTGCGGGCAACTCCAACTGAGAAGGAGGCCACGATGGCCGCTAAAAAACCCGCTGCGCCCGAACTCATCAAGACCTACCGCGCTCCCGCCCCCGATCTCCGAACTCGCGAGGAGCTCGCAGAGATTCTTCGAGTAGACGGTCGGTACGTGGAGCGACTCATCGCGAAGAACAAGATCACGCACGTCAAGATAGGGCGCAAGTGCCTCTTCGTGATGGACGACATAAAGTCATTCATCGACTCGCATAGAGTCTGGGCCGAGCCAAGCTACCTTCTCGATCTGCCCGAATTCTAAACCCTCGGCCGCGGGCGTCGGTGACCTTTAACCGCGCCCGCGGTCGTCGTGGTCACCCTTCCATCTCGAGACCGCGGAGACCAGCAGCCGCGGGGCACCTGAGTGTGCAAGAGGTGACCGAGTTCGTTGTCCTTCCCACCTTGACGTCATCCTGAGCTCGTGCGTAGGGTCCGAGTGGTCCAATTCAGGAAAAACTCGGGGAAGTTTCATGAGAAAAATTCGAAGGATCAGCGCGGTCGCCACCCTGGCTGTGACGACCGCCACGGCAGCAGCATTTTCGACAATCCCAGGAACAGTTGGCGCTGAGGCCCAAGCTGAGTCAGCAGGTCTCGGGCCCGCGTGGGGAAGCAGGGCGGATCATTGGCTGCCTAGAATTGCAGATTCGCAGCAGGCCGCAGGGGCTGAACTGGCTCATGGTACCGCCCGTGACGGCCAAGGTCGTCTCCTAGCAGGTGCGGCGGTCACTTTCGAAGTCTGGCCGACTGATGAGGAAGTCAGCGCGATGTCCGGCGAAGGTGGAGTTGTCCTGAAGCCAATCGCGAAGGCGGTCACGGACGAGGATGGTTCATTTGACTTGGTGGCCGACACGGCTCGCGCGCGCGCTGCAAATCTTGTAGTGGGGCAAAGCCGCGACTACACAATTGTACTGCAAGGGGCGGACGGCGAGTTCACTACCCTTCACGGGTCAATGCAGGTAGGGGCTGATGAGATCGCGTCGGCCAGGCACGTGGCTCGTGACGGTCTCTTGGTCGGAACCGACCTGTCGCTTTCTGCCAACTCCATCGACGTCGAACTCAAGACTGGTGATTCCTCGAATCTCCGAGGTTCGTTAACGGCCACGGACTCTAGTGAGGACTACGCAACCGAAGTTGAGCGTGGTGCGCAGAGCGTGGTGGTGAGTTCCAGGCAGCAGGTAGTCGCCTCTGACGCGACGACCGATGAAACCAATTATACCTGCTCCTACTCCGAGAAAGATCTCGGAAAGCGACGCGTCAACGTCGGCAGCGTGCTACTCGACGCCTACGGCGTGACCGGGCGAGTCATTTACAAGAGCGGAACTGAGAGCACCTTGGGTGTCGGAGTTTCTGGGACCGGTAAGTTCGGAAGCTTCACAAGCTCTGGCTCGGTCAATCGAAAGTCGACAAGCACGGTCAAGTTTGGGCGGATCGGCAAGAAGACATCGGAGTATTTCGATACGTACTTCCGCTTCTCCAAGTACTGCGTGATTTATCACAGCCCCGGCCCCACCAAGGAGGTAACCGTCAAGGCCACCAACTTTTCAGGAGGGGCGCCCGAAGCCCGTGGGGCAGTCCCGCCGGACCCGAGTCGGTCCTACTGTGTGCCATATGCTGCAGGTTCCGAGTCGGAATCCGAGGAGCAGCATGCGATCACATGGACTAATGGCGCTAAGCTTGGCGGCAAGATTGGCATCGACCTCTCATCGCGGACCGGCTTCAGCAGTACCTCGCAGGTCAACTTCGTCTTCAATAAGACGAGAAAGTTGTGCGGAACTCACGGCGATCCTGGGGACTCTCCTCGCATGCTTGTAGTGAAGCCTCGCTCGTACTGATGATGCGCAAGGCAGTGCTCAGCTCGGCAGTTCTAGCGATCCTTGGCGCTCTGGTTTCGTGCAGCCAATCAGGTGAGGTAGCGGGGGATGCGATAGAATTATCCGCTGTTTCCAGCGGCGGCCTTTGCCTGCCCTTGCAATCGGACTTGACGAGTACCGTTGGTGATCGTCGTCTAGTGGTCGGCGAAGACCCTGTTCACGTCACGGATGTGCAGCTCGTCGCTAGTGAAGACGTCTCGGTGATTGAGGTCATGCTCGTTCCATACGTCGACCAGGACACTCCTATCTACGTCAGCACTGGCGAATCCTACCCACCGAAGGACAAGTTTCTAACCCCAGCGTGGGAGCTTCGGCGAGAGGCGACTTCTGGGGAATTGGGAGCTAATACAGAGTGGGGCGTTGCTCTCGGGCTCCAAGTCGCAAAGACTGGCGGTAGTTTCGGTGGCATCAAAGTCACTTATGAGCGTGGGGGTGTTGACGAGTTCGTGATGTTAGATGCAGCAGTCCGAATCAGGTCCGCATGCTGAGGGTGGTGGGCTGGCCTGAGACGCTTCGTAGCGTGACGAGTCTCGCTGCCCCAACTCTCGGCGGGATACTGCTTGGTCGAGTCTTGTTTGCTATAGGACCGGTGGGTGCGTCGTGACCCCACGATGAGTGAGAGCCAGGGCTGACCGGGAAAGGGTCCGCAGACGATGTCTGTGGACCCTTTCTGTGTCTTGTGCCTAACCTGGCCGCCCCGTCTATGGAAAACCTGAGCATGGGAACATGAACGCGAATCCTCCGTTTTCCGTTCGGCGTTTGGTAGGAACCCGACGTGGCCAAGAAATCGAAGGTAGCCGACCCTGGCGTCGTGGTGGCCTACACCCGTGTGTCGACAGGCGACCAGGTTGCCAGCGGCGCGGGGCTGGATTCCCAGCAGGACAGCATCGGGGCTGAGGTCTCCCGACGTGGCTGGACCTTGCTCGAGACCTACACGGATGCAGGTGTCAGCGGGAAGTCCATCGCCAACCGCCCCGCCCTTGCGGAGGCTCTGGAAGCAGTGGAGTCCGGGCAGGCGGGCACCTTGGTGGTAGCCAAGCTCGACCGCTTGTCTCGCAGCCTCCTGGATTTCGCTGAACTCATGGCCCGGGCTCAGTGCAGTGGGTGGAATCTAGTGGCGCTTGACCTCGGTATCGACGTGAGCACCCCGGCCGGTGAGTTCCTGGCGTCCGTGATGGCTTCGGCTGCGCAATGGGAACGACGCATCATCGGCCAGCGGACGAAGGATGCGCTTGCAGCCAAGAAGGCGGCAGGCGTGCGCCTGGGACGGCCGAGCGTGGTTCCTGCTGGAGTCCTGGATCGCATCGCCCACGGTCGATCCTCTGGTCGGTCGCTGCGTGCGATAGCGGCTGACTTGACTGCTGCTGGAGTGCCGACTGCCCGAGGAGGAACTGCATGGTCGGGATCCTCTGTCCAGGCGATCATCGCCTCTCAGGCGTTCGCTGATCGGCTGAGGACTGATCGTGGGACGGCAGCGAGATTGTGAGGTCTCGCCACGTGCCTATTCGGCACCATCCGCGGAGCGCGTGCCCGGAGTCATCTCCGTGTTGGCGAGGGATCTGCCGCGACCGCCGTGACCATTGTCCCTACAGGGGCTCACGTCGCGTAGTCAGTGAGCGGACGAGCTCGCTGGCGTCGGTAACAGTCTCGGAGCGTGAACTACCGGAAGCAGAGAGTGGCTCAGGTCTCACTGCGCCCGCCCACGTTGAAGTAGCCCTTGGGGTGGGTTGTGCGCTCGTCCGGCCTGAAGTGAGCGGGCGCTAGAGCGTGTCTGCTTAATCCGGGCGTGGTGGTCGGCGATGGTTGACACATGTCGCGTGTGGCAGTGCTGAATGACGCTCAGTGGGAGCGGATCGAGTCGTTGATGCCGTCCTCGGATGGCCAGCG
>NZ_JAMOIL010000067.1 GCF_023656415.1 Nocardioides bruguierae
ATGCCTCTGGAACTTCGGATGACCAGGCGACCGCCGCTTCGGCTGGATCGCTCGATCGGCGGCCTGCTGACGACGTACCACTCCACACCTCCATCACGAGGTGTTGCGACGACCAGTTGAATCCACCTTGCGACCCGCGGTCGGTGTGCAGGACGCAGCCGGCCACGCCCGCGCCTTCGGCGTTGCGACGCGCGACGGCGTTGTCGAGCGCAGCGACCGCGATCCGCGACTTCATGCGTGAGTCGATCGAGTAGCCGACGATCCGGTTGGAGTAGGCGTCCTTGATCGCGCAGAGGTAGAGCTTGCCCTCGCGAGTCCAGTGCTCGGTGATGTCGCTGAGCCACAGCGCGTTCGGAGCGTCGGCGGTGAAGTTCCGTTCCACCAGGTCGTCGTGGACCGGCGGACCTGGCTTCTTGCCGTTGCGCCCGCGCTTCTTCCCGAACGCCGACCACCAGCCAAGGTCGGAGCAGATCCTCCACGCGGTGCGTTCTGCCATCGGCTCACCGGCTTCGCGGGCCTCGTCGAGGAGGAACCGGTAGCCGAACTCGGGATCGTCGCGGTGGGCGTCGAACAGCGCGTTGGCCCGGTACGCCACGGTCAGCTCGGCGTCGGTGACCGGGTTCGCGAGCCAGCGGTAGTAGGGCTGGCGAGCGATCTTGAGGACCCGGCACGTCACCGCGACGGGGATCCCGTCAGCGGCCAGCTCGCGGACGAGCGGGTACATCATTTTCCCGGCAGGTGTGCCTGGGAGAGGTAGGCAGCCGCGCGGCGGAGCACCTCGACTTCTTGCTCGAGGAGCTTGATCCGCTTGTTCGCCTCACGCAGCGCGTCGGACTCGTTGGCGGCCCGTCCAGCGGGCGACGGAGTGGCCGAGTTGCGGTCGTCGATGGTGATCCAGCGCTTCAGGCACGACGGCGAGATGCCGAAGTCCTTCGCTACCTGGGCCACCGAGGCATCGGAGTCGCGGTAGACCCGGATCACGTCCTCGCGGAACTCCTTGGGAAACGCCTTCGGCATGGTCCACATCCTTCCAGCGTCGACACACATCAACGCAGATCAGATGACCTGCCCTACAGCCTGGTTTCCATTCGGCGTGATGAGTCCTCAGGCGGGAACGGTGTCTGTGGGTGAGGCTAGCTCATACTCGATCGGGGTCTGGTAGCCGAGCGCGGAGTGACGGCGTTGTCGGTTGTGGAAGATCTCGATGTACTCGAAGATCGCGTTCGCGAGTTCGACTCGGGTCCTCCACTTGCGGCGGTTGAGGAGCT
>NZ_JAMOIL010000068.1 GCF_023656415.1 Nocardioides bruguierae
TGTCTTAGAAGGACGTATGGCGTCAGCGCCAGAGCCCGCCGATCCCGACGGCGTCGGCTGGTCGCTGCGCGACGATGAGTGCCCCCTCGCGGGGGCTGTGGCGTTCGACCGCACGACCGGCGAGGTCGCCTGGCGACCCACCTGCAAGAACGCCCGGTGCCGCAGGTGCTCGCGGCAGGTCTCGGCGCAGACCTTCGCCCTGGCACGTCGAGCGGTCGAGCAGGAGAACCGGCTGCGGTTCATCACGCTGACGCGGTGCCCCGAGGGCTGGGACGAGACCCGCCACGCGATGAAGGCGTGGCGGAGGAACCTCCAGCGGCACGGCGTCGCCGGTGAGGGCCTGTGGGTGATCGAGCGCGGCTCCGACACCGGCATGAAGCACGCGCACGTCGTGCAGCACGGGCCGAGGAAGATCCCGATGGAGGTCCTCGACGCCTCGTGGCCGTACGGCTCGACGCAGATCGAGTCCGCCCGCGCGGCGGTGGACTACCTCGGCAAGGGCGTCCTCCGGTACGTGGCCAAGGGCCTCGACCAGGGCGAGGGGTCGCTGACCGAGCACATGGACATCAACGGGGGCCGCGCGGCGCACTGGTCGACGAAGTTCTTCGACGGGATGGGGCGCAACGCCTACCGCCAGGCGCACCCGCTCCCGGGGATCTACTTCGTGGAGACGGCTCGATGAGCCTCGAGGGGTGGCGTCTGGTCGCCCATGCGTCGGGTCTCCCGGTCCCGCAGCTCGCTGAACCCGCGCGGGTCCTGGGGCCGTCGCGGCCGCTCGCAAGCGGCGGAGCCGCGAGAACGGGCGCGACGGGCGCAGGGGACTCGTGGGTGCCGTGGCTCCGGATCTGGGGGCTCTCGTGAGCGCGTCACGGCGTCGTCGGCGTGCAGCGCGGCGTGCGGGGCTGTGTGGGGGCTGCCTGAGGGCGCCTGTGAGCCGTTGGATGGACTTCGGGGCCGGCAGGGTCGCGGGGGCCTGCTCGGAGTGCTGGCCGGCGCTCCTGGCCGATCTGAGAGCCGCGGCTGCGCGACTGGGTTGACCGCTGCGCGGCAGCATGCGCCCGGAGGGCGTGCCTCGTTGCTCTCCGTCAACCGCCGTTGACCTGGACGAGGACAGCGGTGGTCTCCCGGCACCGGGGGAGCCCGTCCCTCGTCGCCAGCGTCTGGACCTCGACCACCACGGCGGCTGAGCCCGTCCGTGGTGGGTTCCCCACCCGCGTGTGTCCTGGGCCGCTGTCGCCCTC
>NZ_JAMOIL010000069.1 GCF_023656415.1 Nocardioides bruguierae
CCCGACAGTAGTGCGTCGAGTTCCTCCGCGGGGGTGCGCCACTTCAGTGTCTTGCGAGGACGGGCGTTGAGCTCGGCGGCGATCTGATCGAGCATCCCGGGTCCGTAGAACGAGAGGTCCTCGCTCTTGGGGAGGTACTGGCGCAGCAGGCCGTTGGTGTTCTCGTTGCTGCCCCGCTGCCAAGGCGAGTGTGGATCGCAGAAGTAGATCGACAGTCCGGTGGCCTCCGCGATCTGGACATGGTGAGCCATCTCCGAGCCCTGGTCCCAGGTCAGTGATCGACGTAGCTGCTCGGGCAGCATGGCCATCTTCGCCACCATCGCTTCCTGGACTATGTCGGCGGTGTGGCCGCCCGGCAGGTGCAGCAGCATCACGAACCGGGTGCTGCGCTCGACCAGCGTCCCGACCGCGGACCCTGACTGAGTGGATCCGAGGATCAGATCACCTTCCCAGTGCCCCGGGACCGCGCGATCCTCGACCTCAGGAGGCCGTTCGCTGATCATCACCATCCCCGCGAACCGCTGCCGGCGCTGATCTGGCTGGCGGTGGGGTTTGCGTAGCGTGCGGCCGGTGCGCAGGTGGCGGGCAAGTTCTCGCTTCAGTCCGCCTCGGGACTGCACGTACAACGACTGATAGATCGTCTCGTGCGACACCCGCATCTCCGCATCGTCGGGGAAGTCCTCACGCAGTCGCCGGGCGATCTGCTCGGGGCTGTGGTTCTGTCCCAGTCGATCTTGCACCTCGTGCCGCAGCCGCAGGCTGGTGGCCAACTTCGCGGGCTTGGGACGCCGAGCACGCCGGTCGGCCTTGCTCTGTGCGTTGACCGCACCGTAGTTGTCTTTCGGACCCCGAGCGGTGGCGTTGCGGGCCAGCTCCCGCGTGATCGTCGACCGGTGACGCCCCAACCTCCTCGCGATCTCTGCGGGATGGACCTTCGCGGCATGCAGCGCCTCGATGCGGCACCGCTCCGCATAGCTCAACGACCTGGACGGCTCCACCAGTCTCGGTTTCACGCCGCCAGACTCGGTCAACCAACGCAGCACGATCCGATCCGACACTCCAAGCGCCGCTCCGGCATCAAGCCAGGACCGATGCTCAGGAACCAGCTCCCAGAAAGCTCTCTCGACGCTCCGCCGTACCCGCGGCCGGCCTCCGACACCCATACACCCCTCCAGGGCTAGGTGTTGCGACCACCGCATGAACCCAAGC
>NZ_JAMOIL010000070.1 GCF_023656415.1 Nocardioides bruguierae
CTAGGGAGTGTCTGGTTATTCGCGTAGCCAGATGGTGATGGTGCGGAGCACGACGCCGCCTCGGTAGACGACAGCCAGCTTGTCGTAGCGGGTGGCGATCCCTCGCCACTGCTTGTGGTCGTTGAAGGACCGCTCGACCACGTTGCGGCCCTTGTAGGAGGTGGCGTCGAAGGCGGGTGGTCGGCCGCCTTGGGCGCCGCGTCGTTTGCGGTGGGCGATTTGGTCGCTGGGTTGTGGGATGACAGCTCGGATCCGTCTACTGCGCAGCTCGGTGCGGATCGCTCGGGAGGAGTAGGCCTTGTCGCCGACCACGACGTCGGGCCGGGTGCGCGGACGACCAGGGCCGAGCCGGGCCACCGCCAGGTCTGCGAGCAACGGCTTGAGCATCGGGGAGTCCCCGGCCTGGCCCGGCGTCAGCGCGATCACGAGCGGACGACCACGACCGTCGACGAGCTGGTGGATCTTGGTCGACAACCCTCCGCGGGACCGTCCGAGTGCGTGATCTGGCGGCTCCTCTCGCAGGCTGCCGCACAGATTCATGTAGTTCGACTCAGCCCCCTGTGCGGCGACCGGCCGGGACCTCGACCCGACCCAACGTCGTGGCATGTTGATGAGCACGGTTGATCGTGGAATCGACCGACACTGTCCAGTCGACCTCGCCCGCGGCGTCGGCCTCGGCAACCAGTCGGGCGTGGATCTTGTCCCAAGTGCCGTCGGTCGAGAAGCGCTTGTGCCGCTCCCAGATCGTCTGCCACGGCCCGAACGACTCTGGAAGGTCACGCCATGCGATACCCGTGCGGAACCGGTAGACGATGGCCTCGACCACCTGCCGGTGATCACGAAACGGCCGACCACGCTGGCCATCCGAGGACGGCATCAACGACTCGATCCGCTCCCACTGAGCGTCATTCAGCACTGCCACACGCGACATGTGTCAACCATCGCCGACCACCACGCCCGGATTAAGCAGACACGCTCTAG
>NZ_JAMOIL010000071.1 GCF_023656415.1 Nocardioides bruguierae
GTCCTCACGTGCTTCGACGTAGGCGACCCGGGAGTGGTCGTCGATGACGGTGTGCAGGTAGCAGGTCCCGACCAGCGCGTGGCCGTACTTGTTGCGCCCACCTGTGCGCGCAGCAGTCGACGAGCGGTTCTTGTCGCCTTGCTGGCGACCGAGGTAGCGCCACCCGCCACCGTCGGGGATCTTGCCGAGCTTCTTGACGTCGACGTGGATCAGGTCCCCGGGGTGGTCGTGCTCGTAGCGGCGGATCGGCTCCCCGGTGGCGCGGTCGAGGTGGGTGAGTCGGTTGATCCGGCAGCGGACCAGGACCGCGTGCACGGTCGAGGCAGGCATGCCGAGCCGGTCACCGATCTCGACTGGCCCCAGTCGTTGTTTCCACCGCAGGTGCACGATCTTGCGTACGACTGGTGCCGGTGTCCGGTTCGGCTGTCGGTGTGGCGCTGAGGACCGGTCGAGCATGCCGGCCGGGCCCTCGTCGCGGTACCGGTCGGCCCACTTCTTCGCGGTGCGCCAGGAGACGTCGTACCGCTCGGCAGCACGAGCGAGCGGCCAGCCCTGGTCGACGACCAGACGCGCAAGACGCAGCCGCGCCCGTGGGGTCAATGCAGCGTTGGCATGGGTAGCGTGGGACACGAAGGCCTCCTTGGTGGCGGAGCGGTTCCTAGACAGCTCCACTCCACACCCGGGAGGCCTTCGTCCACCTACACCTCAGACCGTGTCGTCACACGATCTCGACCAACGTGCCTGGGCATCACA
>NZ_JAMOIL010000072.1 GCF_023656415.1 Nocardioides bruguierae
CTGTTCCCCGGCGTCGAGTCCGCCCTGGACCGGCTCCAGACCGACGTCCCGGCCGTCACCAGCTTCGTCTCCGACCTCGCCGCCACCCTCGGCCGCCTCGCTGACGACGCCGCCGCGGCACTCGTCGGTGACGACATGGAGGCGTTCATCTCCTACGTCCGCTCCGACACGGTCCCGATGATGGACTCCTGGGCCCGGTCGACCGGCAACGTCGTCGTCGGCCTCGGCCAGCTGATGGCCGGCCTCGCGCCCCTGTCGCGGGACTTCACGTTCGGGTTCGAGGACATGACCCGCGCGTTCGCCGACTGGGCGACCGAGCTGACCGCCACCGACGGGTACCGCGACTTCATCGAGTACGTCCGCGACACCGGCCCCGACGTCCTCGACCTCCTCGGCACCACCGCCAGCACCCTGATCTCCGTGGGCCGGGCCGCGAGCCCCGTCGGCGAGGCGCTCCTGCCGGTGCTGACCCAGTTCGTCGAGCTCGTCGGGCAGATCGCCGACAGCCCCATCGGTGGGCCGCTGCTGGCCGGCACCGCCGCCCTGATGGCGTTCGGTCGTGCCGCCGACATCGCTTCCGGGTTCGCCGCCCGCTTCGAGACCCGCACCGAGGCCGTCACCTCCGCTGCCCGGACCATGACCCGGACCCTGGCCGCCGGTGCTGGCCTGTCGCTGTTCATCGCCGGCATCCAGGAAGCCGAC
>NZ_JAMOIL010000073.1 GCF_023656415.1 Nocardioides bruguierae
CGCTCCCACTGAGCGTCATTCAGCACTGCCACACGCGACATGTGTCAACCATCGCCGACCACCACGCCCGGATTAAGCAGACACGCTCTAGGCGCAGCCCATGGCCGATGGCACGTCGACGTCGATGCCCAAGAAGACCACGACGCCGAGGTAGCCCGGCTCGTCGCAGCCGGCGCCACGGAGGTCCGCCAGCACGGCAGCTGGACGGTGTTGGCCGATCCTGAGGGCAATCACTTCTGCGTACTGCGCTAAGTCGAGGAGACCCGCATGATCATCCGAACCTGGCGCGGCGCGGTTCGCGTCCAGGACGCCGAAGAGTATCTCCAGCACCAGGCAGAGACCGGCGTCCGCGAGTACCGGGACACCCCGGGCAACCTGGGTGTTCTCGTGCTGAGGCGCCCACAGGAGGATCTGGTGGAAATCACCACGGTCTCCTTCTGGAACTCCATGGATGCGATCAGGGCCTTCGCCGGTGACAACCCCGAGCAGGCCAGGTTCTACGCCGGTGACGACAACCTGCTCGTGGAGATGGATACCCAGGCGTGTCACTACGAAGTCGTCAGTTCCGATCCCGACCCGCTCCTCGGAGGGTGACCAGTTCGGCATCCCGCACCGGGTCGCTCCGCGAGCCCATCCCGCACCGGGTCGCTCCGCGAGCCCATCCCGC
>NZ_JAMOIL010000074.1 GCF_023656415.1 Nocardioides bruguierae
TCCGTCCCGAGCCGTCGTCCACCTCAGGGGAGGTCTCGTCATGAAGCTCGCGATCGCTGACCCCCCGTACCCGCCTCACCGCGCCACCCGCCGCGACCGGCCTGGCGGCCCCGAGCGTCTGATCGTGCGGTCCCGCGCCCGACGTTGGTACGGGGACGGCACCCGGGCGATGAACGACCGCGCCGCGGACCACCACGACCGCGCCGGCGAGTGGGACGACGCTGCCACGCACTGGTCGCTGGTCGAACATCTGATGGACGAGTACGACGGCTGGGCGATCGCCACCACCATGGACGGCCTGGACTACTACCGCCCTCTCCCGGTGCCCACCACGACCCTGATCTGGCACAAGCCGAACGGGCACGCTGGCGAGGGTCGCGTGCTTGCCACCGTCGAGGCTGTTGTCCTGCGCATCCCGGAGGGGCGCCGCGGCCGCCGTCGGGGCGAGCCCCAGGTGCAGCCCATCCTGGTCGCGGGCGTCCAGCCCGGGTTCCCCGGCCGCAAGCCCGAGGCGTGGACCCGGTGGGTCCTGGACGGCCTCGGGTACGACGCCGACCTCGATGTCGTGGACGACCTGTTCCCCGGCTCGGGCGCCGTCACGGACGTCCTGTGCGCGCCCACTCTCGCGCTGGCCGGGAGCGCCTCTGTCCGTCCCGA
>NZ_JAMOIL010000075.1 GCF_023656415.1 Nocardioides bruguierae
CCTCCGACGGCCGGGACTGACGCGATGATCGCCACGCTTGTGCGAAGTGACGCGATCGTCGCTAGGTTCCTGACATGGGCATGCCTCGGGGAGTGGTCACCGACGAGGACGCCGAGCGCGTCCTGGCCGCCAAGCAGGCCCGGGACGAGGCGGAGACCGCACTGAGGGCGGCCGTCGTCGTGGCGCTCATGCACGGCGCCTCGCACCGCGAGCTGTCCAAGGTCTCCGGCCTCTCCACGAACACCATCCAGCGGTGGGCGCGGGAGGCCGGGTGGCCGCCGCCCGAGGCCCGGGCCGAGCGCGCGGCAGAGCAGGAGCGCCGCTCCCAGGCGCTCGAGCAGCAGGGCGTCGGCAAGGACATCCGGGCCGAGGCCGAGCGGATCATCCGCGCCGGCCGGAAGACCGGCCGCCTGCCCCGCGAGCAGGAGTAGCCAGGCCCTCGCTCGTCCCCCGCATCACCGCAGGTCAGCGCGGCGAGCGCCGATCCGGAGCAGGCCAGACTCCGGATCTGGGGTGGCTGGCGCCCCCGGCCGGGACTGACGCGATC
>NZ_JAMOIL010000008.1 GCF_023656415.1 Nocardioides bruguierae
GGCTGGGCATTCAAGAAGTTCTACAACTCCGAGTCAGCCCGCCTCGCGGCCCTGCCAGCATGGGTCCACGAGTACAACCACCACCGGCCCCACTCAGCAATCGGCAAGGCCGCCCCCATCACCAGACTGACCAACCTGGCTGGGCATCACACCTAGAGGACGTGCACCTCGGTGACGCCGGGGACGTCGTGGCCGGCCAGCTCGGCCAGCGCCCGCTCGCCCGGCCCCATGGGGCCCTCGACGAGCGCCACGCCCTCGTGCACCTCGACCAGCCAGTCCGGGTGCCCCAGCTGGAGGAGCTCCGCGTCCAGGTCGCGCTCCAGGTCGGCGTCGCTGCGCGCCAGCACCCGGACCACGTCGCTGCGCGAGATGATGCCGACGACCCGGTCGTGGGCGTCGAGCACCGGCATCGACTTCGCGCCCGTGGTGGTCAGCAGCTCCACGGCGACGGCCAGGTCGGTGCTGGGGTGCACGGTGAGCACGTGGGTGTTCATGACCTCCTCGACGTACGCCGGCCGGTCGTCGACCTGGGCGTCCCAGGACGAGGCGGGGGTGTGCGTGGGCCACAGCCGGGCCCGCGCGTCGGGCGTGAGGGCGTCGCGCAGCAGGTCGGCCTCGCTGACGATGCCGACGAGGCGCCCCTCGGCGCTGACGACCGGGAGGCTGGTCAGGCGGTTCGTCGCCAGCAGCCGCATGGCCGACTTCACGCGCGTGCGGGGGCCGATGGAGATCGGGCGGGACGTCATCACCTCGTGGACCAGCATGACTTCATGCTGCTCCCGGCGGGGCGGGGGCCGGAGGGGCGAACGTCCCGGTCCGCGGCGGCGAGCGGCCTGACCTGGCCAGGGGCCTCGGCGGCCCCCGGGCCGGCAGGCCCGACGGGGTGCCGGAAAAGTAGAGAACCGCTGGCGTCTCGGGTCACCAGCGGTTCAAGAGGAACTGTACGCGAGCGTCCGCAGATCTGTCACTGATCCCCTGCCACCCGTCTGGACCAGGTGCCCGGCAGTCGAACGGCAGGCGAACGTCGCGGGCCGGCCCGCGGGCAGGCGACCCACCCACCGGTCGGGTGTCCGGAGCGCCCCCCGCCACGCACTAGCGTCGAGGACGCGAGACTGTGCCGCGCCCGGAGTTTGCGCGGGCCCGCTCCGGGCAGGAGGGGTGCGCACGCACGAGGAGAGACGATGAGCAACGAGCAGGACCCCACCACCGCGTCGACCGACGCGCCCACCCAGCACGAGCCCGGCACCCCCGAGGCCGGCACCGAGGTGCAGCCCACGACGGACGGCACCCCGCCGGCCACGCGTGACCCGCACGAGCACGAGCCCACCACCGCCGGGCCGGCCGAGGACCACCCGGACCGCGACCCGATGCGCCGTTCCCGCACCGGCGCGTTCTACGCCGCGACCGTCGGCCTGGGCCTGGTGCTCATCCTGGTCGTCATCTTCGTCGCGCAGAACACCGCGGCCACCACGGTGACGTTCCTGTCCTTCTCCGGCTCGTTCCCGGTGGCCGTCGTCATCCTGGTGGCGTTCGCCGCCGGCATCCTGTTCACCGCGCTCGGCGGCTCGCTGCGGATCATGCAGCTGCGGCGCCGCGCCAAGGCCCGCGAGCGCCAGCGGAAGAAGGCCGCGAAGGCGGAGGCCAAGGCCGCCCGCTGACCGCTCCCCCGGCCCCGCACGTGCGAAGGGCGCCCCGGCCTGGCCGGGGCGCCCTTCGCGCGTCAGGGAGCGATCACTCCCACTCGATCGTGCCCGGGGGCTTGGAGGTGATGTCCACGGTCACCCGGTTGACCTCGGGCACCTCGTTGGTGATCCGGGTGGAGATGGTCTCGAGCACCTCGTAGGGCAGGCGCGCCCAGTCGGCGGTCATGGCGTCCTCGGAGGTGACCGGACGCAGCACGATCGGGTGACCGTAGGTGCGGCCGTCGCCCTGGACGCCGACGGAGCGGACGTCGGCGAGCAGCACGACCGGCATCTGCCAGATGTCGCCGTCGAGGCCCGCGGCGGTCATCTCCTCGCGGGCGATCTTGTCGGCGGCGCGGAGGATGTCGAGGTTGCTGCGCGTGACCTCGCCGATGATGCGGATGCCCAGGCCGGGGCCGGGGAACGGCTGGCGCTGGACGATCACGTCCGGGAGGCCGAGCTGGGCGCCGACGGCACGCACCTCGTCCTTGAACAGCTCGCGCAGCGGCTCGACGAGCTCGAACTCGAGGTCGTCGGGCAGGCCGCCGACGTTGTGGTGGCTCTTGATGTTGGAGGTGCCCGCGCCGCCGCCGGACTCCACCACGTCGGGGTAGAGCGTGCCCTGCACGAGGAAGGCGATCTTGCCGTCCTCCTCGGTGCCGACGGTGGCGGCCGGGTCGCTGCCGAGGATGTCGGCCTGCGCGGCCTCGAACGTGCGGATGAACTCGCGGCCGATGATCTTGCGCTTGGCCTCGGGCTCGGTGACGCCGGCCAGGGCGTCGAGGAACTGCTTCTCGGCGTCCACGACGACCAGCTGGGCGCCGGTGGCGGCCACGAAGTCCCGCTCGATCTGCTCGGTCTCGCCGGCGCGCATGAGCCCGTGGTCGACGTAGACGCAGGTGAGGCGGTCGCCGATGGCGCGCTGCACGATCGCCGCGGCGACGGCGGAGTCGACGCCACCGGAGAGGCCGCAGATCGCCTTGCCGCGCTCACCGATCTGGGCGCGGACCCGCTCGATCTGCTCCTCGGCGATGTTGCCGATCGTCCAGGTCTGGCGGCAGCCGGCGATGTCGACCAGGAAGTGCTCGAGCACGGTCTGACCGTGCTCGGAGTGCAGCACCTCGGGGTGCCACTGCACGCCGGCGAGGCGACGCGAGAGGTCCTCGAACGCGGCCACCGGGGTGACGGTGGTGGAGGCCAGCACGGAGAAGCCCGCGGGGGCGCCGGTGACGGAGTCGCCGTGGCTCATCCACACCTTGTGCTCGCCCGGGATGCCGGCCAGCAGCGTCCCGCCGTCGGTGACGGTGACCGGGGTGCGGCCGTACTCGCGGGCGCCGGTCGCGGCGACCTCGCCGCCCATCCCCGCCGCCATCAGCTGGAAGCCGTAGCACATGCCGAAGACGGGGACGCCGGCGGCGAACAGGGCCGCGTCGATGCCGGGGGCGCCGTCGGCGTAGACCGAGCTCGGTCCGCCGGAGAGCACGATCGCGGCGGGCTTGCGGGCGAGCATCTCCTCGACCGGCATCGTGTGCGGCACGATCTCGGAGTAGACCCGCGCCTCGCGCACGCGACGGGCGATCAGCTGGGCGTACTGGGCACCGAAGTCCACCACCAGCACGAGGTCGTGCTCGTCGTGGGCGTGCTCCGGGGTCACCGCGGTGGTGGGGGCCTCGCTCATGGGCGCGATCCTAGCCGTGGGCCGCCGTCCGCCCTGCACCGGCGAGACCCCTGGGCACCCACGGTCACGACGCGCCACCGGGACGGGCGCCGGGCGCACCCCCGGCGGCGCCCGGTGCCCGCTTCCGGATGCGTCAGGGCCCGGCCGGGGAGGGAGAAGGTGGCCGGGCCCTGACAGGTCCACGCACCGTGCTGGGGACGGTGCCTGGACCAGGGGACGACCCGGCGACATTCGGGAGGGAGCATGCCGGGTCGACCGGCTCAACGTCCGTGGCACCGGCGGGTCACGGGGCCGCTGCCACCCGGCCCCGCCGGTCTGGACCAGCGCTGACCGCGCCCCTCAGGACACCCCGACGATCGGCAGCCGCAGGGCCGCGGGCGCGGACGGCGGCACCGCCGGCGAGACCGGCTCCACCGGCGAGACCCGGGCGTAGCCCGCACCGAGCGCCGGGCGCGGGTCGGCCTCGCCCTTGTTCGGCCACAGGGCCAGCGCCCGCTCGGCCTGCGCGGTGATGGTCAGCGACGGGTTCACCCCGAGGTTGGCGCTGATCGCCGACCCGTCCACCACGTGCAGACCGGGGTGCCCGAAGACCCGCTGGTAGCCGTCCACCACGCCGGTCTCGGCCGTGCCGCCGATCGCGCAGCCCCCGATGAAGTGGGCGGTCAGCGGCCGGTTGAACGGCTCCCCCACCGTGCCGCCGGGGGTGCCGCCCACGCGCTTGGCGATCCGCCGCACGGCGTCGTTGGCCAGCGGTATCCAGGTCGGGTTGGGGGCGCCGTGCCCCTGCTTGGAGGTCATGTACCAGCCGAACGGGCCGCGCTTGCCGTAGGTGGTGATCGAGTTGTCGAGGCTCTGCATGACCAGCGCGATCACCGACCGCTCCGACCAGTGCGCGAGGTCGTAGAGGTCGCCCACGCTGCGCCGCTGCTTCCACAGCTCGCCCAGCCACGTCCGCCAGCGGGGCGCCGGGCCGTCGCCGTCGGTGAGCACCGTCTGGAGCATCGACATGGCGTTGAACCCGTGGCCGTAGCGGCAGGGCTCGATGTGGGTGTCGGCGTCGGGGTGGAACGAGGAGGTGATCGCGACGCCGCGGGAGTAGTCGACGTCGCCGCCCTTCGGCGCGATGGCGCCGAGGATCGACTCGGAGTTGGTCCGCGAGAGGTGACCCAGCCGCTCCGAGAGGCGCGGCAGGTGCCCCTCGTCCTTCATCCGGTGCAGCAGCTTCTGGGTGCCGAGGCTGGCCGCGGCCATCACCACCTGGCCGGCGGTGAGCACCCGGGTGGTGGCGCGGGTGGCGCGGCGCGCCTTGGTCCAGCGCACGTGCACGTCGTAGCCGCCGTCGGCACGCTCGGTGATCCGGGTGACCGTGGTGAGCGGCAGGACGCGGGCGCCCTTCTTCTCGGCCAGGTGCAGGTAGTTCTTCACCAGCGTGTTCTTGGCGTTGTGCCGGCAGCCGCTCATGCACTCCCCGCAGCTGCGGCAGGGGTTGCGGTCCGGGCCCTCGCCGCCGAAGTACGGGTCGGGCACGGCGGTGTCGGGGTCCTGCCCGGGCCCGCCGAAGAAGACCCCGACCGGCGTGGGGTGGAACGTCTCGCCGACGCCCATCTCCTCGGCCACGTCCCGCATCACCTCGTCGGCCGGGGTGGTCTCGGGGTTGGTGACGACGCCGAGCATCCGCTTGGCCTGGTCGTAGTAGGGCGCGAGCTCCTCGCGCCAGTCGGTCAGGTCGCGCCACTGGGGGTCGTCGTAGAAGGCCTGCGGGGGCTCGTAGAGGGTGTTGGCGTAGACCAGCGAGCCGCCGCCCACGCCGGCACCGGCCAGGATCATCGTGTCCTTGAGCGCCTCGACCCGCTGGATGCCGTAGCAGCCCAGGGCCGGCGCCCACAGGTAGCGCGCCAGGTCGAAGGTGCCCGAGGAGAAGTCGTCGTCCTCGAAGCGCGCGCCGGCCTCCAGGACGAGGACGCGGTACCCCTTCTCCACCAGCCTCAGCGCGGCGACCGAGCCACCGAAGCCGGAGCCGATGACGATCACGTCGGCGTCGAGGCCGGTCTCGACCCCGGGCTGCCCGCTCATGCGCGCCCCAGCTTCCTCATCACCTTCAGGGCTCCCGTCATGACCTGCGCGTAGCGCCGGTCGTCGAGCCCGAAGGCCGGGGCGATCGGCATGACGCGCTGGGTGGCCACCGACTGCGCCTCGGTGAAGCGGAGCAGGCCCTCGGCGCCCTGGCGACGGCCGAGGCCGCTGGTGCCCATGCCGCCCATCGGCGCCGCGATGGAGGCGAACGTGGCGCCGAAGCCCTCGTTCACGTTGACCGTGCCGCACCGCACCTGGCGGGCGACCTCGCGGGCGTGCGCGGTGTCGCGGCCGAAGACGGCGGCGTTGAGCCCCTCCTCGCCCTGGTTGGCGCGGGCGATCGCGTCGGCCTCGTCGGTGAACCGGTGGATCGCCACGACCGGTCCGAAGGTCTCCTCGGCGAAGCAGGCCATGTCGGGGGTGACGCCCTCCAGCACCGTGGGCTCGAAGACGTAGGGGCCGAGGTCGGGGCGGTGCCGACCGCCGGTGAGGATCGTGACGCCGCGCGCCATCGCGTCCTCGACGTGGGCGGCCACCTTCGACAGCTGGTCGGCCGAGGTCAGCGAGCCCATGTCGACGCCCCAGCCGGTGCCCGCGCCCAGCGAGAGCGCCTGGGTGCGGGCCACGAACCGCTCGACGAAGTGGTCGTAGACCTGGTCGGCCACGAACAGCCGCTCGGTGGAGACGCACAGCTGCCCGGCGTTGGAGAAGCACGCGCGGACGGCGCCCTCCGCCGCACGCTCCACGTCGGCGTCGCGCAGCACGATGAGCGGGTTCTTGCCGCCCAGCTCCAGGGAGCAGCCGATCAGCCGCTCCGCGCAGCCGGCGGCGATGCGCCGCCCGGTGGCCGTGGACCCGGTGAAGCAGACGTAGTCGGCGCGCTCGACGATCGCGCCGCCGACCTCCGCGCCCGGCCCGGCCACCACCTGCCACAGGCCGGGCGGTGCTCCGGCCTCCTCGAGGAGGTCGACGCCGAGCAGGGCGGTGAGCATGGTCTGGGCGTCGGGCTTGGCCACCACGGCGTTGCCGGCCATCAGCGCGGGCAGCCCGTCGCACATCGCCATGGTGAACGGGTAGTTCCACGGGCTGATCACGCCGACGACGCCCTTGGGCACCCGGTTGACCTCGACCTTCGTCAGCCCCGGCACCACGCCGGGGGCGCGCCTGCGGGCGAGCGTGGCGGCGCCGGTGCGGGCGTAGTAGCGGGCCGTCAGCGCGACGTGGGCGGGCTCGTCGTAGGCGTGGATGCGCGCCTTGCCGGACTCCCAGCAGATGAGGTCCATGATCTCGTCCGCGCGCTCCAGCACGAGGTCGTGGAAGCGCAGCAGGACGGCGGCGCGGTGCTGCGCCGTCGTCCTCGCCCACGCGGCCTGGGCGACCCGGGCGCGGGCGAACGCCTCCGCCACGTCGGCCTCGCTCGACTGCGGCACGTGGGCCAGCGGGGCGTCGTTGACGGGGCTGCGGACCTCGGCCGTGCGACCGGTCGTGCTCACCACGCGGGAAGTGAGCCGGGCGACGTGGCTCGGCTCGAGCACGTAGGCGGCACGGGGGTCGTGCTCGGGGTCGTGCGGGCCGTCCAGCAGGGGGTCGCCGGGACGCGGGTGGGAGTCACCGTGGGGGGCGGTCATGACCCGAGGGTAGGTGACGTCCCTCTCGCTGACGAGCCCCTTGTTGACAATCGTTCAGTTGCGGCGGGAGTCGTCGTGGCGGCTCACGCGCCGCGCACGGCCTCCTCGCGGCCGCGGTTGGCGAGCCGGTCGGCGGCCTCGTTGCCGGCGTCCCCCGCGTGGCCCTTGACCCAGTGCCAGTTCACCTCGTGGCGGCCGCACTCCTCGTCCAGCTCGCGCCACAGGTCCTCGTTCTTGACCGGCTGCTTGGCCGAGGTCTTCCAGCCGTTCTTCTTCCACGACCGCATCCACGAGGTGATGCCGCCGCGCACGTAGGAGGAGTCGGTGTAGATCTCCACCCGGCACGGGCGCTTGAGCGCGCGCAGCGCCATGATCGGCGCCATCAGCTCCATGCGGTTGTTGGTGGTCGTGCCGGGCTCTCCCCCGCACAGCTCCTTGACGTGGCTGCCCTGGCGCAGCAGCGCGCCCCAGCCACCGGGCCCCGGGTTCGGCGCGCACGACCCGTCGGTGTGCACGGTCACGACGTCGTCCGGGTGGGGGCTGGTCTCGCTCACGGGGCGTGATCCTCACACGTCGTGGTCGCCAGCGCCGTACCGACCCGCACGAAGCCGACGGCCTCGTAGACGCGCGCCACGGCCTCGTCGCTGGCGGAGCAGAACACGGTGCGGACGCCGGCGGCCCGGGCGTGCCGGGCGAGCAGGGCCGTGAGGGCGCCGGCTGCGCCGCGGCGACGGGAGGCCGGGAGCGTGGCGACGCCGACGATCTCGGTGGCGCTGACCCCGTCGCGCTGCACCGGGTGGTGCGCTCCCCCGCCGACCGCGCCGACCCCGCCGACCCCGCCGACGTCGAACGCGCCGGCCTGCACGCGCGTGCCGGCGCGCAGCATGCCGCGCACCTGGTCGAGCGAGTGCTGCGGGCCGGCGGCCCGCTGGTCGCGCTCGACGGCCCCGGCCTCGCCCACGGCGGTGCCCAGCGTCGCGAACCCGAGACTGATGCAGGCGTGGACCGCGGGCAGGTCGGCGTCGTCCGCCCCGAGCAGGCGCACCTCGAGGTCGGTCGCGGGGGCGACCGGCTCGACCCCGGGCGGGAGGACGAGCAGCGGGTGCCGGTCGACGTGCAGACCCGCCTCGCGCGCCGCCGCCTCCAGGGTGGGCGCCTCCTCGGCGACCCACTCCAGGTCGTGGCTGCTGCCCAGCCGGGTCTGCGCCGCGGCCAGCGCACGCACGTCGTCGGCGGTGAAGGGGTGCGTGGTGCCCAGCCGCGGCCGGGCGTAGTAGCCCCAGGCGCCACGGCCGACGAACTGGGTGAACGGGCCGACCTCGTGGACGTCGGCGTCGTCCCGAGTGACCAGGTCCAGGTGCGCGAGCACGTCGGCGGGGACGCCCCCGGCCGCGTCACCGGCCCCGTGCGGAGGCCTCACGACCGGCGCCGGTCGGCGTGCATCGTCTGGCGCGTGCGCACCTCGGCGACGACGTCGCTGTCGAGCACCGCCAGGGCCAGCGCCCCGTCGTCGTCCGCCACCGAGGCGAGCAGGTGGCCCTCCGGGCCCCACACCGACGAGCCCCCGGTGATCGGGACGCCGCCGCACTCCCCCAGCGCGCCGGCCATCACCACGTGGGTGCCGGTGTCCAGCGCGCGGGCCGCGAGGGCCACGTCCCGGCCCCGGGTCGAGCCCTCCAGGTAGGCGGCGGAGACGACGTAGGCCAGCGCGCCCGCCTCGGCGGCGGCGGCCGCGTGCTCCGGGAACCGGGAGTCGTAGCAGATGGCGAGACCCAGCGGCACGCCGTCGACCTCCACGACCGAGGTGCCCGGGCCGCCGGGTGCGAACCAGGCGCGCTCGGTGGGGTCGAGGTGCTGCTTGTCGTAGGCGGCGTGCGCGGCGCCGTCCGCACCGACGAGGACGAGGCTCAGCGTCACCGACCCGTCGGACCGGTGCAGCGGGGTGCTGACCAGCACGTGCACCTCGGCCGCGTCCGCCGCGGCCCGCAGCGGGGCCAGCAGGTCGCCGGCCAGGTCGTCCTCGTGCGGCAGGGCGTCCGTGTCCTCGAAGGCGCGCGGCTCGTAGCCGGTGAGGAAGGCCTCCGGCAGCACGAGCAGCCGGGCGCCCCGGGCGGCCGCCTGCCGGGTCATCTCCGCCGCGCGCGCCACGTTGGCCGCCACGTCCCCCACCACCGGGACCGCCTGCCCCGCGGCCACCACCAGCCTCGTCATGCGGCCAGCCTGCCACCTCACGCTCAGTGGGTGCGATCACTGGCACCACCTGCCAGGGATCGCACCCACCAAGGCACTCCTCCACAGGCGCACCGGGTGCTGGTGCACGGATGGCCCCGAGCGGGCAGGAGCCAGGGGGTGATCGACACTCGCGACCCAGGGCTGCGCCGCCTGCTCACCATCCAGCAACCCCGCGTGGTGGCCAGGCGCCAGCTCGCCGAGCTGGGGGCGAGCGAGGACGACGTGCGCCGGATGCTCCGCCGCGGGGAGCTGCACCGGTGGCACGCCGGCGTCTACCGGCTCGACACGGGGCCGCCTACCGCCGAGCAGCGGCTCTGGGCCGCCGTGCTGCTGTTCCCCCGAGCCGCCCTGCACCGGGAGTCCGCGCTGCCCGGTGCTGCCGGCCTCCCGGCCCACGTCCTCGTGCCGCACCGGACCAGCACCCGGCGGCAGGTCCCGGGGGTGTCCGTGACGCGGTCACGACAGTTCGACGCCCGGGTCCAGCCGCGGACCTCGCCGCCCCGGGTGAGCCTCGAGGACGCCGCCGTCGAGGCCGCCGACCTCGCCGTGGACCTGGGTCACCGGCTCACGCTCCTCGCCGACCTCCTGCACACCCGCCGGACGACGGCGCAGCGTGTGCTGGCCGAGGTCGGTGCCGCACCGACCCTGCGCCACCGCGCCGAGATCGCCGCGCTGCTGACCGACATCGAGGCCGGCACGTCCTCGGTGCTGGAGCGGGAGTTCCTCCACCGCGTCCAACGAGCGCACGGGCTGCCCGTCGGTGACCGTCAGCGTCGGGCGGTCTCCCGGGTCGGGGTCACGTACCGCGACGTCGAGCTCACCAGGTGGGGCGTGGTCGTCGAGCTCGACGGGCGAGCCTTCCACGACGACCCCCGAGCCCGCGCACGAGACCTCCAGCGCGACCTCGCCTCGCTCGAGCAGGGGCTGGTCACCGTCCGTCTGGGTTGGTCCCAGGTCGTCCGGGACCCGTGCACCACCGCCGAGGCCCTGGCCGGCGTGCTGCGGGCGCGCGGGTGGACCGGCAGGACCGCCCGCTGCCCGCGATGCCCGTGACGGGTGCGATCACTGGCACCAGACGCCAGTGATCGCACCCACCAAGTCTCAGACGTCGAGGACGACCCCGACGCGCTGGAACTCCTTGGGGTCGGTGTAGCCGGTGGTGGCCATGGACCGCTTGAGGGCGCCGATGAGGTTCATCGTGCCGTCGGCGACGTGGCTGGGGCCGAAGAGGATCTCCTCCATCGTGCCGACCGTCTCGAACTGCACGCGGGTGCCGCGGGGCAGCTCGGGGTGGTGGGCCTCGGTGCCCCAGTGGAAGCCGTGGCCGGGCGCGTCGGTGGCGCGGGCGAACGGCGAGCCGACCATGACGGCGTCCGCGCCGCAGGCGATGGCCTTGGAGATGTCGCCCGAGCGACCGATGGAGCCGTCCGCGATCACGTGCACGTAGCGGCCGCCGGACTCGTCCAGGTAGTCGCGGCGGGCGGCGGCCACGTCGGCGACGGCCGAGGCCATCGGCACGGCGATGCCGAGCACGGTCTTGGTGGTGTGGGCGGCGCCGCCGCCGAAGCCCACGAGGACGCCGGCGGCGCCGGTGCGCATCAGGTGCAGCGCGGCCTGGTGGGTCGCGCAGCCGCCGACGATGACCGGCACGTCGAGCTCGTAGATGAACTCCTTGAGGTTCAGCGGCTCGGCCTGGCTGGAGACGTGCTCGGCGGAGACGGTGGTGCCGCGGATGACGAACATGTCGACGCCGGCGTCCACGACCGTCTTGGCGAACTCCTTGGTGCGCTGGGGCGAGAGCGAGCCCGCGACGGTGACCCCGGCGGCACGCATCTCGCGCAGCCGCTCGGTGATGAGCTCGGCCTTCACCGGCTCGTCGTAGATCTCCTGCATGCGGCGGGTGGCCTCACGGCCCTCCAGCCCGGCGACCTCGGCCAGCAGGGAGGTCGGGTCCTCGTAGCGCGTCCACAGGCCCTCGAGGTTGAGGACGCCGAGGCCGCCGAACTTGCCCATCGCGATCGCGGTGGCCGGGGACATGACGGAGTCCATCGGTGCGGCGATCACGGGGATGTCGAAGCGGTACGCGTCGATCTGCCAGTGCGTCGAGACCTCCTCGGGGTCACGCGTGCGCCGCGAGGGCACGATGGCGACGTCGTCGAAGGAGTAGGCGCGACGGGCGCGCTTGGCCTGCCCGATCTGGATCTCGCTCACCCGAGCAGACTACAAGCGCGGGCCCTCTCCCCCCGAAGCGGCGGGAGCGCGTCCGGCAGGTGAACGCCTCGGCGACCAGCCCCTGGTCCGGCCGGGCGAGGGCTCAGCCGCGGACCTGCTCGGCGCGGAACGCGACGATCCGTCGCACGAGGTCGACGGGCAGGTCCTCGGTCAGCGGCAGCTGCACCGACCCCTTGCCCTGCGTGAACCGCGACAGCTCCTCGGCGAACGCCTCGTGCCCGGCGGGCGTGGCGTAGAGCCCGACGTGCCGGGCGAACCCGCCGACGTAGAGCAGGGGCCTGCCGTCCAGCTTCCAGCCGACCAGCCCGTAGGAGAGCGCCTCGACGGCCTCGGGCACCAGCTCCGCGACGATCGCGCGGACCTGCTCCACGCGCGGCAGGACCCGCGGGTCGAGCCCGGCCAACGTGGCCAGGTACTCCTCGACGCGCGGGTCCGTCGTCATGGTGCGGCCGGGGTCAGCGACCCGTGTAGTTCGGCGCCTCGACCGTCATCTGCACGCCGTGCGGGTGCGACTCGGTGAGCGAGGCCTGCGTGATGCGGACGAACTTGCCCTTCTCCTGCAGCTCCGGGACGGTGCGCGCGCCGACGTAGAACATCGACTGGTTGAGGCCACCGATCAGCTGGTGGGCCA
Source organism: Nocardioides bruguierae (assembly GCF_023656415.1). GTDB lineage: Bacteria > Actinomycetota > Actinomycetes > Propionibacteriales > Nocardioidaceae > Nocardioides > Nocardioides bruguierae. The sequence goes on from NZ_JAMOIL010000008.1 coordinate 12,157, forward strand.
CGGCCGCGAGCGGGCCGCGGTAGGCGACCTGGCCCTCGATGCCCTCGGGGACGATCTGGTCGTCGCTGGTGACCTCGGCCTGGAAGTAGCGGTCCTTGGAGTAGGACTTCTTGCCGCGGCTGCTCATCGCGCCGAGCGAGCCCATGCCGCGGTAGGCCTTGTACTGCTTGCCGTTGACGAAGACGAGGTCGCCCGGGGACTCCTCGCAGCCGGCCAGCAGCGAGCCGAGCATCACGGTGCTCGCGCCGGCCACGAGGGCCTTGGCGATCTCGCCGGAGTGCTTCATGCCGCCGTCGGCGATCACGGGGACGCCGGCGGGCGTGGCCGCCAGGGACGCCTCGTGCACGGCGGTGATCTGCGGGACGCCGACGCCGGTGACGACGCGGGTGGTGCAGATGGAGCCGGGGCCGACGCCCACCTTGACGGCGTCCACGCCGGCGTCCACGAAGGCCTGCGCGCCCTCGCGGGTGGCGACGTTGCCGCCGATGACCTGGACGTGCTTGGTGGCCGGGTCGGCCTTCAGCTTGCGCACCATGTCGAGCAGCATGGCGACGTGGCCGTGCGCGGTGTCGGCCACGAGGACGTCGGCGCCGGCCTCGATCAGCGTGGTCGCGCGCTCCCACGCGTCGCCGAAGTAGCCGATCGCGGCACCCACGAGGAGGCGGCCGCTGGCGTCGTAGGAGGCCTTGGGGAACTGCTCGCCCTTGACGAAGTCCTTGACGGTGATGAGGCCCGCGAGCTTGCCCTCGGCGTCCACGAGCGGGAGGCGCTCGCGCTTGTGCTGGCGCAGCAGCGAGGTCGCCTCCTCCTTGCTGATGTCGGCGGGGCCGGTGACCAGCGGCATCGGGGTCATGACCTCGTCGACCTTGGTGGTCGCCCACTCCGCGACCGGGGTGAAGCGCAGGTCGCGGTTGGTGATGATGCCGATGAGCGTGTCGTCGCTGGTGACCACCGGCAGGCCCGAGACGCGGTACTGGCCGCAGAGCTTGTCGAGGTCCTCGAGCGTCGCGTCGGGGCCGATGGTGACGGGGTTGGAGATGATGCCCGTCTGGGTCCGCTTCACCAGGTCGACCTGGTAGGCCTGGTCGGCGATGGAGAGGTTGCGGTGGAGCACGCCGATGCCGCCCTGGCGGGCCATGGCGATGGCCATCCGCGACTCGGTGACGGTGTCCATGGCCGCCGAGAGCAGCGGCACCTGGAGGCTGATCTCGCGGGTCAGGCGCGAGGAGGTGTCGATGTCGGCCGGCGCGAGGTCGGAGTACCCCGGCAGCAGCAGGACGTCGTCGTAGGTCAGGCCGAGGTTCGCGAACTTGTCACTGGTCTCCACCCGCACAGCGTAGCCACGCGGACGCCCCGGGCCCGCATCACAGCAGGGGCTTGAGATCCCGCACGGGCACCCTGACGGTGAGCACGTCACCGGCCATCCGGATGCGTCCGCGCAGGCCAGCGGCCAGCACCATCGGGAGGACGGCCTGGTTGTCCGAGCGCGTCGTGAGCACGATCTCCTCCGCACCGAGGCCGCGGGCCAGCCGGCTGGCGTCGGTGAGCAGGCGGGTGCCGATGCCGCGGCGCTGCCAGCCGGCGTCCACCCGCAGGGCCACGTGCCGCGTCCCCGGGTCCTCGGCGTCCGGCTCCTGCACGGTCGCCAGCCCCACGACGGCCCCGTCGACGACGGCCGAGATCGAGTCTCCGTCCGGCAGGTAGGCGGGGGTCGCGCCGCTGCCCAGGCGACGGTGGGAGGTGGACGAGGCGATGGCCGCCGTCTCCTTGCTGCGCTGGAGGACGTCGCTGACCAGGTCGGCCATCGCCAGGCCGCGCCGCCGCTCGGTGTCGGTGAACGGCGCGAGCCGACGCACCTGCACCTGCACGTCGCCGACCGTCATCTCCATCATGTCCAGCGGCGGCTCGCCGTCGGCGCGGGGCTCGGTCTCGGCGTCGAAGAGCTGGGCGACGACCTCGGGGAAGCTGGTGGGCCGCGCCAGGATGCTGCGGGCGGCCTGGACGTAGCGGGTCGGCTGGTCCAGCAGCGCGTCGGAGGTGACCTCCTGGGCCGTGAGGTGGTGCCAGCCGGCGGAGGTGATGATCTCGGCGACCCCGTCGGCGCTCCACCCGTCGGTGGTCGCCAGCACCAGCTCGTCGGTGACCTCCTCGTTGCCGGGGAAGACCTGCACGCGGCGGATGTCGACCCCGGCCTCGGCGCAGCGCTGGGCGAGCGAGGCGAGGGCACCGGGACGGTCGGGCAGGCTGGCGCGGACGCGCCACAGCATCGTCATGTCGAGGGGGTCTCCTGGCTCGGGGGTGGGCTCATTCTGGCGCAGGCCGGGCCCGCGCGCGCTCGCCCCGTCGCGTGACGTGCGCGGCACCGCAGGTCGCCCGCACGCACGACGCCCCGCCCCGGGGGACCCGGGACGGGGCGTGCGTGGTGCCTGGAGAGGCGGTGCCTGGGAGGCGGGGACGCGGCTCAGTGACCGTGGCCGTGACCGGCGGCGGCCGGGGCCTCGTCCTCCTCCTCGGGCTTGTCGACGACCAGGGTCTCGGTCGTCAGCAGCATCGCGGCGATGGAGGTCGCGTTGATGAGGGCGGAGCGGGTGACCTTGACCGGGTCCAGGACGCCCTGGGCGACCAGGTCGCCGTACTCGCCGGTGGCGGCGTTGAAGCCGTTGCCGACGCCCAGCTCGCGGACCTTGGTGACCACGACGTAGCCGTTGTCGCCACCGTTCTCGGCGATCCAGCGCAGCGGCTCGTCGGCGGCCTTGCGGACCACCTTCACGCCGACGGCCTCGTCACCGGTCAGGCCCAGGTCGCCGTCCAGCGCGGAGACCGCGTGGATGATCGCGGAGCCACCGCCGGGGACGATGCCCTCCTCGATCGCGGCGCGCGTCGCGGAGACGGCGTCCTCGATGCGGTGCTTCTTCTCCTTCAGCTCCACCTCGGTGGCGGCGCCGACCTTGATCACGCACACGCCACCGGCGAGCTTCGCGAGGCGCTCCTGGAGCTTCTCGCGATCCCAGTCGGAGTCGGTGTTCTCGATCTCGGCCTTGATCTGGTTCACGCGGCCCTCGACGGCGGCGGCGTCGCCGGCACCGTCGACGATGGTGGTGTTGTCCTTGGTGACGACCACGCGACGCGCGGTGCCCAGGACCTCGAGGCCCACCTGGTCGAGCTTGAGGCCGACCTCGGGGGCGACGACCTGACCACCGGTCAGGGTCGCGATGTCCTGCATCATCGCCTTGCGACGGTCACCGAAGGCCGGAGACTTCACCGCGACGGCGTTGAACGTGCCGCGGATCTTGTTCACGACCAGGGTGGAGAGGGCCTCGCCCTCGACGTCCTCGGCGAGGATGAACAGCGGCTTGCCCGCCTGCATGACCTTCTCCAGGACCGGCAGCATCTCCTGGACGGAGCTGATCTTGCCCTGGTGCAGGAGGATGTAGGGGTCGTCGAGGACGGCCTCCATGCGCTCCTGGTCGGTCACGAAGTACTGGGACAGGTAGCCCTTGTCGAACTGCATGCCCTCGGTGAACTCGAGGTCGGTGCCCATCGAGGAGGACTCCTCGACGGTGATCACGCCGTCCTTGCCGACCTTGTCGAAGGCCTGGCTGAGCAGGTCACCGATGTGGGTGTCGCGGCTGGAGATGGTGGCCACCGAGGCCATGTCCTCCACCGAGTCCACGTCGCGGGCGGCCTCGCGCAGGGCCTCGCCGACGGCCTGGGCCGCGGCGTCCATGCCCCGCTTGAGGGCCATCGGGTTGGCACCCGCGGCCACGGCGCGCAGGCCCTCGTGGACCATCGCCTGGGCCAGCACGGTGGCCGTGGTGGTGCCGTCACCGGCGACGTCGTTGGTCTTGGTGGCGACCTCCTTCGTCAGCTGGGCACCCAGGTTCTCGAACGGGTCGTCCAGCTCGACCTCACGAGCGACGGTCACGCCGTCGTTCGTGATCGTGGGGGCGCCCCACTTCTTGTCCAGGACGACGTAGCGGCCCTTGGGGCCGAGGGTCACCTTGACGGCGTTGGCGAGGGCGTCGACGCCGCGCTCGAGGGAGCGGCGGGCCTTCTCGTCGAACTCCAGGATCTTGGGCATGTGTGCCTCCTTGCTAGCTGTCGTGGGTTGACCGGCGCGGGGCCAGGTCAGCCGACGATCGCCAGCACGTCCCGGGCGGAGAGGATGAGGTACTCGGCGCCGGCGTACTTGACCTCGGTGCCGCCGTACTTGGAGTAGATGACCTTGTCGCCCACGGCGACGTCGAGCGGGACGCGGTTGCCGTTGTCGTCGATGCGACCCGGACCCACGGCCAGGACCTCGCCCTCCTGGGGCTTCTCCTTGGCGGTGTCCGGGATGACCAGGCCGGAGGCGGTGGTCTGCTCGGCGTCGAGCGGCTTGACGACGAGGCGGTCCTCGAGGGGCTTGATGTTGACCGACACGGTGTCGACCTCCACTTTCTTGCACACGGATGTGAGTTGTTCACGTCAGGTGCCTGCGGGCCCTGCGGCGCGCCGTCGCGGGGGTCGCACCGAGTCGCAAGCATTGGCACACTCGAGGTGAGAGTGCCAAGGAAGAAACTAGCACTCGACCCGAGGGAGTGCCAGGGAGGCACCGTCGCCCCGCCTCGTCCGCCCGTGGACGGCGGCCCCGGGCCGGCCTGACAGGATGGCGGGATGGACCTCGACGACCTCGCCTGGCTGCTCACGGACGACGGCCAGCAGCTGCTCGCCGAGGCGACCGCGCTGGTGGCGGCCGAGCCCGACCCGCTGCGCGCGCAGACCACGCTGCGCCGCACCACGGTGGCCGGGGCCACGCCCGAGCGTACGTCGCTGGCGCTGAGCCAGGCGGGCCTGCGTCGGCGCGCGGAGGCCAAGCTGGGCGAGCTGGCGTCCCGCATGTACTTCACCCCCGACGCCCTCGAGCAGGCCACGCGCCTCCCGGTCGCCCGGCACCGCGCCGCGCGGCTGGCGGCCTTCGAGGCCCGCACCGTCATCGACCTCGGCTGCGGGATCGGCGGGGACCTCGTGGCCGCGGCGGAGACCGGCGCGATCGTGGCGGGCGTCGACCTCGACCCCGTCCGCGTCGCGCTGGCGCAGGCCAACCTGGCCGCCCTGGGCCTGCCCGGCGCGGTGCAGGTCGCCGACGCGACCACGATCGACCCCTCCCCCTTCGACGTCGCCTTCGCCGACCCCGCGCGCCGCTCGGCCCGGGGCCGCACCTTCTCCGTCGACGACTGGACGCCGCCGTGGCCGTTCGTCGAGGGCCTGCTGCGTCGCGACTCGTGCGTGAAGGTCGCCCCCGGCATCCCCCACGACCTCGTGCCCGAGGGGGTCGAGGCCGAGTGGGTCTCCGACCACGGCGAGGTCAAGGAGGCGGCGCTCTGGTCGGGACGCCTCGCCACCGTGCGCCGCCGGGCCACGGTGCTCGGGGACGGCGGGCTCGCGACCCTGACCGAGGAGGAGGACCCCGGCGCCCCCGTGGTGCCGCTGGGCCGGTTCCTCTACGAGCCGGACGGGGCGGTCATCCGCGCCGGCCTGGTGACGGCCGTGGCGGCCGGCACCGGCGGTGGGCTGATCGACGAGCACCTCGCCTACACCACCTCCGACGAGGCCTTCGCGACCCCGTTCGCCCGGGGCTACGAGGTCCTCGAGGAGCTGCCCTACCGGGAGAAGCCGCTGCGGGCCGCGCTGCGCGAGCGCGGCGTCGGCCGCCTGGAGATCAAGAAGCGTGGGGTGGACGTGGTGCCCGAGCAGCTGCGCAAGCGGCTCGCCCTCTCCGGCGACGAGGGCGGCACGCTGGTGCTCACGCGCGTCGCCGGCGAGGGCACGGCACTGCTGGTGCGACCGCTGCGCTGAGCGCGGCATCCCGGAGCCCGGGAGGGTCGTCCTCGCACGACAGGACGAGCACAGCACCACCACAGGCCGCGCGCCCAGGGTGGAGCCACCGGGCCTCCCACAGGGGGACGCCCGCCGTCGTCGGGAGGGCGCGATGCCTCGACACCAGGCCACCGGCCCCACCGCCGCCTGCGTCGCCGCGCCCTGGTCGGCGTCCGTGCTCCCGGGCCGCACCGGGGACGCCGGCACCGGCTCCCGCTGGGGCGGCGACCCGTCCCCCACGCTGCTGCGCTCCCAGGTGGGCCGCCACCACGGCCGGCGTCGGGTGCTGGCCGAGCTGGTGCTGCCCGAGGCCAGCCACGTCGAGGTCCGGCTGGAGCGCTGGGGCCAGCTGCTGGCCGAGGCCGGCGTCGACGCGCCCGCGGGACGTCGGCGGCTCCGGGTGCCCGTGCCCCGTGACGTGCTGGCCGGGCCCGCACGGGTGGTCGTGACCGTCACCGACGGCGCCGGCCGGGTGCGCGAGGCGTCGGTCAAGAGCCACGTGCCGGCCCGCTGAGGCCGTCGCCAGCACCCGCGGGGTCGGGCGCTCAGGCGCGGCGCAGCAGCGCGGCGGCCAGCGCCAGCACGAGCAGGACGCCGGCGACGAACACGATCGCGGCGGTGGTCAGCGCCACCCCGACCGCGGTGAGCAGCCCGAGCCCGACCACCGGCACCGTGATCCCGAGGTAGCCCGCCAGGAACACCCCGGCCACCGCCTCGCCGCGCTGCTCCGGCGGCGCCAGCTCGGCGGCCGCGCCGAGGGCGCCCTTGAGCAGGAGCCCGCCACCGGCGCCGGCGACCAGCCCGCCCACGAGCAGCAGCGGCACCACGCCGACGGCCACGGCCACGCCGACGGCGGCGGCCCCGGTCGCAGCGCCGACCAGCCCGACCCGCAGCTGACGGGCCGGTGCCCAGCCGCCGAGCACGACCTGGCTCAGTGCCGCCGCGAAGAACACCGAGGCCGCGGCACCGCCCGAGACGACGGCGTGGGTGGAGCCCAGCGCGGCCAGCACCGAGGGCGCGAGGGAGGTGAACAGGCCGAGCACCATGAACAGGGCGAACACCCCCGCGGCGGCGCCGGCGTAGCGACGGCGCGCGTGCGCAGGGACGACCACGCGCTGCGGCCGGTAGCGGACCGACCGGTCCCGCGCGACCGTCTCCGGCACCAGCAGCAGCGCGACCAGCGAGAGCACCAGGAGCCCGGCGAAGACCAGGTAGGTGGTGGTGAGCGGAGCAGGCAGGACCGCCACGAGCACCCCTGCCACCACCGGCCCCAGGCCCAGGCCGCCCAGGTTGGCCGCGGTCGCGACGACGCCCGCGCGCCGGGGCGAGTCGTCCGGCCGTGCGTGCCGGTGCAGCTCGGCGAGGTGCGCGGTGGCGGTCGCGGTGAGCATCCCGATCCCCAGGCCGCCCACGAGGCGCGCCCCGAGCAGCACGGGCAGCGACGGCGAGAGCAGGAACAAGCCCGCGGCCAGCACCTCGAGGGCGACGGCCGGCAGCAGCACCCGTCGGCGGCCGACCCAGTCCGAGACGTGGCCGACGGCCAGGAGCGAGACCAGCACGCCGACCGCGTAGGCGGCGAAGGCCAGGGTGATCGTCAGGGACGACCAGCCCTCCTCGGCGCGGTAGACCGCCCACAGCGGGGTGGGCGCGGTGTTGAACGCCATCACGGTGGCGAAGACGGCGGCGACCACCCAGAAGCCACCGGCGTGCCGGCGGCTCCCCGCGGCCGGCGGGGACAACGGGGACAGCGGGGCCCCGGGGGCGGGGGCGGACGAGGTGACGGTCATGTCTTCAGCGTCGGGCCACTGCCCCATCGACTCAAGCGAAAGAAAGTGACACGATCCATCACTACTTACGATGGATCGGAGGACGCTCGTGGAGCTGCGTCAGCTGGAGCTGGTGCTCGCCGTGGCCGAGGAGGGCACCCTGAGCCAGGCCGCCGCGCGGCTGCACGTCGTGCAGAGCGCGGTGAGCGCCTCCCTGGCGTCCCTGGAGCGCGAGCTCGGCACCCCGCTCTTCGTCCGCACCCCACGTCGCGCCGTGCCCACGGACGCCGGCACCGCCCTGCTCGAGGTGGCGCGCCGCACCCTCGCGGAGGCCGGTCGGGCCCGGGAGGTCGTCCGCGAGGCCGTCGACGGGCTGCGCGGCACGCTCACCGTCGGCACGATGACGACCCACCACCCGCTGGACCTGCCGGCCCTCCTGGGCCGGTTCGCCCGCAGCCACCCGGCCGTCCACCTGGAGCTGCGGTCGGACCCGGAAGGCGCGCGAGGACTCGTCACCAAGGTCGCCTCCGGGGACCTGGACGTCGCCCTCGCCTCGGCCGTCGGCGACCTGGACGGGGTGCAGTCCGTGCGGCTGGGCGCGAGCCCCATGCGCCTCCTGCTCGCGCCGGAGCACCCGCTGGCCGGGCGCGCGACGGTGACGCTGGCCGACCTGCGCGGGGAGTCCTGGGTCTGCGCACCCCGAGGCTTCGGCAACCGGCAGATCGCCGATGCCGCCTGCGCCGCGGCCGGGGTGCCGCGCCGGGCGTCGCTGGAGGTCGCGCAGGTGCACGCCATCCCGGACTTCGTCCGCGCGGGCCTGGGGCCGGCGCTGCACATCGGCGACGATCCCGCGCCGGGCCTGGCCTCGCCCCGCGTGGTCGGGCCGGCCGCCGAGGACCTGGTGTGGCCGGTGGACCTCGTGACCCGACCGGCACCGCACCAGCGGGCGGTCACCAAGGCGTTCGCGGCAACCGTCCTGACCGCCGGAGCGCCCTCCGGACGCGCCGCAGCGCCGGACCGGTGAACCCGGCCGGCGCTGCGGCGGTGGTGGTGATGGTGGTGGTCGGCTGCTCCGCGGTGAGGGCCGGGAGCGAGCCGTGGGTCAGACCCCCGCGACCTGCGGGGAGTCGACCTTCTCCTCGGCGGCCTCGAGGCGCTTGGCGTGGCGCAGGCCGGCGGCGGTCAGGACCACCATGATGCCGGCGCCGACGAACGCGGCGATCGAGGCGTAACCGGCGATGGTGCCGATGGTGGCGAAGGCGAAGCCGTAGAGGAGCAGGCCGCGCAGGGTGTTGCCCATGAACAGCGTCTGGCGCAGGGCGCCGAGCGCCTGGCCCTCCTCGGTGGCCTTCTCCTCGTCGCTGAGGGCGACGTACTCGCCGCTGACCTCCTCGTAGGTGCGACCGTCACTGGCGGCGTTCATGTGCACGAGGATGTAGTGGTCGGCGTACGCGCGGGCGGCGGGCCCGTTGTCGAGGGGCTGGCCGGCGAACGGCTCGAGGGCCTCGCGGTCCTCGGTCGCCATGTCGGCGATGGCCTCCTCGGTCGGCATCGTGATGCCCTGCATCGACAGCTGGTCGTTGACCTGGTCGCCGATGAAGGAGCTGGCCCAGCTGAGCAGTCCGCCCGCGACGAGGAGCACGGCCGCAAGGGCGACTCCGACGATCGAGGCGAACCTGTCGATGAGTGAACGCATGGAACTCTCCCTCTCCCTGTGGGCGAGGACTCCAGCGTCCCTGCCCTTCACCCACGAGGTTAGGGATGGCTCTCAGGTTGTTCTCAGGGCCGGTTGGACGAAGCTGCCGGGACCTCCGTCCCGCACCGGACGACGACGGCTCCCCGGACGTGACCGGGGCCACGTCTGCGCAGGTCAGCGCAGACGTGGCCCCGATCTCGACCCCTGGTCGACGGCGAGGTCCGGCCTCAGCCGGCGGCCTCGATCCCGGCCCGCTCGGCCCCGATCGTGGTGTCGTCGCCGTGGCCGGTGTGGACGACCGTCTCGTCGGGGAGGGCCAACAGCTTCTCCCCGATGGACCGCAGGATCGTCGGGTGGTCGCTGAACGAGCGACCGGTGGCACCCGGGCCACCGTTGAACAGCGTGTCGCCGCTGAAGACGCACCCCAGGTCGGGCGCGTACCAGCAGACCGCGCCGGGCGCGTGGCCCGGCGTGTGCAGCGCCTTCAGGGTCGTGCCACCGACCGTGACCTCGAACCCGTCGGCCACGTCGACGTCCCAGAGGTGGTCGGTGTGGGTGAGCTCCCACAGCGGCTTCTCGTCGGGGTGCAGCAGGATCGGCGCGCCCGACCCGCCGTTGGCCGCCTCGCGCAGGGCGGGGGCGACGCGGCAGTGGTCGTCGTGGGCGTGGGTCAGCAGGATCGCCTTGAGCGTCCGCTCCCCCACGACGTCGAGGATCGCCTGGACGTCGTGCGGGGCGTCGATGACGACGCACTCGGACTCGTCACCGATCACCCAGATGTTGTTGTCGACGTCGAACGTCTGGCCGTCGAGGCTGAAGGTGCCTGAGACGACGGCGTGGTCGACCTTCGCAGCCGCCATCAGATGACCACGACCGAGCGCAGCACGTTGCCGCCGTGCATCTTCTCGAAGGCGGCCTCGACGTCGCCGATGCCGATCTCCTCGGTCACGAACGCGTCGAGGTCGAGGCGGCCCTGGGTGTAGAGGTCGACCAGCATCGGGAAGTCGCGGCTGGGCAGGCAGTCGCCGTACCAGGAGGACTTCAGCGCGCCGCCGCGTCCGAAGACGTCGATCAGCGGCATGTCGGGGATCTTCATGTCCGGCGTGGGCACGCCCACCAGGACGAGGACGCCGGCGAGGTCGCGGGCGTAGAAGCCCTGCTTCCAGGTCTCGGGGCGACCGACGGCCTCGATGACCAGGTCCGCACCCTCGGCGCCCTCGTAGTAGCCGCCGCAGATCTCCTTGATCGCCTCGACCGGGTCGACCTCCTTGGAGTTGACCGTGTGGGTCGCGCCCAGCTCCTTGGCCTTGGCCAGCTTCTTCTCGTCGATGTCGACGGCGATGATCGGGCTGGAGCCGGCCAGCGAGGCCCCGGCGATCGCGGCGACGCCCACGCCGCCGCAGCCGATGACGGCGGTGGAGCGGCCACGGGTGGCCTGGCCGGTGTTGATGGCGGCACCGATGCCCGCCATGACGCCGCAGCCGAGCAGGCCGATGGCGGCCTTGCGGGCGTCGGGGTCGACCTTGGTGCACTGGCCGGCGGCCACGAGGGTCTTCTCGGCGAAGGCGCCGATGCCCAGCGCGGGGCTGAGCTCCGTGCCGTCCTCGAGGGTCATCTTCTGCTTCGCGTTGTGGGTGGCGAAGCAGTACTGGAGGTCGCCGCGCTGGCAGGCGCGGCACTCGCCGCACACCGCACGCCAGTTCAGGACGACGGAGTCGCCGACCGCGACCTCGGTGACGCCCTCGCCCACGGCCTCGACGACGCCGGCGGCCTCGTGGCCGAGCAGGAAGGGGAACTCGTCGTTGATGCCGCCCTCGCGGTAGTGGAGGTCGGTGTGGCAGACCCCGCAGGTCTCCACCTTCACGACCGCCTCGCCCGGGCCCGGGGCCGGCACGTTGATCGTGACGACCTCGACCGGGGCCCCCTTGCTCCGGGCGATGACTGCCTGCACCTGCTGCATCTGCGCGCTCCTGTGGTTGAGGATCTGTTGGCCCCCACCCAACCGGATCGGCGCCGCGCGCGAAAGCCGTCGTCCGGGGGTCTCGCCCCTCGACCTCGACGCCGGTTCCAACCATCCTCGACCTCGTCGCGTCCCAGGAGCACGAGAGGAGGCCACCATGACCCCACCGGCCCCACCCGAGGACTCCCCCGGCACCCGCACGGGCACCGGCGGCCGCGACGAGGAGTTCGCCACCTGGCTGCACGTGCGGCAGGGCGCCCTGCTCCGCACCGCCACCCTGCTGTGCGGCGACCCGCACGAGGCCCAGGACGTGCTCCAGACCGCCCTGGCCAAGCTCTACCTCTCCTGGGACAGGGTGCGCGAGCGGGACGCCCTGGACGCCTACGTCCGCCGCGCCCTGGTCAACGAGACCACCTCGCTGTGGCGCCGTGCCTGGCGCCGGCGCGAACGGCCGGTGGACGAGGTCCCGGACGGTGCCACCACGGCCGACCGCTACGACCTCGGCGAGCGGGCCGAGGTGTGGCGTGCCGTCAGCAGCCTCCCGCCGCGCGCCCGCTCGGTGGTCGTGCTGCGCTACTACGAGCAGCTCACCGAGGCCGAGACCGCCGAGGTGCTCGGGGTCAGCGTCGGCACCGTGAAGTCCCAGGCCCACCGCGGGCTGGCCCTCCTGCGCGAGCGGACCCCCGCCCACCTGGACCCCCGCACCGGCTCCGTCGCTGCGGGGCCCGAGAGCCATCCCGCGAACCAGCACTCGAACCGGCCCGAGAAGGAGGAGGAGCGATGAGCACCGACGACCTGCGTCACCTGCTCGACGACGAGCTCGCGCACCTGCCCGCCCAGCCGCTGACGCTGGGCTCGGTGCAGCGCCGGGCCCGCACGGTGCGCCGCCGTCGCACCGCGCTGGCCACGGGCGCGGTGGCCGCGGTCGCCGCCGTCCTCGTGCCGCTGGCGGTCGTGGCCGGGGGCGCACTCTCCCGCGCGGACGACCTCGACCCGGTCTCCCCCTCCTCGCCGGCGGTCACCGTGGCCACCGACGGGGCGGGCACCGACGACGCAGCCGCCGTGACCGGCCCCGCCTGGTCGGACGGCACCACCATCCACGCCGCCGACGGGACGGTCGTGGAGGTCGACGTGGACGCCACCTCCGGCTTCTCGTTCGTGCCGCTCGGCGACCGGTTCCTCGCCGGTTCCTACGGCAACGGCACCGGGCTCGTCCTCACGCTCGTCGAGGCCGACGGCACCGTGGTGGACACCTTCGAGGGCACCGAGTACGCCGTGGGCGACGGCCAGGGCCGCACCGCCGGATGGACGGTCGGACGAGGCGCGGACCGCAGCGTCGCCGTGCTCGGCGCCGGGGAGAGCGACCCGACGCTGCTGCCGCTCACCGGGCTGCCCGACTCGGCCGGCCCGCCCGAGCTGCTGACCGTGCGCGGTGGCGGCTGCACCGAGGAGGCAGCGGACGAGGGGGACGGCTGCCAGGCCGTCGTCCTCACCAACGAGCGCTCGGGCGGCAGTCGCGCCTGGGTGGTGACCCCGGACGAGGCCCCGCGCGAGCTCGTGCCCGACGTCTTCTTCTCCGTCACCGGCGTCTCGCCGGACGGCACCCTCGTCGCCGGCACCACCGAGGTGGACGAGCGCGCGATGTCGACCTGCTCGGCGGTCGTCGACGCGGCCACGGGCACGGCGCTGTGGGAGACGTGCGAGGTGGGCTACCTGCGGTTCTCCCCCGACGGCGCGCACGTGCTGGCCACGGACCCCTGGCGCGACGGCCTCGGCCAGAACAGCTGGACCGTGCTGGACGCGCGGACCGGCGCCCAGGTGCAGCGCTACGAGGGTCTCCAGACCACCCAGGCCTGGGCCGGCCCCGACCAGGTGGTCGCCCTCGTGGGCGACTCCGCGACCAACGCCGGCGCCGTGCAGGTGTGGACCCTCGGCGACGACGAGCCCGATGTGCTGGCCGAGGACCCGCGCCAGCTCATGCGGTTCTCGCTGGCGCTGCCCGGCGCGTGAGGGCGGATCAGCCTGTGAGGTCGGCTCAGCCCGCGAGGACGTCGGTGACCGGGAGGCTGGAGTCGGCGGGCAGGTCGAGGGAGGAGGGGACGCGGTCGCGCGCGACCATCTCGGCACCGAGCGCGGCGACCATGGCGCCGTTGTCGGTGCACAGCCCGGGTCGGGGGACGCGCACGCGGATGCCCAGCGACGCAGCCCGCTCCTCGGCCAGGTGCCGCAGCCGGGAGTTGGCCGCGACCCCGCCGCCGATGAGCAGGTCCTCGATGCCCTCGGAGGAGGCGGCGTCCAGCGCCTTGCGCACGAGGACGTCGCAGACGGCTTCCTGGAAGGAGGCGGCCACGTCGGCCACCGGCACCGGCTCGCCGCTGCGCTCGCGGGCCTCGACCCAGCGGGCGACGGCGGTCTTGAGGCCGGAGAAGGAGTAGTCGAAGCGGTGCCGCTCGAGGTCGCGGCGCGAGGTGAGGCCGCGGGGGAAGTCGATGGCGACCTGGTTGCCCTCGCGGGCGGCCTTGTCGATGTGCGGACCACCGGGGAACGGCAGCCCGAGCACGCGGGCGACCTTGTCGAAGGCCTCGCCGGCGGCGTCGTCGATGGTGGCGCCCATCGAGACCACGCCGGCGCCCTCGGGGGTCCCGTCGCCGACGCCGGTCACGTCGGTGACGCGCAGCAGGCTGGAGTGGCCGCCGGAGACGAGCATCGCCACGCACGGCTCGGGCAGCGCGCCGTGCTCGAGCTGGTCGACGGCGACGTGGCTGGCCAGGTGGTTCACGCCGTAGAGCGGCTTGCCGAGGCCCAGCGCGAGCGCCTTCGCGGCGGCCACGCCGACCAGCAGCGCACCGGCCAGGCCGGGGCCGTTGGTCACCGAGATCGCGTCGAGGTCGGTGAGGGCGACGCCGGCGGTCTCGCAGGCGCGCTCGATGGTCGGCACCATCGCCTCGAGGTGGGCCCGGGAGGCCACCTCGGGCACGACGCCGCCGAAGCGGGCGTGCTCGTCGACGCTGCTGGCCACGGCGTCCGCCAGCAGCGTGTGGCCCCGGACGATGCCGACGCCCGTCTCGTCGCAGGACGTCTCGATACCCAGGACCAGCGGCTCGTCACGACTCACGCGGCCCATTGTGCTCGCTGTGGGTGGGGCGGCTTGAATCCGGCCTGTTTCAATGCGGGAGTGCTCCCCCGCCCAGCGCACGTCGACCTCGCCACGCTCGTCGCGACCCACCCGGACCCCTTCGTCACGCATCAGGTGAACCCCGGCGACAGCGTGGGCGCCTGGACGCTGGGCGACGCCGTCGTCCTGGACGGCAACCGCACCCGCGGCGGGGTCGACGACGGCCGGCCCGGCCTGTGGTGCACCGGACCGGCCGTCGACCTGGACCCGCTCATGGCGCACGTCGAGCCGCTGATTCCCCGGCCGGGCAGGGTCAGCGTCGAGGAGACGTCCTTCGCCGCCCTGCCCGCCTCCTGGCGCTACGCGCCGAGCGGCCACTGGCACTGGATGCTGACCCGCACGGCACCCCGCCACGTCCCCGGCGAGGACGCCGTCACCCGGCTCCGCACCGAGGGCGACGACCTCGCCGACGTGGACGCCCTCGAGGCGCTGCTGGACGTCGCCAACCCCGACTCCTTCGCCCGCGCCGGAACCCCGGGGGTCGAGGGCTGGCTGGGGGTCCGGGGCTCGGACGGCAGCCTCGTGGCCGCCGGGGCGATCCACCGCGACCCCGACGGCACCGGCCACCTGCGCGGCGTCACCACCCACCCCGCGCACCGCGGCCGCGGCCTCGGCGCGGCGGTCTCCGCCGCGCTGACCCGCTGGGCCCTGGCCGGCGCCGCGGGCACCGCCACGCTCGGCGTCTACGTCGACAACGCCCCTGCCCTGGCCGTCTACGACCGGCTCGGCTTCACCACCCACCACACCTTCGTCTCCGGCCGCCCCGTCCCACCGCCGAGTCGGCAGTAACTTGCTGCCGACTCACCACCGAGTCGGCAGCAGCTTTCAGCGGGGTCCGAGGGTGAGCTCGCAGACGACGGCGGTCGCGCCGTCCGCGTAGTACCGCTTCCGGCGGGCCAGGTCGACGAATCCGTGCCGGGCGTAGAAGGCCCGGGCCCCGTCGTTGTCCTCGCGCACCTCGAGCAGCACCCGGTCGCAGCCGCCCTCGCGGGCGAGCGCCACGACGGCGTCCAGGAGGGCCGTGGCCAGGCCCGCGCGTCGGTGCTCGGGCAGCACGGAGATCCGCTGGAGCTCGGCCACGTCGACGAGGCTGACGACGGCGTGGCCCACGACCTGCCCGTCGGGGCCGAGCGCCACGAGGTAGGAGACGGTCGGGACGTCGCCGGTCAGGCCTGCCTCGACCAGACCGCGCGACCAGGCGTCCGGGCCCAGGTTGCGCGCCTCGAGCGCCGCGACGGCGTCGGTGTCGCCCGGCCCGGCGGCGCGGACGGTCACGAGACGGGCTTGCGGGCGCCGGGGGCCTCGGCGTCGGGGCGCCGCAGGTACAGAGGCTCGGGGTCGAGGATCTCGGCCATCTCCTCGGCGATCGCGACCGCCAGCCACGCCGCGCTCGGCCGGCGGGGGCCGGCGGTGCGGGCGAAGTGCTCGGGGTAGAGGTCGGCGCCCTCGCCGACGACGAGCGCATCCGTGGCGGCCTCGGCGGGCTTGACCACGACGGGGCCGTCGATCCGGGTGCCGTCGGCGTCGTAGGAGGCCAGGTAGACCTCCTTGCGGCGGGCGTCGGTGGCCACCAGGAACGGCTCGGCCACCTCGCCGGCGCCGACGGCCTGGGCCGCCAGCACGTCCAGGGTGCACACGCCGTAGACGGGCACCTCGAGGACGTGGCCGAGGGTCCGGGCGGTCACCAGCCCGACCCGCAGGCCGGTGAAGGGGCCGGGGCCCACGCCCACCCCGACGGCGGTCACGTCGAAGCGCTGCGCACCGGCGTCCGCGAGGACCCGCTCGATCATCGGCGCCAGCTGCTCGCCGTGCCGCATCGCCACGTCGGCGTCCGCCGAGGCGACCACTCGCTCGCCGTCGTGCAGGGCGACGGTGACGCGGGGCGTGGCGGTGTCGAACGTGAGCAGCACGCTCTCAGGCTAGGCCCACCCGGCGGCGCGGCCCGCACCGAGGGCTCAGCCCGCGGCCTCGTCCGCGTACTCCAGGGCGGCGGCGGCCACGTCGCGGGCGTAGGCCTCGGAGCGGTTGTAGCGCAGCACGGCCGCGGTCCAGGCCTGCGAGGAGTCCAGGTCGCCGTCGGCGCACAGGTACCGGGCCGCGCCGGCGGCGGCGTCGTCGAGGTCGAAGGGGTCGCGGGAGCCGTCGCGATCGCCGTCGACGGCGACCCCCGCCCAGGTGGACGGCAGGAACTGCATGGGCCCCACGGCGTGCTCCCAGGTGGAGTCGCCGTGCCAGGCGGTGCCGGCGGGCGTCGCACGGATGGCGGCGAACCCCTCACGACCGTCGAGCGCGGGGCCGAGGATCGGTGAGGACGAGGTGCCGTCGGCGCGCAGGGTGCGGCCGTAGAGGGTGCCGTGCTGGGACTCGACCCAGCCGATGCCGGCCAGCGTCGTCCAGCCCAGGTCGCAGCCGGCGACGCCGCTGGTCTGCGCGGTGGCGTAGGCCCGGACGGCGGGGGCCGGGATGCCGGTGCGCTCGGCGGTGCGTCGCACCCAGGCGGGGTCCAGCGAGGATCGCGCCCCGGTCGTCCGCTCCACGGGGGCGGGCACGTAGGTCTCGGCCGGCGTCAGGTCGACGACGGGCTCGTCGTGGTAGAGCCAGCCCAGGCCGGCCAGCACCCCGGCGCCGACGACCAGGGCGGCCGTGGCGCGGTACAGCCCGGACTCCAGCGCTGCGGCCGCGCGCGGCGCCCGGCTCGCGGGGCGACGGGTGCGCCGCGTGCTCCCCGAGCGGCGGCGCGTGCTGCCGCGAGGGGGTGGGCGTCGAGCGGGCGTCCGGCTCAGGCGGGCCAGCCCTGGACGGCGAGCCCGTGCTCGGCGATCGCCTCGCGCAGCACGGCGTGGCCCTGGTCGAGGTCCCAGCAGATGCCGGCCAGGCCGACGGAGCGGGCGGACTCGACGTTGTCGGCGCGGTCGTCGATGAAGAGCACGTCGGCCGGGTCCACCCCGCCGGTCGCGTCGGCGATCCGGGCCAGGCAGCGGCGGAAGTACTCGGGGTCCGGCTTGGCCACGCCGAGCAGGTAGGAGTAGCAGATCGAGTCGAACAGGTCCGGGTAGCCGAAGACCCGGTTCATGTGCTCGGCCCGGTTGCGCTCCTGGTTGCTGCCCAGGTGCACGCCGATGCCCTGGGCGCGCAGCCCGGCCACCAGTGCCATGCTCGTCGGCTCGGCCCGCAGCCGTCGCCACACGGCCTCGTGCAGCCGCTCGCCCTCGGCCCGGCGGCCGCTGGCCAGCAGCATCCGGTCCAGGACGTCGACGAAGTCGCCGTCACCCGCGAGCGGCTTGCGCTCGGCCTCCCACGCGGCGTCCATGAAGGCGCGCGCGTCGGTGGCGTCGAACCAGGGCTCGAGGGCCTCGTACCAGTCCACGGTGGCGTGCTGGAGCACCCCGTCGGCGTCCAGGAGGACGTGCCGGATCGTCATCGTTCCGCCTGTCGTCAGTGCGCCGGGCTCACTCCGTGCCGTGCTTCGCGATGAACGCGAGGATCTGCTCGGAGAGCTCGGGGCGGCACACGATGAGGTCGGGCAGGTAGACGTCGTCCTGGTTGTAGACCAGCTCGTCGCCGTTGACCCGGGAGGTGAACAGGCCGGCCGCGCGGGCGACGGCGACGGGGGCCGCGGAGTCCCACTCGAACTGGCCACCGGCGTGCACGTAGGCGTCGGCGACGTCGCGCACCACGCTCATCATCTTCACGCCCGCGGAGCCCATCGGCACCAGCTCGGCGCCCATCTCCTCGGCCAGCGCCTGCACGAAGGCCGGCGGGCGGGAGCGGGAGACGGCGATGCGGGGCACGGCCGAGGAGGACGGCGGCACGACGGGCGCGCTGCCGGTGTTGAAGGTCTCGCCCAGCGCCGGCTGCGCCACGGCACCGGCGACGAGGGTGCCCTCGCCGTCGCCGGTGCGGCTCCACAGCGCCACGTGCACGGCCCAGTCGTCACGCGGCGGCTCGGAGAACTCGCGGGTGCCGTCCAGCGGGTCGATGATCCAGCAGCGCTCGGCCTCGAGCCGGGCCTTGTCGTCCTTGCCCTCCTCGGAGAGCACGGCGTCGTCGGGGCGGTACTGCCCCACGAGGCTCATCAGCAGCTCGTGCGCGGCGGCGTCGCCGGCGTCCTTGAGCGCCTTGCCCTCCAGGCCCTCGGTGCGCACCTCGAGGAGGCGGCGGCCGGCGGCTTCGGCCAGCCAGACGGCGAGGGCGTGGTCGTCGGCGTTCTCGGGCGGGGTACCAGGCTCGAAGGTCACGCCCGGAGCGTAGCCGTCCGCAGGCTCAACTCCACGCCGGCGACGCCGGGACGGACGGTGGCGTCCGGCACTCCCCACCTGTGAGCAGGTCAGGAGTTGAAGCGCTGCTGGGTCTTCTCGAGGCCGTCGGCGACCAGGGACTCGACCGCGTCCGCCGCGGTGTCGACCACGAACGGCAGCAGCTTCTTCTCGGCGGTCGAGTAGTTCGACAGCACGAAGTCCGCCACGTCCTGGCGACCCGGGGGGCGGCCGATGCCGACCCGCACCCGGTGGAAGTCGCCGGTGCCGAGGCTGGAGCGCATGGACTTCAGCCCGTTGTGGCCGTTGTCGCCGCCGCCGAGCTTGACCCGCATCGTGTCGAAGTCGATGTCGAGCTCGTCGTGGATCGCGACGACCTGGGCCGGCGGCACCTTGTAGAAGGTGGCGAGCGCCTTGACGGGGCCGCCGGTGTCGTTCATGTAGCAGCGCGGCCGGGCGAGGACGACGCGGGGCGCGTCGCTGCCGGGGGCGCCGAGGCGTCCCTCGACCACGTCGGCCCGGCCGGACTTGTGCGCCCGGAAGCCGGAGCCCATCCGCGAGGCGAGCTCGTCGGTGACCATGTAGCCGATGTTGTGCCGGTGCCCGGCGTACGACGGCCCGGGGTTGCCGAGGCCGACGACGAGCCAGGTGCTGCTCGTGGTGTCGTCGGTCATCGGTCCCCCGGGCCGTGTACGTGGATGCTGCTGGGTCCTGCTGGTGCTCCTGGACGGAGCGGGTGGAGCCGGGTGGCTGCCGGGAGGCTCAGGCCTCCTCGGTGTCCTCCGCCTCGTCCTTCTCGATGCCGGCCTCGGCCTCGGCCTCGGTCATCTCGGCGTCGACGTCGTCAGCGGTCGGGGCCTGCGAGACGTGCAGGACGAGCGCGTCGCCGTCGGTGAGCAGGGTGGAGCCGGCGGGCAGGGCCAGGTCCGAGGCGTGCAGCTGCTTGCCGACCTCGAAGCCCTCGACGTCGATCTCGATCCACTCGGGGATGCTCATGGCGTCGGCCTCGACCTCGATGGTCTGCAGCTCGGTGGTGAGCAGGCCGTCGCGGACGATCTCGCCGGTGACGTGGACGGGAACCTCGACGGAGACCTTCTCGCCGCGCTTCACGACGACCATGTCGACGTGCTCGATGTGGCGCTTGATCGGGTCGATCTGGACCTGCTTGGTGAGGCCGAGGTGGGCCTCGCCCTCGAGGTCGATGTCGAGGATGGCGTTGGCGCCGCCGTGCTTGAGGGCGAGCATGGTCGCGTGACCCGGGAGGATCATGTGGACCGGCTCGGTGCCGTGGCCGTAGAGGACGGCGGGGATCTTGTCGGCGCGGCGGATGCGGCGGGCCGCGCCCTTGCCGAACTCGGTGCGCTTCTCGGCGGTGATCTTCTCGGACATGCGAGACTCCTCGGTGTCGGGGCGGGTGCGTTCTCGTCGGCCGCACGAGTGCGACCGGGTGCTGGTGGTGGCCGCGGCGCGAGACACGACGCGACACCAGGTCCCGCCCTGTCGATCACGGAGCCGGGGCCGGTCCGTGTGGACCCCCCGCTCCCTCGCCGAGGCAACTCGCAGAGTCTACGCAGGCCACGCCGCCCGGGGCCAATCGCCCGGCCCGGGCCTGCGTCGGGGCCGCTGCCTAGGGTTGGCGCATGTCGCTCACGCTCGCCGAGGCCCGTGCCCGCGCCGCCGTCCTGACCGGTGTCTCCTACGACCTGGACCTCGACCTCACCGACCCCGGCCGGGGCACCTACGGCTGCACGGCGCTGGTCGGGGTCACCACCGCGGAGCCGGCCACGTTCCTGGAGCTGAAGGACGGCCAGGACCTGTCGGTGACGCTCGACGGCGAGCCGGTCGAGCACGCCTACGACGGCCGCCGGATCACGCTGGCGGGCCTCCCGGTCGGCGTCCCGCTGACGCTGCGGGTCGACGTCCGCGTGCCCTACGTGAGCGACGGCGACGGCATGCACCTGATGACGGACGCCGCCGACGGGGAGACCTACGCCTCGGCCTACCTCTCCCTGGACGTGGCGCAGCGGGTGTTCCCCTGCTTCGACCAGGTCGACCTCAAGGGCCCGCTGACGCTGGCCGTCACCGCCGACCCGCGGTGGACCGTCATCGCCAACGGCCGCGTGCTCTCCTCCCCGCAGGAGCGGGCGGCCGGACGCTGGCGCTTCGCGACCACTCCCCCGGTGTGCCCGAGCCTGTTCGTGGTCTGCGCCGGGCCGTGGCACTCGGTGACGTGGGAGCACGCCGGCCTGCCGTTCGGCTGGCACGCCCGGGCGTCGCTGGCCGCGGACCTCGACCGCGACGCGCCCGAGCTGATGGCCACCACCAACGCCTGCTTCGACCACTACGCCGAGCTCTTCGACGAGCCCTACGCCTTCGACTCCTACGACCAGCTCTTCGGGCCCGGCCACAACTGGGGTGCGATGGAGACGCCGGGCTGCGTCACCTACCGCGACGAGTACCTGCCGCGGGGGCGCACCTCCGACGTCGCCCGGGCGGGCCGCGCGACCACCATCGCGCACGAGATGGCACACATGTGGTTCGGCAACCTCGTGACGATGCGCTGGTGGGAGGACACCTGGCTCAACGAGTCCTTCGCCGACTACATGGGCTACCGGGTGGCCGCCGACGGCGCGGGGTTCGCGGACACGCTCGTGGGCCACGAGGGACGCCGCAAGCCCGGCGCGTACACCGCCGACGAGCGACGCTCCTCGCACCCGGTGGCACCGCTGCCCGAGGACGTGCCGGACGTCGACGCCGCGTTCGCCAACTTCGACGCGATCTCCTACTCCAAGGGCAACTCGCTGCTGCGCCAGCTCGTCACGTGGCTGGGCGACGAGGACTTCCTCGCCGGGGTGAACGCGCACCTCACGACCCACCGGTTCGGCAACGCCACGCTCGACGACCTCGTCGGCGCGCTGGACGACGCCTCGCCGCGCGACGTGCGCGCCTGGGCCGAGGCCTGGCTGCGCACCACGGGCTTCGACACGCTGCGGGTGATCCGGGGCGAGGACGACGTGCCCGTGCTCGAGCGCGTGGGCAGCCGCCCGCACCGCGTCTCCGTGGTCGCCCTCGACGGGCCCGCGATCGTGGGTCGGGCCATGGTGGACGTCGACGACGAGCCGGTGCGGCTGAGCGACTGGGCCGGCCTCGCCGTCGTCCCGAACGCCGGCGGCGAGTCGTTCGCGCGGCTCGCGCTGGACCCGCTCTCGGCCGCGGTCGTGGCCGAGCACCTCTCGGCCCTGGAGGACCCGCTGCTGCGCACGGTGCTGTGGGCGCACGCCTTCGACCGCGTGCACACCCGCGACCTCGGCGTGGTCGGGTACGTGGACCTGGTGCGCCGACACCTGCCCGCCGAGACCAACGCGGCCCTCGTCGGTGGCGTCGTGGG
Source organism: Nocardioides bruguierae (assembly GCF_023656415.1). Taxonomy (GTDB): domain Bacteria; phylum Actinomycetota; class Actinomycetes; order Propionibacteriales; family Nocardioidaceae; genus Nocardioides; species Nocardioides bruguierae. The sequence continues at coordinate 34,257 of NZ_JAMOIL010000008.1, forward strand.
ACGGACGCTGGGCCCCGTCCTGGCCCTGCGGACGCCGGCCGAGCACGCCGGCACCGTGCGCGCCACCGTCGCCGGTGCGTGCGCGGTGGGCCTGCTGGGCTCGCCGGCCGAGGGCGTGGGGCTGGCGCTGACGCAGGGACTGGCCGCCACCTCCTCGGACCCGGCCCTGCTGGAGGGCTGGCTCACGACCGGCGCCACCGAGGCCGGGCTCACGCTCGACCCGGCACTGCGCTGGAGCGTGGTGGCCCGGCTGGCCGAGCTCGGGCAGCTGGACGAGGCGGCCATCGAGGCCGAGCGGGTCGCCGACGGCACCTTCGCCGGCGACCTGGGTGCGGCCCGCGCCCTGGCCGCACGGCCCACCGCGGAGGCGAAGGCCCAGGCCTGGGCGCGGATGACCGAGCCGGACGTCGGCAACCGGGTCTTCGAGGCGTGCGCGGACGGCCTGTGGTCGACCGAGGAGCCGTCCCTGGTGCGCCCCTACGTCGACGCCTACCTGGCGGAGGCGCCCGGCATCGCCGGGCGGCGCGGTCAGGGCTTCAGCCTCGTCGTCGGCCGGGCGTTCCCCTCCGTGGCGCTGACCTCCACGCAGCGCTCGGCGCTGGCCTCGACGCTGGCGTCCGGCTCGGTGCCCACCGTCCTCGCTCGCCTCTGGAACGACACGCTGGACGACCTCGGCTGAGCCCGCCCCGCGGGACGTCATACGTCTGAGGGGGACTGCGTCCGCTCCGTATGACGTCCCGCTGAGCGCGGGGGCGAGCCGTCAGGCCAGGGCGGTCTTCACGGCCTGCTCGAGGCCGGTGGCGGGGCGACCGAGGAGGGTCTCGAGGTCGGTGGCGGGCACGAGCAGCTCGCCCTCGGTGATGCCGCGGTCGACGTCGGCGAAGACCTGCGCCGCCGGGGCGGGGAGCCCGGCGCCCTCGAGGATGCCCTGGAGCACCTCGAGCGGCACCTGGGTGTAGCTGACCTCCTGGCCGATCACGCCGGAGACCGCGGCGGCGATCTCGGGCAGGGTGACCTGCTCGCCACCGAGCTCGTAGGTCCGGCCGGCGTGCCCGTCCTGGGTGAGGACGACGGCCGCGGCCTCGGCGTACTCGCTGCGCAGCGCGACGGAGAGGCGGGCGTCCGGGGCCGCGGCGCCGGCGAAGCCGTGCTCGGTCCACACCGGCACCTGGCCGGTGTAGTTCTCCACGTACCAGGCGTTGCGCAGGACGACGGTCGGCACGGACGAGGCCGCGAGGATCTCCTCGGTGGCGCGGTGGTCGTTCATCAGCAGCAGGCTGGACTCGGCGGCCTTCGGCCCCGAGGTGTAGACGAGGAGGCTGACGCCGGCCTTCTCGGCGGCCTCGACCACGGTGCGGTGCTGGTCGACGCGGTGCGGCTCGATGCCGGAGACCAGCAGCACCTTCTCGGCGCCGACCAGTGCGGCGGCGACGGCCTCGGCGTCGTCGCGGTCGACGGCGCGGACGTCGACGCCCTGCTCGGCGAGGTCGGCCAGATTCTCGGTGCTGCGGCCGGTGGCGACGATCTCGGCGGGCGCGACACCCTTCTCCACCAGGTGCTCGACGGCGAGGCGGCCGAGGTGACCGGTGGCTCCGAAGACGACGATCGACATGGGGTTCCTCCTGTGACGGGGTGGGCCCGGCGTCCACCGGGCTTCTCGTCCAGGCCCAACAGGCCCTCCACCTGCATGCTTCCCGACAGGTAGCAGTGACCTTGAAGTGCTGTGGTTACCCGAGGGATAGTGACCAGGTGAGCCCGACGTCTCCTGCCGCAGCCGCCCTCGAGGTGGACCAGACCCCCGACCCGTACACCGCCGCGTGCCCCACGCGCACCGTGCTCGACCGGGTCGGTGACCGGTGGACGATGCTCGTGCTGCTCCTGCTGGCGCAGCGCACCCACCGCTTCTCCGAGCTCTCCCGCGCGATCGAGGGGATCAGCCCGAAGGTGCTGACCCAGACCCTGCGCGGCCTCGAGCGCGACGGGCTGCTCGTCCGCGAGGTGCACGCGGAGGTTCCGCCGCGGGTGGAGTACACGCTCACCCCGCTCGGCGGCACGCTGGTGGACGCCGTCGCCGGGCTGGACCGCTGGGCGCGCGTCCACATCGGCGAGGTCGAGGCCGCCCGGGCCGCCTACGACGCGGGCTGACCCGCCGACGACGCAGCCAGGGTGCGTCTCGGGCGCCAGGGTCTCGTCAGGCTCCGTCACGACCTCGCAAGCTCGGCCGTGGTCGCCGCTCGACCACCGACGATCGCTACCTCGCAGGCTCGGTAGCGATCACGCGTGGCCGTCGAAGAGGGACGTGACCGACCCGTCCTCGAAGACCTCGCGGATCGCGCGGGCGATGAGCGGGGCGATCGAGAGCTCGGTGAGCTTGTCGAACTTCCGCTCCTCCGGGATCGGGAGGGTGTTGGTGACGACGACCTCGATGGCCGAGCAGTTCTTCAGCCGGTCGACCGCGGGATCGGAGAGGATCGCGTGGGTGGCAGCGATGATGACGCCGGCCGCGCCGTCCGCCATGAGGGCCTCGGCGGCCTTCACGATGGTGCCGCCGGTGTCGATCATGTCGTCGGTCAGCACGCAGATCTTGCCGGTGACCTCACCGACGACGCGGTTGGCCACCGTCTCGTTGGGACGGTCGGTGCGGCGGGTCTTGTGGATGAAGGCCAGCGGGGCGCCGCCGAGCTTGGCGGACCAGCGCTCGGCGACCTTGATCCGGCCGGCGTCCGGGGAGACGACGCAGAGCGGCTGGTCGCCGTACTTCTCCAGCACGTAGTCGGTGAGGATCGGCAGCGCCATCAGGTGGTCGACGGGGCCGTCGAAGTAGCCCTGGAGCTGGTCGGCGTGCAGGTCCACGGAGATGACCCGGTCGGCACCGGCGGTCTTGAACAGGTCCGCCACGAGGCGGGCCGTGATCGGCTCGCGGCCGCGGTGCTTCTTGTCCTGGCGGCCGTAGCCGTAGAACGGCATGACGACAGTGATCCGCTTGGCGGAGGCCCGCTTGAGGGCGTCCACCATGATCAGGTGCTCCATGATCCACTCGTTGATCGGAGCCGTGTGGCTCTGGATCACGAAGGCGTCGCACCCGCGGACGGACTCCTCGTAGCGGACGTAGATCTCCGAGTTGGCGAACTCGTAGGCACTGGTCGGCACGAGGTCGGTGCCGAGGATCTCGGCGACTTCCTCGGCCAGAGCCGGGTGTGCCCGACCGCTGAAGACCATGAGGTTCTTCTCGGTGGTCCTCTTGTAACCGGTCATGCGCGCACCACTCCTGGTCGACGGCTGCAAAGGCGCTGGTGATTCTGCCCCGCACAGCAGGCGCGGCCAACTCCGGACCGGCCGCTGGGCACGTCACGAACGACACGTCGGACGAAGGCGCAGGTCACAGGCGTGTCACCGGTTCGTCACCGATCCTTTACCCATCTGCTCGGCCTCGTCGGGCCGGGTCTGGACGCCGGGTCAGGCGTCCGTGCCCGCCTCGTCCGCGGCGTCGAGGGCCTCGCGGGCGGCGTCCGCCTGGGCCGTGCCTGCGCGCTTGTCGAGGGCCCAGCCCTCGATCAGCCGCACGGGGCCGGCGCTGACGGCGAGAGCACCCGGGGGCACCGTCCCGCGCACGACCGTTCCCCCACCGGTGGCCGCGCCGTCGCCGATCTCGACGGGGGCGACGAAGGTGTTGTTCGAGCCGGTCCGGGCGTGCTTGCCGACCACCGAGCGGTGCTTGGCCACGCCGTCGTAGTTGGCGAAGATCGTGCCCGCGCCGATGTTGGTGCCCTCGCCGATCTCGGCGTCGCCGACGTAGGAGAGGTGCGGCACCTTCGCGCCGGTGCCGATCACGGCGTTCTTGGTCTCGACGAAGCCGCCGATCTTGCCGCCGGCGCCCAGGCGGGTGCCGGGGCGCAGGTAGGAGAAGGGGCCGACGTCCGCCCCCGCGCCGACGACGGCGAGCTCACCGTGCACGCGCACCACGTGCGCGCCCGCGCCGACCTCGCAGTCGCGCAGGGTGGTGTCGGGGCCGACCACGGCGTCCTCGCCGACGGACGTGGCGCCGAGCAGCTGGGTGCCGGGCAGGATCGTCACGTCCTGGGCCAGGTCGACGTCCACGTCGATCCAGGTGGTGGCCGGGTCGACGATCGTCACGCCCTCCTTCATCCACCGGTTCAGCACGCGGTCGTTGAGGATGCGGGCCAGGCCGGCCAGCTGGGCACGGTCGTTGGCGCCCTCGGTCTGCACGACGTCGTCCAGGACGTGCGCACCGATCTGTAGCCCGGCCTCGCGGGCCAGGCCCAGCAGGTCGGTGAGGTAGTACTCGCCCTTGGCGTTGTCGTTGGAGAGCCGGGGCAGGGCCTCGCGCAGGAAGCCGGCCTCGAAGGCCATGATCCCGGAGTTCACCTCGGCGATCTCGAGCTCGTCGCGGTCGGCGTCCTTGTGCTCGACGATCCGGACGACGTCGCCGTCGGCGTCGCGCACGATCCGGCCGTAGCCGCTGGGGTCGGGGACGACGCCCGAGAGCACGCTCACCGCGCGCTGGGCCGCCTCGTGGGTGGCCACGAAGTCGCGCAGGGACTCCCCCGTCAGCAGCGGGGTGTCGCCGTAGGCCACGAGCACGGTGCCGGTGGCGACGTCCGCGGCCTCGACGCCGACGCGCACGGCGTGGCCGGTGCCGCCCTGCTCCTCCTGCACGACGAGCTGCGCCGTCGGCATCCGCTCGCTCACGTGGGGCCCGACGAGCTCGCGCTGGTGGCCGATGACCGTGACGACGCGGCGCGGGCTCAGCTGCTCGACCGCCGCGAGGACGTGCCCGACCAGCGAGCGCCCGCCGATGGCGTGCAGCATCTTCGGCGTCTTGGAGCGCATGCGCGTCCCCCCGCCCGCGGCGAGGACGACGACGGTCAGGTCGGTGAGCACCGGCTGCTGCACGGAAGCGACTCCAGTCGGGTCGAGGAAGGTGGTCGGCCGTGCGGAGCGGCCCGACCGGCCCGCACAGACGCCCCACTCTAGGCGGGACACCTCCCTCCTCCCCCATGCCGGTCCGGCCCACACCCCCGCACGGATGCGGCGGGCCACCCCGAGCACAGGTCGGCACCGAGCGACCAGCCTCTCGCCGTCGTCCGGGGTGCCGTGAAACGGATCACGCCTCACCCGCGGCGAGCCCTACTTTCGACGGGTGGCGCTTCGGCCGACCTCCGGCTCCCCCACCTTCGCGCGCCGCTCCTCACCAGGAGATCCCCCATGCCCGAGATGCCCGAGCACCCGCGCCGCCGCCCGTCCGCACCGCTGGTGATCAGCCTGCTCGCCCTGGTCCTGGCCCTCGTGGCCACCGGGGCCCCGGCCACCGCCGCCCGCCTGATCACCGGCCAGGACGTGAGGAACGGCTCTCTCACCGGCCTCGACGTCAAGGACGGCAGCCTGCGCGCCGCCGACCTGGCCGACGGCGCCGCCGGCGTCACGTTCTTCGGCCGCAAGCGCGTCCTGGCCTCCGCGGGCGACGACTACACCGCCTCCCTGGCGGCGGCGAAGAAGGTCGTCCTGCTCCGGCAGGGCCCCATCACCGTCTACGGCAAGTGCTTCATGGTCGGCACCACCATCAACTACGTCGTGGCGGTCTCGACGAAGGAGGACGGGGTGCTGATGGACTCCCGCGAGGACTCCCTCGTCACCGAGGGCAGCTTCCTCGACGTGGACACCCCCGAGACCGACCGGATCATGGAGGAGGACAGCGCCAGCGCCGGCACCGCCGACTCCGACGCCGAGGACAGCAGCGACTTCCTCATCCTCGCGCCCGACGGGACGACGATCCGCGGCTGGTCCGGCGGCGCCCTGAAGACCGGCGCGCTGCCCGGCGGCAACGGCCCGTTCGGCGCCGGCAAGGTCTGCCTGTTCACCGGCGGGGCCTTCCACAGCTGACCCGCCCCACCTGACCCGTACCCGGGCAGCCACCCGGTGACCGACGGACGTCACCGGGTGGCCACCCGCCCGGCACCCTGACGCCACCCCCGGGCGCCAGGCTGGCCGGATGCACCGACGCGCCGGACGCCGACTCCTGCCGCTGCTGCTGTTCCTGGGCCTGGCGGCGGTCTACGTCCCGACGATCGGCACGAACCCCAGCCCGGACGTCTACACGGCCGACTTCGCCGCGTGGCACCTCGCCCGCACCGGCGACCCCGTGCCCGACATCAGCAACTTCCCGCTGCTGGACGACAACATCATCCGCGAGACCTGGATCGTCGAGACCGCCGACGGCCGCGAGGCGGTCGGCCGCTCCCCCGGCGTGATCGCGGCGGTCGTGCCGACGTACTGGCTCGAGCACGTGCTGACCGGGGCACCGGCGATCACCGCGGTGCCCGGCGGGCTCACCGCCGCGCTGCTCACCGCCTGGACCGTGACGCTCTTCTTCTCGCTGGTGCGGCGGCACCGCGGCGACCGGGAGGCGCTGCTGGCCGCGGGCCTGCTGGGGCTGGCCACGCCCCTGTGGTCGGTGGCGGCCGACGGGGTCTGGCCGCACACCCTCACCGCGCTCGGCATCGTCGCCACCGCCTGGGCCGCCGACCGGGAGCGGTGGTGGCTGGTGGGCCTGGCCGGCGGGCTCGTGCTGTGGGGCCGCGTGCACGCGGCGGTGGTGTGCGCGGTCGTCGGCCTCGGGGTCGCGTGGGCTCGGCGGCGTCCCCTGATCGCCGTGCGCGTCGGCGTCCCGAGCCTGGCGCTGCTCGGGCTGATGGCCTGCTGGACCCGCTGGACGTACGGCTCGTGGGACCCGACCTCCGGCTACCGCGCCGGCGACTTCACCAGCACCGCCGGCGGCTACCTCACCGACCCGCTCGGACTCCTGGTCAACGCCGCCGGGTTCCTCGTCTCCCCCGACCGCGGCCTGCTCGTGTGGACGCCGCTGCTGGTCGTGCTCGCACCGGCGCTGCGTCGCGGCTGGCCCGACCTGCCCGACTGGGCGCGCTGGCTGGCCGTCAGCGGGGTGGCCTACCTGCTCACGCAGGGCCTGCTGGTGCGGTTCAGCGGCGGCGACCAGTTCTACGCGTACCGCACCAGCCTGGAGCTGGTGGTGGCCGCCGCCCCCGCGCTCGCGCTCACCGCACATCGAATGGGGCCGCGGGCCCGCCGCTGGTTCACCCCCGTCGCCGTGCTGCAGCTGGTGCTGCTGGTGCCCGGCTCGGCGCTGGACGGGTTCTTCGTGCCGGTCGCGCACGTGTGGACGCGGAACGCGTTCGTGGTGGGCGCGCTCGAGCGTCCGGTCGCGGTCGGCCTGTGCACCGCCGCGGCCCTGGCGCTCAGCGCAGGGGTGCTGCGGGCGTGGCGCTCGGGGTGGCTGCGCGACGAGCAGCCTCCTGCTCCCGGCGGGCCTCGTGCCGGGTCCGCTCCCGCATCACCCACGGCACCGCCGCCGCAGCCGCGAGCGCTCCGAGCCCCAGCACCCACGGCCACGGACCGGCCGCCGGGTAGGTCTGCTGGTGGCTGAAGATCGTGCTCCACTCCAGCACGGCGAGGCCGCCGACCGTCCACACCGTCATCACCACCGACCAGCCGGTGGCGCGGCGCCAGTCGGCCGCCCCGTCCCGCGCGACCTCGCGGCGCGGGCGCAGCATCGCCACCATCGCGAGCGCGACGGGCGTGGCCAGGAACGCGATCACCTGCATCGTGTAGCGGTCGTGGAAGCCGCCGCCGTCGCGCACGAAGCCCGCGGTGTTGCCGAGGGTGACCAGCGACAGCGAGCCGAGCAGCAGCCAGCCGGGGTCGGGCCGCCAGCCGGCCCGCCACGCCCCCGGCAGCAGCGGCAGGCGCCGTACGGCCAGCACCGGGACGACGAGCAGTCCGACGACCACCGCGACCGAGGCGGCCAGGATCGGCTCGTCGAACCCCGGCACGCGGCCGAGGTCGGCCAGCGAGGTGACCGGCGAGCGCTGGAACTTCTCCAGGAGCGCGCCCTGGCCCGTCAGGTCGCCGTAGAGGGAGAGGTTGCGCAGGTACCACCAGGACGTCGCGGCCGCCGGCACGCCGCCCACGACCGCGGCCGCCACCAGGTAGCGGGGTCGCCGCGCCGCCCGTCGGGACAGCAGCCAGGCCAGGCCGAGCGCGATCGCGCAGGCCGCCACGGCCAGCACCCCGGGCGCCCGGGTCCCGGCGGCCAGCGTCCCGGCCAGGGCCGCGACCACGACCCTGCGCCGGGTCACCTCCTCCGAGCCGCCGTGCAGCATCCGCACCGTCATGAGCAGGAGGAGCAACGCGGCCGCGCTGCCCCACCCGTCGGACTGCGCGAAGCCCGAGCGCAGCACCAGGCTCGGGGTCACCGCCACGATCGTGGCCAGCGCCGCCACCGCCGGACGTCGGGGCACCAGCGCCCGGGTCAGCAGGCCGACGAGCAGCACCCACACCCCGTAGCCGGCCGTGTTGACCAGCCGCATGGCGATCACCACGTGCGAGACGTCGTCGCGGGTCAGCTCCCACACGGGCACGAGCAGCGCCACGTAGAACGGCGGGTGGTTGGCCACCCAGGTGTCCTTGTGCGCGGCGTCCCAGCCCAGCAGCACCCGGGCGCCGCGGGGCACGTCCCCGGGGTCGGCCACGATCGGGGAGTCGATGGTCGGCAGCCTGCCCTCGGCCAGGTGCGCCACGTACCCGACGTAGGGGGCCTCGTCGTTGGCCCAGCTCGGGATCGAGGACACCAGCGCCACCTGCGCCCCGGCCAGCCAGACCAGCACGGCCAGCAGCACGGGCACCGCCGAGCCCCGCAGCGCCCACGCCCTCATGCGGTGCGGCTGCCGGCCCGCGACAGGCGCAGCAGCGCGGTGCGCGTGGGGTAGGGCAGCGCCGGGGTCAGCCCGCGGGACACGACCACCTGCAGGCGTCCGCCGGAGGCCGCGACCTGGGCGTCGATCGCCTCCACGTAGCGGCGCCGGTCGACGTTGTCGAAGACCACCAGGCCGTCGGGCGCCAGCCGCTCCAGGGCGCGCGCCAGGCACGCCTCGCGGGCCCGTCCGTCGATGACGACCAGGTCGAGCTCGCCCTCGACGTCGTCGATGGCGGAGACGTAGGCGGAGAAGTCCAGGCCCGCGTGGCCCGGCTTGGCCGAGGACACCCTCGGTGAGGACGACGGCACGGGCGCCACCACGCGCAGGTCGACGTTGCCCGGCAGCCGGGGTGCGAGCACCTGCGCCCAGCCGGCGTCGTGCTCGACGGAGTGCACCTCACCGGCCCGCTCGGCCAGCCACAGCGTGGAGGCCCCCGAGCCCCACTCGAAGACCCGGGCCGCTCGCCCGGGTCGGTGCACCGCCAGGAAGGCCTGGACCCGGTCGAGGCTGTCGAACGTCCACCACGCCACGTCCAGGCGGACGAGGGCGTCGACGTCGTGGATCGCCAGCAGCGACAGCAGCCACGTGGCGGTGCGCGAGCGCGGAGCCCGGCGCTCCAGCAGCGCGACCACGCCGAGGCGGGTCAGCACCGCACGGAGCACGCGGAGCACCCGGATGTAGAGCGTCTTCACCGCAGGCCCTCGCTCTCGGCGCCGGGTCGGACGGGCGGCTGGAGGGTGGCCAGCACCCGGCTCCGGACGCCGGCCTCGTACCGGGCCCGCCGCGTGTGCTCGAGGCCCACCTCGATGAGGTGCCGGTTGGCGCGGATCAGGTCCGCCACGATGCCGAGCATGAGGCACAGCGCGGCCATCAGCCCGAGGCCGAGCCCGACCACCTGGGACTGGACGTGCCCGCCGCCGTCCCCCTGCGCCACGAGCACCGCGTACCGCACGTAGGGGGCCAGGCCGAGGACCGCGAAGACACCCGCCAGCCAGCCGAAGATCATGTACGGGCGGTACATCACGTAGGCGCGGGTGATGGCGGCCGCCGACCGGAACACGTGCTGGCGGTGGTTGCGGAACAGCCGCGACTCACGCGTGCGGGCGTTGGTGGTGACGGGCAGGGAGACGATGGCCATGCGCTTGTAGCCGGCCTGGATGATCGTCTCCATGCAGTAGGAGAAGCGGGTGACGGTGTTGAGCCGCAGCAGGCTCTCGCGCGAGTAGGCGCGGAACCCGCTCGCCGCGTCGGGCAGGTCGGTGCCCGCGGCCCGGTTCACCACCGCGCTGCCGATCCGCTGGAGCAGCTTCTTGCCGGGCGAGAAGTGCGCGATCAGGTGCGTCTGGCGGTCCGCCACGACGATGTCGGCGGCGCCGAGCACGATCGGCTGGACGAGGTCCGCGATCCGGGCCTGCGGGTACTGGTTGTCGCCGTCGGTGTTGACCACGATGTCGGCGCCCAGCGCGAGCGCGTGGTCGACGCCGTCGGTGAAGGAGCGGGCCAGCCCCTCGTTGCGACGGTGCCGGACGACGTGGGCGCCGTGCGCCAGGGCGACCTGGCTCGTGCGGTCGGTCGACCCGTCGTCCACGACGACGACCTCGAGCTCGTCGATGCCCGGGATGTCGCGCGGGATCGAGGCGAGCACGGAGCCGAGCGTCTCCTCCTCGTTCAGGCACGGGACCTGGACGATCAGCTTCACGACCGACCTCCGGCTCGTCGTGCCCCGGCGCGGTACAGGGGCTGAGCAGGCACGCTAGGGCGGCTCGCAGCGTGGCGGAACGGGCGCCGCGCACTCCTCGGCGAGCGTGCATCCGCCGGTCACCGCAGCGTCGTCGGGGCGTCACCTGCCGCCCGGCCGGCCCGGTTCGGACTGGTTTTTGCGGGGCTGGGTCAGCTGGGCTGCGGCCCCGTGCGCACCTCCTCCTCCGAGCGCAGGACGCAGAACTCGTTGCCCTCGGGGTCCGCGAGCACGACCCAGCCGGTGCCGTCCGGCAGGCGACGGTCGTGCAGCTGCCGTGCCCCGAGGGCCAGGACGCGGGCGAGCTCCTCGTCCCGGGTACCAGCGGGGGCGCAGGTCGAGGTGCAGGCGGTTGCGCCCGGGAGCCGGCTCGGCCTCGATGAAGAGCAGCTGGTGCCCCGTGTCCGGGTCGAGGATCATGCACTCCTCGTGCCCGGGCTCGTTGGGGTCGTCGGGGAGGTCGGTGTAGCCGAGCAGCGCCTTCCACCACTCGGAGAGGGCGTAGGCGTCGCGGCAGTCGACGGTGGTGTGGGAGACGAAGCAGGCCATGGGGGCATGCTGCTCGCCGGCGGCGGGTCCGTCCACGCCGAGACGAGCACCGATCCGGACACGACCTGTCCGGATCCGCGCGGCCGGCTGTCCGGGCGAGCGTCCGGGAACGTCCGGTCAGCCCGATTCCGCTGGACGGCCCTGCACCCGTCGTCCAACCTCGGTGGTGGTGTCGTCCGGGGGGTCGGCACCACACATCCGGGGCCCAGCCGGGTGCGGCTCCTCCACACGGAGGGCCGCACCCGGGCTCAGGGCCCCGGTCTCTTCCGGACGGTGCCCCGGCACAAGGGTGGACGGCCGTCGGACGCCGCGCGAGTGTCAACCGATGACGAACACCGACACCTCGCCCACCCGCCCGACGCCCACCCATCCGACGCTCGGCGACCTGGCCCGCTCCGGCCTGGTCCGCGCCGTCGCGCTGCTCGCCGTCGCGGCGCTGGTGCTCGCGTTCCTGGCGTGGCGCAGCCGCCCCGCCCCGACCGTGCGGGCCGACGTCGCCACCGCGGCCGCCGGGGCGCTCCCGATCGTCGGCCGCTGCGAGGGCAGCCAGTACACCTTCGAGGGCGACGGGACCGGACGCGGTCAGGAGGGCGCCTACCTCATCACCTCGCTGACCCACGGGGTCGACGCGGTCCTCTCCTCCGGGCGCGTCAGCGGCCGCAACGAGCACCAGCCGCTGACGTTCACCACCAACGTCAGCCGCGCGACCCCCCTCTTCCTCCAGGCCATCGAGAACAACGAGGTGCTGCGCCGGTGCGTCTTCACCACCTTCGGTCGCGACGAGAGCGGGGACCGCGTCGCGCTCCAGCGGATCGTCCTGGACCGGCCGCAGGTCCTGTCCTACCGCCTGGTCGGCAAGCCCGCCGACCGGTCCCGGGTCACCATCGCGCTGATGTACGAGAGCCTGGAGATGACGGACCTCGACACCGGCATCCAGGCGCAGGTCGACTGGCCGACCACGGCCTGACGCCCGGGACGGCGGTGGGAGGATCGCGTCATGGACGCCACCGCCGTGCCCGACCCGACCACGTCCCGGCCCCGCGTGGAGATCCGGTACTGCACCCGCTGCCGCTGGCTGCTGCGAGCGCAGTGGTACGCCGCCGAGCTGCTCCAGACCTTCGAGACCGACCTCGGCGAGGTGGCACTGCTGCCCGCCTCCACCGAGGCCGAGGCCGGCGTCTTCCGGGTGGACGTGGACGGCACCCCGGTCTGGAACCGCAAGCGGGACGGCGGCTTCCCGGAGATCACCGAGCTCAAGCGCCGCGTCCGCGACCTGGTCGCCCCCGACCGCCCGCTCGGGCACGCGGACCGCGCCGCCCACTGACCTGCACCCCTTGCAGACCACCACCGGCCCGTAGTGGGCTGGGGGCATGATCCATTCTCGGGACGTCCACGGATCCAGCGCGCCCTCACGAGGGCGTTCCCTCCCCCGGCTGCTCCTCGCAGCCCTGACCGGCTTCCTGACCACGGCACTGCTGTCCGTGGGCCTGGTGGCCACCTCCACCGCACCGGCGAGCGCGGCCTACCCCGTGCTCCAGGTCGGCTCCAGCGGCGCGGACGTCGTCGCCGTGCAGTACCTCCTCACCGACCGCGGCTTCTCCACGACCGCGGACGGCCAGTACGGCTCGGGCACCGAGGCGGCGGTCTCGGCGTTCCAGTCCTCGCGCGGCCTCACCGCCGACGGCATGGCCGGCCCGCAGACCATCGGCGCGCTGGTGCGCACCCTGCGCCAGGGCGACAGCGGCCCGGCCGTCCAGGCGCTCCAGGTCGAGCTCAACAAGCGCGGGGCGTCGCTGGCCACGGACGGGGCGTTCGGACCGGCCACCGACAGCGCCGTGCGCTCCTTCCAGTCCTCCCGCGGCCTCAGCGTCGACGGCGTCGCCGGGCCGAACACCTGGGAGTCGCTCTTCGGCGGCAGCACGGGCACGCCCGGCACCTCCTACGACTCGCTCTCCGACGAGCAGCGGCAGAACGCGCGCACCATCATCGGCGTCGGCAAGGGCGCCGACGTGCCCGAGTACGGCTGGGTGATCGCGCTGGCCACGGCGATGCAGGAGTCGACGCTCATCAACATCGACTACGGCGACCGCGACTCGGTGGGCCTCTTCCAGCAGCGACCCTCGCAGGGCTGGGGCACCGTCGCGCAGTGCACCGACCCCGTCCTCGCCTCGAAGGCGTTCTACGGCGTCGCCACCCACACCCCGAACCCCGGGCTGCTCGACATCTCGGGCTGGCAGTCGATGACCGTCACCGAGGCCGCCCAGGCCGTGCAGCGCTCGGCCTACCCGGACGCGTACGCCAAGTGGGAGTCGCTCGCCCGCGACATCGTGGCCCACGAGAGCGGCGCACCAGCCATCTACTGAGGCATGCGGCACGCGAGGCGGCCTGCGGCGGTGAAGACCGCGAGGGCGTCGATCCGGGCGATCCATGACATCCGTCCTGAGTGAGCCGGCCGACAGGCGTCTACGTTGACGACCATGAGCGCATCGACCGAGCAGGACCCCGCCGAGCGGATCGAGGTCTCACGCATGCTCGCCTCGCCTGCCAGTGCCGTCTTCTCGCTGCTCCGCGACCCGCAGGGCCACGTGGACATGGACGCCTCCGGCATGCTGATGGACGCCACGGGAGGCGTCGTCTCCGCCGTGGGTGACCGCTTCACCGTGCACATGGACCGTGAGGCGCTCGGCGACCTGCCGATGGGCGAGTACGACGTCGAGGTGGTGATCGAGGTCTACGAGCCCGACCGCGAGATCGCCTGGTCCATCATCGGCACGGTCAAGCCATCGATCGGGCGCCGCTACGGCTACCGGCTGGACCCGGCGACGGCGAACGAGGACGGCTCGCCCCGCACGCTGGTCACCAGCTACTACGACTGGTCCACGGCGCGGCCCGAGTGGAAGGCGATCTTCCCGGTCGTGCCCGAGCAGAGCCTCAAGGCGAGCCTCGGAGTGCTGGCGAGGACCGTACGGCGGCGGCAGGGCTAGGGTCGTAGGCGTTTACGACGCCTCTGACCTTGCTCCCCGGGTAGGAGTCGAACCTACGTCGCTAGTCCTGATTCAAAGTCAGGCGGGCCCTGCCGGCAGACCAACCGGGGAATGTGCCGCACAGGCTACGGGCCCCACCGGTGAGCCAGCACCTCGGGACCACCGCGCCCGCCCACCCGGCGTCCACCCGGCGTCCACCCCCCGGTACACACCCCCACCGGCCACCCGGGAGCATGGTCACCATGACGACCCACGACGAGTACCTCGCCGGCCTGCGTGACCGACTGCAGCAGGACGGCTGCGACGTCAGCGAGGCCGAGCTGCGCGGCGGGCGTGCCCTGCTCGGCTACCGCAAGGACTTCAAGATCCAGTGGATGGGCTCGCGCCTGCACACGATGGTGCTGGCCCTGCCGTGGGACCGGGTGGACCTGCCCGCGCTCGAGGGCTTCGTCGCGGACGCGGCCCAGTGGTCGCACCTGAACAAGAAGGGCCTCTACAACGGCCTCCAGTCGGGCACCGCGCTGTTCCCGGTGCTGGTCGGCAACGAGGTGACCCCGCCGGCCGCCCAGGCCGCGGCCGCGAAGCAGCGTCAGGAGTTCGGGCAGGTCACGCGACCCGTCACCGTGGACCTCTCCACCGGCACCACCTCGATGTTCACCGGCAGCCCCGTCGTGGGGTTCGTGTTCAACGGCTTCCTCAAGGCGAAGTCCCAGGCGTACTTCGGCTGAGCCCCGGTCCGCGCGCCGGACCGCACGTCAGGCGGCGTGTCGGGGCCAGGTCCTAGGGTCGGCCCATGGACCTCCCCGTCATGCCGCCCGTGCAGCCGATGCTGGCGAAGGCCGTCTCCGGCGTGCCCGACCCCGCGAAGCACGGCGGCCTGCTGTTCGAGCCCAAGTGGGACGAAATATGTTCTAGTTGTACGTGACCGTCCTATGCTCACTCTATGCGCGCACCGTCGAGGCCGGCCAGCACGCCGACGCTCGCCGATTGCGCCAGAGGTAGTCGAACGTGTGATTACGCTCGAACGGCCGAGCCGGGACGCGACGTACACTCGCGCCGTGTGGACAAGCCTCTCGAAGACGCGCATCGCGCAAACCACGAGCGGGCGCTCCCCGGGACATCTCCGTGAGCGTGGGCGGCGCCGAAGGCGAGCGCGACTTCCAGACGGGGCAAGACAAACAGCGTGAATAGTGCCAGCGATCTTGTGGACGCGCTTCTGGATCTCCTGCCGGTGGATGACTACTCTATTGCGACTCGGACCGGAGGTCGCGATGCCGTCGCAGTGAGCGCCCAGCACGAAGTGAGCGATACTCTTGAGATCGGCTCGACGCTCAAGCCGCTCACCGCTGTTCTCGCGCTTCGTGCGCTCAGCAGCAACGGCTTGAGCGTGGACACCCCGGTATGCACGGTCTTGGGGGATTCCGATGTGAAACTCCGCTCCTATCTCGGCTCGATAACCTTCAGGGACGTCTTGTCGCATCGTTCGGGGCTGAATGCTGATGCGTTCGTCGACATGGGCACCGACGGGTCAGAACTCCAGCGCTACGTCAACTACGTCGCGCACAACGTCCCCATCCTCGCGTCGCCAGGCGAGCTGTTCTCCTACAGCACGTTGGCGTACAACGTCTTGGGCCGCGCGATCGAGGTCCTGACCGGCCGGCGGTTCACTACACTGCTGCGGGACATGGGCTTCGCGGTGGGTTTGCGCGAGTCTCCACTGCCACTTTCAGCCCTACCTTCGGGGGCTCACGCCTTGTGCACCCCCGCGCATTTCCTCCGCACCATGGGGACGATCCTCGATGATCCCGCGCGCATCCACCCGGAGTTGGTCGACCCGATGATCCGCCTCCAGCAGCCGAACCCGACCGGCGCCGCCGCCTGGGCCCTCGGCGCTGCAATCTATCCCTCGGGCTCTCTTGTGGTCGGTCATGATGGAGCAACGCTCGCGCGGTTCTCGGTGTTTAGGTACGACGTCCGCCGCCGAACCGGTGTGTTCGGTTCCTTCGCGATTGATGCTCCGCGGCAGCGCATCAAGGAGGCCATCGGCCAGGTCCTCGACGTAGCGTCTGGCGCCAGCATTCCGGACGGACCCTCCACGGAGCTCGGCCGCTTACCCCTCGTTGGGACCTACGAGAACTGGCAATACAGAAGGACTCTTTGGTGGGATGACACACAGGGCACTCTGTTCTGTGAGAGCCAGCCACTTCGCGATCTTGCGGTGCTCGCCGGACGCCCGTCCCCATTCGCGAGTCCCGCGCGCCTGGTTCGCGACGATCTGCTCGTGACTAGGAACCCGGTGGGTGAGGACATGCCGCTCAACGTGGTCGTGCTTGGCGACGGCAGGAAAGGCCTGCATGACGGCAGATTCATGCCCCGGGTCGATAACACCATCAGAGGGTCAGCGGCTGACTGACCTCCGCCAGCGGAACGTCGATGGCGGACCAGTACTCACGAAGCGCATACCAGTACCCGTAGATGTCATGCTCATCCTCTTCGAGGCTTTGCAGGAGGACCCGCGCTGACGACCCCTGCCCGCATCGCTCGACCTCCCGAGTCAAGCAGTCGAGGAAGTGGCTGTCCTGTTTGAGTTGCGTCAGACGGTAGAAGTTCCCGTCATGGGCCCGGTGGTCGTCTCGTCCGGGGTGCTCACCCTTCCGGACCATGACCGAATAGGGAAACAGAACCTCGTAGACCACGGGCTCGTCGACTTCGTTAAAGAAGTCACGGCACGCACGCGCCGGCCCCTGAGCCGGATGGAAGAAGTCATCGACCACCAGGACCCCTGATTCATGGAGTCGCGGCCACGCCAGCCGGAGCGACGCCGCCACTGAGCCGTAGAGGTCTGAGTCAAGATGGGCAAGGGCCAGGGTGTGTGGGAGGTCGTCGTCGGTGAGGTCTTCGAAGAACGCTTGCAGCGGGATCACAGTCTGGCTCAGCCCGCGATCGGAGAGCTCGCGCGTGAAACGCTCGAGCAACAATTGCGACCCTTCGGCCGCCGCATAGAAGCCCGCTTCGAAGTACGGATTGTCACGTGTGGGATCCGGCTCAGGCAGACCAGCGAAACTGTCACACGCGTAGACGCGCCGATCATGTTCCTGAGCGATCTGGCCGAGCAAGATGGACATGCCCCCCTTCGCCACTCCGAACTCGGCTATCTGGCCCTCCTGCCCAGGCAGCAGGTCGGTCAGGACGTTCAGCTGCCTCCAGGTAGCCCAGGGGAAAGGAGGTTGGAGGCACAAGGGCGCGGCTGACGCCATCCGACGACCCAAGTCCCCAGGAAACTGGCGATGGAACATGAAGGAAATCGGGAAGTCGTAGATCATGTTCGGCTCCGATCGCGATAGGCCTCTGGCGCGGCGTCTGGCAGGCGCACCATCGCGGCCGACCGAACCGTCAGCAGCGGAGCGGCGCAGCCAATCGCGGCGGTCCACCACAGGACGGCTACGTCGCCCATTGCTTCAGCCAGCCAGCCTGCACCCACGTAGGCAATCGGAGTGAGGCTGAGCGCGCCGAACTGGTTCATCGCACTGGCCAGGGCCAGCTGGCGCTCAGGCAACTGCGAGTGCAGCGCGACCGCCCAATACACGCCGCTCGCGGAGATGCCAGCGAACGAGAGCGTAGCGCCCAAGCACACGAATACCAGGCTGGTCGTTGTTGCCAAGGCGATGGGCTCTGCTGCAAACGCTGGCAGAAGCACCATCGCCCTGACCACTGGCCGTGTGGCCCCGAAGCTCGCGGCCCCAACTCCTCCTGCGACCGCCCCGATGCCTGCGGCCACGCAGATCGCGCTCCACGCCTCGGGCCCGCCGAGACGATTCGTAGCAATGACCGGCGCGAGGACTAGGGATGCGGCGAAAGCAAAGTTGAACGCGCCGAAGGCCGCTGTACCTCTCAGGAGCCAGGTCTGCTCCTTCATGAGGGCCCGGCCTGCGGCCATCTGTTTGCGCAACGAGATCTCGTGGTATCCGGAAAAGTGTTCATGGAGCCCGGCGAGCGTCGCGATGGACAAGGCGAACGTAAGCGCATCGATGAAGAACGCAAACGCGATGTTACCGAAGATGAGGATGATGCCGGCGAGCGCCGGTCCTGCGACATAGCCGACGTTCACGCTAATCGAGACCAGTCCGTTGGCTGACCCAAGGTCCTGGCCACCGGTGGTGTCGGGTATGAGCGCGGAATAGGCGGGCCTGAAGATCGCCACTCCGACCGAGAACGCGAAGCAGAGCGCGGCAAGCAGACCGAGATTTTCGATATCGGCGAGGAGCAGCGCAGCGATCGCAACTTGAGAAACAAGTCTGATCGCGTCGGCAGCGATCATAACGGCGCGACGCGGGTATCGGTCGGCGATGAGTCCGCCAAGGGGCATGAGGACAACACGAGGGACCGTGCTGCAGGCCAGCACGAAACCCACCCCCCGAGCTGTCGCGCCCATGTCGATGGCAGCCAGGGCGACGACGACGGGTACAAGACCATCGCCGAGAGCAGACAGGGATTGGCCGATCCAGAGCCGTCGGAACTGCGAATGCCGCAAGGCCGAAAACCTGCTGCTCATCGGCCTGCCTCTGACTGCGGAGCACCGGCCGCCTCGTGGAGCTCGAACAGGTGCATCGTTGGTGGTCCTTCGAGGGCGCGGTCAAGCCCAAGTCGATCCATCAGGACCATGTCCGGCTCGAGCAGCCCGACCCCGCCAATGTAGAGAGTCATGAACTCCCCAATGTCCAACAGCTCGTCCAACCGGACCTCGTTGGTGACAGGGGCGTCTCCAAAGAACGAACGGTCATACCCAACTACAGGGTGATCATGGGGATAACGCTCGAGCAGCGCGTCTTGGAGGAGGCGCAGGTTCTCCGGATGGTTTGACCGATCGTCATAGTCGACACGTCCAAGCACTTCCACTTGGCACAGGATCAAGGGGACGCGCGAATCAATGTCCGGCCTCATGACCAGGAACGTTGTCGCGTCGTGAATCTGCA
Source organism: Nocardioides bruguierae (assembly GCF_023656415.1). GTDB lineage: Bacteria > Actinomycetota > Actinomycetes > Propionibacteriales > Nocardioidaceae > Nocardioides > Nocardioides bruguierae. Next base: position 53,293 of record NZ_JAMOIL010000008.1, read on the forward strand.
GGCCCGTCGTTCCCGGGTCAACGCCCAGGTCCGCGAATAGGCAGTCCAATGAGCTGATGTTTGGAAGAACGTGCGCAGGAATCCGTGCCCTGCGCGCCTCGGCGAGGACCATCTGGGTGGGGAAGACGAAGACGGAGGGGTGACCGTAGAGCGCTACACAAACACGAGCGCCGGCACGTGCCTCGTCGATGATGCGATCGACCATTCTTCGGTAAGCAAGCAGCCTAGACGTCGCCGGTTCATAGTCGGCCACGAGCGACATCGGGCGACGGGTGTGCCTCCGAAGCCACTCCTCCGTCGCTGGATCGGCAACCCCGTAGAGGACCACATCGGCTTGCACCAGAGCATCGCGGACCTCAGCATTGAGATGACCAATCGCGCTCATCCCGGTCCCTACCAGAGTGATCTCTCCCCCTCGAAGCCCCGTGTGCTCGCTCATGCTCGCGCCCGGCACTCTTCAATCGTCGCTTCCGGCGATCGAAACGTCATCCCCAACTGCAGCGCGCGCTCGTTCGCAATGGAACAGAGCTCTCGTTCATACACAAGGGGCGGGAGAAGATCGCCGGTTGGGGGCAATCCCACGAACCGCACCCGTTCGCGTGTGGAGGTCGGCCCTGCTGCGGAGGCCAGAGCTTCCGCCGTCACGCTGGGACCCGCGCGTTGACTACGGGGGTGGGTCTGTCCGTGTTCGTGGCGCAAAACAACAACAGCGTCGCCAGGTCACGGACATCAACGAACTCGATTCGTCGAGTCGGCTCGCAGAAAGCTACCCCGTTGCTGTCTTCCCGCCCGAGCGCGGCCCAATACTGGATTCGATCGTGCGGGTCACGCGGTCCCACTACGTCGACAGGACGGACGACCACGGCGTCCTGTTCGATGATGAGCTCTTCACAGCGAAGCTTCTTGTCGACGTAGTCAGTTCGCGTCCCGAGGGGAGCCACCTCGCAACGTTCGTCCACAAGGGCGGAGGGTTCTTCGAGGGCGCGATAGACCGCCGCACTCGACACGAGCACGTAGCGACTATCCGGGAATGCGGTCTTGAGTGCTTTCACCCGGTCTGGGTCCAACCCCGCGCAGTCAATGACCGCGCACGCGCTGCCGCGATCAAACCGACCGACGCTGACGTTTGTGGTCCTTCCAACGGCGAACGCGTCTAGCCCGGCGCGCACGAGCGTCTCTGCGACGTGTCCTCCGATGAAGCCCGTAGCTCCGGCTACCACGACTTTTTGCGTCACTAGATTAACGGCTTGCGATAGGGGATAACCCGTCCAAGGTTGTCGTCGACCTGTGCGTAGCGTCGACGACTTAGGAATTCGCCACCCAGGATATTCCGACACTGGACCAGCATCGTCAACGTTCTGGCGCCTCGTTGGCGAACCACTTCCTCGACATGCGCGAGAAGCGCGGTGCCCACCCCCTTACCGCGTTGGCCAACGTCGATGAGCAGGAGGCCGCAAGTCGCATTCTCAGGGGTGGGGTACGAGGTGATCACGTCAGCCGCCCCGGCCAGCTCACCGTCCACCCATGCTCCAACGAGGTACTTGTTGTCGAAGGACAGGCCCTCCGGCAACGCCATGTAGGTGCTCTGCGCGTCAGCGGCTCCGACCGTCTCGAAGAGATCCTCCAGGCGCGGCGTTCTGTCGTAGATCGCCTGAAGGAGTGGACCGTCCTCCGACTCGAGCGGGAGGAAGGTCGGCTCCTGTGAGCAGAGCGTCTCCTGCGTATTCAACGGGACCGCCACCCTTCAATCGGCCAACACCACGCGGACCACGGCCGCAGCACGATCCGCCCCGGAACGATTCGAGTGGGAACGATGCCAAGTATGGCAGTGGTGCACCGACGCTTCTCCAGCGGATAGAGGTGCGGCGTCGACAGCGTCCTCGTCCCGAACCTCAGGAAGTGGTGACAGGGAGTCTTCGAGCGCAAGCAGGCGAGGATCCGGAACGACACCGTTGCGGAACTCTCCGGGCAGGAAGCGACCTTGCCGGTGGCTACTTGGGACAAATTGAAGCGCTCCTCGAGTGCTGTCGACGTCGCTCAGCGCCACCCAGAACGTCAGGTAGTGAGCTTGCAGGTCTGGGTAGACGGGCCAGTCCTGGTGCCAACTGAGGGCGGCCCCAACGACAGCGGGCTTGACGAAAAGCTCGTCGCTCAGAAGCCGAGTCGACCCGCCGAGCAGCGGCACCGCGTCGCTCACCAGTCTCTCGATAAGGTCAGGACGCAGGGCCTGGCACGCCCCGAAGATCGTGTGAAAGGTCGCGGACCCATCTTCGGTCCGGCCGTCGTCTTGTCGTGTTACCCCGTCCGGCAGAGAGCCGGCGGACACGAGCTCCCGCGCCTCGTCTCCAAATGCTTCTGCCTCGCTACGGCTAAGGACGCGCCCGAATGTCGCGAATCCCTCTGAGTGAGTCCTTCAGCGGGGCCGGCTTTCAGGGGTGCCGTCATGGCGTTGTCAGGGGCAGGTACTTCGGGAGCTCCGAGACGTCGACACCTTCGTTCATGTTCACGCAGAAGGGGTCGGAGGCGTCCCATGAGCCCTTGAACATGAACGCTGCAGATCTGCATCCGCCCGGGCTCCCGACCTGGGTGCCGGCGCAGTCGTCGCACGCGCCTTCTACCTCCGCGGTCCGGATCTCGGTGTAGTGCGCGTCCTGCCACGTGTCCAGCAGTGTCTTGTCGCGTACATTGCCGAAGTCCACGAGGTCCCTCAGGTAAGGACATCCAATGGATCGACCGGTAGAGGTTACTCCGGCATTTTCGAAGCAGCAGTTCGAGTCGTAGGGGTGGAAGCCCTCCATGAACCGGACACCGTCAGGAACGACGACAGAGTCAACAGCGGTCATGATCTCTGGCAGGGTGGGCGCGAGGTGACCCCAGTTCTCCAGCGCCCTGCCGATGGGGTAGAACCTCAGAAACGCCACCTCCACCGCGCCTAGTTCTGCTCCTAGATCGAGGTAGTCCTGCAGGTGCGGAAGGACCTTGCGGTTCAGGATGCACGCTAGAGCCACAGGTACGTCGCATGCCCTGAGGTTCTTCACGCCTTCGATCGTGTGCTCATAGGTGCCCGCAACACCGGCTAGCTCGTCATTCAACTCTGCTTGGGGCGCGAACAGGTCAACGATAACTCGCCCAATGCCCAACTGCGCCAGTTCCTCGGCGCGCTTCGGGGTAATCAGATGCGCATGAGTTCGCAGCCAAACCCAGAATTTCGATGTCGCGAAGCGCAGGAAGTCGTCGAGATCGCCACGGCATAGCGGTTCCCCGCCCTCGATGTTGATGTTGATGACGCCATCAGTACTCATTTGGGTGAGAACTTGCTTCCACTCGTCGAGCGTCAATTCGTCGGTGGCTGCTTCCTTGGTGCAATTCGTGTAACACTGCTGACAATTGAGGTCGCAGACGTTCGTGACCTGAATGTACGACTTTACTGGTGTATTCAAGAAGAGTCTGGGGTGAGCCACGATCGCGCCTCCATGACCTTTTCAATGCGGTTGGCTGGTGAGGGACCTGGCAGCCCCGGCCCCTCACCAGGGTTGTGCCTCTCCAAGCGTGAGAGAAGCATCAACTTCTACGGTTCCTCGATGGCTGAGCGCTGCTCAGCCATCTTCGCGACCAGCGCAGGACTGAATGTGTACTGCGCCGGTGAACGGAAGTGCGGCTGGCACTCATGTACCAGTCCCGGCTCCAAGGAGCCGGTCGCCTCCGTCATGCGCTTCAGCTGTCCCAGCAACTCCTCGTTTTTAGCCATCTCATCTCACCCCCTTACTTCATCTACGGTTGATTCGATCGATGTCATTTGCAGAATGCCGTTCTCCTCAAGGTTGTACAGGGTGTCCTCAAGGACCTGATCCGCTTCGTCGGCGGATGCGACCGCGCTGGCGAATGACCGAAACTCTTCTCTGATCACGTCGCGGGTCTGGCCGATGCTGATTTCAAGCACAGCCCGCGCCGTTGGGTTCAGGTAGTACAACTTGGGTGACGGCGGCGCATAGACCAAAGCGCCGGCCCACTCGGGCATTTCTCGAGTTCTGCTTTTCGGATTGAGTTCATACGTTCTCGGCATCGCTTCGGGTTGAGCCACGTCGAGTCCTCCCGTCATCGTGGTCTGATTGGTTATCGAACTGTCAGAAGTTCTTGCGACAGGCGACTGATGTCAGGAAGCGCGTCGTTCGACTCAAGCCAGGCCTCGCTGACTCGGTCGAGCGTCCAGTCGCGGAAGAGACGCCCCTCTTGGGTGTACTCGTCAGCCAAGGGCCCACGTGCAGCGTCGCTGAGCCAAACGGACCTCTCGAGGCAGCGCCGCGCTGCGGCGGTGGCCTCCTCTGCGCTCGCGGTATTGGCGGCGGCGTTCGCCGCGAAGAGGCGAGCCAAATGAACGTACACGTGGAGCGCGATGAGCACTCGGTCGGCCGCCCACTCACGAAGTATCTGTTCTCTGTGTGCGTTCCACGGCACCGTGACCTGAGCGGACGTGGTAGGGCTGTATCCGTCTCGGAAGACTTGGTAGGTGGCAACAATGTCGAAGTACTTCTGATGCGTGCTCTCGTGGAGGACCGCCTCCATGCATGTTGCTTGACCCCCGGCAGCGGCATGGTCCGCCAGGAATATGGCGCCGGGAAGAGCGTAATGAGAACTGCTCTCCATCATCGGCTTATCACGCCCTTCGGTTGGCGCGCGCACAATTCTGCATGCGACGTCGACGTGCGGCATTATCGAATGGCAGAGGTCTGGGTCGATCGCAGCGATTCCTCGAATTGCGTTCCAGATCGCATCGTGGACGCCAGCATCGGGATCGTCCGCCAACTCGATTCGTTGTCCGGCGGCGGCCTCGAGGTCCGGCTTCATCTCAGCCGTCCAGATCCCGCGAAGGGCGTCTCGTGACGATGGCCTGATCGCCTCGAAATACGTCAGTCCGTGGGGCAGGTCCTCGGGCCGGCCGTGGGTGACCGTCTCCAGGGACGCGCGCAGCAGGTGGGTCGCAGAGGGGTCCGGGGGCGCTTCCGTGGACTGGGTCAGATCGCGCAACCACTCGTTCGCGAGAGCGCGGAAGGCAGTCGACCTAAGAACGGCAGCTTGACGATCTGCCGGTGCATCGAAAAAGGCAGAGCGAAGCGGTCGGACTTCACGGCGAGATTCGCCAACGATTTCGAGAACGAACTCGTACGTCGCCCGCAGGTTCGCCTGTACCTTCGAAGTGTCTCCGTATTTCGCATTCTGAGTGAGTTCGTCCATCACTCATCCCGCCCCGATCGCCCAAGACCGTGGGTCTACCTGACTCTCATCATTGCCACAGGCTCACTCAGAGTCAATGGGTGACGGTCGAGGGACAGACATCCACCCGCGTGGGCTCCTTGAACCGGGGCGTCGGCCACCAGCCCGACGAGAAGCGTGTGTTGGTGCCGGATCCGGCTCGCCGTACTCCTGGCAACCATCGCTGCCGCCTCTAGGCTGAGCGACGTGGACCTTCCGGTGATGCCGCCCGTCCGTCCGATGTTGGCGAAGACCACGACGCTGGAGAAGGCGCTCGCGATGCTTCCCGACGTCCAACTCGAGCCAAAGTGGGACGGGTTCCGCTGCCTCGTCTTCCGCGACGGGGACGAGGTGGAGCTGGCCAGCCGCAACACCAAGCCGCTCACCCGCTACTTCCCCGAGGTCGTCGAGGCCGTGCTGGCCGAGCTGCCCGAGCGTTGCGTGCTCGACGCGGAGCTGTTCGTGGCACTGCCCCAGCCCGACGGGCGCCGCAAGCTCGAGTTCGAGGTGCTCCAGGAGCGCATCCACCCCGCCGCGTCCCGGATCACGAAGCTGTCGCAGGAGACGCCCGCCGAGCTGGTCGCCTTCGACCTGCTCGCGCTCGGCGACGAGGACCTGACCGGGCTCCCCTTCCAGGAGCGACGCGGGCGGCTCGAGCAGGCCCTGGGCCACCTGGACGCGTCGACGCGCTGCCACCTCACCCGGGTGACCACGGACCCCGAGGAAGCAGGCGACTGGTTCCGCCGGTTCGAGGGCGCGGGCCTGGACGGCGTGGTCGCCAAGCCGTTGGGCTCGGTCTACGAGCAGAACAAGCGGACGATGCTGAAGATCAAGCACGAGCGCACCGCGGACGTGGTGCTGGCCGGCTACCGCGAGCACAAGACCTCCACCCGCGAGAAGCCGCTGATCGGCTCGCTGCTGCTCGGCCTCTTCGACAGCGAGCACGGCCTCCAGCACGTCGGGGTGAGCGCCAGCTTCACGGCTGCCCGCCGCGCCGAGCTGTTCGAGGAGCTCCAGCCGCTGGTCTGCCCCATCGAGGAGCACCCGTGGGGCGCCTGGCAGGAGTGGGCCATCGCGAACCCCGACCGCGTGCCGGGCACGCAGAGTCGCTGGTCGCAGGGCAAGGACCTCTCCTTCACCCCGGTGCGCCCCGAGCGGGTGCTGGAGGTCAAGTACGACAACATGGAGGGACGCCGGTTCCGGCACACCGCGCACTTCAAGCGCTGGCGCCCCGACCGCGACCCCGCGTCCTGCGGCTACGACCAGCTCGAGCAGGTGGTCGGCTACGACCTGGGCGCCATCCTCGGCGGCTGACCGCCGCGTCCGTCGCCGGACCGGAACAACCGACGACACAGCGACGCGGCCTGATCGTCTGCCCAGGTCAGCGACCTGACGGCGCGCCCCCGGGTGCGTTGTTCCGGTCCTGCGACGCCCCGCCCGTCAGCGGCGGCCGCAGACAGGCGGCGCCGAGGCGAGCACCCGGGGCCCTCAGCCCCTCCACTCACCCCCTCGGCAGGGCTACGGTGGTCGTGTGAGCTACGACGTCGTCCTCCTCATCGAGCAGCCCCTGACCAGCCGAGACGCCGATCAGGTGCGGGGCCTGCACGCCGGTCTCGCCGAGGACGGCGAGCAGGTCGTCTACCACCTCCTGCTCCCCGTCGAGGACGCCGGCGCCCAGGTGCAGGCCGCGATGGGCTCGCTCTCCGGCGACCTCACCGGCGGGCGTCCGCTGGACGTGCTGAGCACCGAGGAGGTCCGCGAGATCGACGCGGCCGCCCACGACCGCGCCTCGCAGGCGCTGCGCTCCTCCCTGGAGGCACTGGCCGACGCGGGCACGACCGCGCACGGCGAGACCACCGGCGCGGAGCCCGTGGCCGCCTTGGTCGCGAAGGTCGCCGAGGTCGAGGCCGCGGAGGTCATCGTGCTGACCGCGCCCCACGTGGTCAGCGAGTTCTTCCACGTCGACTGGACCTCGCGCGCACGTCGCCACCTCGGCGTCCCGGTGCTGCACCTGCTGGAGCAGGAGAACTTCGACGAGCAGGCCGGCGAGGGCGAGGGCGTCAGCGGGTTCTGAGCCCGCCGGCACGGCACGCAAACGCATACCCCCCGGGGTGTCACCGAGCAGTGGCCCCGGAGGCGCTTCTGTTACCGAAGACTGGGGATCTTGTGGATCGAGCGTTGGCGTCCGCGGTCAGCGTCGGATCTACTGTTGTTGCACCGGAACCGCTGGGGGCGGTTCCGAACAGGAACAGAGACGTATGCCGCGATCCTGGGGGGAACGCGGACACGTCTCGAACTTCCTGGCAGTAGGCCCGGCGTGATTCTTGGGGGAATCGCGGCGGGCGTATTCGACACACCTGCGTGGCGCCCTCCGTCCCAGTCGGCGCCACGCGGGTTCGTCAACTCAACACATCGCGTGCCCGGTTGGGGCCGGCACGCTCAGCAGGTGCCGGCGGCAGTCGGGGGCCCTCCCAGCCTCTTCTGCCACCGGCACCTCGTTGTTTTTCCGCCAGGTCGGTTCCGCCCCCGGAGCCCTCAGTCGACGCGGTTGCCCTCCGCGTCCCAGTGCTCGGCGACCTTCTTGCTGGGCTGCACCCGCGGCGGCTCGCCCGGCATCTTCGGGTGGTCCGGCGGGAACGGCATCTCCCCACCGGGCAGCTCCTCGTAGGCCTCCAGCAGCGGGGTCAGGTCGTGCGCCACGTCGTCGATCGCCGCCCACGCGTCGCCGCGCTCGGCCAGCAGCGCGGGCACGGTGGTGAGGTTGTAGGCGCGCGGGTCGTCGGTCTCGGCGAGCTCGGCCCAGGTGAGCGGCGTCGAGACCGGCGCGCCCGGCAGCGGCCGCAACGAGTAGGCGCTGGCGATGGTGCGGTCGCGGCAGTTCTGGTTGTAGTCGACGAAGATGCGGCTCCCCCGCTCCTCCTTCCACCACGCGGTGGTCACCCGGTCGTCGGCCCGCTCGAGCAGCCGGCCGAAGCCGATCGCGGCGTGCCGGACGTCGAGGAACTCCCAGCGCGGCTCGATCCGCACGTAGACGTGCACCCCGCGGTTGCCCGACGTCTTCACGAAGGCGGTCAGCCCGAGGTCGGCGAGCAGGTCGCGGGCGACGGCGGCGACCGAGGCCGCGTCGGCGAACGTCGTCCCGGGCTGGGGGTCGAGGTCGATGCGCAGCTCGTCGGGGCGGTCGACGTCGCCGCGGCGCACGGGCCAGGGGTGGAAGACGACGGTGCCCATCTGCGCGCACCACACGGGGATCGCGATCTCGGTGACGCACACCTCCTCGGCGGTGCGCCCGGACGGGAAGGTGACCCGCACCGGCTCCAGGTACTCGGGAGCCCCCTTCATCACCCGCTTCTGGTAGAACGCGTCGGCGTCGCGGTCCTGCGGGCCCGTCGCCAGCCGCATCCCCTCCCGGACGCCGGAGGGCCACCGCTCGAGGGCGACCGGCCGGTCGCGCAGCGCTCGCATGAGACCGTCCTCGACGCTGACCAGGTACTGCGCCACGTCCAGCTTCGTGATCGCCGGCGTGCGGTCGGTCTGCTCGAAGATCACGCGCTCCGGGCTGCTGACCCGGACCTCGCGCTCCCCCGCCTGCACCATCGCCGCCGCTGCCTTCGCCATGGCGGTGAGCCTAGACGCGCGCCGGACCGCCCGAAACTGCGTGGCGGCCCGTCGCGACCGCCTCCTACGGTGGCTGCGTGAGCACCCCGCACGCCCCCGCCGACCTGACCTTCTCCACCGTCGACGTCCACGCCACCGAGGGCGAGGCGCTCCAGCGCCTGCACGCCTACGGGGACGCCTGGTCGCGCGGGTTCCACGAGGGCTCGATGAGCGAGAAGCAGCGCGAGGCCTGGCTCGAGCACAGCCGGGCCGACGACGTGACCCTGCGTGCGGCCTACCCGACCGGCCCGCTGGTCGACACCACGCAGCCCGTCGGCACCTTCTCCAGCTGGGACGGCTCGATGAACGTGGGCGCCGAGCGGATGCTGGGCCTGCACATGATCACCGACGTCACGGTCGCGCCCACCCACCGCCGTCGCGGCATCCTGTCCCGCCTCATGCGCGAGGACCTGACCGCCGCGGCCGAGCGCGGCGTCCCGCTGGCGGCGCTCACGGTCTCCGAGGGCGGCATCTACGGCCGCTTCGGCTTCGGGGTCGCGACCCGGCGGCGTCGGGTCACCGTCACCGCCCGCACAGGGGAGTTCGCCCTGCGCCACCTCGAGGACGACGGCACGCTGGTGCTCCTGGACCCGGCGGCCGCCGCCGTCCACACCACCGCCGTCTTCGAGCAGCACCTGGCCCGCACCCGCGGCGCCGTGACCCGCCCGTCGTTCTACCGACGCCTGGCCGAGGGGTTCGACTTCGAGTCGGGCGAGCCCGACACGAAGCTGCGCTGCGTGCTCCACCTCGACGCCGCCGGGCAGCCCGACGGCTACGCCTACTGGAAGCACGCGCAGGAGGGCGGCACCTCGCGCGTCGACGTCGGGATGACCCAGGCGCTCACCGGCGTCGCGCACCTGCGGCTGTGGCAGTTCCTCACCGACGTCGACCTGGCCCACGAGGTGCGCGCCACCCTGCCGCTGGAAGCGCCGCTGGACGCCGCGGTCACCGACCCGCGCGCAGTCCGCACCGAGGAGGTGCGCGACATGCTGTGGCTGCGCGTGCTCGACGTGCCGGCCGCGCTCGAGGCGCGCCCGTGGCGCGAGGACGGCGCCGTCGTGCTGGACGTCGCCGACCCGCTCGGTCTCGCCGGCGGGCGGTTCCGGCTCACCACCGCGAAGGGCGTGGCGTCCGTGACCCCGACGCAGGACCCGGCCGACGTCCACCTGGGCGTGGAGACCCTCGGCGCGCTCTACCTCGGCGACCGGGGCGTCCACACGCACGCCGCGGCCGGCCGCGTCACCGGGCCCGGGGTCGCGACGTTCGCGGCGATGGCCGACGACGCCGGCCCCGCGCCGTGGTGCAGCACCGGCTTCTGAGCAGGCCTCCGGGGCGGCCGGCTCAGCCCTGCAGGCTCAGCTCCGGCCGACTCAGCTCTGCGGGGTGACGAGCACCGAGACGACCTGGACCACGTTGAGGCCGTAGGCCTCGTCGGCGTAGGCCTGGATCGTGCCGTCGTCCCACGGGGTCAGCGCGACGACCTGCTTCGAGGCCCCCACGTAGGTGGAGGTGATGCCGGGGACGCCGCTCAGCTCCGCCGAGATGGTGGTCAGCTGGGCGTCCTCGTAGCGGCGCAGCGGGGTGCTCGGGTCCGCGACCGGCACCGTGGGCCCGTCGTAGCGGGCCGCGGGCACCGCCTCGGTCACCGTGTAGGTCTCCCCGTCCCAGGTGCCCGTGAGCTGGTACTCGCCGTAGGTGGTGCCGGCCTTCGTGGTGGACGAGGCACGCGGCTGGTCGTCGAAGGCGAAGCCCGCCAGGTCGGTGCCCGTGCACTGGGGCGGCACGCTGCTGAGGATCGGCCCGAGGCAGGCGACCGGCCCGTCGCCCTCGTCCAGCACCGTCACCGGACTGCGGGTGGTGATCGGCTCGCTGCTGGTGGGCACGGAGGGCAGGGCGACGTCCGGGTCCGCGATGGCGTCCTCGTCCACCGTCGGCGAGCCCTCGGCGGCGGTGCTCGTGCCTGCCTCGCCCTCGCCGTCGGAGGAGCAGCCGACGAGCGCGGTGAGCGCGAGCAGCGGGACGACGGCCGCGACCGCGCCGCGGCGCAGACCCCGGCTCGTGCGAGCGGGCAGGTGCGTGGTGAGCGGAGTCTTCGGCATGGCGGCGCCATGCTGCCACGCCTGCAGCACGGGGGCGTCGCGGGCCGGTCACGAGCGGCGCACGACTCGGGTGGTGCCCGCCCGCGCCGTACGCTGGAGGCATGACCACCCCGGACGAGAAGTACACCGTCGCCAAGACGGACGAGCAGTGGCGCGAGCAGCTCTCCCCGGAGGAGTTCCACGTGCTGCGCCAGGCCGGCACCGAGCGGGCCGGCGTCGGCCGACTGACCGACACCGAGACCGTCGGCGTCTACCGCTGCAAGGCGTGCCAGACGAAGCTGTTCGAGTCCGACACCAAGTTCCACTCCGGCTGCGGCTGGCCGTCCTTCTACCAGCCGATCACCGACACCATCGAGTACATCGAGGACAACTCCTTCGGGATGAAGCGGGTCGAGGTGCGCTGCGCCTCCTGCGGCTCGCACCTCGGGCACGTCTTCCCCGACGGCTACGGCACCCCCACCGGCGACCGGTACTGCATCAACAGCCTCTCGCTCACCCTCGAGCCCTCCGACGGCTCGGGCCCGGTGGCCGGCTGACCTGCACCGACGCCCACGCCCGGTTCGGTTGCATCGTTCCGGGCGGCGGGCTCGACGGGCAGAGGGATTTTCCGGACCGGCCTGTGTGCGCAGGCTGAGCGGACTGCTCACCGACCACCGGAAGGTCCGCCCATGTCCAGCACGTCCCTCTCGCCCCAGCCCGGTGTCGAGGCCCTGCGTCGGGCAGCGCCCGGCCGTGTCCACGTCCCCGGCGAGGCCGGCTACGACGCCGCCCGGACGCCCTGGAACCTCGCTGCTGCGCAGCACCCGGCCGTGGTGGCCGAGCCCACCAGCGTCGAGGAGGTCCGGGCGCTCGTGGACGCGGCACGGACGGCGGGGCTGCGGATCGTCCCGCAGACCACCGGGCACGCGGCCGCCGCGCTGGGCGGCCGTGCCGACGGGGCACTGCTCCTCCAGCTCCGGCACCTGCGCGGCGTCGAGGTCGACCCCGCGGCCCGCACCGCCCGCGTCCTGGGTGGCACCACCTGGCAGGAGGTCGTCGCCGCGGCCGCCCCGCACGGCCTGACCGCCGCGCACGGCAGCGCCGGCGACGTCGGGGTGGTCGGCTACGCCCTCTCCGGCGGGCTCTCGTTCTACGGACGCCGCCACGGCCTCGCGGTCGAGCACGTCCGCGCCGTGGAGCTGGTCCTGCCCACCGGCGAGCTGGTCCGGGCCACCGCGGACGTCGAGCCCGACCTGTTCTGGGCCTGCCGCGGCGCAGCGGCCACGCTCGGCGTCGTCACCGCCGTGGAGATCGACCTGCTCCCGTACCCGGACGTGCACGCCGGCATGCTGCTGTGGGACGCCGTCCACGCGGCCGCCGTGCTGCCGGCCTGGCTCTCCTGGACCGAGGACCTGCCCGAGTCCGTCACCACGAGCCTGCGCGTGATGTCCTTCCCGCCGCTCCCGGAGCTGCCGCCCTTCCTCTCGGGCCGTTCCGTCGTGGTAGTCGACGGTGCCGTGCTCGAGGACGACGACGTGGCCGGCGCCCTGCTGGCCCCGCTGCGAACCCTGGACCCCGAGATGGACACCTTCACCCGGATGCCCGCGCCGGGGCTGCTCGAGGTGCACATGGACCCGCCGACGCCCACCCCGGCCACCAGCGTGCACGCGCTCCTCGGCCCGCTGGACGCCGACGGGGTGGCCGCCGTCCTCGCCGCCGCCACGACGCCCTCACCGCTGCTGTTCACCGAGCTGCGGCACCTGGGCGGCGCCCTCGCCCGCAGCAACCCCGAGGGCGGTGCCCTGACCAGCCTGCCCGGCAGCTACCTGCTGCACTGCGTCGGCGCCGTCGTCAGCCCGGAGGTCGGCGCGGCCGCGCGGGCGGCCGGCGAGGGCGTGCTCGCGGCCATGCGGCCCTGGCACGTGGACGGGGCGGCGCTCACGTTCGTCGACGACGTCGTGGAGGGCACCGGGTCGCCGGCGCAGGCCGCGTTCGGCGCCGACGCGCTGCGGCGCCTGCGGATCGTCAGCTCCGTCTACGACCCCACCGACGCCGTGGTCGCCGCCCGCACCCTCGACTGAGGGGCGGGCGGCCCGGGGCTGACGCCTGGGACCCTGGAACCCCCTGGAACAGCGATCAGGGACCAGGGACCAGGGACCAGGGACCAGGGACCAGGGATCAGGGGAGCTTGGCGACCAGCTCGGCGACAGGGGTCTTGGCGCCGGTGTAGAACGGCACCTCCTCGCGCACGTGCCGGCGGGCGGCGGAGGCGCGCAGCTCACGCATGAGGTCGACGATTCGGTACAGCTCGTCGGCCTCGAACGCGAGGATCCACTCGTAGTCGCCGAGGGCGAAGGAGTTCATCGTGTTCGCGCGGACGTCGACGTAGTCACGGGCCATCTTGCCGTGCTCGACGAGCATGGCGCGGCGCTCCTCCTCCGGCAGCAGGTACCACTCGTAGGAGCGCACGAACGGGTACACGCACACGTGCGCCTTGGCGGTCTCGTCGGCGAGGAACGCCGGCACGTGGCTGCGGTTGAACTCGGCGGGGCGGTGCAGCGCGAGCTGCGACCAGACGGGCTCGAGTCGCGCACCGAAGGCGGTGCGGCGGAACGCGTGGTAGGCCTCCTGGAGCTGCTCGGAGGTGGGTGCGTGCCACCAGACCATGAGGTCGGCGTCGGCGCGCAGGCCCGCCACGTCGTAGACACCGCGGACGACGACGCCCACCTCGGCCAGGCCCGCGAACAGCTTCTCGACCTCGGCGGCCTCGGCCTCGCGGTCGGCGTCGCCGAGCACGTCGCGCAGCTTGAAGACCGACCACATCGTGTAGCGGATCGTGTCGTTGATCTCGCGCAGGCGGGCGGCGTTGGTCTGGGTGTCGCTCATGGCGTCCATTCTGTCTCGGGCGGGGTGGGAGCTGATCAGGGGTCTCAGACGGTGACGGGCACCGTGGCGAGCACCTCACGGGCGGCCCGCTGGGCGGAGCCGATGACCGCGGGGATGCCGACACCGTCGTAGGCCGCACCGCACACGGCGAGGCCCGGCTGCCCCGCCACGTCCACGCGGACCTCGGCGACGGCCTCGGTGTGGCCGAGGCCGTACTGCGGCAGCCCGGCGCCCCAGCGCTGCACGTGGGTGTCGACGGGCTCGACGTCGGGGGCGAGCGCGGTGCCGACGGCCGCCCGCAGGTCCTCCAGCGAGAGGGCGACCAGGTCGGCGTCCGGGCGCTGGAGCACGGCTTCCTCGCGGTGGCGGCCGAGCGAGGTGCGCAGGAACGCCAGGCCGTCGGCCGCGCCGGCGCGCCGCACCCAGTCCCACTTGGCGAACGACCAGGTCGAGGCCTTGATGGAGCGGCCGTCGACGGGCGGCACGAGGAAGCCCGAGGAGCCCATCGCGTCGAGCGCGGCGACGTCCTCGGTGCGGAACGCGAAGGTCACGACGGCCACGCTGGCGGCCTCCATGGCGGCGAGCCGCGCTGCGGCCGCGGGCGCCACGTCGGCGAGGAGCCGGGCCGCGGGGGCCGTCGGGGTCGCGAGCACGACGGCCCCGGCCTCGAGCCAGGTGGCGTCGGTGGTGGGGCCCACGAGGACCCGCCAGCCCGCGCCGTCCGGGTGCCGCTCCAGGCCCCGCACGGTCGCGTCGGTGCGCACCGTCAGCTGCTCGGCGAGCCGCTCGGGCAGCAGCCCCATGCCTCCGGGGACGCCGGCGAACACGGGCGCCTGGTAGGTGCTGGCCGTCGTGTCGGCGGACGCGCGGCCCGCCTCGAGCAGCGAGCCCTGGGCGGCCAGGCGCAGCAGCTGCGGGGCGGCCACCCGCGCGGAGATCTCCCGAGCGTGGCCGGCGTAGACCCCGCCGAGCAGGGGCTCGACCAGCCGGTCGGTGACCGCCGCGCCGAAGCGGGCGTCGACCATCTCGCCGACGGTCACGTCCCCGCTCTCGGGCAGCTCGTAGGGCGGCAGCGAGGGCTCGGCCAGCACCTGGGCCAGCTCCTCGGCAGTGAGGATGCCGGACTCGCGCAGCGCCTCGACGTCCTGCGGGACCCCCATCAGCGAGCGCGGCAACGGCCGCAGCGCGCCGCGCGTCCACACCCGCGAGCGCGCCAGCGCCGGGTGCTCGACCTCGAGGCCCACGGCGGCGGCCAGGTCGACGCCCTCGGGCCGCCGGTTGAGCATCGCCTCGGCCCCGACGTCGACCAGGTGCCCGGCGACGCGCTCGCGTCGCAGCTTGCCGCCGACCCGCGGCGAGGACTCGAGCACCAGCACCGAGCGCCCCGCCTGCTGGAGCTCTCGGGCGGCGGCCAGACCGGCGATGCCACCCCCGACGACGATCACGTCCCACGACACGCTCCCACTGTGCCACGCGGCTCCGGGCGGCCCCCGCTCGTCGGGTCTCCCGGCCGTCCCGGAGTGACCTGCAGTCCACCCCACCGGGACCCTCGTCCCGCCGAGTCGGCAGAAACTCTCAGCGCGATGCCCGCCGGCGGTCCGAGGCAGGGGAACCGACCGGCGGGCGGCGGCGTCCGATCGGCATGACCACCCGGACCACCCGCCTGCGCCTCGCCGGCGCCCTGTGCCTGATCACGCTGCTCGCGCCCGTGGCAGCCTGCTCGTCCTCGAGCTCCGACGGCCTCACCGGCTCCGACAGCGTCGGGGCCGAGTCCTTCGCCGACGGCGGGGCGGACGGGGCAGCCGACTCCTCCGCCGACGTCGCGGGCGGCTCGGCCGGCGGCCCCGACACCCTCTCCCGCCGCAGCGTCACCGCCACCGGCGAGGACACCGGCACCGGCGGCGCGATCGCGCCCCAGCTGATCTCCACGGGCCACGTCTCGCTCCAGGCCGACGACGTGGACGACGCCGTCGCCGGTGCGCGGGGCGTCGCCGCCGCCCTGGGCGGCACCGTCAGCGACGCGGGCACGCGCGCGGACAGCGACGGCACCGCCGTGCAGGCCGACCTCACGCTCCGGGTGCCTGCCGCCTCGTTCGACGAGGCGATGGAGGAGCTGGGATCACTGGGCGTGCGGCTGGACAGCACCGCGAGCAGCGAGGACGTGACGACGCAGGTGGTCGACACGGCGGTCCGGGTGCGCGTGCAGCGGGCGAGCATCCGCCGGATCGAGGCGCTGCTGGACCGCGCCACCAGCATCCGTGCGGTGGTGCAGGTGGAGTCCCAGCTGACCCGGCGGCAGGCCGACCTCACCAGCCTGCTGCGTCAGCAGGCGGCGCTGGCCGACCGCACGAGCCTGTCCACCATCACCGTCGACGTGCGGCGCACGCCCGCCGAGGTGGTGCGCGAGACCGAGGAGGCCAGCGGCTTCCTGGCCGGGCTCGGACGCGGCTGGGACGGCCTCGTGGCCCTCCTGACCGGGCTCGCCACCACGGCCGGCGTGCTGCTGCCGTTCGCGGTGCTGCTCGCCGTGCTCGGGGTGCCCGCCGCGCTCGTGGTGCGACGGCTGCGCCGCCGACGCGGCACCCCTCCCCCGGCGGCCGCCGCCTAGGCGCCGCTGGTCGAGGAGGTTGCGCAGCAACCGTCGCGAGACCGAGGTGCCTGAACCGGGTCAGTCCAGCGGGTAGGACTGCACGAACTCGGTGAGCCGCGCGAGCTGGTCGGGGTCGGTGGAGGGGATGACGCCGTGGCCGAGGTTGAAGACGTGGCCGTTCGCGGCGCGGCCGGCCTCGATCACCTCGGCGGCCCGGGCGAGCATCACCTCGGTGGGCGCGAAGACCAGGGTCGGGTCGAGGTTGCCCTGCACGCCCCGGTCGCCCACGGCGGCGATGCCGCGCTCGAGCGGGGTGCGCCAGTCGACACCGACGACGTCGGCGCCGGCCTCGCCCATGAGGTCGAGCAGGTTCGAGGTGCCGACGCCGAAGTGGATGCGCGGCACGCCCAGCTCGCCGGCCGAGGCCAGGACGCGGGCCGAGTGCGGCATCACGTGCTCGGCGTAGTCGGCCGGGGTCAGCGCCCCGGCCCAGGAGTCGAAGAGCTGGACGGCCCGCGCGCCGGCGTCCACCTGGACCTCCAGGAACGCCGCGGCGATGCCGCCGATCTTGCGCATGAGGGCGTCCCACACGTCGGGGGCGCCGAACATCATCGCCTTGGTCTTCGCGTGCTCCTTGGAGGGGCCGCCCTCGACGAGGTAGGACGCGACGGTGAACGGCGCACCGGCGAAGCCGATCAGCGGGGTCTCCCCCAGCTCGCCGACCAGGTTGCGCACGGCCTGGGTGATGAACGGGACGTGCTCGGGAGTGAGGTCCGGGATCGCGGCGACGTCCTCGAGGGTGCGCACCGGGCTCGCCACGACCGGGCCGACGCCGGGCTTGATGTCGAGGTCGACGCCGACGGCCTTGAGCGGCAGCACGATGTCGGAGAAGAAGATCGCCGCGTCGACGCCGTAGCGGCGCACGGGCTGGAGGGTGATCTCGGTGATCAGGTCCGCGTTCATGCAGGACTCCAGCATGCCCACGCCCTCGCGCACCTTCAGGTACTCCGGCAGCGACCGGCCGGCCTGGCGCATGTACCAGACGGGGGTGCGGGAGACCGGCTCACCGCGCAGGGCGGCGAGGAGGGGCGACGGGGCGGTGGAGGCGGCGCTGCTGCTCACCGCTCCATCGTCGCAGGTGCCCCGGCGTGTTCCCACATCCGCCGAGGGGCCCGGAGCCGTACGCTGGGCGGCATGGTCGTCCGTCACGAGACGCGCCGCGAGCCCGCGGCGCCCGTCGAGCCTCCCGCGTTCAGCGAGGCGGTCCACGGGATGCGTCGCGCGGCGGTGCGGCCCGAGCTGCTGGTGGAGGCCGCCCCGGCCCCCCAGCGGATCGCCCCCTTCTCCAGCGCCCTGTCCGCCGACGTCGTGGTCGACGACACCGACATCGGCACCGGGCGGATCATCCTGCTGCACGACCCGGCCGGCAACGACGCGTGGGGCGGCACCTTCCGGTGCGTCACCTACG
This sequence comes from Nocardioides bruguierae, assembly GCF_023656415.1. Classification (GTDB taxonomy): domain Bacteria; phylum Actinomycetota; class Actinomycetes; order Propionibacteriales; family Nocardioidaceae; genus Nocardioides; species Nocardioides bruguierae. The sequence continues at coordinate 71,222 of NZ_JAMOIL010000008.1, forward strand.
CGCGTGCCGAGATCGAGGTCGAGGTGGCCACGGACGCGATGGTCGCCGAGGTCGCGTGGACCTGGCTGACCGAGGCGCTCGACGCCCACGACGCCACGCACCACGAGATCGCGGGCACCGTGACGCGCGTGGCCACGGACGCGTTCGGCCAGATGGCGGAGGAGGGCGGCACCGCCCAGATCGAGATCCGCGCGTCCTGGACGCCCGGGTCTCCCGACGACCACCCTGACACCGTGCCCGACCTGGCACGGCACGTGCAGGCCTGGGGCGAGCTGCTCTGCACCGCCGCCGGCCTGCCGCCGCTTCCGGAGGGGGTCGCGCTGCTGCCGCTGCGCCGACCCGCCACCGGGGGTCAGCGCGGAGAGGACCGATGACCACCGCCGGGAACGACCCCGAGACCACCGACGAGACGGCCCCCGAGGCCCCGGCGCACGTCCCGCTCCTGGAGCTGCGGGACCCGATGCCCCCCGTGGTGGACACCCCGGCGGCGCTGGCCGCCGTGTGCGAGGCCGTGGCCGCCGGCACCGGCCCGGTGGCGATCGACGCGGAACGCGCCTCGGGCTACCGCTACTCCAACCGTGCCTATCTGATCCAGCTGCGCCGCACCGGCTCCGGCACCCACCTGGTCGACCCGGTGGCGTTCCCCGACCTGGCCCCGCTCCAGGAGGCCATCGGCGACGCCGAGTGGATCCTGCACGCGGCGACCCAGGACCTGCCCTGCCTGCGCGAGGAGGGCCTCGTGCCCGCCGCGCTCTTCGACACCGAGCTCGCCGGCCGCCTCCTGGGCCACGCCCGCGTCGGGCTGGCCAGCATCGTGGAGGAGGTGCTCGGACGCCGGCTCAAGAAGGAGCACTCGGCGGTCGACTGGTCGACCCGTCCGCTCCCCGAGCCCTGGCTGCTCTACGCCGCCCTCGACGTCGAGGTGCTGGTCGAGCTGCGCGAGGCGCTGGGCACCGAGCTCGAGGACCAGGGCAAGGCCCGGTGGGCGGCCGAGGAGTTCGAGCACCTGCTCGACTTCGAGCCCGCCGTGCGCGAGGACCCCTGGCGGCGCACCTCGGGCGTGCACAAGCTGCGCGGCCGGCGGTCGCTAGCCGCCGTGAAGCTGCTGTGGGAGACCCGCGACTCGATCGCCGAGCGCCGCGACGTCACGCCGAGCCGGGTGCTGCCCGACTCCGCGATCACCGTGGCCGCCTCGCAGCTGCCGCAGGACAAGAACGCGCTGCTCTCGCTCAAGGGCTTCCACGGACGGGGCGCCGAGCGGTACGCCGCCCGGTGGGTCGACGCCCTCCAGCGCAGCGCCGCCCTCGACGAGGAGGAGCTGCCCTCGCGCAACCTGCGCGGCGACGGGCCGCCGGTCGTCCGGGCCTGGGCCGACCGCGACCCCGTGGCCGCCCGCCGCCTCCTGCAGGCGCGTGAGCACATCGCCGCCCTCGGCGAGGAGCACCAGGTGCCGGTGGAGAACCTGCTGACCCCGGACTACCTGCGCCGCGTGCTGTGGACGCCGCCGCGCACCCGCGAGCCGCAGGACCTGGCCGCGCAGGTCGACGCCCGCCTGGCCGACCTGGGTGCCCGCCCGTGGCAGCGCACGCTGACCGGCCCCGTGATCGTCCGCGCCATCATCGACGCCGACGTGGAGCCGGAGCCCGCCGAGCCGGAGCCGGTGGAACCGGCTGAGGCCGAGCAGGACTGACCGTCACGGCCGCCGAGGGCCTCAGCCCTCGGCGCCGTCGGACTCCCCGGAGTCGGTGGGGTCGGTGGAGTCGCCCGAGTCACCGCTGTCCTCGGACTCCGGCTGCGGCAGCACCTCGCGGGAGAGGCTGTCGATGATGCTCGCCTGGAGCGGCACGTCGATGCGACCGCGCTTCTCGTACATGCCCTCGATCAGCGGGTCGACGACGTCGAGGAGGTCCTCCCACTCGGTCAGCAGCGGCGGCCGGACCATGTTGCGCACCGTGTAGGTGAACAGGTCGGCGTGCGCGGGCTGCTGGCTGGGCTGGGTGAAGGCCTCGCTGAGGGCCACCGACTGGTTGGCGGGCACGACGGCGCCGGTGGCGGCCAGCGGCTGGAGCACCTCGTCGGAGACGAGGTAGGCCAGCAGGTCGGCGGAGCCGGCGAGCGACTCGGTGTCGGGGTCGAGGCAGAACGCGGTCGTCTCGCCCACCGTGGCCGCGTCGCCGATGCTGGGCAGCGGGATGACGTCGAAGCTGACGCCGGACTTGCGCAGGGCCGGCACCTGGGAGCGCGTGCCGACCATCATCCCGAGCTCGCCGTCCTCGAACCACTGCTGGGCGGACTTGCGGCTCAGCTGGCCCGGGGTCAGCGAGACCTGCTTGTTGCGCATGATCCGCAGCAGGCGGGTGAGGGACTCGACGTCGGAGTCGGAGGACAGGACGAGGGACGTGGGGTCGTCGTCGTCGTCGAAGAGCTGGCCGCCCCCGGAGTAGAGGAACGCCGAGATGCCGGACAGCGACGGGTCGATGTAGAGGCCCGCGGCCGCGCCGCCGTGGTTGTCGTTGACCGCCCAGCGGGCGGCGGCGAGCGCCTCCTCGATGCTCCAGCTGCGACGCGACTCCGAGGGCACCTCGCGGCCGGCCGCCTCCATCGCGTCGAAGTCGATGAGGTCGGTGTTGTAGTAGATGACCTGCGGGTCCACCGTCGAGGGCATGCACTGCAGGCGGCGGTCGGCGGAGAACGCCTCGAGCGCCTCGCGGGAGTAGTCGTCGCCGAAGTCGACGAACCGCTCGTCCAGCAGCTCGTCGACGGGACGGGTCAGCCCCTCCTGGAGCAGGAAGGCCAGGTCGCGGCGGGAGGCGAGGTAGACGTCCGGGACGTCGCCGGCGGAGATCGCGTCCACGGCGTCGGCGCGGGAGTCCCAGACGGTGAGCGTCACCTGAGCCAGCTGGGAGGTGGCGTTGTAGCGGTCGATGGCGCGCCGGTAGGCGGCGACGACGGGCTTGGTGCCCCACAGGCCCACGGTCAGCTCGGGCAGGTCCTCGGTCGGGGTGCCGCTCGCCGTGTCGGAGGCGTCCGCGGAGGAGGAGACGGTCGGCTGGCCCGAGAGGCCGCTCTCGCCCTCGGTGCTGCAACCGACCAGGAGGGCCCCGGTCAGGAGCGTCGCCACGGCCGTGGCTGCCGTCCGCCTGGTGCTGCGCGTGCGCGCGCCTCGTCCGACGACCACCGACTGTGCCTCCTGTGCCTCGTGCTCCTGCTGTGCACCGGCGTGCTGCCGGGGCGCCGAAACCATACCCACCGGCCCCAGGCACTCCGCAGTCCGCGACGCGGACCAGGACCGGGAAGAGCGTCGGGCCGGGGCCCGGCCAGGGCTCAGAGCAGCCGGTGGAAGCGCCGCGCCTCGGTGACGACCGCCTCGAACCGCACCCGTTCCAGGGCGGCGCCCTCGCGCCGCACCGACGTCTCCTCCAGCTCGATGAGCCGGTCCAGCCGGACCTCGCTCGGCCGCCGCTGGCGGTCCCAGGCACCGGAGCCGACGTCCATCCAGTACCGGCCCCAGCGGGCCTCCTGCGTGGCGTCGCGGTCGTGGTCCTGGCTGGTGAGCATGAGGCCGTAGAGCCGCTTGCGGTCGCGGGCGACGAGCAGCACCGGGCGGTCCTTGCCCTGCCGCGGGTCCTCCTCGTAGGTGACCCAGGCCCACACGACCTCGCCGGGGTCGGGCTTGCCGTCGGGACGCGGCGCGTAGCTGACCTTCAGGCCCCGGGTGACCGCCCGCGAGCGGCGGCGCAGGGACGGGACCAGACGGCGCAGCGGGAACCTCACAGCGCGACCCTAGTGTCCTGCGGACGACGACGGGGCGCCCCTCCGGAGGAGGAGCGCCCCGTCGTGACGAGTGGTGCACGCCGGACCGGGAGCGCCTCACGGCGCGTGGCCGCTCGTAGCGGCTTATTTTGGGACCCGGGGCTGCCACAGCCCGACGTGCGCGTCCCACTGTAGGAGTTCTGCGCGCGACCTCAAGTCCACTGCGGCGTGGCGGATCTCATGCGCCCGCGGCCGCGCCCCCGGCGGGATCGCCTCAGCCCTCAGCCGAGGTGGCCACCCAGCTCGGCGTGCCCGGCGGCCTCCAGCTGCTCCGAGAGCGCCAGCACCCGGCGGACGTCGGCGGTCGGACTGCCCTCCCCCGCCGCCCGGCCCGCGGCGACCACCCGGGTGAACGCCGCGGCGCGGAACAGCACGTCGGCGAAGTCCCCGGTGGCGATGCCACGCAGCACCTCGTCGACCATCGCCCGGAGCGCCTCGGGCCCGGGCGGGTCGGCCACCCCTGCCACGACGCGGGCCACCTGCGCGCTGGCGCGTCCGGCCTCGAAGTCACGGGCGGCGCCGGCGGGGTCGGCGTGCACCCAGGCGCGCAGCAGGTACAGCCGCCACAGGCAGCCGGCCAGCGTGTCGGCGGGCGCTGCCGACCACAGCTCGGCCAGCGTCTCCAGCCCCTCCTCCTCGGCCAGGTGCAGCACCCGGTCCGCGGTGCCGGTGTCGCCCGCGTCCCGCGCCCCGCGGACCAGCAGGTGCGCCGCCCGGTCCGCCGCCTCGCTCACCTGGAGCGGGTCCGGGCCGCCCTCGACGGCGTCGAAGAACTCGCCCGTGCGCTGCATCGGGCGGTGGTGGGGGCGGCCGGAGGGCTGCGAGCCGGGAGAAGTCATCGCGCCGAGGCTACGCCGCCCCACCAGCCCTCCCCACCGCCGAGTCGGCAGCAAATTACTGCCGACTCGGTCCAGGTCCGGGGTCAGGAGGAGGCCGCGGCGAGGGCCTTGCGGACGCGCTGGTCGGAGACGGGCCCGTCGGTGCCGAGCTGCTGCGCCCACAGCGAGACGCGGTACTCCTCGAGCATCCAGCGCACGGTGCGGTGCGCCTCGCTCGGCGGCATGCCCGCAGGCAGCGCGGCGAGCTGGTGCAGGAACGCCTCCTGGAGACCGGCGACCGCGTCCATCTGCTGGCGGTCGCGGCCCACGGAGCCGGCGCCCTCGCCGAGCTTCTCCCGCCGCACCCGCATCGCGTGCAGGTAGGTCGGGTACCGCCGCAGGCGGGCGGGGCCGGCCTCGCCGATGAACCCCTCGTGGACGAGGCGGGCCAGCTGCGCGTTGAGGTCCGACAGCGCCGGCAGCATCGTCATCTCGGTGCGCCCGGACAGCTCCTTCTCGGTGCGTCGCCAGGAGTCGAGCACCCGCAGGACGTCGGCGAGCAGACCCTTGACCCGCGCGGTCACCTCGGGACGCACGGCGGCGACGAGCGCGTCGAAGGCACCCTGGTCGCGCACCGCCGGGCGGGCGTCCACGGCCTCGCCGACGACCGCGGCGCGGCAGTCGGTGAGCAGGTCGGCGACGCTGCGGTACGGGGAGCCCGCCAGACCGAGCTTCTCGGCGTTGCCGAGCCCGTCGAGCACCTGCTTGACGGTGCTGTCGCCCGCGGCGTCCAGCGCGAGCAGCACGAGGCGGCGCACGGCCAGCCGGTGCCGGGCGTCCCGCTCGGTGGCCGAACCGACGACCTCGAGGCCCACGGTGCTGCCCTCGTCCACGAGACCGGGGTAGGCCGTGACCTCGTGGCCGGCGCGCTTCTGCGTGATCTCGGCGGGGATCTCGCCGAAGACCCAGGCGGTCTCGCCGGTGCGCGCGAGCCCGGAGTCGGCGGCCACCGCGCTCATGGCGTCGCTGAACTGCGGGCGCAGCGGCTCCTTGAGCGCCTCGAGATCCTTGCCGCGGGCCTGCTCGCGGCCGTCCTCGTCGACGACGCGGAAGGTCGGCTTGAGGTGCTCGGGGATGCGGTCCCAGCCCCACGCGTCGCGAGGGATCACCACCGACGTGGTGGCGCGGGCCCAGCGCTCCAGGGCGTCCAGCAGCGGCTCGGAGCCCGGAGGCACGGTGCGCAGGAACTCGCGTGCCTTGTCGGGGGCGGGCACGAGCGAGACGCGGAGGTTCTTGGGCAGCGAGCGGATGAGGCTGGTGACCAGCTCCTCGCGCAGGCCGGGCACGTTCCAGGAGAAGTCGCCGGCCTCGACCCGGTTCAGGGTCGCGACCGGCACGTCGATCGTGAGGCCGTCGTCCGCGTGACCCGGCTCGAAGTGGTAGGCGATGGAGAAGGTCAGCCCCTCGTCCTCCCACTGCTCGGGGTAGTCGGCGGCCGAGACCTCGTCGGCGGTGTCGAGGGTCAGCATCGCGGGGTCGAAGTCGAGCAGCTTGGCGTTGCGCTGCCGCTCCTTCTTCCACCACTGCTCGAAGTGCGCGCCCGAGACGACGTCGGCGGGCACGCGGGCGTCGTAGAAGTCGAAGAGGGTGTCCTCGGAGACCACGATGTCGTGGCGGCGGGCGCGGTGCTCCAGCTCCGCGGCCTCCTCCAGGAGCGCCAGGTTGTGCTCGTAGAACTTCTGCCGGCCCGACTCCAGCGCGGCCCAGTCGCCCTCGACCAGGGCGGAGCGCAGGAACATCTCACGGGCCACGGCCGGGTCGACCTTGCCGTACTGGATGAGCCGGTCGGCGACGAGCGGGACGCCGTAGAGCGTCACCTTCTCGTAGGCCATGACGGCGGCGCGCTTGCGGCTCCAGTGCGGCTCGGAGTAGCTGCGCTTGACCAGGTCGCCGGCGAGCTTCTCGGCCCACTCGGGCTGGATCGCGGCGTTCTGCCGCGCCCACAGGCGGCTGGTCTCCACCAGCTCCCCGGCCATCACGAAGGCCGGGTTCTTCCGGTGCAGCACGGAGCCGGGGAAGATCGCGAACTTCGCACCCCGCGCGCCCTGGTACTCCCGCGGGCCGCGCGGCCGGTCCTTGCCCTTGCTGCCCGGCGCGGGCTTCTCCCGCTCCTCCAGCATGCCGATGTGGCTGAGCAGACCCGAGAGCAGCGCGGTGTGGATGCCGTCGGCGTCGGGGACGTCGGCGGGCGTCCCGATCGCGATGTCCATCTCCTTGCAGACCTGGCGCAGCTGCGACTCGTAGTCCTGCCACTCGCGCACGCGCAGGTAGTTGAGGAACTCGGCCTTGCACATGCGTCGGAACGCCGAGGAGGAGAGGTCCTTCTGCTGCCGGCGCACGTAGCGCCACAGGTTGAGCCACGTGAGGAAGTCCGAGCCCTCGTGCTTGAACCGGGCGTGCTGCTGGTCGGCCTGGGCCTGCATCTCCGCCGGCCGCTCGCGCGGGTCCTGCAGCGACAGGGCCGCGGCGATGACGAGCACCTCGCGGACGCATCCGAGCCGGTCGGCCTCCAGGATCATCCGGCCCAGCCGCGGGTCGATCGGCAGGCGGGCGAGCCGGCGGCCGGTCGGCGTGAGGCCGTCGTCCTCCCGCTGGCGTCCTCCCCTGCCGCGTCCCTGCTGCCCGGTCTGGCCACGAGAGGGGCGGGACGGCGGCGGGGCCGGCGCCTTCGCGTCGCCCACGCGGATCGCGCCGAGCTCCTCCAGCAGCTGCGTGCCGGCCTGCACGTTGCGCTTGTCCGGCGGCTCCACGAACGGGAACCGGCCGAGGTCGCCCAGGCCCAGCGAGCGCATCTGCAGGATGACGCTGGCCAGGTTGGTGCGCAGGATCTCGGGGTCGGTGAACTCGGGGCGTCCCTCGAAGTCCTCTTCCGAGTAGAGCCGGATCGCGATGCCCGGCGCGACGCGGCCGCAGCGGCCGGCGCGCTGGTTGGCGCTGGCCTGGCTGACCGGCTCGATCGGCAGCCGCTGCACCTTCGTGCGCACCGAGTACCGCGAGATGCGGGCGACGCCGGTGTCGACGACGTAGCGGATGCCCGGCACGGTCAGCGAGGTCTCGGCGACGTTGGTGGAGAGCACCACGCGGCGTCCGGTGTGGGGCGCGAAGACCTTGTGCTGCTCCGCGGCCGACAGGCGCGAGTACAGCGGGACGACCTCGGTGCCGCCGCCGCGCGCGAGCACGCCGGACCCGGCGACCTCGGCCAGCGCGTCGGCGGTGTCGCGGATCTCCCGCTCGCCGGGCAGGAACACCAGGACGTCGCCGGGGCCCTCGCCCGCGAGCTCCTGGACGGCCTCGACGACCGCCTCGGTCTGGTCGCGGACGACCACGTCACCGTCACTGTCCGCGGCGTCGTCACCGTCGGCTCCCGAGCCCTCGAGGTCCATCAGCGGCCGGTACCGGACCTCCACCGGGTAGGTCCGGCCCGAGACCTCGACGACCGGGGCGGGGTTGCCGTCGCGGTCGGCGAAGTGGGAGGCGAACCGGTCGACGTCGATGGTCGCGGAGGTGATGACGAGCTTGAGGTCGGGGCGGCGCGGCAGCAGCTGCTTGAGGTAGCCGAGCAGGAAGTCGATGTTCAGCGAGCGCTCGTGGGCCTCGTCGATGATGATCGTGTCGTACTTCCACAGCATCCGGTCGCGCTGGAGCTCGGCCAGCAGGATGCCGTCGGTCATGAGCTTGACCCGGGTGTCCTTGCTGGTCCGGTCGGTGAAGCGCACCTGGTAGCCGACGACGCTCGCGTCCTGGCCCAGCGGCTGCCTGAGCTCCTCGGCGATCCGCTCGGCCACCGAGCGGGCGGCGATCCGGCGCGGCTGGGTGTGGCCGATGAGGCCGCCACGCGCCCGGGTCCTGCCGTCCCGGGCCGTGTGGTGGGTCTGGCGGCCGCGGCCCAGCTCGAGGCAGATCTTCGGCAGCTGGGTCGTCTTGCCCGAGCCGGTCTCGCCGGCGACCACGACGACCTGGTGGTCGCGGATCGCCTCGGCGATGTCGTCGCGCCGCTCGGAGACCGGCAGCTGCGGCGGGTAGGTGATCTCCAGGTCGGGCGCCGGTGCCGGCGCGTCGGGGGCCTGGGTGGGGGCGTCGCTCATGTCGCGGGCCATCGTGCCACGCGGGCCGGGGCACCCCGCACCTCGGTTTTCGCCCGCACGGGTGGGGGGAGGCTCCGGCCACGGCACCCTCGACGTCCACGGCGCTCGGCCCCGACGATGTCGAGGACGCCGGGGCGGCTCCGACCCAGGGGTGAGCGTCGCCGCCGGCGGCGCCGCAGACGAGAGGACGACACCGTGCCGAAGTACCTGTTGCTCAAGCACTACCGCGGCGCCCCCGCGGCCGTGAACGACGTGCCGATGGACCGCTGGACGCCGCAGGAGGTCACCGACCACATCGCCTACATGCGCGACTGGGCGGCCCGCCTCGAGGCCACCGGCGAGTTCGTGGACGGGCAGGCGCTCTCCCCCGACGGCCTGTGGGTCCGCTCCGACGGCGAGGGCCGGCCGCCGGTCACCGACGGCCCGTTCGCCGAGACCAAGGACCTGGCCGCGGGCTGGATGATCATCGACGTGGAGTCCCGCGAGCGCGCGATCGAGCTGGCCGGCGAGCTCTCGGCCGCCCCCGGCGCCGGCGGACGACCCATCCACGAGTGGCTGGAGCTGCGCCCGTTCCTCGACGACCCCGCCCCGGCGACCGACGAGTGAGCGAGCCCGCCGCGTCCCTCGACCCGGGCAGCGCCCGGGTCGTGCGGGAGTTCGCGCCCCGGGTCCTGTCGGTGCTGCTGGCCCGGGGTGCCGACTTCTCCTCGGCCGAGGACGCCGTCGCCGAGGCCCTGCTGCAGGCGGTCACCACCTGGGCGCAGGACCCGCCGCTGGACCCGCAGGGCTGGCTGGTGACCACCGCGTGGCGCCGCTGGGTCGACGGCGTCCGCTCGGCGTCAGCCCGCACGGCGCGGGAGGAGGCGCTGGCCCTGGCCCCGCCGCCCGGCGACGTGCCGGGCACCGACGACACCCTCGAGCTCTACCGGCTGTGCGCCCACCCCGCCCTGTCCACCGCCTCGGCGGCAGCGCTCGTCCTGCGCGCGGTGGGCGGCCTCACGACGCGGCAGGTGGCGGACGCCTTCGCCGTGCCCGAGGCGACCATGGCGCAGCGGATCAGTCGCGCCAAGCGCACCGTGCGCGAGCAGGGGCTGCCGCCCTCCGGCTCCCTCACCAGCGTGCTGCGGGCGCTCTACCTGGTCTTCAACGAGGGTCACGACGGCGACGTGGACCTGTGCGAGGAGGCGATCCGCCTGGCCCGCGAGCTGCACCGGCGCACCGCGGACGAGGAGGCCGCGGGCCTCCTCGCGCTCCTGCTGCTGCACCACGCCCGACGCCCGGCACGCACGGACGAGGCGGGGCAGCTCGTGCCCCTGGACCGGCAGGACCGGACCCGCTGGCGCACCGACCTGGCGGCCGAGGGCGTCGCCGTGCTCCAGGCCGCGCTGGCCCGGGAAAGGCGCGGCGAGTACCAGCTGCAGGCGGCGGTGGCCGCCCTGCACTGCGACGCCGCCACCTGGGAGGAGACCGACTGGCCGCAGGTCGTGGCCTGGTACGACGACCTCGTGGCCCTCACCGCCTCCCCCGTGCACGCGCTCGGCCGGGTGGTCGCGCTCGGTGAGGCGCAGGGGTCGGCCGCGGGGCTCGCGGCGCTGGCCGCCGTCCCGGCCGACGTGCCCCGCCGCGCGGCGGTGGAGGCCCGGCTGCGCGAGGCCGCCGGGGAGCGGGCGGTGGCCGCGAACCTGTACGCCGAGGCGGCCCGGCGGGCCACCCGGGTGCGCGAGCGCGACCACCTCGTGCGGGAGGCGGCGCGGTTGCGCCAGGGCCGCTGAGGGCGTCCGGGTCACGGCCTGGATCAAGACCGGGTTCAAGGCCTGGATCAAGGCCGAGGCCACGATCAAGGCCACGATCAAGGCCAAGGTCAAGGTCAAGGTCAAGGTCAGGGTCCCGGGAGCCTGGACCACCCGTGCTCCCGGGACCCTGACGCTGCCGGCGTGACGTCGTGGGCGAGACCCCCCAGTCCGCCCGGCCGCGCGCCGGCCACGGTCACCGCGGCAGCGGTCCCTCCCCGCCACGTCCGCTCGCCGGGCCGTGCCGCGTAGGGCAGGCGACCGGGGCGAGCAGCCGTGTCTCGGGTGCGGAGAGGACTGCCGTGTCGACCTGGTGACGACTCTGGCGCGGCAGCCTGTGGTGGGCCTGTGCCCGACGCGAGGTTGTGCTGAGGAGCGGCTGCCCGACCGCTGACGTCCGCAGCCGACCGGCTGCGGGCCATCGGCCGCGTGCTCCCGGGAGCGTACTGACGTCCGCTGGCCGCAGCCCGTGCGTGCGCCCGGTGCAGCCGGTGCTGTGGCACTCTCAGGACACCGAGCGCCCTTTCACAGAAAGCGCACAGACAGGAGCCTCACAGTGTCAGCCATGGACCTCACCCGCCCGGACGGCACTCCCCTCCGCGTCCTCGTCGTGGACGACGAGATCAACATCGCCGAGCTCATCTCCATGGCCCTGCGCTACGAGGGCTGGGAGGTGCAGGCCGCGCACTCCGGCTCCAAGGCGGTGCAGGCAGCCAAGGACTTCCGCCCCGACGCGATCGTGCTCGACATGATGCTGCCGGACTTCGACGGCATGGAGGTGCTGCGGCGCATCCGCGGCTTCGACGCCCTCGTGCCGGTCGTCTTCCTCACGGCGCGGGACGCGGTGGAGGACCGGATCGCGGGCCTGACCGCGGGTGGCGACGACTACGTCACCAAGCCGTTCAGCCTCGAGGAGGTCGTGGCCCGGTTGCGTGGCCTCATGCGGCGGGCCGGCGCTCAGCAGCAGCAGGAGTCCTCGCTGCTCACCGTGGGCGACCTGTCGCTGGACGAGGACAGCCACGAGGTCTTCCGCGACGGCACCGAGATCAACCTGACCGCCACCGAGTTCGAGCTGCTCCGCTTCCTCATGCGCAACCCGCGCCGCGTGCTGAGCAAGGCCCAGATCCTCGACCGCGTCTGGAACTACGACTTCGGCGGCCAGGCCAACGTGGTGGAGCTCTACATCTCCTACCTGCGCAAGAAGATCGACGCCGGCCGCGACCCGATGATCCACACTATGCGCGGCGCCGGGTACGTGCTCAAGCCCGCCGCCTGACACGCTTCGCCGCGCCCGCACCCGCACCACCCCGAGGACGACCGTGCCCGAGCAGGACCCCACCGCTCCCGTCACCGACGTGACGACCTCCGACGCGTCGACGTCCGGCGCGTCGACGTCCGGCGCGGCGACCGCCGCGGGCAGTCGTGAGGGCGGTCCTGGGGGCGGCCGTGAGGGCGCCACGTCCGGTCGCCGAGCCCGGCTGGCCGCGGCCCTGGGCACCTCGCCGCTGGCCCGGCCCGCCCGCGCGGTGTGGCGGCAGCGGCACCGGCTGGCGCCGCTCTCGACCCGCCTCGTCCTCACCGCCGTGGCGCTGGTCGTGGCGATCAGCGTGGTCATCGGCGGGGTCGCCACGGTGGCGGTGCACGCCTACCTGATGGGGCAGCTGGACGACGACGTCACCGCCGCGCTCGACCGGTCGGCGAAGTTCCCCGGCATCTCCGCGGGGTCACTCGGCGAGGCCCCGCCCGACGACGGGCGCGACTCCAGCACCGACCAGCGCGACGACGACCGCGGGTTCGGGCAGGGCTTCGGCTCGATGGAGGCCTACTTCCTCGGCGACGGGTACGTGAACTCCGACGGCACGACCGAGGCCGGCGTCGTCATCACCCAGGGCTCCGACGGGGCCGCGTCCTTCTCCCTGCTCTCCGGGGAGGCGCTCGAGCAGCTCTCCGACCTCGACACCGACGGCACCCCGGTGACCGTGCGCGTGGCGGGCCAGGGCGAGTACCGGGTGGCCGCGACGCAGACCGTGTACGGCGTGGCCGTGGCCGGTCTGCCGGTGGGCGACGTGGAGGACGTGGTGCGCACGCTGCTGGCCTGGGAGGTCGCGCTGATCCTCGGTGGCGCCGTGGTCGCGACCGGCGCCGGGCTGGTGCTGGTGCGCCGGCAGCTGCGGCCGCTGAAGGAGGTCGCCGAGACCGCGCACACGGTGGCCACGCTGCCGCTCTCCTCGGGCGAGATCGACCTGGACGAGCGGGTGCCCGACCACCTCACCGACGCCCGCACCGAGGTCGGCCAGGTGGGCGCGGCCCTCAACACGCTGCTCGAGCACGTCGAGACCTCGCTCTCCGCGCGGCACCGCTCCGAGCAGCAGGTCCGCCAGTTCGTGGCGGACGCCAGCCACGAGCTGCGCACCCCGCTGGCGACCATCGCCGGCTACGCCGAGCTGGCCCGCCGGCGCCCGGACGACGCGGGTGCGCAGCGCCTGGCCCTGGCGAAGGTGGAGGAGGAGTCGGCGCGGATGACGGCGCTCGTGCAGGACCTGCTCCTGCTGGCCCGCCTGGACGCCGGCCGTCCGCTGGAGCGTCGACCGGTGGACCTGACCCGGATGCTGCTCGAGGCGGTCTCCGACGCCCGGGTCGTCTCCCCCGCCCACGAGTGGCGCCTGGAGCTGGCCGACGAGGCCGTCGAGGTGGTGGGCGACGAGCTGCGGCTGCACCAGGTGCTGACCAACCTGCTCACCAACGCCCGCAAGTACACGCCCGAGGGGTCGACCGTCACCGTGGCCGCCCTGCCGGACGGGTTCACCGTGCACGACGACGGGCCCGGCTTCCCCGCGGAGCTGGTCGGGCACGCCTTCGAGCGGTTCGTCCGCGGCGACCAGGCGCGCAACCGCGAGGGCGGCGCCGGCCTGGGGCTCTCCCTGGTCCGGGCGATCGTCAGCGCGCACGGTGGCACGGTCACGCTGCGCTCCGTCCCCGGCGACACCACGATCGAGGTCCGGCTGCCCGTGGCCTGAGGCCCCGCACCCCGGCTCGCGCATCGTCAGATTGTCTGACAATCTTGGACTTGCGGCCGCACACCTGGTCTCGTGGAGGAGACCCCCGCGGTGCCGCGGCCCGGCGTGCCCGCGGCCCGAGCACCGTGGCCGCTCCCCGACCACGGCCGTCCCGCGGCCCCGCAGCACAGGAGGCGACATCGTGACCGTCACCGAGTCCAGCACCGAGAGCACCTCGGCCGGTGCCACCCGCACCACCCAGGCCTTCCAGGAGGCGGAGGCCCGCACGGCCCACAACTACAAGCCGCTCCCCGTCGTCCTGGAGCACGCCGAGGGCGCCTGGATGACCGACGTCGACGGTCGCCGCTTCCTCGACCTGCTCGCCGGGTACTCCGCCCTCAACTTCGGCCACGGCCACCCGGGCCTGCTGCGGGTCGCCCACGAGCAGCTGGACAAGCTGACGCTGACCAGCCGCGCCTTCGTGCACGACCGGTTCGCCGAGTTCTGCGCCTCCCTGGCCGACCTGTGCGGCAAGGACATGGTGCTGCCGATGAACACCGGCGCCGAGGCCGTCGAGACCGCCATCAAGGTCATGCGCAAGTGGGGCTACGAGACCAAGGGCGTGGCCCCGGGCCAGGCCACCGTCATCGTCGCCTCCGGCAACTTCCACGGCCGCACCACCACGATCGTCGGCTTCTCCGACGACCCTGACGCCCACGACGGCTTCGGCCCGTTCGCGCCCGGCTTCACGATGGTCCCCTACGGCGACCTGGACGCGATGGCCGCCGCGATGGACGAGAACACCGTCGGCGTCCTGATCGAGCCGATCCAGGGCGAGGGCGGCGTGGTGATCCCGCCGGAGGGCTACCTGCGCGGTGTCCGCGAGCTGACCGCCGAGCGCGGCGTGCTCTTCGCCGCCGACGAGATCCAGGCCGGCCTCGGCCGCACCGGCAAGACCTTCGCCTGCGACCACGAGGACGTCGTCCCCGACCTCTACGTGCTCGGCAAGGCGCTGGGCGGCGGCGTCGTCCCGGTCTCCGCCGTGGTGGCGGACGCGGACGTGCTCGGCGTCCTGCGCCCGGGTCAGCACGGCTCGACCTTCGGCGGCAACGCCCTGGCCTGCGCCGTCGGCACCGAGGTGGTCGCCATGCTGCGCAGCGGCGAGTACCAGGAGCGCGCCACCCGCCTCGGCGAGGTGCTCCGCTCCCGGCTCGAGGCCCTCGTGGGCCACGGCGTCCTCGCGGTCCGTGTGCGTGGCCTGTGGGCGGGCGTCGACATCGACCCCGCCGTCGGCACCGGTCGCGAGGTCTGCGAGAAGCTCATGGCCCGGGGGGTGCTGGCCAAGGACACCCACGGCTCCACCATCCGCCTCGCCCCGCCGCTGGTCGTCTCCGAGGCCGACCTGTCGTGGGGCCTGGACCAGCTCGAGGCGGTCGTCCGCGGCGAGTGAGCCGCGTGCGGACCGGTCCGGCCCGCGGGTCTGGACCGGTCGGGAACCCTGGGCGCTCGCGCCTGCGGCGGATGCCCGGAGGGGTAGCCTGACGGCGTCCTGACGACGCGCGGTCGCCGCAGGACCGGCGGGCCCCAGGCCCGCCGACGCAACTCCTGGACGCGAGCGCCACGCCTCCCGAGGTCCTGAGACTCCCTCGGACGCGTGGCGCTCGCTTCGTTCCGGAGCCGGGTCAGGACGGGGCCGGCAGCAGCGCCTCGGGCGCAGCCGAGGCCAGCAGCGCCGGCAGCGCGTCGGTGACCAGGCCGAGCAGGTCCTCGCGAGTCGCGCCGGCGCGGCGCCCGTCCGCGTCGACCGGCGCGCCCTTCCAGGCCAGGACGCTCTCCTCCACGAACGCCGCCCACCCGCGCACGGCCAGCCGGACCATCGGGCCGTCGGCCACCAGCGCCGGCCGGGAGGCGAAGACCCGGTCGACCAGGACGGTCCGGGTCTCCTCGTAGATCGCGCGCAGCTCCTCGGCCCCGCCGGCGGCCGAGCGCACCAGCGACACGTAGCCGGCGTAGCTGGCGTCGACGTAGTCGAGGTAGCCCGCCATGGAGACCCGCAGCCGCTCCAGCGGCTCACCCGTGCGCGGCGGCTCGGTGCGGGCGATCAGCTCGTCCGCGGAGCGCCGGACGACGGCCGCGTGGAAGTCGTGCTTGTTGCCGAAGTAGTGGTAGAGCAGGCCGCGGGAGATGCCGGCCTCCTCGGCCAGCACGTCGATGCTCAGCTGGTCCAGCGGCCGCGAGCCCAGGAGCCGCACGCCCAGGTCGAGCAGCTGCTCGCGGCGCTGCTCGGGCGAGAGCCGGACACGGCCGCCACGGCTGCGGGCGGGCGCGGGGTCGCGGGGGGCGCTGCTCATGACGGCCATTCTATTGACCATTGTTCAATAGCGCCATACCGTCGAGAGACCCACCCCCGCACCTCCCTAGGACGTGATCAGCGTGCAGTACCTCCGCGACAAGGTCGTCGTCATCACCGGCGCCGGCTCCGGCATCGGCCGGGCCCTCTCCCTCGCCTGCGCCCGACGCGGCAGCCTGCTGGCGCTCTCGGACGTGAACGCCGAGGGGCTGGCCGAGACCGGCCGCCTGGCCGAGTCGCTCGGCGCCCCCAAGGTGCGCACCGACACCCTCGACGTGGCCGACCGCGCCGCCGTCCTGGCCTACGCCGACGACGTGGCCGAGACCTTCGGGCGGGTCAACCTGGTCGTCAACAACGCCGGCGTGGCCCTCGCGGGCGACCTCGTCGACCTCGAGTTCGAGGACATCGACTGGCTGCTGGGCGTGAACCTGCACGGCGTGCTCAACGGCACCAAGGCGTTCCTCCCCCACCTCATCGCCTCCGGCGAGGGCCACCTGGTCAACATCTCCTCGCTCTTCGGGCTGATGTCGATGCCCGGGCAGTCGATGTACAACGCCGCCAAGTACGCGGTGCGCGGCATGACGGAGTCCGTGCGCGAGGAGATGCTGATCGCCGGCCACCCGGTGGGCGTCACCGCCGTCCACCCCGGAGGCATCAAGACCGCGATCGCCCGCAGCGCCCGCGTCTCCGCCAAGGAGGACCAGGCCGCCACCGCCGCCTACTTCGACAAGCACCTGGCCCGCACGACGCCGGAGAAGGCCGCCGAGGTGATCCTCGCCGGGGTCGAGAAGGAGAAGGCCCGGGTGCTGGTCGGCGCCGACGCGCACGCCCTGCACCTGGTCTCCACCGTGCTCGGCTCCCGCTACCAGGACGTCGTGGCCCGGTTCGCGCGGCGCGCGATGCCGCCCAAGAAGGGCGCCTGAGCCACTCCCCCGACCCGCCCGGTCAGGAGGGCGAGGACGACGGACGCTGCCGCTGCCGGCGGCGTCGGTCGCTCGCCTCCTGCTCGGGCGTGACGGTGCGCAGGCTGCCGGTGGTCGTCGAGCCGCGCTTGCGGCGCTTGGGCCGCGGCACCTTGAGCGGCCCGACCAGGCGCGGGCCGGAGAGCCGGTGCTCCAGCTTCGAGGCCTCGCGCGCCAGCGGCTGCGCCAGGTACTCACCGAGGATGACGCCGGAGGCGATCGAGATGGCCACCGAGATGGCCGCGACCATCGCCAGCAGACCCTCGGAGATCGCGCTGCCGCCCTCACTGAGCAGCGTCAGCGACCGGTAGATCGAGAGACCGGGCAGCATCGGGACGACGCCGGAGACCACCACGACCAGCGGCGGCACCCGGTACCGCGCGGCCAGGTGGTAGGCCACGAGACCGACCGCCGTGGCGGCGAACGCGGTGGACCAGGCGCGCGCCAGGTCGACCTCGGCCAGGGTGCGGCTGATGACGATGGCCGCGCCGGCGACGCCCGCCACCGCGGGCAGGACCCGCAGCGGCGCGTACGAGGCGTACGCGAACCCGGCGGCCGCCAGCGCGGAGCCGAGCACCAGCATGCCGACGGTCTGCAGGTTGTAGGTGCCCGGCTCCAGGACGGGGGTGGGCAGCCCGACCGCGCCGCCGAGGCTGAGCCCGCCCGAGACGCCGGCGATGATGCCGGCGGTCGCGAGGAACGCCTCCATCAACCGGGCCGAGGCGGTCACGTAGTAGCCGGTGAGCGCGTCCTGGAGCGCGCCGACGAAGCCGACGCCCGCGAGCAGCATGATGATGTTCGCGGTGACGACCTGGGAGACGTTGATCTGGAGCGGCGTGGCCGCCACCCCCAGCGCCAGCAACGTCGCGACGCCGCCGCCGGCGACCTGCTGGTAGAAGCTGGGCAGGCGGCGCTTGGCCATCCGGTGCTGGATGCGGTCGATGAGCACGGCGGACACCGCGGCCAGGGCGATGACCAGCGGCTTGCCGCCGAGCTGGAGGCCGACGCCCGCGCACATGACGGCCCAGGCGATGGTGACGGCCCAGCGCGGGCGCGAGCGCCCGGTCGAGGTGATGCGGCCCATCTCGGTGCGGGCCTGGCGCAGGTCGACCTCCTCGCGCAGCAGCGCTCGGACGAGGTGGTCGACCGAGGTGAGCTGGTCGTAGTCGATGGTGCGTCGGCTGACCTGCCGATTACCGACGACCGGCGGGTCGCCCAGCTCCTCCTGCGCCGTCATCGACAGCGAGGTGAAGGTGACGTCCACGTCGACGTTGCGGATGCCGAGCGAGGCGGCCACCGACTGCATGGTGGCCGAGACGTCGGCGGCGCCGGCGCCGCTGCTGAGCAGCACCTCGCCGATGCGCAGGCACAGGTCCAGGCCCAGCGCGGTCTCGCGCATGACGGCCTCACGGCGGGCGGCCTCGAGCCGCTCCTGCTCGCGCTCGTGCTCGGCGCGGCGCGCGGCCTCCTCGGCGGTCGCCTCGAGGGCCTGCTCGGGCGCTGCGTCAGGGGGTGGAGTCTGGTCGTGCGGGGTCACCCTCGGATCGTGACAGGAGGCGCGGCGCGACCCCAATCGAGCCGATCCGCCCCCGATGCGCCCCCGATCCGACCCTGGTCCGGCCCCGATCCGGCCCACTCCTCCCCCGCGCGGCGGGGCACGGCCGGTGCCGAGTGTGGAACGCTGTCGCCGTGCGCATCGACTTCCGTTCCTCCCCCGAGCCCACGCTGGGGGTGGAGTGGGAGCTGGCGCTGGTCGACCGCACCACGCGGGACCTGCGCAACGACGCCACCGACCTCTTCGCAGCGGCCGGGCCCGTCATGGCCCAGCCCGAGAAGCTGCACTCCGAGCTGCTGCGCAACACCGTCGAGATGGTCACCGGCATCTGCCGCACCACTGGCGAGGCGGTCGAGGACCTGCGCCGCACCCTGAGCGACGTCGTCCCGACCGCGGACGCGCTGGGCATCGACCTCTACGGCGGCGGCACCCACCCGTTCGCCTCGTGGAGCGCGCAGCAGCTGACCGAGGGCCACCGCTACGCCGAGCTCATCAACCGCACCCAGTGGTGGGGCCGCCAGATGCTGATCTGGGGCCTGCACGTGCACGTCGGCCTGCCCGAGGTCAGCCGGGTGATGCCCGTCCTCAACGGCCTGCTCACCTACTTCCCCCACCTCCAGGCCCTCTCCGCGTCGTCCCCGACCTGGGCGGGCACGGACACCGGCTACGCCTCCAACCGGGCCCTGCTCTTCCAGCAGCTGCCCACGGCCGGCCTGCCGTTCCAGTTCGAGCGGTGGGAGGAGTTCGAGTCCTTCGCGCAGGACCAGCTGACCACGGGCGTGGTCGACCACCTCAACGAGATCCGCTGGGACGTGCGGCCCGCGCCGCACCTGGGCACGCTGGAGAACCGGATCTGCGACGGCGTCTCCACCTTCGCCGACCTCTCCGCCCTCGTGGCGCTCACCCACTGCCTGGTCGTCGACCTGGACCAGCGGGTGGCCGCCGGCGAGCAGGTCGCCACGATGCCGCCCTGGCACGTGCAGGAGAACAAGTGGCGCGCGGCGCGCTACGGCCTGGACGCGATCGTCATCCTGGACGCCGACTCGAACGAGCGCCTGGTGACCGACGACCTCGCCGACCTCGTCGTGCGGCTGGAGCCCGTCGCGGAGCGCCTGGGCTGCAGCGCGGAGCTGGCATCGGTGAACGACCTGGTCGAGCGGGGCGCCTCCTACCAGCGGCAGCGGCGCGTCGCCGAGGCCACCGGGGGCGACCTGGTGGCGGTCGTCGACTCCGTCGTCCGCGAGCTGCGCGCAGGCCTCTGAGCTCCTCCGCACCCCCTCCGCCGAGCGGGACGCCTCAGCGCGGGGTCGGGGGCAGCGACTCCGTCGCCTCGAGCTGGTCGAGGCCGGTGACCATGAGCAGGTCGACGACCACCGAGCGCAGCAGGGCGAGCACCACCTCGGCGGTCATCTCGTCGGAGCGGGGCACGGACCCGGAGGCCTGCGCCACCGCGAGCAGGGCCGGGCGGGCGGCCACGGCCATCCGGTCCGCGGCGAGCTCGGCGACCACCACGTCCACCGCCAGCGCCAGCTCGTCCACGAGCGCCACGTACTCGTCGGGCACCACGCGCGCCCGGTAGGTGGCCACCGAGACCTGCCGCACCAGGACGCGGGTCGAGCGCAGCGCCCGGTCCATGGGGTCCACCAGGTCGGCCATCCGCCGGATGTCGTGCCTGTGCCGCACCCGGAACGGCGAGGAGCTGACCACCGCCATCCCCTCGTCGGCCGCCGCCCGCAGCTCGCGGACGAGCACGTCGGTCGAGCGCGCCTCCACGAGCAGCGCCCGTGCCCGCTCGGCGTCCTCCTCGCGCAGCGCCTGCGCGGCGTGGCCGAGCAGCACGGCGACCTTGCGCAGCACCCGCGCGGCCTGCTCCCGGGGGCGGCGCAGCGGCGCCGAGGGCACCACCGTCGCCGCGACCAGGGCGACCGCGCCCCCGATCACCGCGTCGATCCACCGGGTGAACGAGGCCCCGGTGGTGGGCAGCAGGGCGAGCACGAAGATCGACTGGACGGCCGCCTGGTTGACCAGCAGCGCACCGCCGCCGCCCATGACGGCCACGGAGACGGCCAGGCCCACCACCACGACGATCTGCCACCAGCCCGCGCCGATCCAGGCGACGAGCAGGTCGGCCATGAGCACGCCGATGGCGACGCCGGCCGTCACCTCGGCGATCCGCTTGAGCCGCTGGCCGTAGGTGGTGCCCAGGCCGAGCACGGCGGCGATCGGGGCGAACAGCGGGGCATCGTGGCCGAGCAGGTCGTGCGCGACCAACCAGGCCACGCCGGCCGCGACGGCCGCCTGGCCGACCTGCCAGCCCTTGGCCCGCAGCCGCGCCCGGCGGGCGCGGAAGGAGAGCCGACCCCGGCGGAGCACCGCGGCACCGGGGAAGAACGGGACGTCCGAGGTGCGAGGCTCCACGAGGACCGATCCTCTCACCGCCGCCCCCTGCCACGGCTCACACGGTCGCCCCGATCGCCGCGTCGTGCGCGTGCTCGAGCGCCTGCTGCAGGTCGGCGAGGTCCCGGTACCAGGTGCGCACCTCGGTGCGGCATCGCACCCGGTGGCCGAAGCGCTCGTAGGCGGAGCACTCGGCCAGGGCCTCGGAGTCGGTGGGCGGGTACAGCGCGGTGCCGTCGAGGTGGTGGATGCCGAAGCCGTTCCCGGCATCCCCGGTGACGTCGACGATCGTGTCACCGGGGGCCTCGTCGGTGGGGCCGTCGGCGGCCGTGGCGAGGCCTGCGGTGACCCCCAGCGGCAGCCCGAGGACCAGCACCAGGATCGCCAGGGACGGGGCACGCAGGGACGGGGTGAGGGGGCGGAGGGGGAAGGTCGGTCGGCGCACGGTGCGCTCCTCGGTGGGAGGTGCCGGGCTGGTCCCGGCGGGTGCGCACGACGCTAGGGACGCGCGAGGCGCGGTGGGGGCGCCGTCGTCCCGCCTGGGGAGGGGGGCGCTGCGGGGTCGGCCTGTGGACGGAGGACGGCCCCGCAGCGCCTGCGGGAGGGGGGTGGTCAGCGGGCGAGCGTCACCGTGATGGTGAGGTCGCTGCAGGTGGAGGCGAGGTCGGTCATGGCGGCCTTCTCGGTGGCGTCGACCGAGAGGCCCCAGCGGTGCTTCACGGCCGTCCACTCGCGCAGGTAGCGGCACTGCTGCTGGGCGGGCAGCCACTCGGCGACGTCGCGGTCGGACTTGGACTGGTTCACGTTGTCGGTGACGCCGACGAGGGTGCGGTAGTCGCCCAGGTCGTTGGCGTAGGCCTCGCGGGTGGCGTCGGACCAGGACCAGGCGCCGGAGCCCCAGGCCTCGGCGAGCGGCACCATGTGGTCGATGTCGACGTCGGAGGGGTCGTACCAGGAGACGCCGTCGTAGTAGGAGTACCAGCGTCCGCCGGACAGCGAGCAGCCCGCACCGACCGTCACCGGGTCGTCGGCCTCGCTGATCAGCACCTCGCGGCGGGTGTCGCAGCCGTCGCCGTCGGCGTCGGTCCAGTGCTCGAACAGGTCCCGGTCGTAGCCGGTGGCGTGCTCGGCGGCCACGGGCAGGTCCGCCACGGCGCGGGACAGCGGGGCCGAGTAGGTCTGCCCGGCCGCGGCCGTGGCCGGCGAGCCCGCGATCAGCATGATCCCCACGACGAGCGCGACCGCGAGCCCCGCGAGGCCTGCCAGCGACAGGAGGGGCCGCTGGATCGGGGTGCCCGGACGGGGCCTGTGCATGTCGTGCTCCTGGGGACCGGGTCGGGCACGCCCCGACCTCCGGCACTCAGTGAACGCCCGCGCTCCCTCCCCCGACCAGCCCCAGGAACCTGCGCTGCACGAACCTGCAGCTTTACCCTGGTGGGTATTCGGTGAAGCATCCGGCGGGTCCAGGCGGACACGGCCCCGGGTGTTGTGGCCCCGCTCACAGTGCTTGATGATCAGGCCTCACCCTCCTGCCCCCGAGAGGACCCGTGGCCACCCTCATCGACCCGACGTCGGCGGCGTTCCTGCTGGCCGAGAACCGGTCCATGCCCATGCACGTGGGGGCGCTCCAGCTCTTCGAGCCGCCCGAGGACGCGGGCCCCGACTGGACGCGCGGGATGTACGAGTCCCTGCGCGACGCCGGCGACGTCTCCGCGATGTTCCTCAAGCACCCCTACCGGTCGCTGCGCACCGCGGGACAGCTGGTCTGGCTGCCCGACCGCCAGCTCGACCTCGAGCACCACGTGCGGCACAACGCCCTGCCGCGTCCGGGCCGCTACCGCGAGCTGTTCGAGCTGTGCTCGCGCCTGCACGCCCAGCGGCTGGCCTGGGAGCGCCCACTGTGGGAGAGCCACGTCATCGAGGGCCTGGACGACGGCAGGGTCGCCGTCTACACCAAGATCCACCACGCCCTCATCGACGGCGTCGCGGGCATGCGGCTGCTCCAGAGCGTGCTCTCCCCCGACCCCGAGGCGCGCGACGTGCCGGCGCCGTGGTCGCAGCGCGCCGGGCACCCGCACGTCGACGGCACCGCCGACGAGCAGACGGACCCGGCCACCGCCGGATCGCCCAACCCCGGAACGACCAGCCCCGGAACGACCAGCCCCGGCCCGCCCGTCTCCGGGTCGCCGGGCACGCTGCTCCAGGCGGCGCTGGCCTCGCAGGACACGCTGCGCGACCTGGCCGGCAGCGTGCGCACCGGGTACGGGGTGCTGGCCGAGGCCGCCGGCATGCCCGGCGCGGTGGTGCGCGGGGTGCTGCGCGGCGCGCAGGACCAGACGGGCGCGCTGAGCTTCCACGCGCCCCGGACGATCTTCAACCGGCCGATCACCGGGTCACGCCGGTTCGCCGCCGAGGACTGGCCCGTGGAGCGGCTGAGGCTGGTGGGCAAGGCGGCCGGCACCACCATCAACGACGTCGTCCTCGCGATGACCAGCGGCGCGGTGCGCCGCTACCTGCTCGAGCACGACGCCCTGCCCGCCACCCCGCTCGTGGCGATGGTGCCGGTGGCGCTGCACGCGGAGCGCTCCCACCTGGCGGCCACGGACGGCGGCAACGCGATCGGCGCGGTCATGGCCTCGCTCGGCACCCACCTGGCCGACCCGGCCGACCGGCTCGCGCACGTGGCCGCCTCCATGACCGACGGCAAGCAGGCCCTCTCCGCCATGACGCCCACCCAGGTGCTGGCAATGAGCGCGCTCGGGCAGGCGCCGGCGATCCTGGGCCCGCTCCTGGGCCTGGGCCGGCTCGTCCGCCCGCCGTACAACCTGGTGATCTCCAACGTGCCGGGGCCGCGCGAGCCGCTGTACTGGAACGGTGCGCGCCTGGTGGGCACCTACCCGCTGTCGATCCCGATCTCGGGGATGGCGCTCAACGTCACCTGCACCTCCTACACCGGTCAGATGGCGTTCGGCGTCACCGGCTGCCGGCGCACGGTGCCCTCCCTCCAGCGGCTGCTGACCCACCTCGACGGCGAGCTGGCCGACCTCGAGAACGCCGTCGGCGTGGCCTGACCCGTGTCATGATCGGCGCTCGTCGTCGGCGCTGGGCCGACCCGTCCCGGATCGAGGCCCCGTGCTCGCGCAGATGCTCCACCGGACCCGCCTGTTCACCTGGCTGGCGCGCACCGTCGGCGGCTGCCTGCTGGTCGCCGCGCTCGCCGGCGTCGCCGGGGTCGTGCTCGGCAGGCTGCTCGAGGCCGACGACGTCCTGCCGGCCGCAGCCCTGCCCGCCCTGCTCGCCGCGGGGCTGTACCTGCTGGGCAGCAGCGCACCCGCCCCCGACGCCGACGTCCTCGCCCTGCTCGAGGTGGAGGACCCCGTCGAGAGCCCGGTGCCGGACGGCCTGCCGCACTGAGCGCCGCGCGGCTCAGCCGCAGACCAGCCCGCCACCGAGGCGCGCGTCGACGGCGCGCAGCCGCGCCCGGGTGACGTCGGCGACGGTGGCGTGACCGGCGGCCAGGGCGGTCCGCCCGGCCGGTGAGTCGGTGCGCAGCGGGGCGGCCCGGTCGATCGAGGTGGACGTGCGGGTGCCGCCGTCCTCGGCGTTGAGCAGCGCCACCGCGTGCCCGGTCGTGCCGGAGCCCGCGAACGGGTCGAGCACGCGGGCGTCGGCGGGCATGGTGCCCAGCAGGCGGCGCAGCAGGCCGGTGGGCTTGGGGCTGGAGAAGACGTGGCCGACGAGGTCCTTCAGCTCGGCCACGGCCGTGTCGGTGGAGCCGACCTCCTCGGCCAGCCACACCGTCGTCAGCTTCTTGCGGCGGCCCTCGTGCAGCCAGTCCCGCTGGTAGACGTCGACCCGCTCGCCACGGTGCCCGCGCACGCGCCGGCACACGAGGTCCTCCCCGCCGCGCTCGGCGACCAGCGGCGGCGACCACCGCCACACCGCCGCCTGCCCGTCGCCGAAGACGGGGGTGATCTCCTCCGAGCCGGCGAACGGCGTCGTCGCCACCCGCCCCGAGGCCGGGTCGCCGTGCAACACGTAGTGCAGCGTGGGCGCGCTGGCCGGGGTGAACCGCTTGTTGGTGTTGCGCAGCGGCAGCAGCCGGTACCGGCGGCCGGAGGCCTCGTCGGTGTGCCCGAAGTCCCGCTCGTCGACCGTGTCGGCGGTGCTGGCGTCGAGCACGCAGGACGCGGAGTCGACCGCGTAGACCAGCAGGTACTCGTGGCTGGTGGCGAAGCCGCCGCCCAGCTGGCGACCCTTGGGGTTGAGGTTGACCACGACCTGGGCGAGCAGGTTCTGCTCCCCCACCACCTCGTCGAGCAGCAGCCGCAGGTGCGCCACCTCGTGGTCGTCGATGCTCACCGCGAGCGCTCCGGTGGGCTCCAGCAGCGCCAGCACCGCCTCCAGCCGCGGCCGCAGCGCCGCCGTCCAGGCCTGGTGCCGGCCGCGCCCCCGCCCCACCGCGTCGTCGTAGACCAGGTCGCTGCGCGTGTTGTAGGGCGGGTCGAGGTAGGCCAGGTCGAAGCGGGTTCCCTCGGCGGCCAGGCGCGCCAGCACCTCGAGGTTGTCGCCCTCGAGGAAGGTGTTCTGCGGCGTCACGGGTGCACAGTAGGACGCCGGCGGGCGGCCGGGTCACGGATCGGCCACGAGCCCCGGCGATTCTCCCCGATCCGCCCCACCACCGACCTACCCTCGTCGCCGTGATCCCCCGTCGCCCCCTCGCCGGCCTGGTCGCGCTCGTGACCGCGGGCGCGCTCGCCGCACCGCTCGGCACCGCGCTCGCCGCGGACGGGTCCGAGCGCGGCACGAGCGCCGAGCGGGAGCGCACCGGACGGCTCGTCCTGGACCGGGACGCGGTCTCCTCCACCGGCGAGTCCGGCCGCGCGGTCGCCGACGACGACGGCTCCTCCGTCGTGCTCGGCGGTGCGACCGGCGGGCGCGTCGCGACGCGCACCGGCGCGGTCACCGAGGTGCGCCCGGGCGTCTCGTTCACCCGGCTCTCCGCCACGTCCTCGCGCGGGACCACGCGCGCCACCCTGCTCACCGTCTCGCTGAGGCAGCGCGGGGTGGGCCTGGACGTGGAGGACGGCTCGAGCATCACCGGCCTCTCGCGCGTGCGGACGATGCTGGGCGAGCAGCGCCGCTTCGTGGCCGCCGTGAACGGGGACTTCTTCGACATCCACGGCACCAACGCGCCGCTCGGCACCGCCCTCTCCCCCAGCCGCGGGCTGCTCAACGCCCGCGCGCGGGACTGGAACCAGACGTTCATGCTCACCTCGCGCGGCCGGCCCGTCTTCGAGCAGGCCCAGCTCTACGGCCGCGTCGTGGGCGTGCCGGGTGGGCAGCTGACCAACGTCAACAGCGCCACGGTGCTGCCCGGCGGCATCGGCGTCTACACGCGGCACTGGGGCACCTACTCGCCGGGCCGGGCCGTGGTCGAGGGCCGGCGGCAGGGCGTGCGGATGGTGATCGTGCGCAAGGGGCGCGTCGCGGCCAACCGGGCGAAGGTCGTGGGTGGCAAGCGCGGCTGGGGCATGGTGCTCGTCGGCCGCGGCGCCGGTGCGAAGGCCCTGGCGTCCCTCCGCAGGGGCGAGCGGGTCAAGGTCCGCAAGGGCCTGGTGGGTCAGCCGCAGCTGGCGCTGACCGGCAGCCGGATCATCATCGACGACGGCGTGGGCCGCGAGCTCGACGACACCGAGACCGCGCCGCGCACCGTGATCGGCATCGACCGCGACACCAAGGAGCTGCTGCTGCTCGCCGTGGACGGCCGCAGCTCGCGCAGCCGCGGGTTCACCCTCGCCGAGCTGGTCGGCGTCATGCAGCAGCTGGGCGCCGACGAGGCGCTCAACCTCGACGGCGGTGGCTCGACCACGATGGCGGTGCGGCGGCAGGGTCGCCTGCGGCTGGTGAACACGCCCTCGGACGGCGCCGAGCGCTCCGTGGCCAACTCGCTGGTCGTCACCTACGACAAGCCCGGGCGGGGATGACGGCGGGGATGAGCCCGAGGTGACCCGCCGCTCCTTCAGCCGCGCGGAGCTGGAGACGTTCCGCGACACGAGCGTGCCCGACCTGCTGCCCGGGCCGGGCCAGCCGCTGCGGCTGCTGTTCGTGGGGATCAACCCCGGGCTGTGGACCGCGGCGACGCAGACGCACTTCGCCCACCCCGGCAACCGGTTCTACCCGGCGCTGCTGCGCGCCGGCGTCCTCGAGCACGCGATCGACCCCGCGGCCGGGATGACGCCGGAGGACCGGGAGCGGCTGCGCGCCCGGGGCATCGGCATCTCCAACCTCGCCCACCGCGCCACGGCCAAGGCCTCCGAGCTCGGCGACGACGAGCTGCGCGAGGGCGGCGCGGCGCTGCGGGCCCTGGTCGAGCGCGAGCGCCCCGCCGTGGTGGCGGTCGCCGGGATCACCGCGTACCGGACGGCGTTCGGCGAGCGCAAGGCGGTGCCCGGGCGGCAGCCCGAGGGCTGGGGCGAGTCCGAGCTGTGGGTCGTGCCCAACCCCTCGGGGCTCAACGCGCACGAGACCGTCGACTCGCTGGCCGCCGCCTACGCGGAGGTCGGCCGGGCGGCCGGGCTGCTCTGAGCTGCCTGGAGGGACCTCGGACGGGGCTCGGACGGGCGCTCGGACCGGGGCTCGGACAGGGGCTCGGACAGGGGGCTCAGACGGGGAACGTCTGCCCCTTGCCGATGACGGTGAGGCCCTCCTGCACGACGAACCCGCGGGCCTGGTCGGCGGCCGGGTCGACGCCCACCTGCACGCCGGGCGGGATCACCACGTTCTTGTCCAGGATCGCGTTGCGCACCACGGCACCGGCGCCCACGCGCACCGCGTCGAGCAGCACCGAGCCGGTCACCTCGGCGCCGTCCTCGACCCGCACCGCGGGGCTGAGCACGGAGCGCCGCACGTGCCCGCCGGTCAGCACGACCCCGGGCGAGAGCACCGCCTCGTCCGCGCTGGCGGGGCTGCCGTCCGCGCCCTGCACCACCTTCGCCGGCGGTTGCGGGCCGTAGGCGGTGTAGATCGGCCAGTCCTGGTTGTAGAGGTTGAAGACCGGCAGCGGGCTGACGAGGTCCATGTGGGACTCGTAGTAGGAGCGCAGCGTGCCGACGTCACGCCAGTAGCCCTGGTCGCGCTCGGTGGAGCCGGGCACCTCGTTGTCCTGGTAGTCGTAGACGCCGGCGGCGCCCTGCGCCACGAACGCGGGCACGATGTCGCCGCCCATGTCGTGCTTGGAGCCCTCGGTGGCCGCGTCCCGGGTGACGGCCTCGACCAGCGCCTGCGCGTCGAAGACGTAGTTGCCCATGGAGGCCAGCACCTCGTGCGGGGCGTCGGGCAGGCCCACCGGGTCCGACGGCTTCTCGAGGAACTCCCGGATGCGCGTGGGCTCCTCGGGCACGACGTCGATGACGCCGAACTGGTTGGCCAGGCCGATCGGCTGGCGGATCGCCGCGACGGTGCAGGCGGCGCCGGAGCGCACGTGCTGCTTGACCATCTGGGAGAAGTCCATCCGGTACACGTGGTCGGCGCCGACGACCACGACGATGTCGGGCTGCTCGTCGCGGATGAGGTTCAGCGACTGGTAGATGGCGTCGGCCGAGCCCAGGTACCAGTGCGGGCCGAGCCGCTGCTGCGCCGGCACGGGGGTGACGTAGTTGCCCAGCAGGGTCGACATGCGCCACGTCGAGGTGATGTGGCGGTCGAGGCTGTGGGACTTGTACTGCGTGAGCACGACGACCTTGAGGTAGCCGGAGTTCACGACGTTCGAGAGCGCGAAGTCGATGAGGCGGTAGATGCCCGCGTAGGGCACCGCAGGCTTCGCGCGGTCCGCCGTCAGCGGCATGAGGCGCTTGCCCTCACCGCCGGCCAGGACGATGGCCAGGACCTTCTTCCCCCGCTTGCGCATGTCGGGGAGGTTAACGCCCTGCAGGGTCTCCTGGGCAGTGCCTCGGGGCAGAAATACCCCGTGCGGCGTCAGGTCCGTCCCGGACAGCCTGCTGACGCACCCCGCACCGGGCGAGTAGGTTCCGCCTCGTGCGAGTCGACGTGCTGTCCAAGGAGTACCCGCCCGAGGTCTACGGCGGTGCCGGCGTCCACGTGGCCGAGCTGGTGCGTGCGCTGCGCGCGGTGGACGGGGTGGAGGCCCGCGTCCACGCCTTCGGCGCCCCCCGGGACGAGGCGGGCACGGCGTCCTACGCCGAGCCGGCCGGCCTGGCCGGCGCCAACGCGGCGCTGCGCACCCTCGGGGTGGACCTGGAGATCGCGGCCGCCACGGGCGGCGCCGACCTGGTGCACTCCCACACCTGGTACGCCAACATGGCGGGCCACCTCTCCTCGCTGCTGCACGGCGCCCCGCACGTGGTCAGCGCCCACAGCCTGGAGCCGCTGCGGCCGTGGAAGGCCGAGCAGCTGGGCGGCGGCTACCGCGTCTCGTCGTGGGCCGAGAAGACGGCCTACGAGGCCGCCGCCGGCGTCATCGCCGTCTCGGCCGCCATGCGCGACGACGTGCTGCGCTCCTACCCGAGCATCGACCCGGCCCGCGTGCACGTGGTCCACAACGGCATCGACACCGCCGACTGGGCGCCGCACCACGACGCCGAGCGGGTGCGCGCGCTGGGCGTCGACCCGGACCGTCCGACCGTCATCTTCGTCGGTCGGATCACCCGGCAGAAGGGCCTGCCGCTCTTCCTGCGGGCGTGCGCCGCGCTGCCGCCCGAGGTGCAGCTGGTGCTGTGCGCCGGCGCCCCGGACACCCCCGAGATCATGGCCGAGGTCGAGGGCCTCGTCGCCGACCTGCGCGAGAGCCGCGACGGCGTCGTGTGGATCGCGGAGATGCTCCCCCGTGCCGACGTGACGGCCCTGCTGACCAGCGCCGACGTCTTCGCCTGCCCCTCGATCTACGAGCCGCTGGGCATCGTGAACCTCGAGGCGATGGCCTGCGAGACGGCCGTGGTGGCCACGGCCACCGGCGGCATCCCCGAGGTCGTCGTGCCCGGCGAGACCGGCCTGCTGGTGCCCATCGACCAGGCGGACGACGACACCGGCACGCCCCTGGACCCCGACCGCTACGTCTCCGACCTGGCGGGGGCACTCACCTCGCTGCTGGGTGACCGCGAGCGGGCCGCGCGCATGGGGCGCGCCGGGCGCGAGCGGGCGGTGGAGCACTTCTCCTGGACCGCGGTCGCGCAGCGCACGCTCGACGTCTACCGCGAGGTGCTGGCCGCCTCGTCCTGATCCTCCCGGGTGGACCGATACCCCCACCCGCATAGTCACTTCGGGCCAGGCCGTACCGGTCGTACGGACCACCACCCCAGGGTCACGAGTAGGTACCCCTGCCTACATCTCAGGGAACGCACCTCACCGCCGATCAGAGGTGCTCACCATGGGTTCTGCTCGGGCACCCCCCACCCTGCTCCGAGCTCCCCCTGAACGACCCGGAGCCACGGTGCCTGACTACACCCCTGCCCGCTGGACCAGCACCCCCGTGCTGGCACGCCGCTCGCGCCTCGTCGCGTCGCGGTTCAGCTACGGCACGAACCCCGCCCTCGTCGCCGAGGTGCAGGCCGCCGGCGGAGGGCTGCGGTGGTTCGAGCAGCAGGTCAGCGCTGCCGCCACCCGCAGCCAGGACCCCGACGTCCTCTTCGACTGGTGGCCCGACCTGAACAAGGACGCCGCGACCCTGTGGCAGCGCCAGGTCGACGACGTCCGCGGCGTGTGGGAGGTGATGTGGGACTACGGCCGCCGACTGATGACCCGGCGGGTCCACTCCGACCTCCAGGTGCTGGAGGTGATGACCGAGCTCTTCGAGGGTCACCTGCACGTCACCGCCGACGGCGACGCCCAGGCCACCCACCGGGCGCCCTACGGCGAGCTGATCCGCTCCCACGCGCTGGGCCGCTTCGACGACATGCTGGCCGCCGCGATCACGCACCCGGCGATGCTGCTCTACCTCGACCAGGCGACCTCGACCAAGAGCCACCCGAACGAGAACCTCGCCCGCGAGCTCCTCGAGCTGCACACGGTCGGCGTCGGTGCCTACACCGAGGACGACGTCAAGAACGCCGCCCGCATCCTCACCGGCTGGCGCGTGCGGATGTGGACGACCTTCGCGCCCTACTACGACACCGACCAGCACTGGACCGGGGCGGTGAGCGTCGGCGACTTCACCGACGCCAACACCGACCCCGACGGCCGGGCGCTGACCGACCGGTTCCTGCGTCACCTGGCGCACCGCCCCGAGACCGCGCTGCGCATCGCCCGCCGGCTGGCGGTGAAGTTCATCGGCGACGACGTCGGCGAGGGCCTGGTGCGCCGGATGGCCCAGACCTACCTGGACAACGACACCGCGATCGTGCCGGTGCTGCGCGTGCTGCTGCGCTCGCGGGCCTTCCGGCTCTCGCAGGACGCCAAGCTCCGCGACCCCGCCGAGGACGTCGTGGCCACCTACCGGGTGCTCCAGGCCCGGGTGCAGCAGCCGACCTCCGACGACGACGCGGCCAACGCGATGATCTGGCAGGCCCAGAAGGTCGGGCTCGTGCCGATGGCCTGGCCGCGGCCCGACGGCCAGCCGATCCACAACAGCGCCTGGGCCACCGCGTCCCGGGCGATGGCCTCGATGGAGATCCACTGGGTGATGGCGGGCGGCTGGTGGCCCTCGGAGGGCGTGGAGTTCCTCCAGCCGAGCGACTGGGCGCCCACGCCGCTGCCGGTCACCTTCGCGCAGCTGGTCGACCACCTGGCGCGGCTGCTGCACGGCCGCCCGTCCAACCGCAACGTCCTGCGCGCGGCCTGCGAGGCCTGCTCGGTCGACCCGGACACCACGGTCACCGCCTCCAGCGCGGTGCTCACCTGGAAGCTCAACCGGCTCCTCGCCGTCCTCCTCGACCACCCCCGTCACTACTCCCGGTGAGGCGCGACCGATGACCCAGACCTCCGCCCCTCTGCCCGGCTGCTGCGAGGACTTCGCCCGTGCCACCGCCCTGACCCGCCGCGGCGTGCTGCGCGGCCTCGGCGTGGCCGGCGCCGCGTGGACCGTCGGCTCGGCCGTCGTGCAGTCCTCCCCCGTCGCGGCCGCCGAGGCCGGCTCCGGCACCGGCTCGGTCGTGGTGCTCTCGCTGCGCGGCGCCGCCGACGGGATGTCGCTGGTCGTGCCCCACGGCGACCCGGTCTACGCCGCGGCCCGCCCCCGCATCGCCGTGCCGGCCTCCGCCGTGCTCGCCTCGGACGGGTTCTTCGGGCTCCACCCCGAGCTGGCGCCGCTGCTGCCGCTGTGGCAGGCGGGGTCGGTGGCCGCCGTCCACGCCACGGGGCTGCCCGCCCCGAACCGCTCGCACTTCGCCGCCATGGAGGAGGTCGAGGACGCCAACCCCGGCAGCACCGAGCGGGTCGGCTGGCTGAACCGGCTCGTCGGCGACCTCCCCGGTGACGGCCCGCTCCAGGGCATCAGCGTCGGCACCGAGTCGACCGCGATGTTCGGGCCGGCCGCGCGGATGTCGTTCAGCGCGCTGGACGACGCCGTGGTCGCCGGCGACGACCAGTGGGACCCGACCGACGACCGGCTGCGCTCGCTGCACCGCATGTGGGGCCGCTCCGGGCACCCGCTGGCCGGCAGCCTGCGCAGCGCCGTGGACGCGGTCGCGGACCTCGCCCCGGCCAAGGCCGTGGCCCCGGGCGACTACCCCACCACCGACCTGGGCACGGCCCTGTCCTCGGTGGCCCGCACGCTCAAGGGCGACGTCGGGGCCCGCGTGATCACCGTCGACCAGGGCGACTGGGACATGCACACCGACCTCGGCACCCTGTCGTGGGGCAACATGAACACCAACGCCCGCCGCCTGGCCAAGGCGCTGGCGGCGTTCTTCACCGACCTCGGCGACGTCGCCTCCCGGGTGACGGTGGTGGTGCTCTCCGAGTTCGGCCGTCGCGTCGTCGAGAACGACAACTACGGCCTCGACCACGGCTGGGGCAACGTGATGCTGCTGCTCGGCGCGGGCGTCCGGGGCGGTCGCTACTACGGCACGTGGCCCGGCCTGGAGAACACCTACGACGCCGACCTGACCGTCACCACCGACTACCGCTCGGTGCTGGCCGAGGTCGTCGCCACCCGCACCTCGGCCTCCGTCGCCACCGTCTTCCCCGGCTTCACCCCCGAGACCGTCGGGGCGATGACCTCGCTCTGACCTCGGTGGTCGAGGTGCGAGGAGCGCCGGCGACGAGCCTCGAGACCGCCGCACCCACGACCGGCGTCACGTCAGACGGGCTCGACCCCCGCGAACGGGACGGTGAGCACCTGCCGGCCCACCCGGAGGTGGTAGCGGGTGCGGCCGCGCTTGACGACGGTGCCGACCGAGCCGGCGTACCGCCCGCCGACGATGATCCGGGCGCGCTGACCGGGGCCGAGGACCCGCATCCGCTGCCCGGCGGCCAGCCGCTCGAGCTCGGCGAGGTAGTTGGGGTGCAGCATCTCGGCCGTGGCCGGGCGGCCGTGGTGGCTCCAGGTCAGCAGGTGGGCGAGGTCGAAGCGACCCGGCGCGCACCGGGCGCAGGTGACGACCCGTTCGGGGCGTCGGTGCCGACCGGCGGTGTGCCCGGCGGGGCAGGTGCCCTGCCACGGCTCGACGGGTCGGGGTGCGTCGGCCGGCACGCACCGCTCTCCGGAGCAGCCGATCGAGAGCGCGGTGCGGCGCCAGGTCGCGTCGTGCCCGTGCCGCGGCCCCACCAGCGCGTGGGCGATCTCGTGCAGGATCGTGTCGCGCACCTCGTCCTCGCCGGCCAGGGCGGTGAGCGGGGCGGAGAGCCCGATGACGCGGCTGTCGAAGCGGGTGACCCCGGCCCGACGCTTGGCGCGGTCGAGCGTGACGCGCCACCCGGTCAGCCCGTGCTCGGCCACCAGGTCACGCGCCAGGCCGAGGGCGTCCGCGAGATCCACACCCGCAGGCTAGGCCGAGCCGCCGACAGGACCGGACTCCTCGCCGTCCGCCTGTGGATCCTCGGCGCGCGCGAGGCGCTCGTGCAGGCGGTCGCGCACCTGCTCGGGGGTCAGGGAGGCCCGGCGGCGCTGGTCGCGCGCGACCACCACCCCGCTCGCGGCGACGCCGGCGGCACCCGCCAGTCCCAGCAGCTTCCACACCGTCGCGGCCTTCATGGACCAGACTCCTCCTCGTGAGCACGCACCCGACGCAGATCGGTCTCGACGAGGCCGTCGAGCTGACCCGCACCGGCGACCTGTGGCTCTTCCGCGGCCACTCCGCCGCCGACCACGCTATCCGGGCGCTCACCAACGCGCCGGTGAACCACGTCGGCATGGCGGTCGTGCTCGACGACCTGCCGCCGCTGATGTGGCACGCCGAGCTGGGCAAGGGGCTGCGCGACGTGTGGACCGACAGCCACCAGCGCGGCGTGCAGCTGCACGACCTGCGCGAGGCGGTCGTCCAGTGGACCGGCCGCTACGAGCAGGACGCGTGGCTGCGACAGCTCGACGCCGAGGTGACGCCGGTGATGGAGGACGCGGTGCTGCGGACGATCTCGCGGCTCGACGGCACCCCGTTCCCCTCGACCGCCTCGCTGGCCGGCCGGTGGCTGCGCGGCCGGGTGCGGCGCGCGGCGCCCGCGGAGCTGACGTACTGCGCCGAGGTCGTCGCGGCGACCTACACGGCGATGGGCCTGCTCGACGAGAAGCGACCCACGAACTACTACGACCCCGGCCGCTTCTGGTCCGGCGACGACCTCGACCTGCTCGGCGGCGCCGCCCTCGGGCAGGAGATCTCCGTCCGCCCCTGACCCGCCCAGCGGTGGGTCACGGGTGGGTCAGGGGTGGGTCAGGGGTGGGTCAGACGTCGAAGACCGGCGGCAGGGCGCGGCCGCGGTCGGTGAGCTCGAGGACGCCGGGCTGCGGGGCCTGCACGAACCCCTCGTCCGCCAGCTCCTTGCGGGCCTTGCGGGCGGCGGTGCGCCAGCGCAGCTCACCGGTGGGGCCCGTCTCGTGGTCGCCCGGACGCATCTGCTCGCTCATCCGCTCCGGCAGCTCGTCGTAGAGCAGGTCGGCCTCGCGCTCGCCGCCCGCCTCCTGGAGCAGGAGCAGGATGAACGGCTTGAACTCGACGGTCGGGGTGCGGCGGTGCACCACCGGCGGCTTGGCCGGCGCACCCGGCACCCGGGTCGAGGACGTGCGGCGGGTGGTGCTCGACGTGCTGCCCGAGGTCGACGAGACACGCTTGCGGGTCACCGGCGACGCCTTGGGCGGCGGCTGGGGGGCCCGGGCGTGGGGCGACGGCGGCGGCGCAGCCATGCCGTGCACGCACGTCGACATGGGGAGGTCGCAGAGGTCGCAGAAAGCCTCGGAACTCACATCCGCACCGTACCCGCCGACCCTGGGCGAAGACGAGGCGGCGGGAGGGTCACGGGCGTCACGTGGGCGTGACCAGGGCGGGACCAGGGCGGGACGGCCTCAGGGCTCGCGCCGACGCAGCAGCACGAGGGTCTCGTGGTGCGCGGTCTGCGGGAACATGTCGAGCACCTGGGCGCGCACCGGGTCGTAGGACGGCAGGTCGCCCAGGTCCCGCGCGAGGGTCGTGGCGTGGCAGGAGGAGTAGAGGACCAGCGGCGGTGCCGCGTCCTCGATCGAGGCGCAGAGGTCGGCGCCGAGCCCGCGCCGCGGCGGGTTCACCACGACCAGGTCGGGCGTGCCGTCGGCGGCCCAGGCCGTGGCGTCGCCGGCGGTGAAGGTGGCCGGCAGGCCCGCCTCGGCGGCCGAGCGCCGGGCGGCCGCCACGGCCTCGGCCGAGATCTCCACGCCGTGCACGCGCGTGCCGGGCGCCACCGCGGCCAGGTGCAGCGCGAACCCGCCGACGCCGCAGTACAGGTCGACCACGGAGGCGGGCGCCGCGTCGCGCACCCACGCGGCGGCGGTCGCGTAGAGCGCCTGCGCGACGACCGTGGAGGTCTGGAAGAACGCCTGCGGACGCAGGTGCAGGGTGACCGCGCCGGCGGCCGAGCCGGACAGCCTCATCGGCAGCGTCTCGTCCTCGGTGAGCACGACCTCCTCCGGGCCCTCGAGCACGGCCTTGTGCTCGGGCTGGAGGTTGACCGACGCCACCCGCAGCGGGGCGCCCGCCTCCGCGAGCGCCGCCGCCAGCGCCGGCAGGTGCTTGCGCAGCCGCGAGAGCGCCTCGGTCGAGCGCAGCACCCAGCGGACCATGAGCTCGCCGTCCGGGGAGCAGGTCACCAGCACGTGCTTGAGCTCGCCGCGCCGCGTGGGCACGTCGTAGGGCACGAGCCGCGCCGTCGTCACGAAGGACGCCAGCACCGGCAGCGCGGCCACGATCGCCGGCTCGTGCAGGCCGCAGCCGCGCAGGTCGACGCCGTGCAGGTCGACGCCGTGCCCGTCGCCGTCCAGGATGCCGAGGGTGGGGGCCTCGACGGTGCCGCCCGCGACCATCTTGGCCTTGTTGCGGAACCCCGCCTCGGGCGGCGCGAACGGCGCCTCCCACGCGACCCCGGCGCCCGGTCGCACCTCGGCGACGAGCGCCCGGGCCGCCCGGTCCTTGCGGGTCAGCTGGTCGGCGTGCGGCTCCCCCATGAACGCGCACGAGCGGCACGCGCCCGCGTCGAAGTAGTCGCACTGCACGGGAGCCGAGCCTAGAGGGCGCGCGGCGTCAGACCGCGATCCCCTCGGCGGGGGCGCCGGAGGCCGCGACCGCGGCCAGCGCACGCTCGACGGCCCCCGGGTCGGTGACGGTCGGGTAGAAGGACGCGTCCACCTCGAGCCCGGCGGGCCCCGCGGCGAACGCGACCGTGACGCCCCCGGGCCCGTCGGGCTCCGCGGCGATGACGGCGCGGGCCTCGGTGGGCTCTGTCCAGGGCAGCCGCTCGAAGCCGGTGCGGCCCTGGTAGCTGAGCGTGAGCCGCTGGGGCACCGGTCCGTCGACGCGGGCCGCCCGCCCCTCCCCCGGCAGCCCGACCACGTCGACGACGCCGACCCGGCCGAGCGCCGCGCGCAGGCCGGTGCGCACCGTGACCGCACCGAGCAGCACCAGCGGGACGCCGGCGGCGGTGACGCGCTTGAGCGCCGCGCCCAGCGCGGCCGCGTCGGTGGGGTCGACGTCGAGCCACGGCCCGGTCGCGAAGTTGCCCGACACCGGGGCGCCGCCGAGGCTGCCGCGGCAGTCGGCCATCACCTTGCACCCGGCCGAGGAGATGCCCTCGGCCGCCAGCGCCGCCGCGGTGCGGGCCATGAGCAGCGCGGCGACCGAGGCGCTCGTGCCGGTGCGGTCGCGCTCGGCGCGCACCGCGTCCACCACAGCCTGGGGCAGCAGGACGCTGCGGGTCACCGGCGCCCCCACGGGCCCGGGCACGCGCGGCTCGGACGTCGGCTCCGTGCCGGGTCCCAGGGGCAGCGCGGCGCGCACCGCGGCCACGGCGTGCTGCGGGCGCCGCCCCCACGTGCGCCACGCGGCCTGCACGAGCGGCAGCCGCGGCTGCTCCGGGGTGCGCAGCAGGTCGAGGTCGAGCTGGGCGATCCCCAGCAGCCACCGGTTCTTCGTGGCGCCGTCGCCCACCGCGTGCGCGATCGAGCCGGCCAGGCAGCCCTCCCTCTCCGCCGGGTCGGACGCCGGGTCGGACGCCGGGTCGAGGCCCAGCACCAGCGCCACGGCGAGGTCGTGCACCGGGTCGGCCTGCAGCCGGTCGCACAGCGCAGCGGGGTCGGTCTCGTCGGTCACCGCCAGCACCCGGTCCAGGTGCGCGGCGAGCACGGCCGCGCCGGAGACGGCCTGCGAGCGCAGCCGCGGACCGGCGCTGGTCGGCTCGAGCACGCACAGCAGCGGGTGCTGCGGCTCGACCTCGGCCAGCCCGAGCAGCAGGTCCCGCACGTCCTCCGGGCTCGGCAGCCGCAGCCGGCCGAACGCGTACACGGTGCGGAACGGCGCCCAGGTGCGGTCCCGCACCGAGATCCGGCGGGTGGCACGGGCGGGGCCGGTCATCGCGTGGCCCCCAGCTCGACGAGCACGTCGTCGGCGGGCGGCTGTCCGTCCGCGGTGCCCCAGCGTGCCTCCCCGACGGGCAGCCCGCGGGTCGCGGCGGCGGCGAGCCGGCCCGGGCGCAGCGCCCAGGAGATCCCGGTGCCGATCACCGCGAGGTGCAGGGCGCAGAACGCGACGTTGTTGAGCATGCCGGCGCTGCGGTCGACGGCCAGGCCGTAGGCGGAGACCGCCACCAGGGCCGTGCACAGCACTAGCCCCGGCCACACGGCCAGCGGCTGCCAGGAGCCGCCGCCCTCCTTGGGCGTGACCACGAACTTCCCGCCCTTGCGCAGCAGCACCTGGAACGTGGCGACCACGTGGATCCACGCCGAGGCGGCCTGCAGCGCGAACGCCTGGAACGAATAGGTGCCGCCACCACCGACCGCCACGAGCGTCAGCGCCATGAGGAAGTAGGGCGCGAAGTGCAGCAGGAAGGCGTCCGCGGAGGCCGCGGCCACCGCCTGCTCGCCGGTGAGGATGCGGATGATCGGCAGCGAGAGGTAGACGAAGACCGTCCAGCCCGAGAGGAAGTAGAGGGACGACAGCGCGTACTGCGCCTTGATCCGCAGCGGCACGCGGGCGGTGAGCGCCCGCCCCAGTGCGGAGAGGCAGCCACGCGCCCAGCGCAGCTGCTGGCCGGCGTAGGAGGCCATGTCGTCGGGGCCGAGCCCCTGGACGAGCACCTCCGGCACGTAGGCCGTGCGCCAGCCCCGCTGCACCATCCCGAGGGAGAGCTCGAAGTCCTCGGTGACGCTGTGCTGCGGGAAGCCGCCGACGTCGTCGAGCGCGGCACGGCGGAAGACCACGTTCGTGCCGCAGCAGAACATCGCGTCCATGTCGTCCTTGCCGCGGGCGATGCAGCCGAAGAACAGCGCCTGCTGCGCCCAGGCCGCGGCCGCGACCGGGTTGCGGTCGGCGTTGGCGTAGTACTGCGGGGTCTGGACGAAGGCGACCTTCTCGTCGGAGAGGTGCCCCAGCGTGCGGCGCAGCAGCTCGGGGTGCGGCACGTGGTCGCAGTCGAGCACCAGCACCGCCTCGCCGTCCACGAGGCCGAGGGCGTGGTTGATGTTGCCGGCCTTGGCGCCGTCGTGGACCTCGCGGGTGACGTACCGGGCCCCGACGCGGGCGGCGAGCGCCGCCATCTCGGGGTCGTCGCCGTCGTCGAGCAGGTGGACGGTGACGTCGGCGCCGCGCAGCCGCAGGGCGGCGCTGAGCACCGGCTCCACCACCGAGACCGGCTCGTTGTAGCGGGGCACCAGCACGTCGACGGTCATGTAGTGGGCGATGGGGACGCTGCGGCGCACCGTGCGGTCGTGCAGCAGCGTCCACCAGAACCCGACGGCCTGCACGAGGTTGAACATCTCGGCCGCGACCAGCAGCCCGTAGAGCCAGGGGTTGCCGACCCGGCCGGGCACGAGCAGCCACCCGAAGTACCAGAGCGAGGCGGTGGCGGCCAGGGCGACGAGCAGCCGCACCAGCCAGGGGCGCTGCTCGCCCAGCACCTGGCTGGAGAGACCGGGCGTGGGCCCGGTCTCGAGCGCGGTCGCGGGACCGCCGGGGCTGCCGGGGCTGCCGGGGTCGCGGGGGTTCGTGGAGCGCGAGCGGATCATCGGCTGACCTCCTCGGTGACGGCGTGGCGGTACGCCAGGGATCGGGGGGCACGTCGGCGGCGGGACACCGCGAGGACGGGGACGGCGGCGAGCGCGAGCGCGCCGGGGCCCCCGGCGGTGCCGCCCGTCGTGGCGCCGCCGGAGGACCCTGCGTCCACGCCCGTCCAGGCCGTGGTGGTGCCGGCGGACGAGCCGGCCTCGGCGGCCTCGGGACCTGACCGGGGGGTGTCGGAACCGGAGCCACCTGACGTCGCTGTACCCGTCGAGGCCTGCGTCGAGTCTGCGCCGCGCGACCTGGTTGTGCCAGGGCTCCCACCCTCGGCGACCGGGCCGGAGCCGGCGACGGCACCGACCACGTCGTCGGTGGCCACCAGCTCCCAGACCCGGACGTTGGCCGTCCGGTACTGGTCGTCCAGGGCGTAGCCGCCCTGCTCGAGCGCGGCGAGCACGTAGCCGACGTTGCCGGAGACGCTGGCGTCGGAGAGGAACGAGCCGAACACGAAGACGCGCTGGGGCATCTCCACGTCGGGCACGGCCCGCGAGGTGGCCCCGCCGATGGCCGCGCGCAGCCCCAGCTGGCGCTTGTCGCCGTCCACCTTGCCGCTGGAGACGGCGGGCAGGCCGGAGTCGTAGTAGAGCATCTCGTCCTGGAGGTAGACCGGCGCGTAGACGAGCAGGTCGTCACTGCTGCCGCTCTCGCCCTGCACCCACTCCACCGCCGAGGCGAAGTCGTAGGTGCGCGGGTTGGACTGGTTGACCTGCTGGTCGGCCAGGCCGAGCACGAGGGTGGCGACCAGCGCCGCGGGCATCAGCACCCGCACGACCGGCCCGCGGGCCCAGGTGGCGGTGAGCCGGCTGAGCAGCAGCAGGGTCATCGGCACGGCCGCGGTGAAGTAGCGCAGCTCGAACAGCTGGCGCCGCTCGAAGCCGATCGCGAACAGGATCGCGACGGGCACCACGGTCAGCAGCGCCAGCACCCACACCTCGCGGGAGCGGCCGCGGCCCAGGCCCATGAGAGCACCGATCAGCACGACCGGCCACAGCGCCGAGACCAGCACCATCACCGAGTCGGCGTGGTAGCCCCAGATCGCCCAGATGGTGTTCGCGACGATCGCGTAGACGTCGGGGGCGTCCGAGGCGATCGCGGTGGCGTCGGTGCCGACCTGGCCGGGCGTGGTGGAGGCACCGCCGCCGGCGGCGACCACCGAGCCCAGCTGCTCGAGCGCGAACGGCACGAGCGGCAGGACGAGGACGAGCGCGCCGAGCCCGGAGACCACCCAGCGCCACCACATCCGGCGGAACGTCGGCCGCAGCACGAAGCCGAGCATGAGCGCCTGCGCGACGAGCACCGGCAGCGCGGCGAACCACTGCATGTAGACGGCCAGCGCCGAGGAGACGGCGAACACCGCCCAGTCGGCCCAGCGGCCGCGGCCGCCGTCGCGGCCCACGTCCCGCAGCACCCGGAGCTGGGCCCACGCGGCCAGCGTCGCGAAGAGCATCCAGAGCGCGTACATCCGCGCTTCCTGGGCGTACCAGACGGCGACGGGGGCCACCGAGAAGACGATCGCGGTGATGTTCGCGGTGCGGCGGTCCCACAGGTCGCGGGCGAACGCGTAGGCCACCACGAGCAGGGCCATGCCGGCCACGAGGCTGGGCAGCCGGACGACGTACTCGGCGGTCGAGCCGGTCGCGTGCACCAGCGCCCACAGCAGCGTGTGGAAGCCGGGCGGGTGCACGTCGTTCTCGGCCAGGTCGGAGATCATCGCCCCGTAGCCCAGCTGGGCCTGGCGGATGCTGATCGCCTCGTCGATCCAGATCGAGCGGGTGACGGCGAGCCGCAGGCCCAGCCCCACGACGAGGGCCACGACCAGGAGCCAGTGCTCGGCCAGCCAGGCGCGGGCGCCGGAGCGCGGCGCGGCCACGTCCGACGTGGCAGCAGGTGCGGGAGCAGGGTCCTCGACGGTCGGGCGGGCGTGGGTGTCCGTCATCGTCTCGGGGGCCTTCCGGTCGGTGGTGCCGCCCGCGTCGACGGCCCCCACCGTCGACGCGGGCGGAGCTGCGAAGGGGCTGAGCGCGGCCGCGCCGAGCAGCAGGAACAGGCACGCGACGAGGGTCGCGGTGACGATCCCGGTCGCGTTCTCGGCCCGCAGCAGCAGCGCGAGCTGGAGGCCGACGGCGAGGGCGACGAGCACGGCCCCGGCCCAGGCCCGGCCGTTCATGCACAGGCGGGCCACGAGCACCTTGGCGACGCCGAGCGCGGCCATGGCGCCCACGTAGGCGGGGGCGTAGGTCGCGGCGTCGCGGTAGGCCTCGCCGACGACGAGGGCGTAGCCGGACGCCGGGATGGCGGCGACCACGAGCAGGGCGGCCAGCGAGATGCCGGCGGCGGCGGCCAGGGCGACCGCGAGCGAGCCCTTCTGCTCGGCGCCGCTGCTGGGCATCAGCACCAGCGGGATGGTGGCGGTGGCGAAGTACGCGGCGCCGCCGATCGTGGCGACGGCCGCGATGACGCCGGCCTCGGCTCCGGGCAGCACCTTGTTGGCGATGATCACGTCCTGCGCGGCCACGACGGCGACGAGCAGGAAGGTCAGCACGGTGCCCCAGTGACCCCGGCGGGCCGCGGCCGCGTCGGCGTCGACGTGGGCGCCCCGTCCGGCCAGCAGCGCGACGGTGAGCGCGAGGTACCCGGCCGCGACCGTGCCCGCCGCGGCACCGCCGGCGCCGAGCACCGGCACCAGCGCCAGCCCGACCGCGGCGCGGCCGAACGGCTCCGTGGCCAGGGTGAGCGCGGCGCCCACGCTGCGGTGGGTGCCGTAGAGCCGGCCGCGGGCCAGCGCCAGCAGCACCGCGGACGGGGCGGAGAGCCCGAGCAGCGCCACGAGCAGCATCGGCAGCCCGACCGGCCCGGCCAGCGCGGGCGCGACGGCCACACCGAGCGCGGCGAGGGCGAGCGAGCCGAGGAGCGCGCGACGCAGCAGCCGGCCGTGCAGGGCCGGGTCCATCGCGATCGCGGCGGTCACCGAGGAGGCGATGGTGTGGAGCATGACGTAGGCGCCGAGGAACGCGGTGTAGGCCGCGTAGTCGCCCGGCAGCAGCAGCCGCGCCAGCAGCACGGAGACGACCAGGTTGCCCAGGCCCGCGACCAGCTGGCCGGCGAGCACGGCGACCTGCCGGCGTCCGGCCGTGGTGGCGGCGGCGCGGTCCCGGGCGCGCGTGCCCTCGGGGGTGCGTGAGGAGGTCAGCGTCATCGGGTCACCCCCGTGGGGCGCAGGCGCGAGGCCTGGAGCGCGGAGTTGTGGCTGGGGTGCCCGCTGGTGCCGGCGCCCTCGGAGAGCAGCAGCACGAGCAGGTCGAGCACCTCGCCGGCGGCGGCCACCTGCTCGCGCACGGCGGAGAGCCCGCGGTCGCCGAGGTGGGCGAGCAGCCCGCCGGCGCGCTGGCCGGTGGGCCAGGGCGTGACCGGGGTGCGGGCGGCCGCGGCGGCCAGCAGCGTCTCGGCGTCGGCGGCGAAGACCCGGGCCGAGGCCGCGAGCAGGTCGCGCTGGGCGCGCAGCGACGGCGAGGGTGGCAGGACGGCGGCCGAGAGCCCCTTCGCCCGCAGGCCGAGCGCCAGCGACTGGGCGGCGTCGAGGTCCGCCCCGGCCGCGCTGCCGGGGCGGCGGGCCTGCACGGCCAGCCGCTCGGGCAGCAGCCCGCCGGCGGCGGCGCGGTGCAGGTCGAGGGCGATCCGGTCGGCGAGGACCGCCGGGCCTCCCCCGCCCACGAGGGTGGCGTCGTCCACCACGACCAGGGCGCCGAACGTGGCCGGGCCCTCCGTGCGGACCGGCAGGTCCTGGAGGTCGTGCCAGCCCAGGTGCGCCCCGACCCGGATGGGCGTGGGCAGCCCGGCGGCGGCGAGCCGCGCGGCGGACTCGGCGGAGTCGAGCACCGTGAGCGAGGAGCCGGCCAGGAGCCGGCGGGCCGTGCCCTCGCGGCGCGGGGACAGCTTGCCGACGCCGAGGTCGACGAACGCGACGCGGCGGCCGGCGGCCCGGTAGGCCTGGCTCAGCGTGGAGAGCGAGCGCAGGGAGAGCAGGGACTCCCGACGGCCGGCCAGCGGGCGGCCGCCGAGCACGACGAGGGTGTCGGTGTGGCCGGCCGAGCGCAGCAGGTGCGGCAGGTCCGCCGGCACGGTCGGGACGCCGGTGACGCGGGCGGTGCGCTGCGGGTCGGCGGTGGCGGCGGCCACGTCGATGCCGTCGATGCCACCGACCTCGCGGGCGACGACGGCCAGGGCGGTGTCGTCGGCGTTCTCACGCCACGGCGTGGTCTGCAGGATCAGTGCTGCGCTCATCGGTCACCTCCTGGCTCTCGGGAGCGGCGGGGGCGGTAGGGGCGGGCAGGGCCGCGTCGTCGACGGCCTCGTACAGGGCGGCGTGCCGACGCGCGACGGCCGGCCAGGTGCGGTCGGCGGCGAGGGCGTCGGTGCGCCCGCGCAGGGCGGCCAGCGCGCCGCCGTCCGCGGCGAGGGCGTCGAGGCGGGCCGCCCAGTCGGCGGCCTCCCCGCGCCCCCCGACGGAGAGCGCCGGCACGCCGATCACCTCGGCCAGGCGCGGCGAGAGCACCATCGGGGTGCGGTGCGCCAGCGCCAGCGCCAGCGGCCCGGAGGAGGCGTGCGGCTCGGGGTAGTTCAGGCAGAGGACGTCGGCGGCGCGGAACCAGTCGGCCACGTCGGCGTCGGGGACGAATCCGGTGAAGCGGGCGCGGTGGCCGTAGGTGGCGATCAGCCGCTCCTCGTAGTCGTCGCCCTGCGCGGCCAGCCGCGGGTGGGTGCCGCCGGCGACGACGACCTGCACGTCCTCCTGCGTCATGGTGGCCGCGGTGAGCACCGTCTCGAGGCCCTTGTACGGGGCCACGAAGCCGAAGCTCATCGCCACGAGGGCGTCACCGGTGACGCCGAGGCGCTCGCGGGCGCCCTCGCGGGAGCCGGGCTCCGGCACCTCGATCCCGTGCGGCACCACGACGGCGCCCGGCACCAGCCGCTCGAACGCCGGCTCGTGCACGATCGTGGTGCTGGCCAGGCGCGGCAGCGCCCGCTGGACGCCGGCGATCGCGGCCCGCGCGGCCACGGGCGGCACGCCGATCCGGTGCATCCGGGTGTACTCGGCGGTGACCTTCGCCGGGTCGACGACCTGGTGCATCGTCAGGGTCAGCGGGGCCCCGGCGCGGCGGTGGTGCGCGAGCGCCGCGACGGTCACGGGCAGCCCGGAGGCGCCGTGGTAGAGGAACAGCTCGAACTGGAGGTGCACCTGCGCGGCACCCGTGGCGCGGGCCGCGGCCAGGGCGTCGCGGACGGCGGCGGGCCGGCCGCTGGTGAAGGCCCGGCGCACCTCCACGGGGCCGTCGTGGCCCACCGCGGGCTCGCCCTCGAGCACGGGCGCGACCACGCACACCGCCA
The DNA here is from genome assembly GCF_023656415.1 of Nocardioides bruguierae. GTDB lineage: Bacteria > Actinomycetota > Actinomycetes > Propionibacteriales > Nocardioidaceae > Nocardioides > Nocardioides bruguierae. Next base: position 116,116 of record NZ_JAMOIL010000008.1, read on the forward strand.
GGCCGGCGTCCGCGAGGGCGTGGGCGAGGTTGGCGGTGTAGGAGGCGACGCCGGAGTCGCCGTCGTGCCGCGAGCCGAGGCGCGGGTAGAGGCTGACGATCGCCACGTCGGGCGTGGTGCTGCCGGTCGTGCCGGTGCTGGTGCCGGTGCTGGTGCCGGCGGTGCTGCGGGGGGACGCGGGGTGCTCAGGCACGGGAGGCCTCCTGGGCGAGGGGATCGGGGGTGCGCGGGTCGTGGGCGTAGGTGTCGGGCGCGTAGGCCGCGCGCGTGCCGGCGGTCGGGTGCGGCAGCGGCTCGGGGAACCGGCCACCCCCGGCCCCGTCCGTGCCGAGCCCCGCGTCGATCACGGGCATCTCGCCGGTCGCGGGCGAGCCGGCGCCGGCGGGCAGCGACTCCACGAGGGCCTTGGCAGGCATCCGCACGGGGACGACGCGGTGGTGCAGCCAGAGGCGGCCCAGGGAGGCCGCCATGCGCACCGAGTCCGACAGGGCGTCGACGCGGGAGCCGTCGCGGTCGATCCACACCGTCGGCATCTCGGCCACGGTGAGGTCGAGCGCCCGGGCGGTGACCAGGAGGTCGACGTCGAAGACGAAGTCGCGGCTGGAGACCAGCGGCATGATCCGCTCGGCGGCGGTGCGGGTGAGCACCTTGGCCCCGCACTGGGTGTCGAAGAACGGCAGCCCGAACAGGCGACGCACCGCGGCCTGGAACCCGACGCTGGTCACCTTGCGCTTGAGCGAGCGCGGCCGCGGCAGCACGGACGCGGGGTGGAAGCGGGAGGCGATGGCGATGTCGGCCTCGGTCTCGTCCAGGGTCCGGGCGAGCAGCGCGATCTCCTCGGGCGGGGTGGAGCAGTCGGCGTCGACGAAGGCCACCTGGTCGGCCGTGCTGGCGCGCATGGCCTCGGCGAGCACGCCGCCCTTGCCGAGCCGCGGGTACTCGGTGAAGCGGATGCGGGGGTCGTGGACCGCCGCCGCGGCGACGATGTCGCGGGTGCCGTCGGTGCAGTCGTCGAGGGCGACGGTGATGACGAGGTCGGGGTCGGACAGCTCGGTGTACGCGTGCAGCGTCTGTCCGATGCGGTGCTGCTCGTTGTGCGCGGGAATGACGATCTCGATCGACACGGGATGCTCCTGGTGCTCCTCTACGTCACGACGGCCGCGCCCGACCGGGTGGTGGGGCACGCGACGTCGCGTTCGGGTGGGAACGCCGGCGCCACCCGGCGTCGTCGTCGACGTCACGGGTGGAAGGGCTCGGGCTGCCTCGTGGTGTGCGTCGCAGCGCCCTCCGATACCCGGGAGGGGGCTGCGGGACCGGGGGGGACCCGGTCGTGTCAGGGAACTGCGTTCGAGGTGGCGAGGTCGTGCGGGCGGTGCTGCTCCGTCGTCCTTCGGCGGCGGGCCCGGGCTGCGCTGGCGTCCTCACCGTGTCGAGCCACAAGGCGGCTGTGCAAGCGCGGATCGCTGTGACGCACGGCTCCGGACCGGCCGGGTGAGGGCCGTCCTGGCCGTTCCACGTGGAGGATCGACGCGGGACCCGGACCGTTACGTGACGAAGGACGCTTCTCGTTCCGTCCCCGGAATCGGGTAAACATGAGAATTGGCCTGGATTTCGGTGGCGCTCCTCTCAGTTTAGGCCGCCGTCCCGGACGTCTCGCACCACCCCGGGGCCGACCGCGAGGCCCCTGCAGGGCCCGCCACGGCTCCGTCGGGCCGCCGGCCCAGGCCCGCACGACGGCTCCGGGCACGGCACCCAGGGGCGGGCCACGCGACCCGGACCCCGCCCGGAGAGGCGGGTGGTCGCGACCCGCCACGGCTGCGACGATGCGGGCGTGACACCCCCTGCTCCGACCCCCTCCGAGGAGCCCGTCCCCGGGCCCGCCGCCGACGACCAGCCGACCCCGCTGGGATGGCCAGCCCGTGCCGAGGACGCCGTCGACGCGGTGCTCGGCCGGGCGCTGCGCGGGCGCGGCTGGACCGAGCGGGTGCTGCCCGCGCCGGGCTACGGCCTGGAGGGCGCATGGGTACGGGTGTTCGCCCGAGTGCTGCTCGCGCCCCCGCCGGAGGAGGGCGACCGCGAGCCCGCCCGCTCCGCCGAGGAGCCCGCGCCCCGGGGCTGGCGCCGCTTCACCGTGCAGTCCGTCTCCGACACCGAGGTCACGGTGGACGTCGGCGGGCGCACCGTGCTGCTGCGCACGAACCGCGAGGGCTACGTGGACGCGCGCCTCGACGTGCCGCTGCCGCCCGGGCCCACCGAGGTCTCCTTCTCGGTGCCCGGCCGGCCCCCGGTCTCGGCCACGCTGCACGTGGTCGCCGCCGACGCCCGGCTCGGCCTCGTCTCCGACCTCGACGACACGGTGATCGTCACGGTGCTCCCCCGCCGGCTCCAGGCGCTGCGCAACGCGTTCCTCTCCCGCGAGGACTCCCGCCGGCCCGTGCCGGGGATGTCCCGGCTCTACGAGGAGGTGCTCGGCGAGGACACCGGCACCGGCGAGGCGTTCTGCGTCTACCTCTCCACCGGCGCCTGGAACGTGGCGCCCGCGATCGAGCGGTTCCTGCGGCGCCACGGCTACCCCGCGGGCCCGATGCTGCTCACCGACTGGGGGCCCACCGCCGGGCGCTGGTTCCGCAGCGGGGTCGCCCACAAGCGCGGCGAGCTGCGACGCCTGCTGAACGACCTTCCCCACCTCACCTGGCTGCTGGTCGGCGACGACGGCCAGCACGACCCGGAGACCTACGCCGACCTCGCCGTCGAGCACCCGGACCGGGTCGCGGGCGTGCTGCTGCGGGACCTGCCGGCCACCGAGGCCGCGACCCGCTCCCTCCCGGGCCACGTGCACGCCCGGCGCCGGGCCACGGCCGCGGCGCGGGCGGTCGGCGTCCCCGTCGTCCACGGGGCGGACGGGGACGTGCTGCGGCGCCGGCTGCCCGAGCTGCCGCGGCTGCGGCGCCTGCGGGGCGGGCGGGCCTAGCCGCTCCTCGGCGCTAGTTCCAGGACCGGCGCCAGCCGGAGGTGCGCCCGACGCCGGCGAGCTCGCCCAGCGTGGCGGTGAGGTGGTGCAGGTGCCGCACGACGGGGTCGTCGTCGCGGTCGGCGTGCGGGCCGGCGAACAGCACCAGCCCGCCGCGGCTCAGCGGCTCCTCGGCCTGCGGCGCTCGCTGCCCCACGCCGGCGGCCGTGAGCGCCCGCAGCCCCTGTGCGATCGCCTCGGCGGCGGCCGCGGTCGCGGAGGGGTGGGCCGGGGGCCGCGCCTGGAGGCTGAGGGCCAGCGCGCGGCACTGGCTGGTGGCGGCGGCGTACAGCCCGAGGCGGCGGCGGGTGCCGCGGCTGCTGGCGCCGATCGGCAGGGTGCGCACCAGCGGCCGGGCCACGAGCGCCACCCGGCGCGCCTTGTCGTCGACCGCGCGGGCCAGCGCGTCGAGGTCGACCCGCCCCCCGCCGTCCGCGCCGGCGCCTCCACCGGCGCTCGTGCTCGTGGTCGTGCCCGACGACGGCCGCCCTCGTCGACGCGGGCGCTCGGGCTCGAGGGCGCGCGTGTAGGTGGCGACGCCGTCGAGCAGGGTGGCCATGGCCTCGTACAGCTCGTCGCGGGCGGCACGCACCGTGTCGCGGGTAGAGAGGGGCGCGATGACGAGCGCGACGACGGCGCCGGTCAGCGCCCCCACGAGGGTCTCGCCCAGGCGCAGCGCGAGCAGGTCGTCGCTGAAGGAGCCGAGCACCGTGTAGAGCTCGCCCAGCACCAGGGTGATGAAGAAGGCGGTGGCGGCCTGGGAGACCTTCACGAAGTACATCGCCAGGAAGATGCTCACCAGGATCACGGTGAGCACCAGCGGCGTGCTGCCGGCGGTGGCGTGGGCGAGCACGATGGCGACGGCGATGCCGAGCAGCGTGCCGACGACGCGGCCCAGCCCCTTGACGAAGGTCTCGGTGCGGCTGCCGGTGCCGGTGACCGTGATGAACGTGGCGACGACGGCCCAGTAGTACCGCGTCGGCGAGAGCAGGGAGCCCAGCAGCAGCGCCAGCACCCCGGCCAGCATCATCTGCACCGCCTGCCGGGTGGTCATGGAGACCCGGGTCAGCGGGTTGAGCCGGCTGCCCCGCACCTGCACGTCGCGGGCGACGGCCGGGCTGCCGGGCAGGCCGCCGAAGACGAGGCTGGTGGCGGCCTCGAACTCGACCTCGCCGGGGTCGACCTCGGGCGGCTCGTCGGCCGCGTGGGCGAAGCGGAGCAGCTCGCGCAGGCCGTGGGCCAGGTGCCGGGCCTGCCAGCCGCCGGTCAGGCCGGGCGACCCGTCGATCTCGGCGGCGCGGCGCACCAGCCGGTCCGCGGCCACCTCGGCGGCCCGGTCACGGCGGGCGGCGAGGTGGTCCAGCGCGCGGCGGGCCTCGTCGACCAGCGCGACGTCGACCCGCAGCCGCTCCTGCCCGCGCACCCCCTCGGCGCGCAGCCGGGCCAGCTCCTCGGCGGCGGACGCGCAGCGCTCGGCGGCCTGCTGGGCTTCCAGCGTGCGTCGGCGCAGCGCGGCGGCCGACCAGCCCTCGGGCACGGCCCGCGGCTCCTGCGACCACGCCTCCACCAGCAGCGCGGACTCCCCCAGCGCCGCGACCCGGGCGCCGAGGGCCCGTTCGGCGCGGGTCGCGCGGCCGGGGTTGTCGGGCGGCACCTCGAGCAGGTCCGCGGCCTCGCGGGCCACGGCGCGTCCGCCCGCGAAGAAGGCGCCGAGCGTCGCGTGCAGCACCCGCCGCGGGTCGGCGTGCAGCAGCGTCGAGGTCACCGTGGCCACCCACGCGGCGCTGACGACGGCGGCCAGCAGCAGCGCCGGCAGCTGGGGCGGGGAGACCTGCAGGAACGTGCCCGCGAAGAAGCCCATCCAGCCGAGGAAGCCGTAGAAGAACCAGGGCCCGCCGAAGCGGCGCACCCACACGGCCAGGAACAGGACGACGGCGAAGCCGAGGCCCTGGGTGAGCCGGTCGCCCAGCACGCTGGCCAGGCCGACGCCGAGGCCGGCGGCGACCGGGAACCACGCCGCCGTCCGCCAGGCGTACCCGCGGCTGCTCCCGAACAGGGCGTTGGAGCCGAGCATCGCGGTGATCGCGCCCAGCATGACCGTGGCCAGGCCGGTGGCCGCGTCGTGGCCGAGCAGGCCGGAGACGCCCATCTGGAGCGGGATCGACCCACCCACGCAGACGGCGGCCGAGAGCCCCTGCCGCAGCCGGCCCGCGCCCGGGTCGCTCACCCGGGCGCGGTCGCGGGCCTCCAGCAGGAAGCGCCGCACCGCGTCCGGCAGCGCCTCGGCGAGGCGGCGGGACAGGGTGGGCACGGGTCGATCCAACCACCGTCGATCACCCCACCGGGGCGGGCGGGGCTCAGGCGCCGAGGCTCTCCTGCGCCTCGAGGCCCCGGTCGTCGTCCACGCACGTCCGCTCGAGCTCGTGGACGAGGCGGACCCGGTCGGCGCGGAAGCGGTCGAAGACCGTCTGCACCGGCTGGTCCTCGGCGTCGTAGTAGGTGATGTCGCGGTTGATCAGCGCCGTGCCGGGCTGCACCTTCAGCAGCCGGGCGGTGCGGTCGTCGGCCACGTCCGCACCGATGCTCACGATGCCCCGGCCCACGGTGACGTGGAAGAAGCCGGAGAGCACGTCGACCATCCGCACCGGCTCGGTCACCCACACGGCGGGGTCGATCGAGTAGGAGGTGCGGAAGTAGGCGGTGCGCATGCCGAGGAGGTCGCCGTCGGCCGACCAGGTGTTCTCGACCATGCGGACCACCTCGTCGTCGGTCTGGAGCCGCTCGCGCAGCAGCGGCGACGTCGCGACCCGACCCTGCTCGGTGATCTGGAGCTCGATCTCGCCGGCGTCGTCCTGGAAGTCGGTGAGCGCCAGCTCGGTCCAGCCGCGGTTGAGCCACGTGCCGACCCGGGGACGGCGCTCGACCATGCCGGAGGCGGCGAGCTGGCCGAGGGCGGAGCGCACGGCGGCGCGCGAGGAGCCGAAGACGCGCATCAGGTCCTCCTCCGCGAGCGGGCGGTCGGGCGAGATGACGCCGTCGCGGATCGAGGCGTTGAGCAGGTCGAGCACGCGGCGGGCGGAGGGCTGGCGACCGCGGGCGGAGCCGCCGGTGGCACGAGGGTGTCCGGGCACGGGGGGAGGTTCCTCTCAGGGCGGAGACGAGGGACCCACCGGCACGGCGGCACTGACGTGGACGGGCACGAAAAGTATGTGACAGCGACGACAACGCCGCAGCCCCGAATCGGCGTGATCCGTGAAGCACCCCCTCTGACCTGCACGGATGCAGCGATCTTGATGGCGGGTAGATGCGCAAAGGCCGTTTAACCGCTGCGGTACCCGCGGCGAAATCTGGGCTGCGCACAGTTGCGTCTCGGTCGCCGCTCCAGCGTCGGGACGGCCGCCGCACCGCTCCCCGCTCCATCCCCCGCTCGCTCCCCACCACTCACCAGGAGGACGCCGTGAGCACCACCGACCACGTCGTGGAGGCCGCCCCGGCGGACCCCGACGCCGGGGCCACCGACGCCGGCACCGACGCCGAGAGCACCGCACCCCGGCGGCGCTCGGCGCCGTCGCTGCGCTGGCTCGTCCGGCCCGTGGCCACCGCCGTGGGCAACATGCTGGCGTTCGTCGTCATCTCCTTCCTGCTCGTGCAGCTGATCCCCGGAGACCCGGTGGTGACCGCCACCGGCGGCCGCCTCCAGGGCGACGCGCTCGAGGCGGCCCGCGCCTCCTACGGGCTCGACGGCTCGGTGTGGGACCAGTTCCTCACCTACCTGGGCCAGCTCGCCCACCTCGACCTCGGCGAGTCCATCGCCAGCGGCCGGCCGGTGATCGAGGACTTCGCCACCCGCATCCCCGCCACGCTCGAGCTCATCACCACCGGCCTCTTCTTCGCCTGCATCGTCACCGTGCTGCTCTCCCACTTCGTGGTGACCCACCCGAGCAACCCCGTCAGCCGCGTGCTGAGCGCCTACGCCCGCTCCGCCGGCGCGCTGCCCGAGTACGTGCTCGGCATCGCCTTCCTCTTCGTCTTCTACGCGGTGCTCGGCTGGGCCCCCGCGCCCTCGGGCCGGCTGGACCCGCTGCTCATCGCGCCCGACGACGTCACCGGCTTCCCGGTGCTCGACGCCCTGATCGCCGGCGACACCGCCGCCGCCTCGTCCTACGTCTCCCACCTGGTGCTACCGGTGATCGTCATGGTGGTCGCCCACACGCCGATCCTGATGAAGTCGCTGGTGCTCGGCCTCCAGGGCGCGATCGACGACCCCTCGACGCGGTTCCGCATCGCCGCCGGCGCACCCCGCCGCGTCGTCCTGCTCAGCATCTACCGCCGGGCGCTGCCCCAGGCCGTGGCGATGCTCGGCATGATGTTCGGCCTCTTCCTGGGCGGCGCCGTCGTCCTCGAGGCGCTGTTCGGCCTCGGCGGCCTCGGCCAGTACGCCGTGGACGCGGTGAACAACTCCGACATCTTCGCGCTGCGCTCGTTCCTGCTGGTCGCCGCCGCCCTGTGCCTGGCGATCTACCTGGTCGTCGAGATCGTCATCGCCCTGCTCGACCCGCGCCGCCGCACCGGAAAGGCCGCCTGAGATGACCGCCACCGCACCCACGCCCGACAGCGCCACCGCACCCGAGGCCGCCCTCGGCACCGGCTCCCCCGCCGGCGCCCGCAAGGCGCCCCGCACCTCGGCCACGAAGCCCCGCCACCGGCGGGTGGGCTTCTGGCTGCGGCTGCTGCCCTTCGCGATCCTGGTCGTGCTCGCCGTGCTCGGCCCGTGGCTCGCGCCGATGGACCCCGAGCGGGTCGTCGGCCCCAGCTCCAGCGCCCCCGACGGGGAGTTCTGGTTCGGCACCGACGCCAACGGCATGGACGTGCTCTCCCGGGTGCTGGCCGCGTTCCGGCTCGACGTCACCATCGCCATCGCGGTCACCGCCCTGACCACCGTCCTGGCGATCGTCATCGGCCTCGTGGCCGGCATGTACGACTCCCACCGGGGGCCGCTCGGCTGGGCGGCCCGCCTGCTCGGCCGGCTCATCGACCTGGTGCAGGCGATCCCGGTGATGATCGCCGGGCTGGTCGTGGTGTCGTTCTTCGGCCGCAACTCGCTGGTGATCTCGCTGGCCCTGGCCGTCGTCCTGGTGCCGTTCTCGGCCCGCCTCATGCGCACCGAGGTCGGCGTGGTCAAGCACGCCGGCTACCTCGACGCCGGGCGCCTCTCGGGCGAGTCCGAGCTGCGCATCCTGGTGCGCCGGGTGCTGCCGAACTCGCTGCTGCCGGTCATCGAGAACACCTCGGCGATCTTCGGCATGGCGATCATCTTCTGCGCCGCCCTCGGCTTCCTCGGCGTCGGCGTGCCGGTGCCCACCGCCGAGTGGGGCTCGATGCTCGCCACCGGCGCCCCGGACGCCGCCGTCGGCCGCTGGTGGGGCGTCCTCTTCCCCTCGCTCGCTCTCGGCTACGCCGTCTGGTCGGCCTCCACGCTCATCTCCGCCTTCGACCGCGACAAGGGCTGACGCCCCGGCCGCCTCTCTCCGCCCCGTCTCACCACCCAGCTCCCGGCTCCCACCAGGGACGTCGGCCGGGCCGGTGCGCCCTGCGCTCGGGCGCGCCACCCACCAGCACCACCCACCAGCACCACCCACCAGCACCACCCACCAGCACCACCCACCAGCACCACCGGCAACGGCGCCGTCCTCTCTCTCGGAAACCGCCCACACGCACCCTCCGCGTGCCACGGAAACGAACGGAGCTCCCCTGCTCATGAAGAACCGCACCAGGACTCGCCTCGGAGTCCTCCTCGCCGCCGGGTCGCTCCTGGCCCTGGCCGCCTGCTCCGGCGGCAGCTCGGGGTCGGACAGCGCCGCCTCCGACTCCGACACCCTCGTCATCGCGACCGCGTCGCAGCCCGCCGGTTTTGCCTACGAGATCTCCCCGACCGGCTACGAGACCGCCGAGTTCTTCGAGAACACCGGCGCCACCCTCATCCGCAACCCGTACGTGGACAACGAGGACGGCACCGCCCAGCAGCAGGACTACTACAACTTCGAGCCGATGCTCGCGGAGAGCTACGACGTCAGCAAGGACGGGCTCACCTACACGTTCCACCTCGACCCCGACGCGGTCAGCGTGAACGGCAACCAGCTGACGTCGGAGGACGTCGTCTTCACGATGCAGCGCCGGTTCAAGACCGACACCAGCATCAACGCCTTCATCTCCGCGCCGATGTTCACCGACCCCGACACCCAGGTGAAGGCCATCGACGACGAGACCGTCGCGTTCACCGTGGAGAAGAAGTCCTACGGCTTCACGCTGCTCTCGCTGCTGGCGAACATCCCCTACACGATCTACGACAGCACCGAGCTGAAGAAGCACGTCACCGACGACGACCCGTACGCCGTCGAGTGGTCCAACACCCACCCCAACTTCGGCTTCGGCGCCTACAGCGTCGCCGACTACACCCCCGGTGAGCAGATCGTCTACGAGGCCAACGAGGACTTCGTCCTGGGCGCCCCGAGCGTGAAGCGCATCGTGCAGCGCGTCGTCTCCGACGCCGGCCAGCGCGCCAACCTGCTCGCCTCCGGCGACGTCGACATCGCCACCCAGCTGCGCCCGGCCGACCAGGTCGACCTCGCCGACAGCGACGAGGCCAACATCTACACGGTCGACTCCAACGCGTTCGTGTACATGCCGCTGACCACCACCATGGAGCCCTTCGACGACGTCACCGTGCGTCAGGCGCTCACCCACGCGATCCCCTACGACGACATCATCAACGACGTCTACCGCGGTCGCGCCTCGGAGCTCTCCGGCATCCTCGGCTCCAGCGCCCCGGGCTACTCCGACGAGGGCCTCTCGCCCTACACCTACGACCCCGAGCTCGCGAAGTCGATGCTCGAGGACGCCGGCTACACCGACCCGGTCGAGTTCACGCTGACGGTCAACAACTCCTACCCCGACCTGGAGGAGGTCGCGACCCAGATCCAGACCGCGGCCGCCGACGCCGGCTTCGACGTCACCATCGACGAGGTCAACTACGCCACCTTCCAGGAGGGCCTGAGCGCCAAGACCTTTCAGGCCTCCATGGGTCGCGACTACGCGATCGTCCAGTCCCCGCCGTACGTCCTCGGCCTCTTCTACACCGCCGGCTCGCCGATCAACTGGCCGAACTGGGAGGACCAGGACTTCTACGACGCCCTCGACGCCGGCAACAACGGCGGCGACCCGCTCTCCGACGCGTCCGGCGCCTACTGGAACGAGGCCGAGCAGATCATGCGCGACCAGGTGCCGACCATCTGGATGAACTACGTCCAGCCGCTCAACGCCTTCGCCACGGACGTCGACGGCTACGCGTTCCGCTCCGACAACGTCATCGACTACTCGAACCTGTCGGTCGGCTGACGCACCCCGCCTGATCCAGGCGTCTGATCACAGCCCGCGGGGCCGGTCCACCACCGGCCCCGCGGGCCCCACCCCCGGCGGGAGGACACCCATGCCGAGCACCACCACCTCGCACCCCGAGCAGGGCACCCAGCCCGTGCTGTCGGTGCGCAACCTCGACGTCCGCTACGGCGACGTCGCCGCCGTCACCGGCGCCGACCTCGACATCCACCCCGGCCAGCGCGTCGCCATCGTCGGCGAGTCCGGCTCCGGCAAGACCAGCCTGGGCAACGCCGTCGCCGGCTTCCAGCCCGCCGCCGCCACGATCACCGCCGACCGGCTCGAGCTCCAGGGCACCGCCCTGGACCGCTCGTCCGCGCAGCCCATCCCCACCCGGACGCCGGGGCTGTCGATGATCTTCCAGGACGCCATGCGCTCCCTGGACCCCGTCTGGACGGTCGGCAGCCAGCTGCTCGCCGTCCTCAAGCCCGGCCGCAGCCGCAAGGAGGCCCACCGGGCCGCCCTCGGCTGGCTCGACGAGGTCGGCATCACCGACCCCGAGCGCGTCATGGACGTCTACCCCCACCAGCTCTCCGGCGGCATGCGCCAGCGCGTGATGATGGCGATCGCGCTGGCCTCCAAGCCGTCCCTGCTGATCGCCGACGAGCCGACCTCCGCCCTCGACGCCAGCCTGGCGGTGACCGCGATGCGGCTCATCGTCTCCATGGCCGAGCGGGAGGACGCCGCCGTCCTCGTGATCACCCACGACATCGAGCTGTGCCGGCACTTCGCCGACGTCGTCGTCGTGATGTACCACGGCGAGATCGTCGAGACGATCGCCGCGAGCGACCTCGACCGGGCCCAGCACCCCTACACCCGCGGGCTCGTCGCCTGCGTGCCCACGCTCGCCTCGGCGAAGCTGGAGGAGCTGCCCACCCTGGCCTCGGTCATGGGCACCGAGGGGGACGCGGCATGAGCGGCGTGCACCTCGCGGTCGAGGGCGCGGTCAAGCGCTACGGACGGGCCACCGCCCTGGCCGGCGTCGACCTCATCGTCCACCCCGGCGACCGGCTCGGCCTGGTCGGCGAGTCCGGCTCCGGCAAGTCCACGCTCGGCCGGCTCCTGCTCGGCCTGGAGCACCCGGAGGAGGGCAGCGTCCTCGTCGACGGCCGCGAGCTGCGCTCCGTGCTCTCCACCCGCTCCGGCCGGCTCGGCTACCGCCGCCGGGTGCAGCTCGTCGCGCAGGACACCAGCTCGACGTTCGACCCCCGGCACTCGGTGGGCGACTCGATCATGGTGCCGGCCCGCCTGCTCGGCGGGCACGACACCGCCGGCGCCCGCGCCGCGATGGAGCAGGTCGCGACCGAGCTCGAGATCCCCCTCGCGCTCCTCGACCGCCGCCCGGACCAGCTCTCCGGCGGCCAGCGCCAGCGCATGGCGATCGCCCGGGCGCTCGTCGTGCGACCCGAGCTGGTCGTGGCCGACGAGGTCGTCTCCGCGCTCGACGTCTCCGTGCAGGGCACGGTGCTGAACCTGCTCAAGCGGTACTGCCGCGAGCACGGCGCCGGCCTCGTCTTCATCTCCCACGGCCTGCCCGCCACGGCGTTCATCACCGAGCGGCTCGTCGTGCTCTACCACGGCGTGGTCGCCGAGACCGGCCCCACGGACCAGGTGCTCGAGCACCCCCAGGACCCCTACACCCGCAGCCTCGTCGCCGCCTACGCGTTCTCCGACGCCGACGCGGTCTGAGTCGCTCCCACTCATCCCCTCACGGCGGCACCCGCGTCGCCCACCAGCCACTCCCCTGAGCTTCACCCCACGAAAGGAAACGCAGCATCATGTTCCACCTCGGATGGTTCCTCGGCAACGGCTTCGGCATCCAGGCCTGGTCGCAGACCAACGGCGACGGCCCCTGGACCGGCACCAACATCACCGACTGGACGAAGCCCGACCTCTACCAGGACCTCGCCCGGGGCCTGGACCGCGCCGGCTTCGACTACATCCTCATCGAGGACACCGCGATGGTGGAGGACTCCTACCAGGGCTCCGCCGACACCTCGCTTCGCCGCGGCTTCATGGCGCCGAAGAACGACCCGATGCCGCTGGTGCCGCTGATGACCGCGGCGTCCAAGAACATCGGCATCATCCCGACGTTCTCGACCATCCAGTACCCGCCGTACATGGCCGCCCGCCTCGGCGTCACGCTCGACCACCTCACCGAGGGTCGGGTCGGCATGAACGTCGTGACCTCGGTGACCGACCGCGTGGCCCAGAACTACGGCTACGAGGAGCACCTCGCCCACGACGAGCGCTACGAGATGGCGATGGAGTGGGTGGACGTCGTCCAGCAGCTCCAGGGCTCCTGGCTGCCCGGCGCCGTCGTGGCCGACGCCGACGGCGGCGTCTACGCCGACCACACCAAGGTCAAGCCGATCGACCACGTGGGCAAGTTCTTCCGCAGCCGCGGCCCGCTGAACACGATCCCCGGCCCGCAGGGCAAGGTGCCGATCTGCTCGGCCGGCTCCTCCGAGGCCGGCCGCACCCTGGCCGCCATGTACGACGACACGATGATCGCCCTGGCCAAGACGCCGGAGTCCGCCAAGGCCCTGCGTGAGGACATGCGGGCCCGCGTCGCCGCCAACGGCCGCAACCCCGACGACTTCAAGATCTTCTTCATCGTCTCCCCCACCATCGAGGACACCGACGAGCACGCCCTCGAGGCGGCGGCGAAGTACAAGGCGTACATGGCCTCCGACAAGGGAGTCGAGTACAACCTGTGGAACATGTCCTACACCTCCGGCGGCCGCATCGACTTCGGCGCGATCGACCCGGACACCAAGGTCGAGGACATCGACCTCTCGAAGCAGAACGGTGAGTACACCTCCATCGAGAAGCTCTTCGAGAACCAGGAGGGCCGCACCCTGCGCGAGGTCGTGGCCGACTCGTTCCAGATCAACGACCTCGGCTTCGTCGGCTCCCCCGACACCGTGGCCGCCAAGATGGGCGAGTTCATGGACGGCGTCGGTGGCGACGGCTTCCTCATGTACCTGCCGACCACCCGCCACAACATCGCGAAGGTGGCCGACGGCCTCGGCCCGGCCCTGCGCCGGCGCGGCCTGATCCGCGAGGAGTACACCGGCGGCTCCCTGCGGGACAACCTGCTGCAGTTCTGACGGCTCGCCCGTCACCGGCACGGCGCGGCGCCGGCCACCCCCGGGTGGTCGGCGCCGCGCCGCGTCCGCCGCTCCCCTCCCTCTCCTTTCCTGCTGCTCCCCCTCCCGTTCTCCCACCTGGAAGGCACCCCTCGTGGACCACACCCGGCTCGGCTCGACCGGCCTCCGCATCCCCCACCTCGCCCTCGGCTGCATGAGCGTCGGCGACTCCTCGCGCGGCGGGCACCCGTGGGTGCTCGACGAGGACGCGGCGGCGCCGCTGTTCACCCAGGCGCTCGAGCTCGGCATGACGTTCTGGGACACCGCCAACAGCTACAACCTCGGCTCCTCGGAGGAGATCGTCGGGCGCGCGGTGCGCCGGTACACGCGGCGCGAGGACGTCGTCCTGGCGACCAAGCTGTGCCTGCCCGTGGGCGACGGCCCGGGCGGGTCCGGCCTGTCACGGCGGGCCGTGATGGAGCAGGTGGACGCCTCGCTCACGCGGCTCGGTACCGACTACGTCGACCTGTACCAGATCCACCGCTTCGACCCGCTCACGCCGGTCGAGGAGACGATGGAGGCCCTGCACGACGTGGTGAAGGCGGGCAAGGTCCGCTACCTCGGAGCCTCGTCCATGTGGACGTGGCAGCTGGCCAAGCTCCAGACCGCCGCCCTGCTGGGCGGCTGGACCCCGTTCGTGACCATGCAGGACCAGTACTCCCTGCTCATGCGTGAGGAGGAGCGGGAGATGTTCGGCTACCTCGCCGACACCGGCATGGGCTCGCTGCCCTGGTCTCCCCTGGCCCGCGGACGCGTCACCCGGCCCTGGGGCCAGCAGACCGCCCGCTCCTCCTCCGACCTGTTCGAGGGCGTCGTCGACCCGGCCTCCGACGAGGGCACCGTCAACGCGGTCGAGAAGGTCGCGGCCGAGCGGGGCGTGCCGATGGCGCAGGTCGCGCTCGCGTGGGTGCTGCGCAACCCCGTCGTGGACGCACCGATCGTGGGCGCCACCAAGCCCCACCACCTCACCGACGCGGTCGCGGCCCTCGGCCTCGACCTCTCCGACGACGAGGTCACCCTCCTCGAGGCCTCCTACACCCCCCGCCTCCCCACCGGCTTCTGACGCCCCCACCGGTCGTCGAGGTGCGAGGAGCCCCAGCAGCCACCGGTCGTCGAGGTGCGAGGAGCCCCAGCGGCCACCGGTCGTCGAGGTGCGAGGAGCCCCAGCGGCCACCGGTCGTCGAGGTGCGAGGAGCCCCAGCGACGAGCCACGAGACGCCCGCACCCGACCACGACGCACCCCACCGCCACCTACACCGGCCTCGCACCTCGACCACCGAACTGCCCCACCGGTCGTCGAGGTGCGAGGAGCCCCGGCGACGAGCCACGAGACGCCCGCACCCGACCGGGGCCCGGACCACGAACACGTGCACGGGTCTCGTGGCTCGGCCGTAGCCGGCCTCGCACCTCGACCACCGAACGCCCCCACCGGTCGTCGAGGTGCGAGGAGCCCCAGCAGCCACCGGTCGTCGAGGTGCGAGGAGCCCCAGCGACGAGCCACGAGACGCCCGCACCCGACCGGGGCCGGGACCACGAGCACGTGCACGGGTCTCGTGGCTCGGCCGTAGCCGGCCTCGCACCTCGACCACCGAACGCCCCCACCGGTCGTCGAGGTGCGAGGAGCCCCGGCGACGACCGGTCGTCGAGGTGCGAGGAGCCCCAGCGGCCACCGGTCGTCGAGGTGCGAGGAGCCCCAGCAGCCACCGGTCGTCGAGGTGCGAGGAGCCCCAGCGACGAGCCACGAGACGCCCGCACCGATCACCGCCCCGCTCCGCCGCGCCTCCGGGCAAGACCAGGCAGCAGGTCCGTGCGACCGGCGATCAGCGCCTCACGCTTGGCTCGGCCCCACCCCTGCAGCCGCTTCTCGAAGGCGAATGCCTCGTCCACCCGGGCGAACTCGGCTGCCCAGGCGAGCTGGACAGGACGACGACCTCGCCTGCGGGTGTACGCACTGGCGAGACCCTGGTCGTGCTCCCAGAGACGACGGTCCAGGTCGATGGTGCTGCCGACGTAGTAGGAGCCGTCGGCGCAGCGGAGGATGTAGGTCCAGGCCATGGGCGGAGCCTTGCCCGTCCTCGACCCCGCACACGTCAGCAGCCGGTGCCTGTGGAGAACGGTGGAGGCCGCCGGTCGGGTGCGGGGGTCTCGTGGCTCGGCCGTAGCCGGCCTCGCACCTCGACCACCGAACTGCTCCACCGGTCGTCGAGGTGCGAGGAGCCCCAGCAGCAACCGGTCGTCGAGGTGCGAGGAGCGCCAGCGACGAGCCACGAGACGCCCGCACCCGACCATGGCGAGCGCCACCACCACGTGCACGGGTCTCGTGGCTCGGCCGTAGCCGGCCTCGCACCTCGACCACCGAACTGCTCGACCACCTAGGGGGGACAGCACAAGGCCCGGCCCACCCCGAGACGGTGGGCCGGGCCTCGCGGGTCCGGTGCGGGTCCTGGCGGGTCAGGCCGGGGTCAGCGTGAGCAGCGACATCGCCGGGTTGGGCAGCTCGAAGTCGACCGTCACGGCGCCGGTGGCGTCGGCAGTGACGGTGCGGGCGGGCTCGAGGTGCTCGAGGTGGTCGTGGGCGCGCAGCTCGGCCCACTGCGGCTCGGTCGGCCAGGCCTGGTCGGCGTCCTTCATGGCGCCCCAGCGGCCGGTGACGTCGGAGTGGTCGGCGTCGACGCGCTCGTGGGTGAGCGTGTAGGTGCCGCCGGGGATCAGCCCGGTGACCGACACCGACACGTCGCGGGCCAGCTCGGCGCAGCCGGAGGCCTTGGTCTGGTCGAGGGTGAAGTTCCAGGCCAGGACGCCGACGGTGCCGTCGTCCTCGCCCCCGACCGTGCGGGCGGAGACCGCCTCGACCAGCGACCCGCCTCCGTCGCCCCCGGCGACCAGCGGCAGGCGGGTGTCGCCGAGCCGCTCGAGCATGGCCAGCGCCCACCAGCGGGGCTTGCGGAGCTCGCCGACGGTGCGCAGGCCGAAGCCGCCGTGGGTCAGCTCCTGCGGGCGGCCGAGCTCCTCGAAGTGGTCGGAGACGACCCAGTAGGACAGCGCCTCGATCCGGTCCATCGCCGAGTACATGCCGGTCAGCAGGAACGTGCCGGCGAAGACGGCGTCGGAGACCTCGTTGAAGTGGGTGGGGGTCACGCCCCACTCGGTCCACCAGATAGGGGTGCCGGCCCTGTCGTAGCGCTCGAGCATCGGGCGGAAGTCCAGCGGCGGGCTGCCGTAGGTGTGGGTGGAGATGAAGTCCACCGGCGAGCCGGTGCGCTCCGCGTGGGCCAGCAGCTCCTCGACCCACCCGGCGGCGGCGGACGACGGCCCGCCGACCACGAGGCGGGGGTCGACGTCGCGCACCGCGGCCGCTGTGACGTCGTAGAGGCGCAGGTACTCCTCCGGCGTCCCGGACCAGAAGACCTCCAGGTTGGCCTCGTTCCAGACCTCGAAGCTCCACTCGGTCACGACCTCCTCGCCGTAGCGCTCGAGCAGGTGCGCGGTGAGGTCGCGGACGAGGGCGTACCAGCGGTCCCAGTCCTTCGGCGGGCTGATGATCGCCTCGTACTCGAAGACCGTCTTGGTGGGGTCGGAGGCCAGGTCGTGCGGCATGAAGCTGATCTCGACGCACGGCTTCAGGCCGAGGGAGAGGATGTGGTCGTAGACCTTGTCGACCCCGGTGAAGTCGTGCACCGGCTGCCCGTCGACCTCGCGGTAGACGGCGTTGTCGTCGCAGAGGATGCCGTGGGCGCGCACGGTCGCCACGCCCAGCTCGTCGTGGGCGGCCTTGAGCGCGGACGACAGCTCGGCACCGATCGAATGGCCGCCGGTGGTGTCGGTGAGCAGCGCGTGGGACAGGTGCTCCGAGCCGATCATCGGACGCCACGGCCGCGCCAGCGGACCGGCGTCGCCGCCGGCGTCCACCGTGATGGTCGTGGCCTCCGCGGGTGCCGCGAGCGGGGCGGCGGCCACGGCCTCGCTGCGGGGCCCCTCGACGTGGACGTCGGAGAGGCTGGCCACCGCGTAGTAGCGGGTGACTCCCGGGGTGCCGGTGGTGTCGGTGTAGGGCGGGTGCGGCACGGCGAGCACGTCGCGACCGGCGTGGTCGAGCGCGCCCCACGGGCCGTCGGGGCTGTCGGCGACGTGCACCTGGTAGCCGATCGCGCCGGGCACGGTCTCCCAGGTGAGGGTGACCTGGTGGCCGCCGGGCGTGGCCGCGAGCGCGGTGGGCGGGTCGAGCAGCGGGGCGTTGCCGCCGAACGCGGTGCCCGAGGCGGTGCCGATCCGGGCCTCCCAGTCGGCGCGGGCCTCCGGGGTGCCGTCGGTGCGGGTGGACCCGCTGGGGTTGTGCTGGGTGCTGGTCATGGGGAGCTGCTCCTGTTCCGAGGAGGGTCAGGGGTGGCCGCCGAGTCGGCAGCAACGTGCTGCCGACTCGGCGACGGGGAGAGCGGGGTGGGGGTCAGTCCTCGCGGGGCGCGGAGGCGAACACCTCCTGGGCCATGAGCGGCTTCAGCGCGCTGCGCATCTCGTCGGTCGCGACGTCGTGGCGCAGGTCGTCGCCGGTCAGCGCGTTGCCGAGGGCGGCCATGATCATCCCCTGGTCCAGGGAGAGGTACTCGTGGCTGACCTGGCCGGACTGCGTGGCGATCGCGTCGTAGAAGCCGCCGGCGCCGTAGGCGTCGAAGTCGGTGCGGATCTTGCGCAGGTTGGCCAGCGCGGCGCCGGGCTTGTAGCGCAGCGCGAGGAACGAGGCGTGCGGGGTGACGACGCCGTCGCCGTACTCGGTGGGCGCCTCGGAGCCCTCGCGGCAGCCCTCGAAGGGCTGGTCGACGTCGGTGCGCTCCTGGTCGGAGGTGTAGCCGGGGCCGTCGAGGCCGAGCTGGTCGACGCCGTACTCGCGGTAGCCGCCGGCCGGGTTGTTCGAGGGGCTGAAGCCCCAGTAGCCGTAGCCGGCCTCGTCCAGGCCGTGCTCCATCTGGCCCTGCACGTAGAGCGGGTGGTTCACGCCCCAGGACTGCGGGCCCCACTCGTCCTCGGGCACGAACAGCGGCACCATCAGCGCCTCGAACATGGAGCCGCCCCAGGTGGGCACGATGTCCATGCCGCGGTAGGGCAGGGCGCCCTCGAAGACGCGCTCGCCGTCGTAGGTCTTCCACTCCCCCACCGGCTTGGTCTCGGTCCAGGACCAGTCGCAGGTGTCGCTGGGGAACGTGCGGTACATGCCCCAGTAGTGGCGCGCGGGGATCTGGCCGGCCGCGATGCCGAGGTAGGACGCCATCCGCGGCTCGGTGTTCAGCGCGCCGTAGTGGTGGCCGGTGTAGTAGACGTCGGTGCCCATGTCGCAGTAGTCGTCGAGGACGGCCGCGTCGTTGTCGGGGTCCTCGTCCCAGAAGCCGCCGCGGATCTGGTTCTCGGCCGGGTTGTAGTAGCAGCCGAAGTCCATCGAGGTGCGCAGGTCGTGCGCCTCCTCGGCGAGCGCCGGGACGGCCTCCTCGGTGACGAGCAGCCCGGTGGCGAGCCAGCCGTTGTCGACGGAGGAGAGGAAGTGCTTGACCTCGTTGCCGTCGTCGGGCCAGACGTCGACGCGGTCGCCGGTGGCGGGGTCGTACCAGTTGTAGAACTGGCCGGACGGCTCGTGCCGCTGCAGGCCCTCGACGGTCTCGAGCGTCTGGCTCATCCGCTCGCGGGCCTCGTCGGCGGTGATGAGGCCGGTGTCGCGGGCGACGACCGTGGACCACAGGTAGGCGCCGATGTTGGTGGGCGAGGTGTAGCCGGCGCGGGACGCGGCCGTGAGGTCGCCGCCGATGTTGTCGGTCGGCAGGCCGGTGGCCGGGTCGACCATCGCCTCGAACGAGTGCCAGGTGTCGGCCACGTACTTCTCGAGCTGGGCCTTGCGGCCGGTCGGGAAGCCGTCGTCCGACGTCTTCTGTGTGGTCTTCTCCCCCGCCGTGGAGGGCTGCCGGTCGGTGGTGCTGGTCGTGGCGGCGGTGGCCGCGGCGTGGATCGGGACGGTGAGGGCGAGCGCCGTGAGGGCGCCCAGGATCGGTGTGCGCACCGAGCTGCGCATGGTGACTCCTAGGGGTGGGGGTTACTTGATGCCGGTGCTCGCGACGCCCTGCATGATGTGGCGCTGCAGGACGAGGAAGACGGCGAGCACGGGCAGGACGACGACGACGGCACCGGCGATGAGCAGGCCGTAGTCGGTGGCGTTCTGGCCCACGGCGTAGAGCGCGAGGGCGACGGGGAGCGTGTACTTGTCCTCGCTGGTGGCGACCACCAGCGGCCAGAGGAAGTTGTTCCAGCTGGACAGGAACGTGAGCACGCCGAGCGTGGCCAGGGCCGGCCCGCACAGGGGCAGGACGACGCGGGCGAAGATCCGCAGCTCGCCGGCGCCGTCGACGCGGGCGGCCTGGATCAGCTCGTCGGGGATGGACAGGATGAACTGGCGCATCAGGAAGACCCCGAACGGGCCGGCCATGAACGGCAGGATCATCGCGGGCAGCGTGTTGGTGAGGCCGAGGTTCGTGGTGAGCACGAACAGCGGCACGAACGTCACCACGCCGGGCACCATGAGGGTGCCGACGACCAGGGCGAACATGATGCGGCGGCCCGGGAACTGCAGCTTGGCCAGGGCGTAGCCGAGCATCGAGCAGAAGATCATGTTGCCGACCATCGTGCCGAGGCTGACGATCGCGGAGTTCAGGAAGAACTGCGGGAAGTCGAGGTCGGTGAACAGCGCCTCGTAGTGGCTGAACGTGATGCCCTCGGGCAGCAGCGTCGGCGGCACCTGGCGCAGCTCGGCGTTGGGCTTGACCGAGCTGACGACCATCCAGATGAACGGGATGACCACCAGGAACAGGCCGGCGACCATGACGGCGTAGAGCCAGGCGGGGGTGCGCAGGCGTCCGTCGTCGCGGCCGCCGCGGCGTCCCTTCTTGTTCTTCTCCGGGGTCATGGTGTTCTCGTGCGTGGGCGCTTCGAGCGTGGCCATGGGGATCAGTCCTTCGAGCGCAGCAGCCGGAACTGCAGCATGGTGAGGAGCACGATGGCGAGGAAGAGCAGGTAGCTTGCGGCGGCGGCGAGGCCGTAGTTGCCGAACCCGAACTGGTCGTAGGTGTAGAAGCTGATCGACCGGGTCGAGTCGAGCGGGCCGCCGGAGGTCATCACGAAGGCCTCCTCGAAGAACTGCAGGTAGCCGATGCCGGTGATGACGGCGCCGAACAGGATGGTCGGGCGCAGCATCGGGACCGTGACGTGGCGGAAGCGGGACCAGGCGGACGCGCCGTCGGACTCCGCCGCCTCCAGCACCTCGGTCGGCACCGACTGCAGGGCCGCCAGGAAGATGACGGTCATGGTGCCGAAGTTGCGCCACACGGCCATGACGACCAGGGACGGCAGCGCGAGGTGGGTGGAGTCGAGCCACGCCTGGCCGGGCAGGCCGACGAGCTCGAGGGCGGAGTTCAGCAGGCCGCCGTTCTCGCGCAGCAGGTACTTCCACACCACCGAGACCGCCACGATCGAGGTGACGACCGGCAGGTAGAAGCCGACGCGGAAGAAGCCCTTGAACCGGGTGACCCGGTTGAGGCCCACCGCCACCGCCATCGCGACGCCGAGGGTCAGCGGGACGCCGAGCAGCAGGTAGAGCAGCGTGTTGAGCGCGACCTTGCGGAAGAGCTCGTCGCCCAGCAGCCGGGTGTAGTTCTCCAGGCCGACGAACTGCACCGAGAGCGGGTTGCGCACGTCGGTGGAGCGGATGTCGGTGAAGCTCATCCCGAGGCTGGCCAGCACCGGGCCGGCGGTGAACACGAGGAACACCGCCATGAACGGGACCGCGAGGATCCACGCGGCCACGGCCTGGGAGCGGGCGGTCGGGTCGTTCGACCGCCCGCCGAACGGGTGCCGCAGCGTCCTGCTGCGGGTCGGCGGCTGCGGGGGCGTGCGGCTACCGGTGGCGCGGGGCAGGTCGAGCCCCGCGTCCTGCTTCTCCCCCGTCTCCCGCGAGGGATGGGGTGCGTGCGTGGAGGACATGCGCGTTCATCTCCTCTGCTGGTCGGGTGGGTGCCTGAGGCGCGAGCCTCAGAGACCCGTCCCGACGCTCGAGGCCTGCGACTGCATCTCGTCAACTGCCTCGTCGACGTCCTGGACGCCCTTGGCGGTGCGCTCGACGCGGGCGTCGATGATGTCGGCGACCTGCTCCCAGGTGGGGACGGCCGGCGGGGAGACCGCCCGGTCGAGCTGGTCGCCGAAGACGGCGAGCTGCTCGTCGTCGGCCAGCGCGCCGGAGTCCCAGGCGGTGCTGTTGGCGGGCAGGTCGCCCACGGTCTCGTAGAAGTCCTTCTGGGTCTCGGGCTCGGAGAGCCACTGCACCAGCTTCCAGGCGCCGTCGGGGTTCTCGGCGTCGGTCAGCACGGCCAGGTTGCCGCCGCCGATGAAGCTGGCGCCGGGGCCGTCGGGGCCGGGGATGGGGGCGACGGCGTACTCGGACGGGTCGGTGCCGGCGTCCTCGATGAGGGCGGCGTGCCACGGGCCGGAGATGAACGAGCCGTAGCGGCCGTCGGTGAAGCCGGACTCGAGCTCGCCGGCGTCCATGACGCGGGTCTGTGCGAGGCCCTCGGCGAAGAAGTCGGAGTAGTACTGCAGCGACTCCTTCATCGGGTCGCTGGCGATGGACCACTCGGTGCCGTCGGCGTTGGCCAGCTCGGCGCCGTCGGACCAGGCGAAGGGCAGGAAGGTCTGCCAGGAGCCGGTCTGGCCGGGCTGGAGGTTGATGCCGTACTCGGCGCCGGCCTTGCTCTGCAGGTCGGTGGCGAACTGGGTGAGCTCGTCCCAGTCCTGGGGCGCGGCGTCCCAGCCGGCCTGCTGGGCGAGGTCGGTGCGGTAGTAGAGGACGCGGGTCTCGACGTACCAGGGGATGCCGTACTGGGTGCCGCCGACCTGGTTGCCCTCCCACGCGCCGGGGAAGAAGTCGTCGCCGTCCACGAGGTCCTCGGGGGTCGGCATGAGGCCGCCGGCCGCGCCGAACTCGCCCATCCACGTGGACCCGACGAGGGTGACGTCGGGGCCCTCGCCGGAGGTGATGGCGCCCTGGATCTTGTCGTGGGCGGAGTCCCACGGGATCGCGGTGACCTCCACCTCGGCGTCGGGGTTCTCCTCCTCGAACGCCTGGGTGAACTCGTCGAGGGCCTCGCCCTCGGCGCCCATCGCCCAGACCTCGATCGTGCCCGAGGCGGGGCTGTCGTCGATGGCGTCGCTCTGGGCCTCGCCTCCGGCGCTGGTGGCGTCGCGGCCGCAGGCGCTGAGCGCCAGGCCGGCGATGGCGAGGGCGGCGAGCGTCTTCGTCCCGGTCTTCATCGTCCGGTTCGTCTTCATGCGGGTTCCTTCCCGAGGAGGGTGCTGCTGGTGCGCACGACGAGCTCGGTGTCGAGCAGCTCGTGGCGGGGAGCGGTGCGGGTGCCGTCGAGCTGCTCCTCGAGCAGCCGGGCGGCGGTGGCGCCGAGCTCGCGCATCGGCTGGCGGACCGTCGTGAGGCCGGCCCAGCGGGCCGCCATCACGTCGTCCCAGCCGGTGACGCGGACCCTGTGCTCCTGGCCGGCCTCGGTGAGGCGGGCGAGGAGGCCGAGGGCCAGCTCGTCGTTGGCGCAGACGACGGCGTCGGGCAGGGTGCTCGACGGGTCGCAGTGGGGGGTTCTCGTGCCTGTCGTGTCGTGCAGGAGTGCGTCGGCCGCCCGGCGGCCGTTCGTCTCGTCCAGGTCGTCGACGGGCAGGATGCTCATCCGTGTCTGCTCGCCGCTCGCGGCCAGCGCCTGGCTGACGGCGGCGTGGCGGTCGGCGACGTCCGGGCCGGCGGCGGGGTCGCCGACGAAGACGAAGGTGCGGGCGCCGTCGTCGAGCAGGTGGCGCACCAGCGCGGTGGCGCTGCTGGTGGCCGCGGTGCTGACGGAGTCGATGCCGGCGTCGGCCGGGCGGGCCACGAGGACGAGGTGGGTGCCGGTGGCCTTGAGGTGCTGGACGAGCGGCTCCGGGACGGCGGGCCCCAGGATGACCAGGCCGTCGCAGCGTCCGGCCATGTCGGTGACCTGCTTCTCGACGTCGGCCCGGCCGCGGGTGCTGCTGATCAGCACGGAGCGGCCCACCTCGGCGGCGACGGACTCGTACCCCATCACGACGTCGGCGTAGTAGGGGCCGGACAGGTCGGGGAAGACGACCCCGGCTGCCGCGTGCCGACGCTCGGCCAGCTGGCGGCCGAGGTGGCTGGGGCGGAACTGGAGCCGCTCGGCGGTCTCGAGCACCTTGGCGCGGGTGTCCGGCTTGACGATCGCCGGGTCGCGAAGGGCGCGGCTGACCGTGGCGATCGAGACGCCGGCCTCGCGGGCCACGTCGCGGATGGTGGTCATCCCGGTTCCTCCTCAGTGCGAATGTGACCGGTTTCTGTAACCGGTATCAGCGGCTGTCTGGACCAGACCCTGCCTCACCCTTTGCCGACGTGTCAACCGTCACATCTGCCGCTTGTCGGACGGATGTGCCCGGTGAGAGGACGCGGCAATCCCCCGTGCCCGCAGCGTTGCTCACCGCGGGACAGGCGTGTGACCTGCGCCGATACGCACACAGGCCCGCGACCGGGGTGGTCACGGGCCTGTGTGTCGCTGCTCTGCTCGACGGGTATGTCGGCCGGCGCGTCGGCCGGCCGTCAGCTCGGCGTCACCCAGCGGCGGAGGTGCCTGCGTCGGCGGCGCCGTCCCCGTCCTCCCCGGCGTGGCCGCCGGTCTCAGGGTCGCTGCTCGGGTCGGCGAAGAGCGGCTGCTCGTCCTGGTCGTCACCGAGCAGCGACAGCTGGTGGGAGCGCCCCCTCCCCCGGGCTCCCGGCCGGCCCGCCGCGGGCCCGTCGGCCGAGGGCCGGACGTGGCGGTCGAGCGCGTCGTGCAGGCCGCGCCGCACGGTCTCGGCGAGCGTGTCCGCGTCGGTCTCGCCGAGGGCGACCCGACCGTTGCGGACGGCGACGATCGCGCGGATCATCCGCACCCGGTCGTCGTCGAAGAGGGTGGCCACGTGGCGCGCGGGCACGGGCCCGTCGTGCAGCAGCTCGACCACGCCCACCAGGGCCTGGTCCACCCGCTCGGCGGGGAGGCGGCGCTGGTCCGCGGCCTCGCTCGAGCGGTCCTCCGGGTGGCCGGTCCGGGGCGGTGAGGCTCCCGGGGACTCCCCCGGCGACCCACCCGGGGGCTCGAGGAAGAGCCGGCCGCCGTGCTCGGCGGCCACCTCGTCGGCGAGCAGCTCGGCCTCGACGGCGAACCGGGCGACCCAGGACATCAGGTGCTCCGCCACGAACGGGGCGGCGGGCAGCTGGCTGCGGGCGACGAGCTCGTCCTCCACGACCGCGAGGGACAGGAACGGCACCCGGGCCGCGATCCGGGGCAGCGCCCGCTGGACCGCGTCGGGCCGGGGCAGCTCGACGACCAGGTGGGCGGTGAGGTGGAGCAGCGGCCGCTCGTCGTCGGGGCGGACGAACACCACGCCGCTGCCGGCGGGGACGGGGCTGTCGCCGTCGGGGTCGCGCGGCGGGGCGGAGCCGAAGTGCGCGGCCAGGGTCGCGTCGACCAGCTGCTGGAGGTGCTCCGGCCCGGCCGGGATCGTCAGCGGCGGCGGCACGGGGCCGGCGGCCGGCTCGGCGACGTCGCTGCGCAGGCCCTCGAGGTCGATCTCCTCGCTGACCAGGAACGCGGGGTCGAGCACGCCCAGCGCGTCGCGCAGGGTCGTCACCACCACGTCGGCGGCACGGTCGGCCTCGTCCGGCCCGAGGTCGAGGCTGCGCGTGCCGTCGGCCGGCAGCCCGTAGCCGAGCTCGGCGAGGACGCGCTGCCCCGCCTCGTCCAGGGAGCGGGTGGGCGGGAGCCCCACCTCGCAGCGCAGGCCCTCCTGCGGCGACGGGCCGACCTGGACCACGGGCCCGACCTCGTCGGTGCCCGGTGCCCCGAGCTCGACCTCCAGCAGCACACGTGTGCCGTTCTCACCCAGCGTGGCCAGCGTCAGCGCCAGCCGGCGGCGCAGCTCAGGCCACGCCCCCTCGTTCTCGACCCGGTCGGTCACCCGCACCTCACTCCTCGGGCGGACCCTCCACCCGACGTCAGGGAACGTAGACAGCCCCACCGACAGCGGTGGCACCACTGGTCGAGACCACCGCCGTCGTCCCAGGTCAGAGCCAGGTCAGGGCCCAGGTCAGAGGTCCTCTGCCGTCACGCCCGGCGGCAGCGTCAGGGCGGGCACCCACTTGCCGCGGACCCGCGCGGGCGGCCCCGGCGAGGGGTCCTGGGCCACCGGCACCTCCCCACCGACGACCCGGACGTTCAGCGCGAAGCCGGGCCAGCCGAGCAGCAGCGCGGTCCGGTGCAGGCGCGCGGCGTGGCCCGGCTCGACCGACCCGGTGAACGGGTGGTGGTGCCAGAGCGCGGTGCGCTCGCCGCTCAGGGCGGCGACGACGACCACGTGGCCGTCGACCTGCTCGACGAGCACGTCGACCCACTCGTCGGTGTCGACGACGGCCAGGACCTGCTGGCGCAGGTCGGGGAAGTGGCCCGGCTCCATCGACACCGGGGTGCCGGGCTCGGGGTACAGCGGGCAGCAGCCCATGACGGTCCTCCTACGAGGTCAGGGGACCTCGACGAGGCCCCGCGTTGCCTCCGCCGGTCGGCGGACGCCGGCTCTTCCTCCGGGGGCACCTTGCGCGGGGGCAGGTAGCCGAGCGACCAGCCGGAGGGCTTGTGGTCGCTGCTCGTGAGCCAGTCATGAACGTAGAGGACGGCACCGACAGCCGCGTCCTCCTCCGCGTCGCCGCGCCCGTTCGTCGCGCCCGTGCTGGCGCCCCCGCGCCGGCTCAAGTGCGGGGGCGCGGATGCCGACACCCGTCAGGGCAAGGCTGTCGTCGAGGTGAGGAGATCGGTGTGGCTGCTGGCGGGTCGGCGCTGCGGCGCAGCCGTGAGCTGGAGGAGGACGCGGAGGCGCTCTTCTCCCTCAGCGAGCTCAAGCGCGAGGAGGCGCGGCGCTACCTGCGGGCGAGCGCGTCCGAGGCCGAGCTGGGTGGCGTCCTGGCTCCCCTGGCCGAGCTCGGCTGGCACGTCCTCGAGGACCGGCAGTGGCCCGGGTCGCGGCGGGCCAACGTGGACTTCCTGCTCGTCGGGCCGGGCGGCGTGGTGGTGCTCGACGCCAAGGACTGGGCCGAGCTCAGCGTCCGCGACGGCGCCCTGCACCGGGGCGAGGCGCGGGAGGACGAGGAGGTCGCCAAGCTGCGCGCCCTGTGCGACACGCTGGGCGAGCACCTCGCGCCGACCGGCGTCACCCGCGCCGCGATCCGCGCGGCCATGGTGTTCACCCGGCACGCCGTGAGCGCGGAGGTCGACGGGGTCGCCGCCCTCGGCCCGCGGGACGTGGCGGGCTGGCTGGCCCGGTTGCCGCTGCGCGTGGAGGACTCGCGGGTGGCCGAGGTGCTCGCGGCCGTCGAGGAGGCGAGCCCGCCGATGCCGGCTGCCCCGCCGGCGTCCGCCCGGGTGGGGGCCTCGACCCGACGCGGTGCCGCGGCCGCCGAGGTGCCCGTGGCGCAGGAGCCGCTGGAGGGTCTCGAGGACCTGACCGAGGCCCTGGTCGAGCGGGCGCTGGACGGTCCGCTGGAGGACTGGATGACCTTCCTGCACCCGGCGCAGAACCGGCTCGTGCAGGTGGGGTGGACCGGGCCCGGCCGGGTCCGCGGGCCGGCGGGCACCGGCAAGACGGTGGTGGCGCTGCACCGGGCCGTGCACCTGGCCGAGCGGCACGACGAGCCGGTGCTGTTCGTGAGCTTCGTGAAGACGCTGCCGCAGGTCTTCGAGGGGCTGGCCGAGCGGCTGCGTCCCGGCATCGGCGAGAAGATCGAGTTCACCGGCGTCCACGCGCTGGCCTACCGCGTCCTGCAGGACCTCGGCGGCCAGCCCGCGCCGGACCCGCGCCGGGCGTTCGCGGCCTTCCGGCGTGCCTGGCGCGCCTGCCCGCAGCAGGAGGTGCTGCACGGCATCGACCCTCGACCCACGTACTGGCAGGAGGAGATCGACCACGTCATCAAGCCACGGCGCCTCGCCGACCTCGACGCCTACCGCGAGCTGCGTCGGCACGGGCGGGTGACGCCGCTGCGAGGTGCGGGCCGCGAGGCCGCGTGGGAGCTGTACCTGGCCTACGAGGCGGAGCTGGCGCAGGCCGGCGTCCAGGACTTCAACGACCTCCTGCTGCAGGCCGAGGACGCCGTCGAGCGGTTCCCCGAGGCGTTCGGCTACGCGGCGGTGGTGGTGGACGAGGTGCAGGACCTGAACCTGGCCGGCCTCCGTCTCCTCGCGGCGCTGGCCGAGGGGACGCCGGGGTCGCTGCTGCTCGTGGGCGACGGCCGCCAGTCGGTCTACCCGGGCGGGTTCTCGCTGGCGGAGGCCGGCCTGTCGGTGGCCGGGCGGGGTGCTGTGCTCAGCACCAACTACCGCAACACGCGGCAGGTGCTGGCCTGCGCCCAGTCGGTGCTGGGCGACCACGACGTCGAGGACCTCGGCGAGGCGCCGGCGAGCCACGAGGTCGAGGTGCTGCGCACCGGACCGGCGCCGCTGGTGGTGCAGGGCGCCGGACGCGAGGACGTCGACGCCGCCCTGATCAGCCTGCTCCGCACCTCTCACGAGCGCGACCCCCGCGGGTGGGACCGCTACGCCGTGCTCACCGAGCGCTCCGCCGACGCCGAGCGGATCACCCGGCTGCTGCGGGAGCACGACGTCCCCAGCCTCCAGCTCACCTCGTACCGGGGCGTGCCGAGCGACAAGGTGAAGGTGGGCACCATCAAGCGGGCCAAGGGGCTGGAGTTCCCGTACGTGCTGCTCCCCTACCTGAGCCTCACCCCGCCCGAGCGGGGCGACGGCGAGCCCGAGGAGAGCCACACCGAGCGGGTCGACCGCTGGCGGCGGGAGATGTACGTCGGCATGACCCGGGCCCGGGACGGGCTGTGGCTGGGGTACGTCGAGGGCTGAGCGCTGCCCCGGTGAGGGCTCAGCAGCCGAGCCGCTTGGCCACGTCCGCCCTTATCGAATGTCGCGCAGCGTGCATATTCGGCGCAGCCAAATCAGCGCCGCTGTCTGACCGATGCGTCAAGCTATCCCCGATGAGCAACGCAATGCCCCAGGGCCTGTACGAAACCCTTCTCACCGAAGCGATCCGGCAAGGCCTTTCTGAAACGCCTGACGCCGTAGTCGAGACCGCCGATGTCCCTCGCGGCGAACGTGCGACTGCACTTGCACGACTCGTACACAGGGCCGCACTTTCTGCCTTCACGGCGGCCGGCGAAGGCGAAGAGCAGACCACGCTAGCGAATCAGGTCCTGGCCCTTCTCGACCAGGACACCGCGGTCGCAAGCCCCCCGTCTGAATTGCTTTCAATCGCCCCGCCCTCGTCGTCTTTGTTGCAGCCAGCCCCCATGCGTCGCCCAACCACGAGACTTTCCGACACCGCGCTCCTCACTAACGCGCGAGGCGAACCCAACCTGGGTGGCGAGCTCCGACTAGAGATCGAGTCTGCCGACGAGATCGACCTCCTATGCGCCTTCGTGAAGTGGTACGGACTCCGCCTTCTCGAGCCGGAGCTCGCCCGTGCGCACGCCGAGGGGCGCCGACTCCGCGTCATCACCACGACGTACCTGGGATCGACGGAACGTCGGGCAGTCGATCGCCTCATTCGCGACTTCGGCGCCGAGGTCCGTATCCAGTACGACAACACCAGGACTCGGCTGCACGCCAAGTCGTGGATGTTCCGGCGGCACAGCGGCTTCGACACCGCGTACGTCGGCTCGTCCAACCTGTCACGGGCAGCTCTCCTGGACGGGGTCGAGTGGAACGTGCGTGTCTCTCAGGTGGCCACGCCGAACCTGATCGACAAGTTCAATCTCACCTTCGAGTCTTACTGGAATGACCCGAACTTCGAGGAGTACGACCCCGACCGCGACGCGGACAAGCTCGACGACGCGCTGGCCGAGGCAAGTGGCCGGAAGCAGGGTGACCACGTCACGGTGTCCCTCTCCGGCCTCCAGGTGAATCCCTATCCGTATCAGCAGCGCATGCTTGAGGAACTCGCCGCCGAGCGCGCCGAGCATGACAGGCATCGCAACCTCGTCGTGGCAGCCACCGGGACCGGCAAGACGGTTCTCGCCGCACTGGATTACCGCAACCTTGGCGAGGCCATGGGGCGGCGCCCGTCCCTGCTCTTCATCGCTCACCGCCGCGAGATCCTGCTGCAGTCACTGCGTACGTACCGAGAGGTGCTGCATGACGCCACCTTTGGTGAGCTTTTCGAGGGCGGACGTCGCCCCGAGCGAGGCGAGCATGTCTTCGCCAGCATCCAGTCGCTGCACTCGGTGGGCATCGAGACCATCGCGGCAGACAGGTTTGAAGTCGTCGTGGTGGACGAGTTCCATCACGCCGAGGCCTCGAGCTACCGACGAGTCCTCCAACACCTCGAACCGACCGAGTTGCTCGGACTAACTGCTACGCCCGAACGAGCCGACGGTGCGGACATCCGTACGTACTTCGACGGCCGCATCGCCACCGAACTCCGTCTGTGGGATGCCCTCGGCGCCGACCTTCTTTGCCCTTTCCACTACTTCGCGGTGGCAGATGGCACGGACCTCTCCAGCATCTCGTGGGCGCGCGGTCGCTACGACGAAGCCGCCCTGGAGGCGATGTACACGGGAAACCGGGCACGCGCCGCGCTCGTCCTGCAGGAGGTGTCGGACAAGATCCTCGATCCCGGCAGCATGCGCGCGTTGGGATTCTGCGTGAGCGTTGCGCACGCCCACTTCATGGCTGAGGAGTTCGCACGGGCCGGTATCAACGCCCGTGTGGTCAGTGGCTCTACCCCGCCGACGGAGCGCGCCGACGCGCTTCGCCTCTTGGCGCACGGGGAGGTTCAGGTTCTCTTCACTGTGGACGTCTTCAACGAGGGTCTCGACATACCTGACGTCGACACCGTTCTCTTCCTGCGCCCCACTGACAGCGCCACGATCTTCCTGCAGCAGCTTGGCCGCGGCTTGCGCCGCACCAAGAACAAGGCCGTCCTGACGGTCCTCGACTTCGTCGGGGCACAGCGACGGGAGTTCCGATTCGACCTCAAGCTGCGCGCGCTGACCGGGCTGTCCCGGCGAGGTCTCGAACGTGAGGTCGAGAGGGACTTCCCACTTCTTCCCGCCGGCTGTCAGATTGTGATGGACCGCGTGGCCCGTCAACTCATTCTCGACAACATTCGAGGGCAGATCAGCGGACGCTGGAAGGACCTCGTTCGCGAGCTACGCGACCAGCCCACCACTGACCTGTCGTTCTTCCTCGGCGACTCGGGTGTTGAACTCGCCGATGTCCTCAAGAAAGGCAACAAGTCGTGGACCGCACTGCAGCGTGAGGCCGGCATCGTAGATGTGCCGGAACTCGACGGGGAAGCACCACTCCTCAAGCGCATTCGCGCCATGGCACACGTTGACGACGACGTTCGAAGGCGAGGCTATCTAGCGCTCCTGGAGGAACCAGCCGACCTGGCATCCCTGTCGAACGAGCAGCAACGACTCGCACGCATGCTCTACTTCACTGCGTTCCCGTCCGGTCCACACAAGTCCTACGAAGAGGGACTAGCGGAAGTTCGGCGCCACCCAACTGTGACCGCCGAGGTCCGCCAGGTCGTGGACCTCGCTTTCTCACAGTCCCGGCGTCAGACCATCGAGCTAGGAGGCGAGCTGGCGGCTGTTCCGCTCCGAGTGCACGCCAGTTACCAACGGGAGGAGATCCTGGCGGCCCTCGATTACGCGTCACTATCTCGGAAGCCGACAAGCGTGATGCAGGGGGTTGCCTACTCGGAAGGGTTGAACGTCGACATCCTCTTTATCACCTTGAAGAAGTCGGAGGCTGATTTCTCCCCCACGACGATGTACCGCGACTATCCCATCGACGCCCACACATTCCATTGGGAGTCGCAATCAACTACCACACTGCGCTCCCCCACCGGGCGTCGCTACATCGACGGCACGAGCACCGTCTTGTTGTTCGTCCGACACGAGGGCACCGATGACCTCGGTACCTCGCCGTATCTGTTCCTTGGACCTGCCACCCACCTCAGTCACAGAGGCGAGCGGCCCATCGCGATCACCTGGCAACTGGAACATGCGATGCCTGCGGCTTTCCTCAATCGAGCTGCACTCATCGAGCGCTGAGCTCGGTTCTTCCACGGCTGCCAAGCAACTGAGCCCCCGACCGCATCGCGGTCGGGGGCTCAGTCGTTGAGGCTCGCTAGCCGATCAGCTGCAGCCCGAGGTGCTGCCGCAGCCCTCGCACACGTAGCACGAGCCGGCGGGGCGCATCTTGGTGCCGCAGGTGAAGCAGAGCGGGCTGTCGACCGCGGTGCCGGTGATGGCCTCGAGGAGCTCGGCGGAGGTGTGGGCCTTCTTGGCCGCGCCCTCCGGTGCCTTCTCGCCGTGGACGGCGTGGGTCCCGGGCTCCTCGGTCGTCTCGGTCTCGCGACGGTCGTGGCCGACCTCCTCGACCAGCGACGAGGCAGGTGGGGTGCTGACGAGCTCAGCGGCGGAGCCGGTCTCCTCGGCGGGCTCGTACGAGCCGGTCTCGAGGTAGCGCTGACGCTCCTCGGCCGAGTAGATGCCCATGGCCTGGCGCTCGTCGAACGGCAGGTAGTCGAGGGCGAGGCGACGGAAGACGTAGTCCATGAGGGACTGGGCCATCCGCACGTCCGGGTCGTCGGTGAGGCCGGCGGGCTCGAAGCGCAGGTTGGTGAACTTCGAGACGTAGGTCTCCAGCGGCACGCCGTACTGCAGGCCGATGCTGACCGCGATCGAGAACGCGTCCATCACGCCGGCCAGGGTCGAGCCCTGCTTGCCGAGCTTGAGGAACAGCTCGCCGAGCTGGCCGTCCTCGTGCGCACCCGAGGTCAGGTAACCCTCGGCGCCACCCACGGTGAAGGAGGTGGTCCGGGCGATGCGGGACTTCGGCAGGCGCTTGCGGGTCGGGGCGTAGACGACCTTCTCCACGACCTTCTCGACGACCTCGGCCGCGGGGGCGTCGGTGGTCGACTCGGCCTTCTTGGCCTTCGCGTCGGCGAGCGGCTGGCCCACCTTGCAGTTGTCGCGGTAGATCGCAGTGGCCTTGAGGCCGAGCTTCCACGACTGGAAGTAGACGTCCTCGATCTCCTCGACGGTCGCCGACTCCGGCAGGTTGACCGTCTTGGAGATGGCGCCGGACAGGAACGGCTGGCAGGCCGCCATCATCCGCACGTGGCCCATGGGCTTGAGCGCACGCTGGCCCATGGCGGTGTCGAAGACCTCGTAGTGCTCGGTCTTGAGGCCGGGGGCGTCCACGACGTGGCCGTTCTCGGCGATGTAGTCGACGATCGCCTCGACCTGCTCGTCCTGGTAGCCGAGCTTGCGCAGGGCACGCGGGATGGTCTGGTTGACGATCTGCATGGAGCCGCCGCCGACGAGCTTCTTGAACTTCACCAGGGAGAAGTCGGGCTCGATGCCGGTGGTGTCGCAGTCCATCATGAAGCCGATGGTGCCGGTGGGCGCGAGCACCGAGGCCTGCGCGTTGCGGAAGCCGTTCTTCTCGCCGAGCTTCACCACGTCGGCCCACATCTGGGTCGCGAGCTTGTGGACGCCGGAATCGGAGACGTGCATCGGGCGCACCGAGTCGTTGGCCGCCTGGTGCTTGCGCATCACACGGTTGTGGGCCTCGGCGTTGCGCGCGTAGCCGTTGTACGGACCGACGACGGCCGCGAGCTCGGCGGAGCGCTTGTAGGAGGTGCCGGTCATCAGCGAGGTGATGGTGGCGGCCATGGTGCGGCCACCCTCGGAGTCGTAGCCGAGGCCCATCGCCATCAGCAGGGCGCCGAGGTTGGCGTAGCCGATGCCGAGCTGGCGGTAGTCGACGGTGGTCTGGCCGATGGACTCGGTCGGGAAGTCCGCGAAGCAGATCGAGATGTCCATCGCGGTGATGATCAGCTCGACGGCCTGGGCGAAGCGCCCGGCGTCGAAGGTGTCGTCGTCCTTGAGGAACTTCAGCAGGTTCAGCGACGCCAGGTTGCAGGAGGAGTTGTCCAGCGACATGTACTCCGAGCAGGGGTTGGACGCGGTGATGCGGCCGGTCTCGGGGTTGGTGTGCCAGTCGTTGATCGTGTCGTCGTACTGCAGGCCCGGGTCGGCGCAGGCCCACGCGGCCTCGGCGATCTTGCGCCACAGGGTGCGGGCGTCGACGTGCTCGATGACCTCGCCGGTCATGCGGCCGCGCAGGGCGAAGTCGGTGCCCTCCTCGACGGCGCGCATGAACTCGTCGGTGACGCGCACCGAGTTGTTGGCGTTCTGGTACTGCACGGAGGTGATGTCGTCGCCACCGAGGTCCATGTCGAAGCCGGCGTCACGGAGGACGCGGATCTTGTCCTCCTCCTTCGCCTTGGTCTCGACGAACTCCTCGATGTCGGGGTGGTCGACGTCCAGGACGACCATCTTCGCGGCGCGACGGGTGGCGCCACCGGACTTGATGGTGCCCGCGGAGGCGTCGGCACCGCGCATGAAGGAGACGGGGCCGGAGGCGGTGCCGCCGGAGGAGAGCAGCTCCTTGGAGGAGCGGATGCGGGAGAGGTTCAGGCCGGCGCCGGAGCCGCCCTTGAAGATGAAGCCCTCCTCCTTGTACCAGTTCAGGATCGAGTCCATCGAGTCATCCACGGAGAGGATGAAGCAGGCGGAGACCTGCTGCGGGGACTGCGTGCCCACGTTGAACCAGACGGGGCTGTTGAAGGAGAAGTACTGGTTGACCAGCAGCCAGGTCAGCTCGTGCTCGAAGACCTCGGCGTCGGCGTCCGTCTTGAAGTAGCCGTTGTCCTTGCCGGCCTTCACGTAGGTGAGGACGACGCGGTCGACGAGCTGCTTGAGGCTCCACTCGCGCACGTCGGAGCCGACGGCGCCGCGGAAGTACTTGGTGGTGACGATCGTGGAGGCGTTGAGCGACCAGGTCGTCGGGTACTCGACGCCCTTCTGCTCGAACACGGTCACGCCGGTCTTCCAGTTGGTCTGGACGACGTCGCGACGCTCCCACTCGAGCTCGTCGTAGGGGTGCACGCCCTCGGTGCTGAACACCCGCTGGATCGTGAGGCCGCCTGCCGCCTTGCGCGACCGTGCGCCCGTCTTCGCGCGGCCGCTCTGCGTCTCCGTCATTCCTGGTTCTCCTGTGTCCCGCGATGTCCCGCGATGGTGGGGGTTCGTGCGTTGCTCGTGCTGGCTGGGGAGCCTGGCTGTCTCCGTCGTACACGGAGGCTCCGACAGCGTGGGGGGAGGAAGCGTGGTGGTGCGCCCGGCCGGCAGCTTCCCCACTCCCGGCCGGGCGGTCCTGGGTCAGCCGGTCGGTGCAGGCTGAGGGGTGGGCGCCGGCTGGGCCGCTCCGTCGCGGCGCATCAGCGCGATCTCCTCCTCGAAGTCCGCGGCCGAGGTGAAGGCCCGGTACACGGAGGCGAAGCGGAGGTAGGCG
The DNA here is from genome assembly GCF_023656415.1 of Nocardioides bruguierae. GTDB lineage: Bacteria > Actinomycetota > Actinomycetes > Propionibacteriales > Nocardioidaceae > Nocardioides > Nocardioides bruguierae. Next base: position 151,248 of record NZ_JAMOIL010000008.1, read on the forward strand.
ACCTCGTCGAGGTCGCGCAGCGGCCCGAGGATGGCGAGGCCGACCTCGTGAGCCTGGATCTCGGCGGAGCCGGAGGCCCGCAGCACGTCCTCGACGTCCTGACCCAGGCACGCCAGCTGGTCCTCGTCCACCGGGCGGCCCTTGCAGGCCTTGCGCACGCCCGCGATCGCCTTGCTGCGCTCGAACGGCTCGGTGGCGCCGGAGCGCTTCACGATCGAGAGCTGCATCTGCTCCACGGTGGTGAACCGCTTCGAGCAGGACGAGCAGGTGCGGCGCCGGCGGATCGCGGAGCCGTCCTCGGTGACGCGGCTGTCCACGACGCGGGTGTCGCCGGCCCGGCAGTACGGACACTGCATGGCGGACCTCCCTCTCCTGGACTGCTCGCGTGCTGAGGTGTGCTGGTGGGTGTGGAGAACTCGCCTCCGCATGTGGAGAAACGAGCCGCTCCTGTGGGCTATCCGCCGGTTGCTGTGCAACAAGATGTGGATAACTACATCCGTGTAAGTACTAGATGTTGTGGGAAGCCTAGTTCCGCACCACCACGCCCGCAACCTGATCCTGTGAACCCGCACGACTGATTTCGAATGCGCAGGTCGCGACGGAAGAACGCCCATCGGGGTGGGGCCTGATCCGGGGCTCAATCACCACATGTGGGGGTGTGAAGAACGCCTCCCACCACCCCTGGGGGGTGGGGAACCAGGGGTGTGGACGACGCACCACGCCGTTTCCGGCGGCCCCGGTGTATCCGCCCGGCGGTGTCCGCTCAGGAGGCGGCGGCGTCCAGGGAGAACCAGACGGTGGTGCCGGCGGCGTCGCGCTCGGAGCCCCACCGGTCGGCGATGGCCTCGACCAGCATCAGCCCGCGACCCCAGACGGCCAGCGGGTCGTCGACCTCGTCGGGGTCGGGAGGCTGCACCTCGCCTGAGCCGCCCCGGTCGCGCACCAGCACGGTGAGGACGCCGTCCAGGAGGCTGACCCGCAGCAGCGAGCGCGAGTGGGCATGGTTGACCGCGTTGGTGACGACCTCGGAGACGCAGAGCAGCGCGCTCTCGACCACCTCGTCGTCCAGGCCCCAGCGGTCCAGCTCCTCGCGCAGGAAGCTGCGGGCCACCCCGGGGGCCTTCGCCGTCTCGGGCAGCGACACCGCGGCGCGCAGTGCCTCGGAGTCGGACTCCTCCTCCGCCTCGGCCAGCTCGACGGCCTGCTCGCGGGCGAGCCCGGCGCGGATGCGCTGCACCGCGTCGGAGGCGGTCAGCGCCACCGCGTCCAGCAGGGCCCGGTAGCGGGTGGAGAACTCGACGTCGGCCTCGAAGAACAGCACCACGGCGCCGATGGGCGACCCGGTGCCGGGCAGCGGCAGCGCCGCCAGGGACGTGGAGCCGGCGGCCAGCTCGCGCTCGACCAGGTGCTCGAAGCTGCGGCGCACGTCGGCCAGCCGGGCCAGGAGCGGCTCCCCGGAGCGGACGACGGCGGTGATCGGCACGTCCTCGAAGGCGTCGATGTGGCACCAGGGCAGCGGCTCGCCGTCGGGCGGCAGCGCGTCCTGGGGCAGGAACCGGATGCGGCGCCCACCGCCCTCGGTCAGCCCGAAGCCGACCCGTCGCACGCCCGGGAGCGCACCGAGGTCGCGGACCATCGCGCGGGCCACGTCGTCGACGTGCTCGGCGGCCGCGAGGGCCTCGTCGAGCTGCGAGAGGCGTCCCAACGGGGCGCGCGGACCTGCGGTCCCACGCGGCGACGCCTCCCAGTCGACCTCCGGCACGACAGCAAACTAACGCGTGTCCGACACCTGTGCACGCTTCCTCGTCACCCTTTCTGGTCCGGGACGGGTGCGGCGTCGGCGACACTCTGGCCCCGTCCGTCACACTGTGGGCGTGGCAGAGGGAGGTACCGGACGAGGCGGGCGACACGGCGGCGCGCGTCGGGCCGCCCCCGCGCCGAAGCAGCCCAAGCCGCCCCGCCCGGCGCGTGGGCCTCGGCAGCCGGGCGCGTCGTCCGGCACCGCACGTCGACTGGCGCTCCCAGCCATCGGCATGACCGCGGCGGTCGGTGCCTGGGGCTACCTGGTGTGGGCCGCGATCGACTTCGGCCGCGGCCTGCGGGACGGGGATCAGGGCGTGCTCGCCTTCTTCCTGCTCGCGTGCGTCGGCGCGGTCGCCTGCCTGTTCATCGGGCTGATGCTGCTGGCCCGGATCGTGCGGACGCTGTCCAGCACGGGCGAGGAGGCTCCTCCCCGGGCGGACGACGCTCCTCTGGAGAACCCGTACGAGGTGCCGCCGACGGACTCCCCCGACCCGGCGCCGAACCCGGCTCCGAACCCCGTGCCGAACCCTGTGCACCACACGAAGCCCGGGGGCAGGCGGAAGAAGTAGCGCCTCGGCACGGTGAGCCGAGGAACGAGCAGACAGGAAAGAGCAGAGGGGCGGGCAGCGTCGGGTGAGTGACGCGGCCCGCCCCTCGGCGTTCCCCGGTGTCGCCGGCCGGGGTCGAAGCGACCGGCGACGTCTGTGGCGGTCGGCTCAGCCGACCGGGACCTCGAGCGTCTGACCGGCGACGAGCATGCCGCCGTCCAGGTCGTTGAGCTCGGAGATGAGGGTCATGGTGGAGCGCAGGTCGGAGCCCGTCTCCTCGGCGATCTCGCCGGAGATGCCCCAGAGCGTGTCGCCCGTGCCGACAACGATGTCGTGGGTCTGCACGGCGCTGTCGGTGCCGGCGGCCATCGACGCGCCGATCACGGCGACCAGGCCGGCCAGGGCCAGACCGAGCAGCACGACCACCACGCGGCCGCGGCGGGTGAGCCTGAGCTCGCCGGGCCGGGCGGACCGGACGGGAGCGGTGCGGGCCAGCTGCGGGTGGATCGTCATGGTGCTCATGGGTGTCTCCTGGGGAAGTCGGAGTGGTGTGTCGGTGGGTGCTCGTCCTTGCGGGAGATAGGTCTACTCGCGACCTCCGACAGCCGGCCCCGACCGAGCTCTCGCCCCGCCGGACCGGCGCTGCCGGCATCCCGCTCGATCGTGCGTTCGATCGAACACAGGTACGAAGGTAGATCAGGTGTTCGAACGACCGCAAGGGCCCGACCGAACGAATTTTCGACGGAGTCGCGTTCGATTGAGTCGCGACCACCTGCACACTCACCCGGAACGGTGGACGACACGCCGTTCGAACAGACGTTTGAGGTCAGGCGTTCCCAGGCACTACGGTTGACCCACATCCAGCGGGAACCACGCCAGAGGAAGGCAGCAGATGGCCGACGAGACAGGCAAGGCCGGCGGACGCCGCGGCAAGGTCACCGAGCTGCCGGACCGTCCCACGTCGACCGCGGGGCTGACCCAGCGCCAGCTCAAGGTGCTCGCGACGATCAAGAAGGCGGTCGAGGCCCGGGGCTTCCCGCCGAGCATGCGCGAGATCGGTGACGCCGTCGGGCTCACCAGCACCTCGAGCGTGGCCCACCAGCTGAAGGTGCTGGAGGAGAAGGGCTTCATCAAGCGCGACCCGCACCGCCCCCGCGCCATGGAGATCTTCCTGCCGCAGGAGAACGCCAGGCCGCGGGCCATCTCCTCGGCCGACGAGTCGGACTTCGACGAGACCGACGTCGGCGACTCCATGCCGACCGCGACCTACGTGCCGATGCTCGGCCGGATCGCCGCCGGCGCGCCGATCCTCGCCGAGGAGCAGGTGGAGGAGGTCTTCCCGCTGCCCAAGCAGCTCGTGGGCGACGGCCAGCTCTTCCTCCTGGAGGTGCGCGGCGACTCGATGATCGACGCCGCCATCTGCGACGGCGACTACGTCGTGATCCGCCAGGCCAACACCGCCGAGAACGGGCAGATCGTGGCCGCGATGATCGACGGCGAGGCCACGGTCAAGACGCTCTCACGCAAGAACGGCCAGGTCTGGCTCCTCCCCCACAACGAGGCCTACGAGCCGATCGACGGCACGCACGCCTCGATCCTCGGCGTCGTCAGCGCGGTGCTGCGCCGCCTCTGACGCACACGCACGACCCGGGACGCCGGCGGCGCGACCCCTCTGGCAGGGGTGGCTCCGCCGGCGTCGTGCTGTCTGGGGTCGGCGGGTGCGGGCGTCGGCGTCGGGTGCGGGCGTCTCGTGGCTCGGCCGTGGACGGCCTCGCACCTCGACGACCGGTGGGGCCGTAGACGGCCTCGCACCTCGACGACCGGTGGGGCCGTGGACGGCCTGGCACCTCGACGACCGGAACGATCTCAAACCTCGGTCCCAGCGGTGACGTCCCCGTGAACGGACGGTGGCATCGCGGGACCTGGCGTCACGTCCGGCTGGGTGCGTCGTTCGAGAGTCGTGACCACTTCCGCTGACGACCAGTCCCAGCCGGCCCGACCCTCGCGCCGCACGGTGCTCTCGGGCGCCGCTGCCACGGGCCTCACCGCGAGCGCTCTCACCGCGTCCACGGGCACCGGCCCGGCCACCGCGGCCACCAGCACCCACCAGACGCAGGACGCCGACGAGGCAGCGGCGCGCCGGGCCGGGCACCGCGTCTTCCGGCACGGCGTCGCCTCGGGCGACCCGCTGCCCGACGCCGTCGTCCTCTGGACCCGCGTGACCCCGACGAGGGAGGCCTCGCCCGGCTCCGGGATCGGTCCGCGCACCACGGTCGGCTGGCAGGTGGCCGCCGACCGCGCCTTCACCCGGGTCGTGCGCCGCGGCCGGTTCACCACCGGCCGCGGCCGCGACCACACGGTCAAGATCGACGTCACCGGTCTGGCTCCGGCCACCACCTACTACTACCGCTTCACCGCCCTGGGGCAGACCTCCCGGACCGGCCGCACCCGCACCGCCCCGTCCCACGACGCCGCCCTGGCCAGCCTGCGCGTGGGCATGGTGTCCTGCGCCAACTGGCAGGCCGGCTACTTCGCCGCCTACCGCGGCCTGGCCGACCGCGACGACCTGGACCTGGTGCTGCACCTGGGCGACTACCTCTACGAGTACGGGCCCGGCGAGTACGGCTACGGCCCCGACGACGTCGACATCCGCAGCCACGAGCCCGCCCACGAGATGGTCGGTCTTGCCGACTACCGCCGTCGGCACGGCCAGTACAAGACCGACCGCGACCTCCAGCGCGCCCACGCCCGCCACCCGTGGGTGGTCACCTGGGACGACCACGAGACCACCAACGACGCCTACGACGACGGCGCCGAGAACCACCAGCCCGACACCGAGGGCGACTGGCCCACCCGCCGGGCCCGGGCGCACCGCGCCTACGACGAGTGGATGCCGGTGCGGATGGCGGGCACGGCCGACCTGCGCGACGGCTCCCGGCTCTTCCGCCGGCTCCGGTTCGGCACGCTCGCCCAGCTCAACATGCTCGACCTGCGCACCTACCGCTCCCAGCAGCCCGGCCTCACGGACGGAGCCGCCATCGACGACCCGGACCGCACGATCACCGGCGCGCAGCAGATGGCCTGGCTCAAGGACAGCCTCACCAACGACGCGGGCACCCCGCAGTGGAAGGTGGTGGGCAACCCGGTGATGATCGCGCCGGTCACGTTCGCCGGCCTGCCGAGCCGCGTCACCCGCGCCGTCGACGACGTCACCGGTCTGCTGCCCGACGACGGCCAGCCCTACAACGTCGACCAGTGGGACGGCTACACCGCCGACCGCCGCGAGGTGTTCGCCCACCTCCAGGACGAGGGGGTCACCGACGTCCTCTTCCTCACCGGCGACATCCACTCCGGCTGGGCGTGCGAGCTGCCGGTCGAGGCGGGCGACTACGCGGTGACCCGCGAGTCCGTCGGCGTCGAGCTCGTCTGTGCGTCGGTCACGTCGGGCAACCTCAAGGACATCACCGGCGCTCCGGAGGCCACCCCGGCGGTCGAGGCCGCGATCCTGGCCAACAACCCGCACGTGAAGCACCTCGACTTCGACAACCACGGCTTCTGCGTCCTCGAGCTCACCCCGGAGCGCGCCCAGTGCGACTGGTTCGTCATCGGCGACCGCGCCGAGGTCGACACCCCGATCACCTGGTCGGTCTCGTGGACCACGGAGGCCTCCAGCAACCGCGTCACCCGCGCCGCCGCTCCCCTGGCCGGCACGCCTGAGGAGGTCCGCTGATGTGCGGCACGACCCGGGCCTGCGCGGACCCGGCCCACCGGCACGTCCGCCCCTTCGAGCGCGGCGCCCAGGCCCTGCGGACGGGGCGGCGCACCCTGCTCACCGGCGCCACCGCGGCCGCCGGCGCCGCGGCCATCTCGGTCGCGGCGTCCCGGCCGGCCTCCGCCGTCGTCCCGACCGACACGCGGCGCCGCGCCTACGTGCTCGTGATCGACGGGTGCCGCCCCGACGAGATCACCCGCACCCTCACCCCGCACCTGTGGGCGCTGCGCCAGGGCGGCGCCTGGTGGCCGAACGCGCGGTCGATGCCGGTCATGGAGACCATCCCGAACCACGTGATGATGATGACCGGCGTGCGCCCCGACCGCACCGGCGTGCCCTCGAACGCCGTCTACGACCGGGCGCTCGGCGAGGTCCGCGACCTCGACCAGGAGTCCGACATCCGGGTGCCGACCGTCATCGAGCGGCTCAACGCCCAGGGGTTCACCACCGGCACCGTGCTCTCCAAGGAGTACCTCTACGGCGTCTTCGGCGAGCGGGCGACCTACCGCTGGGAGCCGACGCCGACGCTGCCGGTCACCGGGCACGCGCCCGACGTCTTCACCATGCAGGCCGCCCTCGACATGCTCGAGGCCGACCCGCACCTGATGTTCGTCAACCTCGGCGACATCGACCGCTTCGGGCACGCCGACGTCACCGGCGGCACCGTCAAGGCGCTGCGCACCACCGCCCTGGTCGACACCGACCACCAGGTCGGCCGGTTCGTCCAGGCGCTGAAGGACGCCGGGACGTGGGAGCGCTCGCTGGTGATGGTGCTGGCGGACCACTCCATGGACTGGTCCGACGGGTCCGACTACATCACCCTCTCCCCGCTCCAGGAGGCCGACGACCTGCTGGCCGGCCAGGTCGCCATCGCCGACAACGGCGGCGCCGACCTCCTGTACTGGACCGGCCCCGACGCCCAGCGGGACGAGGCGGTCGACCGGATGCTCGCCATCGCCCGCTCGGCCGACGGCGTGCTGCGGGCCTTCAGCCCGGCCCGCGAGCGGGCCCGCTACCGGCTCGGGGACGAGGCGGGCGACGTCGTGGCGTTCTGCCGGGCCGGGCGCCGCTTCTCCGACCCCGACCCGTGGTCCAACCCGATCCCCGGCAACCACGGCCACCCCGCCACCCGGCCGATCCCGTTCTTCCTCTCCGGCGGTGCGGGGGTCGTGCCGTCGGGGCAGGTCAGCTCGGCCCAGGCCTCGACCATGGACGTGGCCCCCACCGTCGCGACGTTCTTCGGCCTGCGGCACGGGTCGCGGGTCTACGAGGGGCGGGCGCGCATCTGAGCCGGACCTCCGTGCCGGCACCCCAATAGTGCGCGACGAAAAGCACCCCAGACGCCGGGTCTGTGGTGCTTTTCGTCGCGCACTATTGGCGGTCGGGCCGGGTCAGGAGGAGACGGCCGCGGAGAGCCGCTTGAGGGCCTGGCGGACGATGCCGCCGTCGGTGGTGGTCCACATCGGCGGGAGGCTGGCCTTGAGGAAGCTGCCGTAGCGGGCGGTGGCCAGGCGCGGGTCGAGGACGGCGACGACGCCCTTGTCGGACGTGGTGCGGATGAGGCGACCGGCACCCTGGGCCATCAGCAGCGCGGCGTGGGTGGCGGCGACCTGCATGAAGCCGTTGCCGCCGGCGTTGTCGGCCGCCTTCTGGCGCGCCGACATCAGCGGGTCGTCGGGGCGCGGGAACGGGATGCGGTCGATCAGCACCAGCTGGCAGGTGTCGCCGGGCACGTCGAGGCCCTGCCACAGGCTCAGCGTGCCGAACAGGACGGTGTGCGGGTCGGCCACGAACTGCGCCGACAGCTCGGGCAGCTGGGCGTCGCCCTGCGCGAGGGTGGTCAGGTGCGGGAGCCGCTTGCGGACCTCCTCCGCGGCGGTCTCCGCGGCCCGCCGGGAGGAGAACAGCCCAAGAGCACGCCCGTCGGCGGCGTCGATGAGCTCGACGATCTCGTCCAGCTGGGCCTTGCCGAGGCCGTCGCGGCCCGGCTGCGGCAGGTGCCGGGCGACGTAGAGGATGCCCTGCTGGCCGTAGTCGAACGGGCTGCCGACGTCGAGGCCGCGCCACGGCAGGACGTGGTCGGGCACGTCGTGGCCGCCCGAGCCGACCTCCACGCGCTCGCTGGGCTTGAGGCCGACGCTCGTGGCGACCGAGGAGAAGTCTCCGCCGAGCATGAGCGTGGCCGAGGTGAACACGACCGTCTTCTCGGTGAGCAGCTTGTCGCGCATCTGGCCCCAGACCTGGAGCGGCGCCACGCACAGCCGCTGCGGGCCGCGGTCACCGCCGTCGGTGAGCCAGAGGACGTCGGCGTCCGACCCGGCCGCCATCCGCTCGGCGGTCGCGAACACCTCCTGGACCCCGCCCTTGGCCTGCTGCCGGCCGGGGTCACCGTCCCCGCCGTCGCTGTTCTGCTCCTTGGGGAACGCGCTCACGCAGGCGCGGGCGGCGTCGCGGACCAGCTGGAGCGCGTCCGCCATCTGCTCCGGCAGCGCCTCGAACCGGCCGGTCGGCGCGGCGGCGATCGCGTCGCGCAGCGCGTCTCCGGCGTCCGCGAGGTCGTCGGCCTGGTCGCCCTCGACGTACCGCTGGGCGCGCTTGGCGGCGCGGTCGACCTCGGGGGCGGTGAGCTCGTCGGTGGCCGCCTGGGTGACGCGGGCAACCAGCTCGTGCGCCTCGTCGATCACCACCGCGTCGTACTCGGGGATCATCGGCACGCCCTCGATCGCGTCGATCGCGAGGAGGGAGTGGTTGGTGACGATGAGGTGGCTCTTCTGGGCCTTCTCCTTCGCCACCTCGGCGAAGCACTCCTGGCCGAACGGGCAGCGCGTGGCGCCGAGGCAGTCGCGGTGGTTGACCGAGATCTGGCGCCACTCACGGTCGGTGTGCCGGGGGGCGGCGTCCTTCTCGCCGGTCCCGCCCTCCTCGGCCTGCTTCTCGGCCCAGCCGCGCAGCTCGAGGATCTTGGCGCCCATCGACCCCTCGGGCAGCTGCACGAGGGCGCCCTGGTCGTCCGGCACGCCCTCACGCACCCGGTGCAGGCAGGCGTAGTTCGAGCGGCCCTTGAGCACGGCGTAGGAGGTGTCGAGGCCCGGGACGTCCTTCACGGCCTCGACGAGGCGGGGCAGGTCGCGCTCCACGAGCTGGTGCTGGAGCGCGAGGGTCGCGGTCGCGACGACCACCCGGTCGTCGTGGAGGAGGCTCGGGACGAGGTAGCCCAGCGACTTGCCGGTGCCGGTGCCCGCCTGGACGACGAGGTGCTCCTCGTTGACCAGCGCCTCGCCGACGGCCTGCGCCATGGCCACCTGGCCGGCGCGCTCGGAGCCGCCCAGCTGCTCGACGGCGCGCGAGAGCAGCGCGGCCACGTTGTCGCGCGTGGTCGGGAGGGTCTGCTCGGCCGACTGCTCGGCCTGCTGCTCGTCGGGGTCCTCAGGCACCCGAGAACCCTAGAACGCGGCACCGACCGTCCGCGGCACCGGTGCGGCGGGGCTGTGGACGAGCGGGGCCGGAGCCGCGCCGGAGCCGCGCCGGAGGCCTCAGGGCGTCGAGGTCGCCGACGCCGGCTCGGTGGGGGTCTCGGTCGGGGTAGCAGTGGGGCCTTCGGTGGTGGCGCTCTCGGTCGGGGTCCCGGTCGGGGACTCGGACGGAGACTCCGTCGGTGAGGCCGAGGGGCTCGCGGACGCCGTAGGCGTGTGGCTGTGCGTCGGGCTCGGCGTCGGGTCGCTCCCCCACGCCAGGTCCGGCTCGCGGGCGTCGGCAGCCTCGATCACCCCGACGGGCTCGGGGGTGGCCCAGGCCAGGTCGGGCTGCGAGGTGGGGTCCGGGGCCTCGTCCTGCCGTGCGGGGAGCACGACGGTGACGGTCACGTCGGTGACGCAGACACCCTCCTCCAGCACGGCGGGAGCGACGCAGGGGGCCCAGCGGAGCACCCGGGTGGGCCGGGCGGCCGTCGGTACGGTCGCGGGTTCCGCGAGGGCGGCCGCCGTGGTCGTGGTCGCTGCAACACCCGAGGTCGCCGCGGCGGGGGTCACCGCGGGCGCGCCGTCGGGCTCCCCGCGCGCGGCACCGAAGGCGGCCACGGCCGCGAGCGCTCCCCCGCCGGCCAGCAGGGCGGTGAGCCCGACGCAGGCGGGCACGGTCCACCGGCGTGCGCACGCACGGGCGGGCGCGGACGCACGAGACGTGGGATGGGAGGCAGGCACGAACCCCTGATCGTCCGACAGGGCGACCGGAACAGCCGGAGGAGGACCGGCCGGGGCATCTTCACCCAAACTTGTCCGGCGCGGACGCGGACCGGACCGCCACGGGCCGATGGAGGCGGCATGACCTACTCGTCCGCGACGCGGGACCGCTTCCGCCTGCTCGTCTCCGCCCTCACCGGGCTGGGGGCGGCCGGTGCGCTCGTGGGCACCGCCGCGGCGGCGGGCGTCGCCGCCCGCGAGCACGACGAGCAGCAGGTCGACAGCACCTCCGCCGACACCACGCAGAGCCGCGCCCAGCTCCGGGAGCAGCGGCAGGCCCAGCGCCGGTACGAGCGCGACCTGGCCGCCTACGAGGCCGCGGTCGCCGCCCGTGCCGAGCCGGGCGAGACGGGCGAGTCGGGTGCCGGACGGGCGAGCACGGACGCGGCGGCGCGCCGCGTCGTCCTGCGCCAGCGCCCCACGGCCACCCGCACGACCACGGTGCACGTGACGGCCGCGGCCGAGGCGGGCCCGTCCCAGGTGACGGCGAGCGGGGCGGCCGCCGGCGCGGCCGGCCAAGGCACCCAGACCTCCACCGCACAGACCGGGAGCCAGAGCCAGACCAGCACCCAGACCGGGAGCCAGACCCAGACCGGGAGCCAGAGCGGCAGCACCCCCGCCACCCCGGCACCCTCGGCCGCACCCCCGCCACCGCCGGCCAGCCCGACCCCACCGCCGCCCCCGCCGACGACGAGCGCGTCGTGAGCACGCTCCTCCAGCGCCCGCTCGCCGCGGCCACGCAGCCCGCCCCGGTCATGGCCGGCGCCGCCGCGTCGTGGCGTGCGCTCGGCACCACGGTCGAGGTGCGCACCGAGCGCCCCGACGAGATCGAGTGCGCCACCACGCTGCTGGGTCAGGTGCTCACCGACGTCGCCGACGTCGCCAGCCGCTTCGACCCCGACTCCGACCTCTCCCGCGTCAACGCCGCGGCCGGCCACTGGGTCGAGGTCGACCCGCTGCTCGTCTCGGCCGTGCGGGTCGCGCTGGACGCCGCGGCCGCGACCGACGGCCTCGTCCACCCGCTCCTGGGGCGCCCGATGATCGAGCTCGGCTACGACGCCGACCTCACCCAGGTGCGCCGCCGCGGCGAGCTGACCCCGCTCCCCCACGCACCCGCCCCGGCCCCGGCCGTCGACGCGTGGGAGGACGTGGCGCTGCGCGAGGACGCGGTGCGCATCCCCGCCGGCACCGCGCTCGACCTGGGCGCCACCGCCAAGGCGTGGTGCACCGACCTCGCCCTGGCCGCGTTCCGCGCCGCGGGCCTGCACCGGGCCCTCGTCTCGGCCGGCGGCGACCTGCGCACCCACGGCCCCGGAGCCTGGACGGTCCGGGTCGCCGAGCGCCCCGGCGACGCCGCCGAGGCGGGCCGCACCCAGCTCGTGGACGCCACCGGTGCGCTCGCCACGTCCTCGGTGCTCGAGCGACGCTGGCGCGCCGCGGGCACCGAGCGGCATCACCTGCTCGACCCCCGCACCGGGCAGCCCCTGACCGGCCCCTGGCGCACCGCCACCGTGGCCGCTCCCACCACGGTGCTCGCCAACGTCGCCGCCACGCAGGCGCTGGTGCTGGGCCACGACGCCCTCGCGCACCTGCACGCCACCGGCCTGGCCGCCCGCCTCGTCGACCACGACGGACGGGTCACCGCCGTCAACGGCTGGCCCACCACCCCCCTCACCGACCCGAGCCCCGACGGAGACCCGCACGCATGATCGACGGCCCGCTGACGTGGTTCCTCGAGCGCGGCACCGGCGTCACGCTCGTGGTGCTGCTCAGCCTCACCACCGCCCTCGGCGTGCTCACCGTGGGCGACCCCCGCGGCGGGCGACCCGCCGGTGGGGACGGCGGCGCGCGACTGCCCCGGTTCGTGGTCCGCGCCCTGCACCGCAACCTCGCGCTGCTCAGCGTGCTGGTCCTCGCGGGCCACGTCGTCACCTCGGTGCTGCACGACTGGGTCGGGCTGCGCTGGATCGACGTCGTCGTCCCCGGGCTCGCCTCCTGGCAGCGCCTCGGCGTCGCGCTCGGCACCCTCGCCACCGACCTCGTGCTGCTGGTGCTGCTCACCACGGCGCTGCGTGCCCGCCTCGGTCGCCGCGCCTGGGCCGGGGTGCACCTGACCGCCTGGCTCGCCTGGGCCGCCGGCACGCTGCACGGCGTGCTGGTCGGCACCGACCTCGCCGGGCTGCGGACCCTCCAGCCCTCGCTGGGCTGGGCCGAGGTCGCCACCCTCGGCTCGGTGCTGCTGGTGGGCCTCGCCGCGCTCGCGCGCCTCGGCCTGCTCGTGCGTGCCCGCCGGTCGCCGCTGGCACGGCCGGTCCGGGCTCGGGCGGGCAGCGCCGACAGCGCACCTGGCCGACGCGCCGGGCTGCCGCCGCTGGGCCGGCCGACCTTCCAGGTCGTCGACCCGCACACCGGTCGCGCCCACGCTCCCGCGGGCCCCGAGAGCACGGCCGACACCCAGGCCGGCACCCACGCGGGGCTCGCCGGCACCCGCGCCGACCACGAGGCCGTCTACGGCACCGGCCCGCACGCCGGTCCCCACGCCGGCCCCCACACGGGCACCGACCACCTGGAGGGCCACCGATGAGCACCACCCCGTTCCCGCGCCGCGCGGCCGTGGCGGCCCGTGGCGTGCCGCTGGGCGAGGACGTCGTCGTGCTGCCCGGCCCGGTGCTGCTCGCCGGCGTGGGCGACGGCCCCTCGCTGCTGGCCCACCGCGCCCGGCACGGCGCGCTGGACGCCGCGGACCCCACGTTCCCCGACGCCGCCGGCCTCGCGGCCCGGGCCGCGAAGGTCCGGCTGCGTGGACGCGGCGGGGCCGGCTTCCCCCTCGCCGAGAAGCTGCGCCGCGTCGCGGCCGTGCGGGACCGGCCGGGCCTGCCCGGCACGGCCGCCCGCCGGCGTCCCGTGGTGGTCGTGAACGGCGCCGAGGGCGAGCCGGCCAGCCACAAGGACTCCGCGCTGCTGCGGCACGTGCCGCACCTGGTGCTCGACGGCGCCGCGGCCGCCGCCCACGCGCTGCGCACCCACGAGGTGCACGTCGTCGTGCCAGGCGAGCGGCCGCGCGTGCGCGAGGCCGTCGAGGCGGCGCTGGCCGAGCGTCGCGACCGCCGCGACCTCAGCGACCGCGACCGCTGCGGCGAGCGGCTCACCTGGCACGTCCACGTGACCGCGCCGCGGTTCGTGGCCGGGCAGGAGACCGCCGTGCTGCAGCTGCTGTCCGGGCGCGAGAACCTCCCCGTCACCGCCGACGCCCCGGCCGCGGCGCGCGGCCTGCGAGGGCGACCCACGCTGCTCTCCAACGCCGAGACGTTCGCCCACCTGGGCGTGCTGGCGCTGCACGGCCCCGGGCCGCTGCTGGCGCACGGCACCGACGAGGAGCCCGGGACGACCCTGGTCACCACCGTGCAGCCGACGGTGCCGGGCTACCCCACCACCGACGCGGTGGTGCGCGAGGTCGCGTTCGGCACGTCGGTGGCCGCCGTGCTGCCGCCGGGCCACGACGGGTACACGCTGCCGGTGCTGGTCGGCGGGTTCCACGGCGCCTGGCTGCCGCCGGCGCAGGTCGCGCGCGCCAAGGTCAGCCCTGCCGACCTCGCCCGCCGCGGAGCCGCGCTGGGCGCCGGCGTCCTGATCGCGCCGAGCGCCCGCACCTGCCCCCTGTCGCTGACCCGCACCGTGGTGGCCTACCTGGCCGCCGAGTCGGCCGGCCGCTGCGGCCCCTGCGTGCACGGGCTGCCCGCGCTCGCCGACGCCGTCGACGCCCTCGCCCGGGGCCGCGACGGCGCGGCCGAGGAGGCCGCGGAAATCGCCGGGCTGCTGCCGGGACGCGGCGCCTGCCGGCACCCCGACGGCACCGGCAGGCTCGTCGCCTCGGCCCTCGACGCGCTCGCCGACGAGGTCCGCGCCCACGCCGCGGGCGCCTGCACCGCCCTGCGCGGCCGGGAGGAGCAGCAGCGATGGGCCTCCTGAGAGGGTCGCGCGCGGCCACCCCGCTGCACGCCCGGTCGCAGCTGCGCGTGGACTGGAACGCCTGCCACGCCGCCGGCCTCTGCCACGAGCTGCTGCCCGAGGTCGTCTCCCTGGACCCCTGGGGCTACCCCGTCGTCGAGGACGGCCCGCTGCCGGTCGAGCAGGTGCGGGACGCCCGCGCCGCGGCCCGGGCCTGCCCCCGGTTCGCGCTGCGGGTCGTCGAGGCCCCCGCCGGCTGAGCCCGCCTGAAGCCCTTCAGCCCAGCCGACTCAGCCCAGCCGGTTCAGCCCCGGTTCAGCCCAGCGCGACGCCCGCGTCCGCGAGCCGACCGGCGACGAGCCGACCGAACGTCCGGTGCGAGGCGGCGGAGAGGTGCAGGTCGTCGGAGAGGTAGTTCAGCCCGGTCACGTCGATGACGGAGACGTAGGTGACGCCGGCGTCCGCGGCCAGCCGGGAGAGCAGGCCGTCGACGTGCTGGGCCTGCACGGCCCGCGAGGGCGCCGGGGCGGGGCCGACGACCACCAGGTCGTGCTCCCCCACGGCGCCCACGGCCCGGACGACGCGGGCGAACCCGGCCGCGACGGCCGCGTCGGGCAGGTCCCAGTCGTTGAGGCCGCCCATCACGACGACGGGGGCGTCCTCGTCGACGGTGAGCAGCGCGTCGTGCATCCGCGCGGCGAAGGAGAACCGCGGCCCGCAGGGGCTGGCGAGCGCCCCGAAGCCGGACCCGGAGAACGCGGCCACGTGCACCGTGCCGGGCAGCTGGCGTGCCCACGACTGCGACGGGTCGTCCAGGCCCAGGCCGGCCGACCAGGAGTCACCGACCACCAGCACGTCCGCGCCGGAGCCGGTCACCGCCGCCGCCCGCGCCTGCGAGCCGGCGACGTAGACGTCGCAGCGGCTGGGCCGCGAGCCGGTGGCCGTCCCGCCGGTCACGCCGTCGGCCAGCACCACCACGCCCGCGACGAGCAGCACCAGCGCCGCCAGCACGGCGAGGCGCAGGCGGGTGCGGGCGGGCCCGGTGGGCAGCCGGAGGGGGGAGGTGGGCATCGGCACGGTTCCAAGGATCAGTCAGGAGGGGCGGACGCGGGGCCGGAGTGCACGAATCGTTGACGTCGCGTGACCGGATCGTGGACCAGACCAGTGCGACCCCGCCGTCCGGCCCCTCTCGCCGAGTCGGCAGAAAGCTGCTGCCGACTCGGCGGGCGGGGGTGCTCAGGCGGGGGCCGCGTCCAGGGCGTAGGGCGCGAGCTCGCCGGCGAGCTGCTCGGTGGCGCGGCCGACGACCACGGACCCCTCGGCGGTGTGCTCGAGGGAGTCGATCTCGCCGCCCTGGTGCAGCTTGTTGAGCAGGTCGCCCCGCTCGTAGGGCAGCAGCACCTTGAACTGCACGGCGGGCCGCGGCAGCTCGGACTCGATCACCGCGAGCGCCTCGGCGATGCCCTGGCCGGTCTTGGCCGAGACGACCACCAGGTGCGGCTCGTTGGCCTGGAGCCGGGCGAGGACCAGCGGGTCCGCCGCGTCCGCCTTGTTCACCACGACGAGCTCGGGGACGTCGGAGGCGTCGACGTCGGCCAGCACCGCCCGGACCGCGGAGAGCTGGCCCTCGGGGTCGGGGTGGGAGCCGTCGACGACGTGCAGGATGAGGTCGGCGTCCGCGACCTCCTCCAGAGTCGAGCGGAACGCCTCGATCAGCTGGTGCGGCAGGTGCCGGACGAAGCCGACCGTGTCGCTCATCGTGTAGACGCGGCCGTCGGCGGTGGTGGTGCGCCGGGTGGTCGGGTCCAGCGTGGCGAACAGCGCGTCCTCGACCAGGACGCCGGCGGAGGTGAGCCGGTTGAGCAGGCTCGACTTGCCGGCGTTGGTGTAGCCCGCGATCGCGACGCTGGGCACCTCGCGGCGGCGACGCTCGGAGCGCTTGGCGTCGCGGGTGACCTTCATCTGGCGCAGGTCGCGGTGCAGCTTGGCGATCTTGGTGTTGATGCGCCGACGGTCGGTCTCGATCTTGGTCTCACCGGGGCCACGGCCACCGATGCCGGCGCCGCCGGCGACCCGGCCACCGGCCTGGCGCGACAGGTTGCCGCCCCAGCCGCGCAGGCGCTGCTTCATGTACTGCAGCTGCGCGAGCTCGACCTGGGCCTGGCCCTCCCGGGACTTCGCGTGCTGGGCGAAGATGTCGAGGATCAGCGCGGTCCGGTCGACGACCTTGACCTTGAGCCGGTCCTCCAGGTTGCGCAGCTGGCTCGGGGCGAGCTCGCCGTCGCAGATCACGGTGTCGGCGCCGGTGACGGCCACGATCTCCTTGAGGGCGTCGGTCTTGCCGCGGCCGATGTAGGTGGCCGGGTCGGGCGAGGTGCGGCGCTGGTAGAGCGCCTCGAGCACCTCGGAGCCCGCGGTCTCGGCGAGCAGGGCCAGCTCGGCCATGGAGTTCTCCGCGTCCTGGGCGGACCCGGAGGTCCAGACGCCGACGAGGACGACGCGCTCCAGCCGCAGCTGGCGGTACTCGACCTCGGTGATGTCCTCGAGCTCGGTGCGCAGCGAGGCGACGCGGCGCAGCTGGTGGCGCTCGGCGAGCTCCATCGCGCCGGTGGTCGGGTCGACCTCCTCGGGGTCCTCGCCCGAGGCGTCCACGAGGTCGTGCGGCTCGTCGCCGGCGTAGCCCGACTCGAAGTCGTCGTCCTCGGCGCTCGCCCGCGTCGACGCGGCGTCCGCGTCCGTGGGGTCGAGGGCGTCCTCCCAGCCGGCGGTCTCGGCCAGCTCGGTGTCGAGGGAGAAGGGCTGTGCGTTGCTCATGTGCCTCCGTGGCAGTCGGTGTCCTGCATCCAGGGTAGGTCCGGTTCAACGCGGGCGCGAAGCAGTTTCATCCCGACGTCAACCCCACCCGACCCCTCGTGCGTTGATGGGGGGCACGCTCGGGAGAGGACAGGGATGAGAGAGACGGACCGGCACTCCTTCGAGGAGTGGGCCCGCGGCCGGCAGCAGGCGATGCTGCGCACCGCCTACCTGGTGACGGGAGACCTGCACCGGGCCGAGGACCTCCTCCAGGAGGCCCTCGTCGCGGCGGCGCAGCGCTGGGGCACCCTGCGCGAGGGCAACCCGGAGGCGTGGGTGCGCACCGTCGTGGCCCGTCGGCACATCTCCTGGTGGCGCAAGCACCGTCGCGAGACGCTCACCGACGCCCCCGCGGGTGCGGGCGAGGGGCGGACGCCGGCGGCGGACCCCTCCGGTCGCGTCACCGGCCGCGTCGTGCTGCTCGACGCGCTCGACCGGCTCACCGCCAAGCAGCGCTCGGTGCTGGTCCTGCGGTTCCTGGAGGACCTCTCCGTCGCCGAGACCGCCCATGCGCTGGGCGTCACCACCGGCACCGTCAAGCGGCAGACCTCCGTGGCGCTGGAGCGCCTGCGCGACGTCGCCCCCGAGCTGCGCGACCTCGTGGAGGAGAACCGATGAACAGCAACGACCTGCACGACCGGCTCCTCGCGCTGCGCGAGGACCTCGACCTGCCCGAGACCCGCGTCGCCGAGGGCGCCTGGGAGACCGGGCGCACCCGCCAGCGGCGCCGCCGTGCCGCGGGGGCGGTGGCGGGCGTCGCCGCCGTGGCCGTGATCGCGGCCGGCACCGCGCTCGTCGGTGGCGGCACGACCGACGCCGGGAGGATCGGCCCCGCGAGCACGGTGCCGTCGACGTCCCTGCCCTCCGCCACCGCGACGAGCGGTCCGGTGACGCCGATGGGTGAGTTCCGCGGCCTGGGGGTCGGCGGCGCCGTGGTGACCCGAGCCGGTTTGGGAGGCCTCGCCGAGGAGGCCGCGTCCGTGACGCTCCAGGGCCGCAGCGCCGGCACGGTGTCCGAGGCGATCGAGGTCGTCGGCGGTGCCCTGCCCGACTGGGCAGCGTCGTCCTCCGACGGCGTGCTGATCTGCTGGGCCGGCGGGGAGCAGGCACTCGTCGCCGACCCCACCCAGCAGCTGCGCCCCGACTCCTTCAGCCCCACCGGGGCTCTCCTCGCCACGTTCTCCGACCAAGGCCTCGAGGTCCTCGACCTCGTCGACGGCGGCGGCTCCACCTACCCGTTCGACTCGCTCGGCGACCTCGCCGACGTCGGCCCCGACGCCCTCCAGCTGACCTGGGCGGACGACGAGCACCTGCTGATCGCCGAGGCCCGCTCCGCCTACGAGGACGCGGGCACGCCGCGCGCCGTGCTGCTCGACGCCGTCACGGGCGACGTCACGGCGACGGCACTGTCGGGCGGCACCGTGTACCTCGACGGCTCGCCGATCGTCCTGCACGCCAGCCGCGCCTACACCGGCAGCACCGTCTGGTGGAGCCGCGCCGGCAACCTCGGGATGACCACCCTCCTGCCGCTCGCCGCCGACGGGCTCGTCGCCGGGAGCAGCTCCACCTCGATCCCAGGCGCGGACTCGGCCGAGGCCGGACGATTCACCCAGGTCGAGGTGTGGGACAGCACCGACTTCGCCCTGGCCGCCCAGCTCCCGGTGCCGAACGGCACGCACCCCGCCGTCCTCGACCTCGACGCGAGCCACGTGCTGGCGAGCCTGCGGGACGCGGACGGCACCACGCTGGTCGACGTGCCGTTCGGGGCGCGGGAGGGCGAGCCGGTCACCGGCGTCCTGCGCCTGGACGGGGCCACCGGCGCCGTCGCCGTCCGCCCCGGCGGGCTGGGCTGAGCCAGGCCCGGCGGACCGAACGTCATACGGAGCGGACGCACAGTCCCTCAGAGGTATGACGCTGCGCGGCCGAGAAGAGGAGCAAGGTCTGGTCAAGGCCGACGGCAAACGCTTGTGACCGGACGCACCCGTGCCGATGGCACGGGTGCCATGAACACGCTGCAGATCCTGACGTCCCGGCCCGTCCGACGGTGGCTCGCGCCCCTCGGCGTCCTCGGCGTCCTCGCCCTCGCCCTGCTGTTCCTCCACCGCTCGCTGGGCGGGTACGACTGGCACGCGCTGCCGGCCGACCTCGGCGCGATCGGCCCTGTGCCGGTCACGGGGGCACTGGCGGCGACGGCGCTGAGCTACCTGGCGATGACGGGGTACGACGCCCTGGCGCTGCGCTACGTCGCCGACCTGGTGCCGCAGCGGCTGCCGTGGCGGCGCTACGCCTCGGCGTCCCTGGTGGCCACCGCGTTCGGCAACAGCCTCGGCGCCTCGGCCATCGTCGGCGCCGCGCTGCGCGCCCGGGTCTACTCGGCCTGGCAGATCCCGGCCGCGGCGATCCAGCGGATCATCGGCTTCAACCTGCTCACCCTCGGCCTCGGCTTCGCGGTGCTCTCCGGCGGCGGCGTGCTCGCCCACCCCGAGCGGGCGTCGGCGGCGCTGCACCTCCCGGAGCCGGTGGTCACCGGTCTCGCGGTCGCCGTGCTCGCACCGGTGGTCGGCTACCTCCTGTGGTCGCGGCTCGGACGCCGGCCCCTCACCGTCAAGGGCCACGAGCTGGCCCGGCCGGGCTACGGCCTCGCGGTGACCCAGGTGGCGCTGTCCACCGTGGAGGTCGCGCTCATGGCCGCGGCGCTGTGGTTCCTGCTGCCCGTTGGCCTGGACGTGGCGTTCGTGCCGTTCGTGGCCGCGTTCGCGATCGCCACGGTGGTCGGGCTGGTCAGCAACGTGCCCGGCGGCGTGGGGGTGTTCGAGTCCGTGCTGCTGGTGCTGCTCTCCTCGGCCGTGGACCCGGTCGCCCTGGCCCCGGCGCTCGTGGCGTTCCGGGTCGTCTACTTCCTGCTGCCGCTGCTGGTGGCCGCCGTCCTGCTGGTGGCCCTCGAGGCCCGCCGCGGACGCGACGCCGAGACCGGCGCCTCCCGCTCCCAGACCGTCGAGCTGGTCGGTGTGCTGACCCCGTCCGTGCTGGCCCTCATCGTGGCCGGCCTGGGCGTGGTGATGCTCGCGACCGGCGAGGTGCCCGGCCTGCGCGCGCACCTGCCCGAGGGCTCCGCCTTCGCGGTGAGCCTCGTGGGCATCACGCTGCTGCTGCTGGCTCGCGGCCTGCACCGGCGCCTGCGCGAGGCCTGGGTCGTGACCCGCGCCCTGCTCTTCGCCCAGGTGGGGCTCTCGCTGCTGCTCGGCGCCACGGTGCCGGGCCTGGCCGGCCTCGGCGTGCTGGCGCTCCTCGCCCCGGCGCGCGGCGTCTTCCACCGCCGCTCCGGCTCCTTCCACCACCCCCGCGGCCTGTCCTGGACCCTCGCGGCGACCGGCATCGTCGGCGCCGCCCTCTACTGGCACCAGAGCGCCGCGTGGGGCACCGACGGCACCGTGCTGCTCAGCGTGAGCGACCAGCACCCGGCCAGCGTCCGCGTCGCGGCCCTGCTGGGCGTCGTCGGCGTGCTCGTGCTCGGCCTGCGCCTCCTGCGCCCGCTCGTGCCCGGCCCCCGCACCACCCGCTGCCCCGAGGAGCTGGCGAAGGCCGAGGAGATCGTCTCGACGCGGGGGCGCGCCACGTCCCACCTCGCCTTCACCGGCGACAAGCGCCTGCTGTTCTCCGCCGACGGCGCCTCGTTCCTGATGTACCAGGTCGAGGGCCGCTCCTGGATCACCATGGGCGCCCCCGTCGGCGACCCCGGCACCTTCGCCGCGCTGCTGCGCGACTTCGTGGCGCTGGCCGAGCGGCACGACGGCCGCCCGGTGCTCTACAGCGTCGGCGAGGAGCACGCCGACCTCTACCGCGAGCTGGGCCTGAGCCTGACCAAGCTCGGCGAGGAGGCCGTCGTCGACCTCACCACCTTCGCGATGACCGGCAAGCGCTACGCCAAGATGCGCCGCTGGGTGAACATCAACGTCACCGCCGGCTCCGAGGTCGAGATCCTCGCCCCCGAGCAGGTCACCGACGCCCTCATGGCCGAGATGCGCGAGGTCTCCGACGAGTGGCTGGCCGAGCGCAACGCGAAGGAGAAGCGGTTCTCCCTCGGCCCGTTCGACGACGAGTACGTGCGCCGCTTCCCGGTGGCCACCGTGCGGTTCGAGGGCCGGCTGCTCGCCTTCGCCACCCTCTGGGTGGGCCAGGAGGACGGCTCCGTGGCCGTCGACCTCATGCGCCAGCGCTCCGGCGGCCCGGCGAACGTCATGAACTTCCTCTTCGTCCGCATCATGCAGTGGGGCCAGGAGCAGGGCATGCGCTCCTTCAGCCTCGGCATGGCCCCGCTCTCCGGCCTGGCCACCGGCGAGGACGCCACCACGTGGGACCGGATCGGCGCCCTCGTCTTCGCCCGCGGCGAGAAGTACTACAACTTCCAGGGCGTGCGGCACTTCAAGGACTGCTTCCACCCCACCTGGGAGTCGCGCTACGTGGTGACCCCCAAGGGCCTCGCGTTCCCGACCGCCATGGTCAACGTCGCCACGCTCGTCGGCGGCGGCGTGCGGGGGCTCGTCTCCCGCTGAGGCCGGCGGCCGGGTGGCGGCGATCTCGAGGCTCCTCGCCAGGGCTCGTCGCGCCTCGATCACCGGTAGGGGCCAGGGCTCGCCGCGCCTCGACCAGCGGCCCCGGGGCCACCACTAGGGTGGCCGCATGCAGCGCTGGCCGCGGTGGGTCTACGGCGAGGGCGAGGACCCGGACTACCGGTTCACCCTCGCCAACGAGCGCACGTTCCTGGCCTGGATCCGCACCGCGCTGGCGCTGATCGCCGGTGCCGTCGCGGTCCGCGCCCTCGACCTCGGCCTGCCCGGCTGGGCGACGCAGGCGCTGGCCGGCGTCCTGGCCGTGCTCGGCATGGCCGGCGGCGTGGTCGCCTGGTTGCGCTGGGCGCGCGGCGAGCGGGCCATGCGCAGCAACGCGCCCCTGCCCGACAACCGCGCCGGCCTCGGCCTCACCGGAGGCGTGGTGCTGGTCGCGGCCGTGGTCGTCGTCGTGCTCGTCGCGGTGGCATGACCCCGGGCATGACTGATGGAACCGGCTCGGGGACGACGGGGCCCTGGCGCGACCCCACCGTCGGCACCGCGCCCGAGCGGGCCGCCCAGCACGAGCGCACGGCACTGGCCTGGCAGCGCACCGGCCTGTCGGTCGCCGTCGCGGCCCTGGCCGCAGCGCGGTTCGCCTGGCTCGAGGTGGGTCCGCTGGCCCTGGTCGACGTCGTGGTGGCGCTGAGCCTGATGGGGTGGTTCGTCCGCGAGTCCCGCCGTCGGCACGGACGACGGCAGGCGGGCGTGCCCGCCGCACCGGCCGTGGGCCCGGCGCTGGTCGCGGGCGCCGTGGTGGTGCTGGGTGCCGTCGAGCTGGTCGCGGTGCTCCGGGCCGCGGCGGGCTGAGAAACCCTGCGGTAGCCCGGGCCGGCCTCAGAGGTCGGTCTCGCCCCGGGCGACGAGCACGGCGGGGCCGGTCATCACGATGCGCCCCTCGGCCGTCCAGTCGACGGTGAGCGTGCCGCCGGGCAGGTCCACGACCCGGGTGACGGCCTCCCCCTCGGCGCGGCCGTCGCGCAGCGCGCTGGCCACCGCCACCGCGCAGGCGCCGGTGCCGCAGGAGCGGGTCTCGCCCGAGCCACGCTCGTGCACCCGCATCCGCACGTGGCCCGGGGCGACGTCCTCGACGAACTCGACGTTGACGCCCGCGGGGTAGAACGACCGGTCGAAGGTGGGCTCGGCCAGCAGCGGACCGACCGGGCCGCCGGCGTCCACGCTCTCGACGAACGCCACCGCGTGCGGGTTGCCCATGTCGACGCCGACGGCGCCCCACGAGGTCTCGCCGACCGCGACGGTGGTGTCGCCCATCAGCCGCGGGACGCCCATGTCGACGCTGATCTCGCCGTCGGCCGCGCCGCCGGCGAAGGTGATCGTCTTGAGGCCGTCGCGGGTGGCCACCGGCAGCGGGGCGGAGGCGTCGGCCAGGCCCTCGGTGACGAGGTGGCGGGCGAAGACGCGGATGCCGTTGCCGCACATCTCGGCGACCGACCCGTCGGCGTTGCGGTAGTCCATGAACCACTCGGCCTGCTCGGCGCCGGTGCCGGGCTGGTCCACGTACCGGGCCCGCACGACCCGCAGCACGCCGTCGCCGCCGAGGCCGGCACGGCGGTCGCACAGGGCCGCCACGCGGGACGCGGGCAGCTCGCCGTGCAGGTGCAGGTCGGGGTCCGGCAGGAGGACGAAGTCGTTCTCGGTGCCGTGGCCCTTGAGGAACGGGTAGGTCACCGCTCCACGGTACCGGCCACGCGGGGACCAGACGGACCTAGTCCGAACGGGCCATCCGAGTGCACCCGTTCACTCCTGACGCGGCCCGCCCGCCGAACGTAACGTTTCGGACAAGGGCGACCCGCCGGATCCCGGGCCGCTCCGCTACTGCTCCCCCTCCCCCCTCTCTCGATCCCGCTCCCCTCCCCCCGCCCCCGTCCGCCGACGTCCCCCGTCGGCCTGCCGAGCGCGCCCGGAGGTGGCCCCCAGCGAAGGAGCCTCCGCCCATGAGTCCCCGACCTCCCACGCCCCCCACCCGCCGCAGCAGGCTGCGCCGGCTCACGGCCGCGACCGCGACGGTCGGCACCGGGATCGCCGCGTTCGCGGTGCTGCCGGCCCTGCCCGCCGCGGCCGCCGACCCCGACTGGACCGCGAGCGCGCACAGCGACGTGGTGGACCTCAGCGCCTCGCTGCTGGGCCAGAGCCTCACCGACGTGGTCGTGGGGCACTCGCTCGCCGAGGTCGACACCGCGGGCGCCCCGGTCGTCACCGCGACCTCCTCCAACGTGGACACGGCGCTGCTCGGGATGGCGCTGCCCGCCGACGGCCAGGTCGCCACGGCCCCGCCGAGCACCGACCCGGCGTCGGAGACCCTGCTCCCGCTCGACCTCGCGCCCCTGCTCACCCTGGGCGTGATCACCGGCGACACCGAGGCCTCGTGGAACGCCGACGGCACCTGCGTCAAGGAGGTCGACGGCGTGCGCACCCTCGGCGGTGCCGACACACGGCTGGCCGAGCTGAGCCTCGTCGGCGTCGAGGGGCTCGCCACCCTGGTCGACGTCGGCGCCTCGCGCGTCACCTCCACCACCGACCTCGTGCCGACGTTCGGCGACCGGCACGACGTCGTCTCCACCACCACCGCGCGGATCGGCGACATCTCCCTGCTGGACGGGGCGGTGCAGGTGCACGTGGGCAGCCCGGCCGTGCTCACGGCAACCTCGGACGGCACCACCGGCACCGTGGAGTACACCGCGCCCGTGGTCACCGTGACGGTCGCCGGGCAGTCGCAGCCGATCACCCTCGAGGCCGGCACCACCGACATCCCGCTGGACCTGGGCCTGCTGTCCGCCGACGTCTCCCTCACCCTCAACGACGGCGTCGACGCCTCCAGCGCGGCCGCGGCCTCCGGGTCCGTGGACGACGTGCTCGCCATCGACCTCACGGTCGACACGCTCATCCTGGAGGTCGCGAACGTGCACCTCGGCGTCGGCCGCCTGGAGGCCGACGCGACCGCACCCGCCGGAGGCGTGACCTGCACGTCGGAGACCGACACCGACGGCGACGGCCTCACCGACGCGGTGGAGGGGACGCTGGGCACCGACCCGGCCGACCCCGACACCGACGACGACGGCCTCTCCGACGGCGAGGAGGTCGACACCTACGGCACCGACCCGCTCGACGCTGACTCCGACGACGACGGCCTGACCGACGGCGACGAGGTCAACAGCACCGGCACCGACCCGCTCGACGCGGACACCGACGACGGCGGCGTGGACGACGGCGACGAGAACGCCGTGGGCACCGACCCGCTCGACGGCAGCGACGACGGCAGCGGCGGCCCCAGCGGCACCGACACCGACGGCGACGGCCTCTCGGACGCGGCCGAGGACGTCCTCGGGACCGACCCCGACAACCCCGACACCGACGGCGACGGGCTCACCGACGGCGCCGAGATCAACACCTACAGCACCGACCCGCTCGACGCCGACAGCGACGACGGCGGCGTCTCCGACGGGGCCGAGGTCGCCAACGGCACCGACCCGAACGACGGCACCGACGACGTGCTCGTCGACGACATGGACGGCGACGGTCTCACCGACACCGAGGAGGTCGCGCTCGGCACCGACCCGGCGGACGCCGACACCGACGGTGACGGCCTCACCGACGGCGCCGAGGTCAACATGGTCGGCACCGACCCGCTGGACTTCGACACCGACGACGGCGGCGTCTCCGACGGGGCCGAGGTCTCGGCGGGCACCGACCCGCTCGACGGCAGCGACGACGTCGAGGTCGACGACGCGGACGGCGACGGCCTCAGCGACGAGGCGGAGGCCGGTCTGGGCACCGACCCGGCGGACGCCGACTCCGACGACGACGGCCTCACCGACGGCGCCGAGGTCAACACCTACGGCACCGACCCGCTCGACGCGGACACCGACGACGGCGGCGTCCTCGACGGCGCCGAGGTCTCCCGCGGCACCGACCCGCTGGACGGCACCGACGACGTCGCGGCCGGCCCGACCGACCCCGACCGTGACGGCGACGGGCTCACCGACGGCGAGGAGCTCTCCCTGGGCACCGACCCCGACGACCCGGACTCCGACTCCGACGGGCTCACCGACGGCGACGAGGTCAACACCTACGGCACCGACCCGCTCGACGCCGACACCGACGACGACCGGATCAAGGACGGCCGAGAGGTGGCCGGTCCGATCAGCCGCTACCCGCGGTGCACGACCGACCCGCTGGCGACCGACTCCGACGGCGACGGTCTCACCGACGGCGCCGAGGTCCGTGGCATCACGATGAACCTGCTGGTGGTCCGCCCGAACAAGAAGCTGACGGTGAAGAAGGTCCGCACGAGCCCGTGCCGGGTCGACACCGACGGCGACAAGCTCACCGACCGGCGCGAGGTCCGCGGGTCGCGGCTCGGCATCCGGGTCGTGCTGCGCAGCGGCACCATCCGCATCGGCTCCCGCAAGACCAACCCGCTGGTCCGCGACACCGACGGCGACGGCCTCTCCGACCGCGTCGAGGTCACCGGTGCCCGCAACACCGCGTGGGGTCGCAAGGCCACCGACCCGACCCGTGCGGACACCGACCGGGGCGGTCGCACCGACCGCGCCGAGATCCGGGCCGGCTCGAACCCGAACAACGTCTACTCGGGGCCGAAGAACCCCGACCGGACCAAGCCCTCGCCGCGGGCCTCGGCCCGGCTGGGCTGAGCCCCGGCCTCCACCCCGGCTCGACCCGCTCCATCCCGGCGCCCGTCGTCGTCCTCCGTCCCCACCCGGGGCGGGCGGACGGCGGCGGGCGCTGCTACGCCGTGGCCGCCCGCACCGCCGCGAGCGCACGGGTCAGCCGGTCGGGGTCGTCGAACCGGACCCACGTGATCCGCGGGTCCTTGCGGAACCAGGAGTCCTGGCGCCGGGCGAACCGCCGCGTCGCGACCACCGTGCGCTCCTTGGCCTCCTCGAGGCTCAGGACGCCGGCCAGGTGGTCGGCCACCTCGCGGTACCCGATCGCGCGGCCGGCGGTGCGGCCCTCGGCCAGTCCCTCGCCGAGCAGCCGCTCCACCTCGTCCACGAAGCCGTCGGCGAACATCTGCTCCACACGCTGCTCGATGCGTGCGTCCAGGGTCGGCCGGTCGATGTCCACACCGACCTGCACCGCGCCGGGCAGGGCGTACTCCAGCCGGGGCAGCGTCGCGGTGAACGACCGCCCGGTCAGCTCCACCACCTCCAGCGCCCGGACGATGCGGCGACCGTTCTCGGGCAGGATGCTCGCCGCCGCGGCCGGGTCCACCGCGGCCAGCCGCGCGTGCAGGGCGCCGCTGCCCACCTCCGCCAGCTCCGCCTCCAGCCGCTCGCGCAGCGCCGGGTCGGTGCCGGGGAACTCGAACTCGTCCAGCACCGCCCGGGTGTAGAGGGCCGAGCCGCCGACCAGGACGGGCACCCGGCCTCGTCCGCGGAGGTCGGCGACCAGCCCGCGGGCCCAGGCCTGGAACTCGGCGACGCTGGCGGGCTCGGTGACGTCGAGGACGTCGAGCAGGTGGTGGACGACGCCGCGGCGCTCGGCGGGCGGGAGCTTGGCGGTGCCGACGTCCATGCCCCGGTAGAACTGCATGGCGTCGGTGTTGAGCACCTCGCCGGGCGTGCCGGCGGCGGTGAACGCCTCGGCCAGGTCGAGGGAGAGCGCCGTCTTGCCGGACGCGGTGGCCCCCACCACCGCGACCACGGGCAGGCCGACCGGCACCCGGGCGGGCGAGTCAGGAGCACTCGTCATGTGGCTAGTGTGGCAAGACCCGAGGAGCAGACCTGAAGGAGGAGCCGATGGGCTTCCTGGACAAGGCCCGCCGCCAGCTGGACACCCCCGCCAACCGCCAGCGGCTCACGCAGCTGCGGGGCAGGGTGGCCGACACGGTCGCGAAGAACGAGACGAAGATCGGCCAGGGCCTGGACAAGGCCGCCGCGGCCGTCGACCAGCGCACCAAGGGCAAGCACCACGCACGCATCAGCCAGGGGGTCGCCGGCGCCAAGAAGGGCGTCTCCTACCTGGGCCGCAAGCCCAGCAGCGCTGATGGCGGGCCCGGCACCACCGACGGCAGCACGGGAGGCACCCGATGACCGCACCCATCCCCGAGGAGCGCGACGCCGCGCCGCTGGAGGACTCGATGGACGGCATCCGCCCGCCCGGCGAGCACGGCGAGGACCTCCCCGACGGCAAGGACGGGGCGTCCGCCGCGGCAGCCGAGCAGGAGTCGAACGCCGAGGAGTCGGACGCCGGCGAGCCCAGCCAGTGACCGACGCGCACGTCCCGGAGGTGGGCGGCCGCTTCGTCGTCGTCCCCGCCTCCTACGTCTTCCTGCTCCGCGACGGACTGGCCGGCCTGGAGGTGCTGCTCCAGCTGCGCACCAACACCGGCTTCATGGACGGTCACTGGGCCGCCGGCGCGGCCGGGCACGTCGAGCGCGGCGAGACCGCGGTGGAGGCGGCCCACCGCGAGGCGGCCGAGGAGATCGGCGTCTCCGACCTCGTCCTGGAGTTCCTCACCACCATGCAACGCACCCGCGGCGGGGAGCCGATCGACGAGCGGGTCGACTTCTTCTTCGCCGCACGCTCGTGGTCGGGAGAACCCGCCCTCCAGGAGGGCAAGGCCGCCGACCTGCGGTGGTGCCCACTCGACGCGCTCGACACCCTGCCCGGGCCGGTCGTCCCCCACGAGAGGGTGGTGCTCGAGGCGCTGCGCACGCGCACCCTGGAGCCGTACAGCACGCACGGCTTCGTCACGGGGTGACCAGCATGTCCGAGACCAGCACGACCAGCGACTCCACCGACTCCAGCGCCTCCACCGGCAGCGACCTGGGGCCGATGCCCCAGCCCGAGGCCACCAGGCCCCAGCTCGTGCCGGGCGGCCCCGACGCGGTGCTCGAGGCGCAGCGCAGCCCGGTGGTGCCGGACGTCGCCGCCGAGGCGAACCCGGCCACCGCCGCCACGCCCGCGGCGAACCGCTCCGGCGAGGACACCTCCACCCAGGCCACCCGCGGCGAGAAGGCCCCGGCGGCGTCGGAGTCCCCCGCCTGAGCCCACCGGCCTCGTCCGTCCACCCGGGGAGTCGGCGTGGGCCGACCGGAACATCCGCCCGGATGCTCTGACCCGCGCCACGGACCCGCAGGCCAGCGGCGTGTGCCGGAGGAGGGCTCGGCGTTGTTCCGGTCCGCCGACGTCACGCGGCAGTCCTCAGCCGCACCGCGTCCCGCAGGGTCTGCTCGACCCGGCGCGGGTGGAGCATCACCTCCTCCCAGCTGAACCTCAGCACCGTCCAGCCGTGGACGACCAGCGCGTTGTAGCGGGCGGCGTCCCGGACGAGGTCGGCCCGGCCACCGTGCCAGGAGAAGGAGTCGGCCTCCGCGACGATCCGCGCCCGTCGGTCGACCAGGTCGGGCTGGCCCAGCCACCGCGGGCTCGCGATCGGCACCTGGGGCTCCGTGCTCAGGCCGGGGGACGGTCGCGGCGATCGCGCGCAGGACCGACTCGAACGGGTTCGCCGCCCGGCCGTCGGCGGCCGCGGCCACCGTGCGAGCCCGGGCGCTCCCCGGCCCCCTCAGGCCGGCGACCAGGTCGAGGAGGTCCCCGCGTGCCAGGCCGTCGCGCAGGGCCGAGTCGGCCACGCAGAGCGCCTCGGCGAAGGGCAGCGACCGCAGGCAGTCGGCCACGGTCCGGTCGGGCGAGGTCACCCCGGCCTGCTGCTCGGCCCGGGTCAGGGGCGCCCACCGGACGTCGGCCCCGTCCGCCTGCCCGGCGGCGAGGCGGCGGTGCCGCGGGACGGTGGCGACCGGCCGGTCGGGCGACCACTGGACGGCCAGGCCGTGCAGCAGGGCCGCGCTGAGGTGCGAGGCAGCCCCGGAGAGACGGGCCGCCTCCGTCCTCGCGCGGTCGGCCCCGGGCAGCGCGTAGCGGCCGCGGGCGACGCGGACGACCGCGCCGGTGTCCCGAGCGGCCTCGGCGCGGGCGCGGCCGACCAGGTCCACCAGCCGCGACCAGGTGGTCACGCCTCCGGTGCGTGCGAGCTCGGTCTCCAGGTCCACACCGGCAGCCTGCCGCGCCGGAGTCGCGCGTGCACGCGGCTCTCCACAGGGACGTCGCAGGACCGGAACAACACCCGGCCCCGAGCCGGCAACCCGGCGAACCCGCAGGTCAGCGTGCCGCACACACCAGGGGCAGGCCGTTGTTCCGGTCCGCCGACGAGGGGCTCAGAGCCGGGTGACGTCCAGCGGGGTCTCGACGACACCGTCGGCGCCGGCCTCGACGAAGTAGGCGCCGGCGTCATCGGTCTCGGCGTACGCGCCCACCATCTCGGTCCCGCGGTAGAGCACGCCGGCGCCGTCGTCGGTGGCGTACCCGGCGGGCAGGGTGCCGTCGGCCACCAGCGACTGGAACAGCGGGCGCCGCTGCGGCTCGCTGTCGTAGTGGACGCCGTTGCTGAAGGGCACCAGGCCGAGGCCATTGGTGACCGGGCGCAGGTCGGGGCCGAAGGAGTCGGTGGTGCCGCCGGCGTGCCAGCAGATGGAGCCGGCCGAGACACCGGTGAGCACGACGCCGGCCTCCCAGGCGGAGCGCATCGCCTCGTCCACGCCGTGCAGGCGCCACATGGCGAGCAGGCCGGCCACGGAGCCGCCCCAGACCCAGACCACGTCGGCGTCGAGGAGGTGGGCGGTCACGTCCTCGACGTTGGGCATGGTGAACAGCTGCAGGTGCGAGCCGGTCCAGCCGCGGGTCTGCACCGCGTCGTAGAAGTCGCGGATCAGCCCCGGCGAGTCGCCACAGGCGGTGCCGAGGAAGCAGACCTTGGGAGCACGGCCGGTGACCCCGGCCAGGTCGACGGCCAGCTCGGTGAGCGGGCCGGGCTCGAACCTCGTGCGGGTGCCCATGACGGCACCGCCAGAGGTCGCGAGGATGGTGGGGGCGTCAGCGGGCACGGCGGACCTTCCGAGAGAGGTTCGTCAAGGATCCCTGACCGTAGCGGAGCGTCCGCGCGCGACGATGCGCGGGGCGCGCCCGCGAGGGGCCGGGGGGTGCCCCGATGCTGCCACCTCGGCCCGGCCGCGCGCTGCACCGGGGCGAGCGTCGGTGCGTCAGCGGCAGGCCGGGGCGTCCGGCAGCGGGGCCGGGACGCCGACGGTGGGCATGCCCAGGCCGACGCCGGCCGGTGCCGGCGGGGCGGCGTGGCGGCGCTCCCAGGCGTCGCCCGAGCGGGTGCGGCGCACCGCGTGCACGGTGTCGGCGACCAGGTGGTGCGGGGCGGCGTAGGTGACCTCGACGGTGACCATGTCGCCCGGGCGCGGCTCGCCGAGCGAGGCGTCCGGAACGGCGAAGTGCACGAGCCGGTTGTCGGGGGCGCGGCCGGAGAGCCGGCGGGTCTCGGCGTCCTTGCGCCCCTCCCCCTCGGCGACCATCACCTCGAAGGTGCGGCCGACCTGGAGCTTGTTCTGCTCCCAGGAGATCTCCTCCTGGAGCGCGACGAGGCGCTGGTAGCGGTCCTTCACGACGGACGCCGGCACCTGGTCGTCCATCGTGGCCGCCGGCGTCCCGGGGCGGATGGAGTACTGGAAGGTGAACGCGCTGGAGAACTTCGACTCCGCGACCACGCGCAGGGTCTCGGCGAAGTCCTCCTCGGTCTCGCCGGGGAAGCCGACGATGATGTCGGTGGTGATCGCGGCGTGCGGGATCTGCTCGCGGACGCGCTCGATGATGCCCAGGAACTTCGTCGAGCGGTACGAGCGGCGCATCGCCTTGAGGACGCGGTCGGAGCCGGACTGCAGCGGCATGTGCAGGCTGGGCATCACGTTCGGGGTCTCGGCCATCGCGTCGATGACGTCGTCGGTGAACTCGGCCGGGTGCGGGCTGGTGAAGCGCACCCGCTCGAGGCCCTCGATGTCGCCGCAGGCGCGCAAGAGCTTGGAGAAGGCCTGACGGTCGCCGAACTCGACGCCGTAGGCGTTCACGTTCTGGCCGAGCAGGGTCACCTCGGTGACGCCCTCGGCGACCAGCGCCTCGATCTCGGCGAGGATCTCGCCGGGGCGGCGGTCCTTCTCCTTGCCGCGCAGGCTGGGCACGATGCAGAACGTGCAGGTGTTGTTGCACCCGACGCTGATCGAGACCCAGGCCGCGTAGGCCGAGTCGCGCTTGGTGGGCAGCGTCGACGGGAAGACCTCGAGGCTCTCCAGGATCTCGACCTGGGCCTCCTCGTTGGCCCGGGCACGCTCCAGCAGGGCGGGGAGAGAGCCGATGTTGTGGGTGCCGAAGACGACATCGACGTACGGCGCCTTAGCCGTGATCGTGTCGCGGTCCTTCTGTGCCAGGCAGCCGCCGACGGCGATCTGCATGCCCGGCCTGGCCGCCTTCACCGGGGCGAGGTGGCCGAGGTTGCCGTAGAGCTTGTTGTCGGCGTTCTCGCGCACGGCGCAGGTGTTGAACACGACGACGTCCGCCTGCTCGCCGTCGGGCGCGGCCGTGTAGCCCGCGTCCTCCAGGAGGCCGGTGAGGCGCTCGGAGTCGTGGACGTTCATCTGGCACCCGTAGGTCTTGACCTCGTAGGTGCGGGGCTGCGCGAGCGGGGCGGCGGTCTCGGTCATGGCCTCACCAGGGTAGGAGCCTCCCGTGGCGAGCGGGAATCGTGAGCGCTCAGAGCACGACCCACGCCGCAGTCCCGTGCATGATCGCCACCGTCGGCACCTCGACGAGGAGAGGGTGCGCGAACACGAATCCGTCGGCGCTGTCCCGGACCCAGGACGAGATCGGCCGAGCGTGCGACCACCCGTGCTCGATCACCACGAAGCAGCCGCCGAACGTGAGTACTGCCGGCAGCACCGTGAGCGGGGCCAGGACGAGGTGGAGGCCGGTGAACCACAGCATGAACGATCCGGCGAGCAGGCTCATGACCGTGACTCTGGTCCAGCTGGACAGCAGGACGGAGCGCAGGCGCGCCCCCACCGAGGCCGCGCGAGCGGCGCGCTCGGACCCCGGGCGGGTGTGGGTGGACGGGAGGTCGGTGCGGTGCGAGGTGGTCATGCCCGAGAGGCTGCCCGCGGGCGGGACGGCGAACCGGACGCCGCCGCGGCCTGTGGAGAACCACCGGCCCCGCCTCGTCCTGGCCCACTCGTTCCGACACCTGTCAGGCATCGCCGACTGACCCGGTCCGGCCAGCGCCGTGACCCTCGCGTGGCACCACTGGGCCTGTTTCGTGACCCGTCAGGGCCAGGGGGGATGGCTCCGAACCTGAGAACTTGGTTAGGGTGCCGACGCATGACGGCAGAAGCGACTGCGGCCGAGACCGCCGCCCGCCCCGGCGAGCCCCTCGTGGTGCTCGACCACGTGGACAAGCACTTCGGCTCCCTCCACGTGCTCCAGGACATCGAGCTCACGGTCAACCGTGGCGAGGTCGTCGTGGTCATCGGCCCCTCCGGCTCGGGCAAGTCCACGCTCTGCCGGACGATCAACCGCCTCGAGACGATCGACGACGGCTCCATCACCCTCGACGGCGAGCCGCTGCCCGCCGAGGGCAAGGCGCTCGCCCGCCTGCGCGCCGAGGTCGGCATGGTCTTCCAGTCCTTCAACCTGTTCGCGCACAAGACGATCCTCGAGAACGTCACGCTGGGCCCGACCAAGGTCCGCGGGATGAAGAAGGCCGAGGCCGACAAGCTGGCCAAGGAGCTCCTGGACCGCGTCGGCGTCGGGCACCAGGCGGACAAGTACCCCGCCCAGCTCTCCGGCGGCCAGCAGCAGCGCGTCGCCATCGCCCGCGCGCTGGCCATGCAGCCGAAGGTGATGCTCTTCGACGAGCCCACCTCGGCGCTGGACCCCGAGATGATCAAGGAGGTCCTCGACGTCATGGTCGACCTCGCGAAGCAGGGCATGACCATGGTCGTGGTGACCCACGAGATGGGCTTCGCACGCACCGCCGCCGATCGCGTCGTGTTCATGGCCGACGGCGCCATCGTCGAGGAGAACACCCCCGAGGAGTTCTTCACCAACCCGCAGAGCGCTCGTGCGCAGGACTTCCTCGGGAAGATCCTCAAGCACTGAGCCGCACCAGGCCGACCCCTCGGCCCCTCACACCCCTCCCCGCCGACCACCGACGGGGAAGCACCGCACATCCATCGAAGGAGACCCCCGTGCGACTCAACCGACTCAAGGCCGGCGCCGCTGCGGCAGGCCTCGCCCTCGCCCTCACCGCGTGCGGCTCGGACTCCGGTTCCGACGTCGAGGTCGCGAGCGACACCGACTTCCCCGCCGGCTCCACCATGGCCGAGATCGCCGACGCGGGCACCATGACCGTGGGCACGAAGTTCGACCAGCCCGGCTTCGGCCTGGCCAACCTCGAGGACGTCCCCGAGGGCTTCGACGTCGAGGTCGCCAAGATCATCGCCGGCGCCATGGGCATCGCCCCCGAGGACATCGAGTGGACGGAGACCCCCTCCGACATCCGCGAGCAGGTCATCGAGGACGGCGACGTCGACATGGTCGTCGCCACGTACACGATCAACGACGAGCGCAAGCAGCGCATCACGTTCGCCGGCCCGTACTACACCGCCGGCCAGCAGCTCATGGTCGCCTCGGACAACGACACCATCACCGGCCCCGACGACCTCGCGAGCAACCCGGACGCCAAGGTCTGCTCGGTCACCGGCTCGACCCCGGCCGACCAGATCAAGGAGTACCTGACCAGCGACGACCAGCTCGTGCTGTTCGACGTCTACGAGAAGTGCGCGGACGCCCTGAGCACCGGCCAGGTCGACGTCGTCACCACCGACAACGTCATCCTGCTGGGCCTGTCCTCCGAGGCCGACGGCGAGTTCAAGCTCGTCGGCGAGCAGTTCACCGAGGAGCCCTACGGCATCGGCATCGCCAAGGGCGACACCGAGTTCTGCGAGTTCATCAACACCACGCTGCAGGAGAACGAGGACGCCTACAACGAGGCCTGGGCCTCCACGGCCGGCGAGGTCGAGGGCACCGAGGCCCCGACCCTCCCCGAGCCCGACGAGTGCGTCTGAGCCTCGACAGGCACCACGCGCGGCCCGACGAGCGGCCGCGCAGCAGGACGGCGGCGGGGCACCGCCCCGCCGCCGTCCCCCGTCCCGGACCGAGTGAAGGAGCCGCGCCGTGGGACCGGTGATCGACAACCTCGACCTGTACTGGTCGGGATTCCTCCAGTCGCTGGAGTTCATCCTGTGGTGCCTGGTCGGCTCCCTGCTGGTGGGGACAGTGATGGCGGCCTTCCGGGTCTCGCCCGTGCCGTCGCTGCGGGCGCTGGCGGTGGCCTACGTCAACGTCTTCCGCAACACGCCGCTCACCATCGTGCTGTTCTTCATGGCGTTCGGACTGCCCGAGCTCGGCATCAACCAGAGCTACTTCTTCTTCGCGGCGCTCGGCCTGATCCTCTACACCGGCGCGTTCGTGTGCGAGGCGCTCCGCTCGGGCGTGAACGCGGTCCCGGCCGGTCAGGCCGAGGCGGCCCGCGCCCTGGGCCTCACGTTCACCCAGTCGATGCGCCAGGTGATCCTGCCGCAGGCGTTCCGCAGCGCGATCCCGCCGCTGGGCAGCGTCCAGATCGCGATGTTCAAGAACTCGGCCGTGGCCGGCGCCTTCGGCATCGGCGGCGACCTCTACAGCGTGGGCAAGACCCTCACCAGCGCTCGCGGCTACGACTACGTCCCGGTGCTGACCGGCGTGGCCATCGGCTACCTGATCATCACCCTGACGGCCGCGGCCCTGCTGACCCTCCTCGAGCGGAAGGTGGCGATCGTCCGATGACGGACTCCTCCAGCGTCCTCTTCGACGTCCCCGGCCCCAAGGCACGTCGCCGGGCCCAGGTGCTCACCGTCGTCGGTGGCCTCGTGATCCTG
Organism: Nocardioides bruguierae; assembly: GCF_023656415.1. Classification (GTDB taxonomy): domain Bacteria; phylum Actinomycetota; class Actinomycetes; order Propionibacteriales; family Nocardioidaceae; genus Nocardioides; species Nocardioides bruguierae. The sequence continues at coordinate 186,869 of NZ_JAMOIL010000008.1, forward strand.
GCCCTGGTAGCGCTCGCCGTCATGCGCCTCGCCGAGCGCGGGCAGTTCGACGCCGAGCTGTGGAGCCCGTGGATCAACCCCACGGACGAGAACTTCGCCCAGGTCTGGCGCCTGGTCGGCGAGGGCCTGCTCGCCACCGTCATCGCGGCGGCCCTGGCGATCGCCCTGTCGCTGGTCGTCGGCATCGCCGTCGGCGTGACACGCATGATGTTCACGCCGATCCTGCGGATCCCCGTCGTCGCGTTCATCGAGCTGTTCCGTGGCCTGCCGGTGGTCATCACGATCGTCTACGTCTGGCGGGCGATCGTCGAGACCGAGGTCCCGATCGACTGGCTGCCCGGGGACGACGCGCTGTGGTACCTGGTCATCGGCCTCACGCTCTACAACTCCGTGATCATCGCCGAGATCCTCCGTGCCGGCGTCGCCTCCCTCCCCCGCGGCCAGCGCGAGGCGGGCCTGGCCATCGGCATGACGCCGTGGCAGACGATGCGGAGCATCCAGCTGCCGCAGGCGTTCCGCACGATGCTGCCCGCCCTGGTCAGCCAGCTGGTCGTGATCCTGAAGGACACGTCCCTCGTCGCCGTCATCGGCCTGGGCTACCGGGAGCTGCTCGACCGCGGCAACCAGATAGCGCAGTTCCTCGACAACCCGATCCAGTCGCTGTTCATCGTGGGCGCGATCTACGTCGTCATCAACTACACGCTGTCGCGGATCGCGATCTGGCTCGAGCGACGGCTCAGCCGGGCGTCGTCGTCCGCCGACGAGCCGGAGGCCGAGCCCGCCGCCGCGGGCGCCTGAGCACCACGGCCCCGACGCGCACAGCGCCCGCCACCTCGCTCGAGGTGGCGGGCGCTGGTGCGTGCGCGGTCAGTCCTTCTTGCGCGGCGTCACCCAGAGGTGGATGACGCCCTCGATGACGACGGTGCCGTCGGTGCGCGTGCCGCGGACCCGGACGTCGAGGGCCGGCTCGTCCGAGGTCCACTGCTCCGGGTCGGTCTCGGCCACGCACGTGACGTCGCTGCTGGCCTTCGCGGTGTAGGCCACGTCCATGCCCTTCGGTATCCACCGCTTGTCGGCGGGGATGGTCACCTCGGCCAGGGCGCCCATGGCCGCTTCGAGCCCGTTGCACAGCGCGATGGCGTGCAGGGTGCCGATGTGGTTCTTCACCCCGCGACGCAGCGGGATCACCAGCTCGGCCCGGTTGGGCTCGAGCACGGTGAACCGCGGACGGATGGTGGCGAAGTAGGGGGCCTTCTGCCCGAAGAGGAGGGAGAAGACCCGCTTGCCGAGGACGGGGCCGACGACCGGCAGGTTCGTCGTGGTGCGCCACAGCGCGTGGACCGAGCTCATGTGAGCCAGCCTACAACGGATCTACCGATCGGTAACTTGCGTGTGCGAACCGACCGTCAGGTCATGGAGAGGAAGCTGCGCTCGAGGCGAGCGACCTCCTCCTCCGAGAGGTCGGCCAGCGAGCGACGCAGCTCGGTGGCGATGAGGGCGAAGCCGGCACGGTCGAGGGCGCGCGAGACGGCCTTGAGCTGGCTCAGCACGTCGTCGGTCTCGCGACCTTCCTCGATCATGCGCAGCACGCCACCCAGCTGACCCTGCGCACGGCGCAGGCGGTTGACGACGCTGACGAGCTCAGGCTTGCTGTCCATGACGGGTGGTGCCTCTCTGCTGCGGGAATCTGTCTGTGGCTCGACCCCATGTCGAGCCGCCAGTCGCCGGTCCGGTCTCCCGCACTCCCCCGTGTCGTTCTCCGGTCGACGCCCAACACTTCTCCAACGCTCCCCGTGGGTCGAGGTTATGCCCGCACGGGCATCTGGTGAGAGAGGTGTCAGTGATCACCTGTCGCCCGAACGACAGGGTGGTGCTCAGCCTGCCGAGCATCCGGGTACCCCGTGGGGGATTCTCGGAGATTTGCCCAACTTCGGGCAGATCGCTCGACGACAAGCGTCCCATGACGTCCTGGCGGGAACGTCCGCGACGCTCCGACAAGGTCCTCACGACCTCACAGCGTAGTAGACCGGTCCAGCCCGGAAGCCCGAACGACCCCAGTACCTCCCCACACCCCTCCCCGCACCGACCGAGATTGTCTCGACGTCGAGAATCTCGACGGTCCGCGGCATGGCCTACACTGGTCGGGTGCGGGACGACGTCGACGAGCTGAGCGAGGCCTGGGGCCGCGAGCGCCCCGACCTGGACATCGCCCCCGTCGCGGTCTTCAGCCGGATCAGCCGACTGGCCCGCCACCTCGACCTGGCCCGCCGCGAGGCGTTCACCGCCGAGGGCATCGAGGCCTGGGAGTTCGACGTGCTGGCCGCGCTGCGGCGCGCCGGCGGCTCCTACGAGCTCTCCCCCGGCCGGCTCATCCGCGAGACGCTCGTGACCAGCGGGACCATGACCAACCGCGTCGACCGGCTCACCTCCCGCGGGTTCGTCGAGCGCCACCCCGACCCGGCCGACCGCCGAGGCGTCCTGGTCCGGCTCACGCCCGAGGGCCGCGCGGTCGTGGACAGCGCCTTCACGCGCCTCCTGGACGCCGAGCGCGTCCTGCTGGCCTCGCTGCCGGCCGAGCGCCACGAGGAGCTGGCCGACCTGCTGCGCACGCTCCTGGTGCCCTTCTCGGGCACGCCGCACGCCTGAGGCCGCGCGGGCCCGGGCAGCGGACCCGGACAGCGAGGTCAGACCGCGAGGTCGCGCACGCCGCCCAGGACGGCCCGCGCGTGCTCGCGCCCCAGCCGCACGTGCTCGGCGGTGCGCGAGAAGTCGTGCATCCGCACGTCGAGGTCGGGGGCGGTCAGGTGCACGAGCTCCACCCCGGCCAGGTCGACCCGCGGACGGATGCGCATGGAGACCGACAGCGCAGCCAGCAGCACGTCGATCGGGTGCCGCAGGGGCCGGTTCCGCGGGCCCACGGTGGCGTCGAGGAGGAACACCCGTGTCGGCGCCAGGGCGGCCGCGCCGGCCAGCGGCACCAGGTCGCCGATGCCGCCGTCGACGTGCGTGCCCGCCAAGCCGTCGTCCCCCGGCAGGACGACGGGCGGGAACACGCTCGGCAGGGCGGTCGAGGCGAGCAGGACCGACCGCAGCAGGCCGGTGTCGTGGTAGACGGCCTCCCCGGTCTCCAGCCGCGCGGTGCACACGCGCACGGGCACGGGCAGGTCCTCCAGCCGGCGGGCCGTCGTCCACGCGTCCACGAGCCGCTCGAGGCCCTCGGTGCGGTAGAGCGAGGTGCGGTGCCGCAGCACGTGCAGCGGGCGGCCCCAGTGGCTGCCGGGGAAGACATCGCGCGAGCGCAGCCGCAGCCAGTGCTCGGCCAGCTCGTCGGGGCCGTCGACGGGGTCGTGGCCGGCCAGGTAGGTGGCGTTCAGCGCGCCCACGGAGGTGCCGACGAAGCCGGCGGGGCGCACCCCGTGCTCGGCCAGGGCCTGCATCATGCCGACCTGCACGGCGCCGCGCGAGGCGCCTCCGGTGAGGACGAGGACGTCACGGTTCGTCTGCACGGGCACCTCCTGGGCAACGGGCGACAGCGGGGGCATCGGGGGCGGCTGGTCCCAGTCCTGATCGGCCGTGATCGGGCGCGGTTGAGGCCGTGCCGGCACGCGCCTCAGCCGCGGCGGGCCACCGCGAAGACCCGCCGGAACGGCAGGACCGTGCCGTGCTCCCCCGGCGGGTACGCCTCGGCGAGCGCCGCGCGGTAGGCCTCCACGAACGCCGGGCGCAGGTCGTCGGGCAGCGCGTCCAGGGTCGGCCGGGCCCCGGTGGCACTGACCCATGTGAGGACCGGGTCGGGGCCGGTGAGCACGTGCAGGTAGGTGGTCTCCCAGGCCTCGACGGTGCAGCCGGCACCGGCGAGGACCTCCAGGTAGTCGGCCGGGTCGTGGGCGCGGGGGAAGGCCACGCCGACGAGGTGCTCGGCGTACGGCTCCCGCGCGCCCAGCCGGCGCAGCAGGGCGTGGCTGGGCGCGTCCTGGTTGCCGGGCACCTGCAGCGCCAGCAGGCCGCCGGGGGCGAGCCGGGAGACCAGCGTGGGCAGCAGCGCGAGGTGCCCAGGGACCCACTGGAGCGTGGCGTTGGTGACGAGCACGTCGACCGGGTCGCCGGGCTCGGCCGCCCAGTCGCGCAGGTCCGCGTGCCGGACCTCGAGGCCCTCGACGCCCTCCAGCTCGCGCGCCCGCTGCACCATGGCGGCGCTCGCGTCGACGCCGAGCACGTGCGCGTCCGGCCAGCGGCGCGCCAGCAGCGCCGTCAGCGTCCCGGGCCCGCAGCCGAGGTCGACGACACGACCCGGGGCGGACGCCGGCACCCGGGCGAGCAGGTCGAGGAACGGGCGCGCCCGCTCGTCCGCGTACGTCAGGTAGTGCCCGGGGTCCCAGTCACCGCTGCGCACGTCCGCCCGCCCGTCCCCTCACTCGAGGAGCTCGGCGGCCTCCAGCCACTCGGCCTCGACGTCGTCCTTCTCCGCCGCCAGCGCGGAGAGCTCCGCGGAGAGGCCTGCGAGCCGCTCGTGGTCGGTGGCGTGCTCCAGGACGGCGGCGTTCAGCTCCGCCTCACGCTCGCCGATCCGCTCCAGCCGCTTGTCCAGCCGCGCCAGCGTCTTGCGCGCGGCCCGCTCGTCGGCGGAGCCGGCCTTGGCGCGGCCGGCGGAGGACCCGGCCGGAGCCCCGGGAGCGGCCGGGGAGGCGGCCTCGGCGCGCTCCTGGGCGGCCAGGAGGGCCGTCCGCCGCTCGAGGTACTCGTCGACGCCACGCGGCAGCAGCGAGACCTGGCCGTCGCCGAGCAGCGCCCAGGTGGCGTCGGTGACGCGCTCGAGGAAGTACCGGTCGTGGGAGACCACGACGAGCGTGCCCGGCCAGGAGTCGAGGAAGTCCTCGAGCACCCGCAGCGTCTCGATGTCGAGGTCGTTGGTGGGCTCGTCGAGGAGCAGCACGTTGGGCTCCTCCAGCAGCAGCTTGAGCAGCTGGAAGCGGCGGCGCTCGCCGCCGGAGAGGTCGCCCAGGCGCGCGGTGAGCCGGTCGCCGGTGAACCCGAACTGCTCCAGCAGCGCGGTCGGGGTCAGCTCGCGGCCGCCGACGGTCCTCACCTCGGCCTTGGTGCGCTCGATCGTGGCCAGCACCCGGGCCTCGGGGTCGACCTCGTCGATCGCCTGCGTGAGGTGGGCGAGCGCGACGGTGCGGCCGTGCTTGACCCGGCCCGCGGACGGCGGCACGGCGCCGGAGACCAGGTTGAGCACGGACGTCTTGCCGGCGCCGTTGACGCCGACGAGACCGATCCGGTCGCCGGGGCCGATGCGCCAGGTGGCGCGCTCGAGCAGCCGCCGGTCGCCGCGGACCAGGTCGACGTCCTCGAGGTCCACGACGTCCTTGCCCAGGCGCTGGGTGGCGAACTTCTCCAGCTCGAGCCGGTCGCGCGGCGGCGGCTCGTCCTCGATGAGCTGGTTGGCCGCGTCGATGCGGAACTTCGGCTTCGAGGTGCGGGCGGGGGCGCCGCGACGCAGCCAGGCGAGCTCCTTGCGCACGAGGTTCTGCCGCTTCTCCTCGGTGGCCGCGGCCTGGCGGGCGCGCTCGGCCTTGGCGAGGGTGAAGGCGGCGTAGCCGCCCTCGTAGACGTCGACGGCGCCGTCGTGGACCTCCCACGTCCACTGGCAGACCTCGTCGAGGAACCACCGGTCGTGCGTGACGACGACGAGCGCGGAGCTGCGGCGGGCCAGGTGCCGGGCCAGCCAGGCGACGGCCTCGACGTCGAGGTGGTTGGTGGGCTCGTCGAGGACGAGCAGGTCGTCGTCGGCCAGCAGCAGCGAGGCCAGCGCGCAGCGGCGGCGCTCGCCGCCGGAGAGCCCGACGACGGCGCGGTCGAGCTCGACGCCCGCCAGCAGCTCGGTGACGACCTCGCGGGTGCGGGAGTCCGCGGCCCACTCGTGGTCGGCGCGACCACCGAGGACGGCCTCGCGCACCGAGTGGGTGTCGTCGAGCCGGTCTCCCTGGTGCAGGTAGCCGACGAGCAGCCCGCGCTGGGCCGAGACGCGGCCGTCGTCCGGCTCCTCCTGGCCCGTCATGACCCGCAGCAGCGTGGTCTTGCCGTCGCCGTTGCGGCCGACGATGCCGATCCGGTCGCCGGAGCCGACGCCGAGCGAGACCTCGCTCAGCAGCGGGCGGACGCCGTAGGACTTGGAGACCTTCTCGAGGTTGAGCAGGTTCACGGGGGCGGCCATCAGGCGTGCTCCACCACGTGGACGCCGGCGACGGGCGCCGGGACGGCGGTGACCCGCTCGTGCCCCAGCCCGGCCAGCTTCTCGCGGGCCGCGTCGGCCTCCTCGCGGCTGGCGCACAGCACCAGCACGGTGGGACCGGAGCCGGAGAGCACCGCGCCCCGGCCGCACGAGCCGGCGTCCTCGAGGGTGCGGCGCAGGTCCGGGCGCAGGTGGAGCGCGGGCTCCTGGAGGTCGTTCCACAGGGTGACGCCGACGAGGTCGACCTGGGCGTTGACCAGGCCCTCGACCAGCGTGGTCGGCAGCTCCAGCGCGTGCGGGTCGGGCTCGGTGCCCTGCTGGGCGTGCAGCTCGTCGAACGCGCGGTAGACGGCCGGCGTCGAGAGGCCCTCGTCGCTCTCGACGACGACCCACCACCAGCCGCCGGCGTCCTCGAGGTCCTCCAGCTGCTCGCCGCGGCCGCGGCCCACGGCGGTGCCACCGAGGAGGGAGAAGGGGACGTCGCTGCCCAGCTCGGCCGCGATGGCCAGCAGGTCGTCGTCGGAGGTCTGGAGGTCCAGGGCGCGGTCGACGGCCACGAGGGCGGCCGCGGCGTCCGCCGAGCCGCCGGCCATGCCGCCGGCCACCGGGATGGACTTGTGGATCGTCATCGCGGCGGCCCGGTGCTCCATGCCGTGGTGAGCGAGCAGCCGGCGCGCGGCGCGCAGCGCGATGTTGGAGTCGTCCGTGGGCACCGCGTCCAGGTCCAGGCGCGGGTCGCCGACGACCCGCAGCGACCACTCCGTGGCCTCGCTGACGGTGACGTCGTCGTAGAGCCCCACCGCCTGGAAGACGGTGGTCAGCGGGTGGAACCCGTCCGCGGCCAGCGCGGCGACACCGAGGTAGAGGTTGATCTTGGCCGGCGCCCGCACCGTGACCCGGGGGCCGAGGGGCTCGTCGGTCAGCAGGCTCACGCGTTCTCCTCCCCCGGTGACCCGGGGCTCTTCTCCTGGCTGTCGGTGGCCCGGGTCCGGGCCTTGCCCGACCTGGCGGTGGCGGACCACCCGGTGGCGGCGAGCGCCTCGGCGACCGCGACGAAGTGGTCGATGACCAGGCTCTCACCCCGGGCCAGCGGGTCGACGCCCGCGGCCGCCAGGGCCTCGTCCACCGACGCGGCGGGGGCGATGGCCCGCAGGGCCCCGCGCAGGGCCTTGCGGCGCTGGGCGAACGCGGCGTCGACGACGGCGAAGACGTCCTCGCGCCGCACCGGGCCGCCCGAGGGGCCGAGCGGTGCCGGGTGGCTGGTCCAGGCGACGAGCCCGGAGTCCACGTTCGGTGCGGGCCAGAAGACGTTGCGGCCGATCGCGCCGGCGCGGCGGACGTCGGCGAACCACGCGGCCTTGACCGAGGGCACGCCGTAGACCTTGGAGCCCGGCTTCGCGGCGAGCCGGTCGGCGACCTCGGCCTGCACCATCACCAGCCCCCGCTCCAGCGACGGCAGGAGCGCGAGCAGGTGCAGCAGCACCGGCACCGAGACGTTGTAGGGCAGGTTGGCGACCAGCGCCGTGGGCGGCGGGCCGGGCAGGGCGTCCACCTTGAGGGCATCGGAACCCACGATCTCGAGGTCACCCTCGCGACCGGGCGCGCGCTCGGCGATCGTGCGCGGGAGCCGGGAGGCGAGCAGGTCGTCGATCTCGATCGCCACGACCCGCGGCACCACCTCGAGCAGCGCCAGGGTCAGCGACCCCAGCCCGGGGCCCACCTCGACGACGACGTCGGCCTCGCCCACGCCGGACTCGCGCACGATGCGGCGCACGGTGTTCGGGTCGATGACGAAGTTCTGGCCGCGCTGCTTGGTGGGGCGCAGGCCGAGCTCGTCCGCGAGCAGACGCACCTCCGCCGGCCCGAGCAGGCTCGGACCGGCGGAGGTGTCTGTCATGGGGTCAGGCTAGTCGGCCCGGGGCCGTCGACCGCACTCGGCGGCGACGGGCGCCGATCAGGCGCCGATCAGGTCGGCAGGCCGAGCGAGGCCGCGCAGCCGGGCCAGGCGCCGTAGCCGCCGTTGGCGTCACGGAGCTTGGTGGCGATGGCGATCTGGGTCTCGCGACTGTTCTCGCTCGGGAGACCGGTGCCGCCGTAGGCCTGCCAGGTGCTGAGGTTGAACTGGAGGCCGCCGTAGTAGCCGTTGCCGGTGTTGATGGCCCAGTTGCCGCCGGACTCGCACTGGGCGAGCTGGTCCCACACGGTGCTGCCGGAGGCGAAGTTGGTGGCGGTGCTCGACTTCGTCGCCTTGGGCTCGGGTCGCGCCTTGGTGCCGACCTCGACGACCTCGTCGACCGGCTCCGTGGTGACGACGGCCTTCACGAGGGTGCGCTTGACCACCTCGCCGTTGCGGTAGAGGACGCGGTAGGTCGCGTCGCGGCTGCCGGAGACACCGTCGGTCACGACGGTCTCGGTGCCCTCGAACGAGGAGGAGTCCTCGCGCTCGACCGTGTCGAAGCCGATGGCCTCGGCCACGGTGCGCTTGCGGACCTCCATGTCGGTGACGACGATCCGGTCGCCGCTCTCGACGGCGGCACGCGGGCCGGGCTTCACCGAGTCGCGGCCGTCCAGCTCCACGCCGGCGGCGGCGAGCGCCTCGCGGACGGTGGAGACGGTGTAGGTGCGGGTGACCGGCTTCTTCGCGCCGACCTTGAGCGTCAGCTTCTTCGGCGTGACCACGGAGAGCGTGGCGCCGGAGCGGTCGAGCGTGCCGCCGCGGGAGAGCGAGAGGTCGGCGTTGCCGTAGCTCTGGCCGATCTCGTCCAGGGCGGAGCCGATGTCGGTCGCGGTGACCCAGTAGCTCTTCTTCTCGCCGTCGACCTCGACGTGCAGCTGGCGACCGAACTTCACGGTCACGGCGGTGCCGTCCTCGAGCGACTCGTCCACGCCCGGCGCCACGACGTCGTGCGGGCCGACCTCGACGCCCTCGGCGTCGAGGAGCTCGCCGACGGTGTCGGCACGGGAGTCCACGGTCTGGGTGGAGCCGTCGAGGCTGAGGGTCACGGTCTTGCCGAGGGCTGCGTAGCCCACCGTGGTGCCTGCGAGCGCCAGCACCACGACGGTGGCGAGGGCGACGAGCAGGGCGCGGCTGCGGGCCAGGGTCATCAGCGAGTGCTGCACAGTTCTCCGAACGTCGAGCTACCCGGGCAAGGCGACCGGCGGGCCGGCTGCGGCCGCGGGCAGGACCCGTGGCCGCTCTCGCTCCTCCGGCGCGGTGGGTGCACCGTCCGGCTGCACGAGAGGGCTCCGCCGGTGGGTGCGTGGTGCGCGCCCACCCGGCTGTCAGCGACCCAGAAGACCAGCGAGTCCCGGTGAGCGCAAGTTGATGTCCACAGCCTGTGGACGACCTCTCACCCCGATGTGCCGCTCCCCGGGGGTGGTCGCCGACCTGCGCAAACACCCGGACCCGTGTCCCGACCTGCACGGACGTGATCTTTTCGTGACCTTGCGCGGGCCCGTCCCGCGACGGTCGCCCGGATGGGACGCGCCCCGGACGCCGGTGACGATCTTCACGGGTGGTTCACGGCAGGACGGGCATCCCGGGAGCAAGCGTTTGTGACGCCTGTGGTGGGTGTGACGGACGAGGCCGGCGGCCGAGGCCTCAGCGCCCGTTCCCCGCCGCGCGTCCCGCAGCGCTTCCCCAGGGCCCACCGAACGCCCGGTCGGTGGTGGCGTCGATCGCCGCGCACAGCTCGCCCAGGTCCTCACCGCGGGTCTCGGCCATGACCCGCAGCGTGACGGGCACGAGGTAGGAGGCGTTCGGGCGCCCGCGGTAGGGGTGCGGCGTCAGGTAGGGGGCGTCGGTCTCCACGAGCACCCGGTCCTGCGGGGCCACCCGCAGCGCCTCGCGCAGGGCGTCGTTCTTCTTGAACGTCACCGGGCCCGCGAACGACAGGTAGGCCCCGCGGTCGAGGCAGGCCCGCGCGAAGGCGGCGTCGCCGGAGAAGCAGTGCATGACCCAGCGCTCGGGCGCGCCCTCCGCGTCCAGCAGGTCCAGGACGTCGGCGTGGGCGTCGCGGTCGTGGATGACCAGCGTGCGGTCCAGCCGCTTGGCGAGGTCGACGTGGAAGGCGAAGGAGCGCTTCTGCGCGGCCACGCCCTCGGGCCCGGTGCGGAAGTAGTCGAGCCCCGTCTCCCCCACGGCGCGGACCTTCTCGTGCGCGCCGGCCAGGCGCTCGATCTCGGCCAGGGCCGCGTCCAGCTCGCCCGCCTCGTCCAGCACGGCGGCGTCGTTGGGGTGGATGGCCACGCCCGCCACCAGGTCGTCGTGGGTCGCGGCGGCCTCGACGGCCCAGCGGGCGCCCTCGAGGTCGCAGCCGATCTGCACGATCCGCGGCACGCCCACCGCGGCCGAGGCGGCGAGGGCGTCGGCGGTGGCCAGCCAGTCGCCGTCGGCGATGTCGAGGTGGCAGTGGTTGTCGACCACCGGGTGCGGCAGCGGCTCCGGTGCCGGCGGGCGCTCGCGGTTGCGCCGGGCGCCGTCCTCGCTGGTCGCCGCGCGGCTGCGGACGGCCCCCTGGTCCTGCTCGCTCACTGCTGCTCCTCGTCCGTCTGCGTCTCCAGGTCTCCCCGCACCCGGGCGGCGATCGCCTCGGCGGCGGCCTCGGGCGCCTGGGTCGGGATCCAGTGCGTGACGCCGCCCAGCACGACCAGCTCGTACTCGCCCACCACGAAGTCCTCGCAGCCCTCGGCCGCGGCACGGCCGATGGCGTCGTCGCCGTCGGACCACACCATCGTGGTGGGCACGCGGACGCGGCCCACCCTCGGCGGCGCCAGCGGCAGCGCGCGGTACCAGCCGAGGGCGCCGGTCAGGGCACCGGTCTCCACGACCTCGGCGCGGAACCGGGCCAGCTCCGGCGTCGTCATGCCGGTGCGCGCCAGCAGGCTCTCCAGCGGTCCACCGGCGCTGCGGGCCAGGGCCTCGGGCACGCGGGGAAGCTGGAAGAAGCCCATGTACCAGGAGCGTCGGGCCTGGTCGGAGCGGGTGAACGAGCGGACGAAGGCGGCCGGGTGCGGCACCGAGAGGGCGGTGAGGGAGGCCACCAGCCCGGGTCGCGCGGCCACCGCCCAGGCGACGGCGGCGCCCCAGTCGTGGCCGGCCACGTGCACGGGCTGCCCGGTGGCGGCGCGGACGGCGGCCACGACCGCCCCGGCGTCGTCCGCGAGGTTCTTCAGCCGGTAGGCGCGGCGCCCGCGCGGCCGGGCCCGCGGGGCGTACCCGCGCTGGTCGACGGCGAAGGTCCGCAGGCCCCGCTCGTGCAGCAGCGGGGCCACCAGCCGCCAGGAGGTCGCGCGCTCGGGGAAGCCGTGCAGCAGGACGACGGGCGTGCCGTCCAGCGGTCCGGTGTCGGTGACGTCGAGGACGAGGCCGTCGGGCGTCGTCACCTCGGTGAGGCGGTCCATCGTGGCTCCGATCTGGGGGCGACTCGGGGGCTCGGGTGTCAGGCCGGGGGCCAGGCGGACGGGTTGTGCACGAGGTCGTAGACGACCCGCTTGGGCACGCCGGCCAGGCGGGCGACCTCGCGGATCGCGTCCTTGCGCGGGGTGCCCTCGGCCTCGGCGTCGGCGACGGCCGCGAGCAGGGAGGCCGGGTCGCTGCCCACGGCGGCCACCGGCTCGGCGCCGGTGACGACGAGGGTCACCTCGCCGCGGACCCCCTCGGCGGCCCAGTCGGCCAGCTCGCCGAGCCCGCCGCGCACGACCTCCTCGTGGGTCTTGGTCAGCTCGCGGCACACGGCGGCGCGGCGGTCGGCGCCGAACGCCTCGGCCATCGCGCGCAGGGCCGCCTCGGTGCGGTGCGGGGCCTCGAAGAAGACCATCGTCCGCTCCTCCGCGGCGATGCCGGCCAGGCGGCGCGACCGCTCGCCGGCCTTGCGGGGCAGGAAGCCCTCGAAGCAGAACCGGTCGACCGGCAGGCCGCTCACGGCCAGCGCGGTCAGCACCGCGCTGGGGCCCGGCACGGCCGTGACCGGCACGTCGTGCTCGACCGCCGCGGCGACGAGGCGGTAGCCGGGGTCGGAGACGCTGGGCATGCCCGCGTCCGTCACGAGCACGACGCGCTCGCCGTCCAGCAGCGCCTCGAGCAGCACCGGGGTGCGGGCCGACTCGTTGCCCTCGAAGTACGAGACCAGCCGCCCGGGGGCCTCGATCTCGAGCTCGCGCAGCAGCCGGGTCAGGCGACGCGTGTCCTCCGCGGCCACGACGTCGGCGCGCACCAGCTCGGCGGCCAGGCGCGGCGGGGCGTCGTCGACGCGGCCGATGGGGGTCGCGGCGAGGACGAGGCGGCCGGCGGGGCTGTCGCTGCTGTCGGTTCCGGGCACGCCGCCATCCTGCCTCCTGCGGACGAGGAGGGCGATCTCGGCAGGGCGATGCGCCGGGCCCGGTCAGGCGCCGCTGCGTACGATGCCCGCCGTGAGCACCCAGGCGCCGGAGGGCGAGGCAGCACCGCGCCCAGGACCGGCCCAGGGACCGGCCCAGGAACCGACACAGGGGTCGACCGAGCGACAGCTGCTCTCCCGCAGCGCCGGCGGGTCCGGCGTCCCCTCGGCGTGGCAGCGCGCCCGGCACCGGCTGCGTGGCGAGGACCCGGTGATCGCGTGGGCCTCCGCGCTGGCCCTGGGGCTGCTCGCGCTGTTCCTGCGGCTGTGGCACCTCGGCCGCCCGGCGGAGTTCGAGTTCGACGAGACCTACTACGCCAAGGACGCCTGGTCGCTGATCAACCACGGCTACGTCCAGGGGTACGTGGACGACGCCAACGACCAGATCCTCGACGGCACCGTGCGCGGCCTGTGGGACGGCGAGCCGTCGATGATCGTGCACCCCGAGGTCGGCAAGTGGCTGATCGGCCTCGGCGAGAAGCTCTTCGGGATGGACCCGTTCGGCTGGCGCATCGCCGCCGCCGTGATCGGGTCGCTGATGATCGTGGTGATGGTGCGGCTGGTGCGCCGCCTCACCCGCTCCCTGACGCTCGGGCTGGTCGCGGGCGTCCTGCTGATGCTCGACGGGATGCAGTTCGTGCTCTCGCGGCTGGCGCTGCTCGACATCTTCTGCGCGTTCTTCCTGCTCTGCGCGGTGGCGGCGATCGCGGCCGACCGCGACTGGTTCCGGCGCCGCCTCGCCGACCGGCTGCCGGCCCAGGTGGACGGCGGCTTCGGACCCGTCCGCGGGCTGCTGCTGCGGCCCTGGCTGATCGTGGCGGGGGTGAGCTTCGGCCTGGCCGCGGGCACGAAGTGGACCGCCGCGTACCCGCTGGCAGCGTTCGGCGTGCTGGTGTGGCTGTGGAGCGCCGGCGCGCGGCGCAGCTTCGGGGTCCGCGGGGCCTGGCTGCGCTCGGCGCTGGTCGACGGCCTCGGCGCGTTCTCGCAGCTCGTGCTGGTCGCGCTCGTGGTCTACGTGACCTCGTGGACCGGCTGGCTGGTGCACGCCTCGCAGTACGAGGAGCACCTCTCCTCGACCCAGTACACGCAGTTCACCGGCTCGGGCCATTGCGACGGGGAGTCGTTCGTCTCCGACGACCCCGACCCCGACGCGCGCTGGCCCACCGCCACGGAGCCGGACGCGAGCGGGCTGGGCGAGGTCGTCCAGTCGCTGCGCTCGCTCTGGTACTACCACCAGGACGTCTACACGTTCCACACGCACTTCCTGAACTGCGCGACCCACACCTACCAGTCGCAGCCGTCGGGCTGGCTCTTCCTCAACCGCTCCGTCGGGGTCGCCGCCGACACCGGCATCGAGCCGGGCACCCGCGGCTGCACCGCCCCCGAGGGCAGCGACTGCCTGCGCCAGGTGCTGCTGATCGGCACCCCGGTGCTGTGGTGGGGCGGCTGCATCGCGCTGCTGTTCTCGTGCGTGATGTGGGTGCTGGCCCGCGACTGGCGCCACGGCGTGGCGGTCGTGGGCACCGCGTCCACGTGGCTGCCGTGGCTGCTCTACGACGAGCGCCCGATCTTCCTCTTCTACGCGATCCTCACGCTGCCGTTCCTGGTGCTGAGCGTGACGCTGGGCATCGGGCACCTGATCGGGCCCTCGCGCGAGCCCACGGCGCGACGCACGATCGGGGTCGTGGTCAGCGGCTCGTTCGTGGTGCTGGTGCTGCTGAACTTCGCGTGGTTCTGGCCGATCTTCACCAACCAGCTGCTGACGCACTCGCAGTGGCTGGGCCGCATCTGGTTCGAGAGGTGGATCTGATGGCGTCGCTGCGCCCGTCGACACGACCGGACGGCGGCTGGGAGCCGCTGCCCGAGGCCCTCGCGGCCTTCTGGACCGAGCGGCACCTGTGCACGCTCACCACGCGTCGCCCCGACGGCCGCCCCGCCGTCGTCCCGGTGGGGGTCGCGCTGGACCCCGAGCGGGGCTGCGCGTGGGTGATCGCCGGCGGCGGGTCGCGCAAGGTGCGCACGCTGCGCGCCGCGGCCGCCTCCGGCGACCCGCTGGACTCCTTCGTGGCCGCCTGCCAGGTGGACGGGGCACGCTGGTCGACCCTCGAGGCGCAGGCCGAGGTCGTCGACGACCCGGCCGAGGTCACCCGTGCCGTCGAGCGCTACGCCGCCCGGTACCGCCAGCCGCGGGAGAACCCCGAGCGGGTGGCGCTGCGCCTCACCGACTGCCGGTTCGTGTTCGGCGCGCGGCTGGCCGGCTGAGGCCGCTCCCCCACCGGTCGCGCCTCACAGCGGCCAGGTGACCCCGGTCCGGGCCTCGGAGACCTCCCACAGCCGCGCCGCGGTGGCGGTGTCGAGCGCCTCCGCCGACCGTCCCACCGGGCCCGGGGCACCACGGGTGCCGCCGAGACGGGTGGGGCCGACGAAGGTGTTGCCGGGCAGGTCGTCGGTGAGCGCCATGAGGGTGGGGCGGGCGCCCTCGGCCGCGGACGTGGCGACGACCGCGTTGCCGATCGCCATCGCGGCCACGGCCAGCCGGCTGGCGTGGTGGCTCTGGAGATGGGTGGCCGCATACCCCGGGTGGGCGGCCAGCGCCCGCACCGGCGAGCCGGCGGCGACCAGGCGCCGGTCCAGCTCGAGCACGAACAGCAGGTTCGCCAGCTTGGAGGCCTGGTAGGCCCGGGTCGGGGTGTAGCCGCCGGCGAGCTCGAGGTCGTCGAGGTCGACCTGCGGGCCGCGGTGCAGCAGGGAGGAGACCGCCACGACGCGGTCCGTCACGCGCGGCAGGAGCAGGTTGACCAGCGCGAAGTGGCCCAGGTGGTTGGTGCCCATCTGCCGCTCGAAGCCGTCCGCGGTGCGCCCCTCGGGCACCATCATGATCCCGGCGTTGCACGCCAGGCCGGCGATCGGCCCGTCCCAGGCGTCCGCGAACGCGTGCACCGAGGAGAGGTCGGCCAGGTCGAGGGCCCGCACCTGCGTGGAGCCCGGGCCGGTCACGGACGCGGCGGCCTGCCGGCCACGCTCGGTGTCACGCACCGCGAGCACCACGTGCGCCCCGGCGCCCACCAGCGCCCTCGTCGTCTCCAGCCCGAGGCCGGAGTTCGCGCCGGTGACCACGTAGGTCGAGCCGGTCAGGTCGGGCAGCGTCAGCGGTGGCGCGGAGGGGAGCAGCGGCATGGGCCCACGCTAGCCAGTGCACCCTCAGCCAGTGCACCCTCGTAGTCGCGCCCTCGTGGTCGCACCCTCGTCGTCCCGCTCGCGGCGGGAGCACCGGCGGGGCTACTCGAAGCTCGAGAGCACCTCGCGCACCTCGACCTCGTGGCCGGTGACCACCTCGAGGCGGATGCCCATCGACTCCGGCACGTCCAGCAGGTCCAGCAGGTCCTGGTGCGGCGGCAGGTCGCCCGGTGCCGTCACCGAGACGACGGCGGTGAACCCGTGCAGCTCCACGCCCGTCACCGTGGCCCCGTCGACGTCCGCGACCCACGCGGTGGCGGCACGCTCCACGTCGCGCGTCCAGGTGTCGACGAACCACGCGACCGTGGTGTTGAGCGCCAGCGGCAGGCTCACCAGCAGGACGAGGGTGGTGAGCAGCACGTAGGTGCGGGCACGGGTGCGGCCGTGACCGGGAGCGGGCACGGCGTAGCCGAGCACGGCGAAGACCAGGGTGCCGGCGAGCACGAGCGCCAGCACGTTGGAGACGAACAGGAGGCCGGCGCCCCAGGCGAGGTCGGACCGACCCAGCCCGAGGCAGATCCCGACGACGGCGAGCGGGGGCACGAGCGAGATCGCGATGGCGACCCCCGGGAGGACGGCGGCCAGGTCCTTGCGGGCCAGGGCGACCGCCCCGGCCAGGCCGGTGGCGATCGCGGCCACCATGTCGAGCAGGCTGGGCGAGGTGCGACCGGCCACCTGCGCGTTGGCGAGCAGGTCGTAGCCGTCGGGCACGGTGAGCGCCGCCAGCCAGCCGATCAGCACGACGACCACGACGCCCCCGAGGACGAACACCGCGGTGCCGCCGCGCTGCCGCTTGGTCAGGGCCAGCGCGGTGCCCATGATCGGGGTGGAGAGCGGGGCGATGATCATCGCCCCGATGACGGTCGCGGTGGAGTCGGAGAGGACGCCGGCGGCCGCGATCGTGCCGGAGAGGGTCAGCATCGTCCAGTAGGCGGTGAGCCGGCTGCGCCGGTCCCCCACCCGCAGGTCGAGCTCGGTGGTCATCTCCTCCAGCGTCCGGCGCTGCTGCGGTGGCAGGACGAGACCTCTCAGCGACACCGGACCCCCCTCGCTCGCCGTCGGCCGGCTGCCGACGAGCGGAGGCTCCCGCGCCGCGGCCGTCGCCGACAAGGCACGTGCCGCGGCCGCCACCCGTCCGGTGAGGGGCGGGTGGCGGCCGGCGGGGTCAGCGGGCGATGACGGAGCGCTTGCGCCGGCGTCCGACCTGCGCCTTCTCCTCGGCCTCCAGGGCGGAGGTGAGCAGGGAGACCAGCGCCTCGAGCTGGACGTCGCCGGAGGAGCCGACCTCCTCGTCGGAGCCGTCGAGCGCCACGGCGGCCAGGCCGGCCTTGGAGTCGATGAGCTCGGCGATGCGGGTGTCGATCGTGTGGGCGGCGATGACGCGCCAGGCGGTGACGGGCTCGTCCTGGCCGATCCGGTGGATGCGGTCGATGGCCTGGGTCTGCTCGGCGTCGGTCCAGGAGAGCTCGGCGAGCACCAGGTTCGAGGCGACCTGGAGGTTCAGGCCGACACCGGCGGCCATGAGCGAGCAGACGGCGATCTCGACGTCCGGGTCCTCGACGAAGGCGTCGATGTTCTTCTGCCGCACGCCGGGGGTCTGGTCACCGCGGATGGAGGAGTACTGGATGCCGCGCTCGTGGAAGAGCCGCTCGGCGGTGTCCATGACGTCCACGTGCTTGGCGAAGAAGACGACCTTGCCGACGTTGCGGGCCAGCTGGGCGGCGTAGTCGGCCGCGAGGCCCGCCTTGGCCTGGCCGATGCGCCGGACCATCGAGAAGACGTTCTCGCCGTCGGCGCTGCCGGAGGAGTCCTCCAGCTCCCAGCCGGCGACGCGGCGGACCAGCTCGTGGTCGATGCCCTCGACGGTGCGCCCGGAGATCCGCGTCTCCAGCGCCGTGTGGTACCGGCTGACCATCCGCTTGGCCAGGTCGGCCTCGGCGGCCTTGATGGAGCGGCCGAGCGCGTCGTCCAGCTCGACGGGGAGGTCCGCGACGCGGCGGGCGGGGATGTCGGCGGCGACGTCGACCTTGCGGCGCCGGACGATGCCCTGGTTCACCACGCAGGTGCGGGCGGCGCCGTAGAACTGCGGACCGTCGGCGGGGTTGAGGCCCAGCTCGTCGAGGCACTCGGCCAGCGGGCCGAGCGGCGCGACGTCGTCGATCCAGCCCAGGAACTGCCAGATCGCTCGGAAGTCCTCGATGTCGTTGATCAGCGGGGTGCCGGTCAGCGCCATCAGCAGCGGGCGGCCGCCGCGGGCACGGATCTTCTCGGAGAGGTGCAGCACGTGCTGGCTGCGCTGGGAGGTCTTGTTCTTGATGAAGTGCGCCTCGTCGACCACCATCCCCTGGAACCCGAGCTCGCCGAGCCAGCCGACGTGCCGGTCGAGGATCTCGTAGTTGACCACGACGATGTCGGCGAAGCCGTTGATGTCGTCGCCGTCGCCGTGCACCACGGTGACGGGGTGGCCCGGCGTCCAGCGCTCGGCCTCGCGGGCCCAGTTCGTCTTCACGACGTTGGGCACGACCACGAGCAGCGGGTAGGCGTCGGCGGCCTGCGCGGCGAGCAGCGCCTGGGCCGTCTTGCCGAGGCCGGGCTCGTCGGCGAGCAGGAAGGTGCGGTGGCCGGACGCGGCGGCCTCGATGACCTGCGCCTGGTGCTTCATCAGCGTGGCGGTGCCGGGCGCGCGCAGCGAGTCGGGCTCGGGCAGCGGCATGCAGGCGGACGCGCCGCCGTACTCGAAGCTGCGGAACAGCGGGCCCAGCAGCTCCCAGCCGGCGAGGCGGCGGGGGCGGGCCTGGAGCGGGACGCCGGTGAAGTCCGGCTTGAGGAACGGGTTCGAGAGGCGGCGGGAGACGACCGAGGCCGGCGTGACGCGGCGGTGCTCGGTGCCCTCCAGGCCGTCGGGGCCGCTGCGGCGGGCCGGGGCCGGCTCGTCCGGCACCTCGAGGCCGGCACGCTCCATCATCTCCCGGCGCAGCGCCCGGGCGTCGGCACCGATCTCGGCGTCCTCGGCGAGCAGCTGGAGCAGCGAGGTGTCGCGGGTGCCGGTCTTGGCCAGGATCGTCGCGATGCCGTCGAGCCGCTTGAGCTGCTCGGCCCGCTGCGACTCCGTGCTCTCGGTGTCGGCCTTCAGCCGGGCCCGCTCCTCGCGGACCAGCAGGGCCACCACCTGGAACTTCGTGCGGCCGGACCCGGAGACGGGGCCGCGCTGGGCAGCGTTCTCGACCTCGCGCACGGCGCGGGCGAGGACGGGGATGATCCCCTCGTTGTCCAGGTCGCGCACACGGCGCTGCGAGCGTCCGTTCTGCGAGCGTCGTGGGGCTCGTCGAGCCACTGGCTCCTCCTTCGCCGAGCCCTCAGGGCTCGACCGGTCGGCACCTGCGCCCGAGGTCCCACTCCTCGGACGCGGCAGGCAGGCTTCTCGCGCAGCGCTCGCCGACGTGCGCCGGGCACCGGGTCGACCACCGGGCCCCGGGCGTCGCGCCCGGGTACGGGTCCGACGGACCGGTCGTCGTGGAGACGACGACAGGGCCGAGGAGAGGTGGTCGGCGAGGTGTGCGACCCAGGGTCCCGGCGCCTGCCGGCACCTCGGGTCGGCGGCTCCCGGGGTAGGAGCCTCGCTGCGACTACCACCATGCTCTCACACTCACCCACCTCGCGTGCATCGACGCGAGAACTGGGTGGGACCTGTGGATCGCCCACCGGACCAGCGTCCGGCCTGTATGGACGGCACCCGGCCGGGTGAGATGAACCCGCCGGCGGCGGGGCACGGTGAAGGTGTCCTCGAGCGAGTCACCACATCCGGGTGGTTCCTCCACCCGCAGGGGTGATCGAGGACGCCGCGGTCGGGGGCCGGAGCACCGCCCTGGCCGCGGCGCCCGCGCACCCGGGTCGCAGGTCCTGCCGACTCGGACGGCCCCGCGCGGCCGTGCGAGACTCCTCCGTCGTGAGCAGCAGCACCCCGCGCACCCGCCGCGAGGGCCAGGTCGGCCCCGGGGCGCTGTGGTCGCGGGCGGCGCTGCTCGGCTCGCTGGTGCTGCTCCTCGGCACCGTGGGCCACACCAGCGCCGCCGGACTCCTCCCCGGCCCCGGCGCCATGCTCGGGCTGCTCGTGGCCACGATCGTGCTCGTGGCGCCCGCGCTGGCCCGGCCGGCGTCCGCGCTGCGCATCGTGGTGCTGACGGTGCTGGGGCAGACCGGCGTCCACCTGGCGCTCACGCTCACCGCCGGCCACGCCGGGGACGCCACCACGACCGCGGCCACGCACGGCCCGGTCGCCGGGGCCGGCGGCCCGACCCTGCCGACCGTCGACGGACACCGGGTCGGCTCCCTGGCCGAGGCCTGGTCCGGCACGGCGGACGTCGCGCACGTCGCGCCCGCGCTGCCCGTCGCCCACCTGGTCGCCGACATGACCGCGCACGCGCCGATGATGCTGGCGCACACGCTGGCGGCCGTGGCCGTCGGGCTGTGGCTCGCGGTCGGCGAGAAGGCCCTGTTCACCGTGCTCGCGCTCACCGGACGGCGGCTCGTGCTGCCGGTGGCGCTGCTGCGTCGGGCCGCGGCGGTGGCCGCCGTCCTGACCCCCTGCTCGCGGACGTGGTCCGCGGCGCTCGTGGTGCCCGCGCCGGTCTCCGGGTGGGCCCGGTCGGTGCCGGTCCTGCGCGGACCGCCCACCGTCGCCTGAGCAGGCCGCCGCACGTCGAGCCCCACCGGGGTCCTCCGGCGCGCCCCGGTCCTGCGGTTCCCACCACCGGCGCACCTGCGTGCGCCGCCAGGACGACACCCCACGAGGACCACCCATGCCCAGCACCACCGCGCGCCTGCGCGCGCTCGCACCCCTGACCGCCCTCGCCCTCACCGCCGGCGTGGGCCTGACCGCCTGTGGCTCCGACGACGCCGCCACGGACGCCGCCGGCGACACCTCCACCAGCAGCACCACGAGCAGCAGCACCGAGGCGTCCTCCGTCACGGTGACCGACCCGTGGGTCAAGGCCGTCGACGCGGGCGACATGACCGCCATGTTCGGCACCCTGACCAACGACGGGGACGCCGACGCCGTGCTCGTCTCCGCGACCACCGAGGCGGCCTCGATGGTCCAGCTGCACGAGACCGTCGAGACCGACGACGGCTCGATGCAGATGCAGGAGAAGGACGGCGGCTTCGACCTCGCCGCCGGCGACGGCCACGAGCTCGCCCCCGGCGGCGACCACGTGATGCTGATGGGCGTCTCCGACGACCTGCTGCCCGGCGACACCGTCACCGTGACCCTCACCTTCGAGGACGACTCCACGCTCGATGTGGACGCCGTCGTGAAGGAGTACACCGGCGCGGACGAGGAGTACTCCGACGGGATGGACGAGGACTCCGACATGTCCGGCACGGACATGAGCGAGGGCAGCGACTCCTGATGAGCGCCGACCACACCCCCGAGCACGTCCCGGACGGGGCCGACGAGCCCCGCCGGGCGCGCGGGTTCGGTCGGCGCCAGCTGTTGCGCACCGGTGCCGCCGCCCTCGGCGGCACCGGTGTCGGCTGGGTGGCGGCGAGTGCCGCCACCGGCGCGACCGGCCCCGCCGCGTCCACCACCGCGACCGGCGCCACCACCACCGACGGCAGCGCTGCCGGCAGCCGGCCGGAGGTCGGGATGCGCACCGTGGCCTTCCACGGCGCCCACCAGGCCGGCGTGGCCACGCCCCCGCAGGCCTACCTGACCCTGCTCGGCCTCGACCTGCACGACGTCGTCGACCGCGAGGCGCTGGGCCGGATGATGCGGCTGCTCTCCGACGATGCCTCCCGCCTCTCGCGCGGCGTGGCCGCACTGGCCGACAACGAGCCCGAGCTGGCCGAGCGGCCCGCGAGCCTGTCGGTGACCTTCGGGTTCGGGCCGCGGGTGGTGCGCGAGCACTTCTCCGGCACCTCGATGACGCTGGAGGAGCTGCCCGCGTTCTCCACCGACCGGCTCGAGGACGCCTGGGGACAGACGGACGTGGCGGTGCAGATCTGCTGCGACGACCCGCTGACGCTGGCCCACTGCCGCCGGATGCTGCTCAAGGACTCCCGCGCCTTCGCCGACGTGCGGTGGATGCAGGAGGGCTACCGCCGTGCCGTCGGCACCGAGGCCGAGGGCACGACGGTGCGCAACGTCATGGGCCAGGTCGACGGCACCGTGAACCCCGCCGAGACCGACGACGACTTCTCCCGGCTGATCTGGTCGGAGGAGAGCGGCTTCGAGGGCGGCAGCGTGATGATCGTGCGCCGCATCCGGGCGCGGATGGAGTCCTGGGACAAGGTCGACCGCGCGGGCCGGGAGAACACGGTGGGACGTCGGCTCGACACCGGCGCCCCGCTGACCGGCACGAAGGAGCACGACACGGCCGACTTCTCGGCCACCGACGAGCTCGGGTTCAAGGTCATCGACCCCGCCAGCCACATCGCGCGGGCGACCGCCCGGACGCCGGAGGAGAAGTTCCTGCGTCGTCCGTACAACTACACGGTCCCGGACGTGTCACGACCCAGCGGCGAGGACGCCGGGCTGGTGTTCATCGCCTACGCTGCAGATCCGGTGAAGCAGTTCGTCCCCGTGCAGCAGCGCCTGGCCGAGCTGGACCGCCTCAACGAGTGGATCACGACGATCGGCTCGGCCGTCTACGCCGTCCCCCCGGGCGCCGCCGACGGGGAGGCCGTGGCCCAGCACCTGCTCGCCACGTGAGCCCGCCCGCACCCCAGGAGACCCCCGTGTCCACCACCGCGCACGACGCCATCGACGAGCCCCAGGACGAGGCGGTCGAGTACGACGAGGAGGCCCTCGAGGCCGCCCTGCGACCCACCCGGGCCGGCGGCGTCCTCGTGACCGTGCTGGGGGCCCTGGGCCTCCTGGCGGCGTTCACCCTCGCCGTGGAGAAGGTCGAGACGCTGCTCGACCCGAACTACGTGCCGTCGTGCAACTTCAACCCGGTGCTCTCCTGCGGGTCGGTCATGTCCACCGACCAGGCCGCCCTGTTCGGGTTCCCGAACCCGTTCCTGGGCATCCTCGGCTTCTCCGTGGTCGTGACCGTCGGCGTCGTCCTCGCCTCCGGCGTCCGCCTGCCGGTGTGGATACACTGGGGCCTCGCCCTGGGCTGCACCGCCGGCCTGGTGTTCATCCACTGGCTCGCCTGGCAGAGCCTCTACGACATCAAGGCCCTGTGCCCGTACTGCATGGTCGTGTGGACGGTCACCATCCCCCTCTTCGTCTGGTCGACGCTGTCGGCCGCCCGGATGTCCTCGGGCAGCCGCCTCGTCCACGGCCTCTGGTCCTACCGCCTGGTGATCGTCCTGGCCTGGTACCTGGTCTTCATCGCGG
Organism: Nocardioides bruguierae; assembly: GCF_023656415.1. Taxonomy (GTDB): domain Bacteria; phylum Actinomycetota; class Actinomycetes; order Propionibacteriales; family Nocardioidaceae; genus Nocardioides; species Nocardioides bruguierae. Next base: position 210,057 of record NZ_JAMOIL010000008.1, read on the forward strand.
CGATCGGCGAGGCCTTCTGGAGCTACTGGAGCACTCTTCTGTGACACCCGCGCACCACCTGTCCCACCCCGCCCGCGCAGGCCTCGCCCGCACGGGCGCGGCGGGGCTGCTCGTCTCCCTGCTCGTCTCCCTGCTCGTCTCCCTGCTGGCCGCGCTGCTGCTGACGGTGGGGGCGGCCCCCGCCTCCGCGCACGCCTCGCTCATCGGCACCGACCCCGAGGACGGTGCGTCGCTCGACGCGCTGCCGACGTCGGTGACGTTCGAGTTCTCCGAGGAGATGTCCGACCCGGCCTACGTGGTCGTGACCGCCCCCGACGGCAGCGAGGTGGCCGACGGCGACCCCGTGGTCAGCGACAACCTGGTGACCCAGGCGCTGCTCGACGGCCCGGCCGGCGCTTACACGATGGCCTACCGCGTCGTCTCCGCCGACGGGCACCCGGTCTCCGGGCAGATCAGCTTCACCGTCGCCGCCGGGGAGACCGCGTCCCCGTCGGCCTCCGCCTCCGCGTCTACCTCGGCCTCGGCCTCCGCGTCCGCCTCCCCGTCGGCCCCGGCCACCAGCGCCGAGGCCACCACGGACGGCGCCACCGAGAGCACCCCGAGCACCGAGGACGACGGCTCCTGGCTGTCGCGCAACGCGCTGACCGTCGGCGTGCCCGTGGTGCTGGTGCTGCTGGCCGGCGGCCTCCTGCTGCTGTCGCGGCGGTCCTCGTCGTGACCTCCACGGAGCCCGACGCCGGGGCCACCGAGCAGCCCGGCACCGAGCAGCCCGCCACCGAGCAGCCCACCACCGAGCAGCCCGGCGCGGCCGCCGTCGTGTCCCGGCCCCGCGGGCCGGTGGCCGGCGCCCTGGTCATCGCCGGGCTGCTGGTCCTGTGGCTGACGCTGGAGCTGGCCGGCGGCGCCCCCGTCCCCGCGCCCGAGGGCCTGCCCGACCCCGGGCCGCTGACCGGCTGGGGCCTGCCGATCGTCACCTACGCCGCCATGCTCGTCGGGCTCGTGGTCGTCGGCTCGCTGCTCGTGCCGCTGCTGGCGCTGCCCTCCCCCAGCACCGAGCTGACCGGCCGCTCGGTGCGGGCGGTGCTCACCGTGCGCCGCCTGGCACCGGTGTGGGCCGTGCTCGCCCTGGTCGAGCTCGTGCTGACCTGGTCGGACCAGTTCGCCATCCCGGTCTCCGGGTTCAGCTGGCGTGCCGTGCAGGGCTTCGCGCTCGAGGTGGACCAGGGGCAGGCCCTCCTCGTGCAGGCCGGCCTCGCGCTCGTGGTCGCCGTGGCGGCCCGCTTCGTCTTCAGCGTCCACGCCTCCGTGTGGGTGCTCGTCATCGCGCTGGTCGCGCTGCTGCCGCCGGCGTTCACCGGCCACTCCAGCGCGTCCGGCAGCCACGACACGGCGATCGTCAGCCTCGTGGTCCACGTCGGTGCGGTCGGGCTGTGGACCGGCGGCGTCGTCGCGCTGTGGTGGTACCTGGCCGACCGGCCGCGCCCCCGCGCGGTCGCGGCTCGCCGGTTCTCCTCCCTGGCCGCGTGGTGCTTCTTCGTCGTCGCCGTGACCGGCGTCGTCAACGCCGCCGTGCGCATCGCGACGTTCTCGGGCTGGTTCACCAGCGACTACGGCCGCGCGGCCCTGGTGAAGGTGCTGCTGCTGGTGCTGCTCGGCGTCGTCGCCGCCCGCGCCCGGGCGCTCGTGCACACCCGCGTCGCCGCCGCCGCGGCCGAGGGCGAGGACGCCGCCACGTCAGCCGCCTGGCGTCCGCTGGTCACGCTCACCGGCATCGAGCTGTCCCTCATGGCCGCCGCCGTGGGCCTCGGCGTGGCGCTGAGCCGCACGCCCCCACCCGTCGGCGAGCCGTACAGCTCGGCCGCGGAGTCGCTGCTGGGCGGGCCCATCCCGCCCGCCGTGACCGTCGAGCACCTGCTCACCCTCGTGCAGCCCTCCGGCATCGGCATGGCCGTCGTCGGGCTCGGCGGGGCGGGCTACGTCGTCGGCCTGGTGACGCTGCGTCGCCGCGGCGACTCCTGGCCGTGGTGGCGGGCGGTGCTCTGGTTCGCCGGCCTCGCCGTGGTCGCCTACGCGACGATGGGCGGCGTCGGCGTCTACGGCACCGTCATGTTCAGCGCCCACATGGGGGCGCACATGCTCATCTCGATGATCGCCCCGATCATGCTGGTGCTCGGCAACCCGATCGTCCTGGCGCTGCGGGCCCTGCCCGGCGCCGACGTGCCGGGTGGTCGCGGACCGCGGCAGATGCTCTCGGACTTCCTGCGGCTGCCCTACGTCGCCTTCTTCACCCACCCCGTGGTGGCTGCGGTGAACTTCGTCGGCAGCCTCTACGTCATCTACCTCTCCGGCCTGTTCGACTGGCTGATGGAGACCCACGTCGGCCACGCCGCGATGGAGCTGCACTTCCTGCTGGCCGGCTACCTCTTCTTCGAGGTCCTCATCGGCTCCGCGCCGCTGGCCCACCGCCTCGGTCACCTGGCCCGGCTGGGGCTGCTGCTGGGCTCGATGTCGTTCCACGCCTTCTTCGCCGTGGCGCTGATGAGCTCGGAGCGGATCATCGGGGCCGACTACTACTCGATCCTCGACCTCTCCTACGTCGACCTGGCCGACGACCAGCGCCTCGGCGGCGCGATCACGTGGGGCACCGGGGAGATCCCGATGGTCCTCGTGCTGATCGTGCTCGTCGCGCAGTGGTTCACCTCCGACCAGCGCGCCGCCAGGCGCGCCGACCGGCGGGCCGACGCCGACGGGGACGCCGACCTCGAGGCCTACAACCGGATGCTCGCGGGGCTCGCGCAGCGCGACGGGGGCGCCGGCACCGGTACCGGGGCCGAGAAGCAGGACTGAGCCGCCCGGGCCGAACGGGGCCGGCCACCGTTCACCCGGTGGCCACCCCACGGTTGGACACCGGACATCGACCGAGGTGAATATTCACCTGTGTCTATCTCCACCCCGCCCGCCGAGGCGGCCGCCTGCTGCGCCCCGCTGACGGCGCAGCCCCTGGACGCGGACGCGGCCGAGGCCGTCGTCCCGCTGCTCAAGGCGCTGGCCGACCCGGTCCGCCTGCGGATCGTCTCGCTCGTCGCCGCCCACGAGGGCGGCGAGGCGTGCGTGTGCGACCTGCAGGAGGCCTTCGAGCTGAGCCAGCCGACGATCAGCCACCACCTCAAGGTGCTGCACACCGCCGGCGTCCTGGACCGCGAGAAGCGGGGCACCTGGGCGTACTACCGGGTGCGCGCCGAGACCCTCGGATCGGTGGCGGCGCTGCTCGCGGCGCCGGCCGGCGTGGGCACCTCCGAGCGGACGCCGGGGTGCGACTGATGGACCTGCTGCGCAAGGGTGTCGCCGAGCTGGTCGGCACCGCCTTCCTCGTCGCGACCGTCGTCGGGTCGGGCATCTTCGCCCAGACCCTGAGCGAGGACGCCGGCCTCCAGCTGCTCGAGAACACGATCGCCACGGGCGCGGTGCTGGTGGCGCTGATCCTGGCGCTCCAGCCGGTCTCGGCCTCCTTCAACCCGGTGGTGACGCTGGTGGAGCTGGCGCTCGGCCTGGTGCGGTCGTCCGTCGCGGGCGTGCTGATCGCCTGCCAGGTGGTCGGCGGCCTGCTGGGCACCGTCGTCGCGAACCTCATGTTCGAGCTGCCCGCGGTCTCGGTCTCGACCAACGACCGCTCGTCGGGCGCCCACTGGCTGGCCGAGGTCGTGGCCACGATCGGCCTGGTGCTGATCGTCTTCGGCACGGTCCGGTCGGGGCGTGGTCACGTGGTGGCGTTCGCCGTCGGCGGCTACATCACCGCCGCCTACTGGTTCACGTCGTCCACCAGCTTCGCCAACCCGGCGGTCACCGTCGCCCGCAGCATCTCCGACACCTTCGCGGGCATCGCGCCGGTCGCGGTGCTCCCCTTCATCGGGTGCCAGCTCCTCGGGGGCGCCCTCGCGTTCGCCCTGGTCAGGCTGCTCTACCCCACCCTGTCCGCGGCGGACCTGCCCGACCCCGCCGCGTCCGCCCATCCCTCCGCAGCATCCCCCGCCACATCGTCCGCACCGTCCTCCGAGGAGATCGCATGACCACCCCCGCCAGCACGCCCCGGCCCACCGTCCTGTTCGTCTGCGTGCACAACGCCGGCCGCTCGCAGATGGCCGCGGGCTGGCTGCAGCACCTGGCCGGCGACCGGGTCGAGGTGCTCTCGGCCGGGTCCGCGCCGAAGGACCAGATCAACCCGGTCGCCGTCGAGGCCATGGCCGAGCAGGGCGTCGACATCGCGCACAACTCCCCCAAGGTGCTCACCGACGAGGCCGTCGAGGCCTCGGACGTCGTCATCACCATGGGCTGCGGGGACGCCTGCACGTTCTACCCGGGCAAGCGCTACGAGGACTGGCAGCTCGACGACCCGGCCGGCCAGGGCATCGAGTCCGTCCGCCCCATCCGCGACGAGATCAAGGCGCGCATCGAGGGGCTCCTGGCCTCGCTGGACATCCCCGTCCAGGCCTGATCCCCACCACTCCTCCCCCGGCCGGGCGACCCCACCTGGGGCGCCCGGCCTAGGCTTTGGTTGCACCTTGCAACTTCTGCCCCGAGGAGATCCCCCGATGCGCCTGGTCAAGCACACCCACGCCACCGTCACGCTGCACGGCGAGGACGGCGGCACCCTGCTGATCGACCCGGGCTCGTTCACCGCCAACGCCGCCGAGCTGCTCGCGCAGGCCGACGCCGTGCTGGTCACCCACGACCACCCCGACCACCTCGACGCCGACGCGGTCACCGCCGAGCTCGGCCGCCGGCCCGACCTGCCGGTCTACGTGCCGGCGTCCGTCGTGCCGAGCCTGGAGGGCACCCGCCCCGTCGGCCACGGCGACACGATCGAGGCCGCCGGCTTCACCGTGCGCGCGTTCGGCAAGGAGCACGCCGAGATCCACGCGACCGTGCCCACGCCCGAGAACGTCGCGTTCTTCACCGCCGGCGTCTACCACCCCGGTGACAGCTACCTCGTGCCCGAGGAGATCGTCGGGTCCGTCGAGCTCGCGCTCGTGCCGTCCTCGGGGCCGTGGTCGAAGACCGGCGAGGCCGCCGACTTCGTGCTCGGCCTCCAGCCGACCCGGGCCATCCAGCTGCACGACCTGCTGCTCAGCGAGCAGGGCAAGGGCGGGTTCACCTCGTTCCTCCAGCGGATCACCGGCTTGGAGGTCCCCGCGCTGGCCGACGGGGAGTCCGTCGAGCTCTGAGGCACCTCCCGGATAGTCCGTGACGTTGTGCAGGCCGATCACGGCTTGGGTTCATGCGGTGGTCGCAACACCTAGCCCTGGAGGGGTGTATGGGTGTCGGAGGCCGGCCGCGGGTACGGCGGAGCGTCGAGAGAGCTTTCTGGGAGCTGGTTCCTGAGCATCGGTCCTGG
>NZ_JAMOIL010000009.1 GCF_023656415.1 Nocardioides bruguierae
CGGCCCCGGGGGCCGGCACGGCCACCACGGCCCGCACCAGGGCCCCGGCCGCCCGCTGCCGCCGTGGGTGGCGCTGCTCGGCCTCGGCGGCCCCGGCGGACGCGGCGGTCTGCCCGGTCGCGAGGGCCGCCCGCCCGTGCGCCGCGGGGACGTGCGCATCGCGCTGCTCGCCGTGCTGGTCGAGGCCGCCTCTGCGGAGCAGGAGCTGAACGGCTACCAGGCCATCCAGCGCATCGGCGAGCGCACCGACGGCGCCTGGCGCCCCAGCCCCGGCTCGGTCTACCCGACCGTCGCCCAGCTCGAGGACGAGGGGTTGGTGGTCACCGTGACCGCCGGCAACCGTCGCCGGCTCGAGCTGACGTACGCCGGCCGCGCCTGGGCCGACGAGCACGCCGAGGAGCTCGCCCAGGTCTGGGCGCCGTTCGACGCCGAGGCCGACGCGGGCGAGGACGCCTACCCCGAGCTGCGGGCCGAGGTCGGGCAGCTGCTCGCCGCGGTCTGGCAGGTCGCCGTCGTCGGCTCCGCCGCCCAGCGCGAGGCCGCGGCCGGGGTGCTGGCCGACGTCCGCCGCCGCCTCTACGGCATCCTCGCTGAGCCCGGGCCCCAGGAGGATGCCCCGGCTGCTCCCGACGCCGAGACCGAGTCCGAGTCCGAGGAGGGCTCGCAGGAGTGAGGGGCGCCCGCGCCCGACCCGCCTCCCTGGCACGGATGCCTACGCTGGCGCGGTGAGCACCACGACCGGCCCCCGCGTGCAGCGCTTCTCCGGCGCGATCGCGGGGGTCGGCTCCACGTCGGGGGTCCGCGTCGTCGTGGGCGCCTGGCACACCTCACCGCTCGGCGCGTTCGCCGACGCGATGGTGGCCACGGCCGGCGGACGCCGGCTGCTGCTGGCCCCGAGCCGCGCGGTCGCGGAGTTCGTCGCGAGCACCTACACCTTCGACGAGGTGCGGGTGGAGCCGTTCGCCGCCGACGGGTGGCGGGTCCGCTCCGACAGCCTCGAGCTCACGCTGGACGTCGGCGGGCGCACCGCCCTCGGCACGGCGCTGCGCCTGGTGCCCCGCGGACTGGCCGGCAGCCCGGCGTTCAGCACCCTCACCGACCCGGTGGCCCGCCTGCTGCTGCGCGGCGTGCGTACCCGCGGCAGCGCCGGGCACGGGAGGCGCGAGTACTACGGGGCGCTCGACCACCACGCCGTCGTCCGCGCCCGTGGGAGCCTGGACGGGGTGGACCTGGGCGACCTCGCACCGGTCGACCCCGAGCCCGGCTTCGGCTTCTCCTCGACGCCGGTGCGGCCCTCGGTCACCCGCGTGGTCTCCACGGTGGTGCTGCCGGCCTGAGCGCTCAGTCGAGCGCGGCCGCCCGGTTCACCCACGACGAGGTGACCCGCATGCCGACCTTCTCGTAGAGCCCCAGTGCGCCCGTGCGGGAGTCGGTGGACAGCGTGCACAGGCTCGCGCCGCGACGGCGTCCCTCGGCGAAGACGTCCACGAGCAGCGCCTGCGCGAGACCTCGACCCCGCTGGTCGGCCCGGGTCGCCAGCCGGGCCACGTAGGCCTCGGTGCGCTCCCTGCCGCCCTGCTCGGTGGTCATCATCTGCACCAGCGCCAGCGCGACGACCTCACCCGCCTCGTCCACCACCACCCGCAGCTGCCACGGCTCGAAGCCGGGGCGCTCGACGGTGAGCGCCGCCCAGTCCTCGTAGCCGTCGCGGGGGCGGTCGGACCACTCCAGGAACGCGTCCTCGTTCAGCGTCCAGCAGGCCCGGTGCTCCTCCGGTGCGGCCGCACGCGCCGTGTAGCCCGCAGGCAGTGGCCGCTCGGGCACGTCGACGCCCTCGGGCAGCGCGAGCACCCAGCTGTGCCAGCGCACGGCCCAGCCGAGGTCGGCGAGGAGCCGGTCGCCGGCGGAGCCCTCGAGCACGGGCGAGCCGACGCTGCGCTCGCCCCGGGCACGGGCCAGCGCGAGCACCCAGTGGTCCAGAGCGGTGCCGAGACCGCGGTCACGGTGGTCGGGGTGGACGGCGACCTCCGCCCGGTCGCGGTGCACCTCGGCGACGGCCACGAGGACGCCGGGCTGCTGGGCAGTCGCGGAGCCCGCCCCGGAGCCCGCCCCGGAGCCCGTACCGGAGTTCGAGGCGGCGTCGTCCGGCACCGTCTCCACGCCCACCGCGCTGGTGGCCAGGTCGAAGGACGGACGTTGCCAGTCGCCCACCACGTCCGCCTCCTCGACCATCACCTCGCCGGTGTCCGCGACGTCCTGGGCTGCGACGACGGCGGTCACGGCCGCCGCGTCGGCGAGGACGAGCCGGCGCGCGCGGTAGCCCGCGGGCAGCGTCGGGAGGGGCACGGTGGCGGCGTCGTCGGGCACCCGAGGAGTGTCGGGCACGGCCCCCGGACGGCGCCACGGGTTTGCGCCCGGGCAGCGCGAGCGAGCGGCGCGAGCGGGCCCGGTGCAGGGCCGCTCGGGTGGGCACGTGGGCGTCCCCGGGAGTGTCCCGGAGGCGTGGGACGAGGGTCCCGAGCGCATGAGGGAGATGTGAAGGTCCGACGTTCGTCGGGCTGCGTTCCTCAATCGGTTGCGCCGGACGCCGACGTTCCGGGTGACCCCAGACCAGGAGAACTCCCGTGACCAGCTCCGCCAGCAGCGTCCACGGTGCCACCGGTGCCCAGGACGCACCCGCCCCGCTCCACCTCCGCCCCGCCCCGACCGGCCTCGGCCGCCGACGTGCCCTGCGCGCCCTCGGCGGCGGCACCCTCGTCGCGGGCGCCGCGGCCACCGGTGTCGCCACCAGCCCGGCCGCCGCGGCCGCGTCCCGCACGCGCCGCCCCCGCCGCTGGAACGCGACCCCCGTCGCGAGCCGTGCCGACCGGCACCTCCTCAACCGCTTCACCTACGGCATCACCCCCGACCTCGTGGAGGAGGTGACCCGCCTCGGCGGGCCCGCCTGGTTCGAGGCCCAGGTCGCCGCCGCGACCGCCGACCCCGGTGCTGCCGACCGGCTGGTGGCCGGCTGGTGGCCCGACCTCTCGCTGACCGGCGTCGAGGTGCTGGCCCGGCACACGGCCGGCACCCGCAGCCTCTGGCTGCTGATGGACGACTACGCCCAGCGCGCGCTCGCCCGCCGCATCGTCTCGCCCCACCAGGTGCTCGAGGTGATGACCGAGTTCTGGGAGAACCACCTGCACGTGCCGGTGGCCGCCGACAACATGGGCGTGCTGCGCGTCGAGTACGGCGACCGCGTCCGGGCCCACGCGCTGGGCCGGTTCGAGGACCTGCTGCGCGCGACCACCACGCACCCCGCGATGCTCGCCTACCTCAACAACAACAGCTCCACGCGGTGGCACCCGAACGAGAACCTCGGCCGCGAGCTCCTCGAGCTGCACACCGTCGGCGTGGGGAACCACACCGAGGACGACATCAAGGACGCGGCCCGCGTGCTGACCGGCTGGACCTTCACCTGGGGCGAGTTCGAGACCCGCTTCCGGGCCGACTGGCACGCCACCGGTGCCGTCGACGTGTGCGGGTTCGCGCACGCCAACACCGACGCCACCGGCAAGGACGCCGTGGGCGCGATGCTCACCTACCTGGCGCACCACCCGGCCACCGCCCGCCGGATCGCCACCAAGCTCGTCATGACCTTCGTGGACGCCGAGTCGGTGCCCGAGGCGCTGGTCGACCGGCTGGCCCAGGCCTACCTCGAGCACGACACCGCGATCGTGCCGGTGCTGCGGGTGCTGCTCGCCTCGCCGGAGTTCGCGCGGGCGGTCGACCGTCGGCTGCGCGACGCGGACGACGACGTGGTGGCCACCTACCGCGTGCTGGGCGTGCGCCTGACCCGACCGCGCAACGAGGCCTCCGCGGCCCGCCAGCTGCGCTCCCAGGCGGCCTCCCTCGGCCTGAGCCCCTTCGCCTGGCCGCGCCCCGACGGCCAGCCCCTGGGCAACCGCGCCTGGGCGTCCCCGACCCGGGCGCTGGCCTCGATGACGGTGCACTGGCAGATGGCCAGCCGCACCTGGCCGGTCGTCGACGTCGTCCACCCGACGATGACGCAGCTGGTGCCCGAGGGGCGCCTGCGCTTCGACCAGCTCGTCGACCACCTCAGCCGCCGGCTGCTGGGCCGCACCGCCTCCCGCAGCCTCCTCAAGGCGGCCACGGCCGCCACCCGGATCGGGCCCGGCGTCCGCGTCGACTCCCGCGACCGCAGACTCGCCGCCGGCTGGGCCCAGCTCGTCGCCGCCGTGCTCGACAGCCCGGAGTTCTACTACCACTGAGCCGCCACGCCCGGGTCCAGGACGGACCCGGGTCATCCCCTCCAGGACGGAACCCCATGACCTCCCCGCACCCCACCCACCGCCCCCTGCACGCGGTCCCCCCGCTCGACGCCGACCCCGCCGCGTCCCACGCCCCCGACGCCCCCGACACCCCCGACACCGGGGACGTGGCCCCGCACCCCGGCTGCACCGAGGGCCGCCTCCTCACCGACCGCCGCTCGCTGCTGCGCGGCGCGGTGCTCGGCGGCACCTCCGTCATGGTCGGCGGCGCGTCGATCACCTACGCCGGCGGCGCCGCGGCAGCCGGCCCGGTGACGCCGCAGCCGCGCCCGGCCTCGTCCGTCATCGTCGTGGTGTCGCTGCGCGGCGCCGCCGACGGCCTCTCGATGGTCGTGCCGCACGCCGACGCCGCCTACTACGCCGGTCGGCCGACCACGGCCGTGCCGCGTGCCGCCCTGCTGGCCGCGGACGCCCAGTTCGGGCTGCACCCGGCGATGTCGCCGCTGATGCCGCTGTGGCAGAGCGGCCGGCTGGCCGCCATCCACGCCACCGGCCTGCCGGTGGCCAACCGCTCGCACTTCGCGGCCATGGAGGAGCTCGAGGACGCCGCCCCGGGCTCCGCCGAGCGCTCCGGCTGGCTCAACCGCCTCGTCGGCGCCAACGGCGACCAGGCCACCGTCGAGGCGCTCGCGGTGGGCTCGGGCATCCCGACCCTGCTGGCGGGGCCGAGCACGGTGATGAGCTTCGGCGAGCTGGACCGCGCCGAGCTGGCCGGCGGGGACGCCCGCGACCGCCGCTCGCCGCGCCGCCGGGCGCTGAACGCGCTCTGGGGGAAGGGGGGCTCGGAGATGGGCGCGGGCGTGCGCACCGCGCTCACCTCGCTCGTCGACCTGGCACCCGCCCAGCAGGTCCGGACCGGCCGCCGTCGGGGCTACACCGGCGGGGTCGGCGAGGCGTTGGCCGACGTCGCGCGCGTGCTCAAGGCGGACATCGGCGTCGCCGCCGTCACCGTGGACACCGGCTCGTGGGACATGCACGTCGGCATGGGCACGGTCGCGAGCGGCTGGATGGTCGACAACGTCACCGAGCTGGCCTCCAGCGTGGGCGCGTTCTTCGCCGACCTCGGCCCGGTGGCCGAGAAGGTCACGCTGGTGACCGTCACCGAGTTCGGCCGGCGCGTGCAGGAGAACGGCAGCCGCGGCACCGACCACGGCTGGGGCAGCGTGATGCTGGTCGCCGGGGCGGGCGTCAAGGGCGGCTACTACGGCCGCTGGCCGGGCCTGGAGAACAGCCTGGACGCCGACGTCCCCGTGACCACGGACTACCGCGACGTGCTGGCCGAGGTGGTCAGCGCCCGCACCGGTGCCTCCACGGCCGCCGTGTTTCCGGGCCACCAGTGGACCCGCACCGGGTTCATGACCTCGGCCGGCGCGGCGCGCTCGGCTGCCTGAGCGGTCTCGAGGGCCCTCTCGGAACGGCACGAGGCCGGCACCACCCCCACGGTGGTGCCGGCCTCGTGGTCCGTCCGAGGCGCTCGCGCGCTCGTCCCGACCGCTGTCAGTCAGAGGGGACGGCGCGCAGCGCGCCCGGGCGGGATCAGGCGGACTTGATCGCCGAGATGTCGAACTCGAGCTTGATCTTGTCGGAGACGAGGACGCCGCCGGTCTCGAGCGCGGCGTTCCACTCCAGGCCCCAGTCCTTGCGGTTGATGGTGGTCGCGCCCTCGAAGCCGATGCGGGTGTTGCCGAACGGGTCGGTGGCCGAGCCGGTGAACTCAAACTCGATGGTGACCGGCTTGGAGACGCCCTTGATGGTCAGGTCGCCGGTGATCGTCCAGTCGTCGCCGTCCTTGGACACGGCGGTGGAGACGAAGGTGACCTCGGGGTAGGTCTCGACGTCGAAGAAGTCGCCGGAGTAGAGGTGACCGTTGCGGTCGGCGGAGCCGGTGTCCAGCGAGCCGGCCTTCATGGAGACCTTCACCGAGGACGCGGCGGGGTTGGCGGTGTCGACCTTGGCCGAGCCCTCCCAGTCCTGGAACTGGCCGCGGACGGTGGTGACCATCGCGTGGCGGGCGGAGAAGCCCAGGCGGCTGTGGCTCGCGTCGATCGCGTAGTCGCCCGAGATGTCGGAGAGGGTCTGGGTGGGGGCGTCGAAGGCGGAGGCGGGGGCCTCGGTCTTGGTGCGGCCGAAGAGCGGCATGGTGGATCTCCTTGATCTGATCGGGTGGTTCGGCGAGATCTCGCCGGGCGGGACGACCGCCCGGCGGGAGGTCGTGCAAACTTCAACCACCCTAACCGGACCGCGGTCCAGATCCATTCCCCCTCGCCGGAGAAATATCTGGACCACCCGCGTGGCAGCACCCTCGGCACCGGCGCTGGCACGAGCCCTGACCTGGGAGTTAAGGTGCTCGACACCGCGCACGCACGTGCCGGAAAAATGCACTCGAGCCGCCCTCATTGGCCGAGGGCGGCTCGAGCTGCAGGGGCCTGACGGGTGGCCGTCAGGTCGTGGAGGGCCGTGAGGCCTGTCAGGCTGCCTGGGTCACGACGACGCCGTCGCGCTCCCAGTGCGACTCCAGGTGGCTGGAGCCATCGGACTCGACGACGTTCTCCCACACCAGGTGGATGCCGTCGGTCAGCAGAGTGTCAGTCATGATCGACACCTCCCGTTCACTTTCTGTTCACCGAAGATAGCAGGGTGATTCACCCTTCGCACGTCATTGCCCGGGTCGGACGCGTGTCGCGGCGTCGCCGTCGACCTGACGAAGCCGGCGCCGCAGCCCGCTGACGTGCAGCGATGTCCTCATCGGCGCCCGTGGAGGCGTCCTGAGAAAAGGTGAACGGAAGGTGAACGACCGCGTCGCCCGTCGTTCACCTGGAGCGTGTCGAGACGGTGGGAGCGGGTGCCTCGACGGGGGCGGGCGCGACGATGGCTCCCGCGGGCGGGTGAGCCCCTACCCTTGTCAGGTGAGTGATGAGATTTCCCCGGCCGCCGACGACGTGCAGGCCACCCAGCCCGAGGAGGCGGTCGAGGAGACCGCGCCGGGCTTCGCCGACCTCGGTCTCTCCGAGCCGGTGCTCGACGCGCTGCGGGCCGTCGGGTACGAGTCCCCCTCCGCCATCCAGGCGGAGACCATACCCACGCTGCTGGCCGGCCGTGACGTCATGGGCCTCGCCCAGACCGGCACGGGCAAGACCGCGGCGTTCGCGCTGCCGATCCTGTCCCGCCTGGACCTGAAGCAGTCCTCCCCGCAGGCGCTCGTGCTCGCGCCCACCCGCGAGCTGGCGCTCCAGGTGTGCGAGGCGTTCGAGAAGTACGCCGCCAAGACCCCCGGCGTCCGCGTGCTGCCGGTCTACGGCGGCCAGGGCTACGGCGTGCAGCTCTCCGCGCTGCGCCGCGGCGTGCACATCGTGGTCGGCACCCCCGGCCGCATCATCGACCACCTCGACAAGGGCACGCTCGACCTCTCCGAGCTGCGCTTCCTCGTCCTCGACGAGGCCGACGAGATGCTGACGATGGGCTTCTCCGAGGACGTCGAGACGATCCTCGCCGAGACGCCGATGACGAAGCAGGTCGCCCTGTTCTCGGCCACCATGCCGAACACGATCCGTCGGCTGAGCCAGCAGTACCTCAACGACCCCGTGGAGATCCACGTCAAGGGTCGCACCGCCACGGCCAGCAACATCACCCAGCGCTACCTGGTGGTGCGCTACCAGCAGAAGATCGACGCGCTGACCCGCATCCTCGAGGTCGAGAACTTCGAGGCGATGATCGTCTTCGTCCGCACCAAGCAGGAGACCGAGACGGTCGCCGAGAAGCTGCGTGCCCGTGGCTTCGCCGCCGCGGCGATCAACGGTGACGTGCCGCAGAACGTGCGCGAGCGCACCGTCGGCCAGCTCAAGGACGGCACCCTGGACGTCCTGGTGGCCACCGACGTCGCCGCCCGCGGTCTCGACGTCGAGCGGATCAGCCACGTGCTGAACTACGACATCCCCACCGACACCGAGTCCTACGTGCACCGCATCGGCCGGACGGGGCGTGCCGGCCGCTCCGGGGACGCGATCTCCTTCGTCACCCCGCGCGAGCGCTACCTGCTCAAGCACCTGGAGAAGGCCACGCGCCAGCCGCTGGCCGCCATGGAGTTGCCGAGCATCGAGGACGTGAACTCCACGCGCCTCACGCGCTTCGACGACGCCATCACCGAGGCGCTGGAGCAGAGCGAGCGGATCACCGCGTTCCGCGACATCGTCGACCACTACGTCCGGCACCACGACGTACCCGAGGCCGACGTGGCGGCTGCGCTTGCCGTCGTGGCGCAGGGCGACACCCCGCTGCTGCTCGACCCCTCCCGCGACGCCATCGAGACCCCGCCCCCGGGCCGTGAGCGCCCCGAGCGCGGCGGTCGTGACGAGCGCTCCGGCAACGCCGGGCACGACCGTCGCCGCGGCGGCGGCGAGGGCCTGGCCCAGTACCGGATCGAGGTGGGCAAGCGGCACCGCGTCGAGCCCCGTCAGATCGTCGGCGCGCTGGCCAACGAGGGCGGCCTCAACCGTCGCGATTTCGGCAAGATCCAGATCCGCCCCGACTTCTCCCTCGTGGAGCTGCCGGCGGACCTCCCGGCCTCGGTCTACCAGGCCCTGGAGAACACCCGGATCTCCGGCAAGCTGATCGAGATCAAGCCCGACAAGGGCCCGCGCTTCAGCGGCGGCGGCCCCCGCTCCGGTGGCGGTCGCCCCCGGCGTGACGACGACCGTGGCGGCCGCGGCGACTTCAAGGACCGCAAGCCGCGGCACAAGAACCGGGACTGACCCGGACGCTCCAGCAGCTCCAGCACGGCCCCGGCGGGTTGGCGCCGGGGCCGTCGGTGCGTCCTGGGACCATGGGCGCATGTCTCGGCACCCCTCGTCCCCCCGCGCCCGCACCGCCGGGCTCGCCGCTCTCGCGGTCCTGGCCGTCGGCCCGCTCTCCGCGTGCTCGGTGCTGGGGCTGGGCGGTGACCCCGAGCCGGCGGACCCCGCGAGCACGGCCGAGGCCCTCGCCACCCAGCTGAGCGCGGGCTCGCTCCAGGGCGCCGTCGTCGGCGCGACGCCGCGTGCGGTCAACGCCGAGCTGGGCGAGATCGTGGCCGGTCTCGGAGACCTGCAGCCCACCGTCACCGTGACCTCCGCGGAGATCACCTCCGACGGGACGCAGGAGGGCGAGGAGCCGCGCGCGAGCGTCACCCTGCGCTGGTCGTGGCCGTTCACGGCCGGTGCCTGGGAGTACGAGACGACCGCCGACCTCGAGGTCTCCGGGCAGGCCCGCGACGAGGACGGGGACGGCACCGACGACCGGTCCTGGACGCTGGTGTGGCAGCCCTCCGTCGTCGAGCCCTCCCTGGCCGAGGGCGAGACGCTGGACGCCACCACGCTCACGCCCGACCGCGGCGACGTGGTCGGTGCCGGGGGACGCACCCTCGTCACCGCGCGCCCGGTGGTCACCTTCGGCATCGACAAGTCGCAGGTGGGCCTCCAGCGGGCCCTGGCCTCGGCCCGGACGCTGGCCGGCCTGACCGACGTGGACGCGGCCTCCTTCGTCTCTCGCGTGCGCCAGGCGGGTGACCAGGCCTACGTCGAGGCGATCACCTACCGCCTGGCCGACGTGCCGGCCCGGCTCGGGGTGAGCTACGAGGACGTGCCCGGCGTCCTGGCCGTCCGCTCCACCCAGGACCTGGCCCCGACCCGCGGCTTCGCCGCCGAGATCCTGGGCTCGGTGGGGGACGTGACGGCGGAGATGGTCGCCGAGGACCCCGAGACCTACGCCGTGGGCGACGTCGCCGGCGTCTCCGGCCTCCAGGCCCGCTACGACGACACGCTGCGCGGCACGCCCGGCCTCGTGGTCGAGGCCGAGCCCGCCGACGACGGGGACGGCGAGGCCCGCGAGCTGTTCCGGGTGGCCCCCACCGACGGGAAGCCCCTCCGGCTGAGCCTCGACCTCGGGCTCCAGGAGTCCGCGGAGGCCCTGCTGGCCGACGTCGGCCCCGCCAGCGCCCTGGTGGCGATCCGCCCCAGCACGGGCGCGATCCTGGCCGCCGCCAACGGGCCCGGCACCGGCGGCGTCAACGTCGCCACCTACGGGCAGGCCGCCCCGGGCTCGACCTTCAAGATCGTCAGCAGCCTGGCGCTGCTGCGCGCCGGCCTGACCCCGAGCACGCAGGTGGCCTGCACGCCCACCGCCACCGTCGACGGCCGCGCGTTCGAGAACTACGACGACTACCCGGCCTCCGGCCTGGGCCGGGTCACGCTCGCCACCGCCGTGGCCAACTCCTGCAACACCGCCTTCATCTCCTCCTACGACGACCTGGACGACGGCGACCTGGCCGCGGCCGCCGCCTCGCTGGGCCTCGGTGTCGACC
Organism: Nocardioides bruguierae; assembly: GCF_023656415.1. GTDB lineage: Bacteria > Actinomycetota > Actinomycetes > Propionibacteriales > Nocardioidaceae > Nocardioides > Nocardioides bruguierae. The sequence continues at coordinate 10,666 of NZ_JAMOIL010000009.1, forward strand.
ACGAGGTCGGCTTCCCCGCCTACTTCGGCCAGGTGCCGGAGCCCGAGAGCGAGACCGAGGCGGCCGCCGACATGATCGGTCAGGGCCGGGTGCTGGCCAGCCCGATGACGATGGCCGCGGTCATCGGCTCGGTGGCGGCCGGCGAGACCGTCGTCCCGTGGCTGGTCCGCGGCGAGCAGGACGAGGCGCCCGCCGACGCCGCGCCGCTCACCGGGGCCGAGGCCCGGCAGCTGACGTCGCTGCTGCGCGGCGTCGTCACCGACGGTTCCGGCCGCGGCCTGCTCGACGTGCCCGGTGCGCCGGTCATCGCCAAGACCGGCACGGCCGAGTTCGACGACGACGGCACGACCCGCACCCACGCCTGGATGGTCGCCGCCCAGGGCGACCTCGCGGTGGCGGTCTACGTGGATCTCGGCGACTCGGGCTCCGGCACGGCCGGGCCGATCATCGAGGGGTTCCTCCGCGCCGCACGCTGAGCGGGCCGGCGGGGCCGTGGCGACCGGGGACGGAGGGTGCCCGTCGCGGGGCGGGGACAACGCCCCGCGACGGGACGGAGCCCCTTGCCGCATGGGGTCAGCAAGGGGCTCCGCAGTCGATCGAAGTGCTCCCTCCGAGGTCGACGCGCGCATCATGGCACTCACGACCAGCCTGGGACCACGTTTCACCGTGCCTCCCCGGGTTGAGGTAACCCGTTCGGGCAGAGGGCTGGACCAGCCCACCCGACGCCCCGAGCAGGGGCGTCAGGAGGGCCTGGTCAGGAGCCGTTGGGCAGGCTGGTCTCGGCGCCCTCCGGGGTGGCCTTGGCGACGGCGCCCTTGACCATCGACTCCAGGTCGATCCCGGTGGCGGACTTCAGCATCTCCATCGTGTGGGCGATGTTCGTGGTCACCTGCTGCGGCAGGGCACCGGCGCCCTCGGTGGAGAGGACGGTGAGCTCGGTGATCGACGCCATGGGGGCCGCGACCTCCTTGGCGAGCTGGGGCAGCATCTCGATCAGCATCTGCAGCACGGCGGCGTCGTTGTAGTCGGCGAACGCCTGCGCGCGCTTGTCCATGGCCTCGGCCTCGGCCTGACCGACCGCGGCGATCGCGGCGGCCTGGGCCTCGCCCTCGGCGCGGGTGGCGTCGGCCTCGGCGGTACGACGGGCGCGCTCGGCGGCACCGCGGCGCTCACCCTCGATCGCCTCGGCCTCGGCGAGCGCGGCACGGCGGGACTTCTCGGCCTCACCGGTGAGGCGGGCCTCCTCGGCCTGCGCCTCGGCGGCCCGGATGGTGGAGGCCTTGCGCGCCTCGGCGGCCGCGATCTCGGCCGACCGCTTGGCCTCGGCCTCCTGCTCGACGCGGTAGCGCTCCGCGTCGGCGGGCTTGCGGACCTCGGTCTCGAGCTGGCGCTCGGTCAGCGCCGCCTGGCGCACGGCCACCTTCTCCTGCTCCGTGAGGATCGCCTGGTCACGGTCGGCCTGCGCGAGCGGGCCGGAGGCGGCGGCCTGGGCGGCCGCGGCGTCGGTCTCGGCCTTGATCTCGGCCTGCTTCAGGGCGAGGACGCGCTGCGAGACCGCGATCTCCTGCTCGGCCGCGATCTGCGCCTGCTCGGCGGCCTGGCGCGCGTTGGCCTCGGCGATGCGGGCCTCCTGGGCGACGCGGGCGGCCTCGGGGCGGCCCAGGTCGGCCAGGTAGGAGCCGTCGTCGGTGACGTCCTGGATCTGGAAGGTGTCGAGGATGAGGCCCTGGCCGGTCAGGGAGTTCTCCGACTCGTCCGCCACGCGCTGGGCGAAGGCGGCACGGTCGCGGATGATCTGCTCCACCGTCAGGCCGCCGACGATCGAGCGCAGCGCACCCGCGAGGACCTCCTGGGTGAACGGCTCGACGTCCTCCTGCTGGGAGAGGAAGCGCTGGGCCGCCAGCCGGATCTGGTCGGCGTTGCCACCCACCTTCACGATGGCGACGCCCTCGACGTTGAGCTTGATGCCCTGGCCCGAGACCGCGCCGCGGATCTGCACGGAGATGCGGCGGCTGGAGAGGTCCAGCGTGCCCAGCTTCTGCACGAACGGGATGACGAACGTGCCGCCGCCGAGGATGACCTTCTGGCCCGAGAGGTCCGTGGTCAGCTCGCCCGTCTCCGGGTTGACCACCGCCCTGCCCTTGCGGCCCGTGACGATGAACGCCTCGTTCGGCCCGGCGACCTTGTACCGGCTGGTGACCAGCAGGATCAGGAGGACGAGGACGACCACGAGGCCGCCGATGGGCAGGAGCAGTTCCATGGGGTTCCTTCCGGGAACGGTGGGGGTGGAGCCGGGAGCGGTGGGCGGTCAGCCCAGCTCGCGCCACAGGGGCGCGACGGTGACCGCGGTGGGGGAGACGGAGCCGGTGACCTGGATGCGCTCGCCGGCCTCCAGCGGGAGCGGGTGGTCGCCGTCGAGCCGGGCGTTCACCCGCAGCGCACGGGTGCCGACCAGCACGCGGACGGTGCCGTAGCCGTCGACCGGGACGGCGGTGAGGACGACGCCCTCGTAGCCGACCGCGGTGGTGGTGCTGGGCGGCTCCGTGGCGTCGTCGTGGCGCAGGAGCCGGGTCAGCCAGACCGCCAGGGCGCCGAAGACCAGGCCGCCGCCCACGCCGACGGCGGTGCTGACCAGGGTCGGTGCGCCCAGCGCCTCGGCGATGGCGCCGGAGAACCCGAGCGCGGAGACGAAGGAGCCGAGCACGGCCGTGGAGAACACGTCGCTGCCCAGACCGTCGAAGAGGCCGTCGAGGAGACCCTCGACCGGCCCGTCCAGCACGTCGCCCAGCACCAGGGAGAGGGCGAGCACCAGGACGCCGGCCACGCCGAGGACGAGGAAGACGGTCATCGCGGGGCAGCCTCCAGGGGTTCGGTCACGGTCGAGACGCCGAGCACTTCGTTACGTTCGCCGCACTTCTTTACTTCGACAGGGTCATCCTGCCCCATCGCCGCACCGTGTGCCGGGCGGGTCGCGCCGGACCTGTGGAGGACGGTCGTGCTCAGCCGGTACCGGCGACCTCGGCAGCCCGTTGGGCCAGCCACCGGTCCCAGGCCTCGGCGCCGGGCAGGGAGGCGGCGCGGCGGGTGATCGGCTCCTGCCCGGCCACCCACCACCCCAGCCGCCGCACGGCCAGCGGGTGGTCGGTCAGGGCGGTCGTGGAGGCCTCCTGCGCGTCCTCGAGCGAGACCTGCACGGTGCCCGCCCCGGTGCGCTGCCCCGCGTCGGAGAGGGTGCGCAGCGCGGAGCCCAGCCAGCGGCGCAGGGGCCGTGACGAGGGCGTCCAGCGGCTGACGCCCTCGGGCGACGCGGACGCGGTGGCCACGCGCAGCAGCACGTGGTCGACGTCCGCGCCGCCCGAGCCCGTGGCACCGACCTGGAGGCTCCAGGCCACCGGGAGCGTGTCGCCGCCCCGCGGCAGCCCGGCGCTGAGCCGTCGCACGAGGTCGCGGTCCCGGTCGTCGGGGGCGCCGGTCACCACCAGGCGGCGGCGCGGGTCGGCGAGGTCCAGGCGGACGTGGCCCGCCAGCGTGCCGGGCAGGGTCACCGCATCCTGCGCGAGCGCGGCCAGGGCCTGCGTCAGCGAGTCGCTGCGGGCCGTGAGGGTGTCGGTCGAGGCGAGGGAGAGCACGACCGACCCGTCCAGGGCGTCGCTCCAGGACCGCCACACGTCCACGGCGTCGGCGACCTCGGTGGCCACGTCGGCGCCGGCACCGGGGCCGAGGAGTCGGTCGCCGTCGATCTCGATCCACCCGCAGGACTCGGGCGTGCAGTGCTCGCTGTCGAGGAGGCGTAGCCGGAAGGGCGTGTAGTCGGCGGAGTCGACGGCGTCGACGGTGCGCTGCACGACGGCCACCACCGAGGCGGTGTCCAGGTCGTCGGCCAGCTGGACGTCGATGCGGGCCTGCTCCCCGTCGTCCGGGTCGGGCACGGCGACCTCGACCACGCCGGGGGCCTGCCGCACGCGCCCCTCGAGCGCCTGGGGGGTGCCGCCCACCAGCCCACAGGCGGCCAGCCCCGGGCCCAGCAGCCCGGCCGCGGCGACCAGCGCGAGGACGCGCGCCGGCCACGGGCGGCGCGCACGTGCGCGGGGGGTCGCAGCGGTCACGCCCGCCATGGTCGCACCGGCACCCGGGCGCCGGGGCCCGAACGCGGGGACGGGCCGGGGCTGGGAACGGGCGCGGTGCCCGGCTCAGGAGCCGAGCGCGGCGGCCAGCTCCCGACGGCTGGAGATGGACAGCTTGCGGTAGACCCGGGACAGGTGCCACTCGACGGCCTTGACCGTCACGTGCAGCTCCGCGGCGACCTGGCGGTTCGTCAGGCCCTGGATGGCCAGCGCCGCGACCCGGCGCTCGCCGGGGGTCAGGTCGGCCACGGCCTCGCCACCGGTGGTGGCCGGTTGCTCGCCCACGATCGCGAGCAGCTTGTGCACACGGGCCAGCAGCGGGCCGAGGCCCTGGCGGCCGGCGAACGACTCGGCCCCGCGCAGCAGCAGCACCGCGGTGTCGCGGTCGCCAGCGAGCAGCCGCAGACCCGCCAGGTCGGTGTCGATCTGGGCGGTCAGGCGCCCGGCCTCGATGCCGAGCAGCGTCTGCCGGGCCGCCTCGAGCAGGTCGGCGCGGTCGGTGGCGGAGGTGACGTTGGCCAGCGTCCGCAGGGCGTGGGCGTGGGCGTGCTGGGAGCCGGAGGCGAACGCCAGCCGCACGTGGGTGCGGGCGTGCTCCTCGGCCTCGTGCCGCCGGGAGAGGTGCACGAGCGCGAGGGCCAGGCCGGTGCGCCACGGCAACCAGGCCGGGTCGGCCGACGGCAGCAGGTCGTGGACGGTGGTGAAGTGCCCCGCCGCGTCCTCGTAGCGCCCCTGGGCCAGGCCGAGCTGACCCTGGGTGAGGGCGAGCACGGCGTGGGTCTGGGCGTCGGAGCCGGCGGCCTCGGCGCGCGCACGCTCGACGACGCGGGCCGCCTGGTCGAGCTCGCCGCGGGCCATGCGCACGTCGCACTCGGCGTGCCGCAGGTGGGCGCGGTCGAGGTCGCTCAGTGCATCAGCGTCCACCGAGGTGAGGGCTGCCAGGGCCAGGCCGATCCGCCCGGCGCGCAGCTGCGCGGTCGCCCGTCCGACCTCGAGGGAGACGGGGACGCCCGCGCCGACCGCCAGGGGGACCTCGAGGAGGGGCGGGGGAGTCAGGGGCATGAGCAGAGCCTAGGGAGGATCGAGGGCCTAGGAGGGGACTTCAGGCAATTCTTGGACGCGCGTCGCGGCGGGCCGTACCGGTCCGTAAGGCAGGGCTCGACGGGGGTCCGGCGTGCACGCCCGTACCGTTCAGACGGGCGCTGCGCCGGCCAGCGCGAGCGCCCGCTCGGCCAGGGGTCGCACCTGGTCGGCGTCGGTCGCCACGAGACCGACCCGGGTGCGGCGGTCCAGCAGGTCCTCGACCTCCGCGGCCCCCTCGTGGGTCACGCCGAAGACCAGCTCGGCGAGGGTCACGGGCGCGGTGGGCGAGGCCGGCGCGAGCAGCGTGGCGTCGTCCAGGCCGGTGACGGAGCGCGCGGTGGCGAGCACCAGCGAGGCGTCCGTGCCGAAGCGGCGGACGAGGCGGGGCGGTGCGTCCAGCGCCGCCAGCACGGGCCGCGGCGCAGCGCCGGCCAGCGGCAGGTCGCGGGTGCGGCAGGCGCCGGCGGCGAGGCCGGTCGCCTCGAGGCCGGCGTCGAGGGCGTCCTCGGCCATGCGGCGGTAGGTGGTGAGCTTGCCGCCGACCACGGTGACCACGGCACCGGCACCGGCACGACTCCCGGCGCCCCGCACGCGGACGGCGTGCCGTCGCGAGAGGTCCGCGGTGCCGCTGCCGCCCGCGCCGGCCAGCAGCGGGCGCAGCCCCGCGAACGCGCCGAGGAGGTCGGCGGGGCCCGGCGGGTGGGCGAGCGCCCCGCCGAGCACGTCGAGGAGGAAGGCGACCTCGCCGGGCGTCGGCTCGGGCACGTCGGGCACCGGCCCGGGGGCCGGCTCGTCGGTGAGGCCGACGTAGGTGGTGCCGTCCGGCTGGGGCAGCAGCAGCACGAAGCGGGCCCGCTCGCCGGGCACGGGCACCGAGAGCGCTGTCGACAGCCCCCCGAGCGCGGCCGTGCGCACCACCAGGTGGGTGCCGCGGCTGGGCGTGAGCCGGAGGGAGGGGTCCAGGTCGCCGGCCCACACCCCGGTGGCGTTGACGACCAGGCGGGCGCGGACCTCCCGCTGCTCCCCGGTGCGGGTGTCGAGCAGGTCGGCACCGCCGGGGCGGGTGGCCACGACGCGGACCCGGGTGCGCACGTGCGCGCCGTGCTGGGCCGCCGTCCGGGCGAGGGTGATCACGAGCCGGGCGTCGTCCTCGAGGCGGCCGTCCCAGCCGAGCAGGCCGCCGCGCAGGCCGGTGGGCCGCAGGGCGGGCGCCAGGGCGAGAGCCTCGGCGGCGCCGACGCGGCGGGAGCGGGGCAGCTCGCCCGCGCCCGCGCCGGCCGCGTGCCGCAGCAGGTCGCCCGCGGCCAGGCCGGTGCGCACGACGGCGGCGGCGCGGTGGCCGGTGGCCTCGGCGAGGGGCACCAGCATCGGCAGCGGGTGGGTCAGGTGCGGTGCGGTGCGGCTCATCAGCAGCCCCCGCTCGACCGCGGACTCGCGCGCCACCCCGACCTGGCCGTGGGCCAGGTAGCGCAGGCCACCGTGCACCAGCTTGCTGCTCCACCGCGAGGTGCCGTGGGCGAGGTCGTGGGCGTCGACGGCCAGGACCCGCAGGCCCCGCGCGGCGGCGTCGAGCGCGACGCCGGCGCCGGTGGCGCCCAGCCCGACCACGAGGACGTCGACCTGGGTCGGCGCGTCGGCCAGCCCGGCGCGCACGCGCGGCGTGGTGCCGGGGGTCATCTCAGGCGCCGTCCGTGGGCGCGAGCGAGGCCCGCAGCTGGTGGGCGAGCTCGGCCTCGAGGGCCGCCTCGTCCACCGCGTCGTCCACCATCGTCTGGCGGGAGAGGACGTGGCCGTGCAGCGTGAGCAGCAGCGCGCGGGCGAGGAGCACCGGGTCACCGGCACGGGCGGCGCCGGCCTCCTGGCAGCGGGCGACGGCGCCGGCCACGACCTGGGCCATCTGCTCCTGGCTGCGCCCGCGGCGGTTGAGCAGGTAGGGCAGGAGCAGCTCGGGGTCGAGCTCGACGATGCGGGCGAACAGCTCGTTCTCGCGCAGGGCCCGCACGGCGGCCAGCAGGTCGTCCACGAGCAGGTCGACGGGCCGGTCCGGGCTCGCCTCGTCGGGGCGGCTCGCCAGCACGTCGGCCATCACTCGCGACCACTCGCGGGTCATCAGGTCGCCCAGCAGGGTCGGCATGTCCGCCCACGTGCGGTAGATCGTCATCCGGCTGACCGCGGCCCGTCGGGAGACCTCGGTGAGGGTGGTGCGCCGCCAGCCGAGGTCGAGGAGGCAGGCGCGCGCCGCGTCCAGGTAGACGTCCTGGCGGGAGGAGTCGCCCTCGCTGTCAGCGGTGTTACGAAGTGACGGCATATGTCACACTGTAACGCATGGACGTCTCCCGCACAGCCCCGCCGACCGAGATGGACCCGCAGCGCTGGGGCCCCACCGACCGCGCCGAGCCCCTGGCGCCCGCCGCCCGCGGCCTCGTCGAGCTCGCCTTCGGGCTGGCCGAGACGCCGCCCGCGCCGCTCGGCACGCCCCCGGCCGACGGTCTGCCCGCCGCCGTCCGCACCGCACTGGTCGACCTCCTCGGCCCCGCGCACGTGGACGACGGCGACGCGCTGCGTCGGCTGCGCACCGCCGGCAAGTCGACCCCGGACCTGCTGCGCGCCCGCGCCGGGGACGTGGCGGACGCACCCGACCTCGTGGTGCGCCCGGCCGACCACGACCAGGTGCAGGCGGTGCTCGACCTGGCGGTGGCCCACCGGGTCGCGGTGGTGCCGTTCGGCGGGGGCACCGGGGTCGTCGGCGGCGTCGCGGGCGGCCGCACCGCCCGGGAGGCCGGCCTCGCGGGGGCCCTCAGCCTCGACCTGGTGCGGCTCGACTCCCTGCTCGCGCTGGACGAGGTGTCCCTGACCGCGACCCTCGGCGCCGGGCTGCGGGGGCCGGCCGCCGAGGCGCTGCTGGCCGAGCACGGGCTGGTGCTGGGGCACTACCCGCAGTCCTTCGAGCACGCCAGCATCGGCGGGTTCGCCGCGACCCGCTCGTCCGGGCAGGCCTCGGCCGGCTACGGACGCTTCGACGCGATGGTGGTCGGCCTGCGCGCCGCCACGCCCCGCGGGCAGTGGCGCCTCGGCGTGGCCCCGGCCTCGGCCGCCGGCCCCGACCTGCGTCAGGTGCTGCTGGGCTCCGAGGGCGCGTTCGGCGTGGTCACCGAGGTGACGGTGCGGGTGCGCCGGGCGCCCTCGAGCGCGCGGTTCGGCGGCTGGCGCCTGCCGGACTTCGCCGCCGCCACGACGGCCGTGCGCACGCTGGCGCAGGAGGGCCTGCTGCCCACGGTGCTGCGGATCTCGGACGAGACCGAGACGGCGCTCAACCTGGCCGACCCCTCCGCCGTCGGCGAGGCCGCCTCCGCCGGGTGCCTCGTGGTGGTCGGCGTCGAGGGCTCCGCGCGGCACGTGGCACGACGCTGGGAGGAGGTGGCCGAGGTGCTCGCGGCCCACGGCGGCACCGACCTGGGCGCCGGCCCGGGCGAGGCGTGGCGCGACGGGCGCTTCCACGGGCCCTACCTGCGCGACGCGCTGCTCGACGTCGGCGTGCTGGTCGAGACGTTGGAGACGGCGACCTTCTGGTCCGGCGTCGACGGGCTCAAGGCGGCCGTCACCGACGCCGTCTCCGCCTCGCTCGGCGACGGCACGCTCGTGCTGTGCCACGTCAGCCACGTCTACGAGACCGGCTGCTCGCTCTACTTCACCGTCGCCGCTCCCGGCGGGCAGGACCGTGCCGCCCGGTGGGGTGCCGCCAAGGCGGCCGCGTGCGAGGCGATCGTGGCCGCGGGCGGCACGATCACCCACCACCACGCCGTGGGCCGCGACCACCGCCCCTGGCTGCACCACGAGGTCGGGGACGTCGGGGTCGGCGTGCTGCGCGCGCTCAAGGCGGAGCTGGACCCCACGGGCGTGCTCAACCCCGGGGTGCTCGTGCCCTGACCTGCCGCACGCCCCGCCCGGGGCCGCTGCCTCAGCGCGCGGGCAGCGTCCAGACGAGCAGCTCGGTGGCCACGGCCGCGGTGACCGTGCGGGCCTCGGTCTCGCCGTCCAGCAGGAACGCGTCGCCCGCCTCCAGCGGCTCGGCCAGGCTCGAGCGGACCAGCGCCCCGCGCGCCACGAAGCAGTGGACGAGTGGTGCGACCGGCAGGGTCACCGACCCACCGGCGGGCAGCCGGGCGACCAGCAGCCGCGCGTCGCCGGACCGGGGCCGGGCGCCGGTGTCGACCAGGTCGCCCGAGGCCAGGGCCTCCGGGTCCACCGGGATCGACTCGAACGAGGCGGGCGCGTCGACGGCGTCGTCGTCCGGGGTGAGCCAGACCTGCACGAACCGCGTCGCGCCCACGCCCTGCGCGGCCACCTCGGCGTGGTCGACGCCCGCGCCGGCGTGCTGCACGGCCACGGTGCCGGGCGTGGTGGTGGCGGTGTGCCCCAGGGAGTCGGTGTGCTCGAGCGCGCCGGTCAGGACCCAGGTGACGATCTCCAGTCCCGCGTGGTGGTGCTCGCTGAAACCGGACCCGGGCCGCAGGTGGTGGTCGTCGTGGCAGGTGATCCGCCCGAACGAGACCCGTTCCGGGTCGTAGTGCTGCCCGAACGAGAACGAGTGGCGCGTGTGCCGCCCCGGCTCGCGGGTGGTGAATCGGCTCGTTCCCCGGCGGATCTCGACGCTCATGGACATCATGGTCTCGTGCCGCCGTCGCAGGATGCCCCCCGCCTGCCCCCGCTGCCGCCGGGGTTCCGGCTCGGCGTGGCCACCGCCGCCTACCAGGTGGAGGGTGCCCCCGAGGCGGAAGGTCGTGGACCCTCCGTGTGGGACACGTTCGCCGCGCGGCCCGGGGCCGTGGCCGGCGGGCTGGCCGCGGGCGACCTGGGCGCCGACCACTACCGCCGGTTCCGCGAGGACGTCTCCCTGCTGGCCGACCTCGGGGTGGACGCCTACCGCTACTCCATCCCGTGGTCGCGCGTGCAGCCCAGCGGCCGCGGCGCGCCCAACGCCGCCGGCCTCGACCACTACGAGCGGCTGGTCGACACGCTGCTGAAGGCCGGGATCGACCCCGTCGTCACGCTGTTCCACGGCGACCTGCCGCAGGGCCTCGAGGACGACGGCGGGTGGCTCAACCGCGAGACGATCTCGCGCTTCGGCGACTACGCCGCCCTCGTCGGCGAGCGGCTCGCCGACCGGGTCAGCGCCTGGGTGCCGGTGGACGAGCCCAACGTCGTGGCCTTCCTCGGCTACGGCACCGGCTCGCACGCGCCGGGCCGTCGGCTCATGTTCCACGCCATCCCCGTGGCCCACCACCTGCTGATCGGGCACGGCGTCGCCACGTCCGCCCTGCGGGCCGCCGGGGCCGAGCGCGTCGGCTGCGCGAACCACCACGCGCCCATGTGGCCCGCCAGCGACGACGAGGCGGACGTCGGCGCGACCAAGCTGTTCGACTCGTTGTGGAACGGCTTCTTCATCGAGCCGATGCTGCTGGGGCGCTACCCGCGCGACCTGGAGATCCTGCTCGACGACGTGATCGAGCCGGGCGACCTGGCGCTCATCCGCCAGCCGCTCGACTTCTACGGGATCAGCTACTACGCCCCCATGCGGATCGCCGCGGCCCCCGAGGAGGCCGAGACCCCGTTCATGCCGGTGCCGCTGCTCGGCTACCCGACCACCGACCTCGGCTGGCCGGTCGTGCCCGACGCGCTGCGCGAGTGGCTCATCACCTTCCGTGCCCGCTACCGGGCCGCGCTGCCGCCGCTGTGCATCACGGCCGCCGGTGCCGCCTACGCCGACACTCCCGACGAGCAGGGCGTGGTGGACGACGACGCCCGGATCGCCTACCTGGACGGCCACCTCCGCGCCGTCTCCGCTGCCGTCCAGCGAGGCGTCGACGTGCAGGGCATGTTCGTCTGGTCGCTGCTGGACGGTTTCGACGGTGCCCAGGGCTACCAGGCGCCGTTCGGCCTCGTCCGCGTCGAGCCGGGCTGCAAGAAGCGCGTGCCCAAGGCGTCCTTCGACTGGTTCCACGACGTCATCGCCTCGCGGACGCGGTCGATCGGCTGACCCCTCCGCCAGCACAGGCCCCGACCGGAGGTGGCTACCGCAGGACGCCGGCGGCGAGGCCCTCCACGACGAGACCGAGCCGGCGGGCGTCGGTGGCGAGGTTGACTCGGACGTGGCCGGCCAGGCCAGGGTGGTAGTCGCTGCCCTCGGCCACGCGGACGTGGTGGGCGCGGGCCGCCTCGGCGGGGCGCTCCACCCCGTACGCCCGTAGGTCGACCCAGGCCAGGTAGGTGGCCTCGACCGGCCGCACCCGGGCCTGCGGCAGCCGCTCGTCGAGCATCTTCTCCAGCAGGTCGCGCTGCTCGGCGATCCGCTCGCGCAGCGCCTCGAGCCAGTCGTCGCAGTCGTTCCACGCGACGGTGCCGGCGATCATCCCGAGCACCGACGCGCCACCGTTCTGGGCGTGCGGCACGCCGCGGACCGCAGCCAGGTCGCCGTCGTCCAGCGTGATCACCTGTGCCGCGTGCAGGCCGGCGGTGGAGAACGTCTTGGAGTGGCTCGTGACCAGCACCGCGGAGTCGTCGACGCTCAGGTAGGGCACGAACGCGGGGGAGCCCGGCAGCACCAGGGGCGCGTGGATCTCGTCGACGACCACGCGCACGCCGTGGGCGCGGGTGAGGTCGCGCAGCGCCTCCAGCTCGTGGCGGCGGTGCACGCGCCCGGTCGGGTTGTGCGGGTGGCAGAGGATCAGCGTCCGCGCCCCGCTCTCCACGATCGCTCGCTCGAGGGCCGCCAGGTCGAGGGCGGCGTCGTCGGCGTCCGGGTCGGCCTCGACCATCACCAGCTCGTGGCCGGTGACCTCGACGACCTCGCGGAACGGCGGGTAGTGCGGGGTCGGCACCAGCACCGGCCCCGGCTCGGCCAGGGTCTCCAGGACGAGGCGGAGCCCCGCGACCACGTCGCCGACGACCGTGGAGCGGCCCACCGGCAGCGTCCAGCCCCAGTGCCGCTGTGCGAACGCGACGAACGCGGCGTCGAGCTCGGCGGCCTGCAGGGTGTCGTGCCAGGGGGCGTAGCCGAGCATCCCGTCGGCGACCGCTGCGCCGACGGCGTCCAGGATCGGGAGCGCCACCTGGTAGTCGGTCTCCGCGACCCAGGCGGGCACGGTGCCCTCCTCGGTGGAGCCCCACTTGGTGGGCAGGGCGCGACGGAGCTGGGCGTCGGTGAGGTCGACGATCACGGGGACCAGTCTGGTCCGGTCCGACGAGCGGCCGGTGCGGGGGGTCGGTCGCCGCTCAGGGGGCGGTGAGCCGCGCGGCGACGGAGGCGAGGACGGCGGGGTCGCCGGGCGACGGGGTCCAGGGGAGGCGGAGCCGGTCGCGGGCCTCGTCACCGGCGTAGCGGGGGATCACGTGCCAGTGCAGGTGGAAGACCGTCTGCCAGGCGGCCTCGCCCCACGCGGTCAGCACGTTCACGCCGTCCGCGCCCAGGCGCTCGCGCATCCGGGCGCCGAGGGCCTGCGCCGCCCGCGCGGTCGCCGCGACGTCCTCGGGGTCGGCCGCACCGAGGTCCGCGGCGTGCGCCTTGGGGACCACCAGGGCGTGGCCGTCGCTGGCGGGGTTGATGTCGAGGAACGCGAGCGTGCGCTCGTCCTCGGCCACGACGGTCGCGGGGACCTCCCCGGCGACGATGCGGCAGAACAGACACGTCGCGTCGCGGTTCACCTCGCCTGGCACGGGCCCCAGCGTAGGCGGTCCTCACCCTCCCGGACCAGGTGCACGAGTACCCCCGAGGGGTAGCAGTAGAGGCATGGACACCTCCTGGAAGATGGCCGCGACCGCCACCCGCCACTGCCTCACCGGCTGCGCCGCCGGCGAGATCGTCGGCATGATCCTCGCCGCCGCCTTCGCCTGGCAGAACCTGACCAGCGTCGCGGTCTCGTTCGTGCTGGCGTTCGTGTTCGGCTACTCGCTGACCTTCTGGGGCGTGAAGAAGGCCGGCTTCTCCACCTCGACCGCGGTCAAGGCGGCGCTGGCCTCCGACACCGTCTCGATCCTGGTGATGGAGCTCGTCGACAACGGCTTCATCGCGCTCATCCCCGGCGCGCTCGCCGCCACGCTCACGCAGTGGCTGTTCTGGTGGACGCTGGCGCTCTCGCTGGCCATCGCGTTCCTCGTGGCGGTGCCGGTGAACAAGTGGCTGATGGACCGCGGGCTCGGCCACGCCAAGGTGCACGAGCTGCACGGGCACAGCGGTGGGCACGGCGGCGGTCACGAGGGTCACGAGATGCACCACACTGCCCAGGGCCACTGACCGGACGGGCGTCACCCGGGTGTCACACGTCGGCCCTACGATCCGACTCATGCGCCGTCGCCTCGCCCTGCCTGCCCTTGCTGCCGCGTCCGTGCTGGTGCTCAGCGCCTGCGCGCCGACCGAGGAGTCGGTCTCGGCCTCCGACGACGGCTCGACGACGGCCGACGCGACGGCCAGCAGCAGCGAGTCGGCCGACCCGGCCGCCTGCGTCACCGACGACATGCTGACGACGGCCGGCACGCTGACGGTGGGCACCGACTCGCCGACCTACTCGCCGTGGTTCAAGGGCAACGACCCGACCAACGGCAAGGGGTACGAGTCGGCCGTGGCCTACGAGGTCGCCGACCGCCTCGGGTTCAGCCAGGACGAGGTCACCTGGACCGTCGTGCCCTTCAACACCTCCTACGCGCCCGGCGCGAAGGACTTCGACTTCGACATCAACCAGATCTCGATCACGCCGCAGCGCGCGAAGGTCGTCGACTTCTCCGACGGCTACTACTCCGCTGCCCAGGCGGTCATCGCGCTGGACGGCTCGGCCGCCGCGGACGCCACCAGCCTGGACGACCTCAAGAGCCTGAACCTCGGCGCGCAGACCGGCACCACCAGCCTCACCGCGATCACCGACGTGATCCAGCCCGACTCCGACCCGTCCGTCTTCCAGACCACGAACGCCGCCGTGCAGGCGCTGCAGAACGGTCAGGTCGACGCGATCCTCGCCGACCTGCCCACCGCCTTCTACATCTCGGCCGTGCAGCTGGACGGCGGCACCATCGTCGGCCAGTTCCAGCCCGAGACCGGCGAGACCGAGGAGTTCGGCATGCTCTTCGCGAAGGGCTCCAGCCTCGTGACCTGCGTGGACGAGGCGCTCGCCGCGATGGAGGACGACGGCACGCTGGCCGCGATCGAGAAGAAGTGGCTCTCCGACTCCGTGTCCGTCCCCGAGCTGGACTGATCGGGGTCGGCACCGGGCGTGGGTCCCTCAGCAGCGCGGGCAGCGGCGCCCGCGGACTGGTCCCCGAGCGAGCGTGAGCTCGAGCGGCGGGCCCTCCGTCGACGGCAGCGGCGTCGCTCCACCCTGATCGCCACGGTCATGACCGTGGTGGTGCTCGGCCTCCTCCTCGTGGGGCTGGTCAGCTCGCCCGGCTGGGAGCGGGTCAAGGAGTACTTCTTCTCGCCCGAGGCCGCCCGCGAGTCGTGGCGGGCGGTGCTCGAGGCGATGTGGCTCAACGTCCGCCTCTTCGTCGTCTGCGAGATCGGCATCCTCGTGCTGGGCCTGCTCATCGCGGTCGCCCGCACGACCCGCTCGGCCTGGCTGGCGCCCGTGCGCGTGGTGGCGGTCGTCTACACCGACGTCGTCCGCGGCATCCCGACGATCCTGCTGATCACGATGTTCGGCTTCGGCATCCCGGCGCTGCAGCTGCAGGGCATCACCAACGACCGGGTCGTGTGGGCCGGCGTCGCGCTCGTGGTCTCCTACTCGGCCTACGTCTCGGAGGTCTTCCGCGCGGGGCTGGAGTCGGTGCACCCCTCGCAGGTGGCCAGCGCCCGCGCGCTCGGGCTCTCCGAGGGGCGCATCCTGCGGCACGTGGTGGTGCCCCAGGCGGTGCGCCGCATCGTCCCGCCACTGCTCAACGACTTCGTGTCCCTGCAGAAGGACACCGCGCTCGTCTCCGTGCTGGGCGTCCTGGACGGCGTCTTCTGGGCCACCAACTACGCCAACTTCAACTTCAACTACACGCCGATGGTGGTCGTGGCGCTCTACTTCGTCGTGCTCACGGTGCCGCTGGCCCGGCTCACCGACCACCTGCAGAAGCGGCTGGTCGAGCGGGAGAGGGCGGGTGCCCGATGAGCGCGCTGCTGTCGGTGCGCGACCTGCGCAAGTCCTACGGCGACCGGGTCGTGCTCGAGGGCATCGACCTCGACGTCGAGCCCGGCGAGGTGGTGTGCCTGATCGGCGCCTCGGGGTCGGGCAAGTCGACGCTGCTGCGGTGCCTGAACCTGCTCGAGCAGACCGACGACGGCACCATCACGTTCGAGGGCAGCGAGATCACCGACCCCCGCACCGACGAGCGAGCCGTGCGCCGGCGGATGGGCATGGTCTTCCAGGCCTACAACCTGTTCCCGCACCTCACGGTGCTGCAGAACTGCGTGCTCGCCCCGCGGTTCGCCCACCGTCGCTCCCGCCGCGAGGCGGAGGCGCGGGCCCGTGACCTGCTCGGACGCTTCGGTCTCGGTGACTTCGCGGACGTCCACCCCGACCGGCTCAGCGGTGGCCAGCAGCAGCGCGCCGCCGTCGTCCGCGCCCTGTGCACGAGCCCGTCGCTGCTCCTGCTCGACGAGGTGACCGCCGCCCTGGACCCCGAGCTCGTCGGTGAGGTGCTCGGCATCCTGCGCGAGCTCGCCGCCGAGGGCACCACGATGGTGCTGGCCACGCACGAGATGTCGTTCGCGCGGGACGTCGCCACCCGCGTCGTCTTCCTCGACGCCGGCCGCGTCTGCGAGGAGGGCCCGCCCTCCCAGGTGCTCGGCGCGCCGCTGCAGGAGCGGACCCGCGCCTTCCTCGCCCGCGTCCTCTGACCAGCGCACTCCCCGCGGGACGTCATGCGGAGCGGACGCAGTCCCCCTCAGATGCATGACGTGCCGGGTGCAGGATGGGGCGCATGCCTCAGCAGCAGAACCCCGGTGACCAGGCAGGACGAGGCGGGCCGCTGGCCGGCGTGAAGGTGGTCGAGCTGGCGGGCATCGGACCCGGTCCGCACGCCTGCATGATCCTGGCGGACCTGGGCGCGGACGTGATCCGGCTCGACCGGCCGCAGGGCCAGATGTTCACCGGCGGCGCGCACGACCTGCTCGACCGCGGCCGCCCCAGCGTCGCGCTCGACCTCACCCACCCCGAGGCGGCCGACCTGGTGCTCAGCCTGGTGCGCGACGCCGACGTGCTCGTCGAGGGGATGCGGCCCGGGGTCACCGAGCGTCGCGGCGTCGGGCCGGCGGAGTGCCTCGCGGTGAACCCGGCGCTGGTCTACGGGCGGATGACCGGCTGGGGGCAGGACGGTCCGCTCGCCCAGGCCGCCGGCCACGACCTGACCTACACCGCGCTCACCGGCGCGCTGCACGGCGCGGGGCAGGACCCGGCGCGTCCGCACTTCCCCCGCAACCTGCTCGGCGACTTCGGCGGCGGCTCGACGTACCTGGTCATCGGCGTGCTCGCCGCGCTCACGCACGCCCGCGCGACCGGCCGCGGCCAGGTGGTCGACGCCGCGATCGTCGACGGCCTCGCCCACCTCGACGCGATGACCCACGCGCTGGCCAACGGTGGCCTCGACACCCAGCCCCGCGGCCGCAACCTGCTCGACGGCGGCGCCCCGTTCTACGACCTCTACGAGACCGCGGACGGCGGCCACGTCGCCGTCGGTGCCCTCGAGCCGCCGTTCTTCGCGGCCCTGATCGAGGTGCTGGACGTCGCAGCGGACTGCCCCGGCCAGCTCGACCTGGCCCGCTGGCCGGAGATGCGCGCCCTGTTCGCCGAGACGATCCGCGGCCGCACCCGGGAGGAGTGGACGGCCGCCGCCGAGGGCACGGACGCCTGCCTCGTCCCCGTGCTGACCCGGGAGGAGGCGCCGCTCCACCCGCACCTGGCCGCGCGCGGCACCTTCCTGCCCGGCGAGCACGGCCCCCAGCCCGCCCCGGCACCCCGGTTCTCCGAGACGCCGGCGAGCCTCGGCACCCCTCCGCCGGCCGTGGTCGGTCAGGACACCCGCGCCGCGCTGGCCGCCTGGGGGGTCGCGGACGTCGACGGCCTGATCGCGCGCGGGGTCGTCCACCAGGCCTGAGGTCTCGATCACCGGGAGGCGTGCCAGCACAGATCTCCACTAATGAATATCTGTCAATAACGGCGGATCCGCGTTACCGTCGCCACATGACCTCCCAGGACACCAGCCCGGCGCAGCCGGTGGAGGACGTCGACGTCCTCGTCATCGGCGCGGGGCTCTCCGGCATCGGCGCCGCCTGCCAGATCGTCACCCGCCACCCCGGCAAGTCCGTCGCGGTGCTCGAGGCCCGCGCCACGAGCGGCGGCACGTGGGACCTGTTCCGCTACCCCGGCATCCGGTCGGACTCGGACATGTTCACCTTCGGCTTCCGGTGGCGGCCGTGGCCCAGCGACACCGCGCTGGCCGACGGGCACCTGATCCTCGACTACCTGCGGGCGGTCGCGGAGGAGTACGACGTGGAGCGGCTCATCCGCTACGACCACCGCGTCACCAGCGCCGCGTGGAGCAGCGACGAGCAGCGCTGGACGGTCACCTACACCCACGACGGGGTCGAGAAGCAGGTCCGGTGCAGCCTGCTGTGGGGCTGCTCCGGCTACTACGACTACGACCAGGGCCACGCCCCGGTGTTCCCCGGGGCCGAGTACTTCGAGGGGCAGGTCGTGCACCCGCAGTTCTGGCCCGAGGACCTCGACCACGCCGGCAAGAAGGTCGTGGTGATCGGCTCCGGGGCCACCGCCGTGACGCTCGTGCCGGCCATGGCGCCGACCGCCGAGCACGTGACGATGCTCCAGCGCTCGCCCACCTACATCCTCTCCCGGCCCGGCCGCGACGGCTGGGGCAAGGCCCTGGCCCGGCTGCCCGAGAAGCTCCGGTTCCCGCTGGTGCGGTGGAAGAACATCCTGGTGCAGGTGGGCAGCTACCAGCTGTTCCAGCGCCGGCCGGAGTGGGGCAAGAACCTCATCCGCACCGCCACGGCGCGGCAGCTGGAGGGCACGGGCCTCGACGTGGACACCCACTTCAAGCCCGACTACAACCCGTGGGACCAGCGGCTCTGCTTCGTCCCCGACTCCGACCTGTTCAAGGCGCTGCGCAGTGGCAAGGCCGACGTGGTCACCGACCACATCGACACCTTCGACGCCACCGGCATCCGGCTGACCAGCGGCAAGCACCTGGACGCCGACATCATCGTCACGGCCACCGGCCTGCGGCTCAAGGCGTTCGGCGGCATCTCGATGACCGTCGACGGCGCCGAGGTCAAGGCCCACGAGACGATGGCCTACAAGGCGCTGATGCTCTCCGGCGTCCCGAACTTCGTCTACACGATCGGCTACACGAACGCGTCCTGGACCCTCAAGGCCGACCTGGTCAGCGACTACGTCTGCCGGATGCTCGAGCACCTCGACACCCACGGGCTGAGCAGCTTCGTGGCCGAGCGCGACCCCAGCGTGGGGGAGCGGCCGTTCATGGACTTCCAGTCCGGCTACGTGCTCCGCGCCCTCGACCACCTGCCCCGACAGGGCGACCGGGCGCCGTGGATGCTCAAGCAGAACTACCTCACCGACCTGCGCACCATCCGGCACGACGAGCTGGACGACGGGGTCCTGGCGTTCCGCTGACGCCGCCCGTGCCCGAGGGGGTGAGAGGCCCCGGGTGCCGGATGGGTATCCGAGGAGGGTGCGGCCCCGACGGCGGGGCCCTCTCATCCGAGGAGGAATCATGGCGATCAGCGACAAGCTGTCGAACAAGTCCGAGGAGCTCGGCGGCAAGGGCAAGGAGACGGTCGGCGAGGCCACCGGCAACGAGCAGCTCCAGGCCGAGGGCAAGGCCGACCAGAGCTCGGCCGGCCTGAAGCAGGCCGGCGAGAAGCTCAAGGACGCGGCCAAGGACGTCAAGGGCGCCGTCTCGAAGTGACGTGCCACGTCTGAGCACCACGTCTGAGCACCACCTCTGAGCACCGCGCCTGAGCGCGCGTGACATCTCGGTCCCAGGACCGGGCCCGACGAGGGCCGCCCCGCACCGGGGCGGCCCTCGCCGCGTCCCGGGGTGCCTCCGTCCCCGGGCGGGTGACCCGACCCCGGCAGCGGTCGCGGGAGCATCGGAGGCGCCAACCGCCGCGACCGAGGTCAGGAGCCCGGAGGACCCGTGAGCCAGATCGTCCGCCGCAGCCTGTGGGACAAGGTCCCGCGCGACCACTGGGACAGCCCCCAGGTGCTGCGCCGACGCCAGGTCGTCGTGGCCGTGGTGGTCGTCGCCGGTGCGGTCGCCCTCGGCTTCCTGCTGCGCACCGACCCGGGCTCGGTCGCCTTCTACCTGCTCACCCTCGTGCTCGCGGCGATCTGGACGACCGGGGCGTTCGTCTCGGGTCGCATCCACCTGGGGCGGATCGCCTTCCGCGACCGGCTGGTGCGCCCCGTCCTCTCGCCGTTCCTGGTGGGGGCGGTGATGGTCGGGGTGTTCGTGGCCGGCGGGTACCTGGTGCAGGCCATCGACGTGCTGGCGCCGCTGGTCGACGAGATCCGCTCGGTGCTCGACTACTCGACGCAGGGCTCGCTGCCGATCCTGGTGGTGGTCACCGCGATCAACGGGATCGCCGAGGAGCTGTTCTTCCGCGGCGCCGCCTACGCGGCCACGCCGCGCCGCCCCGTCCTCGTGACGACGGTGGCCTACCTGGTGGCGACGCTGGCCAGCGGCAACGTGATGCTCGCCTTCGCCGCGGTGCTGCTGGGCGTCGTGGTCGGGCTCGAGCGGCGGGCCTCCGGTGGGGTGCTGGCGCCGATCATCACGCACCTGACGTGGTCGCTGTCCATGCTGCTCGTGCTGCCGCTGGTGTTCGCCTGACGATTGTCGGGTAAAGCCGCAGGTCGCGCCGGGTCCGACGGTGCCCGAGGCGCGTGCAAGAGAGGTCAAATGTACCCCTCACCTGGGCCGACGGGACCTTGTGAAAGTTCTCACGAGCGCTTCTGAAGACACTGTGGGGCACGTACCTTGGCAGCGTGATGCCCCTTCTCGACACCGTCGTCGGGTCGCTCGACGTGCACGCGAGCCTGACCGCCCTGACCTCCCTGACCGCCGACGCGAGCAGCACCGCAGACCCGGCGGGCCTGCTGCCGGCCCGCCAGCAGATGGCGCTGTCGCTGGGCTGGCACATCATCCTGGCGTGCTTCGGCGTCGCCTTCCCGACGATCATCCTGGCGATGCACTGGCGCGGTGTGTACCGCGAGGACGCCGACGCGATGCGTCTCGCCCGTCGCTGGTCGAAGGTCTCGGCGGTCCTCTTCGCGATCGGTGCGGTCTCCGGCACCGTGCTCAGCTTCGAGATGGGCCTGCTCTGGCCCGGCCTCATGGGCACGTTCGGCGACGTCCTCGGCCTGCCGTTCGCGTTCGAGGGCCTCGCGTTCTTCCTCGAGGCGATCTTCATCGGCCTCTACCTCTACGGGTGGGACCGGATGAAGCCCAAGGTGCACCTGCTGATGCTGGTGCCGATGGCCATCACGGGCGTGGTCGGCACGTTCTGCGTGCTCGCGGTGAACGCGTGGATGAACGAGCCCACCGGCTTCGACATCGTGGACGGTGAGGTCACCAACATCCAGCCCTGGGCCGCGTTCTTCAACGACCGCGTCTGGCTCCAGTTCGGCCACATGTGGGTCGCCACGTTCATGGTCGCGGGCTTCTGCATCGCCGCGGTCTACGCCGTGGGGATGCTCAAGGGCCGTCGCGACCGGCACCACCGTCTCGGCTTCATCGTGCCGTTCGTCTTCGCCTCGGTGGCCGCGATCTCCCAGCCCGTCGTGGGCCACTTCCTCGGCGCGGAGCTGGCCGAGATCCAGCCGAGCAAGCTCGCCGCGATGGAGCTGGCCACCACGTCCGAGAGCCCCTCGCCGATGACGCTGGGCGGGTACGTCAACAGCGACGGCGAGAAGGTCGGCGCCATCGAGATCCCCTACCTGGGCTCGATCATCGCGATGGAGTCGCTCTCGGAGCCGGTGCCCTCCCTGGACGAGTTCGCGGAGGAGGACCTGCCGCCGGTCAACCTCACCCACTGGTCGTTCCAGATCATGATCGGTCTGGGCATGCTGCTGATGGGCCTCGCCCTGATCTTCTGGTTCGCGCGCTGGCGGAAGTGGGACCTGCTCGACGCCGACCGGGCCACGAGCCGGTGGTTCCTGCGGATCATGGCCTTCTCCGGCATCGCGGCGATCGCCGCCATGGAGACGGGCTGGATCACCACCGAGGTGGGCCGCCAGCCCTGGATCGTCTACGGCGTCATGCGCACCCCCGAGGCAGCCGGCGACAACTCCGGGCTGTGGTGGCTCTACTGGATCACCGTCGTCGTCTACACGCTGATGACGATCGGCGCGATCGTCGTCCTGCGCTCGATGGCCAAGCGGTGGCGCCGAGGGGACGAGTCGCTGCCCAGCCCGTACGGGCCGGAGCTGGAGACCGGCTCGGCGACGGACGCGGCGCAGGAGCCCGCCCGATGAGCCTCGAGGTGGTCGTGGCGGCCGCGCTCTTCGCGGGCGTCCTGTTCTACGCCGTGCTCGGCGGGGCCGACTTCGGCTCGGGGTTCTACGACCTCACCGCGGGCGGCTCCCGGTCGGGTGCGCGCATCCGCCGCCAGGTCGACCACTCGATCGGGCCGGTCTGGGAGGCCAACCACGTCTGGCTGATCTACGTGCTCGTCGTCTGGTGGACGGCGTTCCCCAGCGCCTACGAGCCGGTGATGCGGACGCTGATCGTGCCGCTGTTCCTGGCGGTCGGCGGCATCGTCCTGCGGGGCTCCGCGTTCGCGTTCCGCAAGTACGCCGAGTCGCTGGCCCTGGCCCGCTTCTTCGGCGTGGTCTTCGCGGTCTCCTCGGTCATCACGCCGTTCTTCCTGGGCGCGGTGGCCGGTGCGATCGCCTCGGGCCGGGTCCCCGCCGAGGGACGCGGCGACCTCTGGGCCTCCTGGCTGAACCCGACCTCGGTCATCGGCGGGCTGGTGGCGATCGGCACCTGCGCCTTCCTGGCCGGCGTCTTCCTCGTCGCCGACGCCACCCGCGGCCCGGACGCCGACCTCGCCGCCTCGCTGCGCCGCCGCGTCCTCGCGGTGGGCATCGGCACCGGTGCGATCGTGCTGGCCGGCCTCATCCCGCTGCACGACGACGCCCCGACCCTCTGGTACGGGCTCACGCACCGCGCGCTGCCGCTGGTGATCGCCTCGGCGGTGCTCGGCGCCGCGACCCTGGTGCTGCTGTGGGTGCGCCGCCCGGGGATCGCCCGCTTCACCGCCGTGGGCGCCGTCGCGGCGGTCGTCTCGGGCTGGGGCATGGGCCAGTACCCGTGGTTCCTGGTGGACGAGATCACCATCACCGACGCCGCGGGGGCGACCGCGACCCTCGAGGCGCTGCTCGTGGCCGTGGGCCTGGCGGCGGCCCTGGTGGGCCCCTCGCTCGGCTACCTGCTCCACACCGCCCAGAAGTGGTCCGCGGAGGACGCGCACTGACCTCTCAGGCCGAGGCGGGTGCGCTCTCCTCGGCCAGGGCGAGGCGCACCATCTCCACGTAGCTCATCGGCTCGAACGGCACGACGTCACGGATGCTGGTGTCGGTGACCAGCACCTCGGTGCCCATCGACTCGATGAGGTTGCCCGCGGTGGTGGCGTCGACGCCGGTGACCAGGCGGATCCACCACTCGCTCAGCATCGGCGTGCCGACCGGCACCTCGAGGATGGGCGGCTTGCGCCCGAGCAGCACCTTGCCGGCCTCCTGGAGCATGCCGGTGTAGGAGAGCTGGTCGGCGCCACCGATCTCGAAGACGCGGTCGAGGGCCTGGTCGTTGCCGGTGACGCCGACGACGTAGC
This sequence comes from Nocardioides bruguierae, assembly GCF_023656415.1. Classification (GTDB taxonomy): domain Bacteria; phylum Actinomycetota; class Actinomycetes; order Propionibacteriales; family Nocardioidaceae; genus Nocardioides; species Nocardioides bruguierae. The sequence continues at coordinate 33,775 of NZ_JAMOIL010000009.1, forward strand.
GGACGACGTCGTCCACCGCGATGGGCTGCGTGCGGGTGGCCGCCCACCGGGGCACGACCATGGCGGGCAGGTGCTTGACCAGCTGCCGGGTCATCTCCCAGGAGACCCCGCCGGCGCCGACGACGATCGCGGCGCGCAGCACCGTGACCGGCACGCCCGAGGAGCCGAGCAGGTGCTCGACCTCGCGGCGCGAGCGCAGGTGCGGGGAGAGGGACTCGCCGTCGGCGCCCAGGCCGCCGAGGTAGACGATCTGGTCGACGCCGGCGGCCGCCGCGGCCAGGCCGAAGTCACGGGCCGCCGCCGCGTCCTTCTTCTCGAAGTCGGTGTCGTCGAGGCTGTGGACCAGGTAGATCGCCACGTCCACGCCCTCCATCGGCTCGGCGAGCGAGCCGGCGTCGAAGACGTCACCGAAGACGGGGGTGCCCTCACCGGTGTAGGTGTCGGGGTGGCGGGTCATGGCCTTGACCGTGTGACCGGCCTCGGTCAGGCAGGGCACGAGCCGACCACCGACGAAGCCGCTGGCGCCGGTCACGAGCACGGTGAGACCCATGGGTCGACGGTAGGCAGGTGGACGCCGGGGGCTGCTCACCCGCGCCGGGGGTAGGCTGTGGTTGAAGATTCAGCAACTGACTCGTCAGGAGTTCTCGTGAGTGCCGCCCCCGTCACCACCCTGCCCGTGGCCGTCTCCACCGCCGAGGACGACGCCGCGCGCCCGCTCGTGGTGCTCCTGCACGGTCGCGGCGCCGACGAGCGCTCGATCATCGGCCTGGCCCGGCACCTGCCGGCCGGCGCGTCCTACGTGGCGCTGCGCGCGCCGCTGGGCGCCGAGCAGTCGGGGTACGCGTGGTTCGCCAACCACGGGATCGGACGCCCGGACGCCGACTCCCTCGCCGGCACGATGGCCTGGTTCGACGCGTGGCTGGGCTCGGTGGCCGACGCCGGGCGCCCTGTCGTGCTGGTCGGCTTCTCCGGCGGTGCGGCGTTCGCCGGCGGGCTGCTCCTGACCCGCCCCGAGCGCTGGGCCGGCGTGGCCGTCCTCGCGGGCACCCTGCCGTTCGAGCCCGCCGGCATGGACCTCACCACCGGCCGGCTCGCCGGGTCCCGCGTGCTCGTCGCCCAGGGCAGCGCGGACCACGTCATCCCCCGCGACCTGCTGGACCGCACCCGCACCTGGCTCGCCGAGGAGTCCGGCGCCGACGTCACCGTGCACACGGACGACGGCGGGCACGGCCTGACCGCGCAGGGCGTGACTGCGCTCGCAGGGTGGCTGGAGGGCGTGCTCGCCCCCCGCTGATCGAGACCACTCAGCCGCACTTGTCGACAGCGGCCACGGATGCGGTGACGTGCAGCTGCGCGTGGCCCGCGTACTCGTGGGCGTCCTCGAGGCTGTCGGTGGAGAGCGTGAGCTGCGCCCACCCGACGACGCGCTGGGCGTGGCTGGGCAGCTCGGGGAACCGGTTGTCGTCCGGCGCCCAGACCTCGATCCGCTCGGTCAGGTCGGCCCAGCGGGCACCGGGATCGGCCCACGAGCCGCCGAGCAGGTCGACGCCGGCGCACTCCTCCAAGGGCAGGCCCAGGCCCTGCTCGCCCTGCTCGCCCGGCAGCAGCCCCTCGTCCACGGCCCCGGCGAGGCTGCCGTCACCGTCGGTGTCGCCGTAGAGGTGCACCCCCGGCCCCGTGACCAGGTTGGAGACCTCCTCGGCCGCGGCCCGTGCCTGCGCGAGGTCGTCGGCGGCGGCCCAGACCTCCAGCGCCGACTGGACGGCGCCCAGCCGGTCCCGGGCGGCAGCGACGTCCGCCGGGTCGCCCGGGTCGCCCTGCTCGGAGCAGGCCGTCGTCAGGAGCAGCGCGGTGGCCAGGAGCCCGGCACGCACGAGCCGGGGAGGGACGCGCACAGGACGGATGGACACGGGGACGGGCGGCACGGCAACCGCTCTAGGAGCCCGCGGGCCCGTCGCCCGGCTCGCCCGCGCACCGGCACCGGGTCTCGGCCAGCAGGGTGCGGGTGCGCTCCTCGGCCGCGCGGACGCCGACCAGGACGGCCGCGGCCGTGGTGCCCCCGACCAGGATCGGGAGGACGAGCAGCGTCCAGCCGGCGAACCCACCCCCACCGCCGAGCACCGACAGCATCCAGAGCGCCATGTCGGCGAAGGTCGCCCAGAACAGCACCCACGCCAGCAGGCGCAGGGACGCGACGGACAGCCCGGGCGGCACCGGAGGGGCGGCCGAGGCGCGCGAGGAGGCTCGCAGGTCCGTCATGACGTCATTCCACCACGGGCGGCGACGGGAGGTCCCCGGTCGCGGCGGGCGAGCCCGTGGTCGCGTCGCGCCCGCGCACCAGGTCGCGCAGGTGCGTCGCGTACTCGAACTGGAGCGCCTGGGAGCGCTCCTCGGAGGCACGCACCGCCGTGAGCACGACGGCCATGGCGGTGCCGACGACCAGGAGCAGCAGGACGAACCCGGTGGCGGTAGCCCAGCCGTCGTTCCCGTCGCTGATCGCGGCGAGCAGGGCCACCGCGTCCAGGATCGTGGCGCTGGCCAGCGACCAGGCCAGCGAGCGCAGGTGGCGGGCGGAGAGAGCGGGGGCGAGCAGCGCGGAGCGGTCGGGCAGGGCGTCCATGACGCCTGAGTCCATCACACGCCGCCGTCGGGCGCACCGGTGCGGCGGGCGACCTCCTCGCGGCGGGTGGCGTCCATCGCGGCCTCGTAGGCGGCGACGAGGCCGTCCACGGTCACGGGCTTCATCGCCGTGACCAGGGCCTGGAGCCGCTCCGAGCCTGCGTCGGTGTCGCGGTAGGCGGGCCAGACTTGTTCGCGGAAGACGGCGTCCAGCTCGGCGGCCAGCGCCTCGCCCGCGCGCCGGCACGCGTCGCCGGCCGCCCGCGCGGCGGCCAGGGGGAAGTCGAGCGCGAGGAGGTCGAGGGCGGTGGTGAGGCGCCCCGCGGCGAGCCGGTAGCCGCCGGTCGGGTCGACGCGGACGACACCGAGGGCGTCGAGGAGCGCCAGCGCCGCCTCGTCCAGGGTGCGGCCGGCGCGCTGCTCAAGCGCCGCGAGGTCGGCGACGTGCTCGTCGTCGGGGTGCCACGGGGTGAGCATCGTGCGCCGCACGGCGAGCTGGTCGGCACCGGCGTCCTCGGGCAGCGTCGCCAGGTACCGCTCGATCGCGGCCAGGGTGAAGCCGTGGCCCTGGAGCTCGCGGACCAGCTCGAGCCGCGCGACGTGCACGGGCGTGTAGTAGCCGGACCGGCCGCGGCGCACGGGCGGCGGCAGCAGCCCGCGGGAGGTGTAGAAGCGGACGTTGCGCACGCTCACCCCGGTGCGCTCGGTGAGGTCGGCGAGGCCGATGAGCCCCTCCTCGTCCACAGCCTGCTCGCCCATGCCCCTCCTCCCCAGGTCGTGCCCTCGCTCTTGACCACCGTGACAGTACCGGTGTCATGATCGTGAGTGGCGCCCGTCACGCGCGCTGCTCCCCATCCGGCCCCTGCAGAGAGGCAGCCCATGCCCGAGGCGTTCATCTACGACCACCTGCGCACCCCACGCGGTCGCGGCAAGGCGAGCGGCAGCCTGGCCGAGGTCACGCCGGTCTCCCTGGCCACCGGCCTGCTCGCGAGCCTGCGCGAGCGCAACCCTGGGCTGGACGCCGGCATCGAGGCCGTGGACGACGTCGTGCTCGGTGTCGTCACGCCGATCGGGGAGCAGGGCGGCGACCTGGCCAAGACGGCCGCGCTGGCCGCCGGCTACCCCGAGACCACGGCGGGCGTGCAGCTCAACCGGTTCTGCGCGTCGGGGCTGGAGGCGGTCAACCAGGCCGCCGCGCGGGTGCGCTCGGGCTGGGAGGACGTGATCGTGGCGGGCGGGGTGGAGCACATGTCCTCCACGCCGATCGGCGCGGACGGCGGCCCCTGGGCGGCCGACCCGCAGACCGCGCTGGCCACCGGCTTCGTGCCACAGGGCATCGGCGCCGACCTCATCGCGACGCTCGGCGGCTGGACCCGCGCCGACGTCGACGCGTTCGCCGCGGAGTCCCACGCCCGCGCGGCCAAGGCCTGGGCGGACGGCCGCTTCGCCTCGTCCGTGGTGCCGGTGACCGACCGCAACGGGCTGACGATCCTCGACACCGACGAGACGATCCGGCCCGGCACCTCGCCCGAGAGCCTGGCGGGGCTCAAGCCCTCCTTCGCCGCGCTCGGGCGCGACTTCGGCTTCGACTCCGTGGCCCTGGAGAAGTACCACCGGGTCGAGCGCATCGACCACGTGCACCACGCGGGCAACTCCTCCGGCATCGTGGACGGGGCGGCGCTGGTGCTCCTCGGCTCCGAGGGTGCCGGCGAGCGGCTGGGGCTGCGGCCCCGGGCCCGCGTCGTGTCGGCGGCCGTGTCGGGGGCGGACCCGACGATCATGCTCACCGGCCCCGCCCCGGCCGCGCGCAAGGCGCTGGCCAAGGCCGGTCTCGAGGTCGGCGACATCGACCTGTTCGAGATCAACGAGGCGTTCGCGGCGGTCGCCCTGCGGTTCATGCGCGACCTCGGCATCAGCCCCGAGGTCACCAACGTCAACGGTGGGGCCATCGCGATGGGCCACCCGCTGGGGGCGACCGGGGCAATGATCCTCGGCACCCTCGTGGACGAGCTGGAGCGGCGCGACCTGCGCCGCGGGCTGGCCACGCTGTGCGTGGGCGGCGGCATGGGCATCGCGACGATCGTGGAGAGGGTGTGAGCCGGATGAGCGGCACGACCGTGGACACCTCGGTGACCTACGAGCTCGGGAGCGACGGCGTCGCCACGCTCCTCCTGGACGACCCGCAGGCGCGGGTGAACACCATGAACGACCGGTTCGGCCCCGCGTTCGCGGCAGCCGTGGAGGCCCTGCTCGCCGACCTGGAGCAGCGGCCCGACGACGTGCGCGGCGTCGTGCTGGCCAGCGGCAAGTCGACCTTCTTCGCCGGCGGCGACCTGCTCTCGATGCAGCGCACCGGCCCCGACGAGGCCGCCGCGACGTTCCTCATGGTCGAGGGCCTCAAGGCCACCATGCGACGGCTGGAGACCTGCGGGCGTCCCGTGGTCGCCGCGATCAACGGCGCCGCGCTGGGCGGTGGCCTCGAGCTCGCGCTGGCCTGCCACCACCGGGTCGTCGCCGACGACCCGCGGATCAGGCTCGGCCTGCCCGAGGCGACGCTCGGGCTCCTGCCCGGTGGCGGCGGCGTCACCCGCGTCACCCGGATGCTCGGCCTCCAGAGCGCCCTCATGGACGTGCTGCTGCGCGGCCCGCAGATGAGCCCCGAGAAGGCGCTCGGCCAGGGCCTCGTCGACGAGGTGGTGCCCGCCGAGGGCCTGCTCGAGCACGCGCGGGCGTGGGTGCTCGCGCACCCCGAGGCGCACGTGCAGCCGTGGGACGCGCCGGGCTACCGGATGCCCGGCGGGGCCCCGTCCTCGCGACAGATGGCCCAGGCCCTGCCCGCCTTCCCGGCCCTGCTGCGCCAGCAGACGAAGGGGCACGTGCCGCCGGCGCAGGCCGCGATCCTCTCGGCCGCCGTCGAGGGGGCCGGTCGCGACTTCGCCGCCGCCTCGCGCATCGAGTCGCGCTACTTCACCTCGCTGGTGACCTCGCAGACCTCGACGAACATGATCCAGGCGTTCTTCGTGGACATGCAGGCCGTCAACGGCCCGGCCCACCGGCCCGCCGGCGTCGAGCCGTTCCGACCGACCCGCGTGGCGGTGCTCGGCGCCGGGATGATGGGCGCCGGCATCGCCTACTCCTGCGCCCGTGCGGGCCTGGACGTGGTGCTCAAGGACGTCTCCCTCGAGGCCGCCAAGCGCGGCCGTGGCTACACCGAGACGCTGAACGCCCGCGCGGTGGAGAAGGGGCGGACGACGCCCGAGAAGGCCGCGGCCGTGCTGGCCCGGATCACCCCCACCGCCGACGCGGCCGACCTCGCGGGCTGCGACCTGGTGATCGAGGCGGTCTTCGAGGACCCGGCGCTCAAGGCGACCGTCTTCGCCGAGGTGCTGCCGCACCTCGCGCCCGACGCGCTGCTGTGCTCGAACACCTCGACGCTGCCGATCACCGACCTGGCCGCGGCGGTCGCGGACGCGACGGGCCTCGACCTGGCGGACCGCTTCCTCGGGCTGCACTTCTTCAGCCCCGTGGACAAGATGCCGCTGGTCGAGATCATCCGCGGCCGCGCCACCGGAGACAGCGCGCTGGCGCACGCCCACGACGTCGTCCGGGCCATCGCGAAGACGCCGATCATCGTCCACGACTCCCGCGGCTTCTACACCTCGCGCGTCATCGGCGTGCGGATCAACGAGGGCCTGGCGATGCTCGCTGAAGGGGTGCACCCGGTCTCGCTCGAGCGGGCCGCCACGCAGGCCGGCTACCCGGTCGGTCCGCTCCAGCTCAGCGACGAGCTGAACATGGAGCTGATGGCGCGCATCGCCGACGCCACCGAGGCCGCCGACCCCGAGGCCGCCCACCCCGGCACGGCCGTCGTCCGCCGGATGATCGAGCTGGGTCGTCCCTCGCGGCTGAAGGGCGCGGGCTTCTACGACTACGAGGGTGGACGACGGCAGGGCCTGTGGGCCGGCCTGGCCACCGCGTTCCCGTCGACGCCGGAGGGGGACGCCGTGCCGCTGCGCGACGTCGCCGACCGGATGCTCGTGGCCGAGGCGCTCGAGACCGCCCGCTGCTTCGAGGAGGGCGTGCTGGAGTCGTCCGCGGCCGCCAACATCGGGTCGATCCTCGGCATCGGCTTCCCGCCCACCACGGGCGGCGCCGCCCAGCTGATGCATGGCTACGAGTCGCCCACCGGCGAGGTCGGCCTGGCGGCGTTCGTGGCCCGGGCGGACGAGCTGGCCGCGGCCTACGGGCCGAGGTTCACCGTGCCGGCGTCGCTGCGGACGCTGGCGGAGAAGGGGGAGCGGCTGCCCGCCTGAGCCCGGCTCCGGGCCTCAGCCCAGGCGTCTGGCCAGGGCCGGCGGGGCGATCGCGAGGACGCGGCCGAGGACCTCCCACGGCCAGCGCGGCACGAAGGCGCGCCCGACCTCCTTCTCGATTGCCTCGACCATGGCGGCGACCCCGGTCTCGGTGTCGACCATGAGCGGGGTGCGGCCGGACTTGGCGCCGGTCATCTCGGAGGCGATGTAGCCGGGGTGCAGCACGGTGACCCGCACGCGGCCCTTCAGCTCGCCGGCGTCCACCTCGGCGCGCACGCCCTCGGCGAGCCGGGCGACCGCGGCCTTCGAGGCCGCGTAGGCGGTCATGTGCGTGGGCATGGCCCGCACGCTCATCACCGAGGAGACCACGACGAGGTGGCCGTGGCCCTGCTCGCGGAAGACGGCCATGGCCGCCTCCATCGTGGCCAGGGCGCCGAGGACGTTGGTGGTGAGCGTCTCGATGTTGGCGTCGGGGCGCCCGGAGCCGATCGGACGGCCCTTGCCGGCGCCGGCGTTGACCACGACGCGCTCCAGCCCGCCGAGCTCGGCGCGCAGCTGCTGCACCACGCGGGGCACGGCCCCCAGGTCGCTGACGTCGAGGGGCGCCGAGCACACCCGGACCCCGGGGCTGACCGCACCGATCTCGGCCGTGAGGTCGTCGAGCCGGTCGGTCCGCCGCGCCGTGAGCGCGAGGTCGTGGCCGGCCGCCGCGAGCTGTCGCGCCATCTCGGCACCCAGGCCGGACGATGCACCCGTGATCAGGGTCCTCATCCGGCGAAGTATGCCCAACGGGCCGTGGCTTGTCGCGGGTCCGCGGCGATTCGCAAGAATTTCAGGGCCACCAGTGTTTCGGCACCGCAACATTTCGTACCTGAGAGTTCTCAGAGTCTTGACTTAATGCTCCCGCGGGAGTGAGGTGCAGACCACCTCCGTGTCATCTGCTGGCATCGGGCGCCGGCACGCGGGGGATCTCGGGTTAAGAGGGAGAACCTGTGTCGAACACGCACGCCGGTCGTGCTGCGCGTACACGCGCACTCGGCCTGCTCTCCGTCAGCGCACTGACCCTCGGCCTCATGGCCGGGACGTCACCCGCGACGGCAAGCAACGCATCCAAGGACAAGATCACCCCGATCGAGAAGGTCAAGCCGGCGAGCTTCGAGGACGGCGACTACATCGTCCTGCTCAAGCAGCCTGCGGCCGCCTCGTACACCGGTGGCACCAACGGCTTCGCCGCGACCCGGTCGGCCTCGGGCGAGTTCAACGCCCGCAGCACCGCGGCCACGCAGTACCGCGGCTACCTGCGGACGCAGCACCGCTCGCTGGCCCGCTCGGTCGGGGCGAAGATCGCCTCGCAGTACACGATCGCCTCGAACGGCTTCAGCGCCACGCTGACCGGGACCCAGGCATCGCAGCTGTCCAAGGACAGCTCGGTGATGGCCGTGGTCCCGAACGACAAGCGAGAGCTGCTCGACTACGACTCCGACAACACCGCCAAGTTCCTGGACATGGTCGGCCGCAAGGGCGCCTGGAACCAGAACGGCGGCAAGAGCGACGCCGGCGACGGCGTCGTGGTCGGCGTGATCGACACCGGCATCTGGCCCGAGAGCGAGTCCTTCCAGGGTGCCGCGCTCACCGCCGCGGCCAGCGGCTCGTGGGGCGCCCACATCGACCCGCTGGGCAACACGACCATGCGCAAGGCCGACGGCGGGACCTTCAACGGTCGCTGCGAGACCGGTGAGGACTTCGAGCTCAGCGACTGCTCGACCAAGATCATCGGTGCGCGCTACTACCCCGACACCTTCCAGGCCTACGTCGACGCCGGGTACATCGTCCCGAACGAGGCCGAGTTCAGTTCGCCCCGTGACGGTGGCGGCCACGGCTCGCACACCGCCTCCACCGCCGCCGGCGACTCCGTCAAGGGCGTCTCGGTCGAGGGCGTGGACTTCGGCGAGGTCGTCGGCATGGCGCCGGCGGCCTCCATCGCCGCCTACAAGGTCTGCTGGGAGGCGACGACCCCGGGCGGCGCCGACGCGAGCGGCTGCTACGGCGACGCCCTGCTGAGTGCGATCGACGACGCCGTCCGCGACGGCGTGGACGTCATCAACTACTCCATCGGTGGCGCGCCGACCGACACCCTCGACCCGGTCGAGGTCGCCTTCGCGGGTGCCGCGGACGCCGGCGTCTTCGTCGCCGCCTCCGCGGGCAACTCCGGCCCGACCGCCTCGTCGGTGGACCACCACAGCCCGTGGCTGACCACGGTCGCGGCCTCCACCTACCGCAACTTCGACGGCACCGTGGTGCTGGGTGACGGCACCGAGCTCCTCGGCGTCTCCTCCTCCACCACCGGGGTGTCCGGCAGCCTGGTCGCGTCCACCGACGTGGGCCTGGACGGTCAGAGCGAGCAGGCCGTGGCCGAGTGCTGGGACGGGTCCCTGGACCCCGAGAAGGTCGCCGCTGACGACATCGTCGTCTGCGACCGCGGCACCGTCGCCCGCGTGGAGAAGTCCGCCACCGTGCTGGCTGCCGGCGGCGCCGGCATGCTGCTGATGAACACCAGCGCCAACAGCCTCGACGCCGACTTCCACTCGGTGCCCACCGTGCACCTCCAGGACACGGACTACAACGCGGTCTACGACTACCTGGCCGACGCCGGCGACGGCGCCACCGCCGAGATCATCCCCGGCAACCAGACCGACCTGGAGAGCCCGGCCGTGCCGGTCATCAGCGGCTTCTCCTCGCGCGGTCCGGCCCTGGCCAACAACATGGACATCCTCAAGCCGGACATCGCGGCGCCGGGCTCCAACGTCCTCGCCGCCGTCGCGCCGCCGTCGAACTCCGACCGCGACTACGACCTGTACTCCGGCACCTCCATGTCGAGCCCGCACATCGCCGGCCTCGGCGCGTTCATCATGGGCGAGCACCCGAACTGGAGCCCGATGGCGGTCAAGTCCGCCATGATGACCACGGCGCAGAACACCAAGAACGACGACGGCAGCGCCAACCGCGACGTCTTCGCCCAGGGCTCCGGTGAGGTCACGCCGACCTCGATGTTCTCGCCCGGCCTGTTCGTCACCTCCACGCCGCGCCAGTGGTACGGCCTGCTCACCGCCAACGGCTACGACACCGGCGTCCGCGCCATCGACGCCAAGCGCGTGAACCTGCCCTCCATGGCTGACTCCACGGTGCTGCAGAGCACCACGTTCGTCCGCTGGATCTCCGCCCAGACGGCCGGCACGTGGAAGGTGAAGTCCGCGATCAAGGGCTTCGACGTGGACGTGAACCGCAGCGTGTTCAAGACCAAGCGCGGCCAGAAGCGCAAGCTCGTGCTGACGTTCACCCCGAACGCCGACGCCACCTACGGTGAGTGGGCCCAGGGCTACGTCAACGTGGTCGGTCGCACCAAGCTCGGTCGCAAGGTCGTGCGTATGCCCGTCGCGCTGAAGCCGCTCGAGGTCGACGCCCCCGCCTCGGTCGAGGGCACCGGCACCGACGGCTCCGTCGACGTGACCGTCACCGGTGGCGTCAACGACGAGATCCCGCTGACCATGGAGGGTCTGGCCGGCGCCGACACCGTCTCCGGTGCGGTCGCGCCGAACGACTACGACGGCTACTGCGTCCCGGTCGCCGAGGGCAGCTCGCTGATCCGCTTCGACCTCGACGCGCTCGACGACACCGCGGACCTCGACCTGTCGGTCTACGCCGCCCCCGAGGCGGACTGCTCCACCGGGTACGGCTCGCTCGTCGGCTCCTCGGCCACGGCCTCCGCGGACGAGTCCGTCACGGTCGAGGCCCCGGACTCGCCGGCCTACGTCGTCTTCATCGACGGCTACTCCGCCGGTGACCTCGGCTCGCCGATGGACTACGACCTGAACGTCTACGACGTGAACCCCGCCTCCTCCGAGGGCGCGGTCACCTTCACGCCGAGCACGCTCAGCCTGTCTCCGCGCGAGGAGACCACCTTCACCACCGAGTGGAGCGGTCTCGACGCCGACTCGCAGTACCTCGGCTTCATCCGGTACGGCGACACCGGCGTCAGCACCATGCTGACCGTCACCACCCCCGCGGTCCCGTGACCCGACGGGTCCGCGTCGGTTGACCGGCGCGGACCCGCCCACGGGCAGCACCAGCTGCACCAGCTCCACCCGCACGGCCACCCCACTCCTCCGGGGTGGCCGTGCGGTCGTCCGGAAGGTGCCCGCGAGCGAGGCGGCACAGCGCTGGATACCGGGTATGCATACGTGGTAGGTATGTACTCGGTAGGCCGCAGGGTGCGGCTGCCGCCGGGAGGTGCCTATGTCCGTGAAGCTCGCGCTGCTCGCGCTCCTCGAGACCGAGCCGATGTACGGCTACCAGCTGCGCGTCGAGTTCGAGGGCCGCACCGGCTCCACCTGGCCGCTCAACGTCGGGCAGGTCTACACGACGCTCACCCGGCTCGAGCGCGACGGCCTCGTCGAGCCCGCCGCCGGCGACGAGCAGCAGGACGCCGGCGGCCAGGACGAGGACGGCCGGTCCCAGCAGCGCTACCGCCTCACCGACGCAGGCCGCGACGAGGTCGCCGCGTGGTTCACCACCCCGGTCTCGCGCACCCAGCCCGCGCGCGACGAGCTGGCCATCAAGGTCGCGCTCGCCGTGACCGTGCCGGGCGTGGACGTCGGCACCCTCATCCAGCGGCAGCGCACCGCGTCCATGGCGGCCCTGCAGGACTACACCCGCCTCAAGCGTCGGGCCGGTGAGTCCGACGGGGACCTGGCCTGGTCCCTCGTCCTCGACTCCCTCGTGTTCGCCGCCGAGGCCGAGATCCGCTGGCTGGACCACTGCGAGGCCCGGGTCCGCCGCGCCGCGCGCGAGCGCGCCACCACCCGGCCCGCCGCCGCGGAGCAGCAGACGGCGCGGAGCCAGGAGGCCGGGCGATGACCGCCTTCCTGGGCAGCGAGACCGCCCGCCGGATGACCCGGGTCGAGGACGCCTGGCTGGCCAGCAGCGCCGAGCGGCTCGCAGAGCGGCTGGCAGAGCGCCGCCGGCAGCGACGCAACCACGGGACCCCCGCCGACGAGGGCCGCGCCACCGAGGGGGAGTCGCGATGAGCCCCGTGCTGCGGCTCGACACCGTCACCCGCGTCCACGGCTCCGGCGAGACCGAGGTCCAGGCGCTGCGCGGCATCTCCTTCTCCGCCCACGCCGGTGAGCTGGTCGCCGTCATGGGGCCCTCGGGCTCCGGCAAGTCGACGCTGCTCACCATCGCCGGCGGGCTCGACAGCCCGACCGCGGGCACGGTCACGGTCGAGGGCACGGACCTCGGGAGCCTGGGTCAGGCGGGGCGCGCCCGCATGCGCCGCACGTCCATCGGCTACGTCTTCCAGGGCTTCAACCTCGTGCCGGCACTCACCGCCGCCGAGAACGTGGCGCTGCCGCGCGAGCTGGACGGCGAGTCGGCCCGCCGGGCCCGCGCGGCCGCGCTCGCCGCGCTGGAGGAGGTGGGCATCGCCGACCTTGCCGACCGCTTCCCCGACGACATGTCGGGCGGCCAGCAGCAGCGGGTGGCCATCGCCCGCGCCGTCGTGGGCAGCCGCCGGCTGATCCTCGCCGACGAGCCCACCGGCGCGCTCGACTCCGAGACCGGCGAGGAGGTGCTGCGGCTGCTGCGCGCCCGCTGCGACGCCGGCGCCGCCGGCGTCCTGGTGACGCACGAGGCCCGGCACGCGGCCTGGGCCGACCGCGTGGTCTTCCTGCGGGACGGCGTCGTGGTCGACGAGTCCGGCAGCGCCCCCGTCGAGCGCCTGCTGGACGAGGAGCCCGCGCTGTGAGCGGACCGCTGGCCGGCACTCGCGCCGACTGGCGGCTGGCCCTGCGGATCGGCTGGCGCGACGCGTGGCGGCACAGGGCCCGCAGCGTGCTCGTGCTCGTCATGGTCGCGCTGCCGGTGGCGGCGGTGACCCTGGCCGACACCTTCTTCGCCACCCAGGACGTCTCCGGCGGCGAGGTGCTCGAGCGGCGCCTCGGCACCGCGGACGCAGAAGTGAGCGTCGAGCGCAGCGTCGACCGGGCCTGGCAGCTCCCCGACCCCGACGACGGCTACTCCAGCCGCGGCAGCGGCCGCGACGGCGGGCCCACGCTCGAGGACGTCCTGTCCGTGCTCGGTCCCGCCGCCGCCGGTGGCGGGGAGCGGCCCGCGACGCAGGTCTCCGACGGCTCCCTGCGCGTGCGCACCGAGGACGGCCTGGCGTACGTGTGGACGCTCGCGGCCGACTGGTCCGACCACCTCACCGACGGACTGGCCACGCTCGAGTCGGGTCGGCTGCCGGCGTCCGGCGAGGCCGTGATCTCCCCGGGGATGGCCGAGGCCTACGGCTTCGCGGTGGGGGACACCCTCACCCTGGCCCGTGGCGAGGAGCTGACGGTGGTCGGCCTCGGGCAGCGCGCCGACTCCACGCCCGGCGCCGAGAACCTGCTCGTGGGCCCCGATGCCGGCCTGCGCGGGTACGGCTCCACCAGCTACCTGGTCGGTGGCGGCACGGTCACCTGGCGCGACGTGGTGGCTCTCAACAGGATCGGCGCCGTGGTCGCCTCGCGCGCGGTGCTCACCGACCCGCCCCCGGACTCCGCGCTCGAGCCCGCCGCCCGGATGGGCAGCGACGTCGTCTCCGGCCCGGTGATCACGATCGCCGCGCTCGTCGTGGTGATGATCCTGCTCGAGGTGGTGCTGCTCGCCGGCCCCGCCTTCGCGGTCGGCGCGCGTCGCCAGGCGCGCACGCTGGCCCTGCTGGCCGCGGCCGGCGGCACCCCGCGCCAGGCGCGCCGGGTGGTGCTGGGCACGGCGGTCGTGCTCGGCTCCGTGGCCGCCGTCCTGGGGCTCGTGCTCGGCCTCCTGCTCACCCTCGCCGCCCTGCCGGTCCTCCAGCACTTCTCCGACCAGCGGTTCGGCCCCTTCGACGTGGAGCCGCTGCACCTGCTCCCGGTGGCCGCGTTCGGCCTGCTCAGCGCCGTGCTCGCGGCGGTGGTGCCGGCCTGGTCGGCCTCGCGCACCGACACCGTCGCGGTGCTCTCGGGCCGTCGTGGCGACGTCCGCACCGGCCGCAGCGCGCCCGTTCTCGGCGCGGTCCTGCTGGTCGCGGGCGTGGGGGCGGCGTGGCTCGGGGCGTCGCGCGGCACGAGCGGGGGCGAGGTGCCGATCGCGTTCTCCGCCGTCCTCACCGTGCTGGGCACGGTGTTCCTCGTCCCGCTGGTGGTCGGCCTCGTGGCCCGCGTGGCCCGCGGCCTGCCCCTGCCCCTGCGCTTCGCCGTGCGGGACGCGGCGCGCCACCGCACCCGCACCGCCCCGGCGGTCGCCGCGGTGGCCGCCACGGTGGCGGGCGTCGTCACGCTCGGCATCGCCGTCACCTCCGACGAGGCGGAGAACGAGGCCGGCTACACCCCGCAGCTCGCCCTGGGCGCCCTCGCGATCACCGACGACGGCCCGAGCACCGACTGGGCGGCCCTCACCCGCGCCGTGGGGGAGGCGGCGCCCGCCGCCGAGGTGACGCCGGTCCAGGCGCTGTGGAGCAGCGGCCGCACGACCGTCGACCTCGAGGTCCGTGTCCCCGGGCAGGGGCTCGTGCTGAGCGGCTACTCCTCCAGCTTCGGCGGGGTCGTCGTCGCCGACTCGGTGCCCGCCGGCCTGGTGGACCTCGACGACGAGGAGCGTGCTGCCGCCGACGAGGCCCTCGCGGCCGGTGGGGTCCTCGCGTTCGCGGACCCGGGGGCGACGACCGCGCCCGAGGCCTGGCTGCGGGCCCTGGCCTACGAGCGCCGCAGCACCGAGCGCCTGGGCAGCGCCGAGGTGCCGGCGGCCTGGACCACGCCCGTCGGCGAGTACGCCCCGTTCCAGGCGGTCCTCTCCCCGCAGGCCGCGGCCTCGCTCGGCGTGGAGCCGACGACCACCGGGCTCCTCGTCACCGGCGACCTCGGCTCCGTGGCCGACCGCATCGAGGAGGTCGTCGGCGGCGTCGACGAGCAGGCCGTGGTGACCTACGAGCAGGGCTACCAGCTGCCCCGCGAGACGGTGATCCTCCAGCTCGTGCTCGCCGGCCTCGGGATGATCCTGATGCTCGGCGGCACGCTCACCGCCACGTTCCTCGCGCTCGCGGACGCCCGACCCGACCTGGCCACCCTGGCGGCCGTCGGCGCCGAGCCACGGACGAGGCGGGCGGTTGCGGCCGGGTACGCCCTGATGATCGGGCTGGTGGGCGCGGTGCTCGGGGCGGTGGTGGGGTTCGTGCCGGGCTGGGCGATCACCTTCCCGCTGACCGGGCCGTACGAGCTCGCGACCTTCGGGCAGGCGCCCGAGGGCCCCTCGCACTACTTCGACGTGCCGTGGCTGCTGGTGGGTGGCGTGGTGGTCGGGCTCCCGCTGCTGGTCTCCGCCGTGGTCTGGGTCAGCGCGCGCTCGCGCCTGCCGCTGGTGGCGCGCACGGACTAGGCCCCGGTGCGGCCGGGGCGGCGTGGGCGGTCTCACCGCCCGCTGCTCGGGACCGGCCCGCCGGGGTTGCCGAGGTCAACCTAGGGTCGGGGGTCATGGACCACCCCTCGACGACCACGTGAGCCGCCCGTGACCGGCGTCCTCGACGGCTTCGGCACCATCGCCGTCCTGATCGCGCTGGGGTGGCTGCTGGCCCACCTGGGGGTGCTCGACCAGGCCGGCCGCAAGACGCTCAGCCTGCTCGCGTTCTACGTGGCCAGCCCGGCGCTGCTGCTCACGGTGCTCCAGGACGCCGACCTCGCCCGCGTCTTCAGCCTCAACCTGGTGGTGAGCGTGGCCGCCGTGGCCGCGACGGCCGCGGGCACCGGCGTGTGGATCGTGGCTGCGCGGCTGCGCGGTCGCCGCGACCCGGAGCGTCCCGGCCCCGGGCTGGGGGAGGGCGTGGTGGCCACCCTGTGCTCCAGCTACGTCAACGCCGGCAACCTCGGCATCCCGATCGCGGCGTACGTGCTGGGCGACGCGGCGCTGGTCGCGCCGATCCTGCTGGTGCAGGTGCTCGTGCTCCAGCCCACCGCGCTGGCGCTGCTCGACATCGCGGTGGCGGGCCGGAAGGTCTCCTTCGCGCAGGTCGCCTCCCGTCCGCTGAAGAACCCCCTGACCATCGCCTCGGCGGCCGGCGTCGTCATCGCGGTCACCCAGGTGCGGCTGCCCATCGTGCTGGCCGACCCCATCGAGCTGGTGGGCGGCATGGCGGTGCCCGCCATGCTGCTGGCCTACGGCGTCTCGCTGCGGCTGGGGCCGCTACCGGGGCGGGGCGTGCCTGCGGGCGAACTGTGGACCGCGGTCGGCCTCAAGGTGCTGGCACAGCCGGTCGCCGCGTACCTGGTGGGCCGCGCGGTCGGGCTGGACGAGGCGTCCCTGTTCGCCGTCACGGTGCTGTCGGCGCTGCCGACCGCCCAGAACGTCTTCATCATCGCCAGCCGCTACGACCGGGGCGTGCTGCTGGCCCGCGACGCGATCTTCGTGAGCACCATCCTCACGGTGCCCGCCGTGGCGGGCGCGGCCCTGCTCCTGGGCTGATCCCGCCGGGGGCGGGTGCGCCGCGCCGGGGCGACCTGCGGCTACGGTGGCCGCATGAGCCTGGTGGGAGCCGTCGACCGCTTCCAGCGGCGCTTCTCGCCCGTCTCGATCCCGCTGTCCACGATCTACAAGTTCATGGACGACCAGGGCCCCTACCTCTCCGCGATCATCACCTACTACGGGTTCATCGCGATCTTCCCGCTGCTGCTGCTGGCGTCCTCGATCCTGGGCTTCGTCCTCCAGGGCGACTCCGCGCTCCAGGAGACGGTGCTCAACTCCGCGCTGAGCACCTTCCCGATCATCGGCGACCAGCTCGGCACGCCCGAGGGCCTCACCGGCTCCACCGCCGCGGTGGTCGTCGGTACCGTCACCGCCCTCTACGGCTCGCTCGGCCTGGGCCAGGCCATCCAGAACGCGGTGAACATCAGCTGGGCGGTGCCGCGGGACTCCCGGCCCAACCCCTTCCTGCTGCGGCTGCGCAGCCTCCTGCTGCTCGCCACGGCGGGCGTCTCGGTCATCGTCATCTCGGTGCTCTCCGCGATCGGCTCCGAGACCGAGTTCCTCGGGCACAGCACCACCTCGGCGCTGCGCTGGACGATCCGCATCGTCACCGTGCTCGTGATCGGGCTGGTGCTCACGATCCTGTTCCGGCTCGCCTCGGCCCGCTCGGTGCCGCTGCGCCGCTCGGCGCCCGGTGCCTTCGTGGTCGCCGTGCTGTGGCAGGCGCTCCAGACGATCGGCACGCTCTACGTCACCCGGGTGATCGCCGAGACCGAGGGCATGAACGGCACGTTCGCGCTCGTCCTCGGCCTCATGGGCATCATCTACGTCGCCGCCTTCATGGGTGTGCTCGGCATGGAGGTCAACGTCGTGCTCGCCCGCAAGCTGTACCCGCGGGCGCTGCTGACGCCGTTCACCGACAACGTCCGGCTCACCGACGCCGACAAGCGCACGTACGCGTACTACGCCACGATGCAGCGGCACAAGGGCTACGAGAACATCCAGGTCACGTGGGGCCTGCCCCCGATGGACCGCCCCGCCTCGTCCGGCACGACGGACGACGGCCCGCGATCGTCCTCCTCGGGCACCCCCGCCGACGCCCACCCGGCGGACACCCCGCAGCAGCGGCGCCGCGAGACGCGCGCCGCCCCGCCGACCACCCACGTGTCGCTGGACGCCGTCGAGGCCGAGGAGCTCGGCCGCCGGGAGGACTGAGCGGCTGCGTCAGGGGCGGCCGAGGGGCCGCGGGGCGAACATCGGCACGCGGGCGGCGTACTCGTCCCACCCGTCCCGCTGCGACATCTTCTTCTCCAGCAGCTTCGCGCCGGTGACGTTGCGCAGGAAGAACGTCATCGCGACGGGGCACAGCACGGTGACGAGGCCGAGCAGCCAGCCAGATGCGAGCCCGCCGGCGAGCCAGAGGCCCCACCAGACGCAGGCGTCGCCGAAGTAGTTGGGGTGGCGGGTGAGGCCCCAGAGGCCCTCGTCCATCACGGGCGGGCGCTCCTCGCGGGGGCGCGCCTTGTACTCGCGCAGCTGGCGGTCGCCGACGGCCTCGAAGTACAGCCCGACCGCCCAGACGACGACGCCCAGGACGACGACCGGCCACCAGGTCGCGGCCACGACCGCGCCGATCACGACCGGCAGCGAGACGAACCACTGGGCGAAGCCCTGGACGAGGAAGACCCGCCGGACGGCGGTGCCCATCCCCACCTCGGCGAGCGAGCCGCCGAGCATCTCGGCGTAGCGGGGGTCCTCCTTGCCCTGGTGCTCACCGACGGCGCGGGAACGGACGTGCCAGGCCAGCCGGCCGCCCCACACGGCGACCAGCACCATCAGCAGCACGGTGCGCCACGTGGTCAGCGCGTCGGAGACGAGCAGGCCGATGACTCCGGAGACCAGCGCGACCGCCACGAAACCCGCGCCCCAGGCGACGTCCACCACCGCGACCACGCCGAGCTGCGCGGCACGCAGGGCGGCGGCCGTCATCGAGACGGCGACGGTGACGAGCGACGCGAGGAGCGCCAGGATCAGGACGGAGGAGTCGAGGTCGGGCACCTCAGAAGTCTCGGACCAGCGGCAGCGTGTGCGCTCCACCCGGCCGGACCATGGTGATCTGGTCGACGCCCATGCGGCCGTCGCGGAAGGCCATCGAGCCGCCGACGAGGTAGAGGTACCAGACGCGGACGACCTCCTCGCCGACCAGGTCGACGAGGCGTGCGCGGTTCTCGTGGAAGCGCTCCAGCCACCCGGCCACGGTCAGCACGTAGTGCTCGCGCATGGCGTGCACGTCGCGCACCTCGAGGCCCGCCTGCTCCAGGAAGCCGACGGTCTGCCCGACGGGTCGCATGTGCATGTCCGGGGCGATGAAGGACTCGATGAACGGGCCGCCGCCGGGCCACTTGCCGGCCCGCGACATCTGCTGGATCAGCACCCGGCCGCCGGGGCGCACGGAGTCGTGCAGGACCTGCGCGTAGGTGGGGTAGTTGCCCTGGCCGACGTGCTCGCCCATCTCGATGGAGGCGACGGCGTCGTACTCGCGACCGCGCGGCGGGACGGCGTCGCGGTAGTCCTGGAGCCGGATCTCGACCCGGTCCTCGAGGCCGCGCTCGCGGATGCGGGCGTCGATGAACTTCTTCTGCTCGGCCGCGATGGTGACGCCGGTGACCCGGGCACCGAAGTGCTCTGCGGCGTAGAGGGAGAGCGAGCCCCAGCCGCAGCCGACGTCGAGGAACCGGGAGCCCTCGGTGAGCCCCACCTTGCGACAGACCAGGTCGAGCTTGGCGGCCTGTGCCTCGGTGAGCGGCTGGTCGGGGCTGGAGTGGTAGCCGCTGGAGTAGGCCATGTGCGGCTCGAGGATGGCCTCGTAGAACTCGTTCGAGAGGTCGTAGTGGAACGAGATGGACGCCCGGTCGCGCAGCTTGGAGTGCAGCCGGCCGTTGATCTCGGCCTGGGAGGCCGGGTTGGGCAGCGGCTTGCCGAGCACGCCCAGCTCGCGGGCCAGCCGGGCGGCGCTCACCAGGGCGCGCGGATCGGGGCGGCCGGAGGAGAGACCGCGCTCGCGGGCCACGGCGAACGCGTGGGTGAGGGCCTTGTCCAGGTCCCACCGCTCGTCCTCGACGACCTCGAGCTCACCGGTGACGTAGGCCTGGGCCGCGCCCAGCTCGCCCGGGTGCCACAGCAGCCGACGCAGCGCGTCGGGCGAGCGCAGCTCGATCGTCGGCACGGAGCCGTCGGTCGGCCCGGCGTCCGAGCCGTCCCACGCCACGAGGTGGACGGGCAGGTCCCCGCCCACGAACGGACGCAGCACCTGCGAGATCCGGTAGGCGATGCCGTGCTGGCCCGGCACGGGCGGGGCGACGGGCGGCGTGGTCGTGGCGGTCACGCGACGGCCTCCTCGCCCAGCTGGGTGCCCGAGGCGGCCTCGTGGGGCCGGGAGAGCACCAGCTGGTAGTCGTCGATGTAGCCGGAGGCGAAGCCGGCTCGGGAGTACTCCAGGTAGAAGTGCCACATGCGGCAGAAGACCTCGTCGAAGCCGAGGGCGAGCACCTCGTCGCGGCGGTCGAGGAACGCCTCGTCCCACAGCCGCAGCGTCTCGGCGTAGTGCTGGCCGAACTGGAACCGCTCGGTCAGCCGCAGCGAGGTGTGCCGGCGGGTGACGTCGTCGATCGCCTCGACGCTGGGCAGCAGGCCGCCGGGGAAGATGTACTTGTGGATCCAGGTGTAGGTGTTCCTGGTGGCCAGCATCCGGTCGTGGCGCATCGTGATCGCCTGGATGGCGACCTTGCCGCCGGGCGCCAGCCGCGAGTCGATGGTGGAGAAGTACACGGGCCAGTAGTCGGCGCCGACGGCCTCGATCATCTCGACCGAGACGATCGCGTCGTAGGTGCCCTCGACGTCGCGGTAGTCGCACAGGTCGATGGAGACGCGGTCGGCGTACCCGGCGTCCGCCACCCGCTCGCGGGCGAGGGCGAGCTGCTCGCGGGAGAGGGTCACCGAGTGGACGGTGGCACCGCGGCGGGCGGCGCGGATGGCCAGCTCGCCCCAGCCGGTGCCGATCTCCAGCACGCGCGAGCCGGCGCCCACGCCGGCGGCGTCGAGCAGCCGCTCGATCTTGGCGCCCTGTGCGTCGGCCAGGGTGGCGGCGTCCACGGTGCCCGGGGACGCGGCGACCAGCCGCGAGGGAAGCGGGTGGTGCTGGCGGTGCGAGAGGTCGTCGTCCTGGGCGACGACGCCCGTGGGCCACAGGGCGGCGGAGTAGCTGAGCGTGGAGTCCAGGAACAGCCGGAAGAGGTCGTTGGACAGGTCGTAGTGGTGCGCGATGTTGCTGCGAGCGTTCTTCTTGCTCGAGCGCTGCCAGCGCGGGGGCCGCTTCACGACCAGCGCACGGAAGCGCTGGAGCGACTGCGGCACCAGGTCGGTCATCTCGGCCGCCAGCACGGTGAGGAAGCCGCCGAGGTCCTCGGCGTCCCAGGCGCCGGTGAGGTAGGCCTCGCCGAACCCGATGAGCTGGTGGCGGCCGAGGCGGGAGAAGAACTCCTCGGCGTCGTGCACCGTCATGGACGGGCCACCGCGGCCGTAGGTGCGGCCCTCGAGGTGCACGGTGACCTCGAGCCGGCCGACCGCGGCGAGGAAGAGCTTGCGGGCCGCCCCCGCGGCGACGCGGGTGCGGGGGCCGGGCGTGATCGGTCGCAGACCGGGCCAGACGGAGGTGTCGGGGGGCGTGGTCGGGCGGGCGGGGGCGAGGTTCTCGGTCACGCCTGCACTCCTTCCTGTCGGTGCGAGGGCCGCCGCCGGACAGGGAGTCGGCGCAGCCACAACCAGGTGCCGTGGACGCGGATCAGCGCGGCGTCGCGCAGAGCCGCGCCGGTGGCACGGTAGGGGGCTCGGGGGGTGTCGTCGCGGGTGCCCGTGACGGAGGCGGAGAAGACGGTCTCGCCGGTCTCCGCGCTGCCGGGGTGCGTGCCGGGGTAGGTCTCCTCGCTGTGCAGCGAGACGGCCACGGCGAGCCGGTGGCCAGGCACCGGCACGGCCAGCTCGTAGGTGCCCTCGGTGCCGTGGAAGGGCGAGACGTACATGCCCTTCTCGGTGCGGGCACGGCCCTGGGCGTCGGGGTGCACCAGGTAGGCGTGCACGTCGCCGTAGGTGTTGTGCACCTCGACGACGACGGCCTCCACGCGGCTGCGGGAGTCCAGGCACCAGAAGACGCTGATCGGGTTGAAGCAGTAGCCCAGGGTCCGCGGCTGGGCGGCCAGCAGGATGCGGCCGGCCGGGTCGGGCGTGACGTCCTGCGTGGCCAGGAAGCCTGTGACGTTCTCGCGCAGGCTACGTGCGGGGTCGCCCAGGTGGTCGCGGGACTCGAAGGTGCCCTTGAGGAATGCCAGCGGCCGGTGGTCGGGGAGGTCGTCGACGTCCACGAGCCACAGCGAGGACGTGCTGGTGAAGGTGCGCCGGAACGGGCGGCGGCGGGTGTGGCTGACCTGCGTGGAGTAGACCGCCGGGGTGCGCGGCACCTCGACGCTCTCGTCGGTCTCGGTGACCTCGGGCCACTCCAGCCCGAGGCGGGTGACGGCGGCCAGGCCGGAGCGTGCTCCGTCCTCGTGGAAGCCCCAGCCGTGGTAGGCGCCGGCGAACGCCAGGCGGCTGCTCTCGATCTCGGGCAGGCGGCGCTGCGCGGCGACCGACTCGGGCGTGTAGAGCGGGTGCTCGTACTCCATCCGGTCGATCACGCTGGCCGGGTCGACGAGGTGCTCGCCGCCCAGCGTGACCAGGTAGCGGGTGTCGGTGTCGAGGCGCTGGAGGCGGGTGAGGTCGTAGGTGACGACGACGCCCTGCTCCACCCCGTCGGCGCGGGTCTGCGCCTCGGTCGGCCGCAGGAAGTTCCAGGACGCCCGGGCGCCGTCGGCCTGTGGCAGCAGCGAGGAGTCGGTGTGCAGCAGCGCCGTGTTCGGCGAGTACGGCATCGCGGCCAGCACCTCGCGCTGGGCCGCGGTCGGCTCGCCGAGCAGCGACAGCGCCTGGTGCGGGTGGGTGGCCACGACCACGGCGTCGAAGGTCTCGGTGCGGCCGCTGCCGTCGGTGATCGCCACGCCGTCGTCCGTCTCGACGAGGCCGGTGACCTTCGTGTCGAGCCGGACCTCGCCGGCCGACCCGGTCAGCTCGGCGCCGATCCGCTCGACGTAGGTGCGCGAGCCGCCCGTGACGGTGCGCCAGGTGGGGCTGCCGAAGATCGACAGCATCCCGTGGTGGCGCAGGAACGCGAACAGGTAGCGGGCCGGGTAGTCGAGGGAGACCGACGGCTCGCAGGACCACACGGCCGCCACCAGCGGCTCCATGAAGTGCCGCACGAAGAAGGGGGAGAAGCCCGCCTCGTCCAGGAAGGCCCGCAGGGTCTGGTCGCCGTGCGCCTCGCCCTCGTCGCCCGCCTCGAGCAGGGCGTGGGCCCGGCGGTGGAAGCGGGGGATCTCGGTGAGCATCCGCAGGAAGCGCGGGTTGCGCAGGTTCGCGGACGTGGGGAACAGGCCGCTGCGACCCAGCGCTCCGGCCCACTCCACGCCGGCGGCGTCGTCGCGGATCGACATCGACATCTCGGAGGGCTGCGTGCCCACCCCCAGCTCGCGGAAGACCCGCAGCAGCGTCGGGTAGGTGCGCCGGTTGTGGACGATGAAGCCGGTGTCGATGCCGAGCGTCCGCTCGCCCTCGACGACGGTGTGCGTGTCGGCGTGCCCGCCCAGACGCGCGTCGGCCTCGTAGAGGGTGACGTGGGCCGTCCGGGAGGCGACGTGCGCGGCCACCAGGCCGGCGACGCCGGAGCCGATGACGGCGACCCGGCCCGGGGCCTGCGCGGGTCGCGCCATCAGGCGTTCTCGAAGGGGATGATGACGGCGCCCTCGAGGGTGGGCTCGGGGGAGCCGCCCTCGGGCTCGACGCTGATGCCCAGGCCGGTGGCCGTGGCGGCGTCGCCGGAGAGCAGCACCTCGTTGTCGGGGCCGTCGGGCATGAACCCGGCGGCGACCATCTCGCCGTCGTGGTCCAGCCACAGCTCGTAGACGGAGCCGTCGGGGGCCTCGGACATGCCGCTGGTGATGATCACGGCCTGGTTGAGGTCCTTGGAGCGCACGACCACGGCCTTGGAGCCGTCCTCGAACTTCTGCACGTAGCGCTCGGCGTCGGTCGCGGCGAGCACCCGGTCGGTCGGCGAGGCGACGAGGGAGGGCGCCGGGGCGTCGTCCCACGGACGGGTGATGGCCAGGGTGGTGGCGGCCCCTAGCGTGATGACCGCAGCGGCCGCGGCGGCCACGAAGGTCCGCACCCGGGGCGGCCGGTGGGCAGCGACGGAAGGCGTGGGCAGGGTGGCACGAGGGGCCGAGGCGACGACGGGCGGCAGCGGCCGCACGGTGCCGACCTCGGCCAGCAGCCGCTCGCGCAGCGCTCCCGGAGGGGTGACCTCCTCGGCGGTCGCGGCCAGCAGCGCGCCGGCCTCGCGCAGCGAGTCCACCTCGCCGCGGCAGTCGCCGCACTCGGCCAGGTGCCGCTCGAAGCGAGCGCGCTCGACGTCGTCGAGGGCGTCGACGGCGTAGGCGCCTGACAGGGCGTGGACGTCGTTCATCGGCCTACTCCCAACGCGTCTCGTAGTCGTATGAGCCCGTCCCGGATCCGCGTCTTCGCGGTGCCGACGGGCAGCTGCAGCATGCTGGCGACCTCGGTGTGGGTGTACCCGCCGAAGTAGGCCAGCTCGATGGCCTCCCGCTGCACCTGGGTGAGCGAGGAGAGGGCCCCACGGACCCGCCGAGCCTCCAGCGACGCGTGCGCCGCCTCGGCCGTCACGTCGTGGGGCACGGGCTGGTTCTTGTGCTGGTAGGCGACGTCGCGCCTGGTCGCGGCCTCGGCCGAGCGGACCCGGTCGACGGCCTTGCGGTGCACGATCGTCATGACCCACGACAGCGCGCTGCCGCGCTCGGGGTCGAAGCGTGCGGAGGTCCGCCACACCTCGAGGAAGGCCTCCTGGGTGACCTCCTCGGCCTGGGCCGGGTCCCGCACGACGCGCACCGCGAGCCCGTAGGCCCGGGACGAGCAGGCGTCGTAGAGCCTGGCGAAGGCGGACTGGTCGCCGCGGGCGCAGCAGCGCAGGGCCTCGTTCAGCTCCTGCGCGGCGTCCCGAGCGGCGACGGTGACGTCCTCGGGGCGCGCGCGACCGGAGGACGTGGAGCCGGCCTCACCGGGTATCGCATCGCTCACGAGGCGCATCGTCCCAAACTTCCTGCTCGAAGACCCTCACCTCGGGGTGAGTGGTCACGGTGTCGAGATCGGCCCGGGCCACCGGGAGGTGGCCCGGGCCGATCGTGCGTCCGGAGGAGGGGACCTGCGGACGACGTGGTCCAGTGCCCCGGAGGGCGCCGGATCAGGGCATCAGCACCTGGTCGATCACGTAGACCGTCGCGTTGGCGGTCGGGATGTTGCCGCACAGGACGTTGGCGCCGTCGACGGTCATGCCGTCGGTGTCGCCCTCGACGGTGACCATGTCGCCGTTGAGGGTCTCCTGGTCGCCCACGATCTGGTCGGGGTCCATCTGGCCGGCCACCACGTGGTGGGTCAGGATCGCGGTGAGCGTGTCCTTGTCCTTGAGGACGGCGTTGAGCGTCTTCTTCGGGATCTCGGCGAACGCGTCGTCGGTGGGGGCGAAGACGGTCAGCGCGTCGGCACCGTTGAGGGTGTCGACCAGGTCGGCGGCCTGGACGGCCGAGACGAGGGTGCCGAGCAGCGGGTTGTTGCTCGCGGCGGTGGCGACCGGGTCGGAGACCATGCCGTCGAAGGAGCCGGCGCCGTCGGTCGGCACGGCGGAGCAGGCCGGGCCGAAGACCTGGTCGCCCGCGGAGGCCTCGGTGGTGGTGTCCTCGGACTCCATGGAGTCCATCGACTCGGACTCGGTGGCCGAGGCGGAGGTCTCGGTGTCGCTGGCGGCGTTGTCGGTGGACTCGGAACCGCACGCGGCGAGACCGCCCATGGTCAGGACCGCGACGGCCAGGCCGCCGGAGAGACGAAGGGTGGTGCGCTTCATGATGTCGTGCCTTCCTGCATCGGGGGTACCGGACCCACTGCGGGCCCGGGGGTGCCTCCGGGCCGTCGGTGGTGGTCACCGGCCGGCCCTGAGTGGCTGGACGTGAGTAGTTCGGCGCTGTGCCCGGGGCGGATGGGTGGATTTCGAGAAATCTCCGAACTTTCTTGTTTCCGCAGTTCAGAGGCATGCCGGTGGTCGAGCAGCGAGGCCCTCCCTTGGTCGAGCGGCGAGGCCCTCCGGTGGTCGAGCAGCGAGGAGCTCCGGCGACGAGCGCACGACGAGACCACCCACCCGCACCTCGGCCACCCGCACCTCGGCCACCAGGCTCCGGACGCACCACACCCGGCAGCGGGGCCCATGACCCTGCTGCCGGGTGCGACTCGTCGGCGTGCGCCGACGTCCAGGTGACGAGCGCGGGCGGGCGTCGTCCAGCCCTGCCCCGCGGCCCGCCTCAGCCCACGGTCACCTGGAGCGTGTGGATGCCGGAGGCACCGTCGGGGAAGGGGTCTGCGCGCACGTTCTGCTGCACCTCTCCGCTGCCCGTGACCACGCGCGCGGAGATGCTGTGGGAGCCGGGCTCGGCGTCCCAGCGCAGGAACCACTGGCGCCAGTAGTCGTTGGCGACGTCGGGGCCGGCCTCCGCGTCGGTCCACGGGCCACCGTCGATGCTGACCTGCACCTGTCCGACACCGCCGGACTGCTGGGCCCACGCCACGCCGCCGATCGTGACCTCGCCGGCGTCCAGCTGCTCGAGGGCGGCGGGGGTGTCGATGCGGGCGGAGATCTTGATCGGGGCGTCGGTGGCCCAGTCGCGCTCGGTCCAGTAGGCCTGCGCGTCGTCGTAGGTGGTCAGCGTCATCCGGGTGATCCACTTGCAGGCGGAGACGAACCCGTAGAGGCCGGGCACGACCATCCGCGCCGGGAAGCCGTGCACCTGTGAGAGCGCCTCGCCGTTCATGCCGACCGCGATCATCGCGTCACGGCCGTCGGTGGCCACGGCGAGCGGGGTGGAGATGGTCATCCCGTCGAAGTCGGTGGAGAGGATCTGGTCGGCCCGGTCGCCGACACCCGCCTGGTCGAGCAGGTCGGTGAGCCGGACGCCGAGCCAGCGCGCGCCGCCCGCGTACGGACCGCCCACGGAGTTGGAGACGCAGGTCAGCGTGATGTCCCGCTCGATCAGGTCCATCGCGAGCAGGTCGTCGAACGTGAAGGTGAGCTCGTTCTCGACGTCGCCGTCGATGGTGAGCGTCCAGGAGTCGACGTCGACCGCCGGCACGTCGAGCCGGGTGTCGACGCGGTAGAAGTCGCCGATCGCCGTGCGCAGCGGCGTGATGCCCTTGACCTTGCCGTCGAGCCCGGTGGGGAAGGCCCCGGCCGGGTCGGCCGCCGGGGGCAGCGTGACGTCGGCCGGGCCCGTGCGCAGCCGCGCGACGAGACGGCTCGCGCCGCCCGCGGCGGCGGCCACCACCGCCAGTGCACCGGCGGCCAGGAGCACCCCGCGGCGGGTCGGTCGCGCGCCGGCGTCCGCCTCGTCGTCGGCGGGGTGCAGCCAGGGCAGGGAGGAGAGCCCGGACGCGGCGACGCGGTGCAGCAGCACCAGCGAGCCGACGCCCGCGACACCGGTGGCGATGCCGGGCACGGCGTCGAGGACGCCGGACTGCGGGCGCACCAGCGCGAGCACCGTGGCGACGAGCACCAGCAGGCCCTCGAGCGTCGCGCCCGCCACGAGCCGACGTCGGGCCAGCAGGCCCGCCACGGCGGCGAGGACCAGGACCACCACGAGCACGCTGCCGAGGAGGATCGCCTTGTCGGCGGTGCCGAAGGTCTCGATCGCCCAGTTCTTCAGCGGCGTCGGGGTGAGGTCGATGACGGTGGAGCCCGTGGCGAGCACGGGCGAGGCGTCAGGTCTGACCAGGGCGGCGACCAGCTGACCGACGGCGAGGCCGACGAGCGTGGAGACCACGCCCATCAGCGCCCAGGTGGGGGCGCCGACGGCGCGGTTGGACTCGGTGCGGGGGGTCTCCATGCGAGTGGTTCGGAGCGGGCGCCCGGACGGCTTGGTCAGTCGGTGCCGGTCCTGTTGTCGGCCGTGGTGCCCGCGGCGGTGACCAGGTAGCTCTGGCCGTGGCGGGTGGTCCACTCCCAGCCGGTGGCGAGCCCCTGGGTGTCGAGGGCGCGGTGGTAGGCCCAGCCGAGGTGGGTCTTGGCGCGGTGGTGCCGTCGGCACAGGGGCGCGGCGTTGTCGGTCGCGGTCGGGCCGCCCCTGGCGTGGGGGAGCACGTGGTCGAGGTCGGCACGGCGTGAGGGTCGGCGGCACCACGGGAACACGCAGGTCGGCTCCGTCAGCACGACGTGTTCTCGGAACCGGTCGGGGAACTCGTAGGCCTCGCTGTGCCGTCGCACGCGTGCGTCGATCACGGGCCTGACCGTGAGGGTGGATCTCGCGGGTGAGTCGGTGATCCACCTGGCGAGGACGTCGAGGGTGGTGAATCCACCGCCCAGGGCGCTGAGGCTCCCGGGTCCGGACTCGATCCTCGCGAGTGGCTCCTGATGGCGGTCGGCGGTGCCCTCGACCGCGGCGCGGACCGCGTCCTCGGAGAGGTGCACGTAGACGGTCATGTCCCGGGTCGTCGTGGGCCGGGCGGTCGTCCGGGGCAGGTGGCCCTGGAGCTGACGGCGGGCGATCTCGCCGAGGGCGGCCGCGCGGCGGACGTCGAGGGAGTCGACCGAGCCCGCCTCCCGGAGCTCGTCAGCGACCTGGCTCAGCGCGGCGTCGAGGTCCGCGGCGTCCGTGACGTCCGTGACGTCCGTGACGTCGAGCATCACGTCGACGCAGACGACGCCGGTGTGGTCGATCATCCGGTGGCCGGCGGGGGTCTGGTCGAGCGTGACGTGACGGGTCTCGGCGGCGTCGAGCGCCTGCTCCTCGGCGGCCTCCGGGTCGAACCGCACCAGCGCCTCGGTGACGAGCCGGTCGAGGGCGGTGGGGCCGATGCGGTGGCCGACCCCGGCGAGCTGGGCGTCGACGAACGCCGCTCCTGCGGCCGGCAGGTGCATCGTCCGCCGTGCGACCAGGCGGGCCCTGGACCAGGGCAGGGCGTGGTCGACCTCGCGGGCGTCGACGACCCGCACCCCTCCGTCGTCGCCCAGGGCGAGCCCGCGGGTCAGTGCCGCCCACGAGCGGGGCAGCCGGTGGCGGAGCTCGACGACGTCGCCGATGAAGGACCGACCGGCGTCGGTCGACATCCCCAGCGCGGCGGCCCACTCGACCACTGCCGCCTCGGTCACCAGTGGCGACCCCGGGCCGCCGAGGTCGAGGGGGCGGTCGCCGTGCAGGAAGGCCGGCGTCTCCCAGGCGTAGGCGGCGGCATCGGCGAGGCCCATCACGGCCTGCTCGGGGTGGGCCTCGACCCACGCCACCGTCGCCTGGGCGACCTCGACGTCGGCGACGTGCCGGGCGCGCCTGGCGTCGCGGACGCGCGTCAGGAGCGAGGCAGTGGGGTGGGTGCCCCTGGCCTCGTCGACGTCACGCTCCACGGTGCAGGTCATGCCTGACAGTTTACGCGATGATGAGTTCGAATCACAGGGTGTGGACTGGCCTGTGGAGAACGCTGAGGGTGGGCGTTGGCGGTCGGGTGCAGGGGTCTCGTGGCTCGTCGCCGGGGCTCCTCGCACCTCGACCACCGGTGGGTGCGGGTGCAGGGGTCTCGTGGCTCGTCGCCGGGGCTCCTCGCACCTCGACCACCGGTGGGTGCGGGCCGGCCTCCTCGCACCTTGACCACCGGTGGGTGCGGGCCGGCCTCCTCGACCGCGGGCGGGCCGCAGGGCAG
The DNA here is from genome assembly GCF_023656415.1 of Nocardioides bruguierae. GTDB lineage: Bacteria > Actinomycetota > Actinomycetes > Propionibacteriales > Nocardioidaceae > Nocardioides > Nocardioides bruguierae. Next base: position 63,129 of record NZ_JAMOIL010000009.1, read on the forward strand.
GATGCGCCGCATGGACGCCCCCCTGGTCCGCACCGACGTCGACGGCGCCGTCGTGACCCTCACGCTCGACTCCCCGGCCAACCGCAACGCGCTCTCGCGGCGGCTGCTGGCCGAGCTGGACGCGGCGCTCGTGGCCGCGGCCGAGCGCCCCGGCACGCGGGTCGTGGTGCTCGCCGCCACCGGCCGGGTCTTCTGCGCGGGCGCGGACCTGAGCGAGGCCGCGGGCGGGTCCATGGAGGAGACGACCGCGGCCATCGTCGGCCTGCAGCGACGCATGCTCACCCTGCCCGTGCCCGTGCTGGCCCGGGTGCAGGGTCCGGTCCGCGCCGGCGGCCTCGGCCTGGTCGCGGCCGCGGACGTGGTGGTCGCCTCCACGCAGGCGACCTTCGCGCTCACCGAGGTGCGGCTCGGCCTGGCCCCGCTCGCCGTCAGCCTCACCGTGCTGCCCCGGCTCACCGACCGGGCAGCGGCCTGGGCGGCGCTGGGCGGCGAGGTCTTCGACGCCGCCACCGCCACGTCCTGGGGCCTGGTCACCACCGTCGTCGACGCCGACGACCTCGACGCCGAGGTCGGGTGGCGGGCCGACGTCCTCGCCCAGGGGGACCCGCAGGGCCAGCGGGAGACCAAGGCGCTGCTCGTCGCCGACCTCGTCGCGCGGATCGACGCGGAGGGTGCGAACGTGGCCCGCCGCTCGGCCACCCTGTTCGGCTCCGACGCGGCGCAGGCCGCGATGGCGGCGTTCCTCGAGCGGGGCCGTGGAAGAAATTCCTGACACGGGGGCAACCGGACGGGGGGTCGACCCGGTCCTCCAGGACATGACCACCCGATCTCGGGACCGGGAGACCACCACCGGACCCTCAGCGCAGGCGCCCGCCGCCGACACCGTGGGGCACGCCGCCCACGACGTCGCCGCGCCCTCGGCCGCGCACTCGCGCACCCGCCGCAAGGCGTCGGTGCCGTTCGAGGACTTCGTGGCCGCCCGCTCCGGTGCCCTGCTGCGCACCGCCTACCTGCTGACCCACGACCACGCGCTCGCCGAGGACCTCCTCCAGACCGCGCTGGCCAAGGCGTGGCCCGCCTGGGACCGGATCGACGAGCCCGAGGCGTACCTGCGCCGCGTCCTCGTCACCACCTTCTCCTCGTGGTGGCGCCGCAAGTGGAACGGCGAGACGCCCACCGAGGTGCTGCCCGAGACCTCCGCCCCCGACGCCCACGACGCGGCCGGCACCCGGGACGACCTGTGGTCGGCGATGGCCCGGCTGCCACGGCGCCAGCGGGCCGTCGTCGTCCTGCGCTACCTCGAGGACCTCACCGAGGCGCAGACGGCCGAGGCCCTCGGCTGCTCGGTGGGCACCGTGAAGTCCCAGACCTCCAAGGCGTTCGCGAAGCTGCGGATCGACCCCTCCCTGACCGACCACCACCCCACGACCACCACCTCCGAGCAGACCGGGGAGGAGCTGTCATGAGCCCCACGATCGACGACCTGCGCGCCACCCTCGACCAGCGTGGCCACGACGTGGACGCCGGCGGCGTCGACGTGCACGCCCGCCTCTCCGGCGTCCGGCACCGCGTCGCGGCCGCCCGCCGTCGTCGTGCCGCCGCCGTCTCCACCGCCGCCGCGGTCGTGCTCGCCGGCGTCCTCTCCGTCGGCGTGCTCACCCGCGGCGCCCCGGTCGACGACGGCCTCGTGGTCGCCGGCCAGGACGTGGCGGAGCAGGTGAGCCTGCCGCTGGGCGAGTACGCCTACCAGCGGTCGGTGGACCTCGACGACATGGAGGACCCGAACGGCGTCGTCCGCGACAGGACGGTTGCCGAGGAGCTCCTGCGACGCCAGGTCACCCTGCCTCGTGCAGGTGTCGACCAGGCGGTCGCGCTGGTCGCCTCGGGGCTCGACGGCGGCACCGTGACCCTGCGGACCCTGTACGGCGGACCCGGGCTCGTCCGCCTCACCGAGGACGGCACCACGCCTGTCGCGTCCGTCGGCACCGGGCGCACCGACCTCGTGCTGGTCCTCCGTGACGTCCCGGCCGACGCCGAGGTGGCGCTCGTGGTCTACGACCGCAGCGACACGCGGATCGACGCGCTCTACGCGCCCGACGGCTCGGCCTGGTTCCGGGACGAGGTCGGGGGTCGAACCCGGCTGGCCGGCGCCTTCACGCCGACCGAAGGTCGGGCCACCGCCTCCCTGACCTTCACCGGAGCCCTGGGCAGCACCCTCATCTCCGACTACTGCCGCAGTGACGTGAAGGGCGCCTACGCCACCGTGCTGGTCGACGGTGGTCTGAGCTCCTCGGGCGGTTGTGTCGGCGAGGCCGGCGACGCCTTCATCGGTGGCGTCACCTTCACCAGCCAGGACAAGGTCACGGAGCACACCCTGGAGATCCGGGTGACCCGCGGCGAGGACGGCCCGCTGCTGGACGCCTCCCAGGTGGTGGCCGGCGTCGCCGGGTACGCCGCCGACCCCGACGACACCGTCCTGAGCGACGGCACCCGCAGCGGGGACGACGTCGACGCCCGGATCGAGGTCGACGGCCGCGCCTGGGTGCTGGAGCAGGTCGTCGAGCTGTCCGGCCGGGACAGCCTCACCGCCGACATCGACCTCACCGAGGAGCCCGACGCGCGGTACGTGGACGTCACCTACGCGCGCGGACGCACGACCCTGAAGGCCGTCGGGTCGGTCAGCGGCAGGGCCCTGAGCGGTCGTGCGACCCACGTCGCCAGCGGCGGGTGGATGACCGGCCAGATGAGTGGCGTGCTGCTCCAGGGGGAGCGCTGGCAGGTCACCCTCGCCAGGCCGCAGGGCGCGCTCGAGGAGGGCGGTGGGGCCCTGCTCGTGTACGCCCCCGTCGACGAGTGAGCACCTGGGCCACGGCTCACCCCCCGGTTGGCGCCGTGGACGGACACCCGGACGGGTAACGTTGTCGTCTTGCCGCGCCCGGTGGGAGGGCGCGGACGCGCACGCGCGCGGACGAGGACCCCCATCCGGGACAGCACGACGAGGAGCAGCGTTGACCGAGGTCAGCAGCAGCGGTGACGAGCAGCGGCGTCCGGAGGACGTGGCCGCGACCGAGACGGCGGCCGAGCAGGCCTACGTCGACACGGTGTTCGCCCAGCTCGAGGTGAGCGCCAAGGCGGCGCAGGACCTCGCCAAGGAGGGCCACAGCCGCGGCGCGCTGGGCCACGAGGGCGGCCTCGTGGAGCGCGACGCGATGGTCTTCCAGGCGGCCAAGCGGATCGCCCAGCTCGACGCGGCCCACGAGGGCCTGGTCTTCGGCCGGCTCGACCTCGACCCCTCCGTCGACGACCGACCCCGCTACATCGGCCGCATCGGCCTGCGCGACGCCGAGCGGGAGAGCCTGCTCATCGACTGGCGCGCCCCGGCGGCGTCCGTCTTCTACCAGGCCACGGCCGCCACGCCGCAGAGCGTGCTGCGCCGCCGCGTCCTGCGCTCCAAGGGCCGCGTGGTCGAGGGCGTCGAGGACGAGCTGCTGGACGGCGAGGGCATGGAGGCCGCCGGCCTCGACCTGCCGATCGTCGGCGAGGGCGCGCTCATCGCCCAGCTCTCCCGGGCCCGCGACCGGTCGATGCACTCGATCGTCGCGACCATCCAGGCCGAGCAGGACCAGGCGATCCGGGCACCTGCCAAGGGCGTCGTCTCGATCTCGGGCGGCCCCGGCGTCGGCAAGACGGTGGTCGCGCTGCACCGCGCGGCCTACCTGCTCTACACCGACCGTCGCCGCTACGAGTCCGGCGGCGTCCTCGTCGTCGGCCCCTCCGGCGTCTTCATGCGCTACATCGAGCGCGTGCTGCCCTCGCTCGGCGAGACCGCCGTCGCGCTGCGCTCCCTGGGCGAGGTCGTGGACGGCGTCCGCGCGACGCGCCAGGACGACCCGGCCGTGGCCGCGGTCAAGGGCTCCGCGCGGATGGCCACGGTGCTCCGGTCGCTCTCGCGGCAGCAGGCGCCCGACAGCCCCACGAGCTTCCGCACCTTCTACCGCGACGACGTGCTCACGCTCGACCGCGGCACGCTCGGCCGCATCCGTCGCCAGCTGATGAACCAGGGCCGACGCAACCGGCAGATGCCGCGCGTGCCCGGCGCCCTGCTGGACGCGCTGTGGCGCCAGGTGCGCTCCGAGCGTGGCCGCGAGCGGGGCCGGGAGTCGTTCAACGAGGACCTCAAGGGCGACCCGAAGTTCCTCGACTTCGTCGCCGCCTGGTGGCCCCCGCTGGACGCCCGGGAGGTGCTCGGCTGGCTGCGCGAGCCCGACATGCTCGCCCGGGTGGCCGGCTCGGAGCTCTCCAAGGACGAGCAGGACCTGCTGGTGAAGTCCTACGGCCACGGCACCGACGACCTCTCGATCCAGGACGTCGCGCTGCTCGACGAGCTGCGCTACGCCATCGGCGACGTGCCGCAGAAGACCGACGACGAGGCCAGCCTCGACGACACCGGCCTGCTCGAGGGCGGCCTCGACATGGCCGAGCTGTTCACCGCCGCCGACCGCGAGTTCGCCCCGGCCGGCCGCGCGTGGCAGGCCCCGCAGCACAAGATCGAGGACGACCCGTTCGCGCACGTCCTCATCGACGAGGCGCAGGACCTGACCCCGATGCAGTGGCGCATGGTCGGACGCCGCGGGCGCACCGCGACCTGGACGATCGTCGGCGACCCGGCGCAGTCGTCGTGGCCGGTGCCCGAGGAGGCGGCCGCCGCCCGCGCCGAGGCGCTGGAGAAGAAGGCCACGCACTCGTTCCACCTCGGCACGAACTACCGCAACTCCTCCGAGATCTACTCCTTCGCCGCGGCCTACGCCGAGCGCGTGGGCCTGGACGCCGACCTGCCGACCGCGGTCCGCTCCACCGACGAGCACCCCGTGGTGCTGGAGGACGTCGACGACCTCGAGGCGTCCGTGCGCGAGGTGGTGGACGGCCTGGCCGGCCGCGTCGCCGGCACGGTCGGCATCGTCGTCCCCGTGGCCCGTCGCAGCGAGGTGAACTCCTGGCTGGCGAGCTGGCCCGAGCGCGCCGAGGACGCCCCGCACGCCCGCGCGGCGATCGACTCCACCGACGCCCCCAGCGGCGACGACCGGGTCGTCGTGCTGACCGGCCTGGACACCAAGGGCCTGGAGTTCGACGCGATCGTGGTCGTGCGCCCGCAGGAGATCGAGGACGAGTCGCCGACCGGCCGCGCCACGCTCTACGTCGTCCTCACCCGCGCCACGCAGCTGCTGACCACCATCAGCTGAGCACCATCAGCCGAGCACCGGCGCCGGACGGGCTCGGCCCGCGACTACCCTGCAGCCATGACCAACGACGTCGCCGCTGCCCGGGAAGCCATCGAGGCCATCCAGGGGCACGAGGCGTGGGCGATCATCCGCCGCTCCACGCGCGCGGGTGACAACCCGACCGTCGGCGTGCTCGGCGGCAAGCGGTGGGTCGCGGACTCGCTCATGGACGTCCCGCTGGAGACCGGCGTCCCCGAGCCCGGACGCTTCGCCGACCGGCTCGTGGCCGTCCCGTTCCGGCAGGTCGCCGAGCGCGGGTTCGACGCCCACGACGACGGCACCCCGCTGGTCGTGGTCGACGTCGAGGACGAGCGCGAGTTCTCGGTCGACGACGTGGTCGCGGCCATCACCGAGGTGCCGGTCGAGCTCGCCGACGCCGGCGGCTTCGACACCGACGACGAGGCCTACGCCGAGGTCGTCAAGCAGATCATCACCGACGAGATCGGCCAGGGCGAGGGCGCCAACCTCGTCGTCGGTCGCCCGTTCCACGCCACCGTCGCCGACTGGGACGCCGCGCGCGCCCTCACCGTCTTCAAGCGCCTGCTCGAGCGCGAGCGCGGCGCCTACTGGACCTACGTCTTCTTCACCGGCGACCGCTACCTCGTCGGCGCCACCCCGGAGCGTCACGTCTCCGTGCGCGACGGCGCGGTGCGGATGAACCCGATCTCCGGCACCTTCCGGCTGCCCCGCCCGGCCGCCGACGGCACCGCGGTGCCCGCCGCCGCGCTGAAGAGCGACCTCCTGGACTTCCTCTCCGACGAGAAGGAGATCTACGAGCTCTTCATGGTGGTCGACGAGGAGCTGAAGATGATGTGCGACATCTGCTCCGAGGGCGGCCAGGTGCTCGGCCCGTTCCTCAAGCCGATGAGCCACCTCATCCACACCGAGTACCTGCTGGCCGGCCAGACGCACCGCGACGTGCGCGAGGTGCTGCGCGACACGATGTACGCGGCCACCGTCACCGGCTCCCCGGTCGAGAACGCGTGCCGCCTGATCAAGAAGTACGAGCAGCAGGGCCGCGGCTACTACGGCGCCGCGCTCGCCGTGCTCGGCCGGGACGAGGCGGGCGGCCCCGTCCTCGACAGCCCGATCGTCATCCGCACCGCCGACGTGGACCTCGAGGGCAACCTCACCGTCACCGCGGGCGCCACGCTGGTGCGCGACTCCGACCCGCACTACGAGGTCGCCGAGACCCACGCGAAGGCCGGCGGCATCCTCTCCGCCTTCGGGCTCGTGCCCCCGGCCCCGCCGACCACGGTGGACGTGCCGGCGCTGGTCAACGACGAGGACGTGCTGCTGCGGCTCAACCAGCGCAACCGGCGCCTCTCCCAGTTCTGGCTCACCGACCAGGCCGGCGAGGACCCCGACCCGGCCCTCGCCGGCAAGAGCGTCGTCATCCTGGACGGGGAGGACGACTTCGTCCGCATGCTCCGCCACGTCCTGGCGACCCTGGGGCTGACCAGCACGGTCGTGCGGCACGAGGACTACGTGCCGGGCTGCCTCGACGGTCACGACCTCGTGCTCGTCGGGCCGGGCCCCGGCGACCCCCGCGACGGCGACGACCCGAAGATGGCGAGCCTGCGGCACGCGGTCTCCTCGGTGCTCGAGACCGAGCAGCCGTTCCTGGCGGTGTGCCTGGGGCACCAGGCGCTGTGCCACACCCTCGGCCTGCCGCTGGGCTACAAGGACATCGTCTTCCAGGGCACCCAGTCGCCCGTGCCGTTCGAGGGCCGCACCGAGCGGGTCGGCTTCTACAACACGTTCGTGGCCCGCGTGGGCGAGGACGTGGCGCTGCCGGCGGGCACGGTCGTCGACGCCGACCCCGAGAAGGGCGACGTGCACGCCATCCACGGGCCGCACTTCACCGGCATCCAGTTCCACGCGGAGTCCATCCTGACCCAGCACGGCGTGGACCTGCTGCACCGCATCCTGCTGCGCCTGCTGGGCTGACGTCTACCGCGGATCGTCGTTCCAGTCATCACTCATCTTCGGTAATCGCAGCAAAAGTAAAGCGATCTGTTGCCTTGACGCCGCGGGCTCGTCTAGCCTCGTGACCAGCCCGGCGGGGACTGCCCCCCAGCCTTGCCGGGCCCCTACTCCCCCCCCGGCAGAACCCCGTAGAACCCCTGGTCAGAGTCGTCGTCCGACGCGTGGCACCCACGCTCCGACGGCCGGGCGGGTGCCCGACGCGTCGTCGTCGGTCGCTATCGTGTGCCGGTGCCGGAGCGCTCCGTGATCGTGGTCGACCACCACGACTCCTACACGCAGAGCCTCGTGCACCTCGTCGCCGCGGTGACCGGGGTGCTGCCCACGGTCGTCCAGCACGACGAGACCGACGTGGCCACCGTGCTCGCGCACTCCCACGTGGTCCTCTCGCCGGGGCCCGGCCACCCCGCCGACGAGCACGACTTCGCCGTCGGCCGCGGCGTGCTGCGGGCGGGCACGCGGCCGGTCCTGGGCGTCTGCCTGGGCCTGCAGGGCATGGTCACCACCTTCGGCGGCACGGTCGAGCGGGTCCGGCCCGCGCACGGCGAGGTCGCCACCGTGCAGCACGACGGACGGGGGGTCTTCGCCGGCGTGCCCGGCCCCTTCGCCGCCGTCCGCTACCACTCGCTGGCCGCGACCCGCGTGCCCGACTGCCTCACGGTCACCGCCACCTGCACCGACCCCGACGGCACCGAGGTGGTGATGGGCGTGCGGCACCGCACGCTGCCGCTGGAGGCCGTGCAGTTCCACCCCGAGTCGGTGCTCTCCGAGCACGGCCTCGACCTGGTCGCGGCTTTCCTCGCGCCCGGCTTCGGCGTCGAGACCCGCGGGGGAGGGGACGCGTGAGCACCGCGCCGGAGCCACGGGACCTCGCGGCCGAGCGGTTCGCCGAGGTCGCCCGCGCCACCGACCGCTGCGTCTGGCTGGACGGGGTGGGGGCGCGCGAGTGGTCCGGACGCGACTCGGTGCTCGCCTGGTGCGAGCCGGAGGACGTCTCGTTCAGCTACGACGCGACCCGGCGCGAGGTCACCCGGCACGCCGGCGGACGCGCCCGCGTGGTCGGCGACGACCCCTTCGCGGTGCTGCGCGCCGAGCTGGCGGCGGCGCCCGGCGCCCGCTGGTACGGCTACCTCGGCTACGCGGCCCGGCCCGACCTGCCGGCACACCCCGACCCCGACCTCCCCGACGCGGTGTGGCTGCGTCCCTCGCGGGTCGAGCGGCTGCCGGCCGGTCGACCCCCGGCGCCCCGGGGGCACGCGGCGGCGGCGGAGAACGGGGCGGAGCAGGACGGGGCGGAGCAGGACGGGGACGACGGCACCCCGCCGTCGTCCTACCTCGCGCAGTTCGCGCAGGTGCAGGAGGCGCTGCACGCGGGCCTGAGCTACGAGGTGAACCTGACCCGCCGGGAGCGGGTGGAGGCTGCCGCCGACCCCGTCGAGGTCTACCTGGCCCTGCGGGCGGCGAACCCCGCCCCCTACGCCGGGTACCTGGCCCACGACGTGCCCGGGGCCCGCGCCTGGCTGCTCTCCTCCAGCCCCGAGCGCTACGCCCGCGTCGCCGACGGCACGATCGAGGCGCGGCCGATCAAGGGCACGACCCCGCGCGGAGCGACCCCGGCGCAGGACGCGGCCGCCGCCGACGCGCTGCGTCACGACCCGCGCTACCGCGCCGAGAACCTGATGATCACCGACCTGCTGCGCCACGACGTGGCCGGCGTGAGCGCGCCGGGCTCGGTGACGGTGCCCGAGCTCATGACGGTGGAGTCCTACCCGAGCGTCCACCAGCTGGTGAGCACCGTGCGGGGGCGGCTGCGACCCGGCACCGACGCCCTGGCCGCCGTGCACGCCCTGTTCCCGGCCGGCTCGATGACGGGGGCGCCGAAGCTGCGCACGATGGACGTGATCGCGGCCGTGGAGGACTCCCCGCGGGGCGTCTACGCCGGGGCGTTCGGCTGGCTCGACGCGGCCGGCGCCGACCTGGGCGTGGTGATCCGCTCGCTGGTCACGGCGGGCGAGGGCACCTGGACGCTGGGCACCGGGGGCGGGGTGACCGTGCACTCCGACGCGGACTCCGAGCACGCGGAGACCCAGTGGAAGGCCGAGCGGCTGCGGGCCGTCCTGGCCGCGGTGGCCCGACGCCCGGGTGAGGCGGGTCCGTGAGCCCGGCCACGACGATGAAGGAGCGCGGGTGGTGTCACCCGCTGGTAACCGGAGGTGGTTAGGGTCGAGTCCATGGAGAAGCCGCACGTCATCGTGCTCTTCGGCGCGACGGGTGACCTGGCCCGCCGCAAGCTGCTGCCCGGGCTGATGCACCTGTTCCAGGCGGGCCTGCTCAAGGATGCCCGGATCGTCGGCACCTCGCTGGAGCCCTACTCGAACGAGGAGTTCGTGAAGGTCGCTCGCGAGGCGTGCGAGGAGTTCGGCAAGGAGAAGTTCCAGGAGTCCTCCTGGCAGACCTTCGCCGAGGTGCTCAGCTACGTGCCGCAGGGCGCGGGCGCCGAGCCGCTGGCCGCCGAGGTCGAGCGCGTCGAGGAGATGCTGCCGGGCGAGGAGCGCGACAAGCGCCGCCTCCACTACCTCTCCGTGCCGCCGAAGGCGGCGCTGGACGTGCTGCGCCAGCTGGACGAGGCCAACCTGGTCGACCGCGCGCGGATCATCATGGAGAAGCCCTTCGGCACCGACCTGGAGTCGGCGAAGGCGCTCAACCGCCGGGTGCACACCGTCTTCGCCGAGGACCAGGTCTTCCGCATCGACCACTTCCTCGGAAAGGAGGCGGCCCAGAACATCCTGGCGTTCCGCTTCGCCAACGGTCTGTTCGAGCCGATCTGGAACCGCAACTTCATCGACCACGTGCAGATCGACGTGCCGGAGACCCTCGGGCTCGAGGGGCGCACGAAGTTCTACGAGACCACCGGCGCCTTCAAGGACATGGTGGTCACCCACCTCATGCAGGTGCTGGCGTTCACCGCGATGGAGCCGCCCACGGCGCTGACGCCGGGCCCCATCAGCGAGGAGAAGCTCAAGGTCTTCCGCTCGATGCGGCCGCTGGAGCCGAACAACGTCGTGCGCGGCCAGTACACCGGCTACCGGGGCAAGGAGGAGGTGGCGGACGACTCCGACACCGAGACCTTCGTGGCGCTCAAGGCCGAGATCGACAACTGGCGCTGGGCCGGCGTCCCCTTCTACCTGCGCACCGGCAAGAAGCTCGCCGAGGGCGCGCGGATCATCTCGATCGCGTTCAAGGAGCCGCCGCTGACGATGTTCCCGTCCGGCTCCAACGTGGGCACCCAGGGCCCGGACCACCTCACCTTCGACCTGGCCGACCAGTCGAAGATGTCGCTGTCCTTCTACGGCAAGCGGCCCGGCCCGGGCATGAAGCTCGACAAGATGTCGATGCAGTTCTCCACCCACGAGACCGCGGCCTCCGGGCTGGTGCTCGAGGCCTACGAGCGCCTCATCCACGACGCGATGCGCGGCGACCACACGCTGTTCACCACCGCGGACGGCATCGAGGAGCTGTGGGCCAAGTCCATGCCGCTGCTCGACAACCCGCCGCCGGTGCGCTCGTACTCGCCCGGCTCGTGGGGGCCCAACGCCATCCACCAGCTGATCGCGCCGCACGCATGGCGGCTGCCGTTCGAGCGGGCCTGGCGGGAGAGCAACCCCAACGAGTGGTGAGGCCCGGCAGGGCCCGGTGTGAGGGTCAGGACGTGGCGGGGTATCCCGCGTCCTCCATGTCACCGAGCCCGCCGCCGTTGACAAGGTCGGTGAACCCGGCGTCCGTCATCTGCTCGATGGCTGCGCCCGCGCGGCTGCCGGAGCGGCAGTAGACGACGTAGGCGGCCTCGGGGTCGAGCGCGGCGATCTCCTCGGCGAACGTCGAGGCGGAGACGTCGATGTTGACCGCGCCCTCGACGTGCCCGTCGGCGAACTCCTCGGGGGTGCGCACGTCGACGATCGTGGCGCCGCCGTCGATCGCGTCCGCGACGGCGGAGGAGCCGGCCGTCGACTCGGACGAGCCGCAGGCGGCGAGACCGAGGGACAGCCCGAGCGTGAGGCCGACGGCGAGCAGGAGCGAGGAGAGGCGGCTACGCATGCCCCGAGCGTAGCACCGCAACCCCTAGGGGGGTTGCGGACGAGCCGTGCTCAGGCGTGGCGCTCAGGCCAGGTCGCCGGCCTTGGGGCTCGGGCCGTACGCGTTGTCGCCGGGCTCGCTGTCCATCACGAAGAAGACGATGAGCACGACGAAGCCGACGAACGGCACGAGGCCGATGAGCAGCCACCAGCCGGTCCGGCCGATGTCGTGCAGGCGCCGCACGCCGACCGCGATGACCGGCACGATCAGGCCGAGCGAGACGATCACCGAGATGATGCCGAACAGCACCGCGCCGGCGTCCCCGGTGATGCTGGCCAGGATGTTCAGCACGATGTTGACCAGCACGACGGCCAGGTAGAACCACCAGTACTCCGAGCGCCGCGCGCGGCCGGTGAAGTCGGCGTAGTGGGTGAGGACGTGGCGGACGGCGTCGGTGAACGACATGGTGGCCCCTGGGAGGAGTGCTCGCGGATGGTCGAGCCGGGACGCTAGCGAACTCCGCCGAGCGGTGTCAGCCCCCGGTACGGACCGGCGCGTCGGCCTGCCCGGGCAGCTGGAGCACCATCCGGGCCCCGCCCAGGGGCGAGCGGCCGGCGACCACGGTGCCGGAGTGCCGCTCCGCCGCCTGCGCGACGATCGAGAGGCCGAGGCCGGAGCCGGGCATCGTGCGCGACTCGTCCGCGCGGTAGAAGCGCTCGAAGACGTGCGGCAGGTCGGCGTCGGGGATGCCGGGGCCCTCGTCGTCGACGGTGAGGACGCCCTCGACCAGCGACACCTGCACCCGACCGTCCGTCGGGCTCCACTTGGCCGCGTTGTCGAGCAGGTTCGTCACCGCCCGCTCGAGCGTCCCGGGCTCGCCGCGGGTGAACCAGGGGCGCAGGTCGGTCTCGAAGACGGCGCCGGGCGCGCGGCGGCGCACGCGGGCCAGCGCGTGCTCGACCACCTCGACGAGGTCGAGGTCCTCCACCGTGTGGCCCATCTCCTCGTCGCGGGCGAGCTCGACCAGGTCGCCGACCAGGGTGGAGAGCTCCTCGACCTGGGCGCGGACGTCGTCGAGCACCTCCGCCACCGCCTCGGGCGGCAGCACGATGTCGTCGCTGCGGGCCTGGGCGAGCAGCTCGATGTTGGTGCGCAGCGAGGTCAGCGGCGTGCGCAGCTCGTGGCCGGCGTCCGCCACCAGGCGCTTCTGCCGCTCCCGCGAGGAGGAGAGGGAGGCCAGCATCAGGTTGAAGGACGTGGCCAGGCGCGCGACCTCGTCGTCGCCCTCGACCGCCAGCGGCTCGAGCCGCTCGGTGCGGGCGATCTCCTCCACTCCCCGGGTGAGCGTGCGGACCGGGCGCAGGCCGCTGCCGGCCACCGCCCAGCCGGCCAGGGCGGCCACGAGGACGCCGGCCACGCCCAGGACGAGGGTCACCGCGCCGAGCTTGGCGAGCACCGACTCCTGCGAGGTGAGGGACTGGGCCAGCACGAGGGCCTGGCCGGCCTGGTCCGGCACGGGCACGGTCACGACCCGGAAGCGCTCGCCGTCGTCGGTGACGAGGGTGCGCAGCGAGCCCTCGCTCAGGCCCTGGGCCACCGCGATCTCGGGCTCGCCGATCGTGAGGCCGGTGCCGGTGGTCTGCGGGGAGATGACGTTCACGGTGCCGCTGGTGACGTCCACGACGGCCACCCGGATCTCGCCGGCGGCCAGCGCGAACGCGGACAGCCCCTGCGCCGCGTCCCCCACCTGGTCGAGCTGGGCCACCGCCTGCGCGCGGGTCACGAGCGCCTCGTCGGAGGTGGAGCGGAGCTGGGCCCGGGTGGTGACGAACGCGCCGACGGCGACGGCGGCCACCGAGACGGCCACGGCGAAGGTGGTCAGCAGCGTGATCCGGCTGGCCAGCGAGCGCCGGTAGTGCCAGCGGTGACCGAGGGCGTCCGGGCCGAGGGTCGCCGTCATGACTCCTTCAGCACGTACCCGACGCCGCGGACCGTGTGGATGAGGCGGGGCTCGCCCTCGGCCTCGGTCTTGCGGCGGAGGTAGCCGACGTAGACCTCGAGGGAGTTGGCCGTCGTCGGGAAGTCGTAGCCCCAGACCTCCTCAAGGATGAACGAGCGCTCCAGCACCCGGCGCGGGCGCCGCAGGAACATCTCCAGCAGCGCGAACTCGGTGCGGGTGAGCTCGATGGCGCGGGAGCCGCGGCGGACCTCGCGGGTGGCGGTGTCCATCGTGAGGTCGGCGAAGGAGAGCTGCTCGGTGGCGTCGTCGCCGGCGGCCGGCACGACCCGGCGCAGCAGCGCGCGCAGCCGGGCCAGCAGCTCGGCGAGGGCGAAGGGCTTGGTCAGGTAGTCGTCCGCGCCGGCGTCCAGGCCCTCGACGCGCTCGCCCACCGCGTCCCGGGCGGTGAGCACGAGCACCGGCACGTCGTTGCCGGCGCTGCGCAGGGCGCGGGTCGACTCCAGGCCGTCCAGGCGCGGCATCATCACGTCCATCACCACGGCGTCGGGGCGGCGCTGCGCGATCGCGGCCAGCGCCTGCGCACCGTCGTCGGCGGTGGTGACCTCGTAGCCGTTGAACTCCAGCGAGCGGCGCAGCGAGTCGCGCACGGCACGGTCGTCGTCGACGACGAGGACGTGGGGCCGCGGCTGCGTCGCGTCGGCAGCGGCGGTGGAGGCTGCGGGAGTGGGCACGGCACCACTGTGTCAGAGGCTGCTGAACGGTCCCTGAGAGTGCGCCGCAGGGCGTGCGGCCGGTCCGGACCGGTCGGTCACAGGTACCGGCGGGCCGTCTCCGCGGCCCGAGGCCCGTAGCCGCCACCGAACAGGCAGGCGTGCACCAGCAGCGGGAAGAGCTGGTGCAGGCCGAGGCGGTCGCGCCAGCCCTCGGCCAGCGGGCTCGCCTCCTCGTAGGCCTCCAGCACCTGCGGCAGGTGCGGCAGCCCGAAGAGCGCCAGCAGCGCGAGGTCGGTCTCCCGGTGGCCGCCGTGCGCGGCCGGGTCGATGAGGTGCGGCACCGTCTCGGCGCCCGGCGGCGCCCCGACCGGCAGGCCCCACAGCACGTTGCCGTTCCACAGGTCGCCGTGCAGCCGCGCCGGTGCCTCCTCCGGGACGAGGCGGGGCAGCCGCCCCGCGACCTGCTCGATCGACGTGGCGTCCTCGGGCTCGATGGCGCCGCGGTCCCGGGCCAGCTTGAGGTAGGGCAGCACCCGCCGGACGGCGAAGAACTCGCCCCAGGTGGGGGCGGGTCGGTTCGGCAGGGGCAGCCGGCCCGCGTACCCGTCGCGCTCGGCGCCGAACGTCGGCGCGCCGGCCGCGTGCGTCGTCGCCAGGCCACGGCCCAGCGCGGCGGCGGCCTCGGCCGAGGCCCGCCCCGGCTCGACCCAGCGCAGGATCAGGCACTCCTCGTCCACGGCCAGGATCTCGGGGACGGGCACGCCGCCGGCGTCCGCGAGCCAGCGCAGGCCCGCGGCCTCGGTGGCGAAGAAGTCGGCCGGTGCCCCCGGCAGCGACTTCACCAGCGCGGTGCGGCCGTCGGAGAGACGGATCTTCGTGGCGTGCGCGATGTCGCCCCCGGCCACCTGAGAGGTGGCGGAGACGGCGGCCCCCAGGAGCCGTTCGGCGCGGCGCGCGACCCCGGTCGTCATGCGCGCCCCCGGACCCCGGGCAGGCGCTGGAGGGAGGCGACCACGCACGCGGCGACGCGCTCGCAGGTCTCCAGCGCCTCGGTGAAGCCGCGCTCGCCGCCGTAGTAGGGGTCGGCCACGTCGGCGCCGACGTGCACCGGGTCGTGGTCGCGGAAGAGGTGGACGCGCTCGCTGCGCCCGCCCAGGTCAGCCAGGTTGCTGCTGTCCATCGCGAGCAGCAGGTCGAACTCGGCGAACCAGGAGTCGTCCAGCTGCTGCCCGCGGTGGCCGCTGGGGTCGTAGCCGGAGGCGAGCAGCGCGGAGGCGGAGCGGTGGTCCATGGACTCCCCGACGTGCCAGCCGCCGGTCCCGCACGAGGCGACCCGCACGTGGCGCGCCAGCCCCGCCTCGTCCACGCGCTCGCGGAGCACCACCTCGCCCATGGGCGAGCGGCAGATGTTGCCGAGGCAGACGACGCCCACGGCGTAGCGGCCGGGGGTGCGGGGCGGGGGGAGAGGGGCGGTGCGCACGCCTCAGTCCTCCCCCAGGACGCCGTCCACGACCCAGGTCACGACCGTGACGATGATCGCGCCCCACACGGCGGACCAGAACCCGTCGACCCGGAAGCCGACGCCCAGCTGCTGGGCCAGCCACGAGGTGAGCAGCAGCATCGCGGCGTTGATCACGAGCAGGAACAGCCCGAGCGTGAGGATGATGAAGGGCAGCGAGAAGAACTGCAGCACCGGCTTCACCACGGCGCTGAGCGCACCCAGGATCAGGGCGGTGAGCAGCAGCGGGACGATCTTCTCGGTCCAGTCCCCGTTGCGGGGGATGAACCAGATGCCGCCGAGCAGCCAGGCAGCGACGGCCAGGGCGACGGCGTAGGACACGAGCCAGCTCACGAGGCGCACGTGGCGATCATGGCAGGTCCGTGGTCGGCCCCGACCCCCTTCCCGGGGGAGCCGTCCCGCTGGCCGCGCCCTGGCGAAACCGCTTGAGTCCGCATCTCGGCTGCCGATGCGAGGGATGGCCGGGACGCTCCCGGACCCGCTCGTCGTCCCCGCGCCACCTCGGCGCGCCCCTCGCAGGAGTACCGCCGTGACCCTGGCTCCCGACCGCCCCGTGACCGCCGCCCCCGCCGTGCCCTCCGGGACCCTCGCGAGCGCCCCGGCACCCGCCGCGTCGCCCACGCCGGCGGCGGTCGGCACAGCACCGGGCCCGTGGAGCCGGCTGCCCCTGCGCTGGAAGATCCTCACGCCCGTCGGCGTGGCCGGCCTCGTGGCCGGCTTCGTGGCCGCCCTTGGCGTGAGCGGCATGGCCACGGCCGCCGGCGACGCGGCCGAGATCCACGAGCACCAGCTGGCCTCCGAGGCGCTGCTGGAGATGTCGGTGCTGCGCAAGAGCCTGTCGCTGAGCGCCCGCGACGTGCTGCTCGTCGGTGACGGGCCCGGACGCGCCGCGGTGCTCGAGGAGTACGAGGCGCTGCAGGCCGACTTCGCCGACCACGTCGAGCGGTACCTCGCGCTCGAGCCGGCGCCCGCCGAGGCCGAGCTCGCCGCGACCCTGCCCGACCTGCTCACCGAGTACGTGACGCTGGTGGACACGGCGCTCGCCCCGGCGGTGGCCGCCCAGGACAACGCCGAGTGGATGCGGGTCAACGAGGCCGAGGTGGTCCCGGCGGCCACGGCGATCAGCGACGTGCTCGCCGAGCTCAGGAGCGCGGAGGACGAGGCCAGCGAGGCGGCGCTCACCGAGGCGCAGGCCACCTACCGCGCCGACCGCACCGTCTTCCTCGTCGCGCTGGTGGTGGGGCTCGTGCTCTGCGTGGCCATCGCGCTGGTCGTCAGCAACGGGATCGTCCGCGCCATCCACCGGCTCCAGACCGCCCTGGCGGGCATGGCCGCGGGCGACCTGACGGTCGCCGCCGGTGCCCTCGGTGCGGACGAGGTGGGCCGGATGGCCGTCGACTTCGACGCCTCCCGCGAGGCGCTGCGCAGCTCCCTGGCGGAGGTCATGGACCACGTCGTGGTCATGTCGGCCGCGGCCGAGGAGATGCAGTCGGTCTCCGTCGAGCTCGGCGGCACCGCGGAGGAGTCGGCCCAGCAGGCCGCCTCCGTCACCACCGCCACCGAGGAGGTCTCGGTCAGCGTGCAGACCGTCGCCGCCGCCAGCGAGGAGATGAGCGTGAGCATCCGCGAGATCGCGGAGTCCGCCACCGAGGCCGCCCGCGTGGCCACCGACGCCGTCAGCGACGCGCAGGCCACCACCGCCACCGTCGCCCGGCTCGGGGAGTCCTCCGCCGAGATCGGCAGCGTCATCCGGACGATCACCGCCATCGCCGAGCAGACCAACCTGCTCGCGCTCAACGCCACCATCGAGGCCGCACGGGCCGGCGCCGCGGGCAAGGGCTTCGCCGTCGTGGCCAACGAGGTCAAGGAGCTCGCGGTGGAGACCTCGCGGGCCACCGACGAGATCGCCGGCCGGATCGAGGCGATCCAGGGCGACAGCGAGGGCGCGGTCAGCGCGATCGCCGGCATCGTCGCGGTGATCAGCCGGATCTCCGACTACCAGACCACCATCGCCGCCGCCGTGGAGGAGCAGACCGCCACGACCGGCGAGATCGGACGCAACATCGTCGGCGCCTCCGAGGGGGGCACCGAGATCGCGGAGAGCATGTCGTCGATGAGCCGCTCCTCCGAGCACACCGCCGTCGCCGCGTCCATGACGCGGGAGGCGGCCGTCGAGCTCACCGAGGTGGCCCAGCGGATGCGTGACCGGATCAGCCGCTTCACCGTCTGAGGCGCCGGCGGGGTGCCTCAGCCCAGGCCGAGCGCGTCGAGGATGTCGTCCTCGGCGTCGATGAGGTGCTGGCGCAGGAACGCGTAGGCCCCGCGCACGTCCCCGGTCTCCAGCAGCACCACGAGCGCCGTGTGGTTCTCGGCCTCGTCGTGGGCGTTGCGCCGGATGCGCTCGACCTGCGCGAGCGCCAGCTTCAGCTCCACCACCAGCGCCTCGGCCATCGCCTGGAGCCGCGGGGAGCCGGTGAGGCCCACCAGCGACAGGTGGAAGGTCAGGTGCCGCTCGTTCAGCTCCTGGTAGGAGGCGCCGCCCGAGACCGCGCGCGTGTAGGCCTCGAGGCTGGCGCGCACCGCTCCACGCTGGGCGTCGGTGGCCATGTCCCACCGGCGCACGCCCGCGCCCTCGAGCACCCAGCGGGCCCGGCAGACGTCGCGGATGGAGTCGGCGGCCGGCGTGGTGACGCTGACGCCGCGGTGCGGCTCGCGGGTGGCCAGCCCCTCGGCCACCAGCTGGGTCAGGGCCTCGCGCACCGTCGGCCGCGAGACGCCGAGCGACCCGGCCAGGGCGACCTCGCGCAGCGGGGTGCCCGACTCCAGCTCGCCCTCGAAGATGGCGCGCCGCAACTCGGCGACCACACGGTCGACGGTGGAGGAGTGCTCCAGGCGGAGCGTGGCGAACTGCTCGGGCACGGCGGACATTCTCCCCTCTCCCCGGTGCGGGCGCAGGCCCGGGCACGGCGCGGCGGACTTGGCAGGGACCAGGGTCCTGCCCCACACTCGCTTCTGTCAGATTGTCTGACAATCTGACGACGAAAACCATGCCGCCCGGCGATCCCGGTCGGCCCGCGCTCCCCAGGAGGACAGTCGTGACCCTGACGCACCCCACCGACCTCCACGCCGTGCCGTCGCCCGAGACCTCCGACCTGGCCGAGCGCCGGGGCGCCGACCTGGTCTGGGGGCGGCACTACGCCGCCGTCCGCCCGGACCACTTCCGCATCGAGTACGCGATCAACCCCTTCATGCACCTCGACGACCAGCCCGACCCGGCCCTCGCGCTGGAGCAGTGGGAGCGGATGGTCGCCGTGCTCCGCGGGCTCGGGGCTCGGGTCGACGTCCTCGACCAGCGCGAGGACTCCCCGGACATGGTCTACGCGATGAACCTGGGGCTGGCCTTCGTGGACCCGTCCGGGCGCGAGCACATGGTGATGAGCCACATGCGCTACCCCGAGCGCCGGCACGAGACCCGCTCGGCCGAGCCGTTCTTCGCCGCGGCCGGTCGCGAGACCTCCTTCGTCGGGGCCGGCGGCACCGGCCCGCACCTCGAGGCCGGCGACGCGTTCGCGTTCGGCGACGCGCTCGTCGTGGGCTACGGCCCGCGCACCGAGGAGGCGGCCCTGGCCCAGCTGGCCCGCACCCTCGACGTGCGGGTGCGTGGGCTGCGGATCACCCACCCCGGCATGTACCACCTCGACCTGGCGTTCTGCCCGCTCGACGAGCGCACCGCGCTGGTCTGCCCGGCCGCGCTCGACGGCCCCTCGGCCGACGCGCTGCTCGACCTCGTCCCGGACCCCGTGGTGCTGACCGAGGCCGAGGCGCTGAGCACCTTCGCCGCCAACTCCGTGGTCGTGGGCCGCACCGTCGTGATGCCCGCCTGCCCGCCCCGCCTGCGCCAGGAGCTGGAGGGTCGCGGCTTCGAGGTGGTCGTCGTCGACGTCACCGAGTTCCACAAGGGCGGCGGCTCGATCCGCTGCCTGACCAACCCCCTCGACGTCACCGTCGGCCGCGACCTGCCCCGCGTGCCCGGGGGCGAGGTCGTCCTCCCCGGCGCCTTCGAGGGCGTCGCCTGACCCCGCCGAGTCGGCAGCAGCTTTCACCGCCGGGACGCCGGCGGGGCACCTCACAGGCGCGCACAGCCGAGGATGAGGGCCCGGCCAGGCTCCTTTGCCTAGGGTCTGGTCCGTGTTCGGCAACGAGTTCCCCGTGGGCGGCATCCCCGTGATGCTGGTGGGCATCGCGCTCACGGGCCTGCTCTGCCTCGGGCTCCAGCGCGGCCTGCGCTCCCGCGGCCGGGTGCTCGCCTGGTCGGTGGCGCTGCTGGTGTGGTCGCTGGCGGTCATCGGCTTCGTGACGCTGCTGCCGACCAGCCCCGACACGGGCGTCGTCTACGCCGAGGACCGGCTGGGCACCTGCTCGTGGGACTACGGCGGCCCCGCCCCCGACGGGTTCTGGATCTTCTCCGGTGGGCAGCGGCTGCTGAACGCGGCGATCTTCGTGCCGGCCGGGCTGCTGTGGGCGGTCGCGACGGCGCGCTGGCGCGCCGGCCGGTGGCTGGTGCCGCTCGGCCTGGTGGTGCTGACCGGCTACTCGGTGCTCATCGAGTGGCTGCAGCTCGAGGTGGCCAGCCTCAACCGCGCGTGCGACGTCACCGACGTCGTGGACAACGCGGCCGGTGCGGCGCTCGGCCTGGCCGCCGGCGTCCTCGTGGCCCTCGTGCTGCGCCCCTGGCGCGAGCGCCCGGGCTCCGCCGAGGGGCCCGCCGCTCACTAGTCTGCGGGGCATGACCGCACCGCAGCCCCGCGCCCACCTCGCCCACGTGCCGGCCTACAAGCCGGGCAAGCCGCCCGTGGCGCGCGAGGACCTGGTGACGTACAAGCTCTCGAGCAACGAGAACCCGTACCCGCCGCTGCCGGGCGTGGTCACCGCGGCGCACGCGGCGGTCGACACCATGAACCGCTACCCCGACATGGGCAACGGCCTGCTCTACTCCGGGCTCGCGCAGGAGCTGGGCGTGCCGGAGTCGCACCTCGCGGCCGGCACCGGCTCGGTCGCGCTGATCTACCAGCTGCTCACGGCGTTCTGCGAGCCCGGCGACGAGGTCGTCTACGCCTGGCGCAGCTTCGAGGCCTACCCGATCGCGGTCTCCACGTGCGGCGCGACCTCGGTGCAGGTGCCGGTGCTGGCCGACGGTCGCCACGACCTCGACGCCATGCTCGACGCCATCACCGACCGCACCAAGGTCGTCATGGTCTGCACCCCCAACAACCCGACCGGCCCGGCGCTGACCCAGACGGAGCTGGACGCGTTCCTGGGCCGCGTCCCCACCCACGTCGTCGTGGTGGTGGACGAGGCCTACCTGGAGTTCGTGCGCAACGCCGACGCGGTCGACGGCATCGCCACCTACGCCCGGCACGAGAACGTGGTGCTGTTCCGCACCTTCTCCAAGGCCTACGGGCTGGCCGGTTTCCGCGTGGGCTACGCCGTGGCGCCCGAGCCGATCGCCACCGCCCTGCGCCAGGTCTCCCTGCCCTTCGGCGTCTCCTCGGTCGCGCAGGTCGCCGCGGTGGCCTCCCTCGAGGCCGCGGACGCGCTGCTGGAGCGGGTGGACGCGCTCGTGGCAGAGCGGGACCGGCTCCAGGCCGCGCTGGCGGCGCAGGGCTGGGACCTGCCCGACGCGCAGGGCAACTTCCTCTGGTTCGCGCTGGGCGAGCGCACCGCGGACTTCGCGCTTGCCTGCGACGACGCGGGCATCGTGGTGCGTCCGTTCGCTGGCGAGGGCTGCCGCGTGTCGGTCGGCGAGACCGAGGCGAACGACCGGCTGCTCGAGGTCGCCGCCACCTTCGTGTGACCCGTCCGGGCTGAAAGCTCCTGCCGACTTGGCCCCGACACCTGTCGAGTCGGCAGAAAGTTACTGCCGACTCGGCAAATGAGCCTCGCCGGTGACCGAGATGGTGACGCGTTCGTCACCAGACCAAGGCAGTCTTGGCCCCATGTCGATCAAGGTCGCCCTGGAGCACCGCACCACCTACGACTTCGACCGCCCGATCAACGTCGGTCCGCACGTGGTGCGGCTGCGGCCTGCCCCGCACACGCGGACGCCGATCGACTCCTACACGTTGAAGGTCGAGCCGGCCGGCCACTTCATCAACTGGCAGCAGGACGCCTTCGGCAACTGGCTGGCGCGCCTGGTCTTCCCCGAGAAGGTCAAGACCCTCGACATCACCGTCGGGCTCGTGGCCGACATGATCACGATCAACCCCTTCGACTTCTTCGTCGAGGAGTACGCGGAGACCTTCCCGTTCACCTACGCCGAGGAGCTCCGGGCCGACCTGGCGCCGTACATGCGCGACGTCGAGGACGCCGGCGAGGTCGACGCCTGGCGCGAGAAGCTCGACCTGCCGATGGACGTGCGCACCGTCGACTTCCTGGCCAACCTCAACGCCGCCGTGCAGGCCGAGATCGGCTACTCGGTGCGGATGGAGCCCGGCGTCCAGACGCCCGACCACACGCTGGAGTC
Source organism: Nocardioides bruguierae (assembly GCF_023656415.1). GTDB lineage: Bacteria > Actinomycetota > Actinomycetes > Propionibacteriales > Nocardioidaceae > Nocardioides > Nocardioides bruguierae. Next base: position 85,183 of record NZ_JAMOIL010000009.1, read on the forward strand.
CAAGATCGGCTCCTGCCGGGACTCCGCCTGGATGCTCGTGAGCCTGCTGCGCCAGTACGGCCTCGCCGCCCGCTTCGTCTCCGGGTACCTGGTGCAGCTCAGCGCCGACCAGGAGAGCCTGGACGGGCCCAGCGGCCCCGAGGCCGACTTCACCGACCTGCACGCCTGGACCGAGGTGTTCGTCCCCGGCGCCGGCTGGATCGGCCTGGACCCGACGTCCGCCCTCTTCGCCGGCGAGGGCCACATCCCGCTCTCGGCGACCCCGCACCCCTCCTCGTCCGCCCCGATCGAGGGCGCCACCGACAAGACCGAGGTGGAGTTCTCCTTCTCCAACACGGTCACCCGGGTGCACGAGGACCCGCGGGTCACCAAGCCCTACACGGACGAGGCGTGGAGCCGCGTCGACGCGGTGGCCCAGGGCGTCGACGCCCGGCTCGAGGCGGGCGACGTGCGCCTGACCATGGGCGGCGAGCCCACCTTCGTGGCGCTCGACGACCAGACCTCCGACGAGTGGAACACCGACGCCGACGGCCCGCACAAGCGCGCGCTCGCCCGCGAGCTGGCCGAGCGGCTGCGCGCCGTCTACGCGGACGGCGGCGTGGTGCACCGCGGGCAGGGCAAGTGGTACCCGGGCGAGCCGCTGCCCCGCTGGAACATCGCCCTGCAGTGGCGCTCGGACGGCGTGCCGCTGTGGTCCGACCCGGCCCTGCTGGCCGAGCCGTGGGACGACGATCAGGCCTACGAGGACGCCCACGAGCGCGCCGAGAAGCTGGCCTACCGCGTGACCCGCTCGCTCGGCCTGCCCGCCGAGCAGCTGCGCCCGGCCTACGAGGACCCGTTCCTCTCGCTGGCCGAGTCGGTGGCGCGCCCGCACGGCGAGAAGCCGGAGCTGGACCTGCTCGACCCCGCGCACGTGGCCGCGCTCGAGGCGGAGGCGGCGCTCGACGAGGCCGGCCCCGTCGACGTCGGTCCGGTGGTGGCCGACAAGCCGAAGAACCTCGAGCCGCACGGCGTCGAGGCCGACCCGGTGCGCGACTCCGACGGCGAGCCGGGGGCCGAGACGCTCCGCGACCCCTCCGACCCGACCGACCCACGCGCCGGCACGCAGGCGCCCTCCCCGGAGGCCGAGCACGGCGAGGCCGAGCCGGTCTCGATGGTCGACCGGATGGACGCGGCCGGCCTGGAGCTGATCCAGCGCCTGGACGAGGCGGTCACCGAGCCCACCGGCTGGGTGCTGCCGCTGACCACCGGCGAGGAGTGGACGTCCCCGCAGTGGCGGCTGCGCCGCGGCCGGCTCGTGCTCAGCCCGGGCACCAGCGCCGTGGGCCTGCGCCTGCCGCTGGACTCGATCTCGTGGGTCGACCCCGACCCCGACGACCAGCCCTCCTACCTGGAGGCCGGCGAGCCGCTCGAGCCGAGCGTGCCGAAGGTCGACATCTGCGCCCCGGACGGCGCGCCCACCACCGCGGTCGCCTTCGAGGCCCGCGACGGCCACGTGCACGTCTTCCTGCCGCCCACCGCGCGCCTGGAGGACTACACCGACCTGCTGAAGATCATCGAGGTGGCCGCCCGGCGGCTGGAGCAGCCCGTCGTGCTCGAGGGCTACGGCCCGCCGCCGGACGCCCGCCTCACCTCGCTCACGGTCACGCCCGACCCCGGCGTCATCGAGGTCAACGTGCAGCCGACCCGCTCCTGGACCGACCTGCGCGACCTCACCGAGACGCTCTACGACCAGGCCCGGCGCAGCCGCCTGACGACCGAGAAGTTCGACCTCGACGGGCTGCACACCGGCACCGGCGGCGGCAACCACATCACCCTGGGCGGCCACCAGCCGGTCGACTCCCCGATGCTGCGCCGCCCCGACCTGCTGGTCAGCCTGCTGCGCTACTGGCAGCGCCACCCGTCGCTGTCCTACCTGTTCAGCGGACGCTTCATCGGCCCCACCAGCCAGGCGCCGCGGTTCGACGAGGCACGCCCCGAGGCCGTCTACGAGATGGAGATCGCCTTCGCGGAGATCGCCCGGATCACCGACAGCCTGGCCTGGCAGGGCCTGGAGCCGCGTCCGTGGCTGGTCGACCGGGCGCTGCGGCACCTGCTCGTCGACCTCACCGGCAACACCCACCGCGCCGAGTTCTGCATCGACAAGATGTACAGCCCCGACTCCTCCCGCGGGCGCCTCGGCCTGCTGGAGCTGCGCGGCTTCGAGATGCCGCCGCACCCGCAGATGGCGCTGGTGCAGGCGCTGCTGGTGCGCAGCCTCGTCGCGATGTTCTGGGAGCGGCCGAACCACGACCCGCTGGTGCGCTGGGGGACGGGCCTGCACGAGCGGTTCCTGCTGCCGCAGGGCACCATCGCCGACATCGCGGAGGTCGCGGCCGACCTGCGCGGTGCCGGGATCGCGTTCGAGGAGTCCTGGCTGGACCCGTTCACCGAGTTCCGGTTCCCGCGGATCGGCGTCGTCCGGGTGCCCACCACGCCCGGCATGCGCCCCGAGCAGGGTGGCACCGGCCATGTTCCTGGGGCGGTCGAGCTCGAGCTGCGCCAGGCGATCGAGCCCTGGATGGTGCTGGGCGAGGAGGCCACCGCGGGCGGCACGAGCCGCTACGTCGACTCCTCGGTGGAGCGGATGCAGGTCACGGTCCGCGACTTCGACCCGGGCCGACAGATGGTCACGGTCAACGGCGTCCCGGTGCCGCTGGCGCCGACCGGCCGACCGGGCGAGTACTACGCCGGCGTCCGCTACCGGGCGTGGCAGCCGTGGTCGGCGCTGCACCCCTCCATCGGCGTGCACGCGCCACTGCACGTGGACGTGGTGGACACGGTGAACCAGGTCAGCCTCGGCGGCGCGACCTACCACGTCAGCCACCCCGGCGGCCGCAGCTACGACGTGCCCCCGGTCAACGCCAACGAGGCCGAGTCGCGGCGCCTGACCCGGTTCGAGCCGCGCGGGCACACGCCCGGCCTGCTGGACGTCGCCGGCATGCGCGAGACCGGCCGGCGTGCCGCGTCCGCGGAGACCCCGCACACGCTCGACCTGCGGCGGGCGCCCGGCCCGCTGCGGACCTGAGCGCACGACGGGCGGGACGCGGTGTCCGGAGTGCGGGGAATCCGTGAGCGGCAGGTGAGAATGTCCCCGTGACGGTGCTGCGCGACTACGCCGCTGCGGTGACGCAGCCGCCTCTGGACGAGGACCGGCCCCGCCGCTTCGACGAGGTGGTGGGCCCGGACGGGTCGCTGCGGCCTGCCTGGAAGCCGCTGGCCGAGCTGGCCGTGGGGCTGACCCCGCACGACCTCTACCGGGTCGACGGGGACATCGTCCGCATGCTCGCCGACGAGGGCGTCACCTACGCCCGCCCCGGCGAGCGGCCCGGCCCGTGGCGGCTGGACCCGGTGCCCCTCGTCGTGGACGCCGGCACCTGGGCGCCCCTCGAGGTGGGCCTCGCCCAGCGCGCCGAGCTGCTCAACGCCCTGCTCGTGGACCTCTACGGCCCGCAGCGGGTGCTCACCGAGCGGGTCGTGCCGGCCGCCGTGGTGCTCGGCCACCCGGGCTTCGTCCGCGCCATGGCCGGCGCCCGGATGCCGGACAGCCACCCGCTGGTCTTCTCGGCCACCGACATCGGCCGCGACCACGACGGCACCTGGCGCGCCGTCGGCGACAAGACCCAGGCGCCCTCCGGCATCGGCTACGCGATGGAGAACCGGCGCGTGCTCTCCCGCGTGCTCCCGGAGATGTACCGCGAGGCCGGGCTGCACCGCATGGAGCCCTACTTCTGGGCGCTGCGCAGCGCGCTCATGCAGGCCGCGCCCGGCGAGGTCGCCGACCCGCGCGTCGTCGTCCTCACCCCCGGCACGCACTCCGAGACCGCCTACGACCAGGCGTTCCTCGCCTCCACCCTCGGCTTCCCGCTGGTCGAGGGCAGCGACCTCGTCGTCCGCGACGGGTGGGTCTACCTGCGCCAGAACCGCGGACGCATGGAGCGCGTGGACGTGGTCGTGCGGCGCGTCGACGCCTCCTGGTCGGACCCGCTGGAGCTGCGCGGGGAGTCCCAGCTCGGCGTCGCCGGGCTCACGGAGGCGGCCCGTCGCGGCCGGGTGCGGATCGTGAACCCGATCGGCGCCGGCGTGCTGGAGAGCCCCGCGCTGCTGCCCTACCTGCCCGCCGTGTGCGAGCTGCTGCTGGGCGAGTCGCTGCTGCTGCCGTCCGTGGACTCCTGGTGGTGCGGCGACCCGGCCGGCCTCGAGGCGACCCTGGACCTGGTCGAGCGGGACCCCGACGTCCGCGTGGTCGCCGTCGACGGCCCCGAGGACGGCCTGACCGGCCTGCCGCGCGGCGAGCTGGTCGAGCGGGTGCTCGCCCGCCCGCACCACTACGTGGGCCGCCGCGACCCGGTCTTCTCCCAGGTGCCCTCGTGGAGCGCGGGGGCGGCCCGGCCGCGCCCGGTCACGCTGCGCACCTTCACCGTGCGCTACGGCACGGCCTACCGGCCGCTGGTCGGCGGCATGGCGAACGTGCTGGACGACATCGGCACCCGCTCGTCCTCCAGCAAGGACGTCTGGGTGCTCAAGGCCGACCCGGCCGACGCGGACCAGGGGCTCTCCGGCGTCCTCGCCGCGACGCCCGGGCGCGCCGCCCCGGTCGCCGCTCCGCGCGTCCTGGAGGACCTGTACTGGACCGGCCGCTACGCCGAGCGGGCCGAGGGCATGCTGCGGCTGCTGCTGGTCACCCACGGCACGGCCGAGGACTTCCGCAGCCGTCCGCGCACCGCGGGCGGGACCAGCCTCGAGGTGCTGCTCGGCGCGCAGTCCCGCCTGGCCGGGCGGCGGCACGAGAACCTCGACGCGGAGTTCCGCTCGCTGCTGCTCGACGAGGACCGCGTCGGCGGCGTCGGGCACAGCGTGGCCGCGCTGCGCGACGCGCTGTCCGGCATCCGTGACCAGCTCTCCGTCGACACCTGGCGCGCGCTGGGCGTCATCGACCGCGCCGTCACCCTGCTCGAGCTCAGCCCGGCCAGCCACCAGATCGCCGAGGCCGCGGGCCGCCACCTCACGGGGCTGCTGTCGCTGCAGGGCAGCAGCGCGAACATGATGCAGGACGACGGCTGGCGGCTGCTCTCGGCAGGGCGCTGGCTCGAGCGGGCGATCCAGCTGTGCCACCTGCTCGTCGCCACCACCACCGAGCGCCGGGGCCTCGACGTGGACCGGGCCGTGCTGGCCGCGGTGCTCGACGCGGCCGAGTCGGGCGTGACGCACCGCCGGCGGTTCCGCGGCTACGTCCGCCCCGCCGGCGTCCTGGACCTGCTCCTGCTGGACCCCGACAACCCGCGCTCGCTGCTGCACTGCCTCACCGAGCTGCGCACGCACCTGGGCCGACTGGCGGGCTCGACCGGCTCGACCCGTCCCGAGCGGCTCCTGGAGCACCTGCTCAGCGAGGTGGAGGCGCAGGAGGTGTCGTCGCTGGTGGCCATCGGCGGCACGGACCGTCCGCTGCTCACCACGTTCCTGGAGGAGACGCTGGAGCGCCTCTCCACGCTGGGTGACGCCATCGCCGAGCACCACCTCTCCTCCGGCCCGCCGCCGCGTCCGCTCAACAGCCTCACCGTGCTCGACGCGCTGCCGGCCGAGCCGGTCACCGGCACCATCCCCGTCATCACCGACGACATGGAGCGTCCGCCGGGCATCCCGCCGCGGGTGCCGCGCGGTGGCGCGAGGCGCGAGGGGGACGCATGAGGTACCGCGTCACCCACCGCACCACCTACACCTACGACGAGCCCGTCACCGACTCCTACGGCCTCGCCTACGTGACGCCGCGCGCCCTGCCGGGCCAGGAGATCGAGACGACCGAGGTGATGGTCAGCCCCGCCCCGTCCGACCTGACCACGCGCGGGGACTACCTGGGCAACACCGTCACCTACTTCCAGGTCACCGAGCCGCACCGCAAGCTCGAGGTGGAGGCGGTCTCGACGGTGCGCACGGCCGAGCCGGAGCACCCCGAGGCCGCGCTGTCCCAGCCGTGGGAGCGGGCCCGGCCGCTGCTGCACCCCGACCTGCCGGGGGCGCGGCACGCCACGGACTTCGCGCTGCCCTCGGCGCTGGTCGCGCAGACGGAGCAGGCGCGGGCCTACGGCGCGGAGTCCCTCACGCCCGGGCGGCCGCTGGGGGAGGCGGTCACCGACCTCATGCGCCGGGTGCACGCCGACTTCTCCTACGACAAGACGGCCACCACGGTCACCTCGACCATCCCCGACATCTTCAGCAGCCGGGCGGGCGTGTGCCAGGACTTCGCGCACCTGATGCTGTCCTGCCTGCGCAGCCACGGCCTGGCCGTGCGGTACGTCTCGGGCTACCTGGCCACCGACCCGCCGCCGGGCAAGCCCCGCATCGTCGGCGCGGACGCCTCGCACGCCTGGGCGGCGGTGTGGCTGCCGGCGGTCCCGACCGTGCCGGCCCCGGGCGAGGAGGCCGGCCCCGCCGACGTCCTGCCCGCCCAGGAGCCGGAGGGGCACTGGCTGGCGCTGGACCCGACCAACGACCAGTGGGCCGGGGAGCGGTACGTGACGGTGGCCTGGGGCCGCGACTACGCCGACGTGCCGCCGGTCAAGGGCGTGATCTTCACCGAGGCCAAGCGCTCGACGCTGCGGGTCTCGGTGGACGTGGCGCCGATGGACGAGGAGGGCAACCTCGTCGAGGTCGTCGGCGCCCTGCCCGGGGGGACCCCGCTGGACGGGTGAGAGCCCGCGGGCCGGCGAGCGGGCATCATGCGTGCGTGAAGGCGTACCGCTGCCGGGTCTGTGCGAACCCGCTCTACTTCGAGAACTCCGTCTGCGTGTCCTGCGGCACCAACCTGGGCTGGTCGCGCGCCGAGCGCGACATCGTGCCGGTGGACGAGAAGAACAGCTACACCGACGCGGCCGGCACCACCTGGTACGTCTGCGCGAACCTCAACCTCTCCGGCTGCACCTGGCTGACCCGCGACGAGGGCGGCTGGTGCTTCTCCTGCCACCTCACGCGCACCCGGCCGAACGACGCCGACCTCGAGGGCCTCTCGAACTTCCCGGTGGCCGAGCAGGCCAAGCGGGCGCTCATCACCGAGCTGGAGGACCTCGGCCTGCCGATCGTCGGCAAGGAGGGCGAGGACGCCGCCGGGACGAACGCGGACGAGGCGGACGGCCTGGCCTTCGACCTGCTCTCCTCGGTGGAGGAGAACGTGGTGATCGGGCACGCCGACGGCGTCATCACCATCGACCTGGCCGAGTCCGACACCGCGTACCGCGAGAAGGTGCGCGACCAGATGGGCGAGCCGTACCGCACGATGCTCGGCCACTTCCGCCACGAGATCGGCCACTACTACCAGTGGCAGCTGGTGCGCGACGACGAGACGCACGCGCGCTACGTGGAGCTCTTCGGCGACGACACGGCGAGCTACCAGGACGCCATCGACCGGCACTACGAGCAGGGCGCGCCGGCCGACTGGGCGGAGAACTACATCTCCACCTACGCGACCATGCACCCGTTCGAGGACTTCGCCGAGACCTGGGCGCACTACCTGCACATCGTCGACACGATCGAGACCGCGCGGGCCTACGGCCTGGCCGGGCCGGTCGGCATCGAGCCGGGGTTCCGCGACGTCGTCCAGCACACCTGGATCCCCCTCTCGACGGCGCTGAACATGGTCAACCGATCGATGGGCAAGGAGGACCTGTACCCGTTCGTCATCCCGGCGCCGGTCCTCGACAAGCTCGAGTTCGTCGACGGCCTGGTGCGGGCCTCGTCCTCGGACGTGACGGGCACCCGACCGGTCGGGTGACCGTCATGGTACGAGTTTCAACTACCCTCGTGCCATGACGACCTCCGACCACACCCCCAGCTACGTCGAGAAGGGCAAGGGCTTCGACCGGGACATGACCTACGTCCCGGACCGGATCACCGCCGGTGCCCGCACGCCCGAGCACGGCCCCGTGAACGGGGAGCTGTGGCCGGTGGAGCCGGGGCGCTACCGCCTGATCGCGGCCCGCGCCTGCCCGTGGGCCAACCGCGCGATCATCGTGCGCGAGCTGCTGGGTCTCCAGGACGTCATCTCGATCGGCCTGCCCGGCCCCACCCACGACCAGCGGTCGTGGACGTTCGACCTCGACGAGGGCGAGGTGGACCCGGTGCTGGGCATCCACTTCCTCAAGGACGCCTACGAGAAGCGCTTCCCCGGCTACCCGCGCGGCATCACGGTGCCCACGATCGTGGACGAGCGCACCGGCGAGATCGTCACCAACGACTTCCCATGGATCACGCACGACTTCTTCCACGAGTGGAAGGAGTTCCACGCCGAGGGCGCGCCGAACCTGTGGCCCGAGGAGCTCCGCGAGGAGATGGACGTCGTCAACAAGCGCGTCTTCACCGAGGTGAACAACGGCGTGTACCGCTGCGGCTTCGCCGGCTCCCAGGAGGCCTACGAGGACGCCTACGACCGGCTGTTCACCGCCCTGGACTGGCTGGAGGAGCGCCTCGCCACCCGCCGCTACCTGATGGGCTCGGCGATCACCGAGGCCGACGTCCGCCTCTTCACCACGCTGGTGCGCTTCGACGCGGTCTACCACGGCCACTTCAAGTGCAACCGCAACAAGCTGACCGAGATGCCGAACCTCTGGGGCTACGCCCGCGACCTCTTCCAGACCCCCGGGTTCGGCGAGACCGTCGACTTCGACCAGATCAAGGCGCACTACTACGTCGTCCACAGCGACATCAACCCCACCGGGATCGTCCCGAAGGGCCCGGACGCCGCCGTCTGGGAGACCTCGCACGGGCGCGAGTCCCTCGCCTGACCTCAGGCCGTCCGTCTCCGGAACGGCCCGGCCCGCCCACGGGATCGCCGTGGACGGGCCGAGGTCAGGGGGCCGCGTCGGGGGGCGCGGCGTGCCGTCACGCGGGCGTGACGGCCGGGGTCGTCACTGGGCGGCGTAGCCACCGTCGACGAGGTGGTAGGAGCCGGTGATGAAGGACGCGGCGTCGGAGGCGAGGAACGCGACCAGGCCGGCGACCTCGTCCGGGGAGCCCATGCGGCCGAAGGCGTGCTTGGAGGCGAGGAACTCCTGCGCGTCGGCGTCCAGGTTGGCCTCGAGCAGCGGGGTCTTGATGAAGCCGGGGCCGACGGCGGTGACGCGGACGTCGTCCTTGGCGTACTCGAGCGCGGCGTTCTTGGTCATGCCGAGGAGGCCGTGCTTGGCGGTCACGTAGGCGCCGGAGTTCGGGATGCCGACGGAGCCGAGGACGGAGGCCATGTTGACGATCGAGCCGCCACCGTTGGCCTTCATGGCCTCGACCTGCGCGGCGACGCCGTAGAAGACGCCGTTGAGGTTGATGTCGATGACCTTGCGCCAGGAGTCCAGCGGGTACTCGCCGGCCGGGGCCGCGGCGCCGCCGATGCCGGCGTTGTTCACGGCGATCTTCAGCGGGGCCATCGCGTTGGCGGCCTCGATGGCCTTCGCGTGGGTCTCGGCGTCCGAGGCGTCGCCGATGAAGGCCTGGGCGGTGCCGCCGGCCTCCTCGATCTCGGCGACGACCTTCTGCGCGGCGTCCTCCAGGAGGTCCCAGACGAGGACGGAGGCGCCGTTGGTGGCCAGGGTCAGGGCGACTGCGCGGCCGATGCCGTTGCCGGCCCCGGTGACGATGGCGGAACGGTCGGCGACGTCGTAGGTGGCCATTTCTTCTCCTCCGGTCCGGCAGCGAGGTCGGGCCTGATCTTATTCGACAGTTGTTGGGCTATTTGACACTGTAACCTCACGCGCACGTGACTTGTTCCGAGGGTGGGGCGTAACTTCCCTGGCAGGTTGCTGTGAGGTGCGCCACCGCAGGTCGGTGGCGCTGGTGAGGGGCGAAGACATGGACGCACGACAGCGACGCAGCCGCGAGCGGCTGCACCGGGCGGTGCTGACGCTGGCGCAGGAGCGGCCCGTGGCCACGCTCAGCGTGACCGAGGTGGCGGCGGAGGCCGGCGTGCACCGCACCACCTTCTACGAGCACGCCTCGTCGCCGTTCGCGCTGCTCGAGCAGGCGCTCGTGCGGGAGCTGGACGAGGTGCGCGTGCGCCTCCTCTCGCCCGCCGAGGACCTGCCGGTAGCCATCCACGAGGGCACCCGGATGGTGCTCGAGCACGTCAAGAGCCACCTCGGCGTCTACCGCCAGGGTCTCGCCTCGGACGCCGGGCCCAGCTCGCTGCACGCCATGCTGGCCAGCCACTTCATGGGCTCCACCCGTCAGCTCCGCTCGGCCGGCCGCGCACGCGTCGTGCTCGACGTGCCCGGCGTCGACGCCGAGCTCACCGCCGAGGCGGCGGCCCGGTTCCTCGCGGACGGCACGGTGGGCCTGATCGCCACCTGGATCGCCACCGACGAGCTCGACGTGGACGCCTTCGTGGACGTCTACGCCGCCCTCACGCCGCAGTGGTGGACCGACGCGGTCGCCACGCCGGCGTCCGCCTGAGGTCGGCGCTCGAGGACGGGGAGCGGGCGCGCGGTCAGTCGGCGCGCTCGACCTCGCCGGCCAGCTTCACCACGGCGTCGCCGGAGTCGGAGTCGATGACGTAGGCGGGCTCGTCGTCGCTGCCGTGGCGGGTGATCTCCTCGCCCTTGATCGTGCGGGTGACGGTCTCGTGGTGCACCTCGGTGACCGTGCCGGAGCCGGTGCCGGCGCCCCACGACCAGGTGACGCGCGTGCCGGTGCGGATCATGCGTCCTCCTCGCCCAGGCCGGCGTCGCGCTCGGCGGCGTCCTTGAGTCGCAGCAGGGTGGCCTCGATCGCGCGCAGGTTGCGCGCCGGGTAGCCCAGCAGGGCCAGGACGCGGCGGCCGACCGGGCCGTAGCCGGAGTCGTCCCACGTCTCGGTGACCCGACAGCGCGACGCGCCGTCGGCGAGGTCCAGCGGCTCGATCTCGTAGCGCCACCGGTGCTTGCCAACGTGCCGCCAGGCGATGAGCCGGTCCTCGGTGTGCTCCACGACCGTGTTCCTCGTCGCGTAGGGCACGCCGAGGCGCATGCGCATGCCGAACGTGTCGCCCAGCGCGAGCCCCTGCGGTGCCTCACTGGTGTCGGCGCCGGCCACGACGGTGCCCGAGCCGTCGATCCGGGCGTGCTGGCGGGGGTCGGCGACGATCGAGAACACCACGGACGGGGCGGTGTCGACGACGATCGAGGACTGCACGGTCATGTCCCGACCGTAGGAGGGTGGACGCACCCGGGGCACCACCCGGCGGATGCGTGCGTCGGGGGTGCGTTGTAGCGTGGGTGCACCGATGTGGTCGGCGTCACACTCCATCAGTGGGGCGCCGGATCCGGCAGGATGAGGCGCACCACCCCCGCGCCCCGCACCTCCCGGGAGCACACGGTGGCGAACGACCCGGTGGAGAACCCGCCCGGGCGAGAGGAGTTGACGGTGCCCAGCGTGCAGTCCAGCGAACAGAGCATCCCGACCCACCCCGGTGGTGGCACGAAAGCAGGCAAGGACCCCGGTGACGTGTTGGCCCGGGCCTACGCCCAGGGGTCCCAGGACCCCGTGCAGCTGTTGACGCCCGAGGGGGAGCGCGTCCAGCACCCCGACTTCGACGTCGACCTCACGCCCGCGCAGCTGCGCGGTCTCTACCGCGACATGGTGCTGACCCGCCGCCTCGACACCGAGGCCACGGCGCTCCAGCGCCACGGCGAGCTGGGCCTGTGGGCGCAGTCGCTGGGCCAGGAGGCCGCCCAGGTGGGCGCGGCCCGCTCGGTGCGCAGCCAGGACTTCGTCTTCCCGACCTACCGCGAGCACGGCGTCGCCTGGTGCATGGGCGTCGACCCCGTCGAGCTGCTCGGCATGTTCCGGGGCACCGACCACGGGACGTGGGACACCGAGGCCACGCGGATGGGCCTCTACACGATCATCATCGGCGCGCAGACCCTGCACGCGGTGGGCTACGCGATGGGCCTGCAGCGCGACGGGGTGGTCGGCACGGGCGACCCGGACCGCGACGCCGCCGTGGTGGCGCACTTCGGCGACGGTGCCTCCAGCCAGGGCGACGTCAACGAGGCACTGGTCTTCGCCTCGTCCTACCAGGCGCCGGTGGTCTTCCTCTGCACCAACAACCAGTGGGCCATCTCCGAGCCCACCGAGCGGCAGAGCCGCGTGCCGCTCTACCAGCGCGCGTGGGGCTTCGGGCTGCCGGGCATCCGCGTCGACGGCAACGACGTGCTCGCCATGCACGCGGTCACCACCGCGGCGCTGCAGCGGGCGCGCGAGGGCCAGGGGCCGGTGCTGATCGAGGCGTTCACCTACCGGATGGGCGCCCACACCACGACCGACGACCCGACCCGCTACCGGCTCTCGGCCGACGTGGAGTCGTGGAAGCTGAAGGACCCGATCCTGCGGCTGGAGGCGTACCTGCGCCGCAACGGTCTGGTCGAGCAGGCCTGGCTCGACGAGCTCGCCGCCGAGGCCGACGCCCTGGGCGAGCGGATGCGCGAGGGCTGCCGCACCCGCACCGACCCGGACCCGCTGTCGATGTTCGACCACGTCTACGCCGAGCAGACCCCGGAGCTCGCCGCCCAGCGCGACGGCTACGCGGCCTACCTGGCCGGCTTCGAGGAGGACCAGTGAGCACGCCGAGCAGCACGCAGCGGATCACGCTGGCCAAGGGCCTGAACCTGGGCCTGCGCAAGGCCATGGAGCACGACGACAAGGTCCTCGTCATGGGCGAGGACGTCGGCCGGCTCGGTGGCGTCTTCCGCATCACCGACGGCCTCCAGAAGGACTTCGGCGACGACCGCGTCATCGACACCCCACTGGCCGAGTCCGGCATCGTCGGCACCGCGGTGGGCCTGGCGATGCGCGGCTACCGACCCGTGGTCGAGATCCAGTTCGACGGCTTCGTCTACCCGGCCTACGACCAGATCGTCAGCCAGGTCGCCAAGATCCGGGCCCGCACCGACGGCCGGACGGCGATGCCGGTCGTCATCCGCATCCCGTTCGGCGGCGGCATCGGTGCGGTCGAGCACCACAGCGAGTCGCCCGAGGCGCAGTTCGTGCACACCCCCGGCCTCAAGGTCGTGGCCTGCTCGAACCCGGCCGACGGCTACGCGATGATCCAGCAGGCCATCGCCTCCGACGACCCGGTCGTCTTCCTGGAGCCCAAGCGGCAGTACCACTCCGAGAAGGCGGACGTGGACCTGGCCGCCGAGCCCGCGCCGCTGTTCTCCTCCCGCGTGGTGCGCCCCGGCACGGACGTCACCGTCGCCGCCTACGGCCCCACCGTGCGCACCGCGCTGCGGGCGGCCGACGCGGCTGCCGAGGACGGCACCTCGCTCGAGGTGATCGACCTGCGCACGCTCTCGCCGCTGGACCTCGACCCCGTCGTCGAGTCCGTCCGGCGGACGGGGCGCCTGGTCGTCGTCCACGAGGCGCACACGACCCTGGGCGTGGGCACCGAGGTGGCAGCCCGCGTCACCGAGGAGTGCTTCTACTCCCTCGAGGCCCCGGTGCTGCGCGTCGGCGGCTTCGACGTGCCCTACCCTGCGGCCCGGATCGAGGAGGCCTTCCTCCCCGACCTGGACCGGCTGCTGGACGCGGTCGACCGCTCGCTCGCCTTCTGACCCACCCGGGAGAGGAACCCATGCCCGAGTACAAGCTGCCCGACGTCGGCGAGGGCCTGACCGAGGCCGACATCGTCGCCTGGCGGGTCAAGGTCGGCGACACCGTCAAGGTCAACGACGTGGTCGTCGAGATCGAGACCGCGAAGTCCGTGGTCGAGCTGCCCTCGCCGTACGCCGGCGAGGTGACCGCGCTGATGGTCGAGGAGGGCGAGACGGTCGTCGTCGGCACCCCGATCATCCGGATCGGCGAGGCGGCCCCGGCTGCCGCCCCGACCCCGGCGCCCGCCCCGGCCCAGCCCGAGATCGACCCTTCCAACCCCGGTGCGACCGGCGGCGGGGAGGGGGAGTCCCTGGTCGGCCGCGCCAAGGCGGAGGGCGGCAGCACGCGTCGCAAGCGCAAGGCGACCGGCGCCCCGGCCGTGAAGGCGCCCACGGACGTGCGGGCGCTGGCCAAGCCTCCGGTCCGCAAGCTCGCCAAGGACCTCGGGGTCGACCTCCAGGCCGTCGTCCCCACCGGCGACGGTGGCACCGTGACCCGGGACGACGTGCTGGCCGCGACCTCGGACGCGTCGGCGACGAGCCACGAGACCGCCGCGCCGTCCTCGACCCCCGCACCCACCGCCCGCCCCTCCCGCGCCCCCGGCGAGCGTGAGACCCGCGAGCCGATCAAGGGCGTGCGCAAGGCGATGGGGCAGGCGATGGTCGACTCGGCCTTCTCCGCCCCGCACGTGACCGTGTGGAAGACCCTCGACGTCACCTGCACCATGGAGCTGGTCGAGCGGCTGAAGAGCCACCGCGAGCTGCGGGACGTGAAGGTGACGCCGCTGCTGGTCGTCGCCAAGGCCGTGCTGCTGGCGCTGGGACGGCAGCCGCTGCTGAACTCCACGTGGGACGAGGCGGCCGGCGAGGTCGTCCTCAAGCACTACGTGAACCTCGGCATCGCCGCGGCCACCCCACGCGGGCTCGTGGTCCCGAACATCAAGGACGCGGACGGCCTCGGCCTGCGTGACCTCGCGGTCGCGCTGGGTGCGCTCACCGCCACCGCGCGCGAGGGCCGCACCAGCCCCGCGGACATGGCCGGCGGGTCGTTCACGATCACCAACGTGGGCGTCTTCGGCATGGACGCCGGCACGCCGATCCTCAACCCGGGCGAGTCGGGCATCCTCGCGGTCGGCGCCATCGAGCGGCGCCCGTGGGTCGTCGGCACCGGCGCCGAGGAGCGGATCGAGCCGCGCCACGTCACGACGCTGGCGATCTCCTTCGACCACCGGCACGTGGACGGCGAGACCGGCTCGCGGTTCCTCGCCGACGTCGCGGCCGTGCTGGAGGACCCGTCGCTCGCGCTGATGTTCTGAGCCTGTGATGTCGCGGCGAGCCCGGTCCCGGTGGCGCGCGCCGAGCCGGTGTCGTCATTCTCCTGCGCGACAGGGTGACCCTGACCTACAGTTCGGCGACCACCCAGGCTTGTGGAGATCGTCGGGAGTAGACCGGGATCGCGTTCACGTGCCTCGCCCCCTCCCGAGGAGACCCCATGTCCCCCCAGCGTTCCGACCGCGACATCACCATGGCCCACTTCGACATGCCGCCTGGCTTCTGGCTGAACCTCTTCACCTTCGGCATCGCACGCGCGCTGTGGATCTCGCGCACGAACAAGACCATCGGGCGCGGCGGTGCGCGGTTCTGGTTCGCGTGGTTCCTGCAGGCGTTCGCCAACTACGGTCTGGCCGACCGGCTCAACCTGCTCCTCAGCGAGGCGGGGTCCCGCCACCGCATCTCGCCGTTCTGGTGCTTCCTGCTGACCGGCATCCCGCTGATCGGGGCCAAGCGTCGGATGAAGCGGGCCATGGCCGCGCTCCTCGACGCGCAGGGGGTCCTGCTGCGTGCAGCCGCTGCCGCGTCCATGGCTGGCCCCGACGTCGTCGCGGCTCAGGCTGCCCTCGAGGCTCCCGCTCCGACCGTCCAGCCCGAGGCGGTCGCCCTCGAGTCTCGGGACGAGGACCCCACTCCGGAGCCCACCGCCTGACGGGGTCTGAGACCGCCTCAGGCGTAGGGCGGGGTGCGCTCGCCGCGCAGCCACGCGTCGAAGAAGGACGTCGGCACGCCGCTGCGCCGCGACCACCACCGCACCATCGCGTCGGTGCCGGCGTTGCCGTCGGCGTGCGTGCGCGGCCAGGCGCGCACGAGCCGCCAGAAGGTCTCGTCGCCGATCCGGCCGCGCAGCAGGTGCCACATCACGGCCGGGGAGAGGTAGACGTTGCTCTCGCCGAACGACTCCGGCCGCGCCTCGGCGGGCGGGCCGTAGGAGCGACGCAGCGCCGCGTCCTGGTCGTACCAGTAGGCCATGAGCTGCTCGAGCGTGTAGTCGCTGTTCTCGGCCTGGAAGATGGCCTGGAGGTACATCGCCATGCCCTCGTTCATCCACAGGTCGCGCCAGTCGGTGGGGGTGACGAGGTCGCCGTACCACTGGTGCACGATCTCGTGCACGAGCACGGCGGGCGAGGTGGCGTACTCGGTGTCGCCCAGCGTCAGCATGGTCTGGGTCTCCATGCCCGACTCGCTGCCGACGACGAGCACGCCGAGCGACTCGAACGGGTACCGGCCCAGCCGGCCCTCCACCCAGCGCAGCGCGCCCGGCGCCGCGGCCACCGCCACGCCGCGTGAGGACGAGGTCGGCACCCAGGTCGTCACGGGCACGTCGCCCGCGGAGAGGTCCGTGCGCACGTGGTCGCCGGTGGCGACCGTGACGAGGT
Organism: Nocardioides bruguierae; assembly: GCF_023656415.1. Classification (GTDB taxonomy): domain Bacteria; phylum Actinomycetota; class Actinomycetes; order Propionibacteriales; family Nocardioidaceae; genus Nocardioides; species Nocardioides bruguierae. Next base: position 101,540 of record NZ_JAMOIL010000009.1, read on the forward strand.
AGGAGGCCGCGGGGGCGTCGAGGTGCCAGTCGGTCGTGCGGACGCCGGCGTCGACCACGTCGTCGGCCACGGTGCCGTTGGCGACCGAGGTCCAGCCGTCCGGCACCGCCACCGAGATGTCGTAGAACGCCTTGTCGGCCGGCTGGTCGTCCACGGCGTACCAGGTCAGGGCGCCGTAGGGCTCCTGCATGGTCCAGGTCGAGCCGTCCTCGCCGGTGGTCCAGCCGTTCGTGGAGAAGTCGCTGCGGGTGGTCGGGGCGGCGACGGGCAGGGGGGTGCCCTCGTAGTCGAGCTCGAGGACGTAGCGCTGGTCGGCCACGACGTCGACCGCCAGCACGAGGTCGTCGTCGGCGTGCTGCACGGCGTCCTCGGGCAGCTGCGTGCCGTCCAGGGCCGCGGCGGTGACGGTGAGGGCGTCGGAGAGGTCCAGCACCAGCCGGTCGGCGTCCCCGGTGGCACGCAGCACGAGCGTCTCGTGGCCGGTGAGCAGCCGGGCGTCCGGGTCCCAGCCGAGGTCGAGGTCGTAGTGCAGCGCGTCCAGCCCGGGGTCGCCGACGACGGGGTAGACGGGGTCGGTGCGCGGGGTGCTGAGCGCGGCGTCGTAGGCCGGGTCGTCGGCGTCGGGCAGGTCGCCGCCGTCACCGACGGCGCCGGCCACGCGCACCGTGCCGGTCTCCCCGAGCAGTCGCACGCCGTCGTCCGCGCCCCCGGGGGTGGGGGAGCAGGCGGCCAGGGGGAGCAGCGCCAGGGCGGACCCGGCGACCAGGAGGCGCCTCACCGGGGCTCGACGGTGAGGTCGCGCAGCAGCGGTCGGGTCAGGCGTCGGCCGGTGTGGATCTGGGCCTTGACCGTGCCCAGCGGCAGGTCGAGCAGGGTCGCGATCTCGTCGTAGGGCAGCTCGTAGACGTCGCGCAGGAGCAGTGGCTGCACCAGCTGCGGGTGGTCGCGCTCGAGGACCTCCATCGCCTCCAGGAGGTCGAGCCGGGTGCCGGCGACGACCGAGGTGGTGCGCGGGTCCGGGCGGTCGGCGCGCGGGTGGGAGGCGACGTCGACGGGGGAGGCCTGGCGCGAGAGCCGCCGGTAGGTGGAGCGGGCGCTGTTGACGCACACCGTGTGCATCCACGTGGTGAACCGGCCGCGGCCGTGCCAGGTGCCCACCTTGGTGGCCACGTTGAGCAGCGCGTCCTGGCAGGCGTCCTCGGCGTCCGCGGGGTGCGGCAGGACGCCGCGGCACACCGCCAGGGCGCGGGGGCGGACGGCGGCGAGCAGTTGCTCCATCGCCTCGCGCTCGCCCGCGGCGGCACGGCGCGCCAGGTCGTCGACCTGGTCGGGTGTCGGCGGTTCGGTGTGCGGGTGGCTCACAGCGTCTTCCTACCCCGGGACCGGCCCTGACCACGACCCCCTGACGCCCCTGCGGGCCCATCTGCGGCCGGATCGTTGCCTGGATCGTCACCCGGGCCGACCGGGTACGCCCGGGTACGCCCGGGTACGACCCACCGTATTCGTGGTTCCGGCGGCGTCGAACCACGAATACGGTGGGTCGTACCCGCTCGCGCGCCCACCAGGGTGGACCTGACGACCGCCCGTTGGTGAGGATGTCGCCGTGCCCACCTCCGACCCCGACGAGACCCGGCCCGGCCGGGCCCCGTCCGGCGCAGCCACGTCGGGCACGCCGTCCGCACCGCAGCCGGGCCCGGCGCGGCTGGGCCGGTACGCCGTGCGCCGCCGGCTGGGCGCGGGGGCGTTCGCGACGGTGTGGCTGGCCTACGACGAGCAGCTTGACTCGCCGGTGGCGGTGAAGGTGCTCGCCGAGAACTGGGCGGGCGAGCCCACGACGCGCCGCCGGTTCACCGAGGAGGGCCGGTGGATGCGGCGGGTGGAGTCGCCCCACGTGGTGCCCGTCTACGACGCCGGCGAGCTGGAGGACGGCCGCCCGTTCCTCGTCATGGCCTACGCCGACCAGGGCACCCTGGCCGACCGGCTCGACGTCACCGGCCTCACCGCCGCCCAGTCGCTGGAGGTGCTGCGGCAGGTGGCCGCGGGCCTCGCCGCGCTGCACGAGCGCGACCTGGTGCACCGGGACGTGAAGCCCGCCAACGTCCTGTTCCGCACCCGCGAGGGCACGGTCGTCGCGATGCTGGCCGACCTGGGGCTCGGCAAGGCGCTGGACGTCTCCAGCCGGCTCACGCTGGTCGGCGGCACGCCCACCTACACCGCGCCCGAGCAGGCGCGCGGCGAGACCGTCGACGGGCGCGCGGACCAGTACTCGCTGGGGGCCCTGGCCTACCTGCTGCTCGCCGGTCGTCCGGCGTTCCGCCACACCGACCTGCGGCAGGCGGCCGACCCGACGCCCCCGCCGCCCGCGCACGAGCTCAGCCCGGTGCTGGAGCCGGAGGTGGACGCCGTCGTCCGCCGTGCCCTCAGCCCCGCCGCCGACGACCGCTGGCCCGACGTGCTCGCGTTCGTCGACGCGCTCGAGGCCGCCCTCGGTGCGGCCGGCCATCCGGCCGAGGACGCCACCGTGACCCGGCCGTGGCTGCCGATCGACCCCGAGCTGACCCTGCCCGGTGCCCGCCCCTCGGTCTTCGCGCCCGCGGGCGACCTGCCGCCGGTCGGCACCCCGCCGCGTGCCTCCCGCGGGCGCCGCGCGGCCGGGGCGCTGGCGCTGCTGGTGGCGTGCGCGGTGGCCGCCGTCGGTGCCGGGCTCGGTGCGCACGCCGCGCTCGCGCCCACTCCGCCGGCCGAGCAGGAGGTCTACGACGCCTCCGGCACCCTCTCGGTGACCGTGCCGGCGGCCTGGGCCACCACGGTCGCGGACGAGGCGTGGAGCTCGCCCGCGGACGACGGCACCTACCCCGCGCTGGCCGTCGGCACCGGGGCCGCGTGGAACTCCGCGAGCGCCGTGGCCACGGGCGCCGGCGAGGGCGTGTTCCTGGGGATCATGAGCGGCAACGGCCTGCCGGACCGGATGCCCGGCCACCCCGAGTGCGCGCGGGTGCAGGCCCGCTACACCGACGACGGCGCCGAGCCCGCCCGCACCGTGGTGCACGCGGGCTGCCCCGGCGGGGTGACGGTCGAGCGGGTCGTCCGCGTGACCGCCGACCGGCTGCTGTGGGTGCAGGTGCGGGCCGCGACGACGGCGACCGCTAACCAGGTGCTCGACGGGATCGCCACCCACGGCATGTGAGCCTCAGCCGAAGCGCAGCGACCTGGTCAGCCGGTCGAGCAGCTGGGTGAGGCCGTCGCGGTCCGCCTCGCGGCCGACCACGCCGACCCAGACGAACGCGGCCGTCTCCCCGGGGCGGGCGACGTAGCGGTCGAGCTCGACGCGGCGGTGCTCGCCGGCCACGTAGGAGGCGGTGACCGAGTCGTAGGTGCGCGACTCGAGCTGGAAGTCGAGCACGTCGCTGGCGCCCTGGAGGGCCTCGACGCGCGCGTCACCGGCGGCCCGGGGGCTGATGTTCTGGTTGCCGATCAGCCGGATGCGGATGAAGTAGGTGTTCGCCGACTCGGGGAACGAGTACGGGTAGAACTGCACGGCGCCGATGGTGGAGTCCGAGCGGACCCACCCCTGCGGCACGGTGAGGCTGACCGGGAAGTCGGTGGTGCCGACCGCGGCCCGCTCCAGTGGCAGGTCGGTCTCCAGCGCCGGGTAGTCGGGGTCCTCCACGACCCGGACCGTCCGGTCGCGCGGGAACGCCGGCTTGGCCGCCGGCACCGGGGACGCGGTGCCCAGCGAGGTGGGGGCGTCGCCGTCGTCCTGCTCGAGGGTGAGCGCGCCCACGCCGGCACCCGCCGCGGCGCACAGCAGCACCGCGGCGACACCGATCCCGAGCACCCGTGCACGCACGCGCCCACCGTAGGACACGGGTGCGCGCGGGCGGGCCCGGCTTCGCCCGCGCGGGGGGTGCGTGCCATCGTCGGCCCATGAGCGACTTCCTCCTGCGCAGTGCACGCGTGGTGCCCCTGCAGCCCGGGGACGGCCCGGGGCCGGAGCCGGTCGACGTCCTCGTGCGCGGCGGACGCGTCGTCGAGGTCGGCGCCGGCCTGGCCGCCGACGGCGCGGAGGTCGTCGACGCCGCCGGACGCTGGCTCACGCCCGGCCTGTGGGACGCGCACGTGCACCTGGCCCAGTGGACGCTCTCCTCCGGCCGCCTCGACCTCGCCGGCGCCCGCTCGCCCGAGGACGCCACCCGCCTCGTCGCCGAGCGCGTCGCCGAGTACCCCGACCTGCCCGTCATCGGCTTCGGCCACCGCTCCGCCGGCTGGCACCGCGACGTCACCGTGACCGAGCTCGACGCGGTCTCCGGCGACACCCCCGTCGTCCTCATCTCCGGCGACGCCCACCACGCCTGGCTCAACACCGTGGCCCTGCTGCACCTGGCGCTGCCGGTGCGCGACTCGGTGGTGCGCGAGGCCGAGTGGTTCGGCGCCTACGCCCGGCTCTCCACGCTGGTCGGAAACGACGGCACCAGCCCCGAGGCCTACCGCCGCACGATGGACGCGGCGGCCGCGGCCGGCATCGTCGGCCTCACCGACTTCGAGTTCTCCGGCGGCGCGGCCGAGTGGGCCGAGCGCTGGGTCGCCGGCGCCGACGTCCTGAGGATCCGGATGAGCACCTACGCCGAGAACCTGGACGACGTCCTGGCCCGTGGCCTGCGCACCGGCGACCCGGTCGTGCCGCAGCTGCCCGACGCGCACCGGCTCACCATGGGCCCGCTGAAGATCATCAGCGACGGCTCGCTCAACACCCGCACCGCCTGGTGCTGCGAGCCCTACGGCGACGCGCACCGGCTCGAGTACCCCGCCGGCCAGCCCAACCTCTCGGGCGCCGAGCTGCGCGACCTGCTGCGCACCGCCCACGCCTCCGGCCTCGAGATCGCCACCCACGCCATCGGGGACGCCGCCGTGGCCGAGGCGCTCGGCGCGTACCGCGACGTCGGGGCCCGCGGGTCCATCGAGCACGCGCAGATGGTCAACCGTGCCGACGTCGCCGAGATGGCCCGGCTGGGCCTGCGGGCGTCGATCCAGCCCGCCCACCTGCTCGACGACCGCGACCTCACCGAGGCGATCTGGGGCGAGCGCTCCGAGCGGTGCTTCGCGTTCCGCTGGATGCTGGACGACGGCGTGGAGCTCGCCATGGGCTCGGACGCGCCCGTCTCCCGGCTGGACCCGTGGCTGGCCATGGCCGCCGCCGTCCACCGCTCCGCCGACGACCGCGACGCGTGGCACGGCGAGCAGGCGCTGACCCCGCAGGAGGTGCTGGCCGCCTCCGTGGACGGCGCGCCCACGGTGGGGGTCGGCTCGCTCGCCGACCTCGTCCTGCTGGACGCGGACCCGCTGGCCGCCGTGCAGGCCGCGGACCCGGCCGAGGCCGCTGTGCTGCACGCCGAGCGGCTGCGCGACATGACCGTCGCTGCCACGTGGATCGACGGGAAGCTCGCCCACTCGACGCTCTGAGGTGCCCGGCCCTCGATCTCGCGACAGGACTTTGTCCTTCCTCGATCAGCGGGCCGGAGCCGGTGATCGAGGTGCGAGGAGCGCCGGCGACCGTCCGGTGATCGAGGTGTGAGGAGCGCCGGCGACGAGCCTCGAGATCCCCGCACCCGACAGGGGGCCCGCCGCTGGTCGAGGAGGTCGCGCAGCGACCGTCGCGAGACCGAGGCCGAACGGTGGCTCAGTCCGCGTCGAGGGTGCTGACGATCGCCTCGGCCACGGCCTCCTGCTCGGCGGCGTAGGGGTGGAAGGCGAGCGCCTGGGAGGTGTCGGTCTGCGCGCCGGCGATCCACGGGTCGTCGGCGCAGATGTCGTGGCCCTCGCTCAGCGACCACACGTCGACGTAGGTCACGCCGGCCCGGTCGGCCGCGTCGCGGACCGCGTCCGCCAGGCCCTCGTTGATCTCGCGGGCGAGGTCGAGGTCGCCGTCCGCGATCGGGAGCAGGTCCTGGCAGGAGCCCTCCGCGGGCACGATCTGCGGGTAGCCGACGGAGAGGACCGTGGCGTTCGGCGCGCGGCCGGCGATCCCCTCGAGCGCGGCGCGGACGTGGCTGCGGATCGTGCTCAGCGTGCTGCGCACCTCGCGCGGGGTGGTGGCGTCGGTGCAGGGCTGGCCGCTGCGGTCGGTCATGGCCAGCTGCACGCAGCCGCCGAGCAGCTTGCTGAAGAGGTCCTCGTCGTTGCCGCCGATGGAGAGGGTGACCAGCTCGGTGTCCTCGCCGAGCGCGTCGAACTGGGCGGGCTGGTTGGTGCCGTCCATCGTGGTCTGCACGCCGACCAGCGAGGTGGTGGTGGCGCCGGAGCAGGAGACGTCGGTGAGGTCGGCGTCGAGGGCCTGGGCCACGAGGCTCGGGTAGTTGCCGTCCGAGCGCAGGCAGCCGTCGTTCGGGTCCGTGGTGGGCACGAACGGGGCGGCGGTGTAGGAGTCGCCGAGGGCGACGTAGACAGGGCCCTGCGGGTCGGCGGCGCGGGTCGCCTCGGCGGAGGACGCGGTGGCCCCGCCGTCGTCCTCGCTGCAGGCGGTGAGGCCCAGGGTGGCGAGGACCAGAGCGGGGAGGACGAGGGCCGCGCTCACGCCGCCCAGGCGTCGGGCGGGGGTACGGACGCGGCTCGAGGTCATGCCTCGACGCTACCGGCCGGGTGCGCACCTGTGCTCCTCCGCGGCCTCGGCTGTGCGCCGGCACTGTGACCGCGCCTACCTGCGGGGGTGGGCGTGCCCGTCGGCAGCACGGGGTAGACGAGAGTCATGGGTGACTTCGACAACCAGTCCGGGCCGGGCCCGGCGGGCACGACGATCGTGGAGGCCGAGGACCTGGACCCGCAGGCCTCCGCCGACATGGACGAGGCCGGCGGCGGCTCCTCGCTGCTGACCGTGGTCGTCGCCCTGACGGCCAACGGCCTGCTGGCGATCGCCAAGACGGTCGCCGCCGTGATCAGCGGCTCGGCGTCGATGCTCGCCGAGGCCGCGCACTCATGGTCCGACACCGGCAACGAGGTGTTCCTGCTGGTCGCCGAGAAGGCGGGCGCCAAGCCGCGCGACGAGGAGCACCCCCGCGGCTACGGCCGCGCCACCTACATCTGGTCGCTGGTGGCCGCCTTCGGCCTGTTCACCGTCGGCTCGCTGGTCTCGATCTGGACCGGCGTCAGCCAGCTGATCGAGGGCGGCAGCGGTGACGAGGGCGGGTTCACCCTCTCCTACGTCGTGCTCGCCGTGGCGTTCGTGCTGGAGGGGACGTCGTTCGTGCAGGCCGCGCGGCAGGTGCGGGGCCACTCCAAGAGGTGGGGGCTGCACCCGCTGCGCTACGTCTCGGACACCTCCAACCCGACCCTGCGCGCCGTCGTCCTCGAGGACTCCTCCGCGCTCGTCGGCATCGTCTTCGCCGCTGCCGGCATCGCCCTGCACCAGGCCACCGGCGACGCCCGCTGGGACGCCATCGGCTCGATCGGCATCGGCCTGCTGCTCGCCGTCGTCGCGATCTTCCTCATCCGTCGCAACATGGAGTACCTGCTCGGCGAGGGCATCGCCCCGGCGATGCGCTCCCGCGTGCTGGCCCGGCTGCTGGAGCACCCCGAGATCGACCGGATCACCTACCTGCACGTCGAGTACGTCGGCCCGCAGCGGCTGTTCGTCGTCGCAGCCGTCGACCTGGTCGGCGACGACACCGAGCCCTCCCTGGCCCGTCGCCTGCGCCGCGTCGAGCACGACATCGAGACCGAGCCCGTCATCACCGACGCCGTGCTCACCCTCGCGCCGCCCGAGGACGCCGCCCTCCAGCCGTGACGGGGGGCGGACGTCATCCATCTGAGGGGGACTGCGTCCGCTCCGTATGACGTCCCTGGCCTCACGCCAGCGCGACGGTGAGCGCGAGGACGGTGTCAGGGTCGTCGAGGGAGTCCCCGAACAGCTCGCGCAGCTGGCCCATCCGGTAGCGGACGGTCTGCGGGTGCACGAACAGCGCCTCGGCCACCTCCTCGCGTCGGCCGTGGTGCAGCAGCCAGGCACGCAGCGTCTCGGTGAGCTTCTCGGCGGTGGCCGGGCGCAGGTCGGCCAGCGGCGCGAGCACCTGGGCGCGCAGATCGGCGCGGGCGGCCGGGTCGGCGTCGAGCACGAGCTGGGGGAGGAACGCGTCGGCGTCGGGTCCGAGCCCGGCGGTGCGCGCGCGCAGGGCCCGGTCGTAGGAGGCACGGACGTCGAGCCAGTCGCGCGCCGGGCCGGCCGTGACGTCCCGGCCGTCGACGGCCGCGAGGAACCGGGTACGGGTGGCGCCGGTGAGGTCGGGGACGAGCAGGAGGGCGTCGTCCTCGCGCCCGGGCGCCTCGGGGACGACGATCGTGGAGCCGGGCAGCCGCCCCAGCGCCGGACGCACCTGCGCCTGGGTCACCAGCACGGCGGTGAGGGTGGACGGCGCCACCCAGTCGGCCTTCGCGGCGGCCTCGTGCACGCGCTCGGCGGGCGCGCCGGTGAGCAGCTGCGAGGCCAGCCGCTCGAGCAGCCGCTGCCGCACGCGTCCGGTGGTGGCCAGCTCGTCGGTGTGCCCGGCGACCGAGGCGGCCGAGAGCTCGTCGATGTAGGCGAACACGAGGCCGGCGAACCGGCCGACCGTCTCCGCGTCCATCCCGCCCTCGACGGCGAGCGAGGAAAGCTGGCGCCACGACTCGCGCGCCCCGATCCGGTACGCGGAGAGCAGCGCGTCGGTGGTCCGGCCGGAGCGGGCCTCGCCACGTCCGAGCTGGTAGGCGCCCTCCACGGCCGGCCCGGTGGGGGTGCGCGGGTCGATGCCTCGCCGCCCCGAGGCCAGCGACAGGAAGCCGCCCAGCGCCAGCTGCACGGCGTTGCGGATGTTCTCGCCCATGCGGCCGGAGAACGTGTCCGCGTAGGAGGGCACCTCGCGGGTGATGGTGGTGACCACGTGGTCGGCGACGGCCGGCAGCTCGGCGCGCATCAGCGCGACGGCGTCCGTGGGCAGCCGGACCTCGTGACCGGCGGTGCGGCGGGGCACGCGTCGGGCCATGTTCATCCCTCCTTCATCCTGGAGACCTCAGGTTCTGGCTGAGAATCCCCCACACCGGGAACTTCTGTACACAGCGAACAAAACTGGCGCGTAGGTTCACGTTCGCAGGACAGGACTTTAGCGCTCCCGGAGCGTCACGATGGGACGCATGACGAGCACTGCCATGTCGGGCGCCGGCCGCCCCGCCTCCACGGGCGGCGGACTGCGCCGGACGCTGCGGGAGAAGGTGGCCCCCAAGGTCCGCGACTTCGCCGACGCGGCCGTCACCCCGCTCTCGCTCGACGACGTCCTCGACCACTTCCACCCCCTGCGCGGTGGGTCGGAGCTGCGCGGTCGCGTCGTGCGGGTCACCCCGGAGACGCCGCGCTCGGCCACGGTGCTGATCAAGCCCGGCCGCGGCTGGACCGGCCACGTGCCCGGCCAGTTCGTCCGCCTGGGCGTCGACGTCGACGGCGTCCGTCTGTGGCGCTCGTACTCGCTGACCCACGGCCCGCGCCCCGACGGCCTCATCTCCATCACGGTGAAGCTGGTGCCGGGCGGCGCGGTCTCCACGCACCTCGTGCGTCGGGTGAAGCCGGGCACGCTGGTGCACCTCGGCACCGCCGAGGGCGAGTTCGTCATGCCCGACCCGATGCCCGCCAAGTTGCTGCTGGTGACCGCCGGCTCCGGCATCACCCCGGTCATCGGCATGCTCCGCAACCTGTTCCACAAGGCGGAGAAGCCGGACGTCGACATCGTGCTGATCCACTCCGCGCTCGCCCGCGCGGAGGTCATCTTCGGTCGCGAGATCCGCGGCTACGCCGAGGCCGGGCTCATCCGCCTCGTCGAGCTGCACACCGACTCCCGCGGCCGCCTCGACGTCGCCGAGCTCGACCAGCTGGTGCCGGACCTCGACGAGCGCCCCACCTACGCGTGCGGCCCCGTCGGGCTGCTGGACAGCCTCGAGACCCACCACGCCGAGCGCGGCCTGGAGCTGTTCGTCGAGCGGTTCCGGCCCGTCCTGCTCGCCGAGCCCGGCGAGGGCGGCACGGTCACCTTCACCGAGACCGGCACGGACGTCGAGGTGCAGGGCGACAGCACGATCCTCGACGCGAGCGAGGCTGCCGGCGTCCTCATGCCCAGCGGCTGCCGCATGGGCATCTGCATGTCCTGCGTCCTCCCGCTCAAGGAGGGCACCGTGCGCGACCTGCGCAACGGCGAGCTCACCCACGCCGTGCCCGGCGAGACCCACCCGGACGGCGTCACGGTGCAGACCTGCGTCACCAGCGCCGCCGGCCCCTGCACCTTCACCCACTGACGCGCGCCCGCGTCCCACGAACCCCCAGCCCGCCAGACCGCCCCACCACACGAGGGAGCACAGCGATGACCAGCATCACCAACAAGGACGTCAACCCGGTCGCCCACCTGAGCCCGGAGGACATCGAGCAGATCGGCCTCGAGCTCGACGCGATCCGCCAGGACGTCATCGAGCAGCGCGGTGAGCGCGACGCGAAGTACATCCGCCGCGTGGTGAAGGTCCAGCGCAACCTCGAGCTGGGCTCGCGCGCCATCCTGCTGGGCTCGGCGCTGCCGCCGCTGTGGGTGCTCGGCACCGCGGGTCTCTCCGTGGCCAAGATCCTCGAGAACATGGAGATCGGTCACAACGTCATGCACGGCCAGTGGGACTGGATGCGTGACCCGAAGATCCACTCGTCGGCGTGGGAGTGGGACAACGCCTCGACCTCCGACGGCTGGAAGCACAGCCACAACGAGCTGCACCACACGTACACGAACATCGTGGGCAAGGACAACGACCTCGGGTTCGGCATCATGCGCGTGGACGAGGACCAGCGGTGGTACCCGCTCTACCTCGCCCAGCCGGCCTGGAACTTCATCAACGCCTGCTTCTTCGAGTACGGCATCGCCGCCTACGACCTCGAGCTGGGCAGGAACCTCAAGCTGCCCAAGGACCGTCGCTCGCCCGGCTTCGCCGAGCGCGCCAAGGCCACGGTCAAGAAGATCCGCAAGCAGGCGACCAAGGACTACGTGGTCAACCCGCTCATCGCCCTGCCCTTCGGTTCCGCCCTCCCGGCCCTGGCCGCGAACTTCACCGCCAACCTCGTGCGCAACGTCTGGTCGCACTCGGTCATCATGTGTGGCCACTTCCCCGAGGGCGTCGAGACGTTCGAGCTCAACAAGATCCCGGAGAACGAGACCCGCGGCGAGTGGTACCTGCGCCAGATGCTCGGCTCGGCCAACATCTCCGGCTCCAAGGCCATGCACATCATGACCGGCAACCTGAGCCACCAGATCGAGCACCACCTCTTCCCCGACCTGCCCAGCAGCCGGTACGCCGAGATCGCCCCGCGCGTGAAGGCCCTCTTCGCGAAGTACGACCTCAACTACCACGAGGCACCTCTGCCGCAGCAGGTCGGCTCGGCCTGGCACAAGGTCGTCCGTCTCTCCCTGCCGAACCACTGGCTGGAGACGACCAACCGCTCCAACCTGGTCGACCAGACCAAGCTGCTCTACGCGATGACCACCAAGGGTCCGAAGATGCGCCGCCTCGCGCAGCGTCGTCTCGACCAGATGGCGCGCAAGCAGGCCGAGGCCAAGGCGGCCCAGGACGCCCCCGCGACCCAGCCCGTCGTGGAGGCCGTCCCCGCCTGACCGGTGGTCGAGGTGCGAGGAGCACCTGCGACGAGCCACGAGACCCCCGCACCCGACTCACGACGCGCGCCGTCCGGTCGGGTGCGGGGGTCTCGTGGTTCAGCCGTGGACGGCCTCACACCTCGACCGCCGGCGGGCGCTGCCCCGGGGCAGGATGGGCCCGTGACCGCCGCGCTGACCGACTGGCTCCCATTCGTCGCGGGGCTGGCGGTGCTCGCCCTGGCGACCGTCGGCGTCGCCGCCTGGGCCGGGGTCGGCCTGGGCTGGCTGCCCGTGCGGTCGCTGCTGCGCGCCGGCGTCCAGCTGACGGCGGTGGCGCTGCTGCTGGCCGGCGTCCTGGCGAACCCGTGGACGGTGGTGGCGTTCGTCGCGCTGATGCTCAGCACGGCCTCGTGGACGTCGGCGGGGCGGCTGCGCGCCCTGCACCACGGCCGCCGCACGGCCGCGGCGGGCGTGCTCGCGGGGGCGACCGTGGCGGTGGGGTCCGTGCTGGTGCTGAGCCCGGTCACCGGCCTGGTGCCGCACGGCGTGCGGTACGTGATCGCGGTGGCCGGCATCCTCGTCGGCAACGCGATGACCGCCGCGACCCTGTCGGGGCGCAGCTTCCTGCGGGCCGCCCGGGTGCGGGCGGCCGAGGTCGAGGGCTGGCTCGCGATGGGCGCGACCCCCTCGCAGGCCCACGCGGCCATCGGTCGGGAGTCGGTGCGGGAGTCCCTGCTGCCGACCCTCGACCAGACCCGCGCCACGGGCCTCGTCACGCTCCCCGGTGCCTTCGTGGGCGCCCTCTTCGGCGGGGCGAGCCCCGCGGACGCCGCCCGATTCCAGCTCGTCGTGCTGGCGGGCATCGCGCTGACCGCCGTGGTCACCGCTGTCGTCGTCACCCGGCTCGCCGGGCGCAGCCCGCTGCTGGTCCCCGTCGAGCCCTCCGCCGGCTGACCCCCGCGTGAAAGGTGCTGCCGACTCACCGCCGAGTCGGCAGCACGTTACTGCCGACTCAGCGGGAGGGGAGCAGTGTCAGCCGGCCTCGTCGTAGGGGACGCCGGTGACCAGCTGCTCCCGGTAGCCCTCCGAGATCTCGATGAGCCGGTCGAGGGCGTCACGCGTCCGCAGCAGCTCGCCGATGTGGACGTCCAGCTTGTCCCGCTCCTCGCGCAGGGTCGCGAGGGCGGCGTCGGAGTTCTCCACCCCGGGGCTCTCCACGCACGGCATGACCTGGGCGATCGTCCGGCTGGAGAGCCCGGCGGCGTACATGCGCTGGATGAAGACGACGCGCTCCACCTCGTACTCGGTGTACTGCCTCTGTCCGCCGGAGCTGCGGTCGGCCGAGAGCAGGCCCTGCTCCTCGTAGTAGCGCACCGAGCGGGCGCTCACGCCCGTCCGCCTGGCCAGCTCGCCGATCCGCACGTGCTCTCCCTCTCATCCCGGGTCCAGGACTTGACCTTGACGTCAATGTCAGGTTCTAGCGTGGCCAGCATGACACAGCTCTTCGAGTCCTACGACCTCGCCGGCCTGACCCTGCCCAACCGCGTCGTGATGGCGCCGATGTCCCGGGTGCGCGCCACGGTCGACGGTCTCGCCACCCCGCAGATGGCGACCTACTTCGCCCAGCGCGCCACCGCCGGTCTCATCGTCACCGACGGCGTCTTCCCCAACGCCGTGGGCCAGTCCAACCCGATGATCCCTGGGCTGGCCACCGACGCGCAGGCGGAGTCCTGGCGCCAGGTCGCCGACGCCGTCCACACCGAGGGCGGTCGGGTCTTCGCCCAGCTCATGCACGGTGGACGCATCACCCACTCCTCCATCCACGGCCTCCAGCCGGTCGGGCCCTCGGCCGTGGCCGGCCCCGGCACCACGTTCACCCCCACCGGCCCGGCAGCGCTCGAGGTGCCCCGCGCCCTGGAGACCGCCGAGGTCCCCGAGCAGGCCGCCGCCTACGGCGAGGCCGCCGCCCGCGCGATCGAGGCCGGCCTCGACGGCGTCGAGCTGCACGGCGCCAACGGCTACCTCATCGGCCAGTTCCTCTCCTCCAACGCCAACCTGCGCACCGACCTCTACGGCGGCAGCATCGAGAACCGCGTCCGCTTCGCCGTCGAGGCCACCGCCGGTGCCGTCGAGAGGATCGGCGGGCACCGCGTCGGGATCCGGCTCTCGCCGGACGCGGGCATCTGGGGCGTCGAGGAGACCGAGACCCGCGAGCTCTACCTCGCCCTCCTCGAGCAGCTCGGCGCGCTCGACCTCGCCTACGTCCACCTCGAGGCCACGGCGGACGACGGCCTCCTGCTCGACCTGCGCAAGGCCTGGGACGGCACGCTCCTGGTCAACCCGGTCCACCCCGGCCGCCCGCAGCAGGCGAACCTCGAGGACGCGCAGAAGTGGCTCGACAACGGCGCCGACCTGATCTCCTTCGGCCGCGCCTTCATCGCCAACCCCGACCTGGTCGAGCGGCTGCGCACCGGCGCCCCGATCGCCACGCCCGACGTGGAGACCTACTACATGGGCGACGAGCGGGGGTACACCGACTACCCGACGCACGGCGCCTGACCCCCTCGCGCTCGGGCCTGGGCCCGGGGTTGGCGCCGGGGGCGGCAGACGTGCCCCCGTGGCCCTCTGCCGACCCGGGCCCAGCCGGTAGGGTCCGCCCCGTGGAGGACCAGCTGACCCTGCACCCGTCCCGCTCGCGCGCCCTCATGCTGATCGGCCTGGGCGCGCTGTTCGTCCTCCTCGGCATCCTGCTGCTCGACAGCTCCCCGGTGGTCGGCACGGGCGGCGTCGTGGTGGGCACCCTCGTGCTGGTCGCCGGCATCTGGAACCTGCTCTCCACCCGCGACGGGCTCGTCCTCGACCGGCACGGCTTCACGCTGCGCTCGATGGGACGCGAGGAGACGGTGGCGTGGGACGAGGTGGTGCGCTTCGGGCCGTGGCCGCAGGGCCGCACCTCGCTGCTCGGCTACGAGCTGACGGCCGAGGCGCGGGCCCGGCGCGGTCGCCGCAACCGCGCGCTCAACGTCGCCGCCGTCCGGCTCGACGCCCCGCTGCCGGAGCTGTACGGCAAGCAGGTCACCGAGCTGGGCTCCCTCATGACCGCCTGGAAGCAGCGGCACGACCAGGACCACGCCTGAGGTGCGACAGCAGCTCGGCGAGGTCGTCGCGGTCGGCTTCGCCGCGGCCAAGGGCACAGCGTGGCGCCCTCGCGAGGCGGTGGCGCTGGACTCGGCCGGGGTCGTCGGCGACCGCCGGTGGTGCTTCGTCGACCCCCGGGCCCGGCAGGTGCTGCGCACGGTGGCCCACCCGCGGCTGCTGCGGCTCACGCTCGTGGACGAGGACCCGGCGCTGCCCCTCGTCCACGAGGACGGACGGCGGGCGGCCGGTCGCCCCGAGCCCACCGGAGAGCAGCTGACCTGCGACTACTGGGGCCGCCCGGTGTCGCTGGAGGTCCACGACGGGCCCCAGGCGGAGCTCGCCGCCGACGTGCTGGGCCGCGACGTCGCGCTGGCCGCGGCCCCGCCGAGCGGGGTCGTCTACGCGGGCGGGGTCAGCCTCGTCTCCACCGCGTCGTGCGCGGCGGTGGGCGTCGCGCCCGCCACGGTCCGGGCCTCCCTCGTGCTCGACCTGGGGCCGGAACCCTTCACCGAGGCACACCTCGTGGGCCGCGAGGTGCGGGTGGGCGGTGCCGTCGTCCGCCCCACCGCCGAGACGGCCCGCTGCGCGGTGCTCGGTGCCGAGACGCTGCGCCGCCTGGCCGGCGTCCGGGACGAGCTCCTGCTGGGCGCGGACGGCGACGTGCTGATGCCCGGCGAGGTGAGGCCGGGGGACCCGGTCGACCTGGTCTGAGGGGCCTTCCGCCCCCGGCCCGCGGCGCGCAGGATCGGGTCATGGCCAGCAACCCCGTCGCCCGTCTGCTCCGCACCCGGTGGGCGGTGCGGGCGCCGATCCCGCTGTTCCGCCACGGTCTCGGGTTCCTGCTCGGCCCGCGGATGCTGATGCTCGAGCACGTCGGCCGGACCTCGGGCGAGCCTCGGTACGCGGTGCTGGAGGTGGTCGAGCGCGAGGACGACGACCACCTGCTGGTCGCCTCCGGGCTGGGCCGCCGCTCGCAGTGGTTTCGCAACCTCACGGCCACCCCCGCCTGCCACGTCTCCACCGGTCGCCGGCGCCGCGTGCCGGCGACGGCCGCCGAGCTCTCCCCGACGGACCGCGACGCGGCCCTGGCCCGCTACGCCGCGCGCAACCCGCGCGCCTGGCACGCGTTGGAGAGCGGGATGCAGCGGCTGGCGGACGAGCGCGGCGAGGCGCTCGACATCCCGCTGGTGCGGCTCAGCCTGGCGCCGTAGTGCCGGCTCAGCCCAGGGCCGCGGACACGACCGCCCGCGCCTCCTCCTGCACCTGCGCGAGGTGCTCGGCGCCCTTGAAGGACTCCGCGTAGATCTTGTAGACGTCCTCGGTGCCCGAGGGGCGCGCGGCGAACCAGGCGTTCTCGGTGGTCACCTTCAGGCCGCCGATCGCCGCACCGTTGCCGGGCGCCTCGGTGAGCTTCGCGGTGATCTCCTCGCCGGCCAGGGAGGTGGCGGTGACGGCGGAGGGGGAGAGCGCCTTGAGGGCCGCCTTCTCCTCGCGGGTGGCCGGGGCGTCGACGCGGGCGTAGGCCGGGTCGCCGAAGCGGCCGACCAGCGAGGCGTAGCGCTGGGAGGGGGTGGAGCCGGTGCGCGCGAGGATCTCAGAGCCGAGCAGGCACAGCAGGATGCCGTCCTTGTCGGTGGTCCAGGCGGAGCCGTCGAAGCGCAGGAAGGACGCGCCGGCCGACTCCTCGCCACCGAAGCCGAAGGAGCCGTCGATGAGGCCGGGCACGAACCACTTGAAGCCCACCGGCACCTCCACCAGCGGCTTGCCGACGGACGCGGCCACCCGGTCGACCATCGAGGACGAGACGAGCGTCTTGCCGATGGCCGCGGTGGCGGGCCAGTCGGGGCGTGCCCCGCCGAAGAGGTGCTCGATCGCGACGGCCAGGAAGTGGTTGGGGTTCATCAGCCCGGCGTCGGGGGTGACGATGCCGTGCCGGTCGGCGTCGGCGTCGTTGCCCGTGGCGATGTCGAAGGAGTCGCGCTGCGCGACGAGCGAGGCCATCGCGGACGGGGAGGAGCAGTCCATCCGGATCTTGCCGTCCCAGTCCAGCGTCATGAACCGCCAGGTCGGGTCGACCAGCGGGTTCACCACCGTCAGGTCGAGGCCGTGCCGCTCGGCGATCGCGCCCCAGTAGTCGACGGAGGCGCCGCCCAGCGGGTCGGCCCCGATCCGCACGCCGGCCGCCTTGATCGCGGCCAGGTCGACGACGTTCGGCAGGTCGTCCACGTAGGTGCCGAGGAAGTCGTAGGGCTGGGCCGCGGCCCGGGCCCGGGAGAACGGGACCCGCTTCACGCCGGACATGCCGGCCCGGATCAGCTCGTTGGCGCGGTCGGCGATCCAGGAGGTGGCGTCGGTGTCGGCCGGGCCGCCGTGCGGCGGGTTGTACTTGAAGCCGCCGTCGCGCGGCGGGTTGTGGGAGGGCGTGACGACGATGCCGTCGGCCAGGCCGGTGCCCGAGGTGCGGCCGCCGTTGGCGCGGATGATCGCGTGGCTGACCGCCGGCGTCGGGGTGTAGCCGTCGGCCGCGTCCACCAGCACGGTGACGTCGTTGGCGGCGAGCACCTCCAGGGCGCTCGCCCACGCCGGCTCGGAGAGACCGTGGGTGTCGCGGCCCAGGAACAGCGGACCGTCGAAGCCCTGCGCCGTGCGGTAGTCCACGATCGCCTGCGTCGTGGCCAGGATGTGCGTCTCGGTGAACGCGGTCGTCAGCGACGACCCCCGGTGCCCCGAGGTGCCGAACGCGACCTGCTGGTCGACGTCCTCGACGTCCGGGACCAGCGTGTAGTACGCGGTGACGAGGTGGGCCACGTCGATCAGGTCGGCGGGCTCGGCGGGCTGTCCGGCGCGAGGGTGACTCATGAGCGCATCATGCCTCGCAGACGCGTCCACGTGACCCGCCCGCCCGATAGTGCGCGACGAAATGGCTGCCGTCGGGCCCCAGGAGCAGCCGTTTCGTCGCGCACTATCGGCGGGGTCAGGGGGTCGTGGCCAGCCCCGCGAGGAACCACTCGCCCAGCCCCTCGTCCCCGGTCAGGACGACGGCGTCGCCGACGTCGGTCGGCGCGCACCGCCCTCCGGCCAGTCGGACGTAGGTCTCGCGGTCCGTGCGCAGCACCAGGGTCGGGTCGGCGGGGGCGTCGGCCACCGGTCGGGCGCGGCCGTCCTCGCCCACGAGCACGGCCCGGGCCGGCTCGTCGTCCAGCAGCAGCACGACGCTGTCGCCGGGTCGCCCGCCGGCACGCTTGACCAGGACGAACCCGAGCGACTCGGTCAGGTAGGCCACCGTATGGTCGGCCGCCGGGCCGGAGAGCCCGCCGGGGCGCGCGGTGGCGCGGCGGACGTCCTGCTCGTGCATCCACAGGTCCAGCGGGCGGTTGCGCAGCAGCGTGCGCCACGTCCACCCGAGGTCGCCGAAGGGGGAGGGCGCCGGGGCGTCGGGGTCGGTGGGCGGGTCGACCTGCGCGGCCGCGCGGCGCAGGCCGGTGACGGAGCGGATCTCCGCCAGCAGCGCCTCGGGCGTCGCCTCGCGGCGGGCCACGACGCCCACCTCGGTGTAGGCCCCGAGGGGGTTGCGCACGTGGGGCGGGCTGCCGACCTCCGCGCTCTCCTGCTCGCCGGTGGCCAGCACCGACTCCAGGTGGGCGACGTGCGCGACGACCGCGTGCACGTCCCACCCGGGCAGGTCGGTGGGTCGGGCCCAGTCGTCGGGGTCGAGGGACGCGGCGACGTCGAGGAACGCCTCGGTCGCGGCGAACCCGACCTCGAGGAGGGCCTGCAGGTCCGGGTGCGCGCTCGTCATGCCCGGCACTGTGGCACATGCAGCGGGGCGGACGCCTCAGACGAAGCGGACGGCCAGCACCGCGACGTCGTCGGCCTGCTCCAGGCCGAGCAGGTCGGTCAGCACCCCGTCCACGAACTCCCCGATCGGCCGACGGCCGTGGGTGGCCGCCACCTCGGCGAGCCGGTCGAGGCCGTCGACGAGGCTCTCCCCGCGCCGCTCGACCAGGCCGTCGGTGTAGAGCAGCAGCGTGGCGCCGGGCGGCACGCTGAGCCGGTGGTCGCCGCGCTCGGCGTCGGGAGCGACACCGAGCATGACGTCGGGGGCGTCCTCGGCCAGGAACCGCACGGTGCCCTCGGGGCAGACCACCAGGGGCGGGGGATGGCCGGCGTTGGTCCAGCGCAGCACCCGGTCTCCGGTGCGGTCCCAGGTCTCGATCCGCAGGTAGACCAGGGTCGCCATCGCCTCGACCTGGAGGTCGGTGAGGGCCTGGTCGAGCTTGCCGACGAGCGCCGACGGCGCCTCGTCCTGCGACCAGGCGAGGGTGCGCAGGGTGGCGCGCACCTGCCCCATGGTGGCCGCGGCCTGGAGGTCGTGGCCGACGATGTCGCCGATCATCAGCGCGGTGTCGCCGCTGGGCATGAGCACGGCGTCGTACCAGTCGCCACCGATCTGGTCGCGGGCCGCGGCGGGGCGGTAGCGGGCCGCCATCAGCATCTCGTCGGTCTCGGGCAGCCGCGGCTGGAGCGCGCCCTGGAGCACCATGAGCGCGTCGGACTGCTCCTGGAGCAGCAGCGCCCGGCCGAGCGCCTGCGCTGCGTAGCGGCCGAGCGCCTGGAGGGTGTCGAGCACGTCGTGGCCGAGGTCGCGGCTCTCCGGCCAGATGACCGCCATGCCGCCGAAGGCGCGGCCGCGGTGGGTCAGCGGCACGAAGGCCCGCGCCTCACCGACCTGCCTCTCCAGGTTCAGGCCGCCGTAGACGGCGTTCTGCCGGTGCCGGTCGGGGAACCAGACGATGCGGCCCTCGGCGAGCGCCAGGCCGAGCGGGTTGCTGAGGTCGGCGGGCAGCACGTCGTTGAGGCGCGCGGAGTGCCACTGCTCGCCGAGGTGCCGCACGTAGCTGAGCAGGCCGGGGGCGTGCTGCACGTGCGTCGGCAGGTCCGCGGTGCGGCGGACCGTGTCGTCCTCGGCGATCCAGATGCCGGCGACGAGGGCGCCGAGGTGCTCGCGGGCCACGCCGTCGACGGCCGCGGCCACGTCCACCACGGTGCGGGTGGCGCTGAGCGACTCGGCGAGTGCCAGGAGGAGGGCGCTGCGCTCGTTGAGGTCGCGTGCGCGTGCCGCCGTCCGGGCCGCGTGGCGCTTCTGCTGGCGCTGCACGATCTCGGTGGTGCACGCGGCGGCGATGTCCTCCAGGGCCGAGAGCTCCTCGGGGGTCCACTCGCGGGCGGTGTCGTCGATGGCGCACAGCGACCCGATGACCCGGTCCTGCTGGTCCCGGATCGGGTAGCCCGCGTAGGCCACCACCCCGAGGTCGGGGATCGCGAGGTTGTCCCGCAGCCGCTGCTCGACGCGGGCGTCCGCGGTGACCAGCGGCGCCTCGTCCGCCACGACGTACTGGCAGAACGAGTGCGAGAGCGGGGTCTGGCGCAGCGCCATCAGCTCGTCCTCGAGGCCCTGGGCGCCGATGAACAGCTGGCGGTGGGCCTCCACGAGGCTGACCAGCGCGACGGGCACCCCGATGGCGCGGCGGACCATGCGCGCGTAGCGGTCGAACGACTCGTCGACACCGATCTCGTCGGCGTCCGGGTCCGCGTCCTCGGCCGGCACGGCGTGGGTGCTGGTCATCTAGGCCTGCCTCTCAGGTCGGGCGCAGCGTAACTGTGGTCCGAGCAGGCGCTGTGAGGTTTCTCCACCATTGGACCTCACGGGTGGTCACCACGACCAGACGGCGACGCGATCCTGCACGTGACCTGCACGAACGCCCACCCCCAGGGGTGAGCGAGGGCACACCCGTGCGCACGATTCGAACGGGTGGGGACGACGGCGGAGACTGGTGCCATGAGCAGCACGACCCCCGGCACCCGGCCCCGCGTCCGCGCCCCCGAGCTCGTCGGCCGCGGCTGGTTGAACACCGGTGGCGAGACGATCCGGGTCGGCGACCTGCGCGGCCGGTTCGTCCTCCTCGACTTCTGGACCTTCTGCTGCATCAACTGCCTGCACGTCCTCGACGAGCTGCGCGAGACCGAGGAGCGGTTCGCCTCCGAGCTGGTCGTCGTCGGCGTCCACTCGCCCAAGTTCGTGCACGAGGCCGACCCGGACGCGCTCGCGGCCGCCGTGGAGCGCTACGGCGTGGCCCACCCCGTGCTCGACGACCCCGACCTCGTCACCTGGCAGGCCTACACGGCGCGCGCCTGGCCGACCCTGGTGCTGATCGACCCCGAGGGCTACGTCGTCGCCCAGTACGCCGGCGAGGGCCACGCCCACGCCATCTCCGCGCTGCTCGACGACCTCGTGCCGCAGCACCGCGAGAAGGGGACGCTCCAGCCCGGCGACTCCCCGTACGTGCCGCCCGCCGTGGAGCCCTCCGACCTGCGCTTCCCGGCCAAGGCCGTGCCGGTCTCGCGTGGCGACGTGGAGGGCGTGCTGGTCGCCGACGCCGGCCACGACGAGGTCGTGCTGCTGGCCGCCGGCTCCGGCGGGGACGACGGCGCCGTGCTGCGTCGCTTCGCGGGCTTCCGCGAGCCCAACGGCCTGTGCGTCCTGCCCGAGGACGTCGCCGCCGAGGTGGGGTACGACGTGGTCGTGGCCGACACGGTCGCCCACCGGCTGGTCGGGCTGTCGCTGGGCACCGGGGAGACCCGCGTGCTCGCCGGCGACGGCGAGCAGTGGATGCAGGGCGACGGGGTCGAGCGGCTCTCCTCGCCGTGGGACGTGGCCTGGTGGGGCGACCGGGTCTGGGTCGCCATGGCCGGCGTCCACCAGCTGTGGACGCTCGACCCGCGCACCGGCGTCGTCGAGGTCGCGGCCGGCACCACCAACGAGGGGCTGCTCGACGGCCCGCTGGCCGAGGCGTGGTTCGCGCAGACCTCCGGCCTCGCGGCCGACGGTGAGCGCCTCTGGCTGGCCGACTCCGAGACGTCCTCGCTCCGGGTGGTCGAGCCGGGGCCGGCCGGCGACCTCGTGGTGCGCACCGTGGTCGGCTCGGGGCTCTTCGACTTCGGGTTCCGCGACGGCGACGTCGACCAGGCGCTGCTCCAGCACCCGCTGGGCGTGACCGTGCTGCCCGACGGCTCGGTGGCCGTCGCCGACACCTACAACGGTGCCGTCCGCCGCCACGACCCGGCGACCGGCACTCTCGGCACGCTGGCCTCCGGGCTGGCCGAGCCCTCGGGCGCGTTCGTGGACGGCACGGACCTGGTGGTCGTGGAGTCCACCGCCCACCGGCTGACCCGAGTGCGCCTGGACGCCGACGTGGTCGCCACCGACGGGTTCTCCCACACCACCCAGCGGCCCGTCACCGAGGTCGCCGCCGGGCTGGCGCTGACCGTCACGTTCACCCCGCCGCCGGGCCAGAAGGTCGACGACCGGTTCGGCCCGCCCTCCCAGCTGCTCGTGGAGTCGACCCCGCCGGGCCTGATCCGGTCGGGCGGCGGACGCGGCACGGACCTCGTCCGCACGATCGAGCTGGACCCGCACGTGGGCGACGGCGTGCTCCACGTCGCGGCCCGGGCCGCCTCCTGCGACGCCCACGGTGGCGAGGGGGCCGCCTGCCGGATGCACCAGCAGGACTGGGGCGTGCCGATCCGCGTGGTCGACGGCGCACCCGCCACTCTCACCCTACCGCTGGGCGGCACGGACTGAGGCAGGTGCGGCTGTCTCACATCCGAGACAGCATCGCGCGGGGCCCCTCTGGCGGGCGGCGCCGCGCGGGAGTGGACTGGGCTCGTCGTCCACTCGTGAACCGGAGCCAGCCATGTCGAGCAGCAACCCCCGCCTCCCGATCCACGCCGCGCACGGCACCGACCTCACCGCCCGCTCGTGGCAGACCGAGGCGCCGATGCGCATGCTGATGAACAACCTCGACCCCGAGAACGCCGAGCGTCCCGAGGACCTCGTGGTCTACGGCGGCACCGGCCGCGCCGCCCGGTCGTGGGAGGCCTACGACGCGATCCTCGCGTCGCTGACGGACCTCGCGGACGACGAGACGCTGCTGGTGCAGTCCGGCAAGCCCGTCGGCGTCATGCGCACCCACGAGTGGGCCCCGCGCGTGCTCATCGCCAACTCCAACCTCGTCGGGGACTGGGCCAACTGGGAGGAGTTCCGCCGCCTCGAGGACCTCGGCCTGACCATGTACGGCCAGATGACGGCCGGCTCGTGGATCTACATCGGTACGCAGGGCATCCTCCAGGGCACGTTCGAGACCTTCGCCGCCGTCGCGGACAAGAAGTTCGGCGGCAGCCTGGCCGGCACCATCACCGTCACCGCCGGCCTCGGCGGGATGGGCGGCGCCCAGCCCCTCGCCGTGACGATGAACGACGGCGTGGCGATCTGCATCGAGGTCGACCAGGCGCGCATCACCCGCCGCATCGAGCACCGCTACCTCGACGTCCAGGCCGACAGCCTCGAGCACGCCCTCGAGCTGGCCACCGCCGCCCGTGACGAGAAGCGCGCGCTGTCCATCGGCGTCCTCGGCAACGCCGCCGAGCTGCTGCCGCGCCTGGTCGAGCTCAAGGCGCCGGTCGACGTCGTCACCGACCAGACCTCGGCCCACGACCCGCTCTTCTACCTGCCGGCCGGGGTGCCGTTCGAGGAGTGGCAGGCCCGGCGCGAGACGGACCCCGAGGGCTTCACCAAGGAGGCCCAGGCGTCCATGGCCGCGCACGTGCGCGCCATGGTCGAGCTGCAGGACCTCGGCGCCGAGGTCTTCGACTACGGCAACTCCATCCGCGACGAGGCCCGCAAGGGCGGGTACGACCGCGCGTTCGCCTTCCCCGGCTTCGTCCCCGCCTACATCCGGCCCCTGTTCTGCGAGGGCAAGGGGCCCTTCCGCTGGGCCGCCCTCTCCGGCGACCCGGCCGACATCGCCGCCACCGACAAGGCGATCCTCGAGCTCTTCCCCGAGAACGAGCGCCTGCGGACGTGGATCACCATGGCCGGCGAGCGGGTCCACTTCCAGGGCCTGCCCGCCCGCATCTGCTGGCTCGGCTACGGCGAGCGGCACCGCGCCGGGCTGAAGTTCAACGAGATGGTCGCCTCGGGCGAGCTCAAGGCCCCCGTCGTCATCGGCCGCGACCACCTCGACTGCGGCTCCGTGGCCTCGCCCTACCGCGAGACCGAGGGCATGATCGACGGCTCCGACGCGATCGCCGACTGGGCGCTGCTCAACGCACTGGTCAACACCGCCTCCGGCGCCACCTGGGTGTCCTTCCACCACGGTGGTGGGGTCGGCATCGGCCGCTCGCTGCACGCCGGCCAGGTGATCGTGGCCGACGGCACCGACCTCGCCACGCAGAAGATCGAGCGGGTCCTCACCAACGACCCCGGCATGGGCGTGATCCGGCACGTGGACGCCGGCTACGACCGGGCCGCGGAGGTGGCCGCCGAGCGGGGCGTGCAGGTGCCCGTCCCGTTCGTCTCGCGGGAGTCCTGAACCGGTGGTCGACGACTTCGAGCGCATGTGGGCCGACCTGGCCCCGGTCGGACGCTCGGCCGCCACCGGCGGGTACTTCCGCCAGCCGTGGACGTCCGCGGAGAACGAGCTGCGGGCGTGGTTCGTCGGCCAGGCCGCCGCGCGTGGCCTGCGGCTGGAGACCGACCTGCTCGGCAACATGGTCGCGTGGTGGGAGGCCCCGGGGGCCGAGGGCCCCTCCGTCCTCACCGGCTCCCACCTCGACTCGGTGCTCGACGGCGGCGCGTTCGACGGTCCGCTGGGCGTCGTCTCGGCGTTCGCCGCGGTCGACGTGCTGCGCGCGCGGGGCGTGGCGCCCGTCCGCCCCCTCGGTGTCAGCGCCTTCGTCGAGGAGGAGGGCTCCCGCTTCGGGCTGGCCTGCCTGGGCTCCCGGCTCGTCACCGGCGAGGTCGCCCTCGAGGACGCGCTCGCACGTCGTGATCGCGCCGGCACCAGCCTCGAGGACGCGCTGGCCGCGGCCGACCTCGGCACCGGCTCGCTCCTGGACCTCGCGAACGTGGGCTGCTTCGTGGAGCTGCACGTCGAGCAGGGGCGCCACCTCGTCGACACCGACGCCGTCGTGGGCCTGGCCAGCGAGATCTGGCCGCACGGCCGCTACCGCTTCGACGTCACCGGTCGCGCCGACCACGCCGGGGCCACGCGGATGGAGGACCGCCACGACCCGATGCTCACCTTCGCGATGACGACGCTGGCCGCCAACAAGCAGGCACGGCTGGCCGGCCAGCGGGCCACCTTCGGCCGCCTCGACGTGGCCCCGAACTCCACCAACGCCGTGCCCTCGCGCGTCACCGGCTGGCTCGACGCGCGGGCCGACTCCGACGTGGCGCTCGCCGCCCTCGTCGACGCCATCGCCCGCCAGGCCGCCGACCGGGCCGAGCGCGACGGCACCGCCCTGACCGTGACCCCGGAGTCGGTCTCGGCCTCGGTCGCCTTCGACGTCGCGCTCACGTCCCGCATCGGCCGCATCGGGGCCCGCACCCGCACCGGTGCCGGCGCCGGGGACGAGGCCTGGCCGGTGATCCCGTCGGCGGCCGGGCACGACGCCGGCATCCTCGCCGCAGCGGGCGTGCCCACCGCCATGCTGTTCGTCCGCAACCCCACCGGCGTCTCCCACTCGCCGGAGGAGAGCGCCGAGACCGGCGACTGCCTGGTCGGGGTCGAGGCGCTGGCCGACGTCCTCGCGGAGCTGCTGACGTGAGCGCCCGCTGGCTGCTGACCCGCGCCTGGGTGGGCGAGGGTGCCGCTGCCCGGGTCGCCGACGACGTCCTGGTCGAGGTGAGCGACGGCCGGTTCACCCGGGTCGAGGCCGACTGGTCGGCGAGGGCCGGGGAGGCGGCCCCGGAGCGGGTCGGGGGACTCACCGTGCCGGGGCTGGCCAACGCGCACAGCCACGCCTTCCACCGCGCGCTGCGCGGGCGCACGCAGCGCGAGCGCGGCACCTTCTGGACGTGGCGCGAGCAGATGTACGCGCTCGCCGCCACGCTCGACCCCGACTCCTACCGGACGCTGGCCACCGCCGTCTTCCGCGAGATGGTCGCGACCGGCGTCACGGGCGTCGGCGAGTTCCACTACCTGCACCACCGCCCCGACGGCGGCCGGTACGACGACCCCAACGCGATGGGCCACGCCCTGGTCGACGCCGCCGCCGAGGCGGGCCTGCGGATCACCCTTCTCGACACGCTGTACCTGTCCTCGGGGTTCGGCCGCGCGCCCGAGGGCGCGCAGGTGCGCTACGACGACGGGGACGCCGACGCCTGGCTCGCCCGGTGGGACGAGGTCCGCCCGGCCGACCACCTGGTGCTCGGCCGCGCCTACCACTCCGTGCGCGCCGTGCCCCGCGAGCAGCTGCGCGCCCACGACCCCGCCGACGGCCCGCTGCACGTGCACCTCTCCGAGCAGGTCGCCGAGAACGAGGCTTGCCTGGCGGCCACCGGCCTGACCCCCACCGGCCTGCTGGCCGAGGCCGGCGCACTGACCGAGGCGACCTCCCTGGTCCACGCCACGCACCTGACCGACGCCGACGTCGCGCTGCTGGGCGGGGCGCGCACGTGGGCCTGCTTCTGCCCCACCACCGAGCGCGACCTGGGCGACGGGATCGGCCCGAGCCGGGCCCTGCACGACGCCGGCGCCCGGCTCAGCCTCGGGTCCGACAGCCACGCCGTCGTCGACCTGTTCGAGGAGATGCGCGCCGTCGAGCTGGACGAGCGGCTGGCCACGCAGGCACGCGGCCACTGGTCGGCCGCCGAGCTGCTCGCGGCCGGCACCGCGCACGCGAGCCTCGGCGTGCCCGACGCCGGGCGGATCGCCGTCGGGGCGCGGGCCGACCTCGTCACCCTCGACACCGCGAGCGTGCGCACGGCCGGCACCGGGGCCGACGAGGCCACGGCGGTGTTCGCGGCGACCGGCGCCGACGTCGTCCGCGTGGTCACCGACGGCCGCGTGGTGCACGAGCGCGGGCAGGAGGCCGAGGTCGGCCGGCTGCTCGCCGACGCGATCGCCGCCGTGTGGGAGAAGGTGGACGCATGACCTCCACGCTGCTGACCGGCATCGGCGAGCTCTTCACGGGTCGCACGGACGAGGCGGGGCGCCCCACGGACGCGCCCGGGGCCGAGACCGTGCTGCGCGACGCCGCCCTGGTGCTCGACGGCGACCGGGTCGCCTGGCTCGGCCCGGCGGCCGAGGCGCCCGCCGCCGACCTGGCCGTCGACCTGGCCGGCCGCGCCGTGCTCCCGGGGTTCGTCGACAGCCACAGCCACCTCGTGTTCGCCGGCGAGCGCAGCGCGGAGTTCGCGGCCCGGATGGCGGGGGAGTCCTACGCCGCCGGCGGCATCCGCACCACGGTGGCCGCCACCCGCGCGGCGAGCGACGAGCAGCTGACCGCGCACGTGGCCGCACTGGTCGCCGAGATGCGTGCCCAGGGCACCACCACGCTGGAGATCAAGTCCGGCTACGGCCTCTCCGTGCACGACGAGGCGCGCTCGTTGGCCGTGGCCCGCCAGTTCACGACCGAGACGACGTTCCTGGGCGCGCACGTGGTGCCGGCCGAGCACGCCGAGGACCCGGCCGGGTACGTCGACCTGGTCACCGGCCCGATGCTGGCCGCTGCGGCCCCGCACGCCCGCTGGATCGACGCGTTCTGCGAGCGCGGTGCCTTCGACGCCGACCAGGCCCGCGCCGTCCTCGCCGCCGGTGCCGAGGTCGGTCTGGCAGGCCGCCTGCACGCCAACCAGCTGGGGCCCGGCCCCGGCGTCCAGCTGGCCTGCGAGCTGGGCCTCGTCGCGGTCGACCACTGCACCTACCTCGACGACGCCGACGTCGACGCGTTGCGCGGGTCGGGCACCGTGGCGACGCTGCTGCCCGGCGTGGAGTTCTCCACCCGCCAGCCCTACCCCGACGCCCGACGCCTCCTGGACGCCGGCGTGCGGGTCGCCCTCGCCTCCGACTGCAACCCCGGCTCCTGCTTCACCAGCTCGGTGCCGTTCTGCGTCGCCCTGGCCGTGCGGGAGATGGGGATGACCCCCACCGAGGCCGTGCTGGCCGCCACCGCCGGCGGCGCCCGTGCCCTCGCCCGGGACGACGTCGGTGTGCTGGAGCCCGGCCGCCGTGCCGACCTCGTGGTGCTCGAGGCGCCCAGCCACGTGCACCTCGCCTACCGCCCCGGCGTCCCCCTCGTGCGCCGGACCTGGATCGGCGGCCGCCCCCTCTGACCGCCGACTCGGCTGGGGGGGGGGGGGGCTCATGCCCCCAGGGCCAGGGAGGCGGCGATGGCGAGCATGGTGAGCCCGATGACGGTGTCGAGCACGCGCCAGGCGACCGGGCGGGAGAACAACCGGTCGGCGAAGCGGGCGCCGTAGCCCAGGCCGGTGAACCAGATCGCGGAGCCGACCATCGCGCCGCCGGCGAACCACCAGCGACCGGGGTGGCCGTGGCTGCTGGCCAGCGAGCCGAGCAGCAGCACGGTGTCGAGGTAGACGTGCGGGTTCAGCCAGGTCAGCGCCAGTGCCTGGACGACGACGGCCGACAGCGTGGCCCCGACGCCCGAGCCCGCGGCCAGGGCCTCCCCGCCCGCCCACGCCCGTCGGAACGAGAGCAGGGCGTACCCGACCAGGAAGGCGACGCCGAGCCAGCGGATGAGCGTGATCAGCCACGGCACCGCTGACACCAGAGCGCCCACCCCGCCCACGCCCGCGAGGATCAGCACCACGTCGGAGAGCGTGCAGATGACCACCACCGCGCCCACATGCTCGCGACGCAGCCCCTGCCGGAGCACGAACGCGTTCTGCGAGCCGATGGCGACGATGAGCGAGAGGCCGGCGAGCAGGCCGGCGGCGAGGGCGAGGAGGTCCACGGCTCCACTCTCGGGGCGCAGGAACGTGAAGACCAGCGAAGGAATCTACGGATGCCTTAGCGTGACTTCATGCAGTACCCGGCCCACCACCTCGAAGCGCTCGTCGCGGTGGTCGACCACGGCACCTTCGAGGCGGCGGCTCGCGCCCTGCACGTGACCCCGTCGGCGCTGAGCCAGCGGGTCCGCGCCCTGGAGTCGAGCGTCGGCCAGGTGCTGGTGCGCCGCGCCAGCCCCTGCGAGGCCACGGACGCCGGCAGCGTGCTGGTCCGCCTCGGGCGCGCCCACGCCCTGCTCGACGCCGAGGCCGCCGCCGTCCTGGACCCGGGAGCGGCCGGCCGCACCCGCCTGAGCGTGGCGATCAACGCCGACTCGCTGGCCACCTGGTTCCACGGCGTGCTCGCCACCGCCGCGGCCTGGGACGACGTGGAGCTGCGGCTGCACGTGGAGGACCAGGCGTTCTCGGCCGACCTGCTGCGCTCCGGGCGCGCCCTGGCGGCGGTCACCGACGAGCCGGTCGCCGTGCAGGGCTGCTCGACCGAGCGGGTCGGGGCGATGCGGTACCTGCCCGTCGTCCACCCCGCGCTGCTGGCCCGCTGCACGGGCCCGGACGGCGCGGTCGACTGGGCCCGGCTGCCGCTGGTGCGGTTCAACGGCAAGGACGGCCTCCAGTCCGACCTGCTCGCGCGCCTGGGGGTCGCCCCCGCCGCGGCCGTGCACGAGGTGCCGACCTCCACCGACTACGTCGCCGCCCTGCGGGTGGGCCTGGGCTGGGGGATGCTGCCCGAGCCGCAGGCCGACGACCCCGCGTTCGGCACCGACGTGCTGGTGCCGCTGCCGCACCCCGCCGTCCGGCCTCTCGACGTGGACCTGCACTGGCAGCGGTGGCGGCTCGACTCCGCGCTGCTGGACCGGCTGAGCGCCGCCGTCCGGGACGCCGCCAGGGCGCTGCGGCCGTGAGGCGCCGCTGGTCGAGGAGGCCGCGCTGCGACCGTCGCGAGACCGAGGCCCGACGAACGACGACGGCCCGCCGGACGTGGTGTCCGGCGGGCCGTCGGGTGGAGCGTCCTCACCCGATCACGGGCGGGTGAGGAGTCGGGGGTGCGTCAGAACGCGGCCTCGTCGAGGTCCATGAGGTCGAGGTCGACGGTCTGGGCCTTCTTGAGCTCGGCGCGGATGCTCGGGAGCACCTCGTGGCAGAAGAACTTCGCGGAGGCGACCTTGCCCTCGTAGAAGGCCTGGTCCTTGCCGGCGTCGCCACCGAGCTTGGTCAGGGCCACCTCGGCGCCGCGCAGCAGCAGCCAGGCGGTGACGACGTCGCCCAGGGCCATGAGCAGGCGGGAGGTGTTGAGGCCGACCTTGTAGAGGTTGCGGACCTCCTCCTGCGCGCTCATCAGGTCGTTGATCATGAGGCCGACCATGGCGTTGGCGTCCTCGAGCGCACGGCCGAGCAGCTCGCGCTCCTCCTTGAGGCGGCCGTTGCCGGCCTCGGAGGCGAGGAAGCCCTTGATCTCCTCGGCGACGTGGCCGAGCGCGGTGCCCTGGTCCTTGACGATCTTGCGGAAGAAGAAGTCCTGGCCCTGGATCGCGGTAGTGCCCTCGTAGAGCGTGTCGATCTTGGCGTCGCGGACGTACTGCTCGATCGGGTACTCCTGCAGGAAGCCGGAGCCGCCGAAGGTCTGCAGCGACTCGGTGCCCAGCAGCACCCACGAGCGCTCGGAGCCGTAGCCCTTGACGATCGGGAGCAGCAGGTCGTTGACGGCCTCGGCCAGCTTGTCCTCCTCGCCGGCGTGCTGGGCCACCATCACGCGGTCCTGCCAGGAGGCGGCGTACATCACCAGCGAGCGCATGCCCTCGGCGAACGACTTCTGGGTCATCAGCGAGCGGCGCACGTCGGGGTGGTGGGTGATGGTGACGCGCGGCGCGGTCTTGTCGCCGGACTGGGTCAGGTCGGCACCCTGGACGCGGGACTTCGCGTACTCCAGCGCGTTCAGGTAGCCGGTCGACAGCGTGGCGATGGCCTTGGTGCCGACCATCATCCGGGCGTTCTCGATGACCTGGAACATCTGCGCGATGCCGTTGTGCACCTCGCCGAGCAGCCAGCCCTGGGCCGGGTGCTTCTCGCCGAAGGTGAGCTCGCAGGTGTTGGACACCTTGATGCCCATCTTGTGCTCGACGTTGGTGACGTAGACGCCGTTGCGCTCACCGGTGAGCTCACCGGTGGAGTGGTCGAAGTGGTACTTCGGCACGAGGAACAGGGAGAGGCCCTTGGTGCCGGGGCCGCCGTGGCCCTCGACGCCCACGGGGCGGGCGAGCACCAGGTGCATGATGTTGTCCTGCAGGTCGGACTCGGCCGAGGTGATGAAGCGCTTGACGCCCTCGATGTGCCAGGAGCCGTCGGCCTGCTGGGTGGCCTTGGTGCGGCCGGCGCCCACGTCGGAGCCGGCGTCGGGCTCGGTGAGCACCATCGTGGCGCCCCAGCCCTTCTCGACCATCAGCTCGGCGATGCGCTTGTCGCGCTCGTTGCCGTTGCGCTCCACCACGGAGGCGAAGGACGGGCCGGCGGCGTACATCCACACCGGGGCGTTCGAGCCGAGCACCATCTCGGCGATCGCCCAGTTCAGGGTGGACGGGGCGGGGGTGCCGCCGAGTGCCTCGGGGATCTGCAGGCGCCAGAACTCCGACTCCATCCAGGCGTCGTAGCTGGCCTTGAAGGAGGCCGGCACCGGCGCGGTGGAGGCGGTCGGGTCGAAGACCGGCGGGTTGCGGTCGGAGTCGACGTAGGAGGCCGCGAGGTCCTCGCGGGCGATGCGGTCGACCTCGGCGAGCACCTCGCGGGCGGTGTCGGCGTCGACCTCGGCGAACGGGCCGGTGCCCAGGACCTCGTCGCGCTTGAACAGCTCGAAGAGGTTGAACTCGATGTCGCGCAGGTTGCTCTGGTAGTGGCTCATGGCCCACCTTCCGGGTTCGTGCGGTCGTGCGTTGCGGGGGACGTGTGCCCACGAGGCTGCGGCCTCGGACGGCGTGGGGTGCCACGCGCTCTCGTCCGGCACGCAGCCCGGTGTTCTACTCACCGGTAACTTGGAGGATACCCGTGGGTAACGTGGACCACAAGCACCCCTCCACGACCGTGCGCTGAACGGTGGTGAGGGGTGGGGCGACGCCCGGGAGGGGCAGGAGCGGACGGCGGCCGTCAGTGCGGCTGCCAGGCGTCCTCGTCCTCGGTGGCGGCCACGACCTCGGGCGGCAGGTCGCGATCGGCCAGGGCCTGGATGCTGACCTGCTCGAACACCGCACGCAGGCTGCGGCGGGCGGCGATCCACACGTGCTGGAGCACCTCGGCGGAGTCGTTGTACTCCACCGCCTCCGGGCGCAGCCCGTAGACGCTGACCAGGGGGCCGTCGACGGCCCTGATCACGTCGGCGACCGAGACGTCGGTGGCCGGGCGGGCCAGCCGCCAGCCGCCGGACTGGCCCCGCTGGGAGAGCACGATGCCGGCCCGGCGCAGGTCGGCGAGGATGGCCTGGAGGAACTGCCGGGGGATCTCCTGGAGCCTCCCCAGCTCGTCGGCGCTGACGGCCTTGCCCTCGCTGCGCGCGGCCATCTCGACGAGCGCCCGGAGGGCGTAGTCGGACTTGGCAGAGACGCGCACGGGACCATCATTCCAGACCAGTCGACCGAGTCGGTCGACTTACTCGCCTCGCCCCGGCCCGGACGTGAGCCCGGTGATGTCCGCCGGGTGTCGGGTGCGCGCCGGCCGACGCCTCAGCCGGCCTCGGCCAGCCGGTCGCGCAGCTTGCGCTTCTTCTTCTCCAGCTTGCTCTCCAGGCGGGCGTTGCGGTGCTCGAGGTCGCCGACCTGCTCGCGCAGCCGGGCGACGTCGACCAGCAGGTCGGCCAGCGCGTCGGTGGCCACCTGGAGGCGGTGCTCCACGTCCGGCTCCGCCGGGGTGGCGGTGGCCGGCAGGGCGGGGACCAGTCGCTCGGGGTCGCCGGTGACGCTGTGCCCGCCGTCCTGCACGGCCTTGGCCCACAGGCGGCCGCGCTGCTCCAGGTCGGCGAGCATGGTCTCGGGCAGCAGCGCCAGCAGGTCGTCGACGTCGGCGGGGGCGTCGCCGCCCGCGGGCGTGAGGATGCTGGTCAGTGCGGTGGCGCGACGGGTGGCGGCGTCGGTGCGCCCGTCCACGGCCTCGTTGACCTCGCGCAGCACGGCCAGGCCGGCGAGGTCGGGCTCGGGATCGCCCTCGAGGTCGAGCGGCACCGCGACCGGGTCGACGCCCACCAGCCGCGCGACCACGGCCCACGAGGCGGACGCGGCGTCCTGGCCGGCGTCCGGGACGACGACGTGCACGCGGTCCGCGCGCCCGACCTCGCTCGCCCAGCGGCCGAGGACCTCGGGCAGGTCCTGCTCGGCCTGGAACGCGAGCGCCTCGTCGTGCTCGGAGTCGGTGGCGAGGACGCGGCGGGCGTAGCGCGGCAGCGTCAGCGAGGAGCCGTCGCGCACCGCCTGCACCCACGAGCGCACCAGCTGGTGGGAGGGGTCGGCCGCGGTCACCACGACGTGCACCTCGAAGCCGGCCAGGGAGTCGAGCAGCAGGTCGATCTGGTCGCTGCCGGCCCCGGCGAGCAGGTCCTCGGCGACGACCACCGCGCCCGGCACCGCCGAGGACGGCTTGCGGGCGCGCCGGCACAGGCGGGCCCAGCTGCCCTCCAGGTCCTTGCGGCGGCGACCGTGCGCCCGGTGCAGGCGACGCAGCTCCAGCGCCGCGTCCCGGGCGTCCTCGCGCGAGCGCGCGGGCACGTGCACGCCGTGCTCGGCCAGGGTCTCGGCGCTCGCGGCGAGCGCCTCACCGAGGCTGCCGGCCCCGGCGTGGTGGAGGCCGACCTGGATCACGAACCTGCGCTTGGCCATGGCGGCAGGCTCGCAGCGCGCGCCGACGTCACGACGGCGCGCTCGCGACGCCTCGGTGGAGGCGTGGTGAACGGTGGACGACGTCGGCCGGAGCTTCTTCCGCGGCAGCGGTCAGTCCTGGACGTGGCGGCGGACCCAGTCGATGAACGGGCTGAGCCGGCGCCAGTCGTCCCGCACGATCTCCAGGGCGTCCGCGGTGTGGATGACGGGCTCGAAGCCCACCAGGTGCCCCAGCGTCAGCGACTTGTGCCGGAGCAGCTCGATCCGCGGGTGGTCGGCGTCGAAGCCGCGCGGGGAGGTCTTGAGGCGGTCCCCGCCGGTCTCGAAGCCCTCGGCCTCGAGCCCGGTGACGAGCGACTCGAGCTCGGGGCCGTAGAGCTCGTGGGCCACGGCCTCGCGGAACGCGGCCAGTCGGGGCCCGGAGGCCTCGTAGAAGCCGGCGCCGGTGCGCAGGCCGCGGGGGGAGATCTCCACGTACCACCCGGTCGCCGGGGCGACGGCCACGTAGGCGCCCTGGTGGGTCTTGTAGGGCGTCTTGTCCTTGCTGAACCGCACGTCGCGGTACGGCCGGAAGATCTTCGCCTTGCCGAACTCGGGCTCCAGGGCGGCGCACAGCGCCGTCATCGGAGCCTTCACCGACTCCGCGTAGACGTGCTTGTGCGCCTCCCAGAACGACTTGGTGTTGTCGACCTCGAGGTCGTCGTAGAAGTCGAGCGCCGCGACGGGGAAGCCGGTGAAGTCCACGAGTGCCGACCCTAGACGGGCCGGCCCCACCCGGTCAGGCCCGTGGGCCCGGTCAGGCCGCGGCGGCGTGCTTCAGCGAGGCGACGTCGTCGAGGATGCGCGCGACCGCGGCGACGAGGGCCGGGGCGTCGAGCGGGTCCGCGGCCAGGTGCGTGGTCATGGCGACGTTGGAGCGACCGTCGGGGGTCTTCTCCACGAGCAGCCCGCCGTTGCCGATCGTGCGGCCGGTGGAGCGCAGGGCCTCCTCGATCAGCGAGGTGGCGCAGCGCAGGCCGGCGAAGGCCGGGGCCTCCAGCTCGATGAGGGTGGTGTCGCCCAGACGCTCCACCCACACGAGGACGCCGTTGTCGCCGTCCTCGACGGTCCAGCCGCCGTTGAAGAGGCCGACGCCGTCGAAGTGGGTGCACAGCAGGTCGTGCACCTGGTCCTCCAAGACGGGCCCGAGGTCGCCGAGGAAGTGGTTCCCGAGAACACTGGTCATGGAGCCAAGGTTAAGAGATCCCGCCGGTCGGCTGAGCGGCAGGTGGCCCATCGGACAATCCCGGACACGTGTCAATCACTGGCACCTGACCTGCAGAGATGTCAGATGAGTAGGGGTCTGGGTCGGTCGTGTGCAGGGCTGCCCTGTCGCAATTGCGCCGGTTCAGGCGTGCGGCGGCTCGGACGGCTGTCCGAGCGACGTCCGAGCATTCCGTCGGTATGTGAGGTCGGGAATCACCCGTGCACTGGTCTGGAGCGGTGGCGTGTCGTCCCCGACGCGACGTCACGAACCGCCGTCCTGGTGCCGCGCGATACCGGGAGGGGGGTCGGGGTTGGTGGACGACGGGATCGAGGCTCAGCCGGAATCCCTGAAGTCCCGGCCCTCGCAGCCGCACGAAGCGTCGTCGGGCGACGCCCGTTCTGCAGTGACGGAGGCGAGGTGCGGGCCGTGAGCGCAGCGAACGCGCGTGCCGAGCCGACGAGCGAAGAACGGGGGTATAAGCCCGGCGACATGTCGCCGGAGGCGACCGAACGATATGGAGCGGATGACGAGACTCGAACTCGCGACATCGACCTTGCCCGGAAATGTCTCAGGGTCGCGCTCTGGAGCGCGACCCTGGGAGCTGGAGCGGATGACGAGACTCGAACTCGCGACATCGACCTTGGGAAGGTCGCGCTCTACCAACTGAGCTACATCCGCGTGGCCGTGAGGCCGCTTGCAGCGTAGTCGATCAGTCCTCGGCCTGCGGCATCCGGGTGAGGGTGGGCCAGCGGGCGTCGAGGCCGTCGCCGGAGGAGCGGCCGGTGAGGCGGCGGTGCACCCAGGGGGCGGCCTGGTGGCGCAGCCAGTCGGCGTCGTGGCGCAGCTGCTCGCGGCGGGGGAGGGCGGGGCGCTCGACGGGGCTGGGGACGGGTCGCTCGTGGGGGACGCCGAGGGTGTCGAGGACGCGGGTGGCCATGAGGTCGTGGCCGGGGGTGCCCATGTGCATGCGGTCCTCGTCCCAGTAGCCCCAGTCGCGGTACTCGCGCATCCGCCAGTAGTCGACGACGTGGGCGTCGTGCTCGGCGGCGAGGTCGTCGACGACCTCCCGGACGAGCTCGTTGTAGAGGGCGAAGCGTCCGCGGAGCATGCGGTAGGTGGCGGAGCCGCCGGGGTCGAAGGCGGTCCACACGAGCAGGCGCGCGCCGGAGGCGGCGATCCGGGTGAGGGCGGTGCGGTAGTCGCCGACGAGCGCGTCGAGGTCGACGTTGGGGCGGAGGATGTCGTTGGCGCCGGCGTAGACGGTGACGAGGTCGGGCTCGAGCGCGAGGGCGGGGTCGACCTGCTCGGCGAGGATGGGCCGCAGCTTGCGGCCGCGGATGGCCAGGTTGGCGTACCCGAAGGGCTGCCCCGCCTCGTCCGCGTGGGCCTGGAGGTGCTCGGCGACGCGGTCCGCCCAGCCGCGCACGCCGTTGGGCCGGGTAAGGTCGGGGTCGCCGACGCCCTCGGTGAAGGAGTCGCCGATGGCCACGTATCGCTGGAACGCCGCGGTGTGTGTCACGGGGTCCACGCTAGGCTCCCGCCCGTGCTGCTCTCCGACCGGGACATCTCCGCCGAGCTCGACGCCGGCCGGATCGCGCTGGACCCCTTCGACCCGCAGATGATGCAGCCGTCGTCGGTGGACGTCCGTCTCGACCGGTACTTCCGGGTGTTCGAGAACCACAAGTACCCCGACATCGACCCCGCGCTGGACCAGTCGGACCTCACGCGGGTGGTGGAGCCGGACGGCGACGAGCCGTTCATCCTGCACCCCGGCGAGTTCGTGCTGGGCTCCACCTACGAGGTGGTGACGCTGCCGGACGACGTGGCCGCGCGCGTGGAGGGGAAGTCGTCGCTGGGACGGCTGGGCCTGCTGACCCACGCCACGGCGGGTTTCGTGGACCCGGGCTTCTCCGGTCACGTCACGTTGGAGCTGGCGAACGTCGCGACCCTGCCGATCAAGCTGTACCCGGGCATGAAGATCGGTCAGTTCTGCTTCTTCCGGCTCTCCTCGCCCTCGGAGCACCCGTACGGGTCGACGAAGTACGGCTCGCGCTACCAGGGGCAGCGCGGCCCGACGCCGTCGCGGTCCTTCCAGAACTTCCACCGCACACAGATCTGACCCGTCTGGGGCAGCCCCGGGCCATCGGCTAAGGTAAGCCTTACCTCACTGCATGGTGGGGCACCTTCCCCGAGCCGAGAGGCCGACGTGACCGCTGCGCCCGAGACCGACCAGCTGCCCTTCCTCATCACCGAGTGCGTGGTGACCCGCGCCGACCGGCTGACGCCGTCGTTCGTGCGGGTCGAGCTGGCCTCGCCCGACCTGGCCGAGTTCGGCACCGGGGGGCCGCTCTACGACCAGCGGATCAAGCTCGTCTTCCCGCACCCCGACGGCCCGATGCCGCAGTTCTCCGCCACGGGCGAGGAGCCCGCGCACGGCTGGTACGCCGCCTGGTCGGCGCTGCCGGAGCGGGAGCGCGGGTACATGCGCACCTACACCGTGCGGGCACTGCGCGGCTCCGGCGCCGACACCCGGCTCGTGGTCGACCTCGTCGTCCACGGCACCGACGGCCACGGCGAGGCGGGCCCCGGCTCCCGGTGGGCGGCCGAGGCGCGCGAGGGGTCGCGGGTCGCGATCGTCGGGCCCCGTCGCGGCCACCACACCGGCGGCATCGAGTTCGACCCCGGCACCGCGGCGCGGCTCCTGCTCGCCGGTGACGAGACGGCTGTGCCCGCCGTCCTCGCGACCCTGGAGCTGCTGCCGGACGACGCCACCGGCGTGGCCGTGCTCGAGGTGCCCGACGGCCGCGACGCGCAGGACGTGGCGGCGCCGGCGGGCGTGGAGCTGGTCTGGCTCCCGCGCGACGGGCACCGCGTCGGCGAGCGCCTGCACGCGGAGGTGCTGGCCCGGCTCGGCCACGGGC
Source organism: Nocardioides bruguierae (assembly GCF_023656415.1). Taxonomy (GTDB): domain Bacteria; phylum Actinomycetota; class Actinomycetes; order Propionibacteriales; family Nocardioidaceae; genus Nocardioides; species Nocardioides bruguierae. The sequence goes on from NZ_JAMOIL010000009.1 coordinate 139,210, forward strand.
TCGAGGCCCGGGACGCGGCGGCGGCCGGTGCGGTGCTGGACGCCGGCGACGTGGAGGACAACGTCTGGGAGACCCCGCAGTTCTCCTCCTCCGGCGAGGCCGTCGACCAGGTCGTCGCGCCGTCGGGCGAGACCGGCCTCGACGACCTCTACGCCTGGATCGCCGGCGAGTCCCGCATGGTCACCGGCCTGCGCCGGGCGCTGGTGAAGGACCTGGGTCTCGACCGTCGCCAGGTCGCCTTCATGGGGTACTGGCGCGAGGGCGTGGCGATGCGGGGCTGAGTGCGCCCGTCGGCTTGGTCTCTCGGCTCGGGCTCAGTCCCTCGGCTCGGGTCGGCTCAGCCGTCGAGCCGGTCGGCCAGGCCGCGCAGGCCCGTGGCGAGGCGGTGACGCCCCGGCGTGGTGCGCTCGCCGCGCACGCGGGCTCGGGACTGGGCACGGGACTGGGCACGGGCGAGGCGGGCCTCGCGCTGCTGGCGGGCGGCGGTCTCGACGAGGTAGGGGTTCTCGGGCATGGCTGGCTCCTGTGGCTGTGGCTGTGGCTGTGAGTGGTGACCTGGGTGGTCGGGTGCGGGGATCTCGGGCTCAGGCGGGGTGCAGGGCGATGTCTCCGCTGACCGTGGTGGCCCGCAGGGCGACGTGGTCCTGGCCGTCGGCGGGCGGACCGACGGGCGCGAGGGTGGAGCTGAAGTCGCCGGAGACGCTGTTGACGTCGGTCCACACCGGGACGCCGGCGGGCACGCCGAGCCGCACGTCGCAGGAGGCCCCGCGCACCGTCAGGACCCCCCGCTGGACGCGCGCGGCCACGAGGTCGCCCGAGCCGCTGGTGAAGGAGAGGTCGCAGGCGACGTCGCCGAGCCGCACGTCGCCGGAGCCGGTCTTGATCCGCAGCTCGGCCGCCGCCGTGGCCTCCCCGACGCGGACGTCGCCCGAGCCGGTGGAGATGGTTGCGGGGGCGGCGAGGTGCTCGAGGTCGACCTGGCCGGACCCGGTGCGGACGTCGGTGGCGCCGGTGACGAGCCGGGCGTGGGTGTCGCCGGAGCCGGTGGTCAGCGTCGTGTCCGCGGACGCCTCGTCGAGGTCGACGTCGCCGGACCCGGTGCGCACGACGGCGTCCCCGTAGCGCCCGGAGACGCGGACGTCGGCGGAGCCGGTGCGCAGGTCGAGGCGGCTGCCGGCCGGGACGACGAGGTCGACGTCGAGCCGGGGGTCGCTGCTGAACAGGCCGCCGCGGGGCGAGGCCACGCGCAGCCGGTCGCCGTCGACCTCGACGGTGACGCGCTCGGCGTCCTTGCCGCGGACGTCCAGCGTCGTGCCGCCGGCCTCGACGAGGGTGACGGTGAGGGAGCCGCGGCCGAGCTCGACGAGCAGGTCGAGCGGGCCGGGGGTGTCGAGCTCGCGGTGCAGCGGGGTGTCGGTCATCGGTGGTTCTCCTCCGTGCGGCGGGGCTGCCGGGCTGCCTGGCTACTGGGGTGGTCGAGGGTGTGCGTGTCCGCGGCCGCAGCGCGCGGCTGCGGTCGGACGGGTGGGTGCTGGGGGTGGGGCCGGCGGCTCAGACCCAGCCGGACTGCCGGCGTCCGCGACTGCGACCGCCGCCGAAGGGCAGGTTGACGTCGAAGGTCACGCGGGTGCCGTCGTCGCCGGAGCCGTGGCCGGTGAGCGTGGCCTGGCGGACCGCGGTGACGAGCCAGGTGTTGAGCGAGGTGCCGGCCTGGGCGGCGAGCTCCTCGGCGCGGGTCTTCACCGACTCCGGGAGCCGCAGGGTTATGCGGGTGACCGAGTCGTCCTCGGGCTCCGGGGGCTCGGGTGCCGTGGGGGCGGGCGGCGGTGCGGGTGCGGCCGGCAGGCCGGCGTCCACCACGAAGTCGAGGTCGCGGCCGTCGAGCCGCACCTCCACGCTGCCGCTCGCCATGGCCGAGGTGATCTCGGCGGTGGCGTGGGAGATGGCCTCCATGAGGGCCAGGCGGGCCGCGGGCTCGATCGCCGCGGCGAGGCGCTCGGCCGCGGCGGCGACCTCCGGGGCGGAGGCGTCGGTGGCGGCGCGCAGGTCCCGGCGGAGGCCCTCGAGGTACGGCGTCATGTCCATGACGCCACTATGACACCACTCTGACGTCACTGCAAGGGTTAATGGTGTCGCCGTGGCGTCTGCGTGGTGTCACGCGGACGTCGTCGGGGGTGGGTGAGGAGTTCCCGCCCGGGCGGGTGACGCCGCTCACCGGCGGCGGACTTACGGTGTCTCGGTTGCCCTGCGCAACGAACGCGTGCCGGGTGAGACGGCACGCGAGCGGCAACGACGCCCAAGAAAGGAAGGCCCGCTCATGACGTGGCCCCACAGCCTGACGATCGGGGCACCCCCGGTCCTGGCCAGCGACACGATCATCTCGGCGCACGTCGTCGACTACCTGATCATCGCTCTGTACTTCGTGTTCGTCCTCGGGATCGGCATCGTGGCGCGCCGCCAGGTCTCCGACTCGGTGGACTTCTTCCTCTCGGGCCGCTCGCTGCCCGCGTGGGTCACCGGCCTCGCGTTCGTCTCGGCGAACCTCGGCGCCGTCGAGATCATGGGCATGTCCGCCAACGGTGCCCAGTTCGGCCTGCCCGCCGTCCACTACTTCTGGGTCGGCGCGATCCCCGCGATGCTGTTCCTGGGCGTCGTGATGATGCCCTTCTACTACGGCTCCAAGGTCCGCTCGGTGCCCGAGTTCATGTACCGGCGCTTCGGCACCGGCGCGCACCTGGTGAACTCGCTGTCCTTCGCGGTCGCGCAGCTGCTGATCGCCGGCGTGAACCTGTACCTGCTCGGCACGATCATCCAGGCCCTGCTCGGCTGGAACCTCTACCTCGCGCTCGTGGTCGCCGCGGTCATCGTGCTCTCCTACATCACCCTCGGCGGGCTCTCGGCCGCGATCTACAACGAGGTGCTGCAGTTCTTCGTGATCGTCGCGGCGCTGCTGCCGCTGACGCTGCTCGGCCTGCACAAGATCGGTGGCTGGAGCGGCCTGAAGGAGCAGATCGCGTCCGCCGCCGCGAGCAACCCGGACGGGCCCAGCGCCGCCCAGCAGCTGAGCTCGTGGCCCGGCACCGCCCTGACCGGGTTCTCCTCCGACTTCCTCTCGGTCGTCGGCATCGTCTTCGGCCTCGGCTTCGTGCTCTCCTTCGGCTACTGGACGACCAACTTCGTCGAGGTCCAGCGCGCGATGGCGACCAGCTCGATCTCGGCCGCGCGCAAGACGCCGATCATCGGCGCCTTCCCGAAGATGTTCGTCCCGTTCATCACCATCGTGCCCGGCATGATCGCCGCCGTCATGGTCTCCGAGATCGCCCGGACCAAGGCGGGCGAGGACGTCACCGGTGGTGCCGGCGGCACCGTCGACTACAACGACGCGCTGATCTACCTGATGCGCGACCTTCTTCCCAACGGCCTGCTCGGCGTCGCCATCGCCGGTCTGCTCGCCGCGTTCATGGCGGGCATGGCAGCCAACATCTCCGCCTTCAACACGGTCTTCTCCTTCGACCTGTGGGAGCGGTACGTGAAGAAGGACCGCGAGGACGGGTACTACCTGCGGATCGGCCGCTGGGCGACCGTCGGCGCGACCGTCGTCGCCCTGTTCACCGCGCTGCTGGCGTCCGGGTTCTCCAACATCATGGACTACCTCCAGACGCTGTTCGGGTTCTTCAACGCCCCGCTGTTCGCCACCTTCATCCTCGGCATGTTCTGGAAGCGGATGACCCCGACCGCCGCGTGGATCGGCCTCATCGCCGGCACGCTCTCGGCGGTGCTCGTGGCGTTCCTCTCCGACGGGACGCTCGGGGCGATCTCGATCGGCGTGCTGCCGCTCTCGGGCCAGGGCGCGTCCTTCGTGGCCGCCGGCGCGGCCTTCGTGGTCGACATCGTGCTCTCGGTGATCATCTCGCTGGTCACGACGCCGAAGCCCGCCTCCGAGCTGCGGGGCCTCGTCTACAGCGAGACGCCCAAGGAGGACCTGGTGGACGAGGCGGAGAAGACCCTGCCCTGGTACCAGCGCACCCTGCCGCTCGCCGGCGTCGCCCTGGTCATCGTCATCGTCCTCAACGTCGCGTTCTGACGCGCACTCACGGAAGGGAGTGAGCCATGCCTGCCAACGAGGTGCAGAACAAGCAGACCCACAACGCCGGTGTCTTCGACATCCGCAACATCATCGGCGCGCTGCTGGGCATCTACGGCGTGATCCTGGTGCTCATGGGGATCTTCGGTGACCCGGAGACCGACAAGACCGGCGGCCCCAACGCCAACCTGTGGGCCGGTCTCGTCATGCTGGTCGTCGGGATCGTCTTCATCGCCTGGTCGCGGCTGCGGCCCGTGAAGGTGCCCGAGACCACCGACTGACGCGTCCGCGTCTGCGTCAGGGCCCGCCCGGAACTCCGGGCGGGCCCTGCTGCGTGCCTGGTGGCTACATGCGCTCGGGTGCCTCGATGCCCAGCAGGCCCAGGCCGGTGGCCAGGACGCTGCGCGTCGCCGCGGCCAGCGCGAGCCGACCCTCCCGCTCCTCGCCCTCGGCCCGCAGCACCGGGCACGCCTCGTAGAACCGGGAGAGCGCCACCGCCACGTCGTGCAGCGCGGCGCAGAGGTGGTGCGGCTCCAGGGTCTCGGCCACCGTCGTCACGGCTCCCGGGAAGGCCGCCAGCGCCAGGGCCAGCCGTTCCTCCGCCGGGTGCACGGGCGGCCGTGCAGCCGGAGCCGCAGGGTCGCCCGCGCGGGCCAGCAGCGAGCAGAGCCGGGCGTGCGCGTACTGCAGGTAGGGCCCCGTGTCGCCGTCCATCGCGACCATCCGGGCCAGCGAGAACCGGTAGTCCCGCGTCCGCCCGTGCGAGAGGTCGGCGTACTTCACCGCGCCCACCCCGACGGCCCGTGCGACGGCGTCGCGCTCCTCGGCCGGCATCGACCCGCCCCACTCGGCGGCGCGGGCGGCGGCCTCGGCGTCGTCGAGCAGGGAGTCCAGAGACACGGTCTCGCCGCTGCGTGTCTTGAACGGGCGACCGTCCTCGCCGAGCACCGTGCCGAACGCGACGTGCTGCGTCTGCACGCCGTCCGGCAGCCAGCCCGCGGACCGCGCGAGCGCGAGGACCTGCTCGAAGTGCAGCGACTGCCTGGCGTCCACGACGTAGACGACCTGGTCGGCGCCCAGGCCACCCTCGGCCACGGGAGCGACCCGGTGCCGCAGCGCGGCCAGGTCGGTCGCGTCGTAGCCGAACCCGCCGTCGGCCTTGCGGACGAGCATCGGCAGCAGACTGCCGTCCCGCGCGGTGAACCCGTCGAGGTAGGCGCACAGCGCACCGTCGGACTCGGTGACCAGGCCGGCGTCCTGCAGGTCGGACACGACGCCCGGCAGCGCTGCGTTGTAGCTGCTCTCGCCGGCGACGTGCTCGTGCGTCAGCCCGACGCCCAACCGTGAGTAGAGCGCGTCGAACGCCTCGACCGACACCGCCACCAGCGACTGCCACGCCGTGAGCGTCGCCTCGTCGCCGGACTGCAGCGCGACCACCCTGCGCCGGGCCGCCTCGGCGAAGGCAGGGTCGGTCTCGAAGTGTGCCCGGGCACGCCGGTAGAGAGCGTCGAGGGCGGCGAGGTCGAGGGCCCCGACGTCGAGGTGCTCCGCCTCGACCTGCTCGATGAGCATCCCGAACTGCGTGCCCCAGTCGCCGAGGTGGTTCTGCCGGACGACGTCGTGGCCGGCGAAAGCCAGCACGCGGGCGAGCGCGTCCCCGATGACCGTCGAGCGCAGGTGGCCGACGTGCATCTGCTTGGCGACGTTCGGCGAGGAGTGGTCGACGACCACCCGCCTCGGGTGCTGCGGGCGCGGGACACCCAGGTGCTCGTCGGTCAGCAGCGTGGTGACGAGGCGGGCCAGCACCTCGGGGCGCCAGCGGAGGTTGAGGAACCCCGGCCCCGCGACCTCGACGTCGGCCAGGTCGGCGACGTCGAGGTGGGCGAGCAGGGCGGTGGCGACGTCCCGAGGCTTGCCGCCGGTGGTCGCGGCCAGCCTCAGGGCGAGGTTGGTCTGGAGGTGGCCGTGCTCCGGCCGGGTGGCGCGGCGCAGCTGGGGGTCGTCGTCCACGTCTTGTGACGTCGTGCCGGCCAGGGCGAGGTGGACGGCGGCACGCAACCGTGCGTCGAGGGTGCTGGTGAGGTCGGCCAGGGTGGTGCTCACGCGGGTCTCCGATGCTGGGGGCGCGGCGACCTGGTTCGGAGGGGCCGGCGCGCCGGGGAGGGCACCGGCGCGGGGCGCAGCGGTGCCGAGGGCGCGGGGCGCGCCTGCGGGAGCGTCAGCCGAGCACGGGCGAGTGACCGGACGGCGCCCACAGGCGCATCCGACGTCGCTCGCAGCGGATCAGCATGGGCGTGAGTATGCCTGCGCCAGGTTCGCTCGCGCCACTGCCTCGGGACGTCATACGGAGCGGACGCAGTGCCCCTCAGATGGATGACGTCCGCTTGATGGGCGGTGAGCTGGCAACCGGATGGTGGCCAGGTTCGGTTGCCTCCGCACCGCTGATCGCGCCGGAACGCGACCGGCGGTGGCCTGGCAACCCATCTGCGGGAGAGATCGGTTGCTGGGCCACCGCCGGTGCGGGGGTGGGACTCAGATGTCGAAGAGCGAGTCCAGGGCGTCGATGTCGACGTCCGTGCGGGGCTGGTGAGCCTCCGAGGCGTCCACCGGGGCCGCGGGGGTGGGCTCGGACGCAGCCGGCTGCTGCTCCTGCTGCGCCGACTCGGTCTCGGGCTCGCTCTCGGGCTCGTCGGTCGGCTCGTCCGTCGGGGTGGGCTCCGGGTCTCGCGACGGTTGCTGCGCAATCTCCTCGACCGCCGGAGCGGAGTCCTCGACGGGCGCGGCGGCGGGAGCGGCCGCGGCGGCGGTGACCGTGGTCGGCTCGGGGGCTTCGACGTCGAAGAGGGACTCCAGTGCGTCGATGTCGACGCCGGTGTGGGGCGTGTGGGCCTCGACCGAGGTGGACGCCGGGGCCGTGGCGGCCACCGGAGCGGGGGTGGGCTCCGGGTCTCGCGACGGTTGCTGCGCAACCTCCTCGACCATCGGAGCGGAGTCCTCGACCGCCGGGGTCGGCTCCTCGACCGACGATCCCGTGTCCTCGACCGCCGGGGTCGGCTCCTCCGCCGGTGGGGCGAGGGGAGCGGCCGCGGCGGCGGTGACCGAGGTGGGCTCGGGGGCTTCGACGTCGAAGAGCGAGTCCAGTGCGTCGATGTCGACGTCGGTGTGGGGCGTGTGGGCCTCGGTGGACGTGGGAGCCGTGGCTGCTGCCGGGGTGGGGCTGGGTGCCTCGGGTGCGGGGGTCTCGTGGCTCGTCGCCGGGGCTCCTCGCTCCTCGACCACCGGAGTCGGGTCCTCGACCATCGGAGCGGAGTCCTCGACCACCGGAGTCGGGTCCTCGACTGCCGGGTCGGCCGACGGTGCCGAGTTCTCGACCGGCGGGGCGGTTGGGGTGGCCGCGGTGCCGGTGACCGAGGTGGGCTCGGGGGCCTCGACGTCGAAGAGGGAGTCCAGGGCGTCGATGTCGACGTCGGTGCGGGGAGTGTGGGCCTCGGTGGAGGTGGGTGCCTCGGGTGCGGGGGTCTCGTGACTCGTCGCCGGGGCTCCTCGCACCTCGACCACCGGAGTCGGGTCCTCGGCCACGGGTGCCGCGTCCTCGACCGACCGAGCGGAGTCCTCGACCAGCGGGGCGGCGGCGGGGGCGGCCGCGGCTGCGGTGACCGTGGTGGGCTCGGGGGCCTCGACGTCGAACAGCGAGTCCAGGGCGTCGATGTCGACGTCGGTGCGGGGCTGGTGTGCTTCGGTGGAGGTGGGTGCCTCGGGTGCGGGGGTCTCGTGGCTCGTCGCCGGGGCTCCTCGCTCCTCGACCACCGGTGCGGCCGGCGGAGCGGAGTCCTCGACCACCGGAGCGGAGTCCTCGGTCGGCGGGGCCGGGGGAGCGGAGTCCGCCGGGGTGTCGAAGAGCGAGCTGGCGTCGTCGGGCACGTCGAAGAGCGAGTCCCCGCCCGAGGCCTTGGCGGCCGGGCCGACGTCCTGCGTCTCGGTGACGGTCGACGCGGTCGCGGTGACGTCGCCGGGAGCGGGCTCGGCCCGCTCCTCCACCGGCGCCGCAGGGGCGGCCGCGGTGGCAGCAGCGGCGACCGGGGCCGGGGTGTCCCCCTTCACCGAGGCGAGCAGCATCTGCGCGACGTCGAGGACCTCGACCTCCTCGCGTGCCTCGCCCGCGGCCTGCTTGGCGGTCAGGCCGTCCGAGAGCATCACACGGCAGAAGGGGCAGCCGACGGCGATCTGGTCGGCGCCGGTCTCGACGGCCTCGGTGGTGCGGTTGAGGTTGATCCGGGAGCCGGTCTTCTCCTCCATCCACATGCGGGCACCGCCGGCGCCGCAGCAGAAGGACTTCTCGGAGTTGCGGGGCATCTCCTTGAACTCGGTGCCGGGCAGCACCTGGAGCAGCTCGCGCGGGGGCTCGTAGACGCCGTTGTGGCGACCGATGTAGCAGGGGTCGTGGTAGGTGATCGAGCGCTTCTGCGTGGCCGCGCCGCCACCCACGGGGGTCAGCTTGCCCTCGCGCACGAGGCGGTTCAGCAGCTGCGTGTGGTGGACGACCTCGAGCTCGATGCCGAAGTCCTTGTACTCGTTCTTCAGCGTGTTGAAGCAGTGGGCGCAGGTCGAGACGACCTTCTTCACCCGGTACTCCTTGAACGTCTCCACGTTCTGGGCGGCCAGGCCCTGGAAGACGAACTCGTTGCCGGCGCGGCGGGCCGGGTCGCCGGTGCAGGTCTCGCCGTTGCCGAGGACGCCGAAGGAGACGCCGGCCATGTCGAGCAGCTCGGCCACGGCGCGGGTGGTCTTCTTGGCGCGGTCCTCGTAGGCGCCGGCGCAGCCGACCCAGAACAGCCAGTCGACCTCGTCCAGGCTCTCGATCGTGTCGCCGACGACCTGGACGTCGAAGGGGAGGTCCTTGGCCCAGTCCAGGCGGCCCTGGGCCGACATGTTCCACGGGTTGCCCTTGCCCTCCAGCCCCTTGAACAGGCCGTTGAGCTCGGGCGGGAAGTTCGACTCGACCAGCACCTGGTAGCGGCGCATGTCGACGATGTGGTCGACGTGCTCGATGTCGACCGGGCACTGCTGCACGCAGGCGCCGCAGGAGGTGCAGTTCCACAGGACCTCGGGGTCGATGACCGCGTCCATGCCGGGCGGGTTGTAGAACCAGTCGCCTCCCTCGGTGGAGGTCTCGTGGCCCTCGAAGGTGCCGCCGGTCTCGCCGACGAGCGCCTTCTCGACCTCGCGGGCCAGCTCCGGGTCGGCGGCCAGCATGGCCTCGCGCTCGGACTCGTCCGCCAGCAGGTAGGGCGCCTTCGCGTACGCGTGGTCGCGCATCGCGGTGATGAACAGCTTCGGCGAGAGCGGCTTCTCGGTGTTCCAGGCCGGGCACTGGCTCTGGCAGCGTCCGCACTCTGTGCAGGTGGTGAAGTCGAGGATGCCCTTCCAGGAGAAGTCCTCGACCTTGCCGACGCCCAGCGCCGTCTCCTCGTCCATCTCCTCGAGGTCCTCGAGGGTCAGGGCCTTGCCGTTCGCGGTCATCGGCTTGAGGCCGCCCAGCGCGGTGGTGGCGCCGTCGGTGTCGCGGCCGACCGCCTCGCGCTTGAACCAGATGTTGAACCAGGCGGTGAAGCGGTGCCAAGCCACGCCCATCGTCAGGTTCGAGGCGATCACCAGCAGCCAGACCAGGGCCAGGACGACCTTGATCAGCGCGATGACGATGACGGTGTTCTCCAGCGTCCCGACGGCGTCGGGGCCCTGGGCGAAGAGGGCGTCGCCGACGTAGGAGGAGACGGGGAAGTGGAAGCGGCTGAAGTCCTCCAGGTGCTCGCCCTCGGCCTGGCCGAGGTTGTACTCGGCGCCGCGGATGAAGAGGATCGCGGCGCCCTCGAGCAGCGCCATGACCTCGACGAAGTAGGCCTGCCACGCGGTCGAGCCGAAGAACCGGGAACGCCGGCCGAGGCTGCGCGGGTGGTGCTTCTGCCGGTAGACGATCAGGAAGACGATGCCGATCGTCGACAGCACGCCGAGGGCCTCGTTGAGCCACTCGTAGAGGAAGAAGTGCCCGATCAGGGGCAGCACGAAGTGCGGGTCGAAGAGCTGCACGAAGCCGGTCGCCACGGCACCGGAGAGCACGATGAACCCGGCGTAGACGAACCAGTGCATGATGCCGACCCAGTGCCACTGGAGCATCCGGGTGTGCAGCACGGACTCCTTCAGCAGGGTCACGGTGCGCTTGCCGGGCTCGTCGGTGCGGCCGGTGGTGGCCTGGCCGATGCGGATGGTGGCGACCATCCGGGACACGGCGCGCGCGACCACGACCACGGTCACGACGGTCAGGGCCAGCGCGACCACGATGGCGAAGGTCTGCATGTAGCGGTGCTCCTCGTCTCCTCGGTGCGCGCCCGACGTCCGTCGGGGGACACGGGCGCTCGTCGGAGCCTAGGCGTGGCGCGGGCCACAGGGCAGGCCCTGACGTGTGGGGAAGATCCTACTTGGCGGTAACTTCCCTGTCGCCTCCCGGCGGGGGAGCGACGGGCTGCGCGCGCGGCTCCACCCGGGCCAGCCCGGCCACGGCCAGCAGCACCAGCACGGTGCCCGCCCAGCCGGCCGGGCCCAGCCGCTCGCCGAGCAGCAGGGCGGCCGCCACCGCGGCGGTCACGGGCTCGAGCAGGGTCGCGACCACGGCCGCCGACCCCGTCGTCGTCCGCAGGCCCGCGTAGAGCAGGGCGTAGGACAGCGCCATGGTGAACACGCCCAGGTAGACCAGCAGCGCGAGGGCGCCCGGGTCGCCGGTCAGGTGCGGGCCCGGCGTCAGCAGCGCCACGGGCACGAGGACGACGGCACCGATCCCGGTCGTCGCGGTGGTCAGCGGCAGCGGCGCGGCGGCCCCGGCCAGCAGGCCAGCGCGGTCGGTGGCGAACGCGTAGGCCGCGCCCGCGGCCAGCGCCAGCAGCACCCCCAGGACCCGCGCGCCGCCCTCGGTAGCCGCGGCGCCGTGCCCGGTCGCGGAGACGAGCAGCAGGCCCACCAGCGCCACCGTCACCGTGCCCACCGCCCAGCGGTCGGGCGGACGCCGGTGCCGGACCGCCTCGACCACCGTGAGCAGCACGGGAGCCAGCCCGAGGCTGATCACCGTGGCCACCGAGACCCCGGCGAGCACGACGGCCGCGAAGTAGAGCGTCTGGTAGAGCGTCGTGGAGAGTCCCACGAGTGCCACCGCGCCCGGCCGCTCCCGCAGCAGGCGCAACAGCTGACCACCCTGGCGCACCGCCACCACCGCGACCAGCAGGACGAGGGCCGCCAGCGCGAGCCGCCAGGCGCTGGCGGTCACCACGTTCATCGGCGCCCGCTCACGCACGAGCGTCACGGTGAGGCCGCCGGTGCCCCACAGCACGCCGGCGAGGCAGACCTGCACGAGGCCGGCCGAGGACCGGGGCGGGGAGCTCACCCGGGCAGTATCGGGGTCGGCGGACGGCCCCCGAGCCGACGGGTCAGCAGGTGGGCGGTCCGCAGCACGCCGGCGGCCAGGTCGGCCGCCGACTCCTCGCCGGCCGGGTAGGTCAGCGCGATGGCGGCCACCGGGAGGCCGTTGTGGTCCAGCACGGACGCGGCGACGCCGGCGAGCCCGGCGGTCACCTCGCCCTCCTCCTCGGCCCAGCCGCGGGCGCGGGTGTCGGTCAGCAGCGCCCGCAGCGCGCCGGGGGAGGCGGGACCCGAGCCGGTGCGGTCCACGAAGGCGTCGCGGTCGGGGTAGAGCGCCCGCACCTGCGCGGCCGGCAGCGCCGCGAGCAGCGCGCGGCCGGAGGCCGGCAGGTGTGCCGGCAGCCGGACGCCCACGTCGGTGACCAGCGGCGGGCGCCCCGGCGCGCGCTCCTCCAGCAGGTACAGCACGTCCCGCCCGTGCAGCACCGCGAGGTGCGCGCTCTGCCCGGTCTCGTCCACGAGGGCGGCCAGCGGTCGCCGGGCGATCCGCTGGAGCGGCTCCTGCCGGGTGTAGCCGCTGCCGACCTCGAAGGCGGCCACGCCGAGGCCCCAGCGGTGCTCGTCGGCCAGGTGGGTCACGAAGCCCTCGTCGGCCATGGCGGTGAGCAGGTGGTACGCGGACGACCGCGGCAGGTCGCACGCCCGGGCGATGTCGGCCAGCGGCACCGGCGCGGGGCGGGTGGCCAGGTAGCGCAGGACCCGCAGCGTCCGGGTGGCAGCGGGGACCTGGGGCACGCGGTCAGTCTGCCCGAGAGGGCGGGGAGGTCCGGACAGGCGCAGGCCCGGTCCCCGGGGGGTGGGGGACCGGGCCTGCTGGGAGACCGCGAACCGGCGGAAAGGGGGGGATGGAGCCGGTTCGACGGTGGAGGTGGTGCGTCAGTCGACGATGGCCAGGCGGGAGAAGCCCAGGTCGACCACGGAGTCGATGTCCGTGCCGTCGAGCAGCGTGAGCCGCAGCGGCACCAGGCGGATGCCTCCGGGGTAGCGCTTGACGACGTTGGTCTGGATCTTCAGCAGACCACCGGGGATCTCGACGACCTGGTTGTTCAGGTCCTCGGGGGCCATCTGCTCACCGTCCATCGAGAAGCCGATGACCTGGGTGCTGGCGTTGCGCTTGAGCGTGCCGTCGGCGAGACGGGCGACCCGGACGGCGCCCTTGATGGCGTCGACGGTGATCGGGCCGAGGGTGAGGTCGGCGATCTGGCTGCGCTCGATGCCGGCGGTCTTGCGGCGGCTCTGGTCACCGCGCTGCCAGACCTTCGCGGCGCCGACGTCGAGGCCCTGGGCCTGGAGCATCCCGGTGGTGTCGGCGGCGGCGTTGCTCTGGGCCTCGCCCTCGGTGCCGGCGCACGGCATCACCTGGTTGACGGCTCGGCCGACCTGGAGCAGGTCGCCCAGGACGTTGGCCTTGACCGCGGCCGCGGAGCCCTCGAAGACGCCGTTGATGACGCCGCGGTCCATCTGGGCGGTGGTGCGCCCGACGAAGACCTTGGTGCCCGTGGGGATCACGGTGATCTTCGCGGCCACGGAGTAGGCGTAGGCACCGCGCTTGCTCTGCTTGGTGACGTTGCGGCCGAGCTCGATGGTCGCCAGGCCCGGGATGGTGATGGGGGTGTCGGCGTCGGGGATCTCGATCTCGACCGGGTCGCCCAGGGCGGGGGTCAGGACGATCCGGCCGATCTGGTTGTCGGTGATGGCCCGGAAGCCGTCGGGGCCGTGCTGGGCGGTCGCGGTGGAGCGCAGGCCCTGGATGGAGAGCGTGCCCAGCTCGGTCTGGGCGAGCACCACCTCGGCGACGCGCTCGCGGGAGACCGTGGCGACGATGCCCTTCTTGGGCTTGCGCAGGGTGCGGCTGTGGGAGGCGACGCCGCGCACGGTGGCGACGTCCTCGGGCAGCTCGGCCTCGGCGACGAAGTTGCGGTTGCCGACACCGGCCATCGAGGTGCAGGACACGACGCTGCGTCCGGTCTTCTGGGAGTCGGCGGGGATCTGGTCGCCGATGACCGTGGTGCCGAAGCCCTTGGCCTTCATGGCGAACGGGGTGGGGGTGCCTTCGTCGTCCACGCGAGCCTGAGCGGACGTCGGAGCCAGGGCCAGCGTGGCGCCCAGGGCGGCAGAGGCGACCCCTGCGACGACGGTGCTGAGACGGACGGGCCGACGGGCGGTCATGTGATGGGGGGACATGAGCTCTCCTCGGTTGGGGTTCCCCGGGCCCCCCTCCCAGGAGGGAGAAGCCACGGTCGCGGCTCCCCCACTGGAAGGCCCAACGGCAGATTTAACTGAGAGTTACGCCATGTCGGTAAAGAACTTTTGCCCGGTCCGTACCGGTTCAGCGTGGGCTGTCGAGGATCAGCGTGATCGGGCCGTCGTTCACGGACGCCACCTGCATGTCCGCGCCGAAGCGTCCGCGCTCCACGTGGGCGCCCAGGTCGGCCAGTGCCGTGCAGAAGGCCTCGTAGAGGGGCTCGCTGACCGGGCCGGGGGCGGCGGCGCCCCACGACGGACGGCGACCCTTGCGGGCGTCGCCGTAGAGGGTGAACTGGCTGACCACCAGCACCGGGGCGCCCAGGTCGGCCGCGGAGCGCTCCTCGCGCATCAGCCGCAGCTCCCAGACCTTGCGCGCCAGCCACGCCACGTCCGCCTCGCCGTCGTCGTGGGTGACGCCCAGGTAGACCAGCAGGCCCGGCTCGTCGGTGCGCCCGACCACCTCGTCGGCCACGGTCACGGAGGCGGAGAGGGTGCGCTGGACGACGGCTCGCATGCCGTCATCCTGCCGGGCCGGGCGTCCGCGGCCGGTGGCGGGCCTACCGTGGTCGGCGTGCCCGCGCCGACGCCCGTCTCCGACCTGCTCGCCCGGCTGCCGCTGGGCTGGAGCGAGGTGCGTTACCGGGGCCGGCGCTGGTCGGTCACCCGCAGCGTGCAGGTCGGTGGCCGCTCGCAGAAGGTGCTGGCCCACGAGCTGGGTGGCACGGGCCTGGTGAGCGCCAACGTGTACGTGCCGGACGACGGCGTCGAGCGGTTCCGCCCGTGCGAGATGCCCGCCGAGGAGGTCGTGGCGTTCCTCGAGGGCTGGGTGCCGGTGGCGGCTCCGTCGGCAGGGGGGATGACCGGCGGAGCCGCCGCCGATGTGACGTAGTTCACCACGCTCGGGTCGTGGTGGCCACACCGTCCCGCGGCGGCCTGCGGGCCGGTTCGGTCCGGCCGGGGGGTTGTCAGAGGCCCGCGGACGACGCTCAGGCGTCCCAGCCCGGGCCGCGGCGCTCCAGGAAGGCGGAGAGCGGGCCGGGCAGCTCCGCGGCGCGCTCGCCCCAGTCGTAGACCTCGGCGGTGCGGGCCGCGAGGTCGTGCAGGGTGCGGTGCTGGCGCTGCACCAGGCCGAGCAGCAGGCCGATCCCCAGCCCCAGGGTGCTGACCGGCAGCACCAGGGTGCGCACCAGGGCGCCGCGGACGGTGAGCACGCCGCCGTCCGCCGCCACCACGCGCAGGCCCACGAGCGCCTTGCCCGGGGTGCGCCCCGCGACCGCGAGGCTGGTGAACAGGTAGACCGCGCCCCACAGCAGCAGGGCCGTCACCGCCACCGGGGAGCGGGTCTGGGCGTCGCCGAGGGTGTCCCCGAGCGAGATCCCGAGGAAGACCTGGGTGAGGAACCCGATGCCCGCCACGCCGAGGGTGTAGGACGTGGTCACGGCGGCCACGTCGAGCCCGGCGGCCAGCAGCCGGCTCAGCGGCCCGGCGTAGTGGCCGGTCACCGAGCGCCGGCGACCGGGTCGCTGCGCCTCGTCCACCCCGTCCTCCCCGTCGAGCAGGAGGGGCGGGCCCGCAGGGGCCGACCCGGGCTCGCGCCGCAGCGCACCGTCGACGACCCGGTCCACGATCACGTCGAGGGCCACCACCTGGCGCCGCGCGAGGTCGATCGCGGAGCCGGCGAGGTGCTGGGTGCTGTCGGCGATGAGGTCGGGGACGCCGGAGCGGCGCACCGCGGCCTCGAGGTCGACGCGCTCGAGCACCGCGTTGAGGTCCACCCGCTCCAGCAGCAGGTTCGGGTCCACGCGGGCGAGGATCGCCGCGACGTCCACGCGGGCCACCAGGGCGTCGACGTCGACCCGGGCCAGCACGTCGTCGAGGTCGACGTCGGCCAGCACCGCGTCCAGGTCGACGCTGCGCACCAGGGCCGTGGCATCCACGCGCTTGAGCAGCCGGTCGGGGTCGACGCGGTCGAGCAGGGCGTCGGGCTCGACCCGGTCCAGCAGCCGGTTCGGGTCCACCCGGTCGAGCAGCCGGTTCGGGTCGACGCGGTCCAGGAGGAGGTCCGGGTCGACGCGGTCCAGCAGCGCGTTCACGTCCACCCGGTCGAGCAGGGCGTCGACGTCGACCCGGTCGAGCAGCAGGTCGGGGTCGATCTGCTCCAGCACGAGGTTGGGGTCGACCACGCTGACCACGCGCTCGGTGACGCCGCCGGTCAGCCGGTGCAGGAAGCCGGCCCTACCGGCGTCCTCCGAGCCCGGGGCTGCCATAACCCCGCACGGTAGCGCCTCGGCGGGGGCCGCGGGGGTCACTCGGCGAGCAGCCGCACCGCCTCGGCCACCGCCAGCGTGCGGCGGGCCGACTCGACGTGCAGGTTCTCCACCATCTTGCCCCGGTAGGTCACGACCCCGGAGCCGGCGCCGGCCTCGAACGCGGCGATCAGCCCCTCGGCGTCCTCGACGGCCTCGGGGGAGGGCGCGAACGTCTCGTTGGCGGGCGCCACCTGGCTGGGGTGGATGAGCGTCTTGCCGTCGAAGCCCATCTGCCGACCCTGCGCGCACTCGGCGAGGAACCCGGCCTCGTCCTTCGTGTCGTTGAAGACCCCGTCGAGGACCTGCACCCCGGCCTCGCGGGCGGCGAGCACGCTGAGGGAGAGGGCGGTCGTGAGCGGCGCCCGACCCGGCACGTGCTCGGCGTAGAGCTCCTTGACCAGGTCGTTGGTGCCGAGCACGAGGGCGGAGAGGCGGGGGGACGCGGAGGCGATCGCCCGCACGTCGAAGACCGCCGTGGGGGTCTCGATCATCGCCCACAGGCGCGTGCGCTCGGGGGCCCCGGCGCGCTCCAGGGCGTCCACCAGGGCGAGCACCTCGGCGGCGCTGCTGACCTTGGGCACCACCACGGCATCCGGGCCCGCGGCGGCGGCCGCCGCGAGGTCGGCCTCGTGCCAGGCCGTGCCGAGGCCGTTGACCCGGATGGTCACGGTGCGTCGCCCGTACTCGCCCGAGGCGGCCGCGGCGCAGACGGCCGCGCGGGCGTCCTCCTTGGCGTCGGGGGCGACGGCGTCCTCGAGGTCGAGGATGAGCCCGTCGCAGGCGAGGGTCTTCGCCTTCTCCAGCGCCCGGGCGTTGGAGCCGGGCATGTAGAGGACGCTGCGCAGCACGCTGATCTCGGTCATGCTCAGGCCTCCTGGCCGGTCTCGGAGCCGTCGGCGGGGATGGCGTCGTAGAGCGCCTTCAGGTCGGGATCGATCGCGGCCAGCTGCTCGGCCAGCTCGACCATCACCAGGCACTGCTTGAGGGAGGCGTCGTCCTCCATCTTGCCGTCGAGCATCACCGCTCCGGTGCCGTCGCCCATGGCGGCGACGACGCGGCGGGCGTGCGCGACGTCCTCGACGCTGGGGGAGAAGACCCGGTTCGCGATCGCGATCTGCTGGGGGTGCAGGCTCCAGGTGCCGACGCAGCCCAGCAGGAAGGCGTTGCGGAACTGGTCCTCGCAGGCCACGACGTCGGCGATGTCGCCGAACGGGCCGTAGTAGGGGTAGATCCCGTGGGTCGCGCAGGCGTCGACCATGCGGGCGATCGTGTAGTGCCAGAGATCCTGCTGGAAGATCGAGCGCTCGCCGGTGACGTTCCCGCCGACCGGGTCCTGCCGCACCAGGTAGCCGGGGTGGCCGCCGCCGACGCGGGTGGTCTTCATCCGGCGGTCCGCGGCCAGGTCGGCCGGGCCGAGGGAGAGGCCCTGCATGCGCGGGGATGCCCCGCAGATCTCCTCCACGTTGGCGACGCCGCGGGCGGTCTCGAGGATGGCGTGCACCAGGATCGGCCGGGTCAGGCCCGCCTTCGCCTCGAGCTGGGCGAGCAGGCGGTCGACGTAGTGGATGTCCTCGGCGCCCTGCACCTTGGGCACCATCACGACGTCCAGCCGGTCGCCGATGGCGGGCACCAGCGTCAGCAGGTCGTCCAGCGCCCACGGGCTGTCGAGCGCGTTGATCCGCGTCCACAGCTGGGTCGGGGAGTCCGGCCCGCCGAGCGTCGGGGTGTCCTGCGCGATCCGCACGAGGCCCTCGCGGGCGGCCAGCTTGTTGTCGGCCTTCACCGCGTCCTCGAGGTTGCCGAGCAGCACGTCGACGGTGCCGACCATCGCGGGCACCTTGGCCGCCATCTTGGCGTTGCTCGGGTCGAAGAAGTGGATGGCCCGGCTCGGGCGGGCGGGCACCTCGGGGGCCGGCGCGGGCGCGCCCACGGCGAGGGGGCGGAAGAAGTCCTTGGCGCTACGGTGCGACATGGTTGCGGAACGTAGCAGCGGTCACACCCGGCCCCTATGACCTACCCGACACGCGCGTGCCTTGCCTCAGGCGCCGCCGGCTGACGCCTACGCCTGCCCACCGCGTCGGCGCCGCCACCAGCGGGGCCGGGACGACGGCGGGGTCGCCGCGCCCTCGCGGACGCGGGCCCGGGCCTCCTCCAGCCGCAGCGCCCGGCGCTGCGCCCACGCCTGCACGGTGGCCTCCACGTCCCGCAGCTGCGTCACCAGCGGCGGCTGGTTGTCCTGCACCGTGTAGCGGGCTCGCAGCACCCGCTCGTTGAACTCCCCGACGACCCGGCGGACCTCGGCCTCGACCGTCAGCCGGTCCAGCTCGCGGTCCAGCAGGGCGTCGTCCTTGCGCAGCTGCAGGCTGGGCGGCAGCACGCCGGTGATCTGCTCGCGCTCGACCAGCTTCTTCACCCACCAGTCGGGGTCGTGCTGCTCGCCGAGGTCCTCGATCGGCTTGCCGGCCCCGGGGAGGTCGTCGAAGTCGCCGCGCGCCATGGCGACGCGCAGCTGCTCGTCGACCCAGGAGGCCTGGTTGGCGATGCGGGCCGCGGCGGGGGACTCCTGGCTGCGCTTGCGCCGCTCCGCCTCGTCCCGGGCGCGCTGGATCTCGCTGTGCGGCTGCTGCTGGCTCATGCGATCACCTCGCCCTCAGCCTACGAGCCGTCACCAGCCCCCGGACAGGAGAGCGCCGAGGTTCACGGTCCACAGCAGCCCGGCCAGCGCCAGCTGGGCGAGCGCCGTGGCCACCACGAGGCCGGTGCCCGTGCGGGGCGCCCGCCTCCGCAGCCACCACCCGAGGCCGGTCAGCGACCCGACGAGCAGCACGTCGGCCACGGCGATCACGACGGCGAGGTACAGCGCCAGCCCGTCGAGGCCCTCGGCGAGGGCGCCGATGACCGCCCACGGCACCAGGCCACCGGCGACCAGGAGGCTGGCGGCCAGGACGCAGCGGAACGGGCCGGTGCTGCGGCGGGGCGCGGGGCCGGTGGCGGCGTCGGCCGGCGGGGCGAGGGACGGGGTCATCACAGCCTCAGCAGGTCGAGGACCTCTCCGCCGCCGATGAGGAGCAGGGCGCCGGCGGGGAAGGCGTGCACGACGAGGGCGACGACGGCGATGACCAGCGCCGTGCGCGGGGCCCGGGTGCGCAGCGCCATCGCCGGCGCGCTGAGCAGGGCGAGGGCCAGCAGGGCCGGGACCCCGACGATCCACGCGGCGATGGACGCGAACGGGTCCAGCGACTCGGTGCCGAAGGTGCCGACGTAGGCCCAGGGCACGGTGCCGAGGTAGGTGAGGGTGCCGACGGCGACCCCGATCCAGGCCAGGCGGGTCGCCCACCCGCTGGCGTCCGGGGACGCGGTGGTGGTGCCGCTCTCCGCGGGCGGCCGGGGGCTGGTCAGGACGTCCGTCTCGTCAGTCTCCACCTGACCAGTGTGACCCGGATCCGCCGCGCGCGCACCGGGGTGCGGCGAAACAGCCGGTGAACCGGCGTGCTCGTGAGGTCGGTCCGCGCTCAGGCGGTCACCTGCGTGGCGAGCACCGACCAGGCCACCAGCACGAGGACGAAGGCCGCGGCGGCCAGCCCCAGGGAGGCCCAGGACGCGCGCGACGGCCCGGCGACGAAGGCGATGCCGGCCAGCGCCCCGCTGCCGAGGAGCGGCATGGCCAGGACGGCGGTGAGGAAGCCGAACTCGGAGGTGCGGTCGCCCCAGAAGATGGTCGTGCCGGCGACCGCGAGCAGCAGGCCCACGGCCCAGCCCGCGGCCAGCTGGGTCAGGGACACGAACCGGAACACACGAGAACGGTACTCCCGTTCACTGACCGGCGGCGGTGTTCTCGACGACCCGGGTCGGGAGCAGCAGCAGCGACGCGGCGGCGAGCAGGGCCGCGACGGCGCACACCGACCAGACCACCAGGTAGCCCGCCAGCGCCGCGTGGCCCAGGTCCGGCCCCTCGAGGGAGCCCGTGGAGGCCAGCGCGATGGCGAACACGGCCGAGGCGATGGCGCCACCGACAGTCTTGGTCGCGTTGGTCATCCCGGTCGCGAAACCGGTGCGCCCCGGCGGCGCAGCGGCGGCCGCCGCCGCGGGCAGGGCCGCGACGAGCGCCCCCGAGCCGAGGCCGGCGACGCCCATGTTCACCAGCACCTGCACGCTGCCGTCGTGCAGCGGCACGAACAGGCCGTAGCCGATCGCGACCAGCACCGCGGCGGCCACCAGGGAGCCGCGCGGGCCGAGCAGCGCGGTGGTCAGCGGCAGGGTCAGCGCCCCGGCGGCCATGCACAGCACGTAGACGCCGATCAGCACCGAGACGAACGCGGCGTCCGCCCCCAGGCCGTAGCCGGCCACGGCCGGGTCGGTGCGGGCGAAGGTCGAGAGCGGGATCTGGGCGCCCAGCACGGACATGCCGAACAGGAACGCCGTCAGCTGCACCGGCCACTGCCCCCGCGAGGCCAGCAGCCGCACGTCCACGATCGGCTCGCGGTGCCCGCGCTCGCGGCGGACGAACGGGACGAGGAGCCCCAGGCCGACCGCCACCAGGAGCCAGGGCCACGGCGAGGCGGGGCCGAGCAGGCGCAGGGCGATCAGGCCGCCCATCACGAGCAGCAGCAGCGTGGTCAGCAGGCCGAGGCCACCGAGGTCGTGCCCGCCGCGGGCCTCGCCCGGCACGTGCTCCACGCCGAACCAGATCGCCACCAGCACGAGGGTCACCACCACCGCGGGCAGCGCCAGCAGGCCGGTCATGCCGATGGCGGTGACCAGCACGCCGGAGGTCAGCGCGCCGATGATGACGGCCACCTCGAGGGCGCCCACCAGCACGGCCGCCGCGCGCCGGGTCAGCACGTCCTGGCGTCCCGTGCCCGCCGTCCGCCGGTGGATGATCGCCACCTCCAGCGGTAGCCAGACCACGTAGAACCCCTGGAGGGCCCAGGCCACCAGGAAGGTGCCGAAGGACGGGGCGAACGCGACCGCCCAGCTGGCGAGCGCCGTGACGGCCGTGGCCAGCACGAGCACCCGCTGGTGGCCCCACACGTCGGCCAGCCGCGCCAGCGGCGGCACGCAGAGCGCCGAGACCAGCAGCTGGGCGGCCTCGAACCAGTTCACGTCCGCGTCGCTGATGGCCAGCCGGTCGGCGATGTCGCTGTAGATCGGCGTGTAGTAGCCCTGGAGGACGCCGGAGGCCAGCTCGACCGCCACGAGGAACCCGACGACGGCCCCCAGCGACTGGGCGGCCCGGGCTCCGGGGCGGGCAGGGGCGGTGGGCGTGCTCACGCGGGCAGCTCCTCGAGGAGGCGGCGGTAGAAGCGCACGCCGTCCAGAAGGTCGGGGACGTGCAGGTGCTCGTCGGGGCCGTGGATGGTGGCGCGCTGCGCCTTCGACATGCGGAACGGGGCGAAGCGGTAGACCCGCGGGCAGATCTCGGCGAGGAACCGGCCGTCGGTGGCGGCCAGGACGACGTAGGGCGTGGTCACCGCGTCGGGGAAGACCTCGGCCACGCCCCGCTCGAGGAGGGCGAACGCCTCGTCCTCCCAGGGGCTGAGGGGGCTGGGCTCGCCGCTCTCGACGACCTCCACGTCGATGCCCTTGCCCACCACCGAGCGCACGTGCGCGACCACGTCGGCGACGCTCTCGCCGGGAGCGATCCGGGCGTTGACGCCGGCGGTGGCCTCGCTGGCGACGACGTTGAGGGCGGGGGAGCCGCTGAGGGTGGTGGTGACCATCGTGGTGCGCACCAGGGCGGCGGGCTCGCCGCCCAGGGCCGCGAGCGCCCGGGCCACGGCGGGACGCGCGCTGCCGGCGCGCGCCATCAGCGCACCGACCGGCTGGCGGGCGTGCGGGGCCAGCCGGCGGAAGGTCTCGACGGTGACGTCGCCCAGGCGCGCCGGCAGCGGGTGCCGCTCCAGGGCCAGCACCGCCTTGGCCAGGCGGGCCGTCGCGCCGCCCCGGCTCGGGGTGGAAGCGTGCCCGCCCCCGCCGCTGGCGACCAGCCGCAGCGAGGTGGTGCCCTTCTCGGCGACCCCGATGACCGCCACCGGCACGTCGACGCCGGGGAACGTGCCACCGGCCACGGCCCCGCCCTCGTCGAGCACCATCCACGGCTCGACCCCGCGTCGGCGCAGCTCCACGACCGCGGCCGCGGCGGCGGTGCCGGAGACCTCCTCGTTGCTGCCGAAGCTGAGCCACACGTCCTGCGCGGGCTCGTGGCCGGCGGCGAGCAGCTCCTCGACGGCCGAGCAGATCGCCGCGACGCTGCCCTTGTCGTCGAGCACGCCGCGGCCGTAGACGGTGCCGTCCTGCGGGCCGCCCAGCAGCTCGGCGCCGAACGGGTCGCGGGTCCAGTGCTCGCCGGGCGGCACCACGTCGAGGTGGGCCATGAGCACCACGGGCCGCGCGGCGGAGCGGCCCCGCCAGTGCAGCAGCAGCGCGCCGTCGTCCAGGCCGATGACCTCGGCGGCGGCGTGCAGGAGCGGGAAGTGCTCGGCGAGCACCGCGTGCAGCCGGGCGAGCACGCCGTCCTCGATCCGGTCGGGCGGCCGACGGCTCACCGTCGGCACGCGGACCAGCGCCCGCAGCGCCGCCAGCGCGGCCGGTTCGTCGGTCTCGTGCACGCCGGGGGTGGAGGGGGCCGCGGAGCTCACCTCGGCAGGCTAGCCCGCAGGAGGCCCCGGTGGGGGCGCTCCCCAGCGGCCGCGGTGCACCACCTCGTCCAGGGGGCGGCGCGGACGACGGCGGGGCGACCCGCTGCCCGTGCCCTCGCGCTCCTGCCGAGGTGCCGGGTGGCCCACGGTCACCGCCCCGACCGGCGTGACGTCGTCGGGGAGGCCGAGCGTGGCGCGCACGGCCGCGTCGGAGTCGACCGGCAGGCCGAAGAAGCAGGCGCCCAGCCCCTCGTCGACGGCGGTCTGGAGGATCAGCAGGGCGGCCATCGCGGCGTCGGTGTGCCAGTACGGCACCAGCCAGGGCGAGCCCTCCACGCCGGTGCCGCCGCGACGGGCGCCGGCCTTGTCGGGCTCGGCGTAGCGGGCGAGGTAGGCCTCGCGGCTGCTGCACGGCACCACCACGACGGGCGCGCGCGACATCCCCTGCAGCCAGGGGTCGGGGTCCGCCAGCCGTGCGGCCCCCGCGGTGGCCAGCCAGAACGCGTGGACGTCGGCGGGGCGGTCGAGCACGACGAAGCCCCAGCCCTGGGTGAACCCGGCGCTGGGGGCGCGCACCGCGTGCCGGAGCATCCGCTCCACGGCCCCGGGGTCGACCGGCTCCTCGGAGTAGTCGCGCACCATGCGGCGGCGACGCACGACCTCGCGGAACTCCACGGCCCCAGTCTGGCCCGTCGTCGGAGGAGTGTCGCCAAGGGGGCGACCAGGAGCGGGGAGGGGGTCTACCGTGGACGGCCTACCCCTCTCGGATCGCACCACCCGGCGCCGCCGCCGCCCCGTCCTCCCCCTGACGACGAACGCGAGGAACCCCGTGTCTCTCACCGATCCGCCCGCTCGGGCCGCCGACACCGACCTGCACGCCACCGTGGACGACTACGTGGGCTCCCACCCCGCCCGGCTCCAGATCGAGCTCCAGGAGCTGCGGCGCGCCGTGCACGCCGCCGTCCCGATCGCCGGGGAGCGGATGCGCCGCGGCCTGCCCACGTTCACCATGGACGGCACCGACTTCCTCTCCGTCGAGGTCCGCACCGACCACCTGCGCCTCGCGCCGCTGCCGCGCCGAGCCACCGCGGAGCTCGCCGAGGACATGGCGCCCTACGTCAAGGACGGCGGCCTCGAGGTGCCGCTGGTGCGCACGCCGTACGCGCTCGTCGGCCGCGTCGCGGCCACGCTCTCCTCCGAGGCTGGCGCGACGCCGCTGCACTGAGACCGGCAGGAGGCCGACCGGAGGGGCCGGCGAAGGCGGCCGCTTCAGAGGGGACGCTTGAAGCCGGCGTGGCTGCGCGTGTACCCGAGCCGCTCGTAGAAGCGGTGGGCGTCGGTGCGGGTGACGTCGCTGGTCAGCTGCACCAGCGTGGCGCCGTGCGCGCGGCCCCAGGCGTGCGCCCATTCCATCAGCGCCGTGCCCAGGCCGGTGCCGCGGGCCTGGGACCCGACCTGCACCGCCTCGACCTGGAGCCGCGTCGCGCCGCCCCGCGAGAGGTGCGGCAGCAGCATCAGCTGAGCCGTGGCGACGGGCCGGTCGTCGTCCCCGACCACCACCGCCAGCAGGTGCCGCGGGTCGGCGTCGACCTCCTCGAACGCCCGCAGGTAGGCCTCGTCCGGCGCCTGCTCGCGGGTCGCGCTGACGGGGTCGGCGCGCAGCAGGGCGACCACGGCGGGCACGTCGTCGCGGCGCGCGCGGCGCACGCGGAAGGTGCGGTCGCCGGCGACCAGGGTGTCGGGTGTCTCTGCCACGGCCCGACCCTGCCACGGGCACGACTCCTGCCACGACCAGCCCCAGCGGCGGGTCAGTAGCCGGCGGGCCTCTCCGGGGTGCGGAGCCAGGCGGTGAAGAACCGGTGCAGCCGGCGGCCGGAGACGCGCTCGGCGAGGCGCTCGAAGTCCGCCGTGGTCGCGGTGCCGTGCCGGTGCTCGCGGCCCCAGGCGCGCACCACCCGCCAGAAGTCGCGGTGCCCGATGCGCTCGCGCAGCGCCTGGAGGGTCATCGCGCCCCGCAGGTACACGGCCTCGCCGAACAGGTCGGTCGGGTCCGTGAACGTGGTCGGCGCCGGCGACCAGAACGAGGAGGCCGCCGACCGGGCGTAGAGCCGGTCGAGCTGCCGGGCCGGGCCGGCGCCGTGGTGGGCGCCCTCCCAGACCCACTCCGCGTAGGTGGCGAAACCCTCGGCCAGCCACAGGTCGTGCCAGTCCTCGATGCCCACGGAGTTGCCGAACCACTGGTGGGCCAGCTCGTGGACCACGGTCGTGGTGGGGGTCCACCCGGTGGGGTAGAAGGGCCGCGTCTGGGTCTCCAGCGCGTACCCGACGGAGGCGTCGTCCACGACGTGCCCGGTGCTGGCGAAGGGGTAGCGGCCGAAGCGGCGCTCGAGGAACCGCAGCGCCTCGGGCAGGACGCGGCGGGCGGCCCGCGCGTTCGGGCCGGCCGCGTCCTCGACGAACCAGGCGGGCACCGTGCGGCCGCCGGTGAGGTGCACCTCGCGGGCGCGGGTGTCGAACTTGCCCACGGCCAGCAGCACCAGGTGCGGGGCGACCGGCCGGGTGTCGCGCCAGCGCCACGTCTCGGTGGGCTCGCTCCAGGTCAGGCCGGTGCTGCCGGCGTCCCCGGCCTCGCCGGTGGTGTGAGAGACCAGCGCGCCGCCGGCCACGGCCGTCCAGCCGGTGGGCACGGTGACCTGCACGTCGACGCGGGCCTTGTCCGCCGGGGTGTTGTTCACCGGCAGCCAGGTGCGGGTGCCCAGCGGCTCGCCCAGGGCGGTGAACCCGTCGGAGGTGCGCACCCAGCCCTCGGTGCTGCCGTCGGGGTCCTGGAGGGAGGTGGGGCGCCCCACGTAGTCGACGCGCAGGCGGAAGCGGCCCTGCACGGGAGTGGCGGGCGTCAGCGTCAGCACGTGGCCGGCCTGCTCGGTCGCGACCGCCACCCCGTCGACCCGCGCCTCGGTGACCTCGGGTCCCGTGTAGTCGAGGTGCACCTCGGTGAGCGCGCGGGTGGCCACGGCCACCGCCCGCACGCTCGCGTGCGTGAGGTGGGTCGCCGGGTCGTGGTCGAGCAGCACCCGGTAGGCGCGCACGTCGAGGTCGGAGGTGCCGGACCCGGGGAAGAGGGTGTCGCTCGGGGGCGTCCGGTCGGGCTGGTCGCCGCGGCCGGCGCCTGCGCCGACTCCTGCACCGACTCCCGCACCGACTCCCGCACCGACTCCCGCACCGGCCCCCGTGAGGAGGAGGGAGGCCGCGGTCGCGGGGGCGAGCAGGCCGGCGAGCACGCGCCTGGCGCGGTGGGGGCGGGGGCGAGGCACGTGCTGACGATAGGGGCTCCGGGACGCGGCGCGGCAGCGGAGCACGGAGGTTGCGGACCGCGGCGTCGGCCCGGCGGGTTGGAGCGCTGGGGCCGGTCGGCAACAATGGGTCGGCCCGCTCGTCGTCGTCGCAGCCAGGAGTGCCCGTGGCCCGCTTCAAGCCCTCGGAGGACCACCCCGTCCTCGTCGGTCTCGTCGCCCTCGTGGGCGTCGCGGTCGCGATCGGCCTGGTGCTCGGGGTCGTGGCCCTGGCCGGGTCCCGCGTCGCCGGTCTCGGTGAGACCAGCACCGCCGACAGCACCGCGGACGTGAGCGCCGGGGAGACCCTGTACGCGCCGCGTCCGACCCGCACCTCCGCCACCAGCGAGCCCTCGGAGGAGACCAGTACGGCCTCCTCCGGCGGCGGCAGCCAGGGCGACGGCGGGTCCGCGAAGAAGAACAACAAGAAGAAGCAGAAGCAGAAGCGGATCTCGCTCAGCGCCTCGCCGCAGCAGGTCTCCTCCATGGAGCGGATCGACCTGACCGGCACCTACAAGGGCGGCGAGGGCTCCGTGCTCCAGGTCCAGCGTCTCCAGGACGGCTCGTGGACCGACTTCCCGGTCACCGCCGTGGTCTCGGGCGGCACCTTCAGCACCTACGTGCAGACCGGTTACGCCGGTGAGGTGAAGTTCCGGGTGCTCGACTCCGACTCCGACCGCACGTCCAACACGGTCACCGTCACCGTCGGCTGACTGCGCCCGCCTGATATCCGCTCGCCGCACCCGCTCCGCCCTGCCAGGATCGGCGGGTGACCTGGGTCGAGCGGCTGCGCAGCCTGCGCCTCGACACGACCCCGTGGCGCACGTCGCGGGACTTCCGGCTCCTCCTGGTCGCCGGCACCGTCTTCTACCTGGGCGGGATGGTCACCTACGTCGCCATCCCCTTCCAGGTCTACCGGCTCACCGGCTCCAACCTCGCCGTTGGCGCGATCGGGCTCGTCGAGCTGGTGCCGCTGGTCGTGTTCGGCCTGTACGGCGGCGCCCTCGCCGACCACGTCGACCGTCGTCGGCTGCTGGTCGTCACCGGCCTCGTCCAGGCCCTGGCGAGCACCGCCCTCGCCGTCCACGCGTTCGGCCTGCTGGGGCCGCCGCGGCTCTGGCCGCTCTTCGTGGTCGCCGCCGTCCTGGCCTCCGCCTCGTCGCTGCAGCGGCCCTCCCGCGAGGCGCTGATGCCGCGCACGGTCACCCACGACCAGCTGACCGCGGCCCAGGCGCTGGTCAGCCTCGGCATGCAGCTCGGCGTCCTGCTGGGGCCGGCGCTCGGCGGCCTGCTCATCGCCTACGTCGGCCTGGGCTGGTGATTCGTGGTGGACGTGGCGGGGCTGGTGGTCGCCACGGCGCTGTACGCGGGCATGCGCCGCTACCCGCACCGGGAGGAGACGACGCCGCCGAGCCTGGCCGGCATCCGGGACGGGCTCACGTACGCCCTGCGTCGCCGCGACCTGCTGGGCACCTACCTGGTGGACGTGGCCGCGATGCTGCTGGCGATGCCGGTGGTGCTGTTCCCGGCCCTGGTGGAGGAGGTCTTCTCCCGCCCGGAGCTGCTGGGCCTGCTGTACTCGGCCGAGACCGTGGGTGCGCTGGTGGCCACCGCGCTCTCGGGCTGGACGAGCCGCGTCCACCACCACGGCCGCGCGATCACGCTGGCCGCCATGGCCTACGGCGCGTGCATCGCCCTCGCCGGGCTGATGCCCTCGTTCTGGCTGGTGGCGGCGTTCCTCGCGCTCTCGGGCGCGGCCGACATGGTCTCCGGCGTCTTCCGGGGCACGGTGTGGAACCAGACGATCCCCGAGTCCATGCGGGGCCGCCTGGCCGGGATCGAGATGCTCAGCTACTCCGTCGGCCCGCTGGGTGGGCAGGTGCGCGCCGGGCTGGTGGCCGACCTGTGGTCGGTGCGCGGGTCCATCGCGTCGGGGGGCGTGGCCTGCGTGGCCGGCGTCGCGCTCACCGCCGCCTGGCTGCGCGACTTCTGGAGCTACGACGCCCGCACCGACCCGTTCGCGCTCGCCGAGCGCGAGACCAGGCGCGCGGCGGGCGAGGACCTGGGGGAGGACATGGCCGGGTAGTCCTCCGGACGCGGCGACGCCCGCCCCGCGGTGGCGGGGCGGGCGTCGGGCTGGAGCGTCGGGCCGGGGCGTCGGGCCGGAGTGGACCGGACGGCGACCGGGGCTCACTTCGGGATGTAGTTGAACCCGTCGGGGTTGGGGCCGGTGCGGCCGTCCTCGCCCTTGTCGAGGCCGGAGATGGCGGTCATCTCGTCCTCGGAGAGCTCGAAGTCGAAGATCTCGAAGTTCTCGACCATGCGCTCGCGGTGGGTCGACTTCGGGAAGACCACGTCGCCGCGCTGGACGTGCCAGCGCAGGGTCACCTGCGAGGCGGACTTGCCGTGGGCGGCGGCGACCTTGCCGATGGTGTCGTCGTCGAGCACGGCGCCCTGGGCGATCGGCGACCACGCCTCCACGATCGCGCCGGCCTGGTGCGTGGCGGCGCGGGCGGCCTCGTTGCCGAAGAACGGGTGGACCTCGATCTGGTTCACCGCGGGCACGGTGCCGGTCTCGGCGATGATCCGCTGGAGATGGTCGGGCTGGAAGTTGGAGACACCGACCCCGCGGGCGCCGTTGCCGACCAGCTCGGTCATGGCCTTCCAGGTCTCGACGTAGTCGACGTCGATGCCGGGCAGCGGCCAGTGGATGAGGAACAGGTCGACGTGGGTGCCGAGCTTGCCCACGGTGTCGTCGAAGGCGCGCTTGACGTCGTCGGGGGAGTGGAAGCCGTTGTTGAGCTTGGAGGTGATCCACAGCTCGTCGCGCGGGATGCCGGAGGAGGCGATCGCGACGCCGGTCTCCTGCTCGTTGCCGTACATCTGCGCGGTGTCGACGTGGCGGTAGCCGACCTCCAGCGCCGTGCTGACCGAGTCGGCCGTCTGGGCCGGCGGGATCTGGTAGACGCCGAAGCCGAGCTGCGGGATGGCGGTCTCGTTGTTCAGGAGGATGCTGGGAACGGACATGTCCTCCAGAGGACCACCAGGGTCCGGTCCGTTCATCACCCTCGCGGACGGGGTGCTCTACACCCGCCCGACGGGGTGAGGGAGCAGGGCGTCCAGGTCGCTGCCGAGGCAGACCTCCGCCAGCAGGTCGGCGTGGGCCAGGGCGGTGTCGACCAGCGGCAGGTCGGTGTCGTCGGGCCCGACGAGCAGCCCGATCTCGGTGCAGGCCAGGGCGACGGCCCCGGCGCCGCGCTCGGCCAGGTCCGCGATGATCCGCAGGTACCGCGCGCGGCTGTCCTCGCGCAGCACGCCCCGGGTCAGCTCCTCGAAGACCACCCGGTCGACCTCGACACGGTCCTCGGGGCCCGGGGTCACCACGTCGATCCCGTGCCGGGCGAGCCGCTGCGCGTAGAAGTCCTCCTCCATCACCGGCCGGGTGCCCAGCAGCCCGACGGTGGTGACGCCGAGGACGCGCGCCCGCACGGCCACGGCGTCGGCGATGTGCACGAGCGGCACCTCGACGGCCGCCTCCACGGCGGGGGCGTTCTTGTGCATGAGGTTGGTGCAGATCGCCACCGCCTCGGCGCCGCCGGCGACGCACCGCTGCGCGGCCCGGGCCAGCAGCCGACCGGAGGCCTCGTAGTCCTGCGCGACCTGGCACGCCCGGACCTCGTCGAAGTCCAGCGACTGGAGGGCGATCGGGGCGGAGGCGTGCCCGCCGCGCCGCTGCGCGACGACCTCGTTGATCCGCCGGTAGTAGGTCACGGTGGAGTGCCAGGACATGCCGCCGACCAGGCCGAGGGTCGTCATCGGGGCCCGGCTGCCGGGCTGCGCGGTGCTCATGGCTCCATGCTCGTCACGCCGCGCCACCCAAGGAAGACCTGTTCTTCTTGGCCGATCCATCACGTGTGCTTATGGGAGGCTGAGCGCGTGGCCCTCGACGTGCGACGACTCCTCATCCTCCGTGCGGTGCTGCGCGCCGGCTCCATCACCGCCGCCGCCCGCGACCTCGGGTGGACCCAGCCGGCCGTGAGCCAGCACCTGCGGGCGCTCGAGCGGGACGCCGGCGTCCCGCTGCTCCTGCGGACCTCGACCGGGGTCACGGCCACCGAGGCGGGCGCGGCGCTCCTGGGGCGGGCCGACGCCGTGGCCGCCGAGCTGCACGCCGCGGAGGAGGAGCTGGCCGCGCTGGCCGGGCTGCGGGCGGGCCGGGTGCGGCTCCAGGCCTTCCCGAGCGGGGCGGCGACCCTCGTGCCGGCGGCGATCGAGGCGCTGGCGCGCGCCCACCGGGGCGTGACCGTGGGGCTGGAGGAGGCCGAGCCCGAGACGTCCGTGCCGGCCGTGCTCGCCGGTGACGCCGACCTCGCGCTCGCCTTCGCGCACGACGGACCGCCCGCCGACCTCGGCCCCCTGGTGTGGCGGCCGCTCCTGGTGGAGCCGGTGCTGCTCGTGACCGGGCCCGGCCGCCCCGCCCCGTCCACCCTCGCGGCCCTGGCCGACGAGCCCTGGGTGGGTGGCTGCGTCCGGTGCCGCACGCACCTGCTGGCGGCGTGCCGGGCGGCCGGGTTCGAGCCTGCGCTGCGGCACACCACCGACGACTACGTCGTGGTGCAGAACCTCGTGGCGCGCGGGCTGGGCGTCACCGCGCTGCCCGCCTCGGCCCTGGCCGCCTACCGGCACCCGGACGTCACGGTGCGGCCGCTGGCCGGGCTGGGTGAGCGGCACGTGGGGGTCGTGCACCGGGTCGGCGCCGACGCCGTGCCGGCCACCGCGGCGCTGCTCTCGCGCCTGGAGACGGTCGCGGCCGCGGGCACCTCGGTTCGGCCCGTCGGGGTCGGCGCGGCAGACTAGGAGGATGCACTACACCGCCTACGACACCCGGTTGGCCTCGTACGCCGTCGTCGTCGACGGTGAGGGCGGGGACGTCCGCGTCCTGCTGGCCCTGTGGAACGAGGGCACCCGTCGGCAGTGGACGCTGCCCGGCGGCGGCGTCGAGCTGCACGAGAACGTGGAGCAGGGCGTCGTGCGCGAGGTCCGCGAGGAGACCGGCTACGAGGCCGAGCTGTGCGGCCTCCTGGGCGTGGACAGCTACGTGCTCGACCCGCACCGCCGCCACGTCGACACCGACCGTCCGTTCAAGGCCGTGCGCACCATCTTCAAGGCGCACGTCGTCGGGGGCGAGCTCGCGCCCGAGGTCGACGGCTCCACGGACGAGGCGCGCTGGTTCTCCCTCGACGAGATCGCCGTGCTCGACCGCGTCTCCGTGGTCGACATCGGCCTGCGCATGGCGGGCCTCATCGCCTGACGCGCCGGCGCTGCGTCCGACTCGGGGCCGGACTCGGGGGCCGGGGTCAGCGGGTCGTGGGCACCCAGTAGCGGCGCTTCGGGGTCGGGTCGTCCTCCGGGCCGGGGACGACGTCCTCGAGCACCCCGCCGCAGCCGAGGATGACGGCGGCCGAGCCGAGGTTGCCGTCGTCGCAGGTCACCAGGGCCTGCTCCACCCCGGCCTCCGCGAGCCGCTGGAGCGCGCTGGTCAGCATCAGCGAGGCGTAGCCGCGGCGCCGGAAGCCGGGTCGCACGCCGTAGCCGACGTGGCCGCCCCACCGGGTCAGCCAGTCGTTCAGCTCGTACCGGATCGAGACGCGGCCGGCGATCTCCCCGTCGACCACGAGGACCAGGAACTCGGCCGGCACGCGGCCTGCGGGCGGGTCGGTGCGCAGGGTGGGCAGCCGCTCCACGAAGTCGGCCCACGGCTCGTCCTCGCCGATCTCGAGGAGGAAGGTGAAGTCGTCCGCCGAGAGCTCGGAGTGGGCGGCGCGCACGGCCGCCTCGTCGTCGACGGTGAGGCTGCGCAGGACGGGCTCGGTGCTCATGGGGACACGGTCGCTGCTCCTGGGCGCCGCGGCCAACTCCTTTCGGGTCACCGGGAATGGATCGACGCGCGGCAGCATTGCACCCAGTGAGAAAAGTTGAGTCGATGCCACTCAAGAGACTTGTACGAGAGTCGGCAGCGACGCATAGTGGTTCTCGACGAGCCCGGCTGAGCGATCAGCGGGGCCCCCTGAGCCCGCCGCCGTCCGCCCCCGAGCGAGGCGGAGCGGACGCGGCCCACAGACAGGCAGCAGCAAACCCGAGCAGCCCGACCCCGACCGGGGAGGGCGCTCCACACCAGGAGGTACTCACCATGGCCCGTGCGGTCGGTATCGACCTCGGCACCACGAACTCCGTCGTGTCGGTCCTCGAGGGTGGCGAGCCCACCGTCATCGCGAACGCCGAGGGCGCTCGCACGACCCCCTCGGTCGTCGCGTTCTCCAAGTCCGGCGAGGTCCTCGTCGGCGAGGTGGCCAAGCGTCAGGCCGTCACCAACGTCGACCGGACCATCCGGTCCGTCAAGCGCCACATGGGCACGGACTGGAAGACCGCGATCGACGACAAGTCGTTCACGCCCCAGCAGATCAGCGCCTTCATCCTGCAGAAGCTCAAGCGCGACGCCGAGGCCTACCTCGGTGAGGACGTCACCGACGCGGTCATCACCGTGCCGGCGTACTTCTCCGACGCGCAGCGCCAGGCGACGAAGGAGGCCGGCGAGATCGCGGGCCTGAACGTCTCCCGCATCGTCAACGAGCCCACCGCCGCGGCCCTGGCCTACGGCCTGGACAAGGGCGAGGACCAGACGATCCTGGTCTTCGACCTCGGTGGCGGCACGTTCGACGTGTCCCTCCTCGAGGTCGGCGAGGGCGTCGTCGAGGTGAAGGCCACCTCCGGTGACAACCACCTCGGTGGCGACGACTGGGACAACCGCGTCGTCGACTGGATGGTCAAGAAGTTCAAGGACGCCAACGGTGTCGACCTGTCCAAGGACAAGATCGCCCAGCAGCGCCTCCAGGAGTCGGCGGAGAAGGCGAAGATCGAGCTCTCCAGCTCGTCCGAGACCACCATCCACCTGCCCTACATCACCCACGGCGAGTCCGGCCCCCTCCACTTCGAGGAGCGCCTGACCCGCGGCGAGTTCCAGCGCCTCACCGAGGACCTGCTCGAGCGGACCAAGAAGCCGTTCCAGGCCGTCCTCAAGGACGCCGGCGTCAACGTCTCCGCCATCGACCACGTGGTCATGGTCGGCGGCTCGACCCGCATGCCCGCCGTCTTTGACCTGGTCAAGAGCCTGCTCGGCGGCAAGGAGCCCAACAAGGGCGTCAACCCCGACGAGGTCGTCGCCGACGGCGCCGCGCTCCAGGCCGGCGTGCTCAAGGGCGAGGTCAAGGACGTGCTCCTGCTCGACGTGACCCCGCTGTCGCTGGGCATCGAGACCAAGGGCGGCGTCATGACCAGCCTCATCGAGCGCAACACCACCATCCCCACCAAGCGGTCGGAGATCTTCACCACCGCGGACGACAACCAGCCGTCGGTGGAGATCAAGGTCGCCCAGGGCGAGCGCCAGATGTGGGCCCAGAACCAGCCGCTCGGCAACTTCGAGCTGACCGGCCTCCCGCCGGCCCCGCGCGGCGTGCCGAAGATCGAGGTCACCTTCGACATCGACGCCAACGGCATCGTCCACGTGATCGCCAAGGACCAGGCCTCCGGCAAGGAGCAGTCCATGACGATCTCCGGCGGCTCCGCGCTCTCCAAGGACGACATCGACCGGATGGTCCGCGAGGCCGAGCAGTACGCCGAGGAGGACGCCAAGCGTCGCGCCGCGGTGGAGACCCGCAACCAGGCCGAGCAGCTCGTCTACTCGACCGAGAAGTTCCTCACCGACAACGGCGAGAAGCTGCCCGAGGACGTCAAGACCGAGGTGCAGACCGACGTCGACGCCCTCAAGGCGACCCTCGAGAAGGAGGACGCCTCGGCCGAGGACATCGAGGCCGGCGTCAGCAAGCTCAACGAGTCCAGCCAGAAGATGGGTGCGGCCATGTACGCCGCGGCCGAGGCCGACGCGGAGGCCGCCGGCGGCACCACCGGTGCCACGGGCGAGGCCGACGACGACATCGTCGACGCCGAGGTCGTGGACGAGGACTCCACGGACGAGTCCAAGTGACCCAGGCCGACGACGCCGCGGGGCGGGAGCAGGCCGCTCCCGCCCCCGGCGGCACCTTCGGAGAGGAGGCAGCGACGATGACCGAGGAGACCGAGGTCGAGCAGCCGCTGGCCGCTGACGAGACGAACGCCGACACCCCGGCCGCCGAGCCCGTGGTGGAGGAGACCGTCGACCCCGTCGCCGAGGCCGAGGCCCGCGCCGCCGAGCGCACCGCGGACCTCCAGCGCCTGCAGGCCGAGTTCGTCAACTACAAGCGGCGCGTCGAGCGGGACCGCGAGCAGCTGCGCGAGAACGCCACCTACCAGGCGCTCGCGCCCATCGTCGAGGTGCTGGACACCATCGACCGCGCCCGCGACCACGAGCCGCTCGAGGGCGGGTTCAAGGCCGTGGCCGAGCAGCTCGAGCGCACGGTGGCCTCCTCCGGCCTCGTCCGCTTCGGCGAGCCCGGTGACGCCTTCGACCCCAACCTGCACGAGGCGCTCTCCCACGTGGGCACCGACCCCGAGGTCAGCGTCACCACGTGCAAGGTGATCGCCAAGGCCGGCTACCGGATCGGCGACCGCGTCGTCCGCGCCGCCCAGGTGCTCGTGGTCGACCCGGCCGAGGGCTGAGCGACCAGCACCACCCAGCAGGACCCAGCACCACCCGCCCGGCCCCGGAGCGGCGCCCCCGCGGCGCCCCCGGGGCCGGGGACCATGAGCGAGGGCACGACCCGCGTGAGCGAGAGGAGGAGGCCAGATGGCTGACAACGACGGCTTCCGCGCCGACTGGGCGCAGAAGGACTTCTACTCCGTGCTCGGCGTGAAGAGGGACGCCGGCGCGGACGAGATCAAGAAGGCCTACCGCAAGCTCGCGCGCGAGAACCACCCCGACTCCAACCCCGACGACACCTTGAAGCACGACCGCTTCAAGGAGGTCGCCGAGGCCTACGACGTCGTCGGCGACCCCGACAAGCGCACGAAGTACGACGAGTTCCGCAGCGCCTACGGCTCCGGCTTCCGCCCGGGCTTCGGGCACAACGCCGGCGGCACCAGCGGCTACGGCTTCGGCCAGCAGGGCGGGATCAACCTCGAGGACCTGCTGCGCGACCAGGGCGGCTCCGGCGGCTTCGGCGACATGTTCGGCGACCTCTTCGGCGGTGGCGGACGTCGCCAGCAGCGCCGGCCCCGGGCCACCAAGGGCGCGGACGTCGAGTCCAGCGCCACCATCAGCTTCACCGACGCCATCGACGGCGTGACGATCTCGCTGCGGCTCACCTCCGAGACCGCCTGCGAGACCTGCTCCGGCACCGGCGGCAAGCCCGGCACCAAGCCGCACGTGTGCCCCGAGTGCGAGGGCACGGGCTTCGTCACCAACAGCGTCGGCGGCGCCTTCTCGATGAACGAGACCTGCCCCGCCTGCGGCGGCCGCCAGCTCACCTACGACCAGCCCTGCCCCACCTGCCTGGGCTCCGGTCGCGGCCGCTCCGCGCGCACCATCCAGGCCCGCATCCCCGCGGGCGTGAAGGACGGGCAGCGCATCCGGCTGCGCGGCAAGGGCGCCCCCGGCGAGAACGGCGGCCCCGCCGGCGACCTCTTCGTCACGGTGAAGGTCTCCGGCCACCGGGTCTTCGGTCGCAAGGAGGACAACCTCACCCTCGACGTGCCCGTCGGCTTCGACGAGCTGGCCCTGGGCGCCGAGATCAAGGTGCCCACCCTCGGCGGCGCACCGGTCACCCTGCGGGTGCCGGCCGGCACCCCGGACGGCCGGACCTTCCGCGTCCGGGGCAAGGGCGCCCCCAAGGCGGACGGCTCCCGCGGGGACCTGCTCGCCACGGTCAAGGTGCACGTGCCCGCCCAGCTCGACGCCGAGGCCCGGGCCGCGGTCGAGGCGTACCGTGCGGCCATGGCCGACAAGCCGCTGCGCGCCAACCTGTTCAGCCAGGCCGGTCAGTGATGGCGGGCCGCCAGGGAGCAGGCGGGGGCAGCCCGTTCGGTGACCCGGACGCGGCCGTCTTCGTCATCTCCGTCGCTGCCGAGCTCACCGGCCTGCACCCGCAGACGCTGCGCACCTACGAGCGGATGGGGCTCATCACCCCCGGCCGCACCGGTGGGGGTGGCCGCCGCTACAGCCAGCGCGACGTCGAGCGGCTGCGCCAGATCGCCGAGCTGACGGCGTCCGGCACCGGCATCGAGGGCGTGCGACGCATCCTCGAGCTGGAGAACCAGGTCGACGCGCTCGCCGCCCGCAACGGCGAGCTCGTGGACGAGAACGAGCACCTGCGCGAGGCGCTGCGCCAGGCCGCGCTGCGGCTGCGCGCGGCGCAGGCGGGCGAGCCGGCGTCCGGTGCTCCCTCCTCGGGCGGGCGCCTGCCCGTGCTGCGCCGGCCCGACCCCGGCCAGTCGATGGTCGTCTGGCGCCGGGGGCGCTGAGCGCCGCTCCCTCAGGCCTTTCCCTCAGGCCTGCGTGACCGCCGGGAGCGCCACCGTGAACACCGAGCCGCCGTACTGGCCGGGCTCGTAGCCGGCGCGGCCGCCCTGCGCCTCGGCCAGGCCGCGCACCACGTAGAGGCCGAGGCCGGTGCCGGTGGCCACGGTGCCGCTGGCGCGGGAGAACTCCGCGAACAGCTGCGCGCGGAACTCCTCGGGCACGCCGCGGCCGTGGTCGACGACGTCGATCGCGACCAGGGCTCCCTCGGGCCGCACGTGCACGGACCAGGGCGCCTGCCCGTACTTCAGGGCGTTGCCGACGAGGTTGGTGACCATCTGCTCCAGGCGCAGCGGGTCCGCCACGACGCGCCGGTCGTCCTCGACGACCACCTCGACCTCGTCGCCGAAGCGGTCGGCGACGAGCGCCCGGACGGTCGCCTCGACGTCGACCTCGCGCGGGTCCAGCCTCAGGGTGCCCCGCTGGATCTGGGCGGTGGTGAGCAGGTCCGCGGTGATGCCGTCGAGGATGCGGGCCTGCCGCGAGACCGAGGTCATCAGCCGGGCCTGGGTCTCGCCGTCCAGCTCGGACCCGCCGCCCCACGTGCTGGCCTCCGCGATGCCGCAGATGACCGCGACCGGCCCGCGGATCTCGTGGGCCGCGGTGGCGATGGCGCGGCGCAGCACGGCGACGTCGTCCTGCCCCGAGTCGAGGTAGACGAGCAGCGAGGCGTGGCTGCTGCGGCGCAGCACCACCCGCGCGGTCGTGCCCCCGAGGTCGACCTCGAAGGCGGCGTCGTCGCTGAGCCGGTGGTAGGCCACCAGCGTGGCCAGGGGGCCGTTGACGAAGCCGAGGGGGCTGCCGACGTCCGCGCCGTCCAGCTGGCGCCGGGCCACCGGGTTGATCCGCAGCACCCGCAGCAGCGGCTCGTCGGCCAGCTCCACGACGCCCACCGGCGCGAGGTCCAGCGCCTCGGCCCAGGCGTCGCCCGCCCCGCCGCCCGCTCCGCCGCCCGTCGGCGCCGGGTGCCGGTGGTCGGACGGGGCGGGGTGGTGCCCCTCCAGGACCACCTGGTCCGGGGCGGTCGGCTGCGCCACCGTCAGCGAGCGGGCGGTGGCCGCGGGCACGCCGGCCACCACGTCCTGGAGGTAGGCCAGCACGGAGTCCAGCGAGCTGCCCTTCTGCACGTAGCCGTCCGCGCCGTTGGCCAGCGCGCGGTCGGACATCTGCGTGGCGCCGAAGCCGGAGAGCACGATGATCGTGGCCTCGGGCACCGCGCGGCGCAGCGCCGGCAGCGCGTCGAGCCCGTCGACGACCGGCATCGAGAGGTCCAGGAGGACGATGTCCGGCTCGGTCTCGCGCACGACCTCCACGCCGCGGCGGCCGTCGCCGGCCTCGCCGACCACCTCGAACCCACCCCGGTGCAGCGCCAGCCTGAGCAGCTCGCGCAGGTCGGAGGTGTCGTCGATGATCACGACGCGGTGCCGGGTGCTGCTCATGGGGCCTCTTCGCGGGGGGAGGGCGGGCCTGGACTCTCAGGAGGAGACTGGCACGGATCGGTGCCCAGCGGGACCGGTTGGCGAGACGTGGGCCACACGTGGCGCCGCCGTGGCCACCCTGTGGCCCCGCGTCCCGCGGGACGGCCCCCGGCGGCACGCAGGTCTGCCGGGCGCCGCGGGAACAACGTCCCGACTTGAGTGGAATAGGCTCAACTTTCTTGATGTTGAGCCAGGTGACCGCCACACTGGGTGGTGGGCCGCGCACGTCGCGGAAGTCGTCGTTCAGGAGGGGACAGGACTCATGAGCCAGTTCGGCGCCGAGAAGTTCACCACCCGCAGCCGCGAGGCCATCGAGGCTGCTCAGATCGCCGCCACGCAGGGCGGCAGCACCGCGACGGAGCCGATCCACCTGCTGGTGGCGCTCCTCGCGCAGGAGGACGGGGTCGCCCGCAGCCTCGTCACCAGGAGCGGCGTCGACGCCGGCGCGCTCGTCTCCGGGGCCCGTGCCGCGCTCGAGCGGCTGCCCCGCGCCACCGGGGCCACCGTGCAGCAGCCGGCCGCCTCGGCGGCCCTCACCCGCGTCCTCGCCGGGGCCCTCGACCTCGCGGGCTCGATGAAGGACGACTACGTCGCCAGCGAGCACCTGCTGATCTCGCTGGCCACCGTCGAGTCCAGCGCCCGCACCGTGCTCGCCGAGGCCGGGCTGAGCGCCGAGGCGCTCACGGAGTCGCTGGCCGCCGTGCGCGGCAACCGGCGGGTCACCAGCCAGGACGCCGAGGACTCCTACGAGGCCCTGGAGAAGTACTCCGTCGACCTCACCGCCGCCGCGGAGGAGGGTCGCCTCGACCCCGTCATCGGCCGTGACGCGGAGATCCGCCGCGTGGTGCAGGTGCTCTCGCGGCGCACCAAGAACAACCCCGTGCTCATCGGCGAGCCCGGCGTCGGCAAGACCGCCGTCGTCGAGGGCCTGGCCCAGCGCGTGGTCGCGGGGGACGTGCCCGACTCCCTCAAGGGTCGGCGGGTGCTCTCGCTCGACCTGGCGGCGATGGTCGCGGGCGCGAAGTACCGCGGCGAGTTCGAGGAGCGGCTCAAGGCCGTGCTCGAGGAGATCAAGTCCGCCGAGGGTCGGGTCATCACCTTCATCGACGAGCTGCACACGGTCGTCGGGGCGGGTGCCGGCGGCGACAGCCAGATGGACGCCGGCAACATGCTCAAGCCGATGCTGGCGCGCGGCGAGCTGCACATGATCGGTGCCACCACGCTCGACGAGTACCGCGAGTCGATCGAGAAGGACCCCGCGCTGGAGCGTCGCTTCCAGCAGGTCTTCGTCGGCGAGCCCAGCGTGGAGGACACCATCCAGATCCTCCGCGGCATCCAGGAGAAGTACGAGGCCCACCACGGCGTCCGCATCACCGACGCCGCGCTGGTCGCGGCCGCCGGCCTCTCCGACCGCTACATCACCGGCCGCCAGCTGCCCGACAAGGCGATCGACCTGATCGACGAGGCGGCCTCGCGGCTGCGCATGGAGATCGAGTCCTCGCCGGAGGAGATCGACCAGCTGCGCCGCCACGTGGACCGGCTGAAGATGGAGGAGTTCGCGCTCGAGAAGGAGCACGACGACGCCTCCGTGGAGCGGCTGGCCGCGCTGCGCGCCGACCTCGCGGACGCCGAGGAGGAGCTGCGCGCGTTGGAGGTGCGCTGGGAGCGGGAGAAGCAGACCCTCGAGGGCGAGGGCGAGCTGCGCCGTCAGCTCGACGCGCTGCGCGTGGAGGCGGAGAACCTCCAGCGCCAGGGCGACCTCGGCGGCGCCAGCAAGATCCTCTACGGCAGCATCCCGGCCCTGGAGCGGCAGATCGCCGCGGCGGCCGAGAGCGAGCCCACCGACGACCTCGAGCCCCTGGTGGGCGAGGAGGTCGGGCCCGAGCAGATCGCCGACGTCGTCGAGGCGTGGACCGGCATCCCGACCGGCCGCATGCTCGAGGGCGAGACCGCCAAGCTGCTGCGGATGGAGGAGGTCATCGGCGAGCGGCTGATCGGCCAGCGCGAGGCCGTCGAGGCGGTCAGCGACGCGGTGCGCCGCAGCCGGGCCGGCATCTCCGACCCGAACCGGCCGACCGGCTCGTTCCTCTTCCTCGGCCCCACCGGTGTCGGCAAGACCGAGCTGGCCAAGTCGCTGGCCGACTTCCTCTTCGACGACGAGCGGGCGATCGTCCGCATCGACATGAGCGAGTACTCCGAGAAGCACTCGGTGGCGCGCCTGGTCGGTGCCCCTCCGGGCTACGTCGGCTACGACGAGGGCGGTCAGCTCACCGAGGCCGTGCGGCGACGCCCCTACAGCGTCGTGCTGCTGGACGAGGTGGAGAAGGCGCACCCCGAGGTCTTCGACATCCTGCTGCAGGTGCTGGACGACGGCCGCCTGACCGACGGGCAGGGCCGCACCGTGGACTTCCGCAACACGCTGCTGATCCTCACCTCCAACCTGGGCAGCCAGCACCTGGTCGACCCGGGGCTGGACCCGGAGAAGCAGCGGGAGGCCGTCCTCGCGGTGGTCCGCAGCGCGTTCAAGCCCGAGTTCCTCAACCGGCTCGACGAGATCGTCACCTTCGAGGCGCTCTCCAAGGACGCGCTGGCCCACATCGTCGACCTCCAGCTGGCGCTGCTCGACACGCGGCTGGCGGCCCGACGCATCCACGTCGAGGTCACCGACGCGGCCCGCACCTGGCTCGCCGACACGGGCTACGACCCGGCCTACGGCGCCCGCCCGCTGCGCCGCCTCGTCCAGACCGCGATCGGGGACCCGCTGGCCCGGCTGCTCATCGGCGGCCAGGTCACCGACGGCGGCACCGTCCACGTGGACGTGGCGCCGGACGCCGACGGCACGGCACAGGGCCTGGCCCTGAGCGTGCAGGAGTGAGCGTGAAGGAGTGAGCGTGCGGGCCTGAGCGTGCGGGCCTGAGCGTGCAGGCCTGACGGGCGCGCCCCGGAACGACAGCAGCCCCCGACCCGGTGAGGGTCGGGGGCTGCTGCGTGGTGCGGGTGAGCCTCAGAGGGTCTCGGTGTCGATGACCGCGCGGTAGCGGACCTGGCCGTGCACGACCTTGTCGTAGTACTCGTCGACCTGGTCGGCGGAGATGACCTCGACCGTCGCGGTGACGCCGTGCTCGGCGGCGAAGTCGATCATCTCCTGGGTCTCGGGCAGTCCGCCGATCATCGAGCCGGCCAGCGAGCGGCGGTTGACGAGCAGCGAGAACGCCGAGACCGACAGGTTCTCCTCGGGGGCGCCGACGTCGTGCAGCACGCCGCCGCGGTCGAGCAGACCCATGTAGGCGTCCAGCCCGATGTTCGCGCCGACGGTGTTGACGATGACGTCGAAGGAGCCGGCGAGGTCGGAGAAGACCGAGCCGTCCTCGGTGGCGTAGTAGTGCTTGGCGCCGAAGGAGAGGCCGTCCTCCTTCTTCGCGTCGGTGCGGGAGAAGACGGAGACCTCCGCGCCCATGGCGGCGGCCAGCTTCACGGCCACGTGGCCGAGGCCGCCGAGGCCGACGACGCCGACGCGGGTGCCCGGGCCCACGTTGTGCTCCTTGAGCGGGTGGTAGGTGGTGATGCCGGCGCACAGCAGCGGGGTCACGGCGGCGTAGTCGGCCTCGGTGTAGGAGTCCGGGATCTTCACGGCGAAGTGGTCACGGACGACGACCTGGCCGCTGTAGCCGCCCTGGGTCACCTCGCCGTAGTAGTCCTCGACGCCGTAGGTGCCGATGCCGCCCTTGAGGCAGTACTGCTCCTCGCCGTCCTTGCAGGGGGCGCACTCCATGCAGGAGTCGACGAAGCAGCCCACGCCGACGACGTCGCCGACCTGGTGGGTGGTCACCTGGTCGCCGACCTCGACGACGGTGCCGAGGATCTCGTGGCCGGGGGTGAGCGGGAAGTGGGCGGTGCCCCACTCCTCACGCTTGGTGTGGATGTCGCTGTGGCAGATGCCCGCCCAGCGGATGTCGATGCGGACGTCGTCCGGGCGCAGGTCGCGGCGCTCCAGCTGGACGCGCTCGAAGGGCGCGTCGGCGGAGGCGGCGGCGAGTGCGGGAACGGTCACGGTCATGGGGAA
Source organism: Nocardioides bruguierae (assembly GCF_023656415.1). Classification (GTDB taxonomy): domain Bacteria; phylum Actinomycetota; class Actinomycetes; order Propionibacteriales; family Nocardioidaceae; genus Nocardioides; species Nocardioides bruguierae. The sequence goes on from NZ_JAMOIL010000009.1 coordinate 181,332, forward strand.
GCTCTCCCAGGGGGTCGGGGTCGTGGTGGCACCACCAGCCTGCCCCGTTCTCGCAGCCGGACGGGTGAGGGGTCGGCCACAGGGCCCCGGCGGTCCCCGGCGCGGCTCCGGGCCGCCCCCGCGGGTCCGGGGCCGGTCCCGGGCGGACGGCTCCCACCCGTCTGGAAGGATGGAGCCGTGAGCGACGCAACTCCGAGGCCGCCGCAGGTCGGGCTCGCGGCCTGGCTGATGATCCTGGGCTCGGTCGGCGTCGTCGTCGGCTCCTACGAGCGGGTCGCGGACCTGCGCTCACTGGAGAGCCGGGAGCAGGTCGCCGCGTGGGCCGCCTCCGAGCCGTGGAGCGACCTGGACGTCACCACCACCCAGCTGCTCGACGTGCTGCACTGGGCGACGATCGTGCTGGCGCTGTGCGCCGTGGTCACCGCCATCCTCGGGTGGCAGGTGCGGCAGGGCTCGCGCCCGGCGCGGCTGGTGGTCACCGTGCTGGCCGCCCCGATCTTCCTGCTCGGCCTGGTCTCGGGGAGCATCCTCACCTCGATCGTCGGCGCCGCCGCCGTGATGTTCTGGCTGCCGCCGGGCCGCTGGTGGTTCGACCCCGACAAGGCGCCGCCGGAGTGGGACGCCTCCACCGCCACGCTGCGCCGCCCCGAGCGCCCGGCCCCGCGCGCCGGCTCGCCGGTCCCCCCGTCCCCGCAGGCCCCCGGCTCCGGGTGGCCGCCCGCCGGCGGTGCCGGAGCCCCCGACGGCACGCCGCCCCCGCACCCGACCGCGTTCGGCGCGCCGCAGGCCGGGCCCGCGCCCGCGCAGCACCCCGGCGTCGTCACCGGCCGCCCCGGCCGGCCCTCCCCGGGGCGCAGGCCGCAGTCCGTGGTCTCGGCCTGCCTGCTCACCTGGGGCGTGGCCAGCATGATCGGCGTGGTGCTGCTGCTCTCGGGCGCCACCCTGCTGCTCACCGGCTCCGCCGAGGTCGACGCCGCCATCGACGACGCGCTCGCCCAGATGCAGGCCATCGACCCCGCCGCCGCGGAGGCGTTCGACCGCGGCACCCTGCTCACGCTCATGCTGGTGATGATCGGCGGGCTCGTGCTGTGGTGCGTGGCGGCCGTCGTCCTCGCCGTGCTCACCTGGACCGGCCGCGAGTGGGCCCGCTGGATGCTGCTGGTCTCGGCCGCCCTGGCCGGCCTGTTCATGCTGCTGGGCGCCCTGGCCTCGCCGGTGCTCCTGCTGCCGGCCGGCGGCTGCCTGGTCACCGTGGTGCTGCTGGCCCGCGGGGACGTCAGCGCCTGGATGCGCGGGCAGTAGCCACCCGGCCCCGGGCCCTCAGGCGTGCAGGTCGGCGGCGAGCAGCCGCTCGACGGCCTGTGTCAGCACCTCGGGGCGCTTGCAGAACGTCCACCGCACCAGGTGCGTGCCGGCGTCGGAGTCGCCGAAGCCCTGCAACGGGATCGCCACGACCCCCGCGCGCTCCGGCAGGGCCCGGCAGAACGCCTCGCCGTCGGCCCACCCGAGGTGGGCGACGTCGGTGACGGCGAAGTAGGTGCCCTCCGGACGCGGCGGGGCAGCCCCCGGGGCCACCACCCCGGCCTGCACCAGGCCCGAGACCAGCAGGTCGCGGCGGCCCTGGAGGTCTCGGGCCAGCTCGCCGGGCCAGTGCGCGTGCTCGCGCAGCGCCACCTCGGCGGCCGGCTGGAGCGGTGCGCCGGAGGTGAAGGTGAGCCACTGCTTGGCCGCCAGCAGCGCACCGACCAGGTGCGCGGGGCCGGTCGCCCAGCCGATCTTCCAGCCGGTCAGCGAGAACGACTTGCCGAGGCTGGAGATGCTCAGCGTCCGCTCGGCCATCCCGGGGAAGGTGGCGGGCGGACGGTGCACCCGGCCGTCGAGGGTGAGGTGCTCGTAGACCTCGTCCGTGATCACCAGCAGGTCGTGCTCCACGGCCAGCGCCGCGACGGCCTCCAGCTCGGCGTCGGTGAGCACCGTGCCGGTCGGGTTGTGCGGGGTGTTGAGCAGGATCGCGCGGGTGCGGTCGGTGACCGCGGCGCGCAGGGCCGCCACGTCCAGCCGGAAGTCGGGGGCCCGCAGGGTGACGGGGACCCGCACCGCGCCGGCCACCTGGAGCATCGCGACGTAGGAGTCGTACCAGGGCTCGAGGACGAGGACCTCGTCACCGGGCTCGACCAGGCCCAGGACGGCGGCCGCCACCGCCTCGGTGGCGCCGGTGGTCACCACGACCTCGGTGGCCGGGTCCAGCGTGATGCCGTAGCGCTCGCGCTGGTGCTCGGCGATCGCCGCGCGCAGCCCAGGCGTGCCGGGGCCGGGGGCGTACTGGTTGTGCCCGGCGGCGAGCGCGGCCCGGGCCGCCTCGACGACCTCGGCCGGCCCGTCGACGTCCGGGAACCCCTGGCCCAGGTTCACGGAGCCGGTGGCCACCGCCAGCGCGGAGTAGCTGCTGAAGACGGTGGGCGCGATGCCCGCCAGCCGTGCCGCCGTGGGAGGTCGCCCGCTGCTGCCCTGCATGGCCCCACCGTAGGCGGCTGTGCCGGACGGCACGCGCACGTCTCGCGGGCACCGGGTTGAATAGCCCCCGTGCCTACCTCTGTGCCTGCCTCCGTGACCGACGAGAGCCTCGCCGCCGACATCGACGCCCGCTGCCGCCTGACCGGCACCTTCACCCTCCGCTCGGGGCAGGTGGCCTCGGAGTACTTCGACAAGTACCTCTTCGAGTCCGACCCCGGCCTGCTGCGCCGCGTCGCGCTCCAGATGGTCGACCTGCTGCCGGAGGAGACCGAGCTCCTGGGCGGTCTGGAGCTGGGCGGCGTGCCGATCGCCACCGCCGTCTCCGGCCTCACCGACCTGCCCGCCCTCTTCGTGCGCAAGAAGGCCAAGGAGTACGGCACCTGCAAGCTCGCCGAGGGCCCCGACGTCGCCGGGAAGAAGATCACCCTCATCGAGGACGTCATCACCACCGGCGGTGCCGTGCGGGACGCCACGAACGCGCTGCGCGAGGCCGGCGCGATCGTCGAGGTCGTCGTCTGCGCGATCGACCGCAGCCCGGAGGGCACCAACCCCCTGGCCGACGTCGGCCTCGAGGTCCGCCCGGTGCTGACCAAGGCCCAGCTCGACGCCGTGAGCGGCCGGTGACCTCGGCGCCGGATGCCGTCGAGCAGGCGCCCCGCCGCTCGCGGGCGCTGCTGCCGCTGGACCTGGTCCGCGGCTTCCTCATCGGCATGGCAGAGCTCGTGCCCGGCGTCTCCGGCGGCACGGTCGCGCTGGTCACCGGCGTCTACGAGCAGCTCATCGGCTCCGCCTCGCACGCCGTCTCCGCGATCAAGCGGCTGGTGCTCGGCCCCGACCGGGTCGCCGGCTTCCGCACCGAGGTCGCCCGCACCGACTGGTGGCTGGTCGTGCCCGTGCTGGTCGGCATGGCCGCCGCGGTGCTGACCGTCGCCGGGGTCATGGAGTCCTTCGTGACCGGCCACCCCGAGCTGGCCCGCGGCCTGTTCTTCGGCCTGGTCGCCGTGAGCATCGTGGTGCCCCTGCGGATGCTCCCCCCGGCCGGACGACGGCACCCGGCCCTCGAGGTGGTGCTGGTGCTCGTCATGGCGGCCGTGGCCTTCGCGCTGGTCTCCCTGGCCGGTGGCTCGAGCGAGGCCGACCCGGCCCTGCCGGTGGTCTTCGTGGCCGCCGCGATCGCGATCTGCGCGCTGGTGGTGCCCGGGGTCTCCGGCTCGTTCTTCCTGCTCGCCGTCGGGCTCTACACCACGACGCTCACCGCGGTGGACGAGCGCGACCTCGGCTACATCGCCGTCTTCGGGCTCGGTGCCGTCGTGGGCCTGGCGTCCTTCGTGCAGCTGCTGCGGTGGCTGCTGGAGCACCACCGGCGCACCACGCTGCTGGTGATGGCCGGGCTCATGATCGGCTCCCTGCGGGCGCTGTGGCCGTGGCAGACGGCCGAGGTCGCCGCGGACGGCGAGGCGCACGGCCCGGGGGCGCTCGTGGCGCCCTACGACCCGGTGCTGGGCCCCGTCCTGCTGGGTCTGCTCGGTGCCGTCGTCGTGGGCGTGCTGGTGCTGGTCGAGGAGGTCCGCGCGCGGCGCGCGGCCTGAGTCCTGGCCGTCAGCGCGAGCAGCGCGCCAGCCGACGGCGGGGCGCGACGGCCTGCGCCGGCGTGGTCTGCTGGCCGGCGGGCTGCGCCGCCTCGTCCGCCTGCTCGCCGTCGGTGCGCCGGCGCTCGCGCAGCCACTGCACCAGCATGGGCACGAAGAAGACGGCCATCACCAGGATCATCAGCACGTCGAGGTTCTCCCCGAGCCACGGGATGCCGCCCAGGAAGTAGCCGAGCAGCGTCACGGCGCTGACCCACAGGGTGGCGCCGACCGCGCTCCACACGAGGAACACGCGGCGACGCATCTGCGTGGCACCGGCGACGACGGTGATGTAGGTGCGCACGAAGGCGATGAAGCGGCCGCCGACGAGCGCGACGGGGCCGTGGTCGTCGAAGAACTGCTGGGTGCGGTCGAACTGCGTGCGGGAGAGGAAACGGCTGTCGCGCTGGTACAGGGGCGGCCCGATCCGGCGGCCGATCTCGTAGCCCGCCACGTTGCCGAGGAAGGCCGAGAGCGACAGCAGGGCCGCGGCGAGGACGACCTCGACCGCCTCGGTGCCGGGGAACAGGTCGAAGTGGCCGGCCGAGACGAAGATGCCGAAGCTGAACAGCAGCGTGTCGCCCGGCAGGAACGGGAACAGCAGCCCGCACTCGACGAACACGACGACGAGGCCCACCCAGAACAGGGCCGGCCCGAGCAGGTCGAGCCAGTAGGAGGCGTCGAGGAAGTCCATCCCCAGCAGCATCGGCGTGACGACCGTCAGACTCCCCAGCACACCACCAGGCTACGCAGCCTCACTACGCTGCCACCTGTGCGGGACCAGGACGTGGAGGCCGGGGATGGAGTCGCTCACATCGGCGCTCCCAGGGAATATTCAGGGACGGTCGAGGAACCTGAGCGGGCTCCTTACGACCCCATGCCGCACGGGCAGCCCGTGGTCGGCGTCGGGCCCTGGGAGGGGCCCTGGCCGGAGGGCCCGCAGTGGGACCCGGCGCTGCTCGCCGGCGGCGACCGCCGCAACGTCGTCGACCGCTACCGGTACTGGAGCCTGGAGGCGATCCGGGCCGACCTCGACACCCGACGGCACGACTTCCACGTGGCCATCGAGAACTGGCAGCACGACTTCAACATCGGCACGGTCGTGCGCAGCGCCAACGCCTTCCTCGCCGCCGAGGTGCACGTGGTCGGCAACCGGCGGTGGAACCGCCGGGGCGCGATGGTGACCGACCGCTACCAGCACCTGCTCCACCACGCCGACGTGCCGGCGCTCGCCGAGCACCTGCACGCCCAGGGCGTGGTGCTGTGGGGCGTGGACAACCTGCCCGGCTCGGTGCCGCTGGAGACCGCGGTGCTGCCGCGGCGGGTGTGCTTCCTCTTCGGCCAGGAGGGTCCGGGGCTCTCCGACCGGGCCCGCGAGGCGTGCGACGCCACCTTCTCGATCGCGCAGTTCGGCTCGACCCGCTCGATCAACGCCTCGGCGGCCGCGGCCATCGCGATGCACGGCTGGGTCGTGCAGCACGCCGACCTCGCCGCCGGCACCACGTGGCGCGGCGGCGAGGCCGGGGCTCAGCGCGAGAGCCGGGAGTAGCAGAGCACCACGCGGCTGCGGGCGGTGACCGCCTGCGAGGAGTAGATCCAGTCGTCGGTGCTGGTCAGCGCGGGGCAGCGGTCCACGGCGCGCGCCCGGACCTGGCGCTGGGCCTTGGCGGTGCGCTTGCTCAGCTTCTTGGCGACGAAGGTGCCGGTGCCGCGGTAGGCGTGCGTCCGGTCGCACAGCGTGTAGAGGTACTCGGAGGTGACGCAGCGGGTCACGGAGCGGCGCGTGCGGCGCGAGACGTTGCTCGAGGTCACCTTCACGAGCTTCTCGGGCAGCTGGGCGAGGGCCTCGCCCGTGCCCTGGAGGGCGAGGTCGCAGCGGTACCAGCGGGCGCCGCGGGCGCGCTGCGCCGCGGTCGGCCAGAAGATGAGCGGCAGGTACATGGTCCGGTAGGAGACCCGGGGGTCGTCGGTGGTCCACGGGTCCGCGGCGGTGGCGCAGCGGCGCGCGATGGCGTGCGCGACCGCGTCGGTGTCGTCCCAGTCCGTGTCGGCGTCGAGCAGGCCCGTCCTCAGGACGACGGCCTGGTGACCCTTGGAGCACGCCACCGGGTCGACGGGCACGCTCGCCCGCTGGACCTGCTTCCACGTCAGCTTGTAGCAGTCACCCACCTGGGGCGCGCCCTTCCAGGCGCCGGCCGCGGTGGCGGGTGCCGACGTGGCGGCGAGCAGGACGAGCGGGCCGAGCAGCAGGGCGAGCAGCGACAGACCGAGACGGTGCATGGGTCCTCTTCCGGGAGGCGACGACGGGGACGGCCGTGGCCCGTGCGGGCGCGGCGCGCGCGGCATCCTAGGCAGCCCGAGCAGCGCGTGTCCGGCGAACGGACGTACTGCGACGGGCCCCACCACACCTGCGGGGGTGGGTGCGGCCGGGTCAGTCGGTGGCGTCGCGCCAGACCGAGCCGCGCACCTCGGCCACGGTGCGGCGGTGCACGACCTCCAGCAGCGCCTCGCGTGCCGGCAGGTCGGCCACCAGGTAGGCGGCGCCGAGGAGTCCCGCGGGGGCCAGCGTGACCGTCTGGGTCAGCACCGCGCCGGCGTCCCGGCCGGGGGCGGCGGGGGAGACGACCGTCTCCAGGGTCACCCGCCCCGGGGCGCGGACCTCGGCCTCGAGGAGGAGGCGGTGGCCGTCGGTGGCGCGGCCCGCCTGGAGCACCCGCCAGAACCCGGCGCGCTCGCCCGCCCGCAGCAGCGGACGCCCGCTCGGGGACGCCGGCGCGGCACCGCCCAGCAGGCGGTCCAGAGCACCCCGCAGCCGCAGCGGGACGGCGTCGAGGTACCAGTGCGGGCCCGTCGCGGCGGAGGCCACGGCACGGTAGGTGACCTGCGCGGAGAAGGGCATGCGCGTGCTGCGGGTGGAGCTGGTCGCGGTGGTGCGGCGACGGGTCCCGTCGCCGGACGCCGTGGTGCTCATGCTCGCGAGCCTACGGGGGCCGACGACCCTCACCCGGGCGGTGCACGGGCCGCTAGGGTGACCCAGCACGCAGGACGCAGCCCCGTCGCTGCCTCGAACCCGTTCCTCGGAGGAGCTCGCATGCCCATCGCCACCCCGGAGAAGTACGCCGAGATGCTGGACACCGCCAAGAGCGGCCAGTACGCCTTCCCGGCCGTCAACGTGTCGTCGTCCCAGACGCTCAACGCCGTCCTGCAGGGCTTCGCCGACGCGGGGTCCGACGGCATCATCCAGGTCTCCACCGGTGGCGCGGAGTACCTCTCGGGCCAGAAGGTCAAGAAGATGACGACCGGCGCGGCGGCCTTCGCGGCCTACGCCGCCGAGGTGGCCAAGGACTACCCGGTCAACATCGCGCTGCACACCGACCACTGCCCCAAGGACAAGCTGGACGGCTTCGTCCGCCCGCTGCTCGACATGTCGATGGAGCGGGTCAAGAACGGTCAGGCGCCGCTGTTCCAGTCGCACATGTGGGACGGCTCGGCCGTGCCGCTGGACGAGAACCTCGTCATCGCCGAGGAGCTCATGGCCAAGTGCAAGGCCGCCAACATCATCCTCGAGATCGAGGTCGGCGTCGTCGGTGGCGAGGAGGACGGCGTCGCGCACGAGATCAACGACAAGCTCTACACCACGCCCGAGGACGCCATCGCCACCGCGCAGGCGCTCGGCCACGGTGACCGCGGCTACTACATGACCGCGCTGACCTTCGGCAACGTGCACGGCGTCTACAAGCCGGGCGGCGTGAAGCTCAAGCCGTCCGTGCTCAAGGACGCGCAGGAGGCCGTCGTCGGGGCCATGGGTCTCGAGGCCGGCTCCAAGCCGTTCCACTTCGTCTTCCACGGCGGCTCGGGCTCGGCGCCCGAGGAGATCGCCGAGGCCGTCTCCTACGGCGTGGTGAAGATGAACATCGACACCGACACCCAGTACGCCTTCACCCGCTCCATCGCCGGCCACATGCTCGGCAACTACGACGGCGTCCTCAAGGTCGACGGCGAGGTCGGCAACAAGAAGCTCTACGACCCCCGCGTGTGGGGCAAGGCCGCCGAGACCGCGATGGCCGCCCGCGTGGTCGAGGCCTGCGAGAACCTCTCCTCCGCCGGCAAGTCGCTGGGCTGATCCGGCACCGGTCCCGTCACGACGGCCCGCGCCCCTCGGGGTGCGGGCCGTCGGTCGTCCGGAGGGGCCTCGGTGCGTGCCGCGCTGCCTGGCAGGATGGCGCCATGAGCATCGGACAGGACCTGATGGCCGGCCCTCCGCCGGTCCACCTCCCCGCCGACCCGGCCCAGGCCGAGCTGGCCGCGGGCGCGGCGCCCGAGGACGTCGCGCGGGCGCACCCGTCGTCCCCCTTCGCGTGGGCCGCCCTCGCCGGCGCGGCCGCCGAGCGCGAGGACGACGCGATCACCGTCTACGCCTACGCCCGCGTCGGCTACCACCGCTCGCTGGACCTGCTGCGCCGCAACGGCTGGAAGGGCCACGGCCCGGTGCCGTGGGAGCACGAGCCCAACCGCGGCTTCCTCATGAGCCTGGCGATGCTGGCGCTGGCCGCGCAGAGCATCGGCGAGACCGAGGAGTGGGAGCGCTGCTCCACGTTCCTGGCCGAGACCAGCGCCACTGCCTACGAGACGCTGCTCGCCAACGTGGGCTGAGCCCGGGACCGACGCCGCCGTCGACGCCGGTGGTCGGGTGCGGGGATCTCGTGGCTCGTCGCCAGGGCTCCTCGCACCTCGATCACCGGTGGGGTGCCAGGGCTGCTCGCACCTCGATCACCGGTGCGGCGTCAGCGGACCTCGGGCCGCAGGTGCGGGAAGAGGATGGTCTCGCGGATGCCGGCGCCGGTGAACAGCATGATCATCCGGTCCAGGCCGAGGCCCAGGCCGCCCATCGGCGGGGCGCCGTACTCCAGGGCACGCAGGAAGTCCTCGTCCAGCTGCATGGCCTCGGGGTCGCCCGCGGCGGCGGCCAGCGACTGCGTGGTGAGCACCTCGCGCTGCACGACGGGGTCGATGAGCTCGGAGAACGCGGTGCCGCGCTCGACGCCGGCGATGATGAGGTCCCACGCCTCGATGAGGCCCGGCTTGTCGCGGTGCGGGCGGGCCAGCGGCTGCGCCGAGGCCGGGTAGTCGCACAGGAACGTCGGCTGCAGCAGGTTCGGCTCGACGAGCTCGGAGAGCAGCTCCAGCGCGAGCTTCTCGCTGCTCCACTTCGGGTCGAAGTCGATCTCGTGCTTCTCCAGGTGCCCGATGAGCGTGGCGGCGTCGGTGTCGATCGTGATCGTCTCGCCGACGGCCTCGGAGATGGCGTCGTAGACCGGCAGCCAGCGCCACTCGGCGTCGAGGTCGACGACACCGTCGGGGGTCTCGACCTGGCGCGAGCCGGTCGCGTCGGCGGCCGCCAGGAACAGCTCGCGCATGAGCGCGGCCATCGTGAACTGGTCGCCGTACGCCTCGTACGCCTCCAGCATCGTGAACTCGGGGGAGTGCGTCGAGTCCACGCCCTCGTTGCGGAAGATCCGGCCGAGCTCGTAGACCTTGTCGACGCCGCCGACGACGGCCTTCTTGAGGTTCAGCTCGAGCGCGATGCGCAGCGTCATCGGCTGGTCGAACGCGTTCATGTGGGTGGTGAACGGGCGTGCTGCGGCACCGCCGTGGATCAGCTGGAGCGCCGGGGTCTCGATCTCGAGGAAGTCGCCGCCCTCGAGCACGCCGCGCACGGCGCGGGTGATGGCCGCGCGGGTGCGGACCATGTCGCGCGCCTCCTGGCGCACGATCAGGTCGGCGTAGCGCTGACGGACGCGGGACTCCTCGGAGAGGTCCTTGTGCAGCGTCGGCAGCGGGCGCAGCGCCTTGGACGCCATCTCCCACCTGGTGGCCATCACGGAGAGCTCGCCGCGGCGCGAGGAGATGACGCGGCCCTCGACGAAGACGTGGTCGCCCAGGTCGACGGTGCGCTTCCAGTCCTCCAGCGCCTCCTCGCCGACCTCGGCCAGGCTCAGCATCACCTGGAGACGGGTGCCGATGCCCTCCTGGAGCGTGGCGAAGCAGAGCTTGCCGGTGTTGCGGGAGAACACCACGCGGCCGGCGATCCCGACGACGTCCTGCGTCTCCTCGCCGGAGGCCAGGTGCCCCCAGCCCTCGCGGACGGCGGCCAGGGAGTGCGTCCGCTCGACGTGGACGGGGTAGGCCTCGCGGCCCTCGGAGAGCAGACGCGCCCGCTTCTCCTTGCGGACCGCGATCTGCGAGGGGACGTCGTCGACGTCCGTCCCGGGCACGGCCTGCTGCGCGTCGTCACTCATGGGGGCGAGGTTATCGAGGACCGGCCGCGAAGGACGAGTCGATAGCGCCCGCGGGCACGCGCGTGGGGAGCGCCGGTGGCGCGCAGAGGAGGGGTGGGCGTCGGGGTCAACCCCTGAACTCGACCCCGACACCCGGGCGTGGAGCAGACCCGGGTCATCCCCCGACGAAGCCCGTGCCGCCCCGGTCACGACCCTGGCGAACCAGGAACGGACCGGACCGCCCTAGCGGGGAATCATGCTCACTGTCGGCCCCAAGGTAAAAGGCTGTGGCGGACATTGGCATGATGTGGACAGTTCTCGGTGACTCTAGTCCTGTCCGCGGGAGACCTTCGGTGCTGTGCACGAGTGGTGCCCGGAACGGCGTACACCCGGATTAGCCGGACGCCGTCGTCCACGGCGCATACGCTCCCTGACATGCCGTTACCGCCGCCGGAGTCGGTGCTGTCGGCGCTCGGAGTGCCCCGACCGGCCGAGCGCTGCTACCAGAGCGTCCTGAGCCAGTCGGGTCGTGAGCTCGTCTCGATCGCCGCGACCCTGCTCCAGACGGAGCAGGAGCTGCTCGTGGACCTCCAGCCGCTGATCGACCGCGGGCTGGTCGAGCTGCGTGACTCGCGCGTCTTCGTCGTGACGCCGGCCGAGGCGGTGCTGCAGGCCGTGGAGGAGACCTCCCGTGCGGCCGCCGCCGCGCACCGTCGGCTCGAGGCGATCTCGGGGGCCATCCCGCACCTGACCGCGACGAACGTCCGCCCGCACCCGGGCGAGGTGGTCGACCACGGCGCCGTCGACGGGGAGATCAGCTCGGGCGGCAACCCGGTCCAGCTGCTCACCTCCCTCATCCGGGAGAGCAGCGGCGACCTGCTCTGGTTCCGCGCCGAGCACTTCGAGGCGCCGCGCGAGGACGCGATGCTGCACCTCATCGGCGAGGCGATGGCCAAGGGGCGTCGCTCGCGCGCCATCTACCCGGTCCGCGCGGTCACCGACATGCCCGACACCCTGTCGCGACGCGCGGCCGCGGGCGAGGAGATCCGGCTCGTGCCGGACCTGCCGACCCGGATGCTCATCATCGGCACCACCCACGTGATCCTGCCCGAGCCGCTGGGCTTCATGGACGAGCCCCGCTCGCTGGTGCGCCAGACGGGGTGGGTGCAGGCCCTGACGCTGTGGTTCGAGTCGGTGTGGGACCAGGCGATGCCCTACGCGCAGCAGTCCCGCCACGAGGTCCGTGCCGACATGCGCACCTTCCTCCTCCAGCAGCTCGCCTCGGGCGCGCAGGACGAGCAGATCGCGCGCCGGCTCGGCGTCAGCCTGCGCACCGTGCGTCGTCGGGTGGCCGACATGATGTCGGAGCTGGGGGCCGAGTCGCGGTTCCAGGCCGGCGTCGAGGCGGCCCGCCGCGGCTGGCTCTGACCTGCGGGGAGTCGGCCGCCCCTGATCAGGTCGTCGTCGGGGCGGACGCCGGCAGCACCATGCGCAGGGCGCCCGGCTCGACCCGCCAGGTGCGGCGACGCTCGGGCCCGTCGATCTCGCCGTCCGCGGAGCACCAGAACTCCTCGCCGGCCACGGAGACGCGGGCGCCGCGCAGGTAGACCACGTCGTCGCGGGCCGGGTGGGTGCCCCGCACCAGCTGGGCCACGTAGCCGAACCGCGCCAGCGGGCCGATCGCGCGGCTGACCATGACGTCGACCTTGCCGTCGTCCACCCGGGCCAGGGGAGTGAGGGGGGTGCCGCCGCCGACGTCGCGCGCGTTGCCGACGGCGACCATGAGCACCGGCTCGTCGACGTCGACCACCACCTCGCCGTCGACCTCGACCCGCAGCCGCACGAAGGGCGGCTTCACGGCCGCCTGGAGGGAGCCGATCGGGTACCCGAGGCGGCCGAGGTTGACGCGGCCGACGCCGACGCGGTGCAGCCGCTCCTTCCAGCGTGCGCCGCGGCGGCTGGCCTGGGCGCCGGCGCCCACGTGCACGCTGTTGACGACGACCCGCCCGAGCTCGTCGACGACCAGGTCGACGGGCGTCTCGACCCCGGTGAGGACGAGGCGGGCGGCCTCGGTCACCTCGAGGGGGACCGCGTTGCCGCGGGCGAAGTCGTTGCCGGTGCCCAGGGGCAGCAGGCCGAGGACCTTCTGGCCGAGCTCCCCGCGGGCGTGCAGCGCCGCGACCACGGCGTGCAGGCTGCCGTCCCCGCCCGCGACGACGATGCGTCGTGTGCCGGCGCGGTGCAGGACGCTGTTGAGCTCGCCCGGGTCGCCGGTGGCGACGACCTCGACCGAGGTCGCCGAGCGCAGCACCGACAAGCCGCGCTCGAGGGTCTCCTCGTCGGCGGTCCCGGCGCCGCTGTTTTTGATCACGAGCAGCGGGTCCACGTACCGGACGGTACCGGGCGACAGCGGGCCGGCACGCTCACCCGACTCGGCGTGACGCGCACCCCGCGTCGACCCCCGGGCCCCGCCCGGTGTCCGCTCATCGAACGCCAGCGGTTCCGGACCGGACGGGTGGGGGCCGCCGATCAGGGGATGAGGGTGCTCCGGTGCTAGCGTGAGGCCGCACAAGCCCCTGGTCGTGTGCCGGGGGCATTCGCCTTTCAGGGCCCGCCGCGAGGGCGTGGCCCCCGGCTGGAGAGTGAGCAGGCAGATGCCCGCGATCGCCATCATCGGAGCCCAGTGGGGAGACGAGGGGAAGGGCAAGGCCACCGACCTGCTCGGCTCCTCCGTCGACTACGTCGTGAAGTTCAACGGCGGCAACAACGCTGGCCACACCGTCGTCATCGGCGAGGAGAAGTACGCCCTGCACCTGCTGCCGTCGGGCATCCTGACGGCCGGCTGCGTGCCCGTGATCGGCAACGGCGTGGTCATCGACCTCGACGTGCTCTTCCACGAGATCGACGGCCTCGAGGCCCGCGGGATCGACACCTCCAAGCTGGTGGTCTCCGCGAACGCCCACGTCATCCCGGACTACAACCGCACGGTCGACAAGGTCACCGAGCGTTTCCTCGGCTCGCGCCGCATCGGCACCACCGGCCGCGGCATCGGCCCGACGTACGCCGACAAGATGAACCGCATCGGCATCCGCGTGCAGGACCTCTTCGACGAGTCGATCCTGCGCCAGAAGGTCGAGGGTGCCCTGGAGCTGAAGAGCCAGGTCCTCACCAAGATCTACAACCGCCGTGCCCCCGGCGTCGACGAGATCGTCGACAGCCTGCTGGTGCACGCCGACCGGCTGCGACCCTACGTCGCCGACACCGTGCTGCTGCTCAACCAGGCCCTCGACCGCGGCGAGACCGTGCTCCTCGAGGCAGGCCAGGCCACGCTGCTCGACGTCGACCACGGCACCTACCCGTTCGTCACCTCGTCCTCGGCGACCGCCGGCGGCGCCTGCACCGGCTCCGGCATCCCGCCGATGCGGATGGACCAGATCATCGGCATCGTGAAGGCCTACTCCACGCGCGTCGGTGAGGGTCCGTTCCCGACCGAGCTGTTCGACGACGCCGGCGAGCACCTGCGCAAGACCGGCCACGAGTACGGCACCACGACGGGTCGCCCGCGTCGCTGCGGCTGGTACGACTCCGTCGTCGCCCGCTACGCCGCCCGCGTCAACGGCGTCACCGACTTCGTGCTCACCAAGCTCGACGTGCTCACCGGCCTCGAGCAGGTCCCGGTGTGCGTGGCCTACGACGTCAACGGCGTGCGCCACGACGAGATGCCGGTCAACCAGACCGACTTCCACCACGCCAAGCCGATCTTCGAGTACCTGCCCGGCTGGTGGGAGGACCTCTCCGACTGCCGCACCTTCTCCGACCTGCCGGAGAACGCGCAGAACTACGTCAAGGCCGTCGAGAAGCTCTCCGGTGCCCGGATGTCGGCCATCGGCGTCGGCCCCGAGCGCGAGCAGACCGTCGTGGTCCACCCGCTCGTCTGAGGCACCACGCTCCTCCCCACGAACGCGCCCGTCCGGATCGGACGGGCGCGTTCCGGCTTTCCCGGGGTTCGTGCGGCAGGCCTCTCAGCAAACGTTTAGGGTTCACGGGATCTCGGACTGCAAGGAGACCCCTGCTGTGACCACGCCGGCCCTGCCGACGCGCCTGCCCGCCCTCGTCCTCGCCCTGCTCGGACTCGTGGCCGCGTTCCTGACCGCGCCGCTGCTGCCCGCCTCCGCCGCGGACGTCCCCGACGGGTGCGTCGACGCGCCCGTCGGCGTCTACGGGACGCCGTCAGGCACCGCGGCCACGCTCACCGGCGAGGCCACGACCCTGTGCTGGTCGGTGCCTGCCGACCGGCTCGCCTCGCTCGTGCTCGTCTCGGTCGTGCCGGGTGACGGGACGCCGGACCCGACCGCCGGTGCCAGCGTCACCGTCACGCCCAGCCGAGGTGACGAGTGCACCTGGCAGCAAGGTGCCGACGCCGACCCACTGCGCTACTGCGACCTCGACGAGACGCCGCAGCCCGGGGACCGGATCGAGGTGCGGGTCACCCCGGACGACGCCACCCAGCCGACGTGGACGGTCGCCGTGCGGCCCCACGCCGGCGACGAGCACTGCCTGGCCGGTGAGGTCGACGGCTCCGCCACGGCCGCGGCCGTGACCAGCATCCACGACGTCGAGTGCGTCCGCTTCGACCCCGGTGACCAGGAGGGCTTCCGTCGCGGCTCGTTCGTCGCCGACGGCGACCTGGCCGTCGCCTGGGCCGGCACCACCGACTGGGGCCAGCCGCTCGCCTGCTTCAGCGAGGCCTGCAACCCCGACATCGACTGGGGCTCCACGGCGGTCGTGGCGGCGTCCTCGATCTCGGGCGCGCCGAAGGCGGGCGAGGTGGCCACGGGCGAGGTGGCGATGCTGGACGGAATCGTGGGACGGGACGCCGGCCCTGCGTGCCGGGCCGTCGACCTCACCCAGGGCAAGGTCCGCGTCAAGGGTGTGCTCGACGACGAGCACCCGATCGCCTGCTACGCGGTCGTGATCTCCGTCGACGACGGGAACCTCCGGCTCGCGTGGGATGCCGACGAGGCCCCCGTCTTCGCCGCCGCCAAGACAGGCTCCTCGAGCTGGGTCTACCGGACGGGCCTGACCGCCGCGGCCTCCTTCCCCTACTACTTCCTCACCACCTACTCGACCGGGAACCGGCCCGTCGGCTCCGGCGCCGTCGTGCTCACCCGACCCGCGGGCACGGCCGAGCTGCCCTTCACCCTGACGCTGCGGTGCCCGACCGCCGACGGGAGCTGCGGCCAGGCCAACCAGGTCTTCAACCTGCCCGCTCTCGGCGTCCCCGCACCGACGGGCGACGCCGCGGTCGACGGCCGCCTGGCGGCTCCCGACCTCGCGGAGCGGTGGCGGTTCCAGCCGGCCACCGTCCTGTACCGCTGGCTGCGCGACGGGACTGCGGTCCGAGGCGCCACCGAGGCGTCCTACCGGCCTGTGGCGGCGGACCGTGGCCACGACCTCACCGTCGAGATCACCGGTGCCGACCCCTACCTCCGGGACCTGACGGTCGTCTCGCGCCCGGTGCGTGTCCGCGTGGGCGACGCCCCGGTGGTGGTGCGTGACCCCGTGGTCCGCGGGAAGGCGCGAGTGGGCAGGGTCCTGCGCGTCGCCACCGGCACCTGGCGACCTGCGCCCTCCTCGTTCTCGGTCCGTTGGTACGTCGGTCCGGGGAAGAAGGCGGACGCGACGGGACGGCGGCTCATCCTCCGACCCAGGCACGTCGGCCAGCGGGTGCGCGTCAAGATCGTGGCCCGCATCCCGGGCCACCGGTCCGGGTCTTCCGTGGTCCGCGTGCGGGGCGCCGTGCGCCGCTGAGGCGAACGGCCCCGAGCAGGTCGGGCGAGACGAGCGGGGCGGTGCCCGGCCGGGACCGTAGGATGCTCGCCCGTGAGCGATGCGTCCCTGACCTGTCTCGTCGTCGGCACCGGCGGCCGTGAGCACGCCCTGGCCCGCGCGCTGGCCGCCGACCCCGTCGTCGGCGCCGTGCACTGCGCGCCGGGCAACCCCGGGATCGCCGCGGTGGCGACGCTGCACCCGGTCGACCAGATGGACGGCGAGGCCGTGGCCGAGCTGGCCGTCTCGCTCGGCGCCGACCTCGTCGTCGTGGGACCCGAGGCGCCGCTGGTGGCCGGTGTGGCCGACGCCGTCCGGGCTCGCGGCATCGCCGTGTTCGGCCCCTCCGGTGCCGCCGCGCAGCTCGAGGGCTCGAAGGCGTTCGCCAAGGAGGTCATGGAGGCCGCCGGCGTCCCCACCGCCGCCGCCCGCGTGTGCACCACCTCCGAGCAGGTCGCGGCCGCGCTCGACGAGTTCGGCGCGCCCTACGTGGTCAAGGACGACGGCCTGGCCGCCGGCAAGGGCGTGGTCGTGACGTCCGACCGCGCCGCCGCCCTGGCCCACGCCGAGGGCTGCGACCGCGTCGTCATCGAGGAGTACCTCGACGGCCCCGAGGTCTCCCTCTTCGCGATCTGCGGCTGGAACGAGGCCGAGGGCACCACGGTCTACCCGCTCCAGCCCGCACAGGACTTCAAGCGCATCTTCGACGGCGACGAGGGCGGCAACACCGGCGGCATGGGCGCCTACACCCCGCTGCCGTGGGCGCCCGAGGGCCTCGTGGACGAGGTGCTGCGCGACGTCCTCCAGCCGACCGTCGACGAGATGGCCCGCCGCGGCACCCCGTTCTCGGGGCTGCTCTACGCCGGCCTGGCGCTGACCTCGCGCGGCACCCGCGTCGTCGAGTTCAACACCCGCTTCGGCGACCCCGAGACCCAGCCGCTGATGGCGCTGCTCGACGCCCCGCTCTCCCCGCTGCTCATGGGCGCGGCAACGGGCACGCTGGCCTCCGTCCCCGCCCCGACCTGGAAGGACGGCAACGCCGTCGCCGTCGTCATGGCCTCGGCCGGGTACCCGGAGTCCTCCTCCAAGGGCGACGTCATCTCCGGCCTGGACGCGGCCGAGGGCCTGGACGACGTGCACGTGATCCACGCCGGCACGGCACTGTCGGAGGCGGGGGAGCCCGTCACGGCGGGCGGCCGCGTCCTCGCGGTCGTCGCGACCGGCTCCTCGCTGGCCGCGGCCCGCGAGGCCGCCTACGCCGGCGTCGGGGAGATCTCCTTCGACGGCGCGCAGCACCGCACCGACATCGCGCTCAAGGCCGCCCAGGCCTGACGGCCCGCACCCACGGAGGTGGCCGGAGAAGGCCGCGGTCTCGGCGGGCCGCCGCCCGAGTAGCGCTGCCACGTCCATCGGGGACAATGGGCGGCGTGACCGTGCCGAACGTCCTCGCCACCCGCTACGCCGCCGCCGACCTGGCCGCCATCTGGTCGCCCGAGCACAAGATCGTGCTGGAGCGTCAGCTCTGGATCGCCGTGCTCAAGGCCCAGAAGGACCTGGGCATCGACGTGCCCGACGGCGTGGTCGAGGCGTACGAGAAGGTCGCCGCCCAGGGCACCGACGCCGTGGACCTGGCATCGATCGCCGCCCGGGAGCGCGTCACCCGGCACGACGTGAAGGCGCGCATCGAGGAGTTCAGCGCGCTCGCCGGGCACGAGCACATCCACAAGGGCATGACCTCGCGCGACCTGACCGAGAACGTCGAGCAGCTGCAGGTCAAGCAGTCCCTCGAGCTGGTCCGCGACCGTGCGGTCGCGTCCCTGGCCCGGCTCGGCCGCCTGGCCGCCGAGCACGAGACCACCGTCATGGCCGGCCGCTCCCACAACGTCGCCGCCCAGGCCACGACGCTCGGCAAGCGGTTCGCCAGCGTCGCCGACGAGCTGATGGTCTCCGTCGAGCGCGTGGAGGACCTGCTCGGCCGCTACCCGCTGCGCGGCATCAAGGGCCCGATGGGCACCGCGCAGGACATGCTCGACCTCCTCGACGGTGACGCCGACAAGCTCGCCACGCTGGAGACCCGCGTCGCCCAGCACCTCGGCTTCGAGCGCGTGCTGACCAGCGTCGGCCAGGTCTACCCGCGCAGCCTGGACTTCGACGTCCTCTCCGCCCTGGTGCAGACGGTCGCCGCACCGTCCAACCTCGCCACGACGATCCGCCTCATGGCCGGCAACGAGATCGTCACCGAGGGGTTCAAGGAGGGCCAGGTCGGCTCGTCTGCGATGCCGCACAAGATGAACACCCGCTCCTGCGAGCGGGTCAACGGCCTCGCGGTCGTCACCCGGGGCTACCTCTCGATGGTCGGCGAGCTCGCCGGCGACCAGTGGAACGAGGGCGACGTGTCCTGCTCCGTGGTCCGCCGCGTGGCGCTGCCCGACGCGTTCTTCGCCGTGGACGGCCTCTTCCAGACGTTCCTCACCGTGCTCGACGAGTTCGGTGCCTTCCCGGCCGTCATCCAGCGCGAGCTCGACCGCTACCTGCCGTTCCTGGCCACCACCAAGGTGCTCATGGCCGCGGTGCGCAACGGCGTCGGCCGCGAGACCGCGCACGAGGCGATCAAGGAGGCGGCCGTCGGCACCGCGCTGGCGATGCGCAAGGGCCAGGCCGAGAACGACGTCTTCGCCAAGCTGGCGGCGGACGAGCGTCTCAGCCTCACCCCCGAGCAGCTCGAGGCCCTCGTGGCCGAGCCGATCACGTTCACGGGTGCGGCCGTGGCGCAGACCCAGGCGGTCGTGCGCGCGGTCGAGCAGGTGTGCGCCGCGCACCCGGACGCCGCCAACTACAGCCCCGGCGCCATCCTCTGACCTGACCTGCGAGGGCCGGCGAGACGACTTCCACACGTCCGTACACCGGCCCGGCGATGCGCCCGTAACAAGACCCCGCAATGATGGGGCCCATGACTTCCGAGACCGGGCTCGACCCGACATCCGAGGAGATCACCGCCGCTGACCGCCGCGTGAGCGACTACGCGGGGGCGGTGAGCGGTGGCGAGCAGCACGCCGCGCTGCGTGCCTCCGTGCGCCAGCTCGGCACGCTGCTGGGCGAGGCACTGACCCGCCACGAGGGCCCGGAGCTCCTGGCGCTGGTCGAGGAGGTGCGCCATCGCGCGCGCACTCCCGGCGACGGCGGGCTCGATGCCCTCCTGGCGCAGCAGGACGACGCCACGGCAGTCGTCCTCGCGCGGGCCTTCACCGCCTACTTCCAGCTGGTGAACGTCACCGAGCAGCTGCACCGGTTCGCCGAGCTCAGCTCCTCCGACGACGGTCCGCTGGCCCAGAGCATCAAGAAGATCGGCCAGGCCGTCGAGGACGGCAAGCTGAGCCTCGAGGAGGTCAGCGAGGCGCTGGCCAAGGTCGAGTACCGGCCGGTCTTCACCGCGCACCCCACCGAGGCGTCCCGCCGCACGGTGCTGCGCCTGCTGCGCAAGGTCGCCGAGAGCGTCCTCGAGGGCGAGGACCCGCGCGCCACCGCCGGCGCCCAGGCCCGCACCTCGCGGCGGCTGGCCGAGCTGGTCGACCTGCTGTGGCAGACCGACGAGCTGCGCATCGCCAAGCCGCAGCCCAAGGACGAGTCGCGCACCGCGATCTACTACCTGACCCAGCTCGAGGGTCACGTCGTCCCCGGCCTGATGGAGGAGCTGCACCAGCAGCTCGCCGGCATCGGCATCGACCTGCCGGCCGACTCCCGCCCGCTGCGCTTCGGCGCCTGGGCCGGCGGCGACCGCGACGGCAACCCGTTCGTCACCCCCGAGGTCACGCTCGAGGTGCTGGGCCAGCAGCACGACTTCGGCCTGCGCCGCCTCATCGACCTCGTCGAGGAGGCGCTCACCGAGGCGTCCGCGAGCACGCGTGTCGTCAGCATCAGCGACGAGCTCCAGGCCTCCCTGGACGCCGACGCCGAGGCGCTGCCGATCACCTACGACTCGGTGAAGCGGCTCAACGCCGAGGAGCCGTACCGGATGAAGCTCAGCTTCATCCGCGTGCGCCTCATCCGCACCCGCGACCGGTTCGTGAACGGCACCGCGCACGAGGCGGGCCGCGACTACGCCTCCTTCGACGAGCTGCTCGCCGACCTCACGCTGCTGCGCGAGTCGATGCTGGCCAACGGCGACGAGCTGACCGCCAACGGCGAGATCCTCAGCCTCATCCGCACCGCGACCGCGTTCGGTCTCGGCCTGGCGACGCTGGACGTGCGCGAGCACTCCGGCAAGCACCACGCGGCTCTGGCCGAGCTCTACGACCGGCTCGGCGAGCTGGAGACCCCCTACGGCGAGCTCGACCACGCCGAGCGGATCACCACGCTGTCGGCGGAGATGGCCGGACGTCGCCCGCTGATCGGCTCCGGTCGCCAGCTCGACGGCGGCCAGGCCGACAAGTCGCTGTCTCTCATGCGCACGATCCGCAAGGCGCAGGACACCTTCGGCCCGGACGTCATCGAGACCTACATCGTCTCCATGACCCACGACATCGACGACCTGTTCGCCGTCGTCGTCCTCGCCCGCGAGGCCGGCCTGGTCGACACCGGCTCCGAGACCGAGCCCGCCACCGCGCGCCTCGGCTTCGCCCCGCTGTTCGAGACCGTCGCCGAGCTCGAGCTGGCCGGCCCGCTGCTGGAGGGCCTGCTCTCCGACCCGGCCTACCGCCGGGTGGTCAAGGCCCGCGGTGACGTCCAGGAGATCATGCTGGGTTACTCGGACTCCTCGAAGGACGCCGGTATCGCGGCGTCCCAGTGGCAGATCCACCGCGCCCAGCGCGGCCTGCGCGACATCGCGGCCCGCCACGGCGTCTCGCTGCGGCTCTTCCACGGTCGCGGCGGCTCCGTCGGCCGCGGTGGCGGCCCCTCGGCCGAGGCGATCCTGGCGCAGCCGTGGGGCTCGCTCACCGGTCCGATCAAGGTCACCGAGCAGGGCGAGGTCATCTCCGACAAGTACCTGCTGCGCGGCCTGGCCCGGTTCAACCTCGAGAACGCGCTCGCCGCGACCATCGAGGCCTCCGTGCTGCACAAGACGATGTCGCTGCCCGAGGGCAAGCTCGACCAGTGGGACGCGACGATGGACGTCGTCGCCTCGCAGGGCCAGGTCGCCTACCGCGCCCTCGTCCGCGACCCGGCGCTCGTGCCGTTCTTCGTCACCGCCACCCCGGTCGACGAGCTGGGCAAGATGAACATCGGCTCGCGCCCCTCCAAGCGCCCCGGCGGCGAGGGCGGTCTCGACGACCTCCGCGCCATCCCGTGGGTGTTCGGCTGGACCCAGACCCGGATGATCCTGCCCGGCTGGTTCGGCGTCGGCTCCGGTCTCAAGGCGGCCCGCGAGGCCGGCCACGAGGCGCAGCTGAAGGAGATGTACGGCTCCTGGAACTTCTTCCGCACCTTCCTCTCGAACGTGCAGATGACGCTCTCCAAGACCGACCTCGCCATCGCGGCCCGCTACGTGGAGACCCTCGTGCCCGAGGACTCCCGCGGCCTGTTCGAGGTCATCAAGGCCGAGCACGCCCGCACCGTCGAGGAGGTGCTGCGGGTGACCGGCGAAGCCGAGCTGCTCGAGTCCTCGCCCGTGCTGCGCCAGACCCTGAAGCTGCGTGACGCCTACCTGGCGCCGCTGCACGCCCTCCAGGTCTCCCTGCTCGCCCGCACCCGCGACACCGCCTCGGAGGTCACCACCTTCGACCCGGACAGCGACCTCCAGCGCGCGCTGCTCACCACGATCAACGGCATCGCCGCCGGCCTGCGCAACACCGGCTGATCCGGCTCCGCCCGTCACGAGACCCCCGTACCGACCGGCGGGTTCTATCGATCCCCGCAACACCTCGACTTTCGAGGGGTTGTGGGGATCGTGGTTTCTGCGGAGGTGAAGGCGGAGTTCTTCGGGGCTCTGGATCGTCTTGAGGGCAACGTGAGCGCGGCGG
>NZ_JAMOIL010000010.1 GCF_023656415.1 Nocardioides bruguierae
CCAGGACCGATGCTCAGGAACCAGCTCCCAGAAAGCTCTCTCGACGCTCCGCCGTACCCGCGGCCGGCCTCCGACACCCATACACCCCTCCAGGGCTAGGTGTTGCGACCACCGCATGAACCCAAGCGGCGTGTCGCCTGCAGAACGTCACGGACTATCGCGGGCCTCAGCCGCCGAGCCGCTCCAGCTCCTCCTCGACCACCGCGGTGTCGAGCTTGCGGAAGACGGGGGTCGGCTTGGCGACGGGCAGCCCGACGGTGATCGGGTGCCGCTGCCATGACGGCGCGGTCGTGTAGTCGCCGGTGATGATCGGGTAGCCGTCGCCACCGTCGAGGTCGTCGGCATCCACGATCTGCGGCATCGGGGCGATCTCGCCGGTGCCACCGAGCGCCTTGTCGACGTCGTTGGCGCTGAACGGCAGGAACGGGCTGAGCACGAGGTTGAGGTCGGCCACGCACTGGGCGACCACGTGCAGCACGGTGCCCAGGCGCTCGCGCTGGTCCTCGCCCTTCATCTTCCAGGGCTCGAGGTCGGAGACGTACTTGTTCACCTCGCCGACCGCGCGCATGGCCTCGCCGATCGCGGCCTTCTGCCGGTGCCGGGAGATGAGGTCGCCGACCGTGCCGAACGCGGCCTCGGCGGCGGCGAGCACGGCCTCGTCCTCGGGCTGGAGCTGGCCGGCGGCCGGGATCTCGCCGAAGTTCTTGGCGATCAGGTTCGCGGTGCGGTTGACCAGGTTGCCCCAGCCGGCCACGAGCTCGTCGTTGGTGCGACGGACGAACTCCGACCAGGTGAAGTCGGAGTCCTGGTTCTCCGGGCCCGCGGAGGCGACGAAGTAGCGGAAGGCGTCCGGCTGGTAGCGGCTGAGCAGGTCGCGGACGTAGATGACGATCTTCTTGGACGAGGAGAACTTCCTGCCCTCCATCGTGAGGAACTCGCTCGAGACCACCTCGGTCGGCAGGTTGAGCGTGCCGAGGGAGTGCTCGGTGCCGCCCTTGTCGCCCTTGCCCGAGTAGGCCAGCAGCTCGGCCGGCCAGATCTGGCTGTGGAACGTGATGTTGTCCTTGCCCATGAAGTAGTAGGACAGGGCCTCGGGGTCGTTCCACCAGGCGCGCCAGGCGTCGGCGTCCCCGGTGCGACGGGCCCACTCGATCGACGCCGAGAGGTAGCCGATCACCGCGTCGAACCAGACGTACAGCTTCTTGGTCGGGTTCTCCCGCCAGCCGTCCAGCGGCACCGCGATGCCCCAGTCGATGTCGCGCGTCATGGCGCGCGGACGGATCTCCTTGAGGATGTTCTGGCTGAACCGGATGACGTTGGGCCGCCACAGACCGGTCTCGGCCCGCTCGTCCAGCCACGCGGTCAGCGCCTCGGCCAGGGCCGGCAGGTCGAGGAAGAAGTGCTGGGTCTCGATGAACTCCGGCGTCTCGCCGTTGATCTTGGAGACGGGGTCGATGAGGTCGGCCGGGTCGAGCTGGTTGCCGCAGGCGTCGCACTGGTCGCCGCGGGCGCCCGGGGTCTTGCAGATCGGGCAGGTGCCCTCGATGTAGCGGTCGGGCAGCGTGCGCCCGGTCGACGGGGAGATCGCGCCGTAGGTCGTCTGCTCGACGAAGTACCCGTTCTCGTAGACGCCCGTGAACATCTCCTGGACGACGGCGTGGTGGTTGCGCGTGGTCGTCCGGGTGTAGAGGTCGTAGCTGCAGCCGAGCGCGGCCAGGTCCTCCGCGATGACGCGGTGGTTCTGGTCCGCCAGCTGCTGCGGGGTCAGGCCGGCCTCGTCCGCGGCGATGAGGATCGGCGTCCCGTGCTCGTCGGAGCCGGAGACCATGAGCACGTCGTGACCGGCCATCCGCATGTACCGGCTGAAGACGTCGGAGGGCACGCCGAAACCGGCCACGTGGCCGATGTGGCGCGGGCCGTTGGCGTACGGCCAGGCGACTGCGGACAGGACTCTGCTCATGCGGATGATCCTAGGTGCCACCACCGGTCCTTTACCTTCCGGCTACCGTGCCGGGCATGAGCGCACTCGTCTCGGAGGACCTGCTCCTGCTTCTGCTCGACGTCGACCGGGGCACCGTCCCGTCCGGCTACGCACCTGACCTGGGGCTGGGCGGGGCGCTGATGGTCGACCTCGCACTGGGTGGCCACGTCGACCTCGCCGAGCGCGAGGGCATGTGGCGTGGACAGGTGGTCGTGCCCCTGGACGGCGTCCCGGCCCCGGAGGACGGGCTGCTCGCCGCGGCCCTCGCGCGGGTGGCGGAGAAGCCGCGCTCGCCGAAGGACGCGGTGACGCGGCTCGGCAAGGACGCCCGCGGCGCCCTGGCCGACCGTCTGGTCGCGCGCGGCCTCGTCGAGCAGGTGGACGAGAAGGTGCTGTGGCTGTTCCCGCGCACCCGCTGGCCCGAGGCCGACGGCCGGCACGAGCGGGAGCTGCGGGCCGCCCTGCGCGCGACGCTGCTCGACGATGCCGACCCGGACCTGCGCACGGCGGCGCTCGTGGCCCTGCTCCACGCGGTCGGGCACGTCCACCGCGTCGTCCACGCCGACGGCGTGGGCGACCGCGAGGTCAAGCGCCGGGCGAAGGCCGTCGCGGACCGGCTCGGTGACGGCGGCTGGCCCGCCGCGGCGGTGACGGCCGCGGCCACGGAGGCCACCACGGCCGTCATCGTCGCCATGATGGCGACCGCTGCCGCGAGCGGCGGTGCCGCTGCTGCCAGCGGCTCCTGACGGCCCTCGGGCTCTCCGACCCGACCGGTCAGGTGTGCCGCTCGGCTCCCCTCACCCGGTAGAGGACGGGGAGTGAGCACTCCCACGAGCGGCCGGCCGCGCACCGGCGTCGCCCCCGTCACCCCGCCGCCGTCGCGTCGTCTGCCCGGTCGCGGACGCCACCTGCTGCGGCGCCTGCTGCGTCCGTTCTGGGTGGTCCCCACGCTCTGGACGGTCCTGGCGATCGCGCTGGGCCTGGCGGCCCCCGAGATCGGGGCGCTGCGCACCGAGGCGGCGATCCCGTGGCTGTTCCCCGGCGACGTCGAGGGCGCCCGGTCGGTGCTCTCCACCATCGCCGGCGCGATGATCTCGGTGACGGGCCTGGTCTTCTCCAACACCATGGTGGTGCTGCAGCTGGCCTCCAGCCAGTACTCGCCGCGGGTGCTGCGCACCTTCCTGGAGGACCGGGTCACCCAGCACACCCTCGGACTGTTCGCCGGGTCGTTCGTCTACGCCCTGACCGTGCTGCGCTCCATCGAGGGGTCGGGCGCCGGGGACGTCCCCCAGGTCGCGGTGACCCTGGCCTACGCCTGGGTGGTCGCGGCGCTGGCGATGTTCCTGGGCTTCATCAACCACATCACCGGGGCCGTCGGCGTGGACCGGGTGCTCGAGGAGACGACGCACAGCACCCGTGCGCTGCTCGAGGAGAGCCTCTCGACCCGCGCGCGCCAGCGCGGCGCACGGGCGGACGAGGCCCCGGCCGCCGGGGCGGACGACGACCTGGACGCCGTGCTGCGCGAGGCCCGCCAGGGGCGGCACCAGCTCGTCGTCGCGGGCAGCACCACGGGCTACCTGGACGGCGTGCTGCTCGCCGAGCTGGTGCGGTGCGCGGCCGAGGCCGACGTCCTCGTCGAGGTGCTGCACCCGCTGGGCACGTTCGTCGTCGAGGGCGACCCGGTCGCGCTCGTGCACGCCGACGGCGCGAGCACCGACGACGCCCGGTCGGAGCTGGAGGAGACCGTCTGCGCGCACCTGGTCGTCGAGCCGGAGCGGACCCTGGAGCAGGACGTCGCGTTCGGCTTCCGCCGGCTCGTCGACATCGCCGAGAAGGCCCTCTCCCCCGGCGTCAACGACCCGACCACCGCCGTCCAGACCCTCGACCGGCTGCACGAGCTGCTGCGCCTCCTCGCGGTGGTCGACGACCCGCTGCCCGTGCACGCCGACGACGAGGGCGTGCCGCGGGTCGTCACCCGGGAGCCCGGGTTCGCCGGGTTCCTCGACCTCGCCGTCGACGAGATCGCCCACTACGGCGCCGAGGACGTCCAGGTCCCCCGCAGGCTGGCGCGGATGCTGGAGTCGCTCGGCGCCGTCGCGACGCCGGCGCACGCCGAGGTGATCGCGGCCAAGGCCGCCGCAATCAGGTCGCTCGGCTGACCACGCCCCGCCCCCGGGCCAGGCCCACGATCAAGGGGCTGCTCAGCTGAAGTCGAGGTCCCCGGTGCGGGTGCGCTTGAGCTCGTAGAAGTGCGGGAACGAGGCCATGGCCACGGCGCCGTCCCACACGGTGCCGGCCTGCTCGCCCTTGGGGATCGCGCTCATGACCGGGCCGAAGAACGCGGTGCCGTTGACGGCGATCGTGGGCGTGCCCACCTCGGTGCCGACCTGGTCCATGCCCTCGTGGTGGCTGGTCGCGATGGCGGCGTCCAGGGAGTCGTCGTCCTTGGCGGCGAGGTACTCGGCGGGCAGGCCGACGGCCTCCAGCGCCTCGAGCAGCACCTCGTCGTCCTTCCAGCCCCGCTTCTCGTTGTGGATGCGGGTGCCCATCGCCGTGTACAGCTCGGCGAGCTTCTCCTGGCCGTGGTCCTGGGAGACCTTCATCGCGATCCGCACCGGGCCCCAGGCGCCCTCGAGCATCGTCCGGTAGTCCTCGGGGATGTCCTTGTCCTGGTTGAGGTAGGCGAGGCTCATGATGTGCCACTCGACCTCGACGTCGCGGACCTTCTCGACCTCGAGGATCCACCGCGAGGAGATCCAGGCGAACGGGCACAGGGGGTCGAACCAGAAGTCGGCCTTGTCGGGGGTCTGCTCGGTCGTGGCGGCGTCGGTGCTCATGCCGGTGCCAAGCCGGCGGCGCCCCGTCCTATTCCTGCCTGCTGGACGGGGCGCCCCGGGAGGGAGCTCGGCGTCGGGGCGCTCAGCGTCGGGGCACCCGCACCGTCACCTTGGCGGCGCTGGCCTCGACGATCTTCGTGCCGAGGTAGTCGACCCGGATCTTCTGCTTGCCGCGCGGCACGTTCGTGAGCACCAGGCGCACCGTGCCGTCCTCGAGGGTGCCCTCCACGACCTGCTGGGTGCCGTCGGCCAGCGTCAGCGTGGCGCGGACGGCCCCGTTGACGACCTTGCGGCCGGGCGCCTCGACGCCCGCGTTCACGACGACCTTGCGGTTGACCACGGTCCGGGTGCGCTGGGTGCCCTTGACCCTGACCTCCCGGGTGCGCACGCGCGGGGTGGCGTCGAGGTCGAGCACCGAGCTCGTGGTGGTCAGCGAGCCCGAGCGCAGCACGAACTCCTCCGTCGTGTAGCCGGGTCGCGAGACCGTGACCCGCACGCCGACCTGCTTGCCGACGTCTCGGGTGCCGAGGGTGTAGGTCAGCGAGTCCTCGCTGACCCCCGAGCCGTCGGTGCTGCTCGCCGAGCGCGCGTTGGAGGTGGTCTGGCCGCGCAGCCACTCGTAGCTGACGTCGGCGTCGGTGGGCCACGACACGGTGCCGGGGGCGACCGTGAGCGCGTCGCCCAGCTCCGCGCGACCGTCGAGGCCGAACGGGTCGTCGAGGCGGATGACGCCGGGCGCGACGTCCTTGGTCTCGGACGTGGTGGCGCGCTGCACCTTGTAGGCCTCCGTGCTGGCGGCGACCTTCGCGGTGATCCGGGTGTCGACCAGGTCGGGGGTCACGGTGAGCGTGCGGCCGCTCTCGCCGCGCACGCGGGTGCCGTCGGCGTACCAGGCGATCTTGGTCGCCGCCGCGGCCGGGCTGTAGCGGCCGAGGCTCGTGGTGAGCACCTGGTCGACCTGGGCGGTGCCGGTGACCACCGGGTCGGTGGTGACCTCGATGGTGCCGCGTCGCACGCCGTGCGTGCGGTCGGTGTCGATGACGGTGCGCGCGTAGCCGGTGGCCTTGGCGACGACGCGCACGGAGAGCCGCTTCTTCCACTGCGCCACGGTGGGGGTGAAGGTGAGAGCGGTGGCCCCCTTGATGCGGGTGCCGGCCGCGAACCACCGGACGCTCACGTCGGCGTCCTCGGCGTAGCTGCCGGGGTCGACGCTGAGGGTCTCGCCGACGGCGACGTCACCGCTGACGACGGGCTCGGAGACCACCTCGAGGGGCGTGTCGTTGACGTGGATGAACCCGTCGGGCCAGCCGTTGGTGCCCTTGGTGACCACGCGCCAGTCGAAGTCCCCGCCCCAGTTGTCCTCGGAGACGAGGATCTGGGTCGCGGAGACGACCTCCTCGACGTAGGCCACGTGGCCGGAGGAGCCCGCCCAGCCGCCGTTGGCCTTGTACCAGGCCACGGCACCGACGCGGGGCGTCTGGTCGACGAGGCCGGAGAGCGCGACGCCCCAGTTGGTGGCGTTGCCGCTGCCCGACCACGGCCGCTCGCTGGAGGCGCCCGACTTCACCAGCCGGTAGGCGACGTAGTTGGTGCAGTTGTGGCCCGCGTACATGCGCCACCACATCTTGGAGCCCTCGGTGCGGTAGCCGCCCGAGGGGTAGCCGGCCTTGGAGCACGCCACGTACCCGGTGCACAGGTAGGTCGAGCTCGCGGCGGACGCGCTGGGGACCGCGGCCAGGCCGGCGAGGCCCAGGAGGAGGGCGAGCAGGCTCGCGAGGAGGGCCGGTCGAGGGGGCGACGGGCGTCGATCAGGGGGGAGCACGGGGAGTATGAAACCCGAAGTCAAGCACCGACACGCCGAATCCCGAAGAAATTTCACATTGGCCACATCGGCCACACCCGGCCCCGGGACAGTACAACTGCCCCACGAGTCACGCCGGGGACGGGTTCTCGGGCGGCGGCCCAGCACGCAGGTTGTTCAGGTCACCTGCCCGTCCACCCCGTGGACAGGCAGTGAGAGGATCGCCGCATGCCTGGAACCAACCTGACCCGGGACGAGGCCGCCACCCGCGCCGCCCTCCTGGACGTCACGTCGTACACCATCGACCTGGACCTCACGACGGGCGACAAGACCTTCGCGTCCACGACCACCATCCGCTTCACCGCCGCGACCCCCGGCGAGCAGACGTTCGCGGACCTGGTCGGCGCCGTCGTCCACGAGATCACCCTGAACGGGGAGGAGCTCGACCCGAGCACCGCCTACGCCGACAGCCGCATCGCGCTGCCCGGCCTGGCCGCCGAGAACGAGCTCGTGGTCCGCGCCGACTGCGCCTACTCCCACACGGGCGAGGGCCTGCACCGCTTCGTCGATCCCGCCGACGGCCGCGTCTACCTCTACTCCCAGTTCGAGGTGCCGGACGCCCGCCGCGTGTTCACCACCTTCGAGCAGCCCGACCTGAAGTCGGTCTTCTCGTTCAACGTGACCGCGCCGGAGGACTGGAAGGTCGTCTCCAACTCCCCCTCCCCCGCCCCGCAGCCCCTCGGCGACGGCAAGGCCCTGTTCGCCTTCGAGCCGACCCAGCGGATGTCCACCTACATCACCGCGCTCGTCGCCGGTGAGTACCACGAGGTGCAGGACGTCTACGAGGGCAAGCACGGCACCATCCCGCTCGGCCACTACTGCCGTCAGTCGCTGGTGCCCTACCTCGACACCGACGAGCTGGTGAAGCTCACCCGTCAGGGGTTCGCCTTCTTCGAGGAGGCCTTCGACTACCCCTACCCGTTCGGCAAGTACGACCAGCTCTACGTGCCGGAGTACAACATGGGCGCGATGGAGAACGCGGGCTGCGTGACCCTGCGCGACGAGTACCTGCCCCGCTCGCGACAGCCGCGCTCGTTCTACGAGTTCCGCTGCTCGGTGATCCTGCACGAGATGGCCCACATGTGGTTCGGCGACCTCGTGACCATGAAGTGGTGGGACGACCTCTGGCTCAACGAGTCCTTCGCGGAGTGGGCCTGCTACCACGCCGAGGTCGAGGCCACCGAGTACACCGACTCCTGGACCGGCTTCGCCAACGCGCGCAAGCAGACCGGCTACCGCCAGGACCAGCTGCCCTCCACGCACCCCATCGCGGCGGACAACTTCGACCTGCACGCCGTCGAGGTCAACTTCGACATGATCACCTACGCCAAGGGCGCGTCGGTGCTCAAGCAGCTCGTCGCCTGGGTCGGCATCGACGACTTCATGGCCGGCCTGCGCCAGTACTTCAAGGACCACGCCTTCGGGAACTCCGAGTTCACCGACCTGCTCTCCGCCCTGGAGAAGGCCTCGGGCCGCGAGCTCTCCGGCTGGGCCGCCGAGTGGCTCCAGACCTCCGGCGTCAACACGCTGACCCCGGAGTTCGAGCTCGACGCCGACGGCGCGTACAGCCGGCTCGCCGTCCGCCAGAGCGCGCACCCCGACTACCCCACCCTGCGCCGCCACCGCATCGGTGTGGGCCTCTACGACGAGGTCGACGGACGCATCGTGCGCCGCTCCTACGTCGAGACCGACGTCGAGGGTGAGCTGACCGAGATCGCCGAGCTGGTCGGCGAGAAGCAGCCCGACCTGCTGCTGCTCAACGACTCCGACCACACCTACGCCAAGATCCGGCTCGACGAGCGCTCGCTCGCCACCGCGATCTCCGGCCTCTCGAAGCTGGACGACTCCCTCGCCCGCGCCCTCGTCTGGGGCGCCGCCTGGGACATGACGCGGGACGCCGA
Organism: Nocardioides bruguierae; assembly: GCF_023656415.1. Classification (GTDB taxonomy): domain Bacteria; phylum Actinomycetota; class Actinomycetes; order Propionibacteriales; family Nocardioidaceae; genus Nocardioides; species Nocardioides bruguierae. The sequence continues at coordinate 8,581 of NZ_JAMOIL010000010.1, forward strand.
GATGGCTGCGTCCGACTACGTCGCGCTCGTGCTGGCCAACATCGGCGAGGAGACCGACGCCTGGGGCGTCAGCCGCATCCCCTCGACGGCCGCCACCGCCGCCGCGCTGTACTCCGCCCCGGAGCACCGCGCGGAGCTGCGGGCCCGGTGGGAGGCCGGCATGCGGGAGCTCGCCCTGGCCGCCGAGCCGGGCTCGGACAGCCAGCTGACGTTCGTCCGCACGTGGGCCTCGGCCGCGCACGGCGAGGAGTCCCTGGCCGCGCTCGAGGCGCTCCTGGACGGCACGTCCACCATCGAGGGCCTCGCGGTCGACCAGGACCTGCGCTGGTCGCTGGTGACGGCCCTGGCCGGCGCCGGCCGGGCCGGCAGCCGGATCGACGACGAGCTGGGCACGGACGCCACCATCTCGGGCCAGGAGCACGCCGCCGCCGCCCGGGCCGCCCAGCCGGACGCCGACGCCAAGGCCGAGGCCTGGCGCGCGGGCATGGAGGACGCCTCCACGCCCAACGAGACCGCCCGCTCCATCGTCCTCGCGATCATGCGCGCGGGGCAGGACGACGTCCTCGCGCCCTACGTCGAGAAGTACCTCGAGGCCGCCGAGGTGGCCTGGGAGACCCTCGGCACCCACCGGGCGTCGGTGGCGCTGAACTACGCCTTCCCGACCGTGCTCGCCTCCCCGGCCCTGGCCGAGCGGGTCGAGTCCTGGCTGGCCACCACCAGCGCGCCGACGCCGGCCCAGCGCTACGTGCGCGAGGGCCTGGCCGACGTCCAGCGGGCCCTGGCCGCGCAGGAGCGGGACGCCCGGGCCTGAGCGCCGCCGTCCCGGGGGTCCGCCCCCGGGACGACGAGGCCCCCGCGACCGATGGTCGCGGGGGCCTCGTGCTGTCGGGGTGCCGCCGGATGCTGTCGGGGCGGGCCAGGGTCAGGCCTCGACCGGCTCCTCGTCGGCGTGCAGGACACGCTGCGGGCGGGCGTGCTCGGCCAGCAGGCCGATGCAGCGCTTGAGGCCGCCGTGCACGTCGCCCGCGGCCAGGTCCGTGCTGAGCTGGATCGTGGCGATCTCGAGCTCGGCGTCGGTGAGGGTCCGGCGCACGTAGGAGCCGGCCACGATCTCCAGGGCGCGGCGGTTGCCGTCGATCATGATCAGGACGCTGCGGGCCGGGGCCGCCAGGCCGCCGTGCAGGCGCCGCGCGTAGGCGGCCGTGTCCTCGGGGGTGTCACCGACGAAGACGGAGAACTCGACGCGGCTCAGCGTCTCGGCGGCGCGGATCGCCCCCTCGAGGTCGGCGCGCTTGGACGAGGAGAACGAGATGTCACCAGCGGGCACTGGTGCCGCCGGCCTCGTCGTCGGACTTCGTGGTCAGGGCGGCGGGCGAGCCGTCCGGGCCACCCAGCCACTCGTGCTCGGGGTTGCGCGAGCCGGGCAGCACCCGCTCACCGCGAGCGAGCGCGGGGCCGAAGGTCAGAGCCACGATCACCAGGGCCAGCACGAGCGGCACGCCCGCGACCACGAGGAAGAAGTGCAGCGGGTCCACCGGGTCCGGGTCGGACCAGCCGACGGGCACCTCGGCGGAGGCCGGGGCAGCGAGGGCGATCGCGCCGGTGGCGGCCACGCCGAGGACGGCGAGGACGGCCGCCGCGCGGCGGGCGAGAGTGGTCAGCGCAGTCACGCGGAGAAGGATACCGACAGCGCGCCCACGGCCCGCACACCGGTTCACGTGGGCCGTGACACCCCTCTCACAGCCACCGCCCGGGGCCTGTGTCACGGCTGACACCCGGGTGGTTCGGCTCCACGGCCCGACGTCTGTTTACTGGGGCCCATGCTTCATCTCGCAGCACTCCAGAACCTCACGTGCGCGGACGACGCGGCCGTCTGTCAGTGGGTCACCGACACCACCGGCAACCAGACCGCCGGCACCGTGGCCGACTGGCTGGTCGGCAAGCCGCTGTCCGTGCTCGTCCTCCTCCTCCTCGGCTTCCTGGTCCGGTGGCTGCTGCACCGGCTCGTGGACCGGGTCGTGGCCCGGGCCGAGGACGGCGTGCTGCCCGACCGCGTCTCCCGGTTCTCCTTCGGCAAGGCCGCCCAGCAGGCGCAGGCCCGCGACGCGGCCACCGCGACCCGCCGGGTGCAGCGGGCGCAGACCATGGGCTCGCTGCTGAAGTCGATCGTCACCGGCATCCTCATCGCCGTCGTCGGCACCATGGTGCTCAGCGAGATCGGCGTGAACATCGCCCCGATCATCGCCTCGGCCGGCATCGTGGGCGTCGCGGTCGGCTTCGGCGCCCAGTCGCTGGTCAAGGACTTCTTCTCCGGCATCTTCATGATCTTCGAGGACCAGTTCGGCGTCGGCGACGTGGTGGACGTCGGGGAGGCCACCGGCACGATCGAGGCGGTCACGCTGCGCGTCACCCGCCTGCGCTCGCTCGACGGCACCGTCTGGTACGTCCCCAACGGCGAGATCCTGCGCGTCGGCAACCTCTCGCAGAACTGGTCGCGCGCCGTCATCAACGTGGGCGTGGCCTACGACTCCGACATCGACCGGTCCCTCGAGGTCCTGCGCGAGGTCGGCGCCGACCTCTACGCCGACCCCGACTTCCGCGACCTGATGATCGAGGAGCCCGAGGTGACGGGCGTCGAGGGCCTGGGCGCCGACTCGATCGACCTGCGCCTCATGGTGAAGACCGCCCCGCTGCAGAACTGGACGATCGCCCGCGAGCTGCGACAGCGGATCAAGGCCCGGTTCGACGCGGAGGGCATCGAGATCCCCTTCGCGCAGCGCGTGGTGTGGCACCGCAACGACGAGACCCGCGACGTGGCGGAGGCCCGCGCGGCCGAGGAGCGTGCCGGCAGCACCGACTGACCACCACTCCGGACGCACGACGGCCGCCGCCCCGGGAGGGGTCGGCGGCCGTCGTCGTCCGCGACGCGGCTCAGGCCAGCGAGGCCTGCAGCGTGATGGTGGTGCCGGCCAGGGCCTGGGAGACCGGGCAGCCGGCCTTGGCGCCCTCGGCGGCGGCCACGAAGTCCTCCGCGGAGATGCCCTCGACGGTGCCGACGACCGTCAGCGCGATGCCGGTGATGCCGGTGCCGGGGGTCAGCTCGACCTCGGCGGAGGTCTCGAGGGTGGTCGGCGGGGTGCCGGCCTTGGACAGCGCGGCGGACAGCGCCATCGAGAAGCAGCTCGAGTGGGCCGCGGCGATGAGCTCCTCGGGGCTGGTGAGGCCGTTGGGCTGCTCGGCCCGCGAGGGCCACGACACGTCGAAGGTGCCGATGCCGGAGGACTTCATCTCCACGGAGCCCTTGCCCTCGGCGAGGCTGCCGCTCCAGGTGGTGGTGGCGAGACGGGTGGTGGGCATGATTCTTCTCCTGTGCGGTGAGATCGGGGCTGCGCCGGGCGCGAGCGCCTCGGCGGGCGGACGGTGCCCAGCCAACCACGCACGCGGTGGCGCGTCCTCCCCCGGACCGGGCACCGGGCACCGGGCCGCGCGCAGGCACCCGGCACAATGACGGGCGTGACGTTCTACGACGAGATCGGTGGGGAGCCGACGATCCGCACGGTCGTCGCGCGGTTCTACGAGGGCATCGCCGAGGACGAGGTGCTGCGCCCGATGTACCCGGAGGAGGACCTGGGCCCGGCCGAGGAGCGGCTCGCCCTGTTCCTCATGCAGTACTGGGGCGGACCCTCGTCCTACTCCGAGGCCCGCGGGCACCCGCGCCTGCGGATGCGGCACGCGCCGTACCGGGTGAACCCCGACGCGCGCGACCGGTGGCTCACCCACTTCCGCGCCGGTCTCGACAGCGTCGACCTGACCCCCGAGCAGGACGAGCAGTTCTGGGGTTACGCCCAGCACGCGGCCCAGTTCATGGTGAACTCTCCGGACTGACCCGCACGCCCGAGGCGCCCCACGCCTTGGGCTGGACCACCGACACCGACCCGTTTCGGCTCGGTGCCCCGCGGGAACGTGCTGTGAAGTTCTGTGAAGATCCTCGAAGCATGTAACGCACGCCGTTGCTGGTGACAGGTGAGCGCCGACACCTCACCCCGTCACCCCCAGATGGAGTCTCCCCCAGATGCCCCCACACGACCGCCGCTCCGCCGAGCGTGGCCCGCTGCACGTCCACGCCCCCAGGCGTGAGCCCGACGACTGGTTCGTCACGCACCTGGCCGAGCTGGCGCGTGAGAGCACGCCCACGACCCGCGCGGTCGCGGCCGGCTGGCGCACCGGGCTGGTCGTGGCGGGCACCGCGGCCGTGGTCTCCGGCCTGGCCTGGGTCGGCGCGGCCGTGCCGGGCGTGCCCGGGCCGAGCGACCTCATGCCTGCCGACGACGTCATCTCCTCCACCGCGGCGGCCACCACCTCGCCCAGCGCGTCCGCCAGCGACTCCGTGAGCCCGTCGGCGGAGGAGTCCTCCTCCCCCGAGGCCGCCGCCAGCAGCTCCGACGCCACCGGGTCGAGCTCGCCGAGCGCCTCTGCCGCCGACGCCGCGGCCACCACCGCGACCGACCGCGGTCAGGGCACGCGCGACCAGGACCAGGGCACCAGGAGCACCAACCAGGGCCAGGACCGTGGCCAGGGCGCCGGCCCGGCGACCTCCGTCCCCTCCTCGGCCGGGTCGAGCAACGCCGGTGGGCAGGGCTCCGCGCACGCCAACGCGAACGGCAACGCCGGGGGCAACAGCGGCAGCGTCTCCGTCGGGAGCAACGCCGGCGGCAAGGGCTCGACCGACTCCCGGGACTCCTCCGAGGGCAGCGGTGCGGGCACCGCCCCCGAGGAGACGACCGGCAACGGGAACGGGAACGGGAGCGGGAAGGCCAACGGCAAGGCAAAGGGCAAGGGCAACAGCGGCTCCCACGCCGGGGGGGACGGCAACGGCGGGAACGGCAACGGGAACGGGAACGGTGGCTCGCAGGCCGGCGGCAAGGACAAGGGCGGCAAGTCCAACGGCAAGGGCGCCTCGAACGGCAACGGCGGCTCGAACAGCAACGGCAACGGCAACGGCAAGTCCAACGGCAAGGGCAAGGGCAACAGCGGCTCCGCCGCGTCCTCCTCCGCCGTGGGCCGGTGATCGACGCACGTGACCATCACTCGGGGGGAACGACGGGAGAGGACGCTCGTCGACCAGGCCGCCGCCGGTGACCCGTCGGCGTGGCGTGAGCTCTACCGCCGTCACCACGGGCGACTGGTGGTGTGGCTGGCGAGCCGTCCCACGGGGGACGCCGCCGTCGCGGCCGAGGACATCGCGGCCGACGCCTGGCTGACGGCCGCGCGCAGCATCAGCGACTTCCACGGGGACGACGACGACTTCGCCGGCTGGCTGTTCGGTGTGGCCCGCCGGGTCGGCCTCAACGTCCACCGGCGTGGCCAGCGGCGTCAGACGACGCCCACCGACGAGGTGCCGGAGCAGGCACCCGCCCCGGGGCCCGAGCCGGCGTCCGCCGACCTGGACTGGGCCCTCTCGGTGCTGCGCCACCTCCCCGACCGGGAGCGTGAGGTGCTCACCTGCATGGAGGTCCTGGGCCTCGACACGGCCGGCACCTCCCAGGCGCTGGGGATCAGCAGCACCGCCGTGCGCGTCGCGCGGCACCGCGGCCTGCGCAAGCTGCGCGCCGCCCCCGCCGTCGTCCGCCCTGCCTGAGCCGCACCCCGGCGAGTCCCGGCGGGGCCCGCCGGTCAGCCTCCGAGCGCGGCGACGGCCTCCTCGTGCAGCGCCACGAGCGGCGCGCGCTGTGCCTCGGTCGGCTCCGACGAGCCCTGGGTCGCGGGGTCGAAGAAGACCAGCACGCAGCGGGCCCGGGCGCACACGACGTCCCCGTCGGTGAACTCGGTCTCGACGATCACCGAGGTGCGGCCCACCCGGCTGATCCAGGACCAGGCGTCGTAGGTGCCGTCGCGGTGCACCATCGGCACCCGGTAGTCCACGTCGAGCCTCGCCACGACGACCTGGGTCTCGCCGGCCCGGTCCAGGTCGCCGCCCCAGAGCCCGGCGAGCACGGCGATCCGGGCCTCCTGGAGGTACTCGACGTACTTGACGTTGTTGACGTGGCCGTAGACGTCGACGTCGCTGAACCGGACGTGCAGGTCGACCCGTCCGCTCTCCAGGTGCACGGTCGGCGTCCAGCGGGTGCGCTCGAGGGCGCCGCCGGGCACGCCCAGCACGGGCTCCAGGTAGGGCTGGAGGCCCTCCTTCTCCTCGGCGGTGAGGCGACGCGGCCGCTCGGCGTCGAAGCGGAACGGGGAGAGCACGGTGGTGGCCCGCAGGTAGACCGTGCGTGTCCCGTCCGCGTGGGCGTCGAAGATCTCGTAGCCCAGGGTGAAGGACGCGGCGCGGACCTCCTCCACCCAGACCTCGATCGTCACCGGGGCGAGGCGGTACAGCAGCGGGGCCAGGAACTGGAGGTCGTGGCGGACCACCACCAGCGCCTCGGCGGTGCCCGCCTCCCCCGGGCGGACGCCGTAGCGCCGCATGAGGTCGACGCGGGCCTCCTGGAGGTAGTCCACGTAGACGACGTTGTTGACGTGACCGAGCAGGTCGAGGTCGGCCCACCGCAGCGGGCACTCGTAGACGTGACGCACGCACGGCATGCTGCCACGTGCCCCGCGCGACCGCCCCTACCGGGGAGTAACGTGGCCCACACCGCGCCACGTCGCGCGCCCGTCACCACCCCGCGTCAGGAGATCCCCCATGCCCGAGGCCGTCATCGTCGCCGCGTCCCGCACCCCGATCGGCCGCGCCGGGAAGGGCTCCCTCGCGGGCGTCCGTCCGGACGACCTCGCGGCCACCGCCGTCCAGGCCGCCCTGGACAAGGTTCCCGCGCTCGACCCGCACACGATCGACGACCTGCTGCTCGGCTGCGGTCTGCCCGGCGCCGAGTCCGGCCACAACATGGGCCGCGTCGTGGCGGTGCAGCTGGGCCTGGACGACGTGCCCGGCGCCACCGTGACCCGCTACTGCTCCTCCTCGGTGCAGACCACCCGCATGGCCCTGCACGCCATCAAGGCCGGCGAGGGCGACGTGTTCGTCTCCGCAGGTGTGGAGACCGTCTCGCGCTTCGCCCACGGCACCAGCGACGACCCGGCCACCTACAACCCGGCCTTCGCCGAGGCGCGGGCGCGCACGGAGGCGACCGCCGCCTGTGGCGTCGACTGGCACGACCCGCGGGAGGACGGTCTGCTCCCCGACGTCTACATCGCCATGGGGCAGACGGCGGAGAACGTGGCGCGGCTGCGCGGCCTGGACCGGCGCGAGCTCGACGAGTTCGGCGTCCGCAGCCAGAACCTGGCCGAGAAGGCCCTCGCCGACGGCTTCTGGGCCCGCGAGATCACCCCGGTCACGCTCCCCGACGGCACCGTCGTCTCCACCGACGACGGCCCCCGCGCCGGCGTCACCTACGAGGCGGTCAGCCAGCTCAAGCCCGTGTTCCGGCCCGACGGCGTGGTCACCGCCGGCAACTGCTGCGCGCTCAACGACGGCGCGGCCGCGGTCGTCGTCATGTCCGACACCCGTGCGGCCGAGCTCGGTCTGACCCCGCTGGCCAGGATCGTCTCCACCGGCGTCTCGGGCCTCTCCCCCGAGATCATGGGCCTCGGCCCGGTCGAGGCCACCCGGCAGGCCCTGCGGCACGCCGGCATGACCATCGACGACATCGACCTGGTCGAGATCAACGAGGCGTTCGCCGCGCAGGTGGTGCCCAGCTACCAGGACCTGGGCATCGACCTGGACCGGCTCAACGTCAACGGCGGGGCCATCGCCGTCGGCCACCCCTTCGGCATGACCGGCGCGCGGCTCCAGGCCACGATGCTCAACAGCCTCGACTGGCACGACAAGTCCACCGGCCTCATCACCATGTGCGTGGGCGGCGGCCAGGGCATGGCCCTCGTCCTGGAGCGGCTCTCCTGAGCGCAGGGCGGGGGACGACGGTGACGGAGGTCCCGCGCGCCGGCCCGGGCGCCGGAGCCCGACGGGACGCCCGTCGGACTAGGATCGCCCGGTGACCACCTCGGCAGAACCGCCCGCCCTGCGCCTGGTGCCGCGCCCCGAGACGCGCTGGCTGGACCACGGCCAGCAGCGCTCCTGGCGAGCCCTGATGCTCGGCATGCAGCTGCTGCTGGACCAGCTGGACGACGAGCTGCGCGAGCACGGTCTCTCCCTCCCGGAGTACGAGATCATGGTCCGTCTCTCGGAGTCCGACGGGCAGATGCGGATGGCGCGGCTGGCCGACGCGCTCGCGCACTCCCGCAGCCGGGTCACGCACACCATCTCCCGGATGGAGAAGTCCGGCCTCGTGCGCCGCACCACCTCCCCCGAGGACGGCCGCGGCATCGTGGCGGTGATGACCGACGAGGGCTGGGAGCGTCTGCGCGCCGCGGCACCCACACACGTCACCGGGGTGCGCGAGCACCTCGTGGACCTCGTCGACGCGGGCGACCTCGCTGCGGTGGGACGGGTCTTCGACGCGGTCTCGGACGCGCTCATCCACGCCCACCCCGAGCGGGAGATCCGCCAGGAGTGCGACTGACGTCGCTCGCCCGTCCGGGCGAGCAGCACGAGGCCCCCGCAGGCGCTGCCTGCGGGGGCCTCGTCGTCCAGCCGGTTCCGGGCTGATCAGTCGCGGGTGAGGCGACGGTGGGTGACGCGGTGCGGGCGGGCCGCGTCGATGCCCAGGCGCTCGATCTTGTTCTCCTCGTAGGAGGCGAAGTTGCCCTCGAACCAGAACCAGGCACCCTCATCCTCCTCGGTGCCCTCCCAGGCGAGGATGTGGGTGGCGATGCGGTCGAGGAACCACCGGTCGTGGGAGGTCACGACGGCGCAGCCCGGGAAGTCGAGCAGCGCGTCCTCCAGGGAGGACAGGGTCTCGACGTCCAGGTCGTTGGTGGGCTCGTCGAGCAGGAGCACGTTGCCGCCCTGCTTCAGGGTCAGCGCGAGGTTCAGGCGGTTGCGCTCGCCACCGGAGAGCACGCCGGCCTTCTTCTGCTGGTCCGGGCCCTTGAAGCCGAACGAGGCCACGTAGGCGCGGCTGTTCATCTCGAAGTTGGCGACCTTGATGAAGTCCAGGCCGTCGGAGACGACCTCCCAGACGTTCTTGTCCGGGTCGATGCCGCCGCGGCTCTGGTCCACGTAGGACAGCTTCACGGTCTGGCCGACGGTGAGGTCGCCCTCGTCGGGGGTCTCGTTGCCGGTGATCATGCGGAACAGCGTGGTCTTGCCGACGCCGTTGGGGCCGACGACGCCGACGATGCCGGCGCGGGGCAGCGTGAACGAGATGTCGTTCCAGAGCCGACGGCCCTCGAAGCCCTTGACCAGGCCCTTGGCCTCCAGCACCACGTCACCGAGCCGCGGGCCCGGCGGGATGTTGATGTCGGCGGTGTCGATCTTGCGGGCGCGGTCGGCCTCGGCCGCCATCTCCTCGTAGCGGGCCAGGCGGGACTTGGACTTGGTCTGGCGCGCCTTGGCGTTGGAGCGGACCCACTCCAGCTCCTTCTCGAGCATCTTGGCGCGCTTGGCGTCCTTCTGCCCCTCGATCTTGAGGCGCTCCTTCTTGGTCTCCAGGTAGGTGGAGTAGTTGCCCTCGTAGGGGTGCGCCTTGCCGCGGTCCAGCTCGAGGATCCACTCGGCGACGTTGTCCAGGAAGTACCGGTCGTGGGTGATGGCCAGGACGGCGCCCGGGTAGTTCTTCAGGTGGCCCTCGAGCCACTGCACGGACTCGGCGTCCAGGTGGTTGGTGGGCTCGTCGAGCAGCAGGAGGTCGGGCTGCTGGAGCAGCAGCTTGCACAGGGCCACGCGGCGGCGCTCACCACCGGAGAGGTTGTCCACGACCGCGTCCGGCGGCGGGCAGCGCAGGGCGTCCATCGCCTGGTCCAGGCGGGAGTCGAGGTCCCACGCGTTGGCGTTGTCCAGGTCGGTCTGGAGGTCGCCCATCTCGGCCATGAGGGCGTCGAAGTCCGCGTCGGGCTCGCCCATGAGCTCACCGATCTCGTTGAACCGGTCCATCTTGGCCTTGATCTCGCCGACGGCCTCCTGGACGTTCTCCAGCACCGTCGCGCCCTCGGTCAGCGGGGGCTCCTGCTGGAGCATCCCGACCGTGGCCTCGGGGTCCCGGATCGCGTCACCGTTGTTGGCCTGGTCGAGGCCCGCCATGATCTTCAGAAGGCTCGACTTGCCGGTGCCGTTCGGGCCCACGACACCGATCTTCGCCCCGTGCAGGAACGAGAGGGTGACGTTGTCGAGCACCACCTTGTCGCCGTGGGCCTTCCGCACGTTGCGCAGGGTGAAGACATATTCCGCCATGGTCCCCGAGCCTAGTCGCTCCCCCCTCGGGACGCCGCAACGGCTCGGGGACCCCGGTCGCCCTCCGCTCAGCCGACGGGCTGAGGGACGCGCTCGGTGGCGGTGAAGGGGTCACGCTCGAGGTCCTCGACGTCCGGCCCCTCCAGGTCCGGGTCGGCGACGTCGTCCACCCCGTGCCGCGCCTGCGTGGCGGCGAGCGCCTCGTCCTTGGCCGAGGCCGCCCGGGAGAACACGGTGGTGCCCCAGGACAGGTCGTGGCCGACCACGGAGGCGTCGACCTCCATCGTGGTGGTCTCGGCGCCCGCGCTGGTGGTCCACGTGCTGGTGGTCAGGCGCCCGTGCACGATCACGGGGTCGCCGCTGCGCAGGGACGCGGCGCAGCGCTCGGCGAGCCCGCGCCAGGCGCTGACGGTGTACCACTGGGTCTCGCCGTCGCCCCACTCCCCCGTCCGTCGGTTCAGCCGGCGCGGGGTCACGGCGACGCGGAAGCTGGCGACGGGGGTCTCGCCGGCCTGGCGCAGGCTCACGCCGCTGCCCAGCCAGCCCTGCAGGGTCACGGTGGTGTCGTTGAGCATGGGGTCCTCCTCGGCCCTCTGGTCGGAGGCCGTGCGCCTCCGGGGTGCCACCAGCCTCGGCCGCACGGCCGAGCCGCGGGAGGGCCACCGCGGGAGCGGTGGAGAACGACGTCGCCCGGGCCCCCTGTGCACGACAGGTGGCCCGGGCGAGGGGTCGGAGGGAGCGCCTGCTCAGCCGCCGAGGACGGTGTCGACGCCGCTGCGGGTGCGGTGGTGAGCACCGAGCACCTCGGAGACCGGCTGGGCCACCAGCGTGGAGACGGTGTCGTGCACGACACCGCGCAGGTTCTCGTCGGCCTTGGCCGCCCGGGTGCGGGCGGTGCCGCCGACCAGGCCGCGACAGACCAGCCCCAGCAGCAGACCCAGGACCAGGGAACCGGCGAGCAGGACCAGCGGCACCGCGATGCCGAGCACCTGCGGGGTCTCGTCGAGGGTGCCCGAGGCGGCGGTCGCGACCGTCCAGCCCGCACCGCCGAGCGCAGCCAGCACCAGCAGCCACTGGAGGACGCCCACGACACCCGCCCAGACCGGCAGCCGGGTCGCGTTGAGGGTCACGCCGGCCAGGCCGGCGTCCAGGCTGTCACCGAGCTGGCCGAGGCGCTGCGTGGCCGCGTCGCGCACGGCGACCGACCAGCCCGGCCCCATCCCGGCGGAGACCTCGTCGACCAGGGCACGGACCTCGTGGTCGACGCGCGCCCGCTCGACGGCGGTCGTCTCGGGGGCGGCGCTGGAGGACCCGCGCAGCTGCTTGCCGGCGGCGCCCAGGTCGAGCTCGAGCTTCTTGGCCGGGTCCGCCCGCAGCCGCGAGACCCAGCTGACCAGCGGCCAGCCGGTCGAGCGGGTGGCCCGCACCCGGGCGGCACGTTCCACGCCCTCGACGATCGTGGGCACGCCGGCGGCCTCGGCCACGGCCTCCTCGAGCGCCTGGACCCGGGCCGGCGGCAGCTCGCGGGACGGGGCGGTGCCGGTCGCCTCGCGCAGGCGGGTGGCCGCGGCGGCGATGTCGGCCTCGTAGCGCACGACGGTGGACTTCTTGTCCGCGACGCGACGCTCGATCTCGGCTCGCAGCGCGTCGAGACCCTGGCCGTGCCGGGCGCTCACGGGGATGACCGGGACGTCGGGCAGGCCGTCGTCCGCGAGGAGGCGGCGCACGTCGGCGACCATCGACTCGCGGCGCTCCTCGGGCACGGTGTCGATGTGGTTCAGCGCCACGACCATGACCTCGGCGTGGGTGCGCAGCGGGGCCAGGTAGCGGTCGTGGATCGCGGCGTCGGCGTACTTCTGCGGGTCGAGCACCCACACGAACATGTCCGAGAGCGCCACGAGACGGTCGACCTCGAGGTGGTGGCTGACCTCGGTGGAGTCGTGGTCGGGCAGGTCGAGCAGCACGACGCCCTCGAGCGCGTGCGACTCGCGCCGCGTGTCGAGCATCGAGTCGCGGGTGGTCTGGTGCCGGGGCGGGATGCCGAGCCAGTCGAGCAGCTCGCCGGCACCCTCGGTGCCCCACACGCAGGCGGTGGCCCACGAGGTGGTCGGACGGCGGACGCCGACCGCGGACAGCTCCAGGCCGGTGAGGGCGTTGAAGGTCGAGGACTTGCCGGAGCCGGTGGCTCCCGCGATGGCGACGACCGTGTGGCCGGCCGACAGGCGCAGCCTTCCGGCGGCGCGCTCGCAGACCTCCAGCGCGGAGTCGACGACCTCGTCGTCGACCACCCCGCGCGCGGCCTCGGCGGCCTCGGTGAGCGCCTCGATGCGCCCACCGATGTCGGTACCCCGGGTCAGCAGCTGCTTGGCCCCCTCGAGCAAGGACGTCATCTTCTCCCACTCACGTGACTGGACTTCGCTGTGCGACACCCTAGGGGGTCGCCGTGCCGATCGTGCCCTCCCCCGTCCGGGACGGGCTCAGGGCTGGTTTGCCGCGAACCGCAGGTCGTCGACGCGCCGGACGGCCTCCCGCACGGCGACGGCCGCCTCGGGAGCCACGGAGACCGCGTCCACCAGGGCGGTGTAGCGGGCCTCCTCGGCGGCGAACAGGTCACCGACCCGGTCGTCGAGCAGCTGGCGGGCCCGGGTGGCGAGGCCGCGGACGGCCTGGTCGCCGAAGACCGCCTCGAGCAGCTTCTGCCCGAGCGCGGCCGACCCGCCGGCGATGCCTGCCTCCACGCCGGTGACGCCGGCCGTCTGGGAGAACACCACGACCATCAGCGCGACGCCGAGGCCGTTTACGCCCAGGGCGAGGAACTTGGCCGTGGTGCGCCGGTCGGCGCCCTCGGCGCGGACCAGCTCCAGCACGTCGGTCTGCCACTCGCGCACGGCCTGCTCGGCACGGCGTCGCAGGTCGCGGGAGGCCCGGGAGAGGTCGGCGTCCGCCGAGGACAGGAGCTCCTGCCCGGCGGGCTGCTGGCGCCACGCCTCGGCGGCCCGCTCGGCCGCCTCCTCGGCGTGCTCCAGCACGAGCAGCTCCAGGCCGGACTCGACGGCCACGACCACGCGGTCCGCCTGCTGCGGCTTGCCCTTGACGGCGCTGACCAGCCGGTCGCGCAGGCGCCCCACCCGGTCCTCCAGGGAGCGGAGCAGCTCGCCGGTGCCGACGAACTCCTGCCAGCGGGCGAGGACCTCGCCGCGCATCAGGGTGCCGTCGGCGGTCGCGCGGCGGGTGTCGGCGAGGGCGAGGTCGTAGGCGCGCCGGCTGGACTCGCGCAGCCCGGAGGCCACCTCGGCCTGCCGCACCACCGCGTCGGCCACGGGGTGGACGTGGTGGGCGATCGAGCGCACCGCCCCGTCCAGCGTCTGCTTGACCACGGCCGTGCGGGCCGCGGTGTCGTCGGCGAGGGACTCCAGCCAGCCGCGGATGTCGCCGACGTGCCCGGGCGGCAGCAGCCCGTCGGAGTCGACCGGCGCCTCGTGGACGACGAACAGCGGGCAGTCCTTGAGCCCGCGGCTGGACAGCATGCGGGCCAGGTGGGTGGAGACGGTCTGGACGGCCTCGGCGGCCGTGCGGTCCAGCACCACCGCGACGGCGGTGGAGCGGTCGGCGGCCTGGCGCAGGAACTGCCACGGCACGGCGTCGGCGTAGCGGGCCGAGGACGTGACGAAGAGCCACAGGTCCGCCGCCGCGAGCAGCTGGGCGGCGAGCTGGCGGTTGCGCTCCTCGACCGAGTCGACGTCCGGCGCGTCGAGGATCGCCAGGCCCTGCGGCACGGTCTCGGAGGCCACGAGCTGGAGCGAGTCGGGGTCGTCGGTGGCGTGCTCGACGCGCTTGAGGTCGGGCAGCAGACGGTCCTGGCCGAACCAGTGGGCGTCGTCGGGGTGGTGGACGAGGACGGGCGAGCGCGTCGTGGGCCGCAGCAGGCCCGGCGTGGTGACCCGCTTGCCGACGAGGCTGTTGACCAGCGTGGACTTGCCGGCGCCGGTGGAGCCGCCCACGACCGCCAGCATGGGCGAGTCGAGGGTCATCACCCGCGGGATCACGTAGTCCTCGAGCTGGTCGAGCATCTGCTGGCGCGAGGCGCGCAGCTCGTCCGTCCCGGGCAGGTCCAGGGGCAGGGCTGCCTCCTGGAGGGCGCCGCGCAGCCGCACGAGCGCCGTCAGCATCTGTGCGTCCTGGCCCCCCGGGTTCGCGGAGGCGTCGTCGAGCCTGGCTGTCATCGGGTCGGAACCACCTGTCCTGGGAACTGAACGGACGGTCGCACGGCGCCGATCCGTGCGACGTAGGCGCCCCCGCGGGAGGCGAAGTCTGCCGGCGCGGTGCCGCGCAGGTAGCGATGATGCAGGAAGCCGAGCTCGATGGCCGCCTGCTGGTAGGCGCGCATGCGGTCCTCGGCCTCCTTGCCGCCGGTCTCGCGGGCGTAGCGGCGTGCCAGCCGACGGGCGCGCAGGTCGACGACCCACCCGATGTCGGTGGCCGGCAGCAGCCCGCGGGCCGCGGCGTCGCCGAGCGCACGGCCGAGCATCTGCCGCTCGGAGGTGCGCGCCCAGAACGCGAGCGCACCCACCAGGAGCAGGGCGGGCGCCATGATCACCAGGTACACGACGGCGAAGCCGCCGAGCCCGGCGAGCGTCGAGGCGTTCCAGAGACCGTGGCAGAGCACGGCCAGCAGGTACCCCGCGACCGGCGCGGCCAGTCGGACCACCCCGTGGCGCGAGGTCACCGCCAGGCCGACCCCGATGCCCGTGAAGGCGGTGAACAGGGGGTGGGCGAAGGGGCTGGCCAGGCAGCGCACCACGAACGTGGACGTGAGCGCGACCGTGCCACCGGGGCCCATCCCGTCCGTGCCGTCGTAGGCGGCGGCGAGGTAGAGGATGTTCTCGGTGAAGGCGAAGCCGGTGCCGACCATGCCGGCGTAGACCACGCCGTCGAGCAGCCCGTCCAGCTCCGCGCGGCGCCACCACAGCAGCGCCACGAGGAACGCGCCCTTGACCGCCTCCTCGGTCACCGGGGCGACCACGGCGAGGCTGCCGGCGTCCGTGACCGGGAGGAAGAGGCCGCCGATGCCCTGGAGCAGCAGCGCGGCCACGACCGCGACCGCCGCGCCCCAGCCGAGGCCGAGGAGCAGCAGCGAGCGCGGCTCGGGCTCGTAGCGGTCGAGCCAGAGGAAGACCATCACCACCGGCACCACGGGCAGTGCCGCCAGCACGGTGGCCAGCAGCACCGTGCCGGGGGCACCCGCCAGGGCCACGACCAGCAGCACCGGCAGGGCGCTCACGACCACCAGGATGCTCACGACCAGCGTGAACACCCTTCCGTCGTGACGCAGGCGGGGCATGGCAGCACCCTATCGGGCACCGACCCCGGGGGTGCGCACCTGGTGAACTGCGAGGTCAGGCGTTGCGCCACAGGTGTCGGCCTTCCCGGTCACCCACGCGCCACCCGCGCGCCACCCGCGCGCCACCCGCGCGCCACCCGCGCACCACCAGGCCGCCGCCCGGCCACCCGGCGGGGCCCACCGCCGGGACTACAGTGGCCGCCATGAGCGAGGAGAAGTCCGCCGAGTCCGCCGAGCCCCAGACCGAGTCGCACGACCCGGCGGTGCCCGAGGCCTACGCCTCCTTCATGCGCACCGGGTGGGGTGACCGCGACCTCGACCTGCCGCGCGCGGGCGTCGCCGCGTCCGCCGCCGCGCGCCGGACCGCGCTGGCCGAGGCGTTCCCCGGCGAGCGGCTCGTGCTGCCCGCGGGCACCTACAAGGTGCGGGCGAACGACACCGACTACCGGTTCCGCCCGGACACGGCCCACGCCTACTACTCCGGCAACCTCACCTCCGACGCCGTGCTCGTGGTCGAGGACGGCGACGCCGTGCTGTACGCCCGGCCCCGCTCCTCCCGCGAGACCGACGAGTTCTTCCGCGACCGCCAGTACGGCGAGCTGTGGGCCGGCCGCCGCCCGTCGCTGAAGGAGATCTCCGACTCCCTCGGCGTCGAGACCCGGCACATCGACTCCCTCGCCTCCGACCTGGCCGGCACCACCAAGACCCGCGTGCACCGTGGCGTGTCGTCCGCCGTGGACGGCCTGGTCACCGGCGACGAGCAGCGCGACGCCGAGCTGGCCCGCGTCGCCTCCGAGCAGCGCCTGGTCAAGGACGCCTGGGAGGTCGCCGAGCTCCAGGCCGCCTGCGACGCCACCACGCTGGGCTTCACCGACGTCGTGGCGGACTGGGAGAACGCCGTCCGCTACGGCGAGCGCTGGATCGAGGGCACCTTCTTCCGCCGTGCCCGCACCATGGGCAACGACATCGGCTACGACTCGATCGTCGGTGGCGGCCGGCACGCCACCACGCTGCACTGGATCGAGAACTCCGGCCCGATCACGCCGGGCGAGATGGTGCTGCTCGACATGGGCGTGGAGGGCACCAACCTCTACACCGCCGACGTCACCCGCACCATCCCGGTCGACGGCACCTACACCCCGCTCCAGCGCGAGCTCTACGAGCTCGTCCTGCAGGCCCAGGACGCCGGCATGGCCGCCGTGAAGCCGGGCGCCGCGTTCTCCGACGTGCACGCCGCGTCGATGCGGGTGCTGGCCCTCGGCCTGGAGGAGCGAGGCCTGCTGCCGGTCTCCGCCGAGGAGGCGCTGCTGCCCGACAGCCGGGTCTACGCCCGCTGGACCCTGCACGGCACCAGCCACATGCTCGGCATGGACGTGCACGACTGCGGCATGGCGGCACCCGAGTCCTATGCCCGCGGCACGCTGGCCGCCGGCATGGTCCTGACCGTGGAGCCGGGCCTGTACTTCCAGGAGGACGACCTGCTCGTCCCCGAGGAGCTGCGCGGCATCGGCATCCGGATCGAGGACGACGTCCTCGTCACCGGGTCGGGCCACCAGAACCTCTCCGCCGCCCTCCCCCGCGCCTCGGCCGACGTCGAGGCGTGGATGGCCGAGCACCGGCGCTGACGCGGGTGACGGGTCGACGGGCCGCCCCACGCTCGGCGCGTCGGCGGCGCGCCGTCCACGAGGACGCCGGGGCCGGGGGCCACGGGCACAGTCACGGGCACACCCACGGGCACGTCGCGCCGCTCGAGCTGACGCGCGCGACGCGCGGGGTGCTGCTCGCCCTCATCGCGGTGGCCCTGCTGGCGGCGCTGGCCGGCACGGTGCGGCTGTGGCCGGAGTCCTCGGCGGTGGCCGCGGTCGACGACCTCGCCGGCTCCACCGCCCCCGGCACGACCTACGTCACCGGGCGGGTCGTGACCGTCCAGGAGCCGTGCGCCGACCAGAGCCAGGTCGGTGACGGCTGCGGCGCGCTGCGAGTGACCGTCGACGGCGAGTCCTCGCCGGTGGTGGTGCCGGCCGCCGCCGAGGTGCTGGCGTCGGGCCTCGCCTCCGGCGACGAGGTGGAGCTGCTGCGCACGCAGCCGCAGGGCGACGGCGGCCAGGCCACGTACGCCTACTACGCCACCGACCGCGACGCAGCCCTGCTCTGGCTGCTGGTGCTGTTCGTGGTGGTGGCCGTGGCCGTGGCGCGGTTGCGGGGGCTCATGGCGATCGTCGGCCTGACGGTGAGCGGCCTGGTGCTGTGGCAGTTCACGCTGCCGGCGCTCCTCACCGGCGAGAACGGCGTGGCCGTCGCCCTGTGCACGGCCACGCTCATCCTGGTCGTGGTGCTCTACACGACCCACGGCCTCTCCTGGCGCACCAGCACGGCCCTGCTCGGCACGCTGGCCGGCGTCCTGATGGTGCTCGGGCTGGGCGAGGCGTGGATGCGCCTGGCGGCCCTCACCGGCGTCTCGGACGAGTCGACGGCGCTGCTCGGCGCCTACGCCTCCGACCTCGACTACCGCGGGCTGCTGGCCTGCGCCCTGGTGATCGCCGGGCTGGGCATCCTCAACGACGTGACGATCACCCAGACCTCGGCGGTGTGGGAGCTGCGGGGCGCCGCCCCGGGCCTGCCCCGCACGGCGCTGTTCTCCCGGGGGATGCGGATCGGCCGCGACCACATCGCCTCCACGATCTACACGATCGTCTTCGCCTACGCCGGCGGTGCGCTGGCCGTGCTGATGCTGCTCTACCTCTACGACCGGCCGCTGCTCGACCTGGTCTCCACCGAGCAGCTGGCCGAGGAGATCGTCCGCACCCTCACGGGCGCGGTGGGCCTGATGCTGGCGGTGCCGGTCACCACCGCGCTGGCCGCGGTGCTCGCGGGGCCGCCGCGCGCCGCCGACTGACGGGCGCTCAGCGCCCCCGACGTCCGCCGCCGCCCCCGCCGAAGCCCCGCGAGCCGCCACCGCCGCCGAACCCGCGGGAGCCACCGCCACCGCCGAAGCCGCGCGAACCGCCACCGCCGAACCCGCGGGAACGCCCGCCCCCACCGAGGCCCGAGCCCCCGGAGCGGCCCCGACCCGAGCCGCCGAGGAACGAGGCGGACGAGGCCGACGCACGACGACGACGGGCTGCGTCGCGCTCGGAGCGCGCACGGGAGGCCGCGGCGTCGGCGTCGCGCCGCACCCGGGCGGCACCGTCGGCGATCGCGGCGAGGCTCGCGAGGCGGTGGACGTCGGCGAGCTGCTGGGCCGCCAGCGCGGCGGCCTGCCGGGAGCCGGGCCCGACGTCGGCGCCCACCGTCTCGCGTCCGGCCCGCTCGACCGCCGCTCGGGCGGCGGCGAGCGCCTGCTGGGCGGCCGCGTGCTCGGCCACGACCGTGTCCACGCGCGCCCGCAGGCCCTCGATCTCACCGCCCAGGGCCACGGTCTCGGCCTCGACCTCCAGCAGCGCCGGACGCGGCAGTGCCAGCGCGGCCGTCAGCGCGCGTGCCCGGGCGAGCAGCGGACTCACCTGGGGCACCGGGGAGAGGTAGCCGACCGCCTCGGCGTGGCGGGCCACGTCCGACTCCAGCCGCGTGGCCGCCAGCCCGACCTGCTCGGCCCGGCCGGGCAGCTGCGCCGCCAGCGAGGCCAGCCGCTCACGACGCTGCGCCGGCAGGTCGCTGCGCTCCACCACGACCTCGACGTCCGCGGCGGCACCGTCCACGGCCTCCCGGGCCTGCGCGAACTGCTGGGTGTCCATCCCGGCGGCCTGCTCGGCCGCCGTCAGGCGCGCGTCCAGGCCGGCGCGGAGCGTGCGGGCCGCCCCCAGGGCCTCGCGGACGTCGGCGTGGCAGCCCTCCTCGTAGGTGCCGGCGAGGTCGGCGAGCACCGCGTCGGCGGTGGCCAGGCGTCGGTCCAGCTCGGGGAGCCGGTCGCGGACCCCGCCGAGGTCGGCCAGCACCCGGTCGCGGAAGGCGGGCAGGTCCTCCACCAGGGCCGTGTGCTCGGCGACCCGGGCCTCGGCGACGTCCAGCAGGGCAGCGGAGTCCCCGTGCCGGCGCTCGGCCGACGTCCGCTCCGCCTCCTCGGCGCCGGCGCGGGCACGCTCGCCCGCGTCGAGGCTGGTGGAGCAGAAGTACCCCTCGCCCCGGCGACGTGACACGAGCCGGTCGAGGTCGGCCGCGGCGTCGCGCAGCGCGCCGCAGCGGCCGGGGACCGCGGCACCGGCGGCCTCGTAGCCGTCGATCAGCAGGCCGACCCGCTCGAAGCCGGCACGGGCCGCGACGAGCTGCTCGGTGGCGCCCAGCACCGTCGCGGTCTCGGCGCGCGCCTCGTCGGTGCCCAGGCGCGCGACGCGGGCGCTGGTGAGCCGCTCGCCGACGTCCAGCCAGGTCCGCTCGCCGGCCTCCCCCAGCCGCTCGGCCTCGGCGTGCCCCGCGCGCACCGCGGTGAGGGCCACGTCGTCGACCGCGGGGAGCGCCGCGACCCGCGCGTGCTCCAGCTCCGAGCCCTCCTCCACGGCCAGCCACGCCGCGGCCAGCCCGTCGAGGGCGGTGGTGAGGTCGCGTCGGGCCGCGGCCCGCTGACGACGGCGGCGCAGCAGCGCCAGGCCGCCCCAGAGCCCGACGACGAGCACCACCAGCACGACGGCGGCCAGCAGCCCCCACGGCGTGCCCGCCGGCCCCGCCCCGTCCGAGGTGCCCCTGACGTCGCGCGCGCCCACCCCGCCGCCGGAGACCCCGGAGCCCGAGCCCGAGCCGGCACCCGAGCCGGAGCCCGTGCTCGCACCGGCCCGCGACCACCGCCTGTCGAACGCCTCGAGCGCGCCCACCATCCCGGCCGTCCAGGCGCCGGCGGTGAACCGGCCGGCCATGTCGTCGACGACCGCCTCGTAGCTGCGGTCGAAGGTGCTGGTGGCGGCACCGTCGAAGTACGCGCCGACGCGCTCGTCCCGGGTGGCGACGGCCAGCACCAGCAGCGAGCGCCCGCCCCCGCGGCGCCAGCCCCACTCGTCGCAGGTCGCGCGGAGATCGGCGACGGCCGCGTCGAGGCCGCCGGTGCCGGGGACGCGGCGGGTGGCGAGCACCTTCACGGTGAAGCCGGCGCGCTCGAGCGGGCGGGCAGCCCGCTGCACCCGGGCGACGTCGAGGACGCCGGCGGGGTCGCTGACCACGTCCGTGCTGCACAGGTCGACGCCCTCGACGGTGCCGCTCGCGGACGCCGGCGCGACGACCGCTCCCGACAGCAGGAGGGCCAGACCGACCAGGAGCGCGGGGAGCAGGGAGCTCGGGGCTCGGCGCACGGGCACCTCCGGTGAGGCGGCCGAGGACCGGCCGGGTGGGGCGGACCGCCCTGACGCTACCGCCCGGGGCGGCCACCGGGGGCGCATCCGTGCACCCGGCACACCTCGGGGCGTGCCGGATCGTGGTGCTGTCCCGATCGTGTCGGCAGCAGCAGGCACGGGTATTCTCCGGCCAGGCCGTGCCACGCGTCGCGACGCTGTCGGCCTCCCGCCTCCGTAGCTCAGCTGGATAGAGCAGCGGCCTTCTAATCCGCCGGTCGCAGGTTCGAATCCTGCCGGGGGCGCGCGGTGATCCCCAGGAGGGGCGAGGCCCGGTGGACCGACGGTCCACCGGGCTTCCTGCTGCGTGGGCGGGCCCGGCCGCGGGGCACCGGGCGGGCCTACTCCGCCTCGCGCTCCTGCTCGGGACCGAGGCCGTGGGCCAGCCCCCAGAGCACGGCCTGGGCCCGCGAGTGCACGCCCATCTTCTTGTAGGCCGTGCGCACGTAGGTCTTCACCGAGTTGATCGACAGGTAGCAGGCCCGGGCGATCTCGATGTTCGCCATCCCGCGGGTGACCAGTGCGATCACCTCGGCCTCGCGGGCCGACAGCCCGTGCTCCTGGGCGGGCCAGGCCGGCTGCCCGACACGCGCCTCGTCCTCGTCGTGCGGCGTGGCCACGTCGACGTGGTCGGGCACGACCATGTCGGCAGCCTCCGGCTGCTCGGGCCCGAGGAGCCGCACGGAGTCACCGGCCGCGACCTTCTCGATGGCGGCCACCAGGTCCTCGGCGCTGACCCGCTTGCTCACGAAGCCGTGGGCACCGGAGTCGAAGGCGTCGTCGGCCGCCTCCGCGTGGTCGTTCCAGGAGTAGACGAGCACCAGCCCGGCCGAGGCGACGACGTCGGGCAGCGAGAGACCCTCGCCCTGCACCTGGGCGAACGTGTCGAAGAGCGCCACGTCGACCGGACGGACCACCTCGACCCCGGCGTCCAGCTCGCGCACCACCACGCGGTCGGAGAACGGCTCGAGCAGCGTCGACAGGCCGGCCACGACCACCTGGTAGTCGTTGACGAGCGCGACCGACAGGGGCCGGTCGTCGCCGTGCGGCACACGGGCGTCGCTGGGTGAACTCATGGCGGCAGCCTATTTCACCCAGCGGGAGGATGCTCCACCATGGACGGGGGTTTACGTTCGGTCCCCCGGATCGACAGGCTCCCCCCGACACTCCTGACGACGAGAACCCACGACCAGCTCGGTCGGCCCGCCCTGGGGCCGTCCGCCCGGGCACAGCGAAGGGAACCACTCCGTGCACGAGACCTGGCAGCAGCACCCCGCCTGGGGACGTGGCCCTGCTCTCGACCTGACCAACCGGGGTCGCACCTGCGACCGGCTCGTCGTCGTCTCCGCGCACCCCGACGACGAGAGCCTGGGCGTGGGCGGGCTCATCGCCACCGCCCACCGCGCCGGCATGTCGGTCTACCTGGTGCTCCTCACCGCAGGCGAGTCGTCCCACCCGCCGCGCGAGGACATGAGCCGCCACTCCCTGGCCACCCTGCGGCTCGGCGAGCTCGACGCCGCCGTGGAGCAGCTGGCCCCGGGCGCGCCCGTCGTCTTCCTCGGCGCCCCCGACACCGGCGTCACCACGGTGGAGCGCGAGGTCGTCACCGCGCTCACCGAGATCGTCGGCGACGGCACCCGCACCCTGCTGGTCGCGCCCTGGCGGCACGACGGCCACCCCGACCACGACGCCGCCGGGCGCGCCGCCGCGGAGGTCGCCGCGGTCACCGGTGCCCGGCTGGTGGAGTACCCCCTGCTCATGTGGCGCCACCACTCCCCCGACGAGGCGCCCTGGGAGGACATGGCCGTCCTCACCCTCGACGAGGAGGTGCTCGCCGCCAAGCACGACGCGATCCGTGCCCACGCCTCGCAGGTGCGCCCCAAGGACGTCGGAGGAGACGCCGAGCCCAGCATCGGGCCGGCCAGCCTGGCGCTGTTCGAGGCCGCCGTCGAGCACGTGGTCGTGCTCCCCGAGCCGGTGCTCGAGAACGGCGAGGACGAGGCGGGCGAACCCGCCCTCGAGGCGGTCTGAGGCCACCCCGTCGGCTCAGTCGGCTGTGGGACCCGCGTAGTCGTCGATCTCCGCGAGCACCCGCGCACGCACGTCGTCCGGCGCGAACGAGGCGTCGACCGCGGCACGCGCGAGGTCGGCCAGCCCCGCCTCGTCCAGGCCGAGGAGGTCGGCGGCCACCAGGTACTCCTGGTTGAGCGTGGTGTTGAACATCGGCGGGTCGTCGGAGTTGATCGTCACCCGCACGCCGGCGTCCACGAAGGTCTTCAGCGGGTGGGCCGCCAGGTCGGTGACCGCCCGGGTGGCGACGTTGCTGGAGGGGCAGACCTCCAGCGGCACGCCCGTGGCGGCGAGGTGGGCGAGCAGCTCCGGGTCCTGCGCGGACGAGGTGCCGTGCCCGATCCGCTCGGCGCCGAGGTCGCGCAGGGCGTGCCAGACGGTCTCGGGGCCGGTGGTCTCACCGGCGTGCGGGACGCTGTGCAGCCCCTCGTTGAGCGCCTGGGTGAAGTGCCGGGCGAACTGGGGACGCGGCACGCCGATCTCGGGGCCGCCCAGACCGAAGCCGACGAGGGCGTCGACCCGGTGGTCCATGGCCATCGCGAGGGTCGCGTCGGCGGCCCGGACCCCGGCCTCGCCGGGCACGTCGTAGATCCAGCGCAGCACGACGCCGAGGTCGCGTTCCGCGGCGACCCGGGCGTCCTCGATGGCCTCGGTGTAGGCCTGGGCCGACATGCCCTCGCCCGGCCGGTAGGGCAGCACGCTGGTGTACGGCGTGCACGTCAGCTCCGCGTAGCGCACCTGCTGCGCCGCGAGCCCGCGCGCGACCTCGTAGGTCAGGAAGCGGACGTCCTCGGGGGTGCGCACCAGCGCCACCACCGCGAGGTAGACGTCGATGAAGTGCGCGAAGTCGCGGAACTCGAAGAAGGACCGGAGCTCGTCGAGGTCCGTGGGCACGCTGCCCGGGTGGCGGGCCGCCAGCCCGGCCACGATCTCGGGCGAGGCCGAGCCGACGTGGTGCACGTGCAGCTCGGCCTTCGGCAGGCCGGCCACGAACCCGGCGAGCGGGTGGGCGGCCAGCGCCGGGTCCAGGAGGCCGAGGTCCGCAGGCGTGGTGGGGCGGGACGGCGTGGTGCCGTCGTGGGGGGTCGCGGTGCTCATCGGGGCATGCTCTCACCCGCCGCCCCCTCCGGAACGGTGACGGGCCGCCGTCCACCTCGCACGAGGGGACGACGGCCCGCGGCCGCGGCGTCACGCGACGCCGGGGTGGCTCACTCCTGGACGGTGTCCAGGACCGTCTGCACGATCTGGTCGGCGGTGCCGGAGACCTGCTCGCCGTCCAGCAGGACGGTGGGGGTGCCCGAGACGCCGGCGTCGGTGGCGGCCGTGGTGGCCTCCTCGACCCAGTCGGTCATCGTCTGGTCGAGGATGCCGTCGCTGACGGTGGCCTCGTCGGCGCCGGCCTCGACGGCCCAGTCCAGCAGCTGCTGGTTGTCCGGGAACTCCTCCGCGGACTCCGAGGGCTGGTTCTCGTAGAGGATGTCGTGGAACTTCTTCGCCACGGTCGCGCCCTCCTCGGTCAGCACCACCGCGAACGCGGACGTGGCCCGCTCGGAGTAGTCGCTGATGCCGGAGAGCAGGTTGAACGGGCGGTACTCGATCTGCACCTGGCCGGCGTTGGCGGCCTCGGTGAAGTCGTCGCGCGAGGCGGCCTCGAGCTGGCCGCAGTAGGGGCAGAGGAAGTCCTCGTAGACCACGACCTCGTGGGGGGCGTCGGCGTCGCCGATCGTGACGCCGTACTCGCCCTCGCCGGCGCCGGCCGCGGCGATGTCGCCCTGATTGCCCTTGCCGAGGAGGTACACGAAGACGCCACCGGCGATGAGCACGACGACGAGGCCCACGACCACGGCGGTGATGATGTTGCGGCGCTTCTCGGCCTTCTGCTGGGCCGCCAGGGCGGCGGCAGCGCGGGCCGCGCGCTCGTTGGTGTTCTGCTTCTTGGCCATCTGTTCGGGTTCAGCCTTCCTCGGGCTCGCAGCGGCGACAGCGGTCGGAGCGAAGCGTACGGGGTCGCACCGAACGGGTGAGCCGGGGTGCGGCTCAGCCCCGATGCCCCCGCGGGGCGCTGAACAGCACCGGGTGCAGCGACATCCGCGTCCGCGGGCGAGCCACCAGCCACGCGGAGGCCAGCAACAGGCCGACGTCCCGGACGATCTCCCAGAAGTAGCTGCTGCCGGGGTCGGCCACCTGGCCGCCGCCGCCGAAGCAGCCGCAGTCGATCGTCAGGCCCCGGGCCCAGGCCTGGCTGATGGCCGCGACGAACACCACCAGGAGCACGGCGGAGACGACCGCGGCCGGGCGCGTGGCCAGCCCGAGCAGCAGCAGGAGCCCGACCACCAGCTCGATGCCGGGCAGCAGGGCCCCCAGGGTCGGCACCACGGCCTCGGGCAGCACCTCGTAGGCCCGGACGGCCCGGACCGACTGCTGCGGGTCGGGCAGCTTCAGCAGGGACGCCACCACCCAGACGCCACCCACCACGAGCCGCGCCGCCAGACCCACCCAGGGACCCACCCCGGGGCCCGGCCACGAGACCGACCCGTCGGACCGCGGCGCCGGCCCCTCGGCGTGGTGGGCGCTGTCGGGGGCACGGTGCACGAGGCTCACCCGGTCACGGTAGGCAGCACGGAGCCCGACGTGGAGGGCTGCGCCGCTCCCGGTGACCTTCGGCCCGACGGTCGTGGGCCGTCGTCCTGCCCGGGCGTGGCCGTCGTCCTGCCCGGGCGATGAGCGCCGGGGCGCAGGCCGTGGGTAGGGTCCAGGACATGAGCGACAGACTCGTGTGGATCGACTGCGAGATGACCGGGCTCGACCTGACGGCGGACGCTCTCATCGAGGTCGCCGCGCTCGTGACCGACTTCGACCTCAACGTGCTGGGCGACGGCGTGGACATCATCATCAAGCCGCCGGCCGCCGCGCTGGAGCAGATGGTGCCGTTCGTGCGCGACATGCACGAGAAGTCCGGCCTGCTCGAGGAGCTCGACGCGGGCGTCACGATGGCCGAGGCGGAGAAGCAGGTCATGGACTACCTCCGTGAGCACTGCGCCGACGGGTCGCGGCCGCCGCTGGCCGGCAACACCGTGGCCACCGACCACGCCTTCCTCTCCCGCGACATGCACGAGCTGGACGCCTTCCTGCACTACCGGATCGTCGACGTCTCCTCCATCAAGGAGCTCTCGCGACGCTGGTACCCGCGGGCCTACTACGCCTCGCCCAGCAAGAAGGGCAACCACCGCGCCCTGGCCGACATCCAGGAGTCGATCGAGGAGCTGCGGTACTACCGCGAGGCCGTCTTCGTCCCGCAGCCCGGCCCGGACTCGGAGACCGCCAAGGACATCGCGGCCCGCCACGGCGGCTCGCTCACGGGCCTCCAGGGCGACCACGGCGCCTGAGGAGGCACCGCCCCACGGCGCCCTGCACGGGCCCAGCGGCGCCGCTCCGGGGCACCAGGACGCCGATTCGTCGCCGTCCGGCCCGCTCCCCTAGTATCTACCTCGGCCTGGTCACCGGGCCCATGGTGGGCGTAGCTCAGCTGGTAGAGCATCGCGTTGTGGTCGCGAGGGTCGCGGGTTCAAGTCCCGTCGCTCACCCCATGCGCATGAGGGCCCCGATCGAGCAGATCGGGGCCCTCGCTGCGTCCGGAGGCCCTGCTCCGACACTTCTGAACCGGACCGGTCCGTCTTGTCGGAATCCTGACGATTCCTCGCTCGTGGCTAGCACCGCGCGGCCCACAGTGAAGCCATGGCAAACGTTTACGAGACCCTCCGCACCGCGACCGTCGTCCCCCTCCGTCACGCGACCTCGGCGACCGAGCGCGCCCGTTCCGCCGAGCGCGCCCGCAGCGCCGTCGTCGACCTCCTGGCCGAGGCCCGACGACGTCACGTCCTCGCCGAGGAGCGGCGCAACGCCGACCTGGCCTACGCCCTCACGCTCTCCTCGACCCGGGGCCTGGGCAGCGCTTCCTGACAGCCCCACCCCGTCCCCACGTCCCCTCACCCCCCACTCACCGACCCCGCACCTCCACGGGACACGCGAAGGGCCCCCGACCTCCTGCCGGCGAGCAGGAGGACGGGGGCCCTTCGTCCGTGAGCGGTGACAGCGCCTCGGTGGCTGAGTCGGATGGGGGTCAGGCGACCTCGCCCAGCGCCTGGCGCAGCTGCACGAGCAGCTTCTGCAGGAGACGGGAGACCTGGACCTGGGACATGCCGAGCTGCTCGGCGATCTCGCGCTGCGAGAGCTCGTCGGCGAACCGCAGGCGCAGCACGTCGCGCTCGCGGGTGCCGAGGGTCTTGAGCAGCGGCGCCAGGAGCAGGCGAGCCTCGCACTGCTCGGCGGACCGGTCGTCCGGCACCGCCACGTCGCGCGGCGCGGAGTCCTCGGTGACGGGCGCGTCGATGGAGAGCAGCGAGTAGAAGGAGCGAGCGGCGAGCGCCTCGCGCACGGTGTCGACGGACTCCTCGACCTCGGCGGCGAGGCCGGCGACGGCCTTCTCGTCCAGCTTCTCGAAGGAGGCCTGGGCCCGCAGGATGCGGGAGTGGGCACGCTGCACGTCGCGCGGCGGCCGGATCGTCCAGCCGTGGTCGCGGAAGTGGCGGCGGATCTCGCCGGTGATCGAGGGCACCGCGTAGGCCAGGAGGTCGCGGCCCTGCTCGGGCTCGAAGGAGCGGACGACCCGCACCAGCGCGAGGTAGGCGACCTGGGTGAGGTCCTCGATCGGGACGCCCTTGCGGGCGTAGCGGCGGGCGACAGCCTCGGCCACCCGCATGTTCAGCTCCACGACGCGGTCGAGCATCTGCTGACACTCGGCGTCGGAGCCGGCCGCGGCGGCCTGCTCGAGGAGGTGCTGGGTGAAGGCGGCGCGGTCGGCGTCACTGAGGCGACGGGCACGCGTGGCGTCGAGGTCGATGACCTCGGCACCCGCGTGTGCCACGACCTCGGTGCGGGGGCTGGTGCTGGGCACCGACTCCGGCGCGGAAGAGGCGGTCATGCTCACGGCTGGCTCCTGGTCGTACGGGGTGGGTCACGCTGTCAGGAGGCTTATTGACCGTCGACAAACCTTCTACACCTCTCTCACCCCTTTGGGGTGCTCAGGTCTGGACCGGGCCGGCCACGCCGACGCAGGCTTGGCGGCGGCCATTTATCTGACTAAGGTCAGAGATATGCAGGACGACGTCGCCACCCTCCGCCGCTTCAATCTCGCCTGGTCCCAGCGCACCGGCGTGCTCGAGCACTCCTTCCTCGGCCTGGGCCGCCCGCTGGCCGCCTCCCGCCTGCTGCTCGAGGTCGGCTCCTCCCCCGACGGCGCGAGCGTGCTCGACCTGCGCACCCGCCTCGGCCTCGACTCCGGCTACCTGTCCCGGCTGCTGCGCCGCCTCGAGCGCGAGGGACTCGTCCTCACCGAGCCCGACCCCGCGGACCAGCGCCGCCGGGTCGCCTCCCTGACCGAGGACGGGCGCCGCGAGCTGCGCGAGATCGACCGACGCTCGGACGCGCTCGCCTCCTCCCTGCTCATGCCCCTGACCGAGAGCCAGCGCGCGCGGCTCGCCGAGGCGCTGCGCACCGCCGAGCTGCTGGTGCGGGCCGCGACCCTCGAGATCGGCGAGCACCCGCACGACGACCCGCGCGTGCTCGCCGCCGTCGGCCGCTACGTGGACGAGGTGGCCGACCGGTTCTCCGACCTCGACGGGGGCTTCAACAGCCCCGGCGCGCTGGTGGACCCCGGCGGCCGCTACCTGCTGGCGCTCAGCGACGGCGTCGTGGTCGGGGTCGGCGGCATCCGCCCCACCCCGATGCCGGACGGCTCCGTGGCCGCCGAGGTCAAGCGCATGTGGGTGGACCCGAGCTGGCGCGGCAGCGGCCTGGGCCGCCGGCTCCTCGAGGCGCTGGAGCAGCTGGCCGCGAGCGACGGCCACCCCGCCGTCGTCCTGGACACCAACCGGGTGCTCGGCGAGGCGCTCTCCCTCTACACGCGCACCGGGTACGTGGAGGTGCCTCGCTACAACGACAACCCCCACGCCGACGCCTGGTTCCGCAAGGCCCTCTCCCCCGCGGCGGGCTGAGCACGGGTTACGTTGACGGGCGTGAGCACCGTTGCCGCGTCCCGTGACCGCTACGACGTCGTGGTCGTCGGAGGCGGCCACAACGGCCTGACCTCCGCCGCCCTCCTGGCCCGGGCGGGCCTGTCGGTGCTGGTGCTGGAGCGGCTCGGCCGCACCGGCGGTGCCGCGGTCTCGGCCCCGGCGTTCACCGGGCACGACGTGCGGCTCTCCCGCTACTCCTACCTGGTCTCCCTCATGCCCGAGGCGCTGATGGCGGACCTCGACCTGGCCGTCGACCTGCGCTCGCGGCGCACCGCGTCGTTCACGCCGACCCTGCGAGGCGGCGTGCCCAGCGGGCTGCACGTGCACCGCCCGGAGGACGAGCGCACCGCCGCGTCCTTCGCCGCGCTGACCGGCGGCACCGAGGAGTACGCGGCCTGGCAGTCCTTCTACGGCGACGTCGAGCGGTTCGCCGCCGGGCTCGCCCCGACGTTCCTCCGGCCGCTGCCGAGCGAGGCGGACGCGGCGGCGCTGGCGGACCCGCAGATCTGGACCGACCTCGTGCAGCGGCCGCTCGGCGAGGCCGTCGAGCGCCGCTTCACCGACGACACCGTGCGCGGGGTCGTCGGCACCGACGCACTGATCGGCACCTTCGCCTCCCTGCACGACCCGTCGCTGGCCCAGAACCGCTGCTTCCTCTACCACCTGGTCGGCAACGGCACGGGCGAGTGGCGCGTGCCCGTCGGCGGCATGGGCGCGGTCACCGACGCACTGCTGCGAGCCGCGACCGGCGCCGGGGCGGAGGTGCTCACCGGCGCCGGCGTCAGCGCCGTGCGTCCGGGTGCCGACGAGGTCGAGGTCGCGTGGGACGACGAGGCCGGGCACCACGCCGTGCGCGCCGGCCACCTGCTCTCGGGCGTCGCCCCCTGGGTGCTGCGCATCCTGCTGGGCGAGGAGGCGGACGAGGCGACCAAGCCCGCCGGCTCGCAGCTGAAGATCAACCTGCTGCTGGAGCGTCTGCCGCGGCTCCGCTCGGGCGCCGACCCCCGCGAGGCGTTCGCCGGCACCCTGCACATCGCCGAGGACCACTCCCAGATCGAGCGTGCCTACCACCAGGCGGCCGAGGGCGTCCTGCCCGACGTGCTGCCGGGCGAGGTCTACTGCCACTCGCTCACCGACCCCTCCATCCTCGGCTCGGCGCCCGAGGGCTGGCACACGATGACCTACTTCGGGCTCCACACCCCGGCCGCCCTCTTCGCCGACCCCGCCACGCGCGCCGAGCGCAAGGACGAGGCGGTGCGGCGCGCGATCGCCGCCCTGGACGAGCACCTCGAGGAGCCGCTGCTGTCCTGCGTGGCCACGGACGCCGACGGCCGCCCCTGCGTCGAGGCCAAGGTCCCGCAGGACGTCGAGGCCGACCTCGCCATGCCGGGCGGCCACATCTTCCACGGCGACCTGGAGTGGCCGTGGGCCCCGGGGCGGGCTCTGCTCGACACCCCGGCGCGACGCTGGGGCGTGCAGACCGACCACGAGCGCGTGCTGCTGTGCGGCTCCGGCGCCCGTCGCGGCGGGGCCGTCTCGGGCATCGGCGGCCACAACGCGGCACAGGCCGTGCTGGAAGCGCGCTGACCTGGCCTTTCACCCGGACGACCCGGACGGGTGGCTCGCGATTTTCGCGGTCCGGTCATCCGCTGGTAATGTTCTTCTCGTTGCAGCGCGGGGCGCAAGCCCAGCAAAGCAACGGGCGCCATTAGCTCAATTGGCAGAGCAGCTGACTCTTAATCAGCGGGTTCGCGGTTCGAGTCCGTGATGGCGTACAGAACGAAGGGCCAGGACGATCGTCCTGGCCCTTCGGCGTTTTCGCACGATCCCGCTCGGTCAGGATCTCCGCGTCAGCCGTCGCGCTGCGGCAGGTGGTCCCGGCTCCAGTCGGTGAGGGCGGCCAGCGCGGGGGCGAGCCCCTCCCCCGCCTCGGTCAGCGCGTAGGTGACGCGGGTGGGCGGCCCGGGGTCGACCGTCCGACTGACCAGCCCCGCCTCCGTGAGGCCGGCGAGCCGGTCGCTCAGCACGGAGTCGCTGATCCGCAGGGCCCGCCGCAGGTCGCTGAACCCGGCCGGCCCGTCGCTGAGCACCCCGAGCAGGAGGCCGTTCCACCGCTTGCCGAGGAAGGTCATGGCCCGGGCGAGCGCCCCGTCGCACGCGCGCGGGTCGTGTGCCGTCGTGGGCACGCGGGGCGCGGTCATGCGCGTCATCCTAGCCAGGGACGCCGGCCCGGGAATGTTACTTCGCAAATCGAAGTTACTCGTCTCGACCTAGCCACATCGCAGGAAGAAGCACGCCCCATGACCAGCACGACCGACCTCCGCCCCCTCGACGCCCCCGGGCGCGAGCTGCTCTTCACCGAGGCCCGCACCTCCAACACCTGGTCCGACACCCCCGTCACCGACGCCCAGCTGCACGAGATCTGGGACCTCGCCCGGTGGGCACCCAGCGCCGCCAACGGCCAGCCGCTGCGGGTCACCTTCGTCCGCGACGCCGCGGGCAAGGAGCGGCTCCTCCCGCACGTCGCCGAGGGCAACCAGGCCAAGGTCAGCGCCGCCCCGGTCACCGCGATCCTCGCCTTCGACCCCGAGTTCCACGAGCACTTCCCCACCACCTTCCCGGCGCGTGGCGAGATGATGCGGGAGAACTTCGCCGGGGACGCCGGCATGCGCGCCGGGGTCGCGGACTACAACGCCGCCCTGCAGACCGGCGTCCTGCTGCTCGCCGTCCGCTCCGCCGGCCTCGCCGCCGGCCCGATGGCCGGCTTCGACCGCGCCGGTGTCGACGCTGCGTTCCACGCCGAGAACGGCTGGCGCAGCCAGCTGCTGGTCAACATCGGGCACCCGGGCGAGGACCCGTGGTTCCCGCGGCTGCCCCGCCTGGCCGACGAGACGGTGCTGGCCTGGGCCTGAGCCCGCGAGGTCCGCGCGTGCCGGGTGAGCCCCGCCCGCCCGGCACGCGCGAGCGTGGACCCATGGAGATCGAGCAGGCCCTGACCGCCGCGCGCGGCACCCACCAGTCCGTGCTGACCACGCTGCGGCGCAGCAACGGCCGCCCGCAGATCTCCAACGTGGTGCACGCCGTCGACGAGCACGGCACCGTGCGCGTCTCGATCACCGCCGACCGGGCGAAGTACGCCAACCTGCGGCACACCCCGTGGGCGGCGCTGCACGTCTCGGGCGGGTCCTTCTGGGCCTACGCGGTGCTGGAGTGCGAGGCCTCGCTCTCGGAGGTGGTGGCCTCCCCCGACGACGCGGCCGCCGAGGAGTCGGTGGCCCTGTACCGCGCCATCGCCGGCGAGCACGAGGACTGGGACGAGTACCGTGCCGCCCTCGTCACCGACCGTCGGCTCGTCGTCCGGCTCACGCCCGTGCACGCCTACGGCCAGCTGGGCTGAGGCGGAACACACCGCCGCCCGACGCGGTTGGGGCGGGCGTGACCCACCACCACGGAGAGTTCAAGGTCCCGCAGGGCAAGCTGGTCGTCGTCGACCTGGAGGTCACCGACGAGGTGATCACCGAGGCCGTCGTCTCGGGCGACTTCTTCCTCGAGCCCGACGAGGCCCTCGGCGCCATGTCGGACGCCCTGCTCGGCCGGCCGGTCGACGTGCCGCTGGGCACCCTGGCGAGCGCCGTCGAGGAGGCCGCCGGCGACGCGGTGCTGGTCGGCTTCGACGCCCGCTCCCTCGGCATGGCCGTGCTGCGCGCCCTGGGCCGGAGCACGGCCTGGCACGACCACGACTTCACGCTGCTGGAGGCCGGGCCGCTGCACCCGCCGGCCCAGATGGCGCTGGACGAGGTGCTGCTGCGCCAGGTCGCCTCCGGCGAGCGCGGCCCGACCCTGCGCGTGTGGGAGTGGGCCTCCAACGCGGTGATCATCGGCTCGTTCCAGTCGCTCTCGAACGAGGTCGACCTCGAGGCCGCCGCCCGGCACGACGCCACGGTCGTGCGTCGGGTCTCCGGCGGCGGCGCCATGTTCGTGGAGCCGGGCAACACCATCACGTACTCGCTCTACGTGCCCGACACCCTGGTCGCGGGCCTGAGCTTCCTCGACTCCTACGCCTTCCTGGACGCCTGGGTCGTCCGCGCGCTGCGCGGCCTGGGCGTCGAGGCGTCCTACGTGCCGGTCAACGACATCGTCTCGCCCGCCGGCAAGATCGGCGGCGCGGCGCAGAAGCGGGCCTCGGGCGCCGTGCTGCACCACGTCACCATGAGCTACGACATGGACGCCGACGCGATGATGGACATCCTGCGCATCGGCCGCGAGAAGCTCTCCGACAAGGGGCACACCTCCTCGGGCAAGCGGGTCGACCCGATCCGCAGCCAGACCGGCCTCACGCGGGAGAAGGTCGTCGAGGCCATGCTCGACCACTTCGAGCAGTCCTACGGCCTGGGCCGCGAGGTCCTGGACGACGGCACGCGCGCTGCGTCCGAGGCGCTGGCGGCCGAGAAGTACGTCGGTGGGGAGTGGCTCGCCCGCGTCCCGTGACCGACGCGGCGACATCGGCCTGCGGGACCCTGCACTGCGGGACGCGGGCGAGCCCTTCCTGGTCCCCTCCCCCGTTCCCGGGGTGAGGGGACGTCAGCCGGCGAGCGGCGGCACGACCGCCACCGGCACGACGAGGTCCGCCCGAGGGGCGGTGTCGAGCACGAGCCGGGCGTTCGGCTCGTCGACGGAGGCCACCCACGCGACGGCCTCCTCGCGGGTCTTGCCGAACCGCACGTGCCGCTCCACCAGCCGGGCGCGCCGCTCCTCGTCGGGCACGGCGCAGAACCACACCTCGTCCATGGCCGCGCGTGCCCGCTCCCAGCCGGCACCGTCGAGCAGCAGGTAGTTGCCCTCCGTCACCGCCAGACGGCACTCCGGCTGCACCGGCACGGCCCCGGCGATCGGCTGCTCCAGCTCCCGCTCGAAGGTGGGTGCGTAGACGACCTCGCCCTCGCGCGGGGTCCGGATGCGCTCCAGCAACGCCGCGAAGCCGTGCGCGTCGAAGGTGTCCGGGGCGCCCTTGGCGTCGCGGCGCCCGATCCGCTCCAGCTCGACGTCGGCCAGGTGGTAGCCGTCCATCGGGACGTGCGCCACCCAGCCGTCCGTGCAGCCCTCGGGCACCGGCCCGGCTGCCAGCGCGCGCACGATCTGCACGGCGAGGGTCGACTTGCCGGCGCCGGGGGTGCCGGCCACCCCGAGGACGTGGCGGCCCGGCCGCGCCACCAGCGCGCGGGCCCGGGCCAGCAGGTCCTCGAACGTGACGTCGTCGGTGGGCAGCGCGGTCTCGGCGGTCATGGGCGTCATGGTGCCTCCTGCCTGTCTCTGCGTGGCTCGCCCGCCGGTCAGGAGCGGTGCCCGGCCGCGGTCAGGCCGGCCGAGAGGAACTGGTGGGCGTGCCCGGCCAGGTCCGCGCCGTCGTCCCAGAGGTTGCGCCACACGGCGAGGTCGGCCGAGAGGGTCGGGTGGACCACGGCGGAGGAGAACGACTCGAAGGTGATCGGGCCGTCGTAGGAGATGTCCGCCAGCGCGTGGAAGAACCCGGTGAAGTCCAGGTGCCCGGACCCGAGGTAGCCGCGGTGGTTCTCGCCGATGTGGACGTAGCCGAGGCGGTCCCCGACCTCCAGGACGGGCCGCACGAGGTCGTCCTCCTCGATGTTCATGTGGTACGTGTCCAGGTGGATGACCACGTTGTCGGCGGCGATGTCGTCGGCCAGCGCGAGCGCCTGGCGAGCGGTGTTGACCACGTTGGTCTCGTACCGGTTGCACACCTCGAGGCCGAGGGTGACGCCGCGCGTGGCGGCCTCGGCCGCCAGGTCCTTGAGCACGCGGACGACGTTGGCCCGACCGACCTCGCTCAGCGGAGCGCCGTACTTGCCGAGCGCCGAGTACAGGGCGCCGGTGAGGTAGCGGCCGCCGAGGCCCGAGACGACGTCGAGGGACTCGTGCAGCAGCGCCTCGCCGCGCGCCACGACGGCCGGGTCGTCGCTGGAGACGTCCGCGTCGAAGGCGAGGCCGCGCGAGCAGGCCACCTGCAGGCCGTGCTGCTCGAGCAGGGCGCGGGTGCCGGGCACGTCGAGCTGCTGCAGGTCGTGCAGGCTCAGCTCGAGCAGGTCGAAGCCGGCGGCCGCGGTCTGCTTGACCGCGAGCTCCACGGACGCGGGGGCGCTGTCGCCGACCCAGACGAGGGCGTGGACGCCGAGGGGGCTGGACATGGCGTTCTCCTCAGAAGGGTGGTGTCGGGGTGGTGGGGCGTGGCCGGTCAGGCGGCCTGGGCACCGGGGATGAGCGCGACGATCTCCTCGCCGGTGGTCTCGGCGGTGCGACGTCCGGCGACGCACCGGCCGGCGCGCATGACCCAGACCTGGTCCGAGAGGCGCATGACCTGGGCGAAGTTGTGGCTGATGAGCAGCACCGCGTGACCCTCGGACTTCAGCCGCAGGATCAGCTCCTCGACGCGTGCGGTCTCCTGCACACCGAGCGCGGCGGTCGGCTCGTCCATGATCACGAGACCGCTGGAGAAGCCGGCGGCGCGGCAGATGGAGACCGCCTGGCGCTGGCCACCCGAGAGGCGGCGCACCTTGGAGGTCACCTCGGGGACGTTCACGGACAGCCCGGAGACCATCCGCTGCGCCTCCCTCTTCATCGCGCGTCGGTCGAGCAGGCGCAGCGGACCCACACCCCTGGTCAGCTCGCGGTTGAGGAAGAGGTTCTGCCAGACCGTGAGGTCCTCGACGAGGGCCAGGTTCTGGTGGACGGTCTCGATGCCGGCGCGGCGCGCCTCCTCGGGCGTCTTGAAGGACACCTGGCTGCCGTCCAGCTCGATGGTGCCGGAGTCGGGCGTGTGCACGCCGCAGATGCAGCGGACCAGGGTGGACTTGCCGGCGCCGTTGTCGCCGACGATCGCGGTGACCTCACCGCGGCGCAGCTCGACGTCGACGTCCTTGAGCGCCTGGACGTTGCCGAAGGACAGGGAGACGCCGGAGGCGCGGACGAGGACGTCGGCGGGGGCGGTGGGGCTGCTGGGGTCGATGGTCGTCTGGGTCACTTCTGGTACCTCGAGAGGAAGGCGGCGGCCACGACGACGCAGCCGACGGCGACGGGCTGGTAGTACTGCGAGACCCCGACGAGGGTGAGGCCGTTGGTCAGTCCGGTCAGCAGCAGGGCCCCGAAGAACGGGCCCACGATGGTGGCGCGGCCGCCGACGAGCGCCACGCCACCGAGGACGACGGCAGCGACGCAGTTGAGCAGGAACTGGGTGTTCGCCGCGGGCTCGTCAGCACCGATCCGGGCGACGAGGAGCACGCCCGCGATGCCCGCGCAGCTCCCGGAGATCGTGTAGACGGCCGTCTTGACCCGGGCCACGCTGATGCCGGTGGCGGTGGCGGCCTCCTCCGAGCCGCCGGCGGCGAGCACGTGGGTGCCGAAGCGGGTGTGGAACAGGACGACGTGGGCCAGCACGGCGACGAGCACGGCGACGAGGACCGGGTAGCCGATGATCCACACCGAGCCGGTGGCGAAGCGGAGCAGGAAGCGGTCGATGATCGTCGTCGGCTGCCCGTCGGAGACCACGAGCGCCAGGCCCGAGGCCACCGAGAACCCGCCGAGGGTCACGATGAAGTCGGTGATCCGACCGCGTCCGATGAACAGCCCCTGCACCAGCCCGAAGCCGGTCCCGGCCGCCACGGAGGCGAGCATGGCGACGCCGACCGGGGCTCCGGCGGCGAAGACGGTGCCGAAGATGATGGCCGAGAAGGTCATGGTGGAGGCCACGGCCAGGTCGATGCCGCCGGTCGCGACCGTGAAGGTCTGGCCGGTGGCCAGGACGATCAGGATCGCCGCCGCGGCGAGCATCGCCTCGATGTTGCCGAGGCTGAGGAACGTGGTGTTGAGCGACTGGAAGATCAGCACCATCACCAGGAAGCCGAGGGGCGCCGCCCACTCCGCCCAGGAGCCGGGGTCCTTGAGCCGGGTGCGCCAGCCGGTCGTGGGTGGCGAGGGCTGGGTGCTCTCGTCGGTCGGGGACGCTGCGTGCGTCACGGTGGTCATGCGCGCTCCTTGCTCTGCGGGACGGCCGGGGGACGGAGGTGGGACGGACGGGGTGGGGCCGGCGAGGTGACGGGTGGTCACCCGGGGGTCGGGGCGGGATCGCCACCCCGACCGCCGGTCCGTCCCCGTGAGGGGTCGGGGTCGCTCAGTCGAGCGGGTTGTCGAACTCCTCGAACGGGGCGGGGAAGGCGCCCAGGGCCTCCTCGGCCACGTCGGGGGTCACGAGGGCGACGGGGGCCTCGATGCTCTCGGGGACGTCGTCACCCGCGACCAGCGCCTCGCAGGCCTGCATCCCGAGCTGACCGATGGCGTAGGGGTACTGCGCGACGGTGGCGTCGAGCGTGCCGTCGGCCACGGCCTGCAGCGCCTCCTCGTTGCCGTCGAGGCCGATGACGGCGATCTCGTCGGTCTTCCCCGCGTTCGCCACGGCGCGCGCGGCGCCGAGTGCCATGTCGTCGTTGGCCGCGAAGATGCCGACCAGGTCGGGGTTCGCCGTCATCAGGTCGGTGGCCGCGGTGAGGGCCTGCTGGCGGTTCCAGTCCGCCGAGACGACGGGCAGCAGGTCGAGGGTGTCGCCGGCGGCGTTCTCGAAGCCGGTCAGCCGGTCCTCCGAGGTGATGTTGCCGGCGATGCCGCCGATCATGCCGATGGAGCCGGAGCCCACGAGCTCGACCATGTGCTCGCCGGCGAGCTCGCCCGCGGAGACGTTGTCCGTGCCGATGTAGGTGGCGGCCTCGACCCCCGCCGCCTCGGCGGCGTCGCTGTCGAGGGGCTGGTCGATGTTGACCACCGGCACGTCGATGCCGGCGAGCCCCTGGACCAGGTTGTTGCCGCTGATGGGGTTCACGACGAAGCAGCCGAAGTCCTGCTGCGCCAGGGCGGTCAGGCGCTCGGCCTGGCCGGTGGTGTCCGAGATGTCCTGCGCCGCCTGCACCTCCACGGAGATGCCGTCCGCGTCGGCCTCGTCCGTCAGGCCGTCACGCATGGCCTGGAAGAACGGGTTGTCCAGGCCCTTGATGACGGCAGCCACGCTCTCGGAGTCGGAGCCCGAGCCGGCGTCGGAGTCGCTGCCTCACGCGGTGAGCAGCAGGGACGGGACGGCCAGCGCGGCCACGAGGTAGCGGGTACGGGTCGGGATCATGTCGCCTCCTTTTTGACTTGTGATGCGCATTAAGTGGGCTCGATCACACCCGTCAAGACCCAAAATGTCCGCTTGAATCTGAACTCCTGTGCCTAATAGGGTGACCCGCACGACAGACGAAGGAGGCGGACGTGCCTGACGTGTCAGAGGGCGCCACCGAGCTGCTGCGCCTCGTGGCCAGCAGTCGCAGCGAGACCCGCGCGAGCATCGCCCGGGTCACCGGATGGGCCCGCAACACCGTCAACGCGCGCCTCGACGAGCTGCTCGACCTCGGCCTGGTCACCGACACCGGTGCCGTGGGCGGCTCGCGGGGACGGCCCGCCGCCCGCTTCTCCTTCGACGCCTCGGCCGGCAGCCTCCTGATCGCCGACGTCGGCGCCTCGGCCGCCCGCTTCGCGCACGTGGACCTGCGGGGTGCCGTGCTCTCCCAGCAGGAGGTGTCGCTCGACATCACGGCCGGCCCCGAGCCCGTGCTCGACGCCGTCGTCCGCGGGCTGGAGGCACTGCCGACCCGCGACGACCTCCCCGCCTGGGCCCTGGGGGTCTCCCTGCCCGGCCCGATCGAGCAGCCGGCCGGCCGCGTGGTCAGCCCGCCGATCATGACCGGGTGGGACGGCATGAACGTCCCGGAGGTGCTGGGCCCGCGGCTGCGGGTGCCCGTGCTGGTCGAGAACGACGTGAACGCCATGGCGTGGGGCGAGGTGGTCTCCACCGGACGCATGCGCGACCTGTTGTTCGTCAAGGTCGGCACCGGCGTCGGCGCCGGCCTCGTCCTCAACGGCGCACTCCTGTCCGGTGCCCGCGGCGCCGCCGGCGACCTCGGGCACACCCACGTGGGCGTCGGCGACGGCGCGGTCCAGCCCCTGTGCCGGTGCGGCAAGCGCGGCTGCGTCGAGGCCTACGCCGGGGGCTGGGCGATCGCCCGCGACCTGAACGACGCCGGCGTCGACGCCGCCGGGGCGGCTGACGTCGTCGCCCGGCTCCAGGCGGGCGACCCCGTGGCCGTGGACCTCGTCCGCGAGGCGGGGCGGGTGCTGGGCGCGGGCATCGCCGCCGCGGTCAGCCTGGTCAACCCGGCCGAGGTGGTCATCGGCGGGCAGCTCAGCCACGCCGGTGAGCACCTGCTCATGGGCATCCGCGAGAAGGTGGCCGCCTACGCGCTCCCCCTCGCCACGCAGGAACTGGTCATCCGCACCGCGTCCCGGCCGCACGACGTCGGGCTCGTCGGGCTCGTCGACCGGATGACCCGCTGGGCGCTCGAGCACGCCCATCTCTCCGAGATCCTCCGCCGGGTCGGCGTGGCCTCCTGACCCTCCGCCTCGCCCGGCACGGCGACCGGCGTGTCGCCGCCGTCCCGCCGCCCACGCGGGGCACGCTCGTGGTCGTGCCGGCGGTGGCAGGCGCACGGGCCGCCAAGACGCGGATCGGTGCGGACGGTCCCGCCTGACCGGTCCGACCGCCTCGTCCGGGCGGTGTGGACGACGTACCTCGTCCGGCCCGGCCGCACCGGACGGACGGTCGGCACGACCCTGGTCAACCGGTCACCGGGCTCCTAGGCTCCGGTCACGCCGCCCGCGCACGTTCCCCCTCCGGGCGGTCGTGCCAGGAGGCTGCCGTGCCGGACCCGTCCATCGACCGTTCCTCCCCCGTGCCCTACTACCGACAGCTGGCCGAGGCCCTGGCCGCGCAGGTGGCGGCCGGCGACCTGGGGCCGGGCGACCGCCTCCCCAGCGAGTCCGACCTGGGCGGGCGCTACTCGCTCTCCCGCGCGACCGTGCGGCAGGCGCTCGCGCACCTGGAGGAGCAGGGGGTGGCCCGCCGGGTCGCCGGCCGCGGGGTGTTCGTGCGCGGCGACGAGCCCGACGCACCGACCGGCTGGCCCGTCACCGACCCCGCCGCCGTCCTGGAGGCTGCCTACGGGCCCGAGCACCCCCTGGTCGAGCTGGAGGTCCGGACCCGCGGCGAGGCCGTGCTGCC
The DNA here is from genome assembly GCF_023656415.1 of Nocardioides bruguierae. Classification (GTDB taxonomy): domain Bacteria; phylum Actinomycetota; class Actinomycetes; order Propionibacteriales; family Nocardioidaceae; genus Nocardioides; species Nocardioides bruguierae. The sequence continues at coordinate 48,821 of NZ_JAMOIL010000010.1, forward strand.
GCCCTGGGCCACCCGGTTGCTGGAGGTGCCGGACGGCACCCGCGGCCACGAGCTGGGCCGGCTGCACCTGCTCGACGGCACACCCGCGCTGCTCAGCACCCACCTCCAGCCGCCGCCCGTCGACGCCGTGGTCGCGGTGGCCCTGGACGCCGGCGCTGCCGCCGGACGGGACGACCCGCTCGCCGTGGCGCTGGCTGCCGGCGGCCACGCACCGGTCGGCACCCGACGCTCCCTGCACGCGATGAGCCCCCGGGGAGCCGTGGCCGAGGCCCTGGAGGCCGGGCCGGCCACCCCCGTCCTGCGCATCCGCGCCGTCTCCTGGTCCCGCACGGGGGCCCTGGTGGACGCCGCCGAGAGCTGGGTCCGCACCGACGTCGCGCCCCTGGACCTCGAGGTGGGCAGCCCCCGCGGGTGACCCTCGCCGGCCGGAGGCGGTCGTAGGTTCGAGGCATGCTCCGCACCCTCGCCCGGATCGTCCTGGGCTCGCTGATGACCGCCGCCGGCACCGCGCACCTCACGGTGCTGCGCGAGGAGTTCCAGGCACAAGTGCCCGACTGGGTGCCGGTCGACGACGACGCGGTGGTGCTCGGCTCCGGGGTCGTGGAGATCGCGCTGGGCTCGGCGTTCGTGCTGCTCCCCCGGCACCAGCGGCTCGTCGGTGGGCTGCTGGCCGCGTTCTACGTCGCGATCTTCCCGGGCAACGTCGCCCAGTACGTGGAGCAGACCGACGCGTTCGGCCTCGACACCGACCGGGCCCGGTTCCTGCGCCTGTTCTTCCAGCCGGTGCTCGTCGCCTGGGCGCTGTGGGCCGGCCGCACCCTGACCAGGCGGAAGCCCGCCGACCGGGACTGAGCGCTCACGCCTGCCGCAGGAACCCCAGCGGCTCGTAGTGCAGGCCGGGGAACACGTCGGCGACCGCGGTGGCGCTGAACCGCTTCTGCACGATCTCCCCCAGCACCTGGCGGTAGTCGGTGGTGACGGTGAGGTCGGAGTCCACGCCCATCGACAGGCCCGGCCAGGTGCCGTAGTGCTGCCCGCCGCGCACCCCGGCGCCGGCCACCATCATCACGTTGCCGTAGCCGTGGTCGAGGCCCTGGTTCTGGTTCTCCTCGACCCGGCGGCCGAACTCGCTGAGCGCCACCAGGGTCACCTTGTGCCGCTGGTCGCCGAGGTCGGAGAAGAAGGTCGCGAGCGCCGAGGCCAGCTCGTCGACGTTGCGGATCATCTGGCCCCACTCGAGGGTCCCGAGCCGGCTGTGCATGTCCCAGGCGCCCTGGTCGAGGGTGATGACGTCCGTGCCGATGTCGGCGCGGATGAGGCGAGCCGCGTCGGCCAGCGCCGCCCCGAGGTCGCCCTGCCGGGTAGTCGGCGGTCCGCGAGCGCTGCCGCCGGGCGGGCGCGAAGTCGTCCACGGCGCCGAAGGTCTGCTGCATCGCGCGTCCGAGCACCCCCTTCTCGCCCTTCCACATCGTCCGCAGCCCCCGCTCGCGCTGGCGGGCGCGCGCGGCGTCCCACGACGGCCCGGGGATCTCGATGTCGTCGATCGCCTGGGTGACGAAGGTGGGCTGGCGGCCGAGCAGGGAGGTGGGAGCCGCCCCGGAGATGAGGCCCACGCCCTCGGTGGCGCTGCGGACGCTGTCGGTGCCCACGAGCCGGTTGAGCCACCCCTCGCGCCGGGCCGAGCCCGGGGCGGCGTCCTCCAGCTCCTCCATGGCGGCGAAGTGGGAGCGGTTCACGCTCGGCAGACCGGCGGCTTGCACGAACGCCAGCTCGCCGCCGTTCCACAGCGGCAGGAGGGGCTTCATCCGGGGGTGGAGCCCGAAGAACCCGTCCTTGGCGAGCAGCTCGGTGCGGGGCACGGCGATCCGCGGCCGCGCCTCGTAGTAGACGTCGTCGCCGTAGGGCACGACGACGGACATGCCGTCCATGGCCCCGCGCAGCGAGAGGACGACCAGCACCGACTCCGCGCTGGCGGCGGCCGACGGGGACGCGGTGAGCACGGCGGAGCCGAAGGTCGCGGTGGTGCCGGCGGCGACCAGCCCGCCGCGCAGCAGGCCGCGGCGGCTGAGGGCGGCCATGCCGGCCATCTCCGCGCAGCAGGACGGGGTCGTGGGCGCGAGCGTGGGGGCGGACGGGGCGGGGCGGGTGGTCATGCGGACTCCTGGCGGGGTCTGTGCAGGTCGACGGGGCGCGCGGCGGGCAGCGACGCAGCATCAGCGAGAGAGGTGGGTGGGGCTGTCGAGCAGCGTGGTGAGCACGAAGCCGAGGCGGTGGACGATGACCGGGTGCTCGGCGTGGACCACGTCCGAGGCGGAGACGTCCGCGGCCCGGCAGCAGGCCACGACGACCCTCCGCGTGGCCGGGACCCCGAGCATCGTCCGGGAGAGGTGGTCGACGAAGGCACCGAACCGCATGCGCCGCTGCGGCAGCCAGGCGGTCGGCTTGCGGTAGACGATGCCGCGGCTGGGCCAGTACGAACCGGCCATGAGCCAGTGGTTGCGAGACCCGCCCAGCATCCGCGAGGGCGTCGCCCACGCGTCGTCGGTGATCGGGGCACCGTCGGGCCGGGGCCAGTCGAAGGGCTTGAGACCGAGCCGCTGGCACTGGGTCGGGAGGGTGTGGGCGGCCCAGCCGTTGCCGGTGCCGCGGGCCTTCTCGCCGGGCTCGGTGACCCGGACCCCGAGGGCCCGGTGCGTGGCCACCACGTCCTCGCCCGCGTCGCGCACCTTCTGGCCGCGCGCGTCGCGGAACTCCTCGGAGCGGACGAGCGCCCGCAGCACCGGGCGGATGTCGGTGTCGTGCTCGAGGTAGATCCGTGCCAGACGCCGGACGAGGGTCTGCGGCGCCGCGTCCGAGACGAGCTTGACGACGAGCTTGCGAGCGATCCGCTCGGCGGTCGCCGGGTGGTGCGCCAGGTACCGCACGAGGCTGCGGGCCGCGGCCCGCCCGTCGGCGTCGGCGTTGGCGTGCTTCCAGCCCATGACGTTCACCGGACCCACCGCGTGGTCGGCCGTGCTGTAGGAGAAGGCGAAGGTGCCCCAGAGGTCCACGTGGTACCCGGTGAGGACCTGGGCGGCCTGCTTGACGTCGTCCTCGGTGTACTCGCCGCGGCCCACCGTGTGCAGCTCGAGCAGCTCGCGGGCGAGGTTCTCGTTCGGGTGCTGCCAGGTGGAGATGCCGGCGTCCAGGGCCAGCAGCATCGCGGGGTGCAGCACGGCGGCCTGCAGCAGCCGGTCGACGCGACCCAGGGCGTGCTTGCGGATGACGTCGCCGTAGCGCTTGCGCCAGGTGAAGGCGGCGTCGGCGCCGACCGGCACGTGCAGGTGGTTCTCCCAGAGCTCCGTCATCAGCTCCAGCACCTGGCGCTGGGAGTAGGTGCGGCGCAGGATCACGTAGGACTGGTAGTCGTTCATGACCTCCCAGTTCTCCTCCACACCGGACTTCTTGCGCTGGTAGAGGTCCTCCGGGGTGCGGGAGAGGCTGGGGAACCAGGTCAGGTAGGCGCCCGTGCCGCGGTCCTTGACCTTGCGGGGCGTGAGCTGTCGCTCGAACCAGCGCAGGCCGCCACCGGCGTTGCGCACCTGGCGGGCGAGGGCGGGCGTGTGGCCGTAGGACAGGCGGTCGACGATGTGCCGGTCGCCCGCGAGCAGCACGCGGGTCGTGGCGCGGCCCGCGGGGGTCGTGCGGTCTGACATGGATGGCTCTCCAAGGTGTGGGACGGGCAGCGGCCGTCCTCCCTCCCCAGGGACGGGCGGCCCGCGCGTCTCTTCCTCACCTGCTTCGGAGCCGCGACGCCGGGCCTTGAGCCCACCGACGGAATCTTTACGAGTTCGCTGTGAGACGCCGCTCACGCCTCCGCGGCCCACGGGGGCGTCTCGTCGCCCTGCCGGCATCGACACCGGCCCGTGCCTCTCGGCTGGTGCACGGACGAACTCCGACTCCGGACCTCGTCCCTCGCCTTCCGCGCGCAGAAGGGCCTGACCCGCGGCGACGCAGGCGGACGAGGCGGGCCACTGCCCGGCACGACGGCTACACGAGTGCTCCCGGGCCACGACTCGACGACCTTCTTCTCCGCCGCGGACCCGCGCCCCTGACTTACGGAACGGGCCCCTGTCCCCTCATCGGACGCGGCCGTCCTGTCCCCGGGGAGCACCCGCCGCGGGACGGGCACCTGAGCCTCGCCTCGTCATCAGTTCATCCACGAAACACCTACATTCGCAGTACAACCGTCCCCTGACACCGCGCGATCTGACATCGTCACCCTGACGGACGTTCCGTCGCCCCGCACCAGCCCTGACCTGCACGAGGACGTCGATGACCCGCACCCGCACCCTGGCCGCCACCGCACTGACGGGAACGACCGTGGCCGCACTCGCCGGAGCCCTGGCCCTCGCCGGCCTCTCCGGCCCCGCCACCGCGGGCTCGGTCGCCTCGCGCAGCGCCGTGGACGACGACAAGGTCTGCGTGGACTACCTCGCCACCACCGGCAGCGGCTCCGGCAAGATCGACGTGACCGGCAGCGTCACCTCGCTGACCGTGAGCGCCCCCGAGGGCTACGTCATCGACTACTACTGCGTGAAGTCCGGGTCCTCGAGCCAGGGCGACGGCCCGCGGGTCGTCGAGACCACGGACCCGCACCCGGCCAGCGTGACGCTGACCTACGAGACCACGCTGAAGAACGGCAAGACGGTCTTCAAGGACCTGAGCCACTACTCGCTCCACTACGTGCCGGCCGCTGGTACGACGCCGTCGGAGGAGCCGTCCGGGACGCCGTCCGAGGAGCCCACCGAGACCCCCTCGGAGACCCCCACCGAGACGCCGTCCGAGGAGCCCACCGAGACCCCCTCGGAGACCCCCACCGAGACACCGTCCGAGGAGCCCACCGAGACGCCGTCCGAGACCCCGTCCGAGCCGGGCCCGGTGTTCGCCACCAACCCGCCGGCCACGACCGGTGACGGCTCGTTCGACTGGAACTGGCGCTACCCGGACCCGACCTGCACCGCGCTGACGGTCCCGTACCCGTCCAACTTCCCGGTCGACCAGACGACGGACATCAACGTGCGTGTCCGCTTCCCCGACGGCAGCACCCGGACGTTCAACTGGCACGCGAACGAGGGCGTCCAGCACACGATGAGCTTCCAGTTCGCCCAGCACCCCGACTGGCCGGCCGGCGTCACCGAGTACCAGGTCGAGTGGACCCAGGTCGGCGGCTCGAACTACCACTTCGGCGAGTCCTTCCACAACGCCGCGATCGCCAACCCGGTCGACTGCGTGGTCACCGACGGTGAGGTCGGCCCCCGCGCCGTCACCTCGCTGAAGGGCTTCTCCAGCGAGCGGGTCGTCGTGGCCGCAGGCCGCCGGGCCGCCTCCGACCGGGTGCTCGCCGACGCGCTCTACTCCGAGCCGCTCACCCTGCAGCGTCGCACCGCCCGCGGCTGGCGCACCGTCAGCACCGTGGCCCGCAACGACGGCCGCGCCGTCGTCCGCTACCCGCGTCTGCGCAAGGCCGGCCAGACCGTCCGGTTCCGCCTGCACGCGGCGGGCAGCGGTCTCGCCACGGGAGAGACGAGCAAGGTCCTGAAGGTGCGCGTGGTGCGCTCGCGCCGCTGACGCTCGACGGCCCACCGGCCGCACGCACGAAGGGCCCCGCCGATCGGCGGGGCCCTTCGTCGTGACTGGGTGGAGCAGAAGTGGATGGGTGGTCGACCAGGTGGGTGGCCGATCTGTGATCAGAGGTAGAGGCCGGTGCTCTCGTCGCCGACGCGCTCCGCGGCCACCGCGTGCACGTCGCGCTCGCGCATGACGACGTAGGTCTCGCCGTGCACCTCGACCTCGCCGCGGTCGTCGGGGTCGAAGAGCACCCGGTCGCCGGCCTGCACGGCCCGGGCCTGCGGCCCGACGGCCACGACCTTGGCCCAAGCGAGCCGCTTGGCGCCCATGGCCGCGGTCGCGGGGATGACGATGCCGCCGGAGGACCGGCGCTCGCCGGCCTCGGCGTCGATCTCCACGAGCACCCGGTCGTGGAGCATCTTGATCGGGGTCTTGTCGCTCACGCCCACCCCGGTCAGGCGGTGAGCCGGCGCACCACCAGGATGGCGGCGGCGACCCCGACGACCGTGCCGACGGTCTTGAGGATGTTGTCGGTACGGGGCTGGCCGGTGGCCGGGTCGACGTAGTGGGCCTTGATGCTCCAGGCCTGCCGCGAGGCGACCGTCTTGGGGCTGGCGCGGTGCAGGAGCTGGTCGATCGTGCCCGCCAGACGCTGGCGGGTCTCCTCCATCTCGCGCTCCAGGGCGCTCGGGTCGGTGCTCACGGTCAGAAACCTACCAACTCAGCAGGTCCGGGGGTCACCCGGTCGTGAGGCGGACGGCGGCGGCCGGGTCGAACCCCCACGGCAGCTCCAGACGGTGCCGGGTCATGAGCGCCTCGTCGGTGAGCACCTCGATCGTGGGGGCGTCCGCGACGACGCGTCCCTCGCTCAGCACGACGGCCCGGGGGCACAGCTCGAGGGCGTACGGCAGGTCGTGGGTGACCATCAGCACCGTCACGTCCAGGCTGCGCAGCACGTCGGCCAGCTCGCGGCGCGAGGCCGGGTCCAGGTTGGACGACGGCTCGTCGAGGACGAGGATCTCCGGCTGCATCGCCAGCACGGTGGCCACCGCGACGCGGCGCCGCTGCCCGAAGGAGAGGTGGTGCGGGGGACGGTCGACGAACTCGGTCATGCCGACCTGCTCGAGGGCCTCCATGACGCGGCGGTCCAGCGCGGCGCCGGTCAGCCCGAGGTTGGCGGGGCCGAACGCCACGTCCGCGCGGACGGTGCCCATGAACAGCTGGTCGTCGGGGTCCTGGAAGACGATCCCGACGCGCCGACGGATCTCCCGCAGGTGGTCCTTGGCCACCGGGAGGCCGCTGACCGCGACCGAGCCGGCCGCCGTGCCGGCGTCCGGGCCCAGGATGCCGTTGAGGTGCATGACGAGCGTGGTCTTGCCGGCGCCGTTCGGGCCGAGCAGCGCGACCCGCTCGCCGGCGTGCACGTGCAGGTCGACGCCGAACAGCGCCTGGTGGCCGTCGGGGTAGGCGAACGCGAGACCGGCGACGTCGAGGACGGGCGTGCTCACCGGGCGGCCACCTCGCGGGCGGCGCGGCCCGGGTGCGGCTGCGTGCTGGTCCCGGGCTGGGGCGCGCCGTGGTGGGCGTGCCCGTGCGAGCCGTGCGCGCGGGCCGGAGCCGCCAGCGCGGCCTCGGGGATGGTGCCGTCGTAGCCGCGCGACAGCATGGCCAGGTGCACCCGCTCGCCGCGCTCGTAGGTGCGGATGAAGAGCGCGCCGAGGGTGCGCGCCAGCACCGGCCACTGCCGCGGGTCCCTGGCACGGAACCCACGGGACTCCCGGGCCACCCGCATCCGCCCCAGCTCGGAGGTGACCACGTCGAGGTAGCGGACCATGAAGGACATGATCTGGATCAGCTGGGCGGGCACGCGCAGGCGCTGGAGCCCGATCAGCAGGGCGGTCGTCTCGGTGGTGGCGGCCAGGGTGAGGCTGGCGAGCACGCCGATGGTGCCCTTCGCCAGCAGCCCGAACGCGGCGACCAGCCCCGAGGCCGACACCGAGAGGCCGAGCACCTCGACCCGCTCGCCCTGGGCGATGAACGGCAGCAGCACCGCGAACACGACGAACGGGACCTCGGCGACCATCCGCGGCAGCAGGTAGCGCAGCGGCACGCCGGAGACCGCGATGACCCCCAGCAGGAGCGCCAGCCAGCCGGCGAAGGCCGCGTACCAGTGGTTCGGGGTGGCCACGACGGCCAGCACGAAGACCACGAGCCCGACCACCTTGAGGTGGGCGGGCGCGCGGTGCAGCGGGCTGTGGCCGTGCCAGTGCAGGGTGTGCCCGTGGTCGGCGCCCATCAGGCTGCGGTCTCCCCCGTCGAGGCCTCGTCCGCGGAGTCCTTCTCCGGACGCCGGCGACGGACCGCCCAGGTGAGGCCACCGGCCAGCACGAGCACGATCAGGACGCCCGCCACGCCGGCGATGCCGCCGGAGAGCCGACCGTCCGAGACGCCCGCGGTGCCGTAGTCGGCGAAGGGGCTGTCGGAGAGCTCGTGGTCGGTCTCGGTGGTGTGGAAGCCGAGGGTCTGGGAGACCTGCTCGAGACCGTCCGGCGAGGAGGCCGCGTAGTAGCTGACGACGCCGGCGAGCAGGAGGCTGACGAGCAGCGTCCCGGCCAGCACCCAGCGGGTCGCGACGCGCGGGCGGCCCTCGGCCTGGTCGGTGCGGTCCTCGGTGGCGGTGCTCATGCGGACGTCTCCTGGCTGCTGGTGGCGGGCGCGGTGTCGTGGATGACCAGGCGTCGCTGCTCGAGCAGCGGACGGGCGCCGTGGACGAGGTCGGGCCGCACGCTGACGATGCTGGCCACGGCCAGGTAGGTGATGACGGCCTCGCCGATGCCGATCAGCACGTGCACGCCGACCATGGCCGTGGCCAGCGCGGCCAGGTCGATGTCGGCGTTGCCGCCGATCGCGTAGAGCACCACGAAGACCAGGGACGCCACCGGCACCGAGACGAGCGCGCCGAGGGCCGCCGCGAGCGGGACGAACGAGGCGCGCTTGGGCAGCACCGCCCGCATCCCGAGGAAGACCAGGTAGCCCACCAGCACCGTGGACAGCCCCATCAGCACGATGTTGGTGCCGAGGGCCGTGATGCCACCGTCGGCGAAGAGCAGGGCCTGGACGATGAAGACGACGCTGGTGGAGAGCACCGCCGTCCACGGCCCCACCAGGACGGCGGCGAGCGCACCGCCCATGAGGTGCCCGCTCGTGCCTGCTCCCACCGGGAAGTTGAGCATCTGGACCGCGAAGATGAAGGCCGCGATGAGGCCGGCCATGGGGGCGGTGCGGTCGTCGAGCTCCTTGCGCGCCTTGACGAGGGCCACACCGACGGCGGCGGTGGCCACCACTCCGGTGGCGACCGACGTGGGGGCGTCGAGGAAGCCGTTGGGCACGTGCACGGGGCGTCTCCTGCTGGCGGATCGGGGGCGCCCGACGACGGGTGTCGTGCGGACTCGCTCACCGTACGCTCTTGCAAGCGGTTTGCAACAACGGACGTCTCGCACACTGGGAACCCCGTGTGCCGCGTCGGTGTTCCCCTCGCGGCAGACTGGCCCCGCCGCGTCCGCCCGGACCCGGCACCCGCACCGTCCCCCAGCCCGAGGAGAAACCCGTGAGCGAGCGCCTCGCCGTCGGCGACACCGCCCCTGACTTCACCCTGACCGACGACACCGGCGCCGAGGTCACCCTGTCGTCGTTCCGCGGCCGCAAGGTGATCGTGTACTTCTACCCGGCCGCGATGACCCCCGGCTGCACCAAGCAGGCCTGCGACTTCACGGAGTCCCTCGACTCCCTGCAGGCCCAGGGCTACGAGGTGCTCGGCCTCTCCCCCGACAAGCCGGAGAAATTGGCGAAGTTCCGGGAGAAGGAGTCCCTGGGCATCACGCTGCTCTCCGACCCCGACAAGGCCGTGATGGGCGCGTGGGGCGCGTTCGGCGAGAAGAAGCTGTACGGCAAGGTCGTCGAGGGCGTCATCCGCTCCACGGTCGTGCTCGACGAGGACGGCGTCGTCACGCTCGCGCAGTACAACGTGAAGGCCACCGGCCACGTCGCCAAGCTGCGCCGCGACCTCGGCCTCGCCTGAGCCCCGCTCCACCCCGACCACCCGCCGAGTCGGCAGCAAGTTACTGCCGACTCGGCCAGGGGTCTCCGGCGATGCGGGCGTGCAGGTGCTCGTCGTGGTGGACCCCGTCGGGGTAGCGGTAGCTCTGCCGCAGCGTGCCCTCGAGCGCGAAGCCGGCGCGACGGGCGACTCCGCACGAGCCGATGTTCTCGACCGCGTGGAACAGGTGCACACGGTGGCAGCCCAGCCGCTCGTGGGCGAAGGCCGAGACCGCGCGGACCGCGGCGGAGGCCACCCCGCGACCCCGGCCCCAGGGGGCGGTCCAGTAGCCGACCTCCACGTCGCCCTGCTCCAGGTCGAGGTGGTGCAGGGAGACCGCCCCGACGAGCAGGTCCTCGTGGTCGGCGACCGCCCACGAGGCGTGGGTGCCGTCCGACCAGTCGTTGCGCGAGCCGACCCAGGCCTCCAGCTCCTCGGGGTCGGTGGGCCCCGGGTTCCAGGTGCGGGTCACGGGGTCGGTGAACGCCTGGACGAGCATCGGGACGTCGGCCGGCAGGTACAGGCGCAGCACCAGCCCGTCGTCCGCGAGGTCGATCCGGTGCGGCCCGGCGGCCAGGACGGCGGCGGGCGCGACGTCGTCGGCAATGTCCTCGCTCACGGGGGCAGCGTAGGTGCCCCGCGACGGCCCTGCCGACCAGGGTTCCTAGACTGACCCCCGGCCTCCGGGCCGACGAGCCGAAGTGGTGGAACAGGCAGACACGCAGCACTTAGGATGCTGTGCCCCAGGGCGTGCGGGTTCAAGTCCCGCCTTCGGCACTCCCCCCGCGGCGCGCGGTCTGCTCAGCGCAGCCGCGCCGCCGCCACCGGGCCCAGCTCCCGCAGCGCGCGGCCGCGGTGGGAGATGGCGTCCTTCTCCTGCTTGGTGAGCTCTGCGGTGGTGCGGCCGGGGAGGTCGTCGGCGACGAAGAGGACGTCGTAGCCGAAGCCACCCTCCCCGCGGACCTCGCGGACGACGTGGCCGTCCATCCGGCCCTGCACGACGGTCTCCCCCGCCGGGCCGTCCCCGTCCACGAGCGCCACGGAGCAGCGGAAGTGGGCACCGCGCCGCTCGTCCGGGACGTCGTGCAGCTGCGCCAGGAGCAGCGTGTTGTTCCGCTCGTCGCTCTTGGGCGGCCCGGACCAGCGCGCCGAGAGCACGCCCGGCATGCCGTTGAGGGCGTCCACGCAGAGCCCGGAGTCGTCGGCCAGGGTCGGCAGCCCGGTGGCGGCGAACCCGGCCCGAGCCTTGATCAGGGCGTTGCCGTCGAAGTCGGGTGCGTCCTCGACCGGCTCGTCGTAGGCGGGGACGTCGTCCAGGCCCACGACCTCGATGCCGGGCAGGTGCTCGGCGAGGATGCGCTGCATCTCCGCCACCTTCTTGGCGTTGCGCGAGGCCAGGTGGACGCGGACGCTCCCCGCTGCCGTCATCGCGCGAGAGCCTCGTTCTGCAGCGCCGTCAGGTCCGCGCAGCCGCCCGCGGCGAGGTCGAGGAGCGCGTTGAGCTCCTCGCGGTCGAAGGCCGCGCCCTCGGCGGTGCCCTGCACCTCCACGAACGACCCGGCGCCGGTCATCACGACGTTCATGTCGGTCTCGGCGCGCACGTCCTCGACGTAGGGCAGGTCCAGCCGCGGGACGCCGTCGATGATGCCCACGGAGACCGCGGCCACCGAGCCGGTCAGCGGCTCGCCGGTGAGGGCACCGGTGGAGCGCAGGTGGGAGACGGCGTCGGCCAGCGCCACGTAGGCGCCGGTGATGGCCGCGGTGCGGGTGCCCCCGTCGGCCTGGAGGACGTCGCAGTCGAGCTGGATCGTGTTCTCGCCCAGGGCCTCGTAGTCCACGACGGCGCGCAGCGAGCGCCCGATGAGCCGCGAGATCTCGTGGGTGCGCCCGCCGATGCGGCCCTTGACCGACTCGCGGTCGGAGCGCGTGTTGGTGGACGCCGGGAGCATCGCGTACTCGGCCGTGACCCAGCCCAGGCCGGAGCCCTTGCGCCACCGCGGCACGCCCTCGGACGCGGAGGCGGCGCACAGCACCTTGGTCCTGCCGAACTCCACCAGCACCGAGCCCGCCGCGTGGTCGAGCCAGTTGCGGGTGATCGTGATGGGTCGCAGCTCGTCGTCGCGCCGGCCGTCCTCGCGTGCAGTCATGACCGCGACGCTATCCCCCGACGCGTGAGCGGGTCACTTCGGCTCGGAGGTCAGCACCCGCCGGAAGCCGATGACGAAGGGCAGCACGACCCACAGCAGGATCGAGGTGACCACGGCCAGCGGCTTCTTCTCCAGGAACATCACCGTGGGGTCGTTCTCCGCCGCCAGGTAGGGCGCCATCGAGTAGTTCATGTCGATGTAGGGGATGACGTCCGGCGCCCAGCTGAGCAGCGCCAGCAGGATCGAGTAGACGACCAGCGGCAGCAGCAGCGCCACCACGTAGAAGAAGGCGATGCCGCCCGGCGAGGACAGCGTCACGGTCGCCAGGCCGAAGGCCATGAGGAAGTAGCAGAGCAGCTGGACGATGATCCAGGTCAGCGTCGCCGCCGGCAGGTTCCACTCCGGCGAGGTGCCGTCGATCCCGGCGTTGACCACGTTGGCGATCGCCGCGAGCCCGACGGAGACGACGATGACGCCGACCGCGAAGAGCACCACGGCCACGAGCTTGGCGAGGAGCACCCGGAGCCGGTGCGGCTCCAGGGTGAAGGTGACGAGGCTGGTGCGCTGGCCCCACTCGCTGGTGACGGCGATGATCGGGAAGACCGGCAGCAGCAGCGTCAGCGGGGTGATCATCACCTGCACCCAGCCGTTGAAGCCGATGCCGAGGTCGTTGAGCTGCACGACCAGCTCGGTGATGCCGATGGCCGCGACCAGCAGCAGGCCCGTGATCAGCATCAGCCAGAACCCGGCGCGGGTGTCGGTCATCTTGCGCCACTCGACCCCGACGAGGCGGGTGAACGGGACGCGGGCGGTGGCGCTGACGTCGATGGCCAGCGGGGCTGCGGGGGCGGCGTGGCTCATGCGGAGGCTCCCTGGTCGGCGGGCTGGCTCGCGGGGGCGCCGGGCGCCTCGCGCTGGGTGTCGGAGGTGAGCTCGAGGAAGAGGTCCTCGAGGTTGACGGACGTGGCGCGCAGGTCGGTGAGCACCACGCCGGCCTCCAGGGCGGCGCGGCCGATCACGGCAGGCTCGGCCGCGACCTGCAGCCCGGCACCGGCGGGGTCGACCTGGACGCCCTGGGCACGCAGGGCCGCCGCGAGCCGGTCGTTGTCCTCGCTCATGGTCTGGCTGCCGCCCTGGCTGCCGGCGGTGAGCGTCTCGCGCGTGCCGCGGGCGACGATCCGGCCCTGGCCGATGACCACCATCTCGTCGGCGATGATCTCGACCTCGTGCAGCAGGTGGCTGGAGAGCAGCACGGTGCCGCCGCGGTCGGCGAAGCCCTTCAGCAGCCCCCGCATCCAGCGGATGCCCGCGGGGTCGAGGCCGTTGGCGGGCTCGTCGAGGATGAGCACCTGCGGGTCGCCCAGCAGCGCGTGCGCGATGCCGAGCCGCTGCCGCATGCCGAGGGAGTAGTTGCGGATCTTGCGCTTGGCCTCGGTGTCCGTGAGCGAGACCAGCGCCAGCATCTCGTCCACCCGGGACGACGGCAGCCCCATGACCTTGGCGCCGAGGCTCAGCACCTCGCGGCCGGACCGGCCGGCGTGCTGCGCGGAGGCGTCGAGCAGGACGCCCACGTGCCGCCCGGGGTTGGGGATGTCGGCGTAGGCGTGGCCACCGATGAGGGTGCGACCGGAGGTGGGCTGGGTCAGCCCGACCATCATCCGCATGGTGGTCGTCTTGCCGGCGCCGTTGGGGCCGAGGAAGCCGGTGACCCGGCCGGGCTCAGCCGTGAACGACACGTCGTCCACGGCGGTGTACGCCCCGTAGGTCTTCGTCAGGGCCTCGACGGTGATCATGGCCTTTACCCTGCCATGCGGGCCCAGACATCCGCCTCGGGGATCACCCTGGTCCGCGGCCGTGTCGCGCAGGAGTGGTGCCAGCACCCCCGACGCCAGGGACCAGGGCCCCGGCACCAGGGCCGCGCGCCACCAGCCGCGGGTCAGAGCTCGACGAGCATCCCCGGCTCGGCGAGCGAGATCCGCCCACCGCCGAACGTGCTGCGTGCCTCGTCCACCTGCGGGGCCTTCTCGTACCACGGCGGGATGTGGGTGAGCACCAGGTGCTGCACCCCCGCCTCGGTGGCCAGGGTGCCGCACTCGGCGGCGGTCAGGTGCAGGTTCGGCGGGTTGACGTCGCCCTCGCGGAACGACGCCTCGGCCAGCAGCACGTCCGCGTCACGCGCGAGCTCGGTCAACTGCGGGCAGGGCCCGGTGTCGCCGGTGTAGGCCAGCACCGCCCCGTCCACCTCGATGCGCATGCCGTAGGCCAGCACGGGGTGGTCGACGGCGCGGGTGTGCACCGTGAACGGGCCGACCCGGACGCCCTCGGCGGGTGCGTCGGCCCAGTCGAGGAAGTCGAACTCCTCGCTCATGCCCGGCTCCTCGGGCAGGTCGTAGGCCCGCGCCATGCGGCCGGCGGTGTCCTCGGGGCCCCAGACGGGGATCATCGGCTGCTGCCCGGTGGGGTGGTACTTGCGCATCACGTAGTAGCCGCACAGGTCGAGGCAGTGGTCGGCGTGCAGGTGGCTGATGAGCACCGCGTCGACGCCGAGCGGGTCGCTCCAGCGCTGGAGGTTGCTCAGCGCGCCGCTGCCGAGGTCGACGACGACGCGCCAGGTGCGCTCACCGGTGCCGTCGTCGAAGGGCGCCTCGAGCACGTAGGACGAGGCGGGCGACTCCGGCCCCGGGTAGGAGCCCGAGCAGCCGAGGACGCGGAGCGTGGGCCGGGCGCTCATGCCGACACCTCGCCGCAGGGACGGGCACCGCGCTCGACGCGGTGGCCGCGGGGGGCACCGTTGCCCGCCGGGGTCGTCACAGGACACACAGGAGAGAGGTTAAGCGCAGGTGACGACGGTGTGCACGACCGGGCTCCACCACCCGGTCGCGGGCTGCGTCCCGGCACGCTCACCGCGGGGCCGCGCGTGGCACGGATCTCACCACCGGTACGCACCGTGCACACCTGCTAGCCGGCCACCCGGGAGATCTCTCCCGCGACGGGCCACGGGTTGAAGGTGCAGCCGCCGAGGTCCTTGGACTGCTGCATCATCACCGGCGCCGGCTGACCCGACCCCGGGCAGGTGCTGTGGCCCTGGCCGAGCCAGTGCCCGGTCTCGTGGTTGACGACCATGTGCCGGTAGTCGCGCAGCGAGCCGTCCGCCTCGTTCCAGGCCGGGGACGCGTGCCGCCACCGGGTCTGGTTGATCACCACGTAGCGGCCGACGCGGCACGACCACTGCGTGGAGCACTCGCTCGAGAAGTCGGTGAGGGTGGAGGCCTCGGCGAGCACCAGGGTGAAGTCGCCGCCCGAGCGCACGCGGGTGAAGCGGACGCCGGCCGAGCGCCAGCCACGGGCGTCGTCGTAGGTCTGCTGGGCCAGGCGCTTGAAGCGGCGCACGCTCGCCGAGACGTCCCCGCGGGTCTCCACGTGGTAGGTCACCGACCGCGAGACCCCGACCCGGTGCCGCACGCGCGGGGTCCGCTCGCTGCGCTTGGTGGCCGGCACGAGGCCGCGCCCGGTGGCGCGGGCGACCACGAACAGCGTCGCGCCCACGTCCGCGGGCTGGAGGCGGTAGCGGCGCCCGGAGCCGACCTCCACCCCGCCGGCGCGGTACCAGGTGATCCGCACCCGGGCGGGGCGGTGCTCCCAGCGTCCCTGCCCGGCCCGCAGCACGCGGCCGTAGCGGGTGGTGCCGGCGACGCGGGGCGCGCGGGTGGCACGGTTCTCGGCGCGCCGCACGCGCGTGGTCCGACGGGACGTGGCGGTGCCGCTCGCCCCGTCCGTGGCCGTGGCCGTCACGACCACGGAGAGGCGGTTGCCCAGGTCCTCGAGCGAGGGCCGGTACCGCTTGCCGGTGGCCCCCGGGATCTCCTCGCCGGCCCGCAGCCACTGGTAGGCGACGCTCACCTCGGACGGGGAGCGCCCCCAGCCGCCGCGGCTCGCGACCAGCGGCTCGCGGAACCGCGGCTCCCCACTGACCGTGGGCCGCTCGGTCGCGGTGAGCACGTCACCCTCGGCCGCCGAGGCCGGGGGCGCGAGCAGCAGACCGCCCACCAGGAGCAGGCAGGCGAGGACCGGGACCCGCAGCGGGCCCCACGACGGGTCGCGCAGGGGGCTCAGGCCCAGAGCTGACCCTCGAGACGGTCCTCCGCCTCGTCGATCGTGCCCTCGTAGGCTCCCGTGGACAGGTACTTCCAGCCGGCGTCGCACACGACGAAGGCTATGTCAGCCTTCTCCCCCGCCTTGACAGCCTTGGCGGCCTGTCCCATGGCGGCGTGCAGGATCGCGCCGGTGGAGATGCCCGCGAAGATGCCCTCGTTGTCGATCAGCTCGCGCACCCGGCGGACCGCGTCTCGCGGGCCCACGGAGAAGCGGGAGTCGATCATCTCGGGGTCGTAGAGCTCGGGGACGAAGCCCTCGTCCATGTTGCGCAGGCCGTAGACGAGCTCGCCGTAGCGGGGCTCGGCCGCGACGACCTTGACCTCGGGCTTGGCGCGACGGAAGAACCGGCTGATGCCCATGAGCGTGCCGGTGGTGCCCAGGCCGCCCACGAAGTGGGTGATGGAGGGCAGGTCGGCGAGCAGCTCGGGGCCGGTGCTCTCCTCGTGGGCGAGCGCGTTGGCCGGGTTGCCGTACTGGTAGAGCATCACCCAGTCGGGGTGCTCCTCGGCGACCCGCTTGGCCACGCGCACGGCCTCGTTGGAGCCGCCGGCCGCGGGCGAGGAGATGATCTCGGCGCCCCACATGCGCAGCAGGAGGCGACGCTCCTCGGAGGTGTTCTCCGGCATCACGCAGACCATCCGGTAGCCCTTGAGCTTGGCGGCCATGGCCAGGGAGATGCCGGTGTTGCCCGAGGTGGGCTCGAGGATCGTGCAGCCGGGGCGCAGCAGCCCGTCCTTCTCGGCCTCCTCGATCATCCGCAGCGCCGGCCGGTCCTTGATGGAGCCGGTCGGGTTCTGGTCCTCGAGCTTGGCCCAGAGACGGACGTCCGGGCTCGGCGACAGGCGCGGCAGACCCACGAGCGGGGTGTTGCCGACGGACGCGAGCAGGTTGTCGTACCGCATGGGTGTCTCTTCAGGTGCCTTCGTGGGTGGGGGGTGCGCGTCAGCGCAGGAACGCGGCGGGGTCGAAGTCGTCGAGGTCGATGACCCGGACCCGCGGCAGCGGGGAGAGGAACGCCTTCACGTCGTCCTCGAGGTCGTGGACCTGGAGGCCGAGGGCCGTGAGCTGGCTGGAGGTGAACTCCCGCAGCGCGACCAGGCCCATCTTGGCGCCGGTGCCGAGGAGCCCCTCCATCTGGGGGGCGAAGTCGCCGTCGTGGCTGACGAGCAGCACGTCGGTGACGGGGCCCTCGTCGTCGCCGTCGAAGGCGCGCGCCGTGAGCTCCTCCAGCGTCCGCTGGATACCGATGTCCACGACCTTCTGGTCGGGACGCCCGGACAGCGGCACCGGCCGGTAGCCGATCGCCAGCAGCGCCTGGATGAACGGCGTGGGGAGGTGACCGCCCGAGGCGTTGAGGAAGAACAGCCCGACGACGGGCTGGTTCCACAGCTTCTCGGCGTAGTTGATCACCCGCTCCCAACGGGGCCGCTCCTCCGGCGTGGGACGGCGCCCGAGCAGGGAGTTGCCCAGGGTCGCGTCGATGTTCTCGCCGTCGACCAGGACGACGGTGCGTCGCTCGTACTGGGGGATCTCCACGATGGGCGCCGTCCTCGCTGTCGTTCCGCTGCTGGGGTGCTGCTGTGCTGACCCTAGGGCGACCCTAGGGCAGTGTCAGGCGTCAGCAGCCACCCGCGACGGCGGGCAGCACGACGACGGCGTCGCCGTCGGAGAGCGGGGCCTCGAGGGAGCCGAGGAAGCGGACGTCCTCGTCGTTGACGTAGACGTTGACGAAGCGGCGCAGGACGATCTCGCCGCCCTTCTCCTCGACGAGACGGTCCTTGATGCCGGTGTACTTGGCCTCGAGGTCGTCGATGAGCGCGCTCAGGCTGGCGCCCTCACCGGTGACGGCCTTCTCGCCGCCGGTGTAGGTGCGCAGGATGGTCGGGATGCGGACCTCGATGGCCACGGGGTGCTCCTTGCTCGGGACTGCAGTGTCGGTGGTGCGGCCCGCACCGGGTGGTGCGGACGGGGTTCTGGTCGGCGCTCGCGGGGCGAGGCCGGTGCCGGTCCGGTCCAGGGGGCCGGGCCGACGGCGGCCGGCTCAGGCCGGCGGGAGGGCGGCGACGACGGTGACCTCTTCCTCGGTCACCTCGCCGTCGACGATCCGGTAGGAACGAAAGTCCACGGGGCCCTCGTTATTCCCGTGCTCCCTCGTGGAGACCAGGACGTAGTGGGCGCCGGGCTCGTTCGCCAGCCCGATGTCGGTGCGGCTGGGGTAGGCCTCGGTGGCGGTGTGCGAGTGGTAGATCACCACCGGCTCCTCGTCGTTGGCCCACATCTGCTTGTAGAGGTCGAGCAGCTCGGTGGAGTCGAACTCGTAGAACGTGGGGCTGCCGGCAGCGTTGACCATCTCGACGTGGCGCTCCGGGCGGTCGGACCCCTCGGGCCCGGCGACGATGCCGCAGCACTCGTCGGGGTGGTCCCGCTTGGCGTGGGCGACGATCGCGTCGTACGTGGCCTGGTCGATGGTCAGCACGCCTGCCAGCGTAGGGGCGAAGAGGGCGCCACCCCGCATCCGACCGGGTGCCGGACGCCCCACCCGTCACGGCGTCCGGGTGTGCCTGTCGTGCTCAGCGCACGAAGCGCGTGACGCTCTCGCCCGCCACGACGTCCGCGATCCGGCGGTGCATCTCCCCGGCCATGTCGGGGAGACCGTCCAGCGGCCACCAGCGGACCTCGGTGTTCTCGTCGTCGCCGACCGCGGCCTCGCCGCCGACCCAGGTGCAGGCGAAGGTCAGGTCGAGGTAGATGCCGAGGTCCCCGTTGCCGTGGCGCACCTCGTCGCTGACCGAGACCGAGGCGAGCCGGTCGACGGTGACCTCGACGGAGGCCTCCTCCAGCGCTTCCCGGCGCGCGGCGACGGCGGGCTCCTCCCCCGGGTCGACGATGCCGGTGATCGGCGCCCAGCGGCCGTTGTCGGCACGCAGCGTGAGCAGCACCTGCTCGTCGTGGACCACCACGGCGGTGACGGCGGGCAGCCACAGCCGGTGGGTGCCCACCATGGCGCGGAGCTCGGCGACGAACGGCGGGATGGGCATGGGGCTCCTCGCGGGGATGGGTGGTCCGGCAGGACGGCCGGGGTCAGTGCGTCAGCGCGTGGACCAGGGTCTCCTGGAGCCCACCGACCCAGTCGTAGACGTCGTGGGCACGAGCCCGCGGGTCGTCGTCCGGGAGCGAGGCCCAGTACTCCTCGTCGTCGTCCTCGACCCCGAGGCGGACGGCCAGGGCCAGGCGCAGGTCGGTGAAGGAGCGCAGCCACAGCTGCGCGTCGGGCTCGGCCAGCTCGACGTCGATCACGAGCGCGTCGTCCTCCTCGAGCTCGTCGGGCAGGCCGCCCTCCTCGAGGCCGTCGATGATCGCGGACGCCGCACGGGCCTTGCCGTCGCGCAGGGTGTTCTCGGTGAACCGGCGGAAGTCGGAGGCCGCTTCCTCGTCGTCGGTGTAGGCCGTCGGGAACAGCCGCGCCAGCACCGGGTCCTCCGGCGCCGAGGTGGGGCCGCCGAAGTCGAGGAGCGCCTCGAGCGGGTCGCGGTCGTCGGGCACGGCCGCCTCGTGGTGCAGCAGCTCGACGAGCTGGGAGGCCAGCGAGCGCAGCAGGTCGGCCTCGAAGCCGGTGAAGGTGGCGACCAGGTGCTTGCTGCGCCGGTCGCGGTGGAACGCGCCCACGTCAGTCGTCCTTCTGCATCGTGGCCCACAGTCCGTACTCGTGCATCGCCTGCACGTCGCGCTCCATCTCCTCGCGGCTGCCGGCGGAGACCACCGAGCGCCCGTCCTCGTGCACCTCCATCATCAGCTTCTCCGCCTTCTTCTTGGAGTAGCCGAAGTAGTGCTGGAACACGTAGGTCACGTACGACATGAGGTTGACGGGGTCGTTCCAGACGATCGTCACCCACGGCTTGGCCGGGGTGACGACCGGCTCCCCCTCGGTGGAGGAGGCAGCGGTCGGGTCGACCTCGACGGGGCTCGCAGCGGGCACCCGTCCATGCTGTCACAGCGGCCCCCGCCGCCCGGGTGGGCACCCCGGGCGTGGGCGAGGTCTCCTCCTCGACACCCGTCGGGGGTGGGACGACGGCGGCGCCGGTGGTGCCTAGAGTCGGGATCGTGACCCGCTCGACCGCGCTGCTGACCGACCAGTACGAGCTCTCGATGGTGCAGGCGGCCCTCGCCGCGGGCACCGCGTCGCGCCGCTGCGTCTTCGAGCTGTTCGGCCGCCGACTGCCCGAGGGGCGCCGCTACGGCGTCGTGGCCGGGACCGGCCGCGTGCTGGACGCGCTGGAGGACTTCACCTTCGACCCTGCGACGCTCGCGTTCCTCGAGCCCCTGCTGGACGGGCCCACGCTGGAGCACCTGGCCGGCTGGCGGTTCTCCGGCGACGTGCACGGCTACGCGGAGGGCGAGGTCTACACCGCCGGCTCCCCGCTGATGGTCGTGGAGGGCACCTTCGCCGACGCGGTCGTGCTCGAGACGCTGCTGCTCTCGATCTACAACCACGACTCGGCCATCGCCGCGGCCGCCTCCCGGATGACGATGGCCGCGGGCGGTCGCCCGTGCATCGAGATGGGCGCGCGGCGCACGCACGAGGAGGCGGCGGTGGCCGCCGCCCGCGCCGCCTACGTGGCCGGGTTCGCCTCCACGTCCGTGCTCGCCGCGGGCCTGCGCCACGGCGTGCCCACCGCCGGCACCTCCGCCCACGCCTTCACGCTGCTGCACGACACCGAGGAGGACGCCTTCCGCGCGCAGGTGGCCTCGCAGGGCGCGGGGACGACCCTGCTGGTCGACACCTACGACGTGGCCGAGGCCGTGCGCACGGCCGTCGCGGTCGCCGGCCCGGACCTCGGCGCGGTGCGCCTGGACTCCGGCGACCTGGGCGCCACCGCCGCCGCCGTGCGCGCCGAGCTGGACGCGCTGGGCGCCACCGGCACCCGGATCACCGTCACCTCCGACCTCGACGAGTTCGCCATCGCCGCCCTCGCGGCCGCCCCCGTGGACGGGTACGGCGTCGGCACCCAGCTCGTCACGGGCTCGGGCCACCCGACGTGCGCGCTGGTCTACAAGCTCGTGGCCCGCGAGGACGCCGACGGCGTGCTCCAGCCCGTGGCCAAGCGCTCGACCGGCAAGACGATGGTGGGCGGGCGCAAGTGGGCGCGGCGTCGCTACGACGCCGACGGCACGGCCGTGGCCGAGGTCGTGGGCACCGGGGACGCCCCGCCGCTCGGCGAGCACGAGCGTGACCTGCTGGTGCCCCTGGTGCTGGGCGGCGAGGTCGTCGGCCGGGAGCCTCTGGACGCGGCCCGCGAGCGGCACGCCCGCTCACGCGCCGAGCTCCCGATCGACGCGCAGAAGCTCTCGCGCGGGGAGCCCGTACTGGTCACCGAACGCGTGTGACCGGACCCTCAACGTGACCCCCCACCGGGACGGCTAGCCTGCTGGGCATGACCTCCGCGCTGATCGTCGTCGACGTCCAGAACGACTTCTGCGAGGGCGGCTCGCTCGCGGTCGAGGGCGGCTCGGCGGTCGCGGCGGCGATCGAGGGAACTCTGGCCGAGTGGCGGGCCGGCGTGCCCGGCGCCCCGTCCTGGGGCCACGTCGTGGCCACCAAGGACCACCACGTCGACCCGGGCGACCACTGGTCGGCGCACCCCGACTTCGAGCACAGCTGGCCGGTGCACTGCGAGGTCGGCACGCAGGGCGAGGAGTTCCACTCCGCGCTGCGCCCCGAGACCTTCGAGCAGGTGTTCCTCAAGGGCCGGCACGAGGCCGCCTACTCCGGCTTCGAGGGCGCCGCCGAGTCCGGCGACGACCTCGCCTCCTGGCTGCGGCGTCGCGGCGTCACCGACGTCGACATCTGCGGCCTGGCCACCGACCACTGCGTGCGGGCGACCGCGCTCGACGCCGTCGCCGCCGGCTTCCGCACGCGGGTGCTCACCGGGCTGTGCGCCGGCGTCGCCCCCGAGACGACCACGCGCGCCCTCACCGAGATGGAGGCCGCCGGGGTGACGGTTGCCTGAGGCCACCCGGCCCGGCGTGCTGCACCTGGGGCCGGGCCTCGACGCCGACCTCGCGGCGGCCCTGGAGCGGGGTGCGCGCGAGCCGGGGGTGCGGGCCGTCGTCCTGCACCTGGACGCGACCTCGCAGCTGCCGACCGACGTCGACGGGCGGGCGCTCCTCGCCCGCTGCGTGCGCGCGGTGCTCGCCGGTGACGTGCCCGTGGTGGCCCACCTGGCCGAGCGGGTCGGGACGGCGGCGTGCGCGCTGGCCCTGGTCAGCGACGCGGTCGTGGCCGACCGCTCCACCTCGCTGCAGCTGGGCGGCCCCGCCCGGGGCGGCATCAGCCTCACCCTGCCCGCGGCCGTCGGCCGGCTGCGCGCACGCCGGCTGCTGCTGCTCGGCGAGCCGGTCACCGCCGTCTCGGCGGCGGACTGGGGCGTGGTCACGCACCTCGTCCCGTCGGGCTCCACGGCCACCGCACGGGTCGGCACCGTGCTGGACTCGCTGCTCGCCCACGACCCGCTCACGCTCACCGGCAGCCGCCGGGCGCTGGACGCCCCGCTGGTCGCCGACCTCGAGGACGCCCTGGCCCGCGAGGACCGCACCGCGGCTCTGCTCGCCCGCCACTCCCCCTCCGCCTGACCGCTCCGGGCCCCGCCGGGGTACGACCCACCACATTCGTGGTCCGACCCCCGTTGGAACCACGCATGTGGTGGGTCGTACCCCCCAACAACCGTTTGACAGTATCGACGGTCGAGGTGTCCACTACCCTCCAAGACTTCTTGGAGGGTTCATGACGGACGAGGACGGGGACGAGACCTCGAGCCTGCGGGCCGTCGCCCACCCGCTGCGGCTGCGGATGCTGTCGCTGCTGACGGGGACGGCGATGAGCGCCGCGGAGGTGGCCCGTGAGCTCGAGGTCACGCACGCGAACGCCAGCTACCACCTGCGCACGCTGGCCGAGGCCGGCTACGTGGTGGTCGACGGCGAGGAGAAGATCCGCGGCGGCGTGGCGAAGCGCTACCGCTACGTGGACGAGCGGGAGCACCACGAGAGCCCCAGCACCGAGGACGAGATCGCCTACCTGCACGCCTCGACCCGCGAGCTGGAGCGGCGGTACCACCGGCGTCGGGACTGGATCTGGAGCAGCGACCTCGAGGGCTGGGTCGAGCCGGAGGTCTTCGACGAGGCCATGCGGCTGCTGCGCCAGGCCTCGGCACTGCTGCACGGCGCCACCCGGCCGCCCCGCACCCCGGGCACCGTGCCCGTCAGCGCCACCTCCATCGCCTTCCGTCTCGAGGAGACCCCGTAAGCCCCCGTCCGTCCCCGCGCTGGGGCACCTCGCTGGCACCGCTCGGCGAGCGCAACTTCCGCTACTACTACGCCTCGCGCGTGGTGAACCTGATCGGCAACACGATGGCCTCCGTGGCCCTCGCGTTCGCCGTGCTCGAGGTGACCGACGACGACCCCTCGGCCGTCGGTTACGTGCTGGCCGCCCACACCGTGCCGCTGGTGCTCCTGCTGCTGTGGGGAGGCGTGATCGCCGACCGGTTCGGCCGCGTCACCGTGCTCCAGTTCTCCAACATCGCCTCGGCGATCACGCAGGGCCTCATCGCGACGCTGGTGATCACCGGCACCGCGCACCTGTGGTCGCTGGTGGCGCTCAGCCTGGTGCACGGCATCGTCTCGGGCATCGGGTTCCCGGCGATGGCCTCGATCATGCCCACCGTCGTCCCCCGCGAGCAGCTGCAGCAGGCCAACGCCCTGGTCTCCCTGGCCCGCTCGGGCGTCACGATCATCGGCCCCACGATCGCGGCGCTCCTCGTCGTCGGCGTGGGCTCCGGCTGGGCGCTCGCCGTCGACGCCGCCGCCTGGCTGGCCAGCGGCCTGCTGCTGGGGTTGATCCGGCTGCCGGCGACGCCGCCCCGCGAGGCCGGCGCGTCGGCCTTCGCCGAGCTGCGCGAGGGCTGGACCTACGTCCGCTCCACCACCTGGCTGTGGGTCGTGGTGGTCGGGTTCGGGTTCCTCAACGCCATCCACGCCGGCGCCTGGTTCACGCTCGGGCCGGCCCGGGCCAAGGAGACGATCGGCGAGGAGGGGTGGGGCCTGGCGCTCTCGGCCGAGGCTGTCGGCCTGCTGGTGATGACGCTGGTGCTGCTGCGGGTCCGGCTGGAGCGCCCGCTGCTGGTCGGGATGCTCGGCATCGCGACGCTCGGGCTGCCGATCGCCATCCTCGGGGTGGAGCCGCACCTGGGCTGGCTGATGGTCGCCACCTTCGTGGCGGGGGCAGGCACCGAGCTGTTCGGCATGGGCTGGAACCTCGCCATGCAGGAGCACGTGCCCGACGAGATGCTCAGCCGCGCCTACTCCTACGACGCGCTCGGCTCGTTCGTGGCCATGCCGATCGGGCAGGTCGTGTTCGGTCCGCTCGCTGTCGCGTTCGGCTTCTCCGGCGTCCTGGTGACCGCCGGCATCGCCTACGCCGCGATCTGCGGCCTCGTCCTGTGCTCGGCGTCGGTGCGCAACCTGCGCCGGGCCCCGACGACCCCGGCGACCACCGCCGCCTGAGCCCGCACCCGGCGGGGGGGGGGGGGGGGGGGGGGGGGGGGGGGGGGGGCCGCCGCCCCCCCCCCCCCCCCCCCCCCCCCACGACGCTCACTCGACGGTGATGGGCTCCCCGTCCGTGACGAGGCGCCAGTCGACGGAGGCGAACGCGGCCGGGTCGATGGTGCCGTTCGCGGAGACCCAGTCGATGAGCAGCTGGCGGATCTCCACCTGGCGGTTGTAGACGACCTCGGCGGTCGAGACGTGGGGGAACCCGCCGCCACCGGACTGGCGGTAGTTGTTCACCGCCAGCGCGAACTCGGCCGCCTCGTCGACCGGCGAGCCCGCGTAGGCGAGGTTCGTGATCCGCGACCCCACCGGCTGCGCCAGGTCGATGTCGTAGGTCAGCTCGGAGCCGGGCAGGCCCGCGACCGCGTCGTAGTTGTAGTCCGGCGTCCCGTTGGGCGCGGTGGCGGTGACGGCGTTGGTGACGTCGTCCATCGGCAGGGGACCCGTGGTCGTGACCTCCTGGAAGTACCGCGCCGAGTACTCCAGGTAGTCCTTGACCTGGGCGCCGGTCACCTTCACCGCCAGCAGCGTGTTGTCGTAGATGTAGAGCCCGGCCACGTCGCGCACGGTCACGTCGCCGGCCGGGAAGGACGCCGACCGGCTGAACGGCGCGGCGATGGAGAGCACCGGCAGGTCCACGCCGTCCTCGGCGAGCGCCGCCGCGACCGTGTCGGCCTGGACGTAGTTCACGAAGTCGATGATCGGGACGTCCTCGACCACGGCCCGCGCCGCGAGCAGCTCCTCGCTGGAGGTGCCGACCACCGAGTTCACGTAGTCGACCACGGTGTCGTGGTTGGCCTGGACCGCGGCGAGGACCTCCTCGTCCGCCACGGCGTCGGCGGAGTCCAGCAGGCGCGAGGAGACGTCGACGACCTCCCACCCGGTGGTGCGGCCGCGCCGGTTCTTGGTCTTGCGCAGCTCCAGGTCGATGACGGAGAGCCGCATGCCCCAGTACAGGGGCTCGGTCAGCAGCACCTTCTTGCCGGTGTGCTTGTTGGTGACGAAGCGCTCGGCGATCTCCTGGTGCGCGTGGCCCACCAGGATCGCGTCGATCCCGCCGACCCGGCGGGCGACCAGCGTCGCGGCGTTCTCCACCGCGGGCAGGGTGTCACCGTAGGAGGAGGACGTGTCGGCGCCGGAGTGCGCGGAGACGATGACGACGTCACACTTCTTCTCCTTGCGCAGCTCGCGCACCCACTTCCGGGCGGTCGGCACCAGCCCGGGGAACTCCATCCGGCCCTCGACGTTGGCCTTGTCCCACAGCGCGATGCCGGGGTTGGTCAGGCCGAGGATGCCGACCTTGACCTTACGCCCGCGACCCACGTCGACGCGGCGGATCACGTACGGCTTGAACGCGGGCAGGCCCGTGTCGGCGTCCACCGCGTTGGCGCCCAGCAGCGGGAAGTCCAGCTGCGACTCAAAGGTGCGCAGGGTGTCGATCCCGTAGTTGAACTCGTGGTTGCCCAGCGCGGCGGCGTCGTAGCCGACGAGGTTCATCGCCGTCGCCATCGGGTGCACCACGTCGCCGCCGATCGGCTCGACCCGGGCGTAGTAGTAGGCCAGCGGGGTGCCCTGGATGGTGTCGCCGGCGTCGATCGTCAGGGAGCCCTCCCCCGCGCCGTCGCGCAGGTGGCGCACCTGCTCCACGAGCGTGCGCACCTTCGCCAGGCCGATGTCGCGGTGCGAGGAGTCGTCGTACTCCGCGTCCTTGAAGTAGTTCCAGTTGAAGACGTTGCCGTGCAGATCGGTGGTGCCGAGCACGGTGAGGCGGGCCCGATTCGGGCCGCGTCGGGAGGTGCCCGGCAGGGCCGAGGCCGGGGTGGTCTGCCCGGTGACCAGCGCGCCGGCGGCGGTCACGGCGGCGGCGCCGCCGAGGAGTCCGCGGCGCGAGGCGCCACGGGGAGCGGCAGCCGAGGTGGGCGCAGAGGTGGACGCAGAGGTGGGGTTGGTGGCGGGCGTGGTGGTTTCACGCTGGGTCATGGGGTTCCTCCCGAGAACGGACGAGACAGCGTCGTCCTTCCTACCCCAGCCCGGCGACAGCGGCGGCGAACGGAGGGCAACGATTCCGTCAAGATTGTTGCCGCAGACACCTTTCGCCGGACGACGGCAGCCCGCTCAGCCCCAGCGCGAGCAGATCTCCGCGATCACCGTCGGGTTGCGCGTGGTGGCCACCGTGCCGAGCAGCCGCTCGATCAGGTTGTTGGTGATCTTCGTGCCGTGCACGCCGTCGGCACCCACGAGCCAGTGCAGGGCCCGGCCCCCGACCTCCATCCGCTCCCCCGGGGCGCAGCGCGCCCGCAGGGCCGCCAGCCCCGCCTCGTCCGGGAGGTCGCGCAGGAGCGCCACGTAGTGCTTGCCGTCGTGCTCGACGGCCCGGGCGGCGGCGTCGACCTCCGCCAGCTCGCCGGGGGTGAACACGATCGTGGGCACCTCGAAGCCGCGGTCGGCGGCGTAGGCCTTCTCCAGCGCGGCCTCGATCCGCGGGCGCGAGCGCATCGCCGTCATCAGCCGGACGTTGCCGGTGTTGATGTAGGTCTCGACGCCCTCGAAGCCGGCCTCGCTCGTGGTGCGCACGATGTCGGCCTTGGGGAACTTGCGGGTCGAGCCGAGGTTGATCGCGCGCAGGAACGCCACGTAGGTAGCCACGCTCACATCCCAGCGGACTGGACGACCCATAGGCAACCTCTGTAAAACGGTTGATGTGGTCAACGATATTCAGGAGCGCGAGGACGTCGCCGGGCTGACCCCGCTCGCCGGCGACCTGGCCGTGCACGCCGCACGCCTCGTCCGCCGCATCCGCGCCGCCCAGGACCTGCCGCCCGGCTTCCGGGTGCTCTCGATCCTGGACCAGCAGGAGGCGACCGGCAGCCCGGGGCTCGGCGTCTCCCGGCTGGCCGCGCTCGACCACTGCGCCCAGCCCACGATGTCCGGCACGGTCACCGGACTCGTCGAGCGCGGCTGGGCCACGAAGACCCCGGACCCGCACGACGCCCGCGTCAGCCTCGTCCGGCTCACGGACGGCGGACGCGCAGCCCTGGCCGAGGGACGGCAGCGCAACGCCGCCCACCTGGCCCGGGCCCTGAGCCGCGCGGGCCACGACGCCCGAGACGTCGCCACCACCGTCGCGGTGCTCCGCGACCTCACCGAGGAAGGACAGCTGTGACCTCCCAGCACACACCAGCCCAGCACACGCCCCCTGAGAGCGCCTCGGCCGAGAACGCTTCGCCCCCGCAGCACACCGGCCTGCGCGCCTACCTGGACCAGCCGCGCGCCGTGTGGGCGGTCGCGTTCGCCTGCGTCATCGCGTTCATGGGCATCGGGCTCGTCGACCCGATCCTCAAGGACATCGCCGCCCAGCTGGACGCCTCTGCCAGCCAGGTCTCGCTGATGTTCACCAGCTACATGGCCATCATGGGCATCGCGATGCTGGTGACCGGCGCGGTCTCCAGCCGGATCGGCCCGAAGCGCACCCTCATGGCCGGCCTGGCGCTGATCATCGTGTTCTCCGCGCTGGCCGGCTCCTCCGACACCGTCGGCCAGATCGTCGGCTTCCGCGCCGGCTGGGGCCTGGGCAACGCGCTCTTCGTGGCCACCGCGCTCTCCACGATCGTGATGGCGGCGCGGGGCTCGACCGGGCAGGCGATCATCCTGTTCGAGGCCGCGCTCGGCATCGGCATCGCCTCGGGCCCGCTCATCGGTGGCCTGCTCGGCCAGGTCAGCTGGCGCGGGCCGTTCTACGGCGTCGCGGTCCTCATGGTGGTCGGGCTGCTGGCCACGTCCTTCCTGCTGCCGAAGACCCCGCCGACGGGGCGCCGCACGACCCCGCTCGACCCGCTGCGCGCCCTGCGCCACCGCAGCCTGCTGCTGATCGGCATCACGGCGATCTTCTACAACATCGGCTTCTTCACGATCCTGGCCGCCGGCCCGTTCGCGCTGCCGACCGCCAGCATCCTCGAGACCGGCTGGATCTTCTTCGGCTGGGGCCTCCTGCTCGCCTTCACCTCGGTCGCGGTCGCGCCGCTGGTGCAGCGCGCGCTGGGCACGATCCCGGCGATCATCACGATGCTGTTCCTGTTCGCCCTCGACCTGCTCATGCTGGCCGTCTTCACCTCGCACACCGTGGTGGTGATCGTGGGCATCGTGCTCTCGGGCGCCTTCATCGGCATCAACAACACCCTCGTCACGGAGGCCGTCATGGGCGCGGCGCCGGTCGAGCGGCCGATCGCCTCGTCCGCCTACTCGTTCCTGCGCTTCTGCGGCGGCGCGGTCGGCCCCTACGTCGCGCTGAAGCTCTCCGAGGACGTCAACAGCCACGCCCCGTTCGTGTTCGGCGCGGTCGCGGTGCTCATCGGCACGCTCGTGCTGCTCGCCGGCCGCCGCACCGTCGAGGGCCGCACCCCGCACAGCGAGGTCGGCTCCTCCACGGAGGCCGAGGCCGTGCTCGTCGGCGACCTGGACTGACGCCGACCTCCCCGGTCCGGGCTCGGGCTCAGACCGGGGAGCCGGCGAGCTGGCGGGAGACCTCGGCGGCCGCGGCCACGACCTGCTCGGCCACGCGGAACTCGTCGAGGTCACCGAGGGTGACGATGCCGACGGAGGCCTCCATGCCCTCGACGTCGCGCAGCGGGGCGGCCAGGCCCCGGGCACCGGTGCGCAGCTCGCCCTTGGTGAGCACGTAGGTCATCTCGTCGCGCTGGGTGCGACCGAGCAGCACCGCCTTGCCGGCGGCCCCGCTGGAGAGCGGGTGCCGGGTGCCGACGCGGTAGGAGACGTGGAAGTCGGTCCAGGACGGCTCGACGACCGCGAGGGCCAGCGCCTCCTCGTTCTCGACGACCGTGAGGTGAGCGGTGCACCCGGTGTCCTCCGCGAGCTGGCGCAGGACGGGCATCGCGAGGTCGCGCAGCACCGGCTGCACGGCGCCCGCCAGGTGCAGGACGCCGAGGCCGACGTGCAGCCGGCCCTTCACGTCGCGGCGCACCAGCGCGTGCTGCTCCAGCGTGCTGACGAGCCGGTACACGACGGTGCGGTTGACCCCGAGCTGGCCGGCCAGCTCGGTCACGGTGAGGCCGCCCGCGGAGGAGGCCAGCACGGAGAGGACCCGCAGGCCGCGGTCGAGGGTCTGCGAGGTCTCGGCGGACATGAGAGCCATTCTAGGGACTGATCGGGTCCCGACCCCACGCATCGACCGCGGACACGCTGAGAGAGCGGTCACGATGAGCGACCGGTAACCCCGAGACCACCCTCGGATACCGGACGGTAGCAACAGGTGTCAGGCCGTCCGGGGCGGGCCGGGCCGCCTCAGCCGGTCTGCCTCAGCCGGTCTGACCCGAGGCCCAGGCCCGCACGCGGTCGATCCGCTTGCGCAGCTGGTCGGCGTTGGCCACCGCCGCTGCGGGGCCGCCGCACTCGCGCCGCAGCGCGGCGTGGGTGACGCCGTGCGGCTGCCCGGTGCGGTGGTACCAGGCGCCCACGAGCCCGTTGAGTTCGCGGCGCAGCACCGCCAGCTGCTCGTGGGTGGCCACGTCCGCGAGGTCGTCGGCGGCCGCCGCCGTCCGGGCCTGCGCCTCCGCGGCCGCGGCCCGGGTCGCCTCGCGGCTCGAGCGGGTCTGGCGCATCCGGTCGTTCTGCCGCTTGTGCAGCAGCTCGCGCATCTGGTCGGGCTCGAGCAGGCCGGGGATGCCGAGGAAGTCCATCTCCTCCTCGGAGCCGACCTTGACCTCGCCCTCGTGGCCGAACTGCGCGCCGTCGAAGAGGGCGTGGTCGAAGCTCGCCTCCGAGCCAATCGCCTCGAAGCTGCCCTCGAGGTCGTCGGAGGCCGACTCGCTCGCGTTCGCCTGGGCCATCAGCTGGTCCTCGGCGGCGAAGATGTCGTCCTCGTCGCGGATCTTCTTCCCCAGCACGTGGTCGCGCTGGAGCTCCAGCTCGGAGGCGAAGCCGAGCAGGTTCGGCACCGACGGCAGGAAGACGCTGGCGACTTCGCCCCGGGTCCGGGCGCGGACGAAGCGGCCGACCGCCTGGGCGAAGAACAGCGGCGTGGAGGTCGTCGTGGCCCACACGCCCACCGCGAGGCGGGGCACGTCGACGCCCTCGGAGACCATGCGGACCGCGACCATCCAGCGCGAGTCGTCCGCGCTGAACTGGCTGATCTTCTTCGACGAGGTGGGGTCGTCCGAGAGCACGACCGTGGCGGCCTCGCCGGTGATCGCGCGCAGTGTCTTGGCGTAGGCGCGCGCCGACTCCTGGTCGGTGGCGATCACCAGTCCACCGGCGTCCGGCACGTGCCGGCGGACCTCGGAGAGGCGCTTGTCCGCGGCGGCCAGCACCGACGGGATCCACGAGCCCTTCGGGTCCAGCGCGGTGCGCAGCGCCTGGTTGACCAGGTCCTTGGTCAGCGGCTCGCCCAGCCGCGCCTCGATCTCGTCGCCGGCGCGGGTGCGCCACGACATGGCGCCCGAGTAGGCCAGGAACAGCACCGGGCGGACGACGTGGTCGGCCAGGGCGTCCGCGTAGCCGTAGGCGTAGTCGGCGGCCGAGCGCGGGATGCCGTCCTCGCCCTCGACGTAGGAGACGAACGGGATGGGGTTCACGTCCGAGCGGAACGGGGTGCCGGTGAGGCAGAGCCGGCGGGCGGCGGGCTCGAAGGCCTCGCGCACGCCCTCGCCCCAGCTCAGGGCGTCACCGGCGTGGTGCACCTCGTCGAGGATGACCAGCGTCTTGAACCGCTCGGTGCGGATGCGCATGGCCAGCGGGTTCACCGCGACGCCCGCGTAGGTGACGGCCACGCCGACGAAGTCGCCGGAGGTGCGGCCCTTGCCGGCGGAGAAGCTCGGGTCCAGCGGGATGCCGGCACGGTCGGCGGCCTCGGCCCACTGGGTCTTGAGGTGGTCGGTCGGCGCCACGACGATGACGCGGTCGATCTGCCGGCGGCCCAGCAGCTCGGAGGCCACCGACAGGGCGAACGTCGTCTTGCCGGCGCCCGGCGTCGCGACGGCCAGGAAGTCCTTGGGCAGCTCGTCGAAGTACTTCGACATCGCGGCCTGCTGCCAGGCACGCAGCGAGGGCGCGGTGCCCCACGCCGCACGGTGCGGGAACGCGGGGGTGAGGGCAGGGGTCAGCGACGGGCCCGACTCCGGGTCGGGAGTCTGCGGAGTCACTCGGAGGAGCCCCCACCGTCGCCGTCGGAGCCCCCGTCACCCTGGAGCTCCTCCCAGACCTCCTTGCACTCGGGGCAGACCGGGTACTGCTCCGGGGAGCGGCTGGGCACCCACACCTTGCCGCACAGCGCGACGACGGGAGTGCCGTTGACCATGGCCTCGGTGAGCTTGTCCTTGTCCACGTAGTGGCTGAACCGCTCGTGGTCGCCCGCGTCGGTGGGCAGGGTCGAGCGGTCCTGCTCGACCCGCTCGTCGACCGACGTCCCGGGCCCGAATCCGAAGGTGCTCACGGGCGTCACTGTACGTCAGGACGGGCCGCTCCCCCGCCCCGCGGCGGGGGTGAGGCGGGCCTCGTCGGCTGCCGTGCAGGTCAGCCCGGGCGGGCGGTCGGACGGCTCGGCGGGGTGCCGGGTGGGGCGCAGGAGGGGCTCAGTTGAGCTCGGGGTCGGCAGGGCGGGTGGAGTGCCAGGCGAGGTCCCCGGGCTGGCGCCTGAGCACCTCGCGCCACAGCCCGTCGGTGCTGGCGCGGCACACGTCCTCGTCCTCGGCAGGGACGAGGAACCAGCTGCCCTCCTCGAGCTCCGCCTCCAGCTGGCCGGGGCCCCAGCCCGCGTAGCCGGCGAAGATCCGCAGGCCGTCCAGGCCGCCGGTGACCAGCTCCAGCGGGGTGTCGAGGTCGAGCAGGCCGACCCGGCCGACGACCGAGCGGAAGCCGACCGGCCCGTGGTCGGGCCCCGACGGCACGACCCCGAGCGCCAGGGCCCCGTCGCGGCCGACGGGTCCGCCGGCGAACAGCACCTCGGGGGCGGCGACCACGTCGCCCCAGCCGCCGAGGACCTCGTCCACGGGCACCGACGTGGGGCGGTTCAGCACCACGCCGAGAGCGCCCTCGTCGTCGGCGTCGAGCAGCAGCACGACGGTCTCGGCGAAGTTCGGGTCGAGCAGGTCGGGCGCGGCGAGCAGCAGCATCCCCGCACCCGGCACGCCCGTGGATTCCATGGGTTCAGTGTGCACCCCGGCCGGGGTCGCGACCAGCGGCGAGCCTCACGCCGCGAGGACCGCCCGGAGCCGGTCGACGAGGGTGCGGCGCTGCCCCACGGGACGGCGGGGCGCCGGCGTCCAGCCGAGACGGGCCGCCTCCTCCAGGCGCTCCCCCGCGGCGAGGGCGCGGGGGTCCTCGGCGTCGGAGGTGCCGGCCAGGCCGGCGGCGACGGCGAGGGTGGCGTGCTCCTTGGCCCGGGCGCGGGCGAAGGCCGCGGCGGTGCGCTCGTCGGCCGGCGCGGTGGCCGCGCGGTCGAGGACGAGGCGGACGCCGGGCATCTCGTCGGCGGTGGCGCGCCAGGCGGCGACGACGGCGTCGGCCAGCGTGCGGTGGCCCGCGCTGCGGCCGGCGGACTGCTCACGCTCGATCCGGCCGGCGAGCCGGGCGTGCCAGCGCAGCTGGAGGGCGCCGAGCAGGTCGAGGTCGTCGGCGAAGGCCGGGTGGGTGGCGGTGCGGACGCCGGGCACGTCGGTGGGCAGCAGGCCGTCGCAGCGGTGGTCGGCGGCGGCGATGACGGCGCGGAGGATCTCTCCGCGGCGGTGGCTGGTGGCGGTCATCGGTGCTCCTCAGGGGGATGGAGAGGTACTCACATACTCTGAGTACGTACCCAAAGTACGGAGACGTACTCCCGGTATGCAACGGAGAGGCGCCGTGAGCCCGGACACGTCGTCACCGCCTCCGGGGCCGCGTCCGGGGCGTCCCTAGGATGGGTCGGTGCCCCGCAGCAGAACCGAGGAGGAGCCCCGCTCCCGCCGCTCGCGCCGCCAGCAGTAC
Source organism: Nocardioides bruguierae (assembly GCF_023656415.1). Lineage (GTDB taxonomy): Bacteria > Actinomycetota > Actinomycetes > Propionibacteriales > Nocardioidaceae > Nocardioides > Nocardioides bruguierae. The sequence continues at coordinate 82,400 of NZ_JAMOIL010000010.1, forward strand.
TCGGCAGCCACCCGGCAGGCGCTCGTGGACGAGGCGACCCGGCTCTTCACCGAGCAGGGGTACGGCGCCACGTCCCTCGACGCGGTCGTCGCGGCGGCCGAGGTGACCAAGGGCGCGCTCTACCACCACTTCGCCGGCAAGGCCGCGGTCTTCGCCGAGGCCTTCGACGCGGTCGAGACGCGGGCCGCCGAGAGGATCACGGCCGCGCTGGACGCCGAGGACGACCCGTGGGACAAGGCGCGTGCCGGCCTGGCCGCGTTCCTCACCGTCGTCCAGGAGCCCGAGTACCGGCGCATCGTCGTGCAGGACGGCCCGGCCGTGCTCGGCTACGAGCGGTTCCGGGAGTCCGAGGAGCGCTCCACCTTCGCCTGCGTGACCGACATCGTGCGGGCGGTGCTGAGCAGCGAGCGCGGCCTCCAGGCCTCCTGGGCCGAGGACGAGGAGATGCTGGCCACCTTCGCGCGGATCTTCTTCGGCGCGCTCTCCTCGGCGGGCGAGGCCGTGACGACCTCTGCGGACCCCGAGGCTGCGGCCGGCCGGGTGGAGGCCGCGATCGGGCTGATCATCGCCGGCCTCCAGGCGCTCGTCGACGACGAGGACACCCGGGGCTGAGCCCCGGGCGCCCCCGACGTGCGCGGACCCTGTCAGGTCAGCGCTTGGCGCTGATGCTCACGCTGCCGGTGTCGGCGGGCACGAGCTCGATCCAGGTGTGGCCGGCGGGCACCACCAGGTCCCGCTTCTTCTTGCCCTGGCCCGTGCTGAGCGTCAGGTTCGACTCCAGGCTCTTCTTGTTCCACGTGCCGCGCACGACGCGACCACCGTGGAAGAGCATCGCCTGACCGGTGCCGGTGAACTTCGTCTCGGGGACGTAGTTGCCGGCCGGGTCCCGGTAGCCGGCGTCACCGACCTGGACCCGGAGCACCAGCACCGAGTCGGCGTCGAACTCGTCACCGTCGGCGGCGTAGCCGTTGACGTTGCTGTACGTGCGCGACTGCGAGGAGTAGGACCACTGGGTCACGTGGGTCCCGAACCCGGCGGCGAGCCCGACGGCCTTGGCGCCCTTCGGGTTCTCCTTCATCTCGCCGAACGGCAGGTAGTCGTCCGGGCGGGCGGCCTTGTCGGTGCGCGCGAGGGTGACGGTCTCGTCGAGGCGGTCCATGAGGTTGTAGGGCGAGTACCGCGCGGAGTCGCGGAAGAAGCCCTTGTCGCCCTCGGTGAACCAGGTGATGCCGGCCTTGTCGATCCGGTTGATCGTCACGTTCGCGGCGCCCGAGGTGACCACGTTCGCGTCGGCCGGGCCGACGATGCCGATGTCGCTGGCGCGCATGGACCGCACGGGGCCCACCAGGTCGGGCATGGTGGAGTAGAAGAAGACGGCGAGGCGGGTGTAGCCGCCCTCGACCAGCTCCTCCACGACCATGTCGGCCGAGCCCAGGCCTCGCTGCGGGGCCGAGGACGAGGTGTTGTCGATCTTCGTGACCATCACCGGGTACTTCTTGTCCGCGGTGCCATTCTTCACGGTGAGGCCGGTCAGGGGCCAGGTGGCGTCGAGCGTGGTGCCCTCGGCCACGTCCTGCTCGGCGGGGGCCGAGGACGACGAGGTCGGGTCGGCCGCCGGGGTGTCCTCGTCGCCCGAGCAGGCGGCCAGGAACAGGCAGGACGTGGTGGCCAGGGCCGCCAGGGCGGCGGTGCCGCGGCGGGTCAGGGCACGGGTGGGTCGCACGGTGTCGGGGCTCCTTGCGGCGAGGTGACGGGGAAGGACGGGCGGGCACGGGGCCGGGTCACCCACCCAGGAGGGTGTGTGGACCGTCGTCAGTGTGCAACTCCCGGGGGCGTCGGGAGGTCACGCCCGCCCCCGCGAGTCGCCCGCGGCCAGGGCAACAGCCCAGGAGTCGGTTCAGGGTCAGCCCAGCGTCATGCCGCCGTCGACGTAGAGGGTCTGCCCGGTGACGAAGGAGGCGTCCTCGGAGGCCAGGTAGGTGATGGCCTGGGCGATGTCGGAGGGCTGGCCGATCCGCTTCACGGCGGTCAGCTCGGCGGAGCGGCGACGGAACTCGCCGACGTCCATCTTGAGCCGGGCGGCGGTGGCGTCGGTCATCTCGGTGACCACGAAGCCGGGCGCGACCGCGTTGCAGGTGATGCCGTAGGGGCCGAGCTCGAGGGCGAGGGTCCGGGTGAAGCCCTGGAGGCCCATCTTGGCGGCGCTGTAGTTGGCCTGGCCGCGGTTGCCGAGGGCCGAGGTCGAGGAGAGGTTCACGATCCGCCCGTAGGCCTGGGGCACGAACACCTTCTGGGCGGCCTGGCTCATGGCGAAGGCGCCGCGCAGGTGGACGCCGATGACGGTGTCCCAGTCCGCCTCGCTCATCTTGAACAGCAGGTTGTCGCGGGTGACACCGGCGTTGTTGACCAGCACGTGCAGCCCTCCGAGGGCGTCCACGGCCCCCTGCACGGCCGCCGCCGCCGCGGCGGTGTCGGCCACGTCGCAGGCCAGGCCGACGGCGGAGGCACCCTCGACCAGGGGCAGGGACGCGGCAGCCCGCTCGGCCTCGCCCGCGTCGAGGTCGACGATCGCGACCGAGGCCCCCTCGCGGGCGAACCGGGTGGCCGTGGCGAGACCGATGCCGCGGGCGGCGCCCGTGACGAGCACCGACCGTCCGGCGTAGCGCCCCTCGTAGGTGGCCTCGGTGGGGGTGGACTGGTCGGTCATGGGTCGCTCCTGCTGCGTCGTTGCTGCCGGTGGGCGGCCACCCTCGGGTGGCCTCGACGCGGACCCTAGGGCACCGGCGGCTCGGCGGTGCGTGACCGACCCCACGCCGACGGGCCGGGACCGGCGCGGACGCCTCAGAGGAAGAGCGCGAACCCGACGACCATCGGGATCAGCCCGAGCAGGTTCCACCAGGTCAGCACCGGCCGCTTGTGGATGGCGAGGCCACCCATCACCGCCAGGACGCCGAAGGCGCCGGCGATGACCGAGAGACCGACGCGGGCGACCACCTGGGAGTCGTCCATGAACCACGCGGCGACGAGGACGCCGGCCGCCATGTGCAGGATGCTGGAGACGACGAGGGTCGACATGACCCAGGTCTGGACCCTGCTGGTGCCGGGGCTGTTGATGGTGTCGCGCTGCGGCGCGTTCGGGTCCATCAGGTGCTTGCGACGGGGCCGCTGCGTGGCCGGGGCGGTGCTCACGGGTGCTCCAGTGGGTCGGAGGCGGGGTCGGCTGACCACACCAGGATCAACCCCCGGAGGGGTTCGCACCAGGGCCGGACGTCCCTGCACGAGACCGGCTCACGCCGCGCTCAGAGCAGCAGGAACCACACCAGGCCGACGGGGATCGGCAGCAGCCCGAGCAGCAGCACGGGGCTCACGACCGGCACCCGGTGGATCAGCCGACCGACCGCGAACGCGATGACGCCGAAGGCCCCGGAGATGACGGTCAGCCCGATCTGCGAGACGAGGTGGTCGGGGCCGGCCAGCCAGGCGGCCAGCAGCACCGCGATCGCCAGGTGCAGGATCGTGGAGACCGCCAGGATGGAGAGCACCCACGTCTGCACCCGGGTGATGCCCGCGGAGTTGATGGTGTCGCGCTGCGGGGCGGCCGGGTCCATGAGGTGCCGGCGGCGCTGCGGTGCGACGGGCAGTCTGTCGTCCACGACCCCAGCCTAGGTGGCTCAGGTCTCCAGCGCGGCGCGCAGCCGCGCCGCGGTCCCGGCCCGGGCGGCGTCGTCCGCGTACCCGCGGCGGGGCCAGAAGAAGCCCTTGAGGCCGTCGCCCTTGGTGCGCGGGACGACGTGCAGGTGCAGGTGCGGCACGGACTGGCTCACGGTGTTGTTGATCGACACCCACGAGCCCTGCGCGCCGAGCCCGTCGACGACGGCCGTGGCGATCCGTTGCGCGGCGGCCAGGAACGGGTCGCGCAGGTCCGCCGGCAGGTCCGGCAGGGTGCCGACGTGCCGTCGGGGCACCAGAAGCACGTGGCCCGGGAAGACGGGGCGGCGATCCAGGAACGCCACCAGGTCGTCGGTGGCCAGCACCACGTCGGCGTCCGCCTCCCCCGCCGCGATGGCGCAGAAGACGCAGTCGCGCGCCCTGCCGGGCGCCGGCTCAGTCACAGACCTCGACGCTGCAGACCCGCGGCAGGCTCGGCCAGGCCGCGTCGGAGCGTCGTCCGCCCGAGGGGTAGGCGTCGAAGTGCTGGGTGTCCGAGAGCCCGTAGGTCCAGGCCAGGCCGTGGCGCGCCATGATCTCCACGACCTCGTGGGAGGACGAGCGCCAGGCCACGCGCGGGTGGCTGTGGTACTGCCACCAGGAGTTGGGCACGAGGCCGTTGCTGGAGCGGAACGGGTTCTCCCACGTGTTCACGTCGAGCGCGCGGCCGTAGGCGTGCGGCGAGGTGACGCCGGGTCGACCGACCACGTGCCGGCAGTTGAAGGCCGAGGTGTTGCCGGCGGCCATGGAGGCGTAGTCGTCCGCGCCCTGCACCCGGCTGCTCCAGCCGAACCGGTCGACCCGGTACATGGAGCGGATCGGCAGCTCGTTGCGGTACATCTGTGCCAGGGCGGCCGCCATCTGGCCGATGACGTCGGCGTTGGCCACGAGCGTGCCGCGGTAGCGGTAGCCGTCGTAGCCCCAGTAGTTGATCCGCAGCAGGCGCAGCTGTGGGCGGCCGACCGGGCAGCCGTAGTGCCAGCTGTTGCCCACCATGCTCGCCCAGATCTTCTCCGGGATGCGGGTCACCTTGGGGTTCGCGCCCTTGCCCACGGCCCGCCGCTGGCGCGGCAGGTCGCGTCGCGGCTCGGGCGCGGCGGCGGGCAGCCGCACGCGGGTGCCCGGGGGCAGGTTGTCGATGGTGTGCACGGGGCTGGTGTTCCGCGCGATCCAGGGACGGCGGAGCACGACCGCCCGCCAGCGCGAGTCGCTGCGCGGGGAGACCTTCACCGAGGCGATCCCGTCGGCGTCCGTGCGCAGCGCCGCGCGATTGCGCCAGCGTCCGTCGACGCGCCGCTGGAGGCGGACCCACGACACGAGCGGCGCGCCCTGGCGGGTCACGAGGCGGACCCGGACGATCACGCGGCGTCCGTCCACCACCGTGCCGGGGCCGGAGACCCGCACCCGGGACTCCTGGCGCACGAGCACGATCCTCCCGGCCGCGCTCGAGGCCTCGTGGGTCTCGTCGCCGGCGAAGGTCGCCCGCACGCGGTTGCGCGCCGGGTCCTTGGCGACGGCGACCGGGGCCGAGGCATGCCCCTGGGCCCCGGTGGTCACCTCGGCGACCCGGGACCAGCCGTCGGCGGTGCGGCGCTCGACCAGCACGCTCGCCCCGGCCACCGGCCCGTCGGCGTCGGTGAGCGTGAGGCGCACGGCCTTGCGGATGCCGGCACGCGCCGAGCCGGGCGCGAGCGCCAGCGTGGTGGCGACGACCGCCGGCGGGTCGCTGGGGCTCGTGGAGTCCGAGGGGTCGGCCGGCGTGGTGCCCGCGGCCTGAGCGGTGCCCGCCAGGCCGACGGTGCCGACGGTGCCGACGGCGCCCGCGAGGGCACCGACGACGAGGGTGACCCCGAGGACGGAGGCCACGGCCGGCGTCAGGACGCGGCGGGCCAGGGGCCGCACGCGCGAGCGGGAGGGACGGGAGGGAGTCGGGCCCGGTCGCCCGAGACTGCGGACCGGCATGCGCGGAGTGTGCCGCACACCAGGGGTGCATGCCTCACCCGGAGTAAGGGGCCGGCTCGGCTGTGAAGAAACCATGAAGGTCCGCCAAAGGCCCCCGGGGGTATTCGGTGGACCGGACCATCTCCTACGACAGGAGCACGGGGCCGTCCCGCGCACCACGACCCCGCTGGAGCTCCCCGCCGTGGACCAGTACTCGGACCAGACGCAGGACCGCACGCAGCCGAACGCACCCGACGCCGGCCTCGCCACGATCTCCGGCCGCACCACCGACGAGACGCTCGCCCCCTACGCCGCGAAGGAGTCGAGCACCGCGGTGACCGCGAGCACCAGCGCGCGACCGGTCGCCCTGCCCTCGGCGGCGGGCCGCCACGTCCTCAACCGCTTCAGCTGGGGCATCACCCCCGGGCTGGCCCGCGCCGTGGCCGGCGGCAAGCACCTGGCCTGGTTCGACGCCCAGCTCGCGCCGGCGCGGATCAAGGACGGCCCGGGCTCGCGCGCCGACCGCTGGTGGCCCGACCTGCGCCGCACGCCGCTGGACCAGTGGATGCGCTACCGCGACGGCACCAAGTCGAACTGGGACATGTACTACGAGCACGGCCAGTGGGTGATGGCCAAGCGGCTGCTCTCCAACCGCCAGCTGCTCGAGGTGATGACCGCCTTCTGGGAGAACCACCTGCACGTGCCGCTGACCACGGACGGGCACTTCGTGTGGCGGCCCAGCTACGCACGCCTCATCCGCAAGCACGCCCTCGGACGCTTCGACCAGATGCTCGCCGAGGCCACCCTGCACCCCGCGATGCTCTGCTACCTGGACGCGGCGATCTCCACCAAGATCGCGCCCAACGAGAACCTCGGCCGCGAGCTGCTCGAGCTGCACACGGTCGGCGTCGACCACTACAGCGAGCGCGACGTGAAGAGCTCCGCCGCGATCCTCACCGGCTGGCGGGTCGACATCAACGACACCTGGCAGCGCCTCTACGTGCCGGAGTACCACGCCACCGGCGCGGTGCGGGTCGGCTCGTTCCGCAGCGCCAACCGCAGCAGCGACGGCCGCGCCGTGACCCGCCAGTACCTGCACTACCTGGCCCACCACCCGGACACCGCGCGCCACCTGGCCACCAAGCTGGCCACGGCGTTCGTCTCCGACGACCCGCCGCGCACCCTCGTGACGCAGCTGGCCAAGGTCTACCTCGACGCCGACACCCGGATCGCCCCGGTGCTGCGCACCCTGGTGCGCAGCAAGCAGTTCCGTGGCTCCGTGGACGAGAAGCTCCGCACGGTGGACGAGGACCTGCTGGCGACCTTCCGCGCGCTGCGGATGAAGGTGACCGGTCACGTGGACGGCAACTCCGGCACCGGCGTCCTGCGCTCCTGGACGGGCAGCCTCGGCCTGTCCACCGGCTCCTGGCCGGCCCCCAACGGCGCCCCGCTCACGGCCGACTACTACGCCACTCCCCTGCGGGCGCTGGCCTCGGTCTCGGCGCACTGGAGCGTCGCCAACCGCTGGTACCCGACCCAGGACACCGTCTACCGCACGCCCGACTCCTGGCTGCCGGCACTGCCCGCCACGTTCCGCCAGATCTGCGAGCGCATGTGCCGCGAGCTGCTCTACCGCCCGCTCAACGCCCGGCTCCTGACCGCCATGGCCACCGCCGCCCAGGTCAGCGACGTGGACGAGTCGCTGAGCGCCGACTCGATCGTCGTCCGCTACCGCCTCAACGCCATGCTCGCCGCCCTCCTCGACTCCCCGGAGCACTACGCGCGATGACCACGGACACCCAGCACCTCGGCTCCCCCGACCTCCCCGGCTCCCCCGGGCCCGACTCCCGCCCCTGCGGCTACCCCGAGGGCGTCGCGCTGCCCGGCCTGGCCACCTCGCGCCGCGGGCTGCTGCGCGGGGCCGCGCTCGGCGGGCTCTCGCTCAGCGTCGGCGGTGCCGTCGTCAGCCAGGCCCCGATCGCGGCCGCGGCCGAGACCAGCGCGATCGTCGTCGTCTCCCTGCGCGGCGGCTCGGACGGGCTGTCGATGGTCGTCCCGCACGGCGACCAGGCCTACTACGACGCCAGGCCGAACACCGGCGTCGCGGCCGACCGGCTGCTGATGAAGGACGCCATGTTCGGGTTCCACCCGTCCATGAGCGCGCTCCAGGGCCTCTGGGACGCCGGGTCACTGGCCGCCGTCCACGCCGCCGGCCTGCCCGTGGCCAACCGCTCGCACTTCTCCGCCATGGAGGAGATCGAGGACGCCGACCCCGGCTCCGCCGCCCGGGTCGGCTGGCTCAACCGTCTCCTGGGCACCGACGCCCTCACCTCTCCGCTCCAGGGGCTCTCGGTCGGCGGCCGCCCGCTCGCCATGGTCGGGCCCGAGCCCACGATGACCGTGGGCGACGTCAACGGCGTGAAGGTCAGCGGCGCCTCCAGCCTGAGCAACAGCGACCCGCGGTTCGGCTCCCTGCGCCAGGCCTGGAAGGGCAGCGTGCCCGGCCGGGCCGCCATGCGCGACGGCATGAGCGCCGCGCTCACCGCGGCCTCGGACTTCCAGGCGGTCAAGGACGTCTCCACCACCGCCACGTTCCCCAACAGCTCGCTGGGTCGGGCGCTGGCGATCGTCTCCCGCACGGTGCGCGCCGACGTCGGCTCCTCGGTGTTCACCGTCGACTCCGGCAACTGGGACATGCACACCGACATCGGCTCCTCCAGCAGCGGCTGGATGGTCAACAACGCCCGCGACCTCGCCGCGAGCATCGCCGCGTTCTTCACCGACCTCGGGGACGCGGCCTCCCGGGTCACGCTCGTGACCATCTCCGAGTTCGGCCGGCGGGTCGCCGAGAACGCCAACCGGGGCTTCGACCACGGCTGGGGCAACGTGATGCTGGTGGCCGGCGCCGGGGTGCGCGGCGGGCAGTACCACGGCTCCTGGCCGGGCCTGGCGACCGGCGTGAACGCCGACCTGAGCGTCACCACCGACTACCGCTCGGTGCTCGCCGAGGTGGTCGCGGCACGCACCGCGGCCTCGACGGCCACGGTGTTCCCGGGGTTCCGGCGCGAGAGCGTGGGGGTCATGACCGGCCAGTGAGCCCGGCCGGACCCCCGCCCCCTCACGTCATCTCGGAGAAGCGCTCCACCTTCTCGCGCTGCCCGGAGACGATGATGACGTCCCCGCTCTGCACGACCGTCTCGGCGGTCGCGTAGGTGAAGGCCTCGCCGGGTCGCTTCACGCCCACGACGGTCACGCCGTAGGACTTGCGGATGTCCGAGTCCGCCAGCGCGCGCCCCGTCATCCGCTTCGGCGGCTGCGTCTTGGCGAAGGCGTAGCCGTCGTCGATCTCGATGTAGTCCATCATCCGCCCGCGCACGAGGTGGGCCACGCGCTTGCCCATGTCGTGCTCGGGGCGGACGACGTGGTGCACGCCGACCTGGGACAGGATGCGCGCGTGCGCCTGGCTGATCGCCTTGGCCCACACGTGCTCCACGCCCAGGTTCAGCACCACCGAGGACGAGAGGATGCTCGCCTCCAGGTCGGTGCCCACGCCGATGACGGCGCGGTCGAAGTCCTGCACGCCCAGCTGCCGCATGGCCTCCTCGTTGGTGGAGTCGGCCTCCACGACGTGGGTGAGCCGCCCCGCGAGCGACTGCACGGTGCGCGGGTCGGAGTCGATGCCGAGCACCTCGGTGCCCTCCGCGACGAGCTCCAGCGCCAGCGACTTGCCGAAGCGTCCGAGCCCGATGACGACGACACCGCCGGTGTCGACGTCCTTGCGGTTCCAGAACTTGCTCGAGCTAGCCAATGATCGGCCTTCCTTCCGGGTTCTGGTACAGCCGCTGCCGCTCGCGCAGAGCGAGCGCGGAGACCAGCGTGATGGGCCCTAGTCTGCCCACGAACATGAGGATCACCAGCACCATCTCGCCCGCTGTGCCCAGCTGGCCCGTGATGCCGGTCGACAGCCCCACCGTGGCGAACGCCGAGGTGGTCTCGAAGAGCACCTGGTGGAGGCCGAAGGGCGTCATCTCGACGAGCGTCATGGTGCCCACGGCGACGAGCGCGACCGAGAGCAGCGCCACCGTGACGGCCTGGCGCATGGCGCGGTCGCCGATCCGCCGTCCGAACGCCTGGACGTCGGCCTCGCCCCGCACCTCCGCCCAGATGACGAAGAAGAGCAGCACGAAGGTGGTCACCTTGATGCCGCCCGCGGTGCCGGCCGAGCCGCCACCGATGAACATGAGGAAGACGGTGCCGACCAGCGTGCCCTCGCTGAGCTGGCCGATGTCGACGCTGTTGAAGCCCGCCGTCCGCGCCATCACCGAGGCGGTGAGCGAGGGCAGCACGCGGTCGTGCGCGGCCAGCGCCCCCAGCGTCTCGGGGTTGCGCCACTCGTTGGCCAGCACCAGCACGAACCCCGCCACCAGCAGCACCGGCGTCGCGGAGAGGACGATGCGGGTGTGCAGCGACCACTCGCGCGCGTGGCGGCGTCGCTTGAGCACCTCGAGGATCACCGGGAACCCCAGGCCACCGAGCACCACCGCGACGCACAGCGGCAGGCACACCCACCAGTCGGTGGCGAAGCCGACGAGGCTGTCGGACCACAGGGCGAAGCCGGCGTTGTTGAACGCCGAGACGGCGTGGAAGACCCCGAACCAGACGGCCCGGCCGAAGCCGTAGTCGTAGCCCAGCCAGAGCCGGGTGGTGAGGACGACGGCGGTGACCGCCTCGACCGCCAGGCTGGTCGCGGCGACGCCACGGAGCACGCTGCGCACGTCGCCCAGGCCGAGCGCCTTGGTCTCGGCCGCGGCGTTGAGCCGCGTGCGCAGACCCATCCGGCGCGAGACCAGCAGCGCGAGCAGCGAGGCCATCGTCATGATGCCGAAGCCGCCGACCTGGATCAGCAGCAGGATCACCGCATGGCCGAAGGGCGTCCAGTAGGCAGGCACGTCGACCGTCGAGAGACCGGTCACGCACACCGCCGAGGTGGAGGTGAACAGGGCCGTGACGAAGCCGGCGCCTCCCTCGCCGCTGCGCGAGACGGGCAGCATCAGGAGTGCGGTGCCGACCGCGATGGTCGCCGCGAACCCGGTCACCACGAGCTGTGCCGGGTGTCGGAACGCGCGCTGCGGGATCCGGGCCACGGGACGACGGTAGGGGATGCGGCTCACCCGATCAGCGGGCGGCCCTCCGGGTGCTGGTAGAGCCGCTGCCGCTCCCGCAGCGCCAGCGCCGAGACGAGGGTGACCGGGCCGAGCCGGCCGATGAACATGAGCAGCACGAGCACGACCTCGCCGGCGTCGCCCACCAGGGGCGTGATGCCGGTGGACAGGCCCACCGTGGCGAAGGCCGAGACCGCCTCGAACATCACCTGGTAGATGGGCAGGTCGGTGATCTCGACGAGCACGAACGTGCCGGTCACCGCCCCGGCCACCGACAGCAGCGCCACGGTCAGCGCCTGGCGGGTGGCGCGGTCGCCGATCCGGCGTCCGAACACGTGCACGTCCTTCTCGCCGCGCACCTCGGCGAGGATCACGAAGAACAGCAGCAGGAACGTGGTGACCTTGATGCCGCCGGCGGTCGAGGCCGACCCGCCACCGATGAACATCAGCACCGCGGAGACGAGCAGGCTGCCGTGGTGCATCTCCCCGGTCTCCACGGCGTTGAACCCGCCGCTGCGGGGCATGACGGCGTGGAAGAACCCCGGCAGGAACCGGTCGTGGACCGGCAGGGCGCCCAGCGTCGCGTCGTTGCGCCACTCGTTGGCCACCATGAAGATCGTGCCGAGGACGAGGAGCAGCACCGTGCCGGTGAGCGTGATCCGCGTGTGCAGCGACCACTGCCGCGGCCGCAGGAAGTGCCGCCGCAGCTCCAGCATCACCGGGAAGCCGATGCCGCCGAGGATGACGCCGCCGGCGATCGGCAGCAGCACCAGCGGGTCGGTGGCGAAGCCGACCACGGAGTTGTCGAAGAGCACGAAGCCCGCGTTGTTGAAGGCCGAGACCGCGTGGAAGACGCCCAGCCACACGGCCTGGCCGAAGGACTCGTCGTAGCCCAGCCAGAACCGCAGGGTCAGCATCACCGCGATGACCGCCTCGATCAGCAGCGAGATGCGGAGGACGCCCTTGACCACCGAGCGGACGTCGCCGAGGTCGACCGCCTTGTACTCGGCGGCGGCGCTGAGCCGCGTGCGCAGGCCCATCTTGCGGCTCACCAGCAGGCCGAGCAGCGACGCCGTGGTCATGATGCCGAAGCCGCCGACCTGGAAGAGCATCATGATCACCACGTGCCCGAACGCGGACCAGTAGCCGCCGGTGTCGACCACGACGAGGCCGGTCACGCACAGCGCGGAGGTCGCGGTGAACAGCGCCGTCGACCAGTCCGCGGAGGTGTCGGAGGCCGTTGCGACCGGCAGGCTCAGGAGCAGCGTCCCGATCCCCACGGCGACGGCGAAGGCCACCACCACGAGCTGCGCGGGGTGGCGGACGAGCTTGAAGGTCGCGCTGGGCACGCCCCGACGGTAGGCGACAACGCCCGATGTCGGAGCCTTCCCCTAGGTTCGTTCACGACACGAGCACACCCCGCCCACCACCTCGGGAGGCCCTCATGGCCGAGATCCTGCTGCTGCACCACGTCTGCGGACTCACGGAGGGGATGGAGGTGCTCGCCGGCCGCATGCGCGCGGCCGGCCACACCGTCCACGCCCCGGACCTGTTCGGCGGAGCCACGTTCCGCACCGTCGACGAGGGCGTGGCCTTCGTGAACACCCTCGGCGACGACGTCCTCACCTCACGGGTGGACGAGGCGGCGTCGGCGCTGCCCGCCGACATCGTCTACGCGGGCGTCTCGCTCGGCGTGATGAGCGCGCAGCGGCTGCTGGGCGCACGGCCGGGTGCTCGCGGTGCGCTCCTGTACGAGGCGTTCATCTCGCCGGAGTGGGCCGGGCCCTGGCCGGACGGGCTCCCCGCCCAGGTCCACGGCATGGAGCAGGACCCGTTCTTCGGGCTGGAGGGGGACCTGGCCGCGGCGCGGGAGGTGTCGGCCCAGCACCCCGAGGTGGAGGTCTTCACCTACCCCGGCTCGGTGCACCTGTTCAGCGACGCCTCGTTGGACAGCTACGCACCTGACGCCACTGAGCTGTTGCTCGAGCGCAGTCTCGCCTTCCTCGAGCGGGTGTGAGCCGGAAGCGGCCGGCCTCCCGACCGGAGTGACGGTGGCGGCGGCCGGGCTGTCCGGAGGGACGGGGCTGGTGCACTGGCACACCCCCAGGCTGCCACCCGAACCTGAGATTCGGCCAACGGGGGGCCGAACGACCCGCCTCGCGCCGGTCGGGACACCCCCTCAGCCGAGCAGGGTGGCCAGGTCGCGCTCGAGGTAGCGGCGGTGGGCCACGTGCTCTCGCAGGACGACGGCGACGCACTGGCGCGCCGTCCGCGTCTCCGGGCCCCAGTCCGGCGCCGGGAGGCCGGTGCGGTCGGTGCCAAGGTCGGCGTCGGTGAGGTCGCCCAGGGCCGCGTCGACGCGCCGCCCCGCGTCCTCGAAGGCCGTGCGCACCGCCGGCCAGGGCGCGCTGCCGAGCGGGTCGAGCCCGAGCGCGCGTGAGCCCTCGAGCGGGTAGTCCTCGGGCAGCAGGCCCAGCGGGTGGAACGGCGCCTCGGTCTCGGCCAGCATTCGTCCGATCCAGATGTCCACGGCCGCGACCAGGTGCCGCAGGGTCTGGGCGGCGGACCACTCGCCGCGCACCCGCTGCTCGCGCACCTCCGGCGAGGCCTGCTCGAGCCGCTCCAGGGTGCCCGCCCAGCCGATCCGCACGGCCGTCCAGGCGGCGGTGAGCTGCGCGACGGTGCCGTCGTCCTGGGCCTGGCGCACCGCGGCCCGCTCGGGGTACCGCCGGTCCAGCTCGGCCTCCACGAACGCGGTGACGTCCACCCCGTCGACCAGCACCGGCCCGTCGAAGCGTCCGGCGAAGGGCCAGACCTCCAGGCCGCCCACGAACGCCCCCACGACCCGCAGGCCCCGCAGGTCGGGCTCGACGAGCGTCGCGTCCGAGAGGTCGGGCTGGTGCAGCACCTGGCCGGAGAGGTCGAGTCCGTTCTCGCTCATGCGCCCAGCATCACCCGCGCCGGCGGCCGCCGGAAGGCCCGGACGCCCGGCGAGCGACCGGGCCGCCCGCTCAGCGCGGCACGAGCGGCTGGTCGGAGTCCACGATCACGCGGCCGAGCGGCAGAAGGGAGATCGGCACCATCTTGAACGAGCCGATGCCGAGCGGGATGCCGATGATCGTGACGCACAGGGCGATGCCGGTGGTGATGTGCCCGATGGCCAGCCAGAGGCCCGCGACCAGGAACCAGATGACGTTGCCGACCATCGTGAGGGTGTCCCCGAGCGGCCCGGAGTCGCGACGCACGGCCCGGCGGCCGAAGGGCCACAGGGCGTACACGGCGATCCGGAAGGAGGCGATGCCGAACGGGATGGTGACGATCAGCAGGCAGCACACGATGCCGGCGGCGATGTAGCCCAGCGCCATCCAGAACCCGGAGAGCACCAGCCACAGCAGATTGAGGATCAGCTTCACGCGGTGAAGCCTGGCAGACGGGCGGCGCCCTCACGACCCACCCGTGGGGGTCAGATCCCCTCCAGGGCCTCCGGGGACTCCGGCAGCACCTGGCCACCGTCCACCACGATCGTCTGACCGGTGATGAACCCCGCCTCGTCGGTGGCCAGGAACAGGGCGGCGTGCCCGATGTCGGCCACCGAGCCGAGCCGGCGCTGCGGGATGGAGGCGATCATGCCCGCCACGTAGTCCTCCCCCATGTCGGCCAGCCCCTCGGTGGCGATGTTGCCGGGCATCACCGCGTTGATGGTGATGCCCTGCGGCGCCAGCTCGATGGCCGCCGTCCGGATGAAGCCGAGCTGGGCGGCCTTGGAGGCGCCGTAGTGGCTCCAGCCCGGGTAGCCGGTGATCGGCCCGGTGATCGAGGAGGTGACCACGACCCGTCCGTGCCCGGAGGCCGCGAGTGCGGGGAGGCAGGCCTGCACGGCGAAGACGGTGCCGTGGAGGTTGGTGCCCATCACCTGGGCCAGGTCGGCCGGCGTCATCTCGGCGAGCGTGGCCGAGGGGAAGATGCCGGCGTTGGCGCACAGGACGTCGATGCCCCCGTGGCGAGCGACGACCATCTCGGCCAGGTCCTGGCACGAGCCCCGGTCGGCGACGTCGGCGGCGAACCACTCACAACTCAGGTCCTCGGCGGCCGCGGCCAGCGCCGCCTCGTCCCTGCCGGTGATGGTGACCTTCGCGCCCGCGGCGGCGAAGACGCCCGCGATGCCCTTGCCGATGCCCTTGCTGCCGCCCGTGACCACCACGGACCGACCCTCGACGGGGGTGAACATGCCTGCCTCCTGCGCTCGTGCCTACTCGCACCGGCATCTCACCAGCGCGCGGAGCCGCCTGGTGTCGCCGAAACCGAAAGGTCACCCTCAGTGGGCAGAGTTCACCGGGCGTTGACAGAGGCCGGCGGCCGCGCACAGTGGACCAGTCCGGTCCGCAGGTCCGTGGGTTTGTCGCACGCAACCGTGTGCGCTGTCGATGGGGCGGTGGACGAAGGAGATCACCGACATGGTCCTGCCCCACCGCGCCCCGGCACTCGTGCTGGCGCTCAGCCTGTCCTGCGGCCTGGCCGCCACCCTGGCAGCGGCACCCGCCGGTGCGGGCACCCCGAGCGTGCCCGGCACGGACGGCCCCGGAGCCGGTGGGACCGGGGAGGTCGGCCCCTCGGTCGTCGGCACCACGCTCTCCCGCCGCCAGGCCGAGCACCTGCTGCGCACCGACGACACGGTGCACCTGGACCGGCGCGGTCGCCTGTACGTGGTCGACCCCGTGCCGCCCGCCCCGCCCGCGGACGCCGTCGGCACGGGTGGGCCCTCCCCCGCCGCCCGGGCGAGCGTGGCGGCGCTGCTCGCCCCGGCCGGGGACACCTTCGCCCTGCACAGCCGCCCCGGCGCGGAGCGGACGATCTTCCTGGACGGGGACGGCACCACCCTCGGTGAGACCGCGTGGGGCCTGGCCCGCACGGGCGCGAACCACCCCGCGTGGGACCCGGCGGGCGACGGTGCCGGGTTCAGCGCCACCGACTTCGACGCGGTGCAGAAGGTGTGGGCCTCGGTGGCCGCCGACTTCGAGGCCTTCGACGTGGACGTGACCACGCAGGACCCGGGCAGCGACGCCCTCGTCCGTTCCTCGGCGAGCGACACCACCTACGGCATCCACGTCGTCATCGGCCCCTCCCCCGCCTGGGGCCCGCTGTGCAGCAGCGCCTGCGGCGGCGTGGCCTACGTCGGCACCTTCCCCGAGGTCGGCGGCAGCCACCAGCCCGCCTGGGTCTTCACCCAGGGCACCGGCAACAGCCCGAAGTCGGTGGCGGAGGCCGCCTCCCACGAGGTGGGCCACACGCTCGGCCTCGGGCACGACGGCACCCGCACCAGCGGCTACTACACCGGGCTGGGGCTGTGGGCACCGATCATGGGCGTGGGCTACTACCGACCCGTCACCCAGTGGAGCCGCGGCTCCTACTACGGCGCGACCAACCGTCAGGACGACGTCACCATCCTGCGCGCCGTGCTCGGCTCCCCGGTGGACGAGGCGGGCCCGACGTGGGCCCTGTCCGGCACGTTCCCCGAGAACGGCACCGCGCGGATCACCTCGATGCAGGACAAGGACGCGTTCGCGCTGGGCGCGTGCACGGTCGGCAGCAGCATCTCGGTCTCCCCCACCGCCTACGCCTCGAACCTCGACCTGGGCATCACGCTGCGCACCACGCGCGGGCTGCGGCTCACCGGCGCGTACCAGGTCACGACCGCCGGCGACGGCGTGACGGCCGCCGGCACCGGCGCCTCCGTGGTCGTGCCCGCCCCGGCGGCGACGAAGCCGCCGTGGGGCGACCTCGTCCTGGAGGTGACCGGCGCCGCCGAGAGCACGTGGTCACGAGGCGGCTACGACGCCTACGGGTCGATCGGGCAGTACGAGATCGACGCCCCCGGCTGCAACCTCGAGCCCCTGCGGCCCGCGCCGCCGGTCTCCGTGGCCGCTGCCGCCCGCTACGCCGACACCGCGGTGCTGACCTGGGAGCCCGGCACCGGCGGCGACCTGCTCACCACCGGCTACCGGGTCTCGGTCAACGGCGGCTCCTGGCGCTCGGTCTCCGCGCGGGCCGTCACGTTCACCGCCACCGGCCTGCGGCCGGGCGCGGAGAACACCGTCGCCATCCGCAGCGTCAACGGCGTCGTGCCGAGCGAGACCGTCGAGGTCACCGTGACCACGCCGCCGCTGGTGCCGCCGGGCGTGCCGGGCTCGGTCACGGTCGTGCCGGGCACGGGCCAGCTGGCCCTCTCCTGGGCCCGTCCGGCCGAGGACGGCGGCGCCCCGCTGCTCGGCTACGAGCTGCGCGTGGGCGGGCTGACCTACCGGCTCTCCTCCGGCGCGACCCGGATGACGGTCTACCGGCTCCTGCCCGGCACGCCCTACGCGATCACGCTGCGGGCCCGGAACAAGGCGGGCTACGGCGACGCGATCACCGGCACGGTGAGCACGCTGCCCTGAACCGTGCGGGCCTGAACGGGGGTGGGTGCGATCACTGGCAGCAGGTGCCAGCGATCGCACCCACGGCCCCTCGCACGGCACGACGGCCGCCCCGGAACCGGGGCGGCCGGCGGGGGCGGGGGCTGTCGGGGGGGAGCTGGCGGGAATCGAACCCGCGTCCTGTGGCGCTGGACCAGGTCTTCTCCGGGTGCAGTTCGTGCTGTCGATTTTCTCAGCCCCGGTGCTCGCACGAACACGTCACCGACAGGCTCAGTCAGGTTTGAGTCCCGGTCAGCCGCCCTGACAGCAACTGAACAGCAAGTCTCCTAGTCGACGCCAGGGTCCGGGACGGAGACGGATGCCCGGTCTGACGCTTCGATCACCGCTCAGGCGGCGAGAGCGAAGGAACTGCGCTTAGCGTTGGCAGTTATAGGTTTCCAGCGACTTTTACGAGATGGCGCTGGCTTCTCGACCCGCTTCCCCTGGAGACAACGTCCCCAGTCGAAACCGATCAGCCCCTCTTGAGTTGTACGCACCCAGTGTAACGGCCGTCGTCCACCCGTTTGTTCCCGGGCGTTGGCGCGCTCGGGTGCGGGTACCCGCAGGTCAGGACGTCAGCGGGCGATCCAGGCCCGCAGCGGCTCCACGCCCGGGCCGGTGAGCCCGTCGAGGCCCCGCGAGCGCCCGGTCAGCGCCAGCGCGACCCGGTGGGCCGGGCCCTCGACGCGGGGGCCGGTGCCGTGGGTCCAGTCGACGTCGGTGGTCGTGAGGGTGACCGCCGGGCGACGTCCGCGGGTGAACGCCCCGAGACGGGCCGGCGTGCCCACCAGGAACCCGAGCACGTGCGGCCACACGGCGGGGTCGTGGGCCACGTCCAGCCCGAGCGGCACCGCCATGTCGAGCGTGTGCACCCGCAGATCGGTCAGCGGCGCGAGCGGGCCGAGGCCGGGCGGGGCGAAGCGGTTGCCGCACCCGGTGCGCAGCCGGTCGGCCACGATCTCTGCGCCCTCGTCGTCCGGCAGCGCGGCCGCACGCTCCTTGACCAGCGCGTTCATCGCCTTGTCGTAGGAGAACCAGTGCGTGGCCACGGCCAGCGCCAGGTCGGGCACCGAGATGGTCATGGGGGCGGTCAGGTGCACCGCCACCTGGCCCACGGTCCACGCCCGGCACAGGGACGGGGTGCTCCACTGCGCAGGCGTCAGCGACTGCACCAGGTCCGCCACGTACCGCCGCTCGCGCGCGACGGCGCTCCAGGTCTGCTCGGTCGTCAGCGGCAGGGGTGCAGAGACCGGCTCGGGGGTGCGCTCGGGGTCCACGGGCACCGATGATCCCAGGAACCGCTCGTCGGTGCGGCCCTGTCCACCGGTTTCCCCCAGGAGGGGCCGGCTCTCGTCAGTCCGCGTGGCCCTTGAGCCGGCGGCCGACGGCGATCTCGGTCTCGCGCTTGGCGGTGCGCTCGGCGATGGCCTGGCGCTTGTCCCAGCTCTTCTTGCCTCGGGCGGTGGCGATCTCGATCTTGGCGCGGCCGTTGACGAAGTACAGGGCCAGCGGCACGACCGTGAGCCCCTTCTCGGCCACGCGGCGCTCGATCTTGTCGATCTCCGCCTTGTGCAGCAGCAGCTTGCGCTTGCGGCGGGCGGAGTGGTTCGTCCAGGTGCCCTGGAGGTACTCGGGGATGTGCACGCCGTGCAGCCAGGCCTCCCCGCGATCGATGTCGATGAACCCGTCGACCAGCGAGGCGCGCCCCTCGCGCAGCGACTTCACCTCGGTGCCCATGAGCACCAGACCGGCCTCGTAGGTGTCCTCGATGGCGTAGTCGTGTCGCGCCTTCTTGTTCTGCGCGATCATCTTGGTGCCCTGCTCCTTCGCCATGCCCCCAGTCTCCCTGATCAGGTCAACCGCATTCACATCCGGCAGGCGGGCCGGTGCAGGACGAGGCTCAGGAGAGCCAGTTCATCGGGTCCACGGCGGTGCCGTCGACCAGCACCGTGAAGTGCAGGTGGCAGCCGGTGGACCAGCCAGTGGTGCCGGCGCGGCCCACGACGTTGCCGCGCTGGACGTAGTCGCCCACGTCGTAGCGGTAGCCCTGGGCGTGGTTGTAGACGACGGTCAGCGACCGGCCGTTGACCTTGCCCAGCGAGAGGTAGAGGCGGTTGCCGTAGACCGAGGAGTAGTACTTGGCGATCACGGTGCCCGAGCCCGCGGCCCGCATGGGCTCGCCGCAGTAGACGCCGAAGTCGGTGCCGTCGTGCAGGCCCCAGTACCCGTAGATCGGGTGGATGCGGTAGCCGAACGGGGAGGTGACGGCGCCGGGCACCGGACGGGTCAGGTAGCCGGACGCCCTGGCCCGCACGTTCGTGCCGGAGCGCTGCGCGGCCCGCTCGATGCGGCCCTGGAGCCGACGCTCGCGGGCCTTGAGCCGGCGCAGGGTCCGCAGGTCACGCTGCTTGACCGTGGCGGCCCGCTGCTTCGCGCTGATCCGCGCGGAGACGGTGGAGGCCACCCGGTCCCGGGCGGCCTCGGCCTGGGCCTCGAGGGAGGTGACGGTGGAGAGGTGGTCGGCGGCGGCCTCGCGCTGGGCGGCGACCTCCTCGCGGGCGGCGGAGACCTGCTCCTCGCGGACGCCGAGCAGCACCGCGGCGGCGTCGAGCTCGTCGTACATCCGGGTCTGGTGGCCGACCATCGCCTCGGCGGCGGCCTGCTGGCGCGCCACGTCCTCGGCGCTGCCGTCGGTGAGCAGACCCATGATCGCGTCGAGCTCGGCCGGGCCGTCGAGGTAGGAGTCGATCATCGAGTCCTTGACCTGGTCCTGCTGGCGGGCGAGGTCGCGGACGCCGGAGGCCAGGTCGGTGCGGGCCCGGTTGAGCCGGGCCTCGGCGGCGTCGAGCCGGTCCTGCATGAGGGCGTCGCGCGAGCGCGCGTCACGCAGCTTGTCGCGGACGACGGTGAGCTCGGCGCGCGCCTCGTTGAGCGCGGCCCGGGCCCGGTCGAGCTGGTTGACCGCCCGGCGCAGGCCGCTGGAGGCCTCCTCCAGGTCGTCCTCGGCCCCGTCGATCTTCTTGCCGACGTCCTTCTTCTTCTTCTTGAGCTCGTCGGAGTCGGCCGCGGAGACGAGGCCCGCGGGGGCGGCGCTGGCCGCCTGTCCGGTCACGACGGCCGCGGTGCCACTGACGGCACCGGAGCCCACGACTCCGAGCGCCAGGGCCCCGGCCGTGAGGGCCGCGGCGAGGCGCTGTCGGCTGGCGCTGGGGAAGAAGCGCACCGGGTGTCCTGCCTGTTCGAGGGTGGTACGTGCTGCGATGCGTCGCATGGTGCTCATGTGACGCATCGGCAGCGACGGTACGCGCCCGGAGTCAGACCTTGAGGTATTTCGACGTGAGCAGGAGTGTCGGGACGAGGCTGAGCACGGGGCCGAGGATCGCGACGACGATCGAGGCGAAGGCCCAGTCCTCCCAGCCGATCCACGGGATGAAGCCCAGGTACTGGCTGAAGACCCGCTGCACGCCGAAGAACATGAAGCCGGCCAGGGTGCCGACGGCGAGGCCGACCGCGACCAGCGTCGTGACCAGCACCTCCAGCAGGAACGGCAGCGCGATGTAGGCGCCGGAGGCACCCACCAGGCGCATGATGCCGATCTCCTTGCGGCGGGCGAACGCGGTCAGTCGGATGGTGTTCGCGACCAGCAGCAGCGCCGCGATGATGAGCGCGACGGCGATGGCCAGCGAGCCCACCTGCATGCCGCTCATGATCTTCAGCAGCGGGTTGATGGTCTGGCGCTGGTCGCGCACCGACGACACCCCGTCCAGACCGGCGACGGCGCTGGTGACCGCCTCGAACTGGTCCGGCGACTTCAGCGTGACCCAGATCGACTCCGGCATGTCGTCCTCGGTGAGGACCGCGTTCTCGCCCTCGAAGCGGTCGGCGTCGTCGGAGTAGAGCTCCTTGACCTTCTCGAACGCCTCGGCCTTGGACTCCAGCTCCCACGAGTCGACCTGCGCACTGTCGTCGAGCACCTGCCCGATCGCGCGCTTCTCCTCGTTGCTGACCTCGCCGAGGCAGCGGGCGTTGGAGTCGTCCGCGCGGCACAGGTAGACGGTGATCTGGAGCTCGCTGCCCCACTGGTCGACGGTCTTCTCCGCCTGGCTGCGGACCATCAGCGCGGTGCCGACCATCGTGAGCGAGACGAAGAGCGTGAGGATCACGGCCAGGTGCATCGACGTGTTGCGTCGCAGGCCCTGGCCGAGGTTCGAGAGGACGTAGCGCATGGCGGGAGGAGTGCCCTTTCAGTGCTGCGCGGGCGGGGAGACGTGCGGGAGGGGAGGCGGGGACGTCAGTGCTGGAAGCCGTAGACGCCGCGGTCCTGGTCGCGGACGACCTGGCCGTGCTCGAGCTCGACGACGCGCTTGCGCATCTGGTCGACGATCCCGTGGTCGTGGGTGGCCATCAGCACGGTGGTGCCGGTCCGGTTGATCCGGTCCAGCAGCTTCATGATGCCGACGGTGGTGCCGGGGTCGAGGTTGCCGGTGGGCTCGTCGGCCACCAGGATCATCGGCCGCGTCACGAAGGCGCGTGCGACGGCGACGCGCTGCTGCTCGCCGCCGGAGAGCTCGTCGGGCATCCGGTCGGCCTTGCCGTCCAGGCCGACCATCTCCAGCGTCTCGGGGACGCGGGAGCGGATCTCCTTGGGCGAGTAGCCGGTGACCTGGAGGGCGAACGCGACGTTCTCGGCGACGGTCTTGTTCGGCAGCAGCCGGAAGTCCTGGAACACGGTGCCGATCTGGCGGCGCAGCCGCGGGACCTTCCAGCCGGCGAGCCGGTTGATCTCCTTGCCGGCCACGTAGACACGACCGGACGTGGGCCGCGCCTCGCGCAGCACGAGCCGGAGCGCCGTGGACTTGCCGGAGCCGGAGGCGCCGACGAGGAACACGAACTCGCCCTTCTCGACGTCGATCGAGACCTGGTCGAGCGCGGGGGCGCCCCCGCCCGGGTAGGACTTGGAGACCTTCTCGAAGCGGATCACCCGAAGGAGGTTACGCGGACCACCTGAGCGTCCCCGGCATCCGCACGCGTGGCGCGCATCCGTACCCTCCCTCACATGCGTGCCCGGCTCCCCCGCCCCGTCAGCCTCGTCCTGGCGGCCTGCGTGCTTCTGGGGGGAACGCTCACCGCGTGCACCTCCGGCGGCACCACGGACGACGGCGGGGCAGCCGTGCCCGGCGAGACGGTCTCCGCCTCCGACCTCGTCCCCTCCCCCTCGTCCGTGGCGGGGCTCTCGGCGCAGCAGCCCGACCTGGTGCTCGAGCGGGCGTCGTTCTGCGACCAGGTGCCGGACGCCGCCGTGCTCGCGGCCCTGGGCCGCCGCGAGGGCGGGCGGGTGCCCAGCCTGGCGCAGTGGGACGACGGCGACACCACCGTGCTCACCCAGGGGCTGGCCGAGGGCACCAGCGACGTCGCGCACGAGTACGGCTGCCGCTGGACCACCGGCCGCGGCGCCGCGGTGGTGCCCGGCGTCCAGGCGTGGGTCTACGCGCCGGCGGTCGGCACCGGGCGGGCCCGGAGCCTGGCGCGGGGGCTGGCCGACTCCGTCTCCGGCGACGGGGTGACCTGCCAGGAGCGCGCCGACGCCGACGTGCTGGGCACGGTCGGCGCCACCGCCGTGTGCTCCTCGGACGCCGGCCGGGCCGTCGTCCGGGCCGGCCTGCTCGGCGAGGCGTGGCTGACCTGCACCGTGACCGCGCGCAGCGACGTGGCCACGGGAGCCCTCCTGCGCCGCTCGGACGCCTGGTGCGCCGCGGTGGCGCTCGCCGGCGCCGCGGACTGATCCTGACCTGCACGGACAACGTCGGCGACGGGTATCGACAAGAGTCGGTGAAGACCGTCTCCACCGGCCACGCGCGGCCCTAGCCTGCCGAGGTGGACTCCCCCCGCTCGCTCCGCCGTCCTCGTCGGGCCCGCCTGCTCGCGCTCGCCGCCGCGACGGTGGCCGCCTCAGCCCTCGCCGCACCCGTGGCCGGGCCCCTGGCGCCGGCGCGGGCCGCGGACGAGCCCGCCTCCGACCTCACCGTGGTCGACGCCGACCTGCTCCCCGCACCGGCTCGCGGCGCGCGGGCGGTGCGGCTGCTGGGCGAGGACCTGGGCACCGCGGCAGCGCTCAACGACCTGACCGGCCGGGCGCTGGCCGAGGTGCTGCGCGAGGACCCCACGGCCTGGCTGGACCCCACGGGCCGGCTGTTCTACCGCGACGAGCTGGCCGCGGACCGCGACCAGGCCTCCCCGCAGGCCACGGCGGCCGACCTGATCGTCCCGGCCGAGGACACCTTCACGCTGCACTCGCTGCCGGGCGCGCAGCGCACGATCTTCATCGACTTCGACGGCGGCACCGTCTCGGGCACGGCCTGGAACGCGTGGAAGCTGACCACCACCAGCGTCCTCGGGTTCTCCTACGACGCCGACTACTCGACCTTCAGCACCGCCGAGCGGGCGCTGATCCAGCAGGTGTGGCAGCAGGTCGCCGAGGACTTCGCGCCGTTCGCCGTGGACGTGACGACGCAGGACCCGGGGGCGGCGGCGCTGACCCGCTCCGGCTCCGGCGACCAGGTCTACGGCGCGCACGCCATGGTCACCGACGACCTGGTCGCGCACGCCGCGCTGTGCGTGAGCAGCGGCTGCACCGGCATCGCCTACGTCGACGTCTTCGACGACACCAGCAGCGCCTACTACTCCCCTGCCTGGGCGTTCACCGGCTACTACGACGACGTGGAGACCATCACCGGCACCGTCAGCCACGAGGTCGGCCACAACCTGGGGCTCTCCCACGACGGGGTCTCCGGCGGCACGGCCTACTACGGCGGCCAGGGCATCTGGGGGCCGATCATGGGCTCGACGTGGCGCCCGCTGGTGCAGTGGAGCAAGGGCGAGTACCCGAGCCCCAGCAACACCGAGGACGACCTGTCACTGATCGCCGCCAACGGCGCCCCGCGGCGCACCGACGACGTGGGCGACACGGTGGCCGCCGCGTCCGCGGCCGCGCTGCCGGCGTCCGGGGTGATCGGCACGCCCACCGACGTCGACGTCTTCTCCCTCGGCACCTGCACCGGCGAGGTCACCGTGAGCGCCGCGACCGCCGAGACCAGCCCGAACCTCGACCTCGAGCTGCAGGTGCTGGACGCCGGCGGCGCCACCCTGGCCACGGCCGACCCGGCCTCCGCGGCCGGCGACGGCGTCACCGCCTCGGGCACCGGCGCCGCGGCCACGGTGAGCGTCGTCGACGAGCCCCTGTTCGCGCGCCTCGACGGCGTCGGCAACGGCAGCTGGGCCGCCGGCGGCTACGGCGACTACGGCTCGCTCGGCGGCTACACGCTCGCGGTCTCCGGCTGCGAGACCTCCTCCCCCACGGCCCCCGGCACGCCCACCGACGTGAGCGCCACGGCCACCGGCACGACAACGGCGACCATCTCCTGGGCGGCACCGGCCTCCGACGGCGGCAGCGCACTGACCGGCTACGTGGTCAGCCTCGACGGCGCCGACGTCGCGACGGTGTCCGCCGGCACGACCAGCCGGGCGCTGACCGGCCTGTCCGCGGGCACCACGTACACGGTGGGCGTGCGCGCCACCAACGCGGTCGGGGCCTCCCCCGTCGCCACCACCGGTCTCACCACGGACGCCGGCACGGCCACCGTGCCGGACGCCCCGAGCGACCTGGTGCTGACCTGGGACGCGGACGCGGGCCTGCTGCTGCTCGCCTTCGCCGAGCCCGCCTCCGACGGGGGCGCCCCCGTCGAGGCCTACCGGGTCTACGAGTCCGGTGGGCTCATCGGCACCGTCTCGAGCGGAGCCGGTGGCGCCATCTCCGGGTTCGCCCCCGGCGACGTGGCCGTGATCGCGGTGACGGCGCTCAACAACGTCGGTGAGTCCGCTGCCGCGTCCGCGACTCTGGTGATCCCCCGCGCCGCCACTACACCGGGGCGTCCGCGCATCGGCGCCGCCTCGTCCGGGCGTCGGGGCGGGGCGATCACGGCCGTGGCGCGGTGGAGCGCCCCGTCCTCCGACGGCGGCGCGGCGCTGACCGGCTACCGCGTGGTGGCGCGGAAGTGGGACGCGGCCGGCCGGGTGGTGCAGGTGCGACGCGTGGACGTGGCGGCGTCGGCGACCCGCCAGGCCCTGCGGCTCACGCGGGGCCGGTGGTCCTTCCGCGTGCAGGCGCGCAACACCGAGGGCCTCTCACGACCCTCGGCCGCCTCGAGCGTGGTGCGGGCGCGCTGAGCCCCCGCCGCGCGAGGCTCAGGCCTCGACCTTCTCCGCGCCGCGGCGCCAGCGGATGCCCGCCTCGAGGAACCCGTCGATCTCGCCGTCGAAGACGGGCTGCGGGTTGCCGGTCTCGAAGCCGGTGCGCAGGTCCTTGACGATCTGGTACGGGTTGAGCACGTAGTTGCGCATCTGGTCGCCCCACGAGGCGGCGACGTCGCCCTTGAGGTCCTTCTTCAGCGCGGCCTCCTCGGCCTTCTTGCGGGCGAGGAGCTTGGCCTTGAGGACGATCATCGCGGCGGCCTTGTTCTGCAGCTGCGACTTCTCGTTCTGGCAGGACACGACGATGCCGGTCGGGATGTGCGTCAGGCGCACCGCCGAGTCGGTGGTGTTGACCGACTGGCCGCCGGGGCCGCCGGAGCGGAAGACGTCGGTGCGGACCTCGTTCTCGTCGATCTCGATCTCGTCGGTCTGCTCCAGCTGGGGCACGACCTCGACGGCGGCGAAGGACGTCTGGCGGCGGCCCTGGTTGTCGAAGGGGCTGATCCGCACCAGGCGGTGGGTGCCGACCTCGACCGAGAGGGTGCCGTAGGCGTAGGGCGCGTGGATCGCGAACTCGGCGGACTTGATGCCCGCCTCCTCGGCGTAGGAGACGTCGAAGACCTCGACGGAGTACTTGTTGCGCTCGGCCCAGCGCGTGTACATGCGCATCAGCATCTCCGCGAAGTCCGCGGCGTCGACGCCACCGGCGCCGGAGCGGATCGTCACGATCGCCTCGCGGGCGTCGTACTCGCCCGAGAGGAGGGTGCGGACCTCGAGGCTCTCGACCGCGGTCTTGACCTTGGGCAGCTCGCGCTGAGCCTCCTCCATGGAGTCGGCGTCGTCCGCCTCGACCGCGAGCTCGACGAGGACGCCGAGGTCCTCGATCCGGTTGCTCAGCCGCTCGAAGCGCTCGAGCTGGCCCTGGAGGTCGGAGAGCTTGCCGGTGACGCGCGTGGCGTTCGCCTGGTCGTCCCAGAGGTCGGGCGCGGCGACCTGCTCCTGGAGGGAGGCGATCTCCGCCTTCATCGTCTCCAGGTCCAGCACCTGCTCGATGGTGTGCATCGTCGCCTGGAGCTGCTTGATCTCGCTGTCGAAGTCGGGGCCTGCCACATGCGCAGACTACGGCCCTCGTCCAGCCGGGGCCTACTCGTGGGTCGCCCGCGGCCCCGGCAGCGCGTCGTCCCCGCGCCGGAGCCCGGTCGTGGCCTGGTCATGGCCGGGTCACCGCCGGCGGCGTCCGAAGACCTGCGCGGCCCACCAGCGGCCGTCGTCGTCCTTGACCGCGGCCATGCCCAGGAGGCGGAACCGCTTGTTCAGGATGTTGGCGCGGTGGCCCTCCGAGCGCATCCAGGCCCGCACGACCTGGCGGCCGGTCGAGTAGCCCATGGCGATGTTCTCGCCGGCGGTGGAGAGCTTGCAGTCCTCCATCACCGGCGTGAGGTCCTGGTGCTCCAGGCTGTTGTTCCTCGCCATCCACCGCACGTGCCGCTCGGCCTTGCGCTGCACGCAGCGCTGCCGGCGCAGCTTCACCAGGTCGTGGTTCGCGCGGGCCTTGTTGGTGACCTGGCGCGCCACCTTCTCGTAGCGGTCGCCCACGGCGGCGCCCGCGGGCGAGGCGGGGCCGAGGAGCCCGGCCGTCAGCACGAGCGCGAGCAGGGCGAGGACGGCGGCGCGCAGCCGCGTCGGGGCGCTCATCGCAGGTCCACCAGACCGGGCACGTGCAGCCGGTCCGAGGAGTAGGCGGGGGCGTCGCTGCGCCACAGGGTCGTGAACGAGGCCAGCCGCACGCGGCCGGGCCGGTCGGGGACGCAGCGCTCCGGCACGTTCACCGTGAGGCGGCCGGCGCTGCGGTCGACACCGAGGCGGGGCGTGCAGCTGCGCGAGGTGGTGCCCTCGTCGAAGAAGGCGAAGACCTCGCGGTCCTGCACCCCGAGGTCGAAGCCGGCGGACCAGGCGCTGCCCTGGCGCGGGGTGACGCGTAGCTGGAGCACCTGGTCGAAGGCGTCGCTGCGGGTGACCCGGCGCAGGGTCATGACGAACCGCACCCGGGAGCGCTGCGGCAGCGCCACGACGCGCATCTTGCGCAGGTCGATGCTGGCCTTCTGCCGGCGCGTCAGCGTGCTGGAGGCGCCCTCCTGCCAGTCACCGCGGGCGTCGGTGACGGTCAGCGGCAGCCCCAGGACGCCGGTGTCGGCCGCCTGCGCGGGGGCACCCAGGCCGGGCAGCAGGAGCCCTGCCAGGACCAGCGGCAGGGTCAGCAGCGCACGCGGGCCGGGGACGCGGCGGCGTGCCGGGCTGTGTGCCGGTGCGGGTGGCTGGGCACCGGCGGTGGGCACGGCGGGGGCGGTGGGGGTGGCGGTCATGGTGGGCCTCCGAGCGAGCCGACGGGATGACGTGACGGGCACCATAGCCCGATCGCGAAGCCCTGCCGAGTGGTTCTCCCCGGCGTCCCCGCCTCGCCGAGGAGCGGGGTTCGGGCGGCGCCTCCGGACGCGCCACGACCCCGCGCCGGACACAGGCGGGGCGGGGTCGTGGGGCTCTGCCCCGGTACGGGGCGGCCGGCGAGGCCGGGTGCGCGTGGGGGGGTCAGCGGCGCCGGAGCGTCCCGCCGTACCACTTGTGCGTCCACACCTTCTCGACGCGGACGCGGCCGTTGCTGTAGGGAGCGTGCAGCACCATGCGGTGGCCGTTGCGCCAGCCGGCGAAGATGCCGACGTGGTAGACGCCGCTGGAGCCGTAGAAGAACATCATGTCGCCGCGGCGCATGTTCGACTTCTTGATGCGGCCGGTGAACTTGGCCTGGGCGCTGGACGTGCGCGGCATGCGCTTGAAGCCGGCCTTGCGGAACGAGAACATCGTCAGGCCGGAGCAGTCGAACCGGTTCGGGCCGTCGGCGCCGTACTGGTAGGGGTCGCCCTTCTGGTTCGAGGCGACCCGCGTGCCCTGTCGGACGTTGCGGAGGGTCGCCTTGCGGTGGGCGGCGGTGCGCTTCTGTGCCGCGTTGGCGGCGGCGGGACCGTTCTCGGTCGTGGTGACGGCGGAGGTGACCGCGAGGAGGCCGAAGGCGAGGGCCGAGACGACGACCAGGCGGGTGGTGAGGTTCCCCAGGGCGCGCAGCGCCGAGGGCATGGCAGCAAGCTTCAAGACGTGAGTCCCTTCCACGCCTGTGAGGTGAGCTGTCGGGTTCGGGCGGAAAGGTGCCCGGCCGTGCACGCACGGCTTCACCCCGAGCGGTAGCCCGGTTCGTCGGGACCGCGATAGGTGGGTCCCCCACTCCTGCCCTGGTGGTGCTCGGCCGGCCGCGACGGGCCGGGTACGTGGACCGGTCGACAGGCGGGGCAAGGACTCGGCGTTCGCCCGTGGACCGGTGGTGCTCTTCGTTGCGATGTGTCCCGAGGACCGTAGGCAGGCTCCCTGAAGGGAACCCAAACCATCACGGGGGTTCTCACGTCTTCCTCACAGCCGGTTGCGGGGAAGACGGGGGCATCGCTGTGCATCCGTGCTGGTGAGAGCACTTCTGCACGATGCAGATGTGACTCCACGCACTTTTACCGAAGAGACCTTTCTTCACACGACTGCCGTGCGCTAGAGGCACGTCATGCGGACGGCCACGCCCGCCATCTGCGAACAGGGTGTGCTCGACCTCTTACGGACCGTCCACGTCCGCCGAGCGGACGCCCTTGCCGGCGTCCCCGCGCCCCGGGGGCTCGTAGGCGGTCTCCTGGCCCGTGAGGCGACGGACGATCGGCTCCACGTCCCCCAGCTCCACCCCGGCCCAGTGGCGGTGCATGCGCTCGGCCACCGCGAAGGTCGTGCCGCTGCCCCCGAACGGGTCCAGGACGAGGTCGCCGGGCTCGCTGGAGATCGTCAGCACCCGCTCCAGCAGTCGCTCGGAGAGCTGGTTCGCACCCCGGTTCTTGGTGCCGCGGTGCCGGACGGGGGTGATGTCGGTCCACACGTCGGAGAGGTTGATGCCGTCGGGGTGGATCTTGTCGCGGTGGCCGCCGTAGTCCTTCACGTCGCCACCGCAGTGCCGGCACGTCTCCACGGGCAGCCGTGGGCGCTCGAAGCGTGCCGGCTTGCCGCGCGTGTAGTAGAGGAGCGAGTAGTGGGAGGGGTAGAGGCGCCCCTGGATCGGCAGGCTCATCTTCAGGTCCACCGCGACCCAGTGGCGGAAGGTCAGGCCGAGGGTGTTGAGGACGTGGCCGAGCTCGATGTTCCAGCGCGGCACGTGGTAGAGCCACAGCGCGCCGCCGGGCTTGAGCACCCGGGCGCACTCGCGCAGCCACTGCTCGCACCAGGCGAGGTAGTCGGCGTCGTCCAGGCGGTCGGTGACGCCGGCGCCGTAGTCCTTGTCGAGGTTGAAGGGCGGGTCGGCGAAGACCACGTCGACGCTGGCGTCGGCGACCGTCGGCAGCCAGGCCAGGCAGTCGCCCTGGTGGAGGGTGCCGAGGTCCGTGGTGAGCACCGCGCGGGTCTCCCCGCGGGTCGGGCCGCTCACCGGATCGACGCCCGCCGGCGCGCCGCAGCCCGGTCGTGCTCGATCCACTCCTGCTCGGTGCGCCGCTGCACGTTCTCCAGGCGCTGCACGGCCCAGGCGTTGTACTCGGGCTCGAGCTCGCAGGCCAGCCACCGCCGCCCGAGCTGCTCGGCGACGACGGCGGTGGTGCCCGACCCGGAGAAGGGGTCGAGGACGAGGCCGCCCGCCGGGCTCGAGGCGAGCACGAACTTGCGCACGAGCTCCTCGGGCTTCTGCGTCGGGTGCGGGGTCTTCTCCCCCATGCCGTTGCAGGTGGTCGGGACCTCGATGACGTCCTTGGGCTTGGCGCCGAGCGGGTGCGGCTGCCAGGCCTCGGCCCGCTGCTCGCGCCCCTGGCTGAAGGCGCTGGTCTCGGCCTGGGCGCGGCCGGGGTACTTCAGGGTGTGCGCGCCGTAGGGGATGCGCACCGGGTCCTGGTCGATCCGCGTCGCGCGGGACTTGCGGAAGTGCAGGATCGCCTCGTGGCTGCGGCCCCAGTCGCTCCCCAGGTTCGCCTTGTTCCTGTAGTGCCACACCAGCCACCGCACGGAGTGGAAGTGCCGCATCGCGGGGTGCTTGAGGTCGGCCAGCACCTCGGGGAACCCGCACACGTACAGGCTGCCGGTGGGCGTGAGGACGCGGGACGCCTCGACCATCCACTCCATCGACCAGGAGATGTAGGCCTCGGCGGACTCGAACGAGTCCCACGCCGCCTTCTTGATGTTGTACGGCGGGTCGGCGAAGACGAGGTCGACGCTGCTGTCCGGCAACGTGCGCAGCCAGGCGATCGAGTCGCCCTCGAACAGGGCGCTCTCCCCGGTGCGGTGGACCTCGCGCGGGGCGGGCAGCGGTTCTGCCGGGGCGCTCATGCCCGCTCCTCCCGCTCCCGCTCGTCGGCTCTCGACGGCGCGGGCATCCTACGGTGCGCCCGCCTCAGCCGTCCGTGGTGGTGGACGCCGAGCCCTCCGCCGCGACCGTCGCCTCGCCGGGTCCGCCCGGCACCGTCAGCGGCAGGTCCAGCGGCGCGCGCAACCGCACCAGGACGGTGTCACCACTGACCGAGACCTCCGCGCTCAGACCCGGGTACTCCGACGTCGCCCCCACCTGGTCCAGGTAGGACGCCACACCCGCCCGCGCCGCGTCCGCGTCCACCGGCAACGCACCCTCCGGAACCCCCTCGGTGTACAGCGACGTGCCGGCCGCCCCCGCGTCCGCCCCGTACAGCGCCGCCCCGTCGGCCAGCGTCGAGAGCCCCGAGCGCTGCAGGTAGGCCGCGCTGGCGTCGGTCACGATCGCCACCGCCCCCAGCAGCACCACCAGGAACCCCACCACCAGCACCGTGGTCTGGCCGGCGTCGTCCTTCCTCCTCGCCCGAGGCTCGCCCACCGTGCTCACCCCACTGACAGAGTTCACCGGGTCACCTCCTGGTAGCGGCCCACCGGCACCGCGTGCGTGGCCGCCACCGCGAACGTGGGCCCGACACCGAACAGGTCGGGGAAGGGCAGGTCGACCCGGCTCTCCACCACCACCGTCACCACCGCGGTGCCCGAGTGGCAGTCGGCGTAGCCGCCGCAGTCGAAGGACACGTCCGCGCTGTTCTCCACGCCCTGGTCGGCCAGGGCCCGGACGGCGGCCGCCCGCCCCGCCTCGGCACCGGCCGCGTCGTCGCCCGCGAGCACGTAGGCGCGCGCCGACGAGCGCGCCGCGGACTCGACCGCGAACGCGCCGCGCTGCACCTCGAAGACCGAGAGCAGGAACCAGATGAGCGGCACCAGCAGCAGGATCACCAGCCAGGTCAGCTCGATGACGGCACTGCCGCGGTCGCCGCGGCCTCGACGCTCCCCGCGGGCGGTCACTGCTCCGTCTCCTGCACGGCGCTGCCCGAGACCTCGAAGGCCACGGCCGGCCCACCGATGCCCAGCGCGGGCACCTCGGCCCGCACGGTGACCACGACGGTGGGTGCGCCGTCGACGGACACGACGTCCGCGCTCACGTCGTCGGCGAACCGACCCGAGACCACCGACGACGCCTGGCTCACCGTCCGGGCGCGCGCGTCCTCGGGCCCGCGCCCCACCACGGCCCCGTAGCGGGCACCGTCGGAGGCGGCCGAGGCGAGCGTGTTGCGCACGAACAGCGTCAGCGCCAGCTGGAGGATGCCGAGCACGAGCGGGAGCACCACCGCGAGGACCAGCACGAAGTCGACGACGGCGGAGCCACGCTGGCCGCGCCGCCTCCTCGACGTGGCCCGGTCTCGGGCAGGGCGCCGGTCGTGCGGTGCGCTCACTGCACCGAGTCGAGCGCCGCCCGCACCATGTCGGCCATGACCGGGCCGGCGAAGGCGCTGATCGCTGCGACGATGCCGGCGGTCATGACCGTGACCATGACCCAGCCGGGCACGTCACCGCGGTCGTCGCGGCGGGCGCCGCCGTCGGAGGCTGCGGCCAGGACCAGCAGGCCGGCCAGGGCGACCCGCAGGCTGGTGAGGAACGCCGCGGAGCGGCGAGGGGCGGTGCGGTCGTCGTGCATGGGGGTGTTCCTTTCCCGAGAGACGCCCCGCGAGCGGGGCCGGACACAGGGAGCCAGGTCAGGTGACGCTGAGGCTCAGGCCGATGAGGCCGGGGTAGAAGGCGAAGAGCACCGTGACGGGCAGGACGAGGAAGACGACCGGCACCATCATCAGCACCTCGCGGCGTGCGGCTGACTCGATGAGGGTGCGGCGCCCGGACTCCCGCACGTCGGCGGCCTGGGCGTGCAGCACGTCGGCCAGCGGCGTGCCGCGCTCGACCGCGGTGGCGATGCCCTGGGCGAACCGGGCCACGGCCGGCAGCCCGGTGCGGGCGGCGAGCCGGTCGAAGGCCTGGGCGACGGGCGCGCCGGTGCGGATCTCGCCGAGCACCACGGCGAGGTCCTCGGAGAAGGCGCCGCGGGAGCGGGCCACCACGCGGGACAGTGCGCCGACGGGGCTCTCCCCCGCCGCGACCGCGAGCGAGAGCAGCTCGGCCAGCGTCGGCAGCTCCGCGAGCACCAGTCGCTCGCGCTTGGTGACCTGCTGCCCCAACCACCAGTCGCGGCCGAGCACGCCGAGGGCCAGCGCGACGGCGCACAGGGCCACCGCACCGAGCACCGAGCCGGGGTCCGCCAGGGTCCGCACGAGCCCGACGCCGGCCGCGACGGTGAACGCGGCCAGGCCCCACAGCACCTGCTCGACGCGGAAGTCGTGCACGCTCTGCTCCAGGCCCGCCCGGTCCAGGCGCCGCCGGACGGACGCGCTGCCACCGAGCACCCGCTCGACCAGCGCGGCCGCGGAGCGCACCGGCGGCCCGAAGACACCGACCAGGGCCGACGTCCGGGACGCCGGGGCGACGCCGGGCAACGGCGCGCGGCCGACCTGCGGCAGGTCGCGGACGTAGGGCAGCACCCGCACGGAGAGCTGCGGGCGGCGCAACGCGCGCACCCGGCCCACGGCGAGGATGACGCCGGCGGCGGCCGTGCCGCCGAGCAGGCCCCCGACGACGGCCGGGTCGAGCACCACCAGCGGAGCCAGCAGCGGGACCAGGAGGGAGTCGGTCATGCCAGCACCCGCTTCTCCCGGGCAGCCGGCCCACGCGCATCATCACGCGGTAGGCGAGCACGCAGGCGCCCGCCCCGACCGCCAGGATGATCGCGCCGGTCGGCGTGGAGTAGGCGCGCATGAGGTCGGGGTTGCCCGACATCAGCAGCAGCACCAGCCACGGCGCCGCGACCGCGAGGCGGGCGCCGTTGACCGTCCAGGCCTGGCGGGACTCCAGCTCGGACCGGGTCCGGGCGTCCTCGCGCAGGAAGGTCGAGAGATTGCGCAGCAGGCGACCCAGGTCGCCGCCACCCACCTCGCGGGCGACGCGCAGGCCCTCGAGCACCCGGTCGCCGACGGGGTCGGCGAGGTCGGCCTTCAGCCGGTCGAGGCAGTCCCCGAAGCGTCCGGAGACCTGGTAGTCGAGCGCGAAGGAGGTGAACGCGGGGCGCAGGGCCTCGGGCCCGCGGACGCCGAGCGCGCCGAGGGCGTCGGGCAGCGACATGCCCGCGCGGACGGCGGAGGACAGGTCGTCCACCGCCTCGGGCCAGACCTCGGCCAGCTCGCGCTGGCGGCGGGTCGCGCGCCCCGAGACGATGCCGACCGGCAGGTAGGAGGCCAGGGCGCCGAAGGCCAGCGCCACGGGCGGGGTGAGGGTGACGACCCAGACGACCAGGGCGACGACCAGGCCGAGCCCGGCGCACAACGCCACGAACCCGCGGGGCGAGACCTCCCGCAGGCCGGCGGAGGCCAGGAGCCGCTCGACGCGCCCCGGGCCCGGCGGCTCGCTCGGCTTCTCCGCGCGCGGCACGGCGAACGCCGACCAGACGAGCAGCAGACCCAGGCCGACCCCGAGACCGACGAGGGCGCCCATCAGCGACCACCCGCCAGCAGCGCGTGCACGTCGATGCCCAGCCGCTCGAAGCGCTCCGGACGCGGCGGGGTGCCGTGCGCCCGCACGAGCTGCCCGCCACGGCGGGTGAAGATCGGCTCGGTCTCGATCACGTCGCCCTCGGCACGGCCCGGCACCGCGACGATCTCGTTGACGTGCCGTCGTCCGCGGGGGTCGAGGCCGAGGTGGACGACGAGGTCCACCGACGTGGCGACCGTGGGGACCACGAACCGGCTGGAGATGTTCTCGCCGGCCAGCAGGGGCAGCGTGCACATCTTCAGCAGCGCCTCGCGGGCGGAGTTGGCGTGCAGGGTGCACATGCCGGGCAGCCCGGCGTTGAGCGCCAGCACGAGGTCGAGGCACTCGGCGGCGCGCACCTCGCCGACGATGAGTCGGTTGGGGCGCATTCGCAGCGCTTCCTTCACCAGGTCGCGCAGGGTCACCTCGCCGGTGCCCTCGAGCCCCGCCTGGCGGGTCTGCATCGCCACCCAGTCCGGGTGCGCGAACCGCAGCTCGAAAACCTCCTCGGCGGTGATGACGCGCTCCCCTCCCGGGATCGCGGCGCTCAGGGCGTTGAGCATCGTGGTCTTGCCTGCCTGGGTTCCGCCGGCCACCAGGACGTTCAGCCCCGCGCGCACGGACGCCTCGAGGAAGGCGGCGGCCTCGCTGGTGAGGCTGCCCAGCTCGACCAGGTCGGCGGTGCGCGCCGCGCGGAGCACGAACTTGCGGATGTTCACCGCCGAGAACCCGCGGCTGATGCCCTCCAGCACCACGTGCAGCCGGTGCCCCTCGGGCAGCATCGCGTCCACGAAGGGCCGGGACAGGTCGATCCGGCGCCCGGAGCTCTTCAGCATCCGCTCGACCAGCTCGTCGACCTGCCCGCGGGTCAGCCGCAGGTTGGTCAGCTCGTGGCGCCCCCGGCGGGCCACGAACACCCGG
Source organism: Nocardioides bruguierae (assembly GCF_023656415.1). Classification (GTDB taxonomy): domain Bacteria; phylum Actinomycetota; class Actinomycetes; order Propionibacteriales; family Nocardioidaceae; genus Nocardioides; species Nocardioides bruguierae. The sequence goes on from NZ_JAMOIL010000010.1 coordinate 117,810, forward strand.
GAGGGGTCGTTGATCCAGACCTCCTCGACCTCCGGGTCGTCCAGCAGCGGCTGCAGCGGACCGAACCCGCTGACCCGCGCGACCAGCTCGGCCACCAGCGCCTCGACGTCGTCGACCGGCGCCACCGCTCCCGTCAGTGAACGCTCGTCGTGGGCACGCACCAGCGAGGTCGCGAGGCGCCGCACCACGGCGGACTCCACCTGCGGGTCCACGCCCTCACGGCGCACCAGCACCCGCAGCTCGGCGTCCAGCTGCTCCACCAGCGCCGCGTCCGTGCGCGCAGGGGCAGCCGCGGAGGAGGTGAGGTCGGTCGTGGTCGAGGGGGTCATGCGGCTCCGTCCCGAAAGGAGTCGTCGGTCGCCCCGTCAGGAACAGGGCGACGCCGTGCCCGACCCTTCTACCCCGGGTAAAGAACGCCTACACACCCGATCCCCAGGCCTGGGGACAACCCGCTCCGCAGGGATCGCGGAGCCCGGCACGCACCTGGTGCGTCCCGGGCTCCGCGATGACCACCTCAGTACTTCTCGGACTGCCCGCCGTCGACCGGGATGGTGGTGGCGTTGATGAACGCCGCGTCCTCGGAGAGCAGGAACGCCACCACGGAGGCGACCTCCTCGGGCTGGCCCCAGCGCTGCTTCGGGTTCACCTGCACGAAGGCCTTGCCGGCCTCCTCGGGGTTCTCCGGGTCGAGCTGGCGGAAGGACGCCTCAACCATCGGCGTGAGGATGACGCCGGGGGCGATCGCGTTCACGTTGACGCCGAACGCGCCGTACTCGACGCCCGAGTTGCGGGTCAGGCCGACCACGCCGTGCTTGGCGGCCGCGTAGCCCGACTGGTTGCCCACGCCGCGGATGCCGCCGACCGAGGCGGTGTTGAGCACCATGCCGGAGCCCTGCTTCTTCATCTGGGCGAGCACGTGCTTGAGGCCGAGGAAGACGCCGCGCAGGTTGATGGAGACGACCTTGTCGAAGACGTCGACGCCGAAGTCCTCGGTGAGGTCCTGCTTGCCCTCGATGCCGGCGTTGTTGAAGAAGCCGTCGATGCTGCCGAGCTCGGCGACGGTGCGGTCGACGTAGGCCTTGACCTGCTCCTCGTCGGAGACGTCGGCGGTGATCGTCAGGACCGTGGCGTCCGGGGCCACCTTGGCGACGGCCGCGGCGGTCTCGGCCAGGCCCTTCTCGCTGACGTCGACGAGGGCGAGCGAGGCGCCCTCCTCGGCCAGCCGGACGGCGGCCGCGCGGCCGAGGCCGGAGCCGCCACCGGTGATGAGGACGGCCTTGTGGGTGAAGCGCTGCATCGCTGGAACCTCCTGGGAAGACGGGCTCGTCACCGTGACGGGCCCCACACGGAGATATTAACGATACAGTCAGTCTCGATATTCCGGAGGTCCGGACCAGCGGCCGCCGGCACAGCGAGCGCCTAGGCTGACGTGCGATGCAGACACCACCCAGCGCCCGGCCCGGTCGAGGACGTCCCCGTGACGCCGCGCTCGACGAGAAGGTGCTGGAGGCGACCCGCACGCTCGTGCGCGACCTCGGCTACCACGCGGTGACCATGGACCGGATCGCCGCCGCCGCCGGGGTCGGCAAGGCGTCCCTCTACCGGCGCTGGCCCCACCGGGCGGCCGTCATCACCGCCGCGTTCACCCCGGAGCTGACCACGGTGCCCGCCATCGACACCGGCGACGTGGACGGGGACCTGCTGGCCCACCTGCACGACACCCTGGGCATGCTCCTGCTGCTCGGCGACCCCTCGGTGGTCGCGAGCGCGATCGCCGAGTGGGGCGACGAGGGCCAGCGCCACCTCGGCGACCTGCTGCGCCGCCGCAGCGAGCACGGCATCGAGGTCGTCCAGCGCTGGCGCGAGGCCGGCGCGCTCAGCGAGGGCTGGCGGGCCGACCTGCTCATGGACTCCTGGTCCGGCTACCTGCTGCTGCGCGTGCTGCTCGACCGGTGCGTGCCCACCGAGGAGGAGCTGGTCTCGCTCGTGCAGCAGGTGCCGCGGGGGTAGGCCGCAGGTCAGTCGTCGAGCTCGGCGCGGGTGGGCATCGCGGGCTGCGCACCGTGCCGGCCGACGCAGAGCGCGGCGGCGCGGGCGGCGCGGTCGAGGACGCCGGGCAGGTCCGAGGCGGCGTCCGCGCACCGGGCGAGGCCGTCGCACAGCGCCGCCACGAAGCAGTCCCCGGCGCCGGTGGTGTCGGCCACCTGGTCGGCGGCGACGGCGGAGAACTCACCGGCGACGACGCCGGCGTAGAGCCCGCCACGGCTGCCGAGGGTGACCACCGCCAGCTCGCGCACCTGGGCGGCGAGACGGGTGACCGCGCGGGTCGGGTCGGCCAGCCCGGTCAGCTCGCGCGCCTCGTGCTCGTTGACCACCAGCACGTCCACCAGCCCCAGCAGGTCGTGGGAGAGCTCGGTGGCGGGGGCGGCGTTGAGCACGATCCGCTGCGTCATGCCACGGGCCTCGCGGGCCACCTTCTCCACGGCGGCCACGGGCAGCTCGAGCTGGAGCAGCAGCACGTCGACGGGCCCGGCGCCGGCGAGCCGGCCGAGCACCTCGTCGGCGTCCACCTGGGCGTTGGCGCCCGGTGTCACCACGATGACGTTCTCGCCCGCCTGGTCGACCAGCACGGTCGCGCCGCCACTGGGGCCTGCGACCTCCTGGAGGCCCTCGACGTCGATCCGCTCCTGGCGCAGCGCCGAGCGCAGCAGCGTGGCGTCCGGGTCGTGGCCCACCGCCCCGAGCATCCGGACGTGGCACCCGAGCCGCGCCAGCGCCACGGCCTGGTTCGCCCCCTTGCCGCCGGGCAGGGTGCGGGTGCGCAGGGCGGTGACGGTCTGGCCGCCGCGCGGCAGGTCGGGCACGCGCAGCACCCGGTCCGCGTTGAGGCTGCCGACGACGGACACGACGGGGGCTCCGGTGCTCACGTGCCCCACCCTAGGCAGGGCGGTGGTGACGCACCGCACTCACCGAGGTGACCGGCGCGGCGTCACGACGGGGGTGTCCGCCACGTCCACGACACCCGCGTAGAGTCGTTGAATGTGAACGCACTTGATCTGTCGGTCCTCGGCTCCCCCGAGCACCCCACGCTCGGGCTGGACACCTTCGGCGACGTGGGCCGCGAGGCCGACGGCTGGCCCCAGCACCAGGCCGAGGCCATCCGCGAGACCGTCGCCGAGGCGGTGCTGGCCGACCAGGTCGGCGTCGACTACCTCGGCCTGGGCGAGCACCACCGCCCCGACTACGCGATCAGCGCGCCCGACGTCGTCCTGGCCGCGATCGCCGGGCAGACCGAGCGCCTACGGCTGGGCACCGGCGTCACCGTGCTCTCCTCCGACGACCCGGTGCGCGTCTACCAGCGTTTCGCCACCCTCCAGGCCATCTCGCACGGCCGCGCCGAGGTGCAGCTGGGCCGCGGCTCCTTCATCGAGTCCTTCCCGCTGTTCGGCTACGACCTGGACGACTACGAGGTGCTCTTCCACGAGAAGGTCGAGCTCTTCCACGCCCTCCAGCGCGAGCAGCCGGTCACCTGGAACGGCTCGAAGCGGGCACCGCTGAGCAACCAGACCGTGCACCCGCGCACCGAGGCCGGCGTGCCGGCGTGGATCGCCGTCGGCGGCTCCCCGCAGTCGGTCGTGCGCGCCGCGTCCTTCGGGATGCCGCTGGTGCTCGCCGTGATCGGCGGCTCTCCCGGCCAGTTCGTGCCGTTCGCCGACCTCTACCGTCGCGCGCTGGCCGAGTCCGGGCAGGAGCTGCTGCCGATCGGCATGCACTCCCCCGGCCACGTGGCCGCCACCGACGAGCTGGCCCGCGAGCAGCTGTTCCCGCACCAGAAGGACCTCTACGAGCGCCTCGGCCGCGAGCGCGGCTGGGGCCCCTACTCGCGGATCGCCTTCGAGCAGGGCGCCTCGCCCACCGGCGCCATGTTCGTCGGCTCCCCCGAGACCGTGGCCCAGAAGATCGCCTGGGCCTGCCGCGAGCTGGGGCTCTCCCGCTTCCAGCTGAAGTACTCCGTCGGCGCGCTGCCGCACGAGCAGCGGATGGAGTCGGTGCGCCTCTACGGCACCGAGGTCATCCCCCGGGTGCGGGAGCTGCTGGCCCAGGGCTGACCAGCCGCGGGTCGACCGGTCGGCCGGCGGCCCGCCAGAGGTAGCTCACGGACCAGATCACCTCGACCAGGATGAACGCGGCCGCGCCGAGGCCGACCACGACGTTGCCGCCCAGGCCCAGCGGGGCGACGGCGCCGTCCAGCAGCACCACCGGTGACAGCAGGACGAGGGTGCCGACCGAGTACCAGCGCAGCACCCGCCCCTCCCCGGCGAGCGGCGGCACCAGCGCCACGACCGCCGTCGCCGTGGTCCACACCAGGGCGGTCTGCGCGAGCGAGTCGAGCACCCCGACCAGCGCCCCGCCGTCGAGGCCGACGTACTCGAGCAGGCTGAGCGCGCCCGCGGTCAGCGCCACCCACCCGGCGGCGGTGAACCAGGCCTGGAACGACCCGAGCGAGAGCAGCAGCGCGCCCGCGACGAACCAGCCCAGGGCGTCGGGCAGCAGGTCGAAGCCGTTCACCCGGAAGTCGGCGACGACGAGCAGCAGCCAGGCGAGCACCCAGCGCAGGGGCGTCAGGACCATCATGTCGAGCACGGTAGTGCACCCGGGGGCGACGCCGGGTGCACCGGGCGCACCGGGTGTCAGTCGGTGGGGAACGGCTTCCCGACGAGGTCGACGAGGTCGGCCACCGAGTCGAAGACCCGGGTGGCGCCGTAGGGGTGGATGTCGGCCTCCTCCTGGGTGGTCGATCCGGAGAGCACCAGCACGGTGCGCAGGCCCGTCTCCAGGCCGGCCTTCACGTCGGTGTCCATCCGGTCGCCGACCATCACCGTGGTCTCCGAGTGCGCGTCCAGCTTGTTCAGCGCCGAGCGCATCATCATCGGGTTCGGCTTGCCCACGTAGTAGGGCTGACGACCGGTGGCGGTCGCGATGAGCGCCGCGACGGACCCGGTGGCGGGCAGCTTGCCCTCGCGGCTCGGGCCGGACGCGTCGGGGTTGGTGGCGATGAAGCGGGCGCCCTTCTCCAGCAGCCGGATCGCCCGGGTGATCGCCTCGAAGGAGTAGGTGCGGGTCTCGCCGAGCACCACGTAGTCCGGGTCCTCGTCGGTGATGACGTAGCCGACCTCGTGCAGCGCGGTGGTCAGGCCGGCCTCGCCGACGACGTAGGCCGAGCCACCGGGCCGCTGCTCGTGCAGGAACTGGGCGGTGGCCAGCGCGGAGGTCCAGATCGCCTCCTCGGGCACCTCGATGCCGCTGCGCGAGAGGCGGGCGCACAGGTCGCGCGGGGTGAAGATCGAGTTGTTCGTCAGCACCATGAAGGAGCAGTCGGACTCGCGGAGCCGGTCGATGAAGTCCGCCGCCCCGGGGATGGCCTCCTCCTCGTGGACGAGCACGCCGTCCATGTCGGTCAGCCAGGTCTCGACCGGTCGGGTGCCGCGGTCGCTGCCGTCGTCCTTCTTCTCGCTCTTCGTCACGGGCGCGACGCTAGCGACTCCGCGCGCGGCGCAGGCATCACCCCGAGGTGGCCTGGACCTGCCCCGCCTCGAGCCGGAAGCCGACCCCGCGGACCGCGACCACCTTGTCGGTCACGCCGACCGACTCGAGCTTCTGCCGCAGCCGCCCGATGGTGACGTCGAGGGTCTTGGTGGAGCCGTACCAGTTCTCGTCCCACACGTCGGCCATCAGCCGGCCGCGGGAGACCACCTTGTCGCGGTGGGAGGCGAGGATGCTGAGCACCTCGAACTCCTTGCCGGTCAGCGGGACCTCCTGGTCGCCCGCGTACACGCGGCGCGCGGCCGCATCGATGCGCAGGCCGTTGGGGTCCTCGGGCACGGCGGGCGCGAAGCCGTTCTGGGTGCGGCGCAGGAGCGCGCGCACGCGCGCCTGGAGCTCGGCCAGGCCGAACGGCTTGGAGAGGTAGTCGTCGGCGCCGTAGTCGAGCCCGACCACGCGGTCCAGCTCGGCGGCGCGGGCCGTGACGATCATGATCGCCCCACCGAAGCCGCTCTCGCGGGCGCGGCGGCAGACCTCGAGGCCGTCCATGTCGGGCAGGCCGAGGTCGAGGATCACCACGTCCGCGGCGACCCCCTCGAGGTCGGCCAGCGCACGCTCGCCGGAGTCGACCCAGGAGACGTCGTAGCCCTCACGCTCCAGCGTCCGGACGAGGGGGAAGGCGATGTCCTCCTCGTCCTCCACCACGAGCACCCGCTGAGCCATGGCCCGAGCATAGAGGCACGCGGCGTCGGCCGGGCCACGTACGCCCGATCCGAGACCGCCTCCGACGCCGTTGCGACGTCGCATCGTGCCTGGTCAAGACGCCCTTGCCGATACTTTCCACCGCCGGGCGGGGTCTGCTAGCACCACCTCTCAGGAGGTCGTCCCGAGGGTGTAGCGGACGACGGCGGGGGCGTCGTCCTCGGTGAGCGCCGGTGCGCTCTCCGGCAGCGAGACGGTGAAGGTGAACGTGGCCTCCGCGCCCGCCGCGAGCGTGCCCTGGTCGGTGGTGAAGTCGGCCATCGCGCCGAACGCTCCGGCGTACACCTGCTGCCCGTCGCGGCGGATCTCCAGCCACAGCGCGCCGTCCGCGGCGTCCGTGGCCGCACCACTCTCGGTGAGCGAGAGACGGGCCTCCTCCGGGCCGGCGTTGCTGATCGAGACCGACCGCGTCATCGACTCCCCCGGCTGGAGGGCCGCGACGGTGAGGACGGCGGCGGAGCCCTCCGTCGCCAGGGTGACCGCGCCCTCGGGCGACCCGGGGGCGCGCAGCGGGGTGCCGGAGATCCACACGGCCAGCGCGAACACCGCGACGACGGCCGCCGGGACGGCGAGCACCCGGAGCGTGCGGGCGTGGAGGACCTGGCCGGGAACGGGCACGGTGGTCATGGGGGGACACCTCCTGCGGCCGACCTCGCCGGGCGTCTCCCGGTCTGCTGCCTGGTCGGTACGACCACGCTAGGAGCCGACCCCGCACAGCGCCGCCACGTTGGCGCCACCACCGGTCCACGGTTCGGTAACACGTGTGCGCAGGTGTGCTCCGAGCTGCGCGAGCGGCCCGCGCCGCACCGCCGCCTCAGCGGGTGGGGACGAGCGCCGCGGCGAGGTCGCCGTGCTCGGCGACCCGGGCCAGCGTCTCGCCGAGCGTCACCTGCTCCAGGCCCAGCGGGTCCTCGGCGCCGGCCTCCACCTCGGCCCACGTGACGGGGGCCGCGACGGTCGGTCGGTCCCGCCCGCGCAGCGAGTAGGGGCTCACCGTGGTCTTGGACGCGGCGTTCTGCGACCAGTCCAGGAAGACGCGCCCGACTCGGCGTGTCTTGGTCATCGTGGCCGTCACGAGGCGCGGGTGGTCGCGGGCGAGACCCTCGGCCAGCTCCTTGGCGACGGCCGTGGCGTCCTCGGAGGCGCGGCGCGGCCGCAGGGGGGCGTACAGGTGCAGGCCCTTGCTGCCGGAGAGCACCGGCACCACCTCCAGGCCCGCGCCGTCGAGCCGGTCGCGCACCTCGAGAGCCACCTGGCAGCACTGCTGGAGGCCGGCGTCCTCACCGGGGTCGAGGTCGACGACCAGCCGGTCCGCCCGGCGGGGACGGCCGGTGGCGGAGACCTGCCACTGGTGGGCGTGCAGCTCGAGCGCGGCCAGGTTGGCCAGCCAGGTCAGCGTGGCGAGCGAGTCGACGACCGGCATCTCCAGGGTGTCGCCGTGCCGGGACTCCCCGCGGGAGCCGGTGGTCGGCACGCTGACGACCCGGACCCACGACGGCGTCCCGCGTGGCGCGTTCTTCTCGTAGAAGGAGGCGTCGCCGACGCCGTGCGGCCACCGGATGCGGGTGATCGCGCGGCCGGCCAGGTGCGGCAGCAGCACGGGGGCGACCTGGGCGTAGTAGTGCAGGACCTCGCCCTTGGTGGTGCCGGTGCGCGGGTAGAGCACCTTGTCGAGGTTGGAGATCCGCAGGGTGCGGCCCTCGACCTCGACGTGCACCTCCTCGCCACCGGCCACGCGTCAGCCCCCGATCGCGATCACGGGGGTGCCGCGGTCGTCGAGCCGGGCCAGGGCGCCGCGCAGGAACCAGCGGGGGGCGCTCACGCAGCCGGCCGTGGCGCCGTCGCCGTTGACGTGCAGGAAGATCCCGGCGCCGCGGTGGCGCACCTTGCCCGCGTTGTAGTTGACCACCACGGCGTACTCGTACTCGGTCGGGTAGTCGGCCAGCCGCTCGGAGCAGTCGGGGTCGGAGCAGCTCAGCCACCAGCGGAAGCCACCGCGGCGCTTGTTGCGGTACTCGTTGTAGTAGTCGGACTCGTTGTCCTGCACCCAGTAGTCGCCGGCCTTGATCCTGCGGTAGTCCAGCTGCCAGTTGTCCCGCTCCTTGCGGGTGCCGAACGCGAACGGCAGCCGGTAGGTGCCCACCGGGGTCGTGCCGGTGCCCTGCTCACGCTTCGTCGGGCCGACCAGGCCGCCGTAGCCGATGCGGCCGTCGCGGGCCTTCATCCGCCGCTGCCAGCCGTCGTCGGTGCGGCGCCAGAACGCGACGGTCGCGTGGATGCCGGAGCGGCGGTTGACCGTGATCACCTGGGTCGTGCCGCGGCGCAGGCGCACGCGCACCCCTCCCAGCCGGACCGTGCGGTTCTTCCTGGCCGACGTCAGGGTGCCGGCCGCGGCGAGGTCCGTGGCCGCGAGGTCGGTGGCCGCGACCGTGCCCGAGGGCGCGGTCGGGGCGGCGGAGGTCGGCGCGACGGGGCCGGCGCCGAGCAGGCCGAGCACGAGGGCCAGCAGGACGACGGCCCGGCCGGTGCTGCGGCCGGTGCCGGACCGGTGGCCGGGGTGGCTGGTGCGGGGGGTGCTCATCGTGTCTCCCGAGATCGGAGGTGGGTCAGAGGTCGTCGGGCGTGAGGTCGGTGCGGACCGCGACCAGCGACGGCTGGCGCAGCCGGGTGTGCCCGGACCCGTGGGTCTCGACGTCGACGACCAGCACCGGCTCGACCCAGGTCGTGCCGGTCGCGTCGACCCGCGGGACCTCGTCCGCGAACGGGCTGGCGCCTCGTCCGAGCCCGGTGACGAGCTCGGTCAGTAGCCGGCTCGCCCGCGGTCCGATCCCACTGCCCACACGCCCACGGTAGGCCAGTCCGTCGGGCGTGGGCTCGCCCACGAGGAGCGCGGCGAGCCGGTCGGTGCTGCCCTCCTGCGGCCGCCAGCCGCCCACGACGTAGCTGCCCCGGTGCCGGTGGGCGAGCTTGCGCCAGTGCGGGCTGCGCTCGCCGGGGCGGTAGGTGCTGGTGCGGCGCTTGGCGACGACGCCCTCCAGGCCCTGGCTGCGCGTGGCCTCGAGCAGCATCGCGCCGTCGTCGTAGTGCTCGGGCACCGCCCAGCCGCTGCCGGCCAGCGCCTCGGCGAGCAGCGCCCGGCGCTCCAGCAGCGGGCGGCCGGTGAGGTCCTCGCCCTCGAGCCGCAGCAGGTCGAAGACCATGAACGTCGCCGGCAGCCCGGCGGCCAGCCGGGCCGCCGTCGCGGCACGGCGCACGTGCATGCGCTCCTGGAGCACCCGGAAGTCCGGCAGGCCCGCCCCGTTGAGGGCGATCACCTCGCCGTCGACGACGAGATCGGCGTCGGGGGCGGCCGCGACGACGTCGGGCCAGGCGAGCGTGGAGGAGTTGCCGTTGCGCGTCCACGTCGCCACGCCGTCGTCCGCGCCCGGGCCGGAGGCCCCGACCTGCGCGATGGTGCGCACCCCGTCCCACTTGACCTCGTGCACCCACTCCTCGCCGACGGGCACCGGGTCGGCCTTGGCGGCGAGCATGGGCAGGTACGGGATCACCCGCCCATCCTGCCCCTCCGCCCCGCCCTCCCCGCAGCGGCCGGGAGGGCGAACCCCTCGGGTGGACGGTGACGTGGTCGGCGGGACCGGGCAGACTGCCGTGCATGCGAGCGATCTGGAAGGGCGCGGTCTCCTTCGGCCTGGTCAGCGTGCCGGTGAAGCTGTACTCGGCGACCGAGAGCCACGACGTGTCCTTCCGGCAGGTGCACGCGAAGGACGGCGGACGCATCCGCTACCAGCGGCTGTGCTCGCTGGACGGCGAGGAGGTCGCCTACTCCGAGATCGCCAAGGGGTACGAGACCGAGGACGGCGAGATGGTCGTGCTCACCGACGACGACCTGGCCGACCTGCCCGTCACGTCCTCCCGCGAGATCGCGGTGGAGAAGTTCGTGCCCAGCGACCAGATCGACCCGCTGCTGCTGGAGAAGTCCTACTACCTCGAGCCCGAGAAGACGGGCGCCAAGCCGTACGCGCTGCTGCGCGAGGCGCTGCGCGAGTCCGACCGGGTGGCGGTGGTGACGGTCGCGCTGCGCCAGCGCACCACCACCGCGGTCCTGCGGGTGCGCGAGACGGACGCCGGCGACGTGATCGTGCTGCAGACGATGATGTGGCCCGACGAGATCCGCACCCCCGACTTCTCGGTGGAGACCGGCGAGGTCAAGGACGCCGAGGTGCAGATGGCTCGGATGCTCGTGGAGACCCTGGCCGGCGACTTCCACGCCGAGGACTTCTCCGACGACTACGCCGAGGCGGTCGAGGCGGTCGTGAAGGCGAAGATCGAGGGCGGCGAGGTGCAGCGCACCGAGACGTCCACCAAGACCTCCGGCGAGGTCGTCGACCTGCTCGCGGCGCTCCAGCGCTCCGTCGACGCCGCCAAGGCCTCCCGCGGGGAGGACGACACGGCCGACTCCTCCGAGGACTCCGCCGACGACGGCGCCGACGAGAAGCCGACCGCGAGGAGGAGCACGACCAAGAAGGCCGCCACGAAGAAGACCGCCGCCAGGAAGACCACGGCCACGAAGGCGGCGGCGAAGAAGACCCCGGCCACGAAGTCCACCTCCAAGAAGTCGACGACCAAGAAGGCGGCCAGCTGATGCGGCACACCGACCCGGGGCCCGGCGCCCCCACCTGGATCGAGCTGTTCACCACCGGCGCTGACGAGGCGGCCACCTTCTACGCCGACCTGTTCGGCTGGACGGTCGGCGAGGCGTCCCCCGACTTCGGCGGCTACCGGATGCTGCTCCTCGACGGCGAGCCGATCTGCGGGCTGATGCCGCACGACGGCAGCGACGCGAGCGCACCCAACGCCTGGACCGTCTACCTGGCCACCCCGGACGTCGACGCGACGCTGGCGAAGGTGACCGAGACCGGCTGCCCCGTCCTGATGGGTCCGGTCGACATCGCCTACCTGGGCCGGATGGCGATGGTCCTCGACCCCTCCGGGGCGGCGTTCGGCCTCTGGCAGGCGGGCACGTTCGCCGGTTTCTCCCGCGTCGCGGAGCCCGGAGCCCCCGGCTGGTTCGAGACGCTGACGAAGGACTACCCGATGACGGTGGCGTTCTACCGCGACGTGATCGGCTGGCCGACGCACACAATGGCCGACACCGACGATTTCCGCTACACCACGCACGGCAAGGACGAGGCAGCGGCCGCCGGGATCATGGACGCCTCCGCGTTCCTCGTCGACCAGACCTCCCGCTGGCAGTTCTACCTGGTGGTCGAGGACACCGACGCCACCGTCGCGCGGGCCCTCGAGCTCGGTGGCTCCGAGGAGCAGCCGGCCGAGGACACGCCCTACGGCCGCATCGGCTCGCTGCTGGACCCGAACGGGGTGCCGTTCCGCGTCATGCAGTCGCTCGCCTGGCCTCTCCTCCCCCACCCACCACCAGCGAGTCGGCAGCACAGTGCTGCCGACTCGGCGGTGAGTCGGCAGCACCTTTCAGGTCAGCGCAGGAGGGGCCAGGGGCGTGCCCGCTCGAGCTGCGCCGCCAGCGAGAGCAGCACCGGCTCCCCGTCCGTGGGCCCCACGAGCTGCACGGCGAGGGGCAGCCCGTCGGCCCCGAGCCCCGTGGGCACGGACGCGGCGGGGTTGCCGGCCACGTTCCACAGCGCCGCGTAGGCGATCGACGGGGTGGAGGCCAGCGAGGCCCGCAGGGGCCCGACGCCGTCGAGCACCCCGACCTCGCGGGGCCGGTGGGCGACGGTGGGGGTGAGCAGCACATCGACCTGCTCGAAGACGGCGTTGGCGCGGCGCGAGACCTCCTCGCCGCGGCGGATGGCCCACTCCCGGACGCCGGGTCGTACCCACGCCCCCAGCCGGACCGTCGCCCGGGTGCGACGCTCGAGCCTCTCGGGGTGCTCGACGCCGGCCGCCTCGCTGCGGATGCCGGCGAAGAACTGCGGCACGAACGCGAGCGTCGGGTCGGGGTAGCCCGGGTCGACCTCGCGGACGTCGTGGCCCAGCTCCGCCAGCACGGCGGCGGTCTCGGTGACGGCGCGGACGTGGGCCGGGTCGGGCTTCACGCCCTTCGTCACCGGTGCCGTGGACCAGCCGATCCGGAGCCGCCCCGGCTCCTTCTCGGCGGCCTCGACGAAGGAACCCACGTCGCCGGCGCGGAACCGGTCGACCTCGGTGTGGCCGCGCACGACGTCGTAGATGAGCGCGCTGTCGGCGACCGTGCGCGCCAGGGGCCCGGCCGTCCCCAGTGCCCACCACAGGTGCTCGTGCGGTGCCGTGCTGACCCGGCCGCGCTGGGGCTTGAGGCCGAAGAGCCCGCAGGCGGCCGACGGGATGCGGATCGAACCGCCCCCGTCCCCGCCCATCCCGACGGGCACGACGCCGGCCGCGACGAGGGCGGCCGTGCCGCCCGAGGAGCCGCCCGGGGTGCGGCGGGGGTTCCACGGGTTGCGGGTGATGCCGCGGGAGACCGACTCCGTGAAGGGCCACGCGCCGAACTCGGGCATGGCGGTGCGGGCGAGGATCACCGCGCCGGCCTCGCGCAGCCGCCGCACCACCTCGGCGTCCGCGGGCGCGGGGGTGCTGTTGCCGTCCCCGCCGAAGGTGGTGACCTGCCCCGCGGTGTCGATCTCCTCCTTGATCACCACCGGCACGCCGTGCAGCGGGCCGGGGGCCTCCCCCGCCGCCAGCGCCACGTCGCGACTCGCGGCCTCGGCCCGCGCCTGCTCGGCCAGCAGGACGCTGATCGCGTTGAGGTGCCCGGCCCGCCCCGCCCGCACCAGCGCCGCCTCGGTCACGGCCGCCGCCGTGACCTCTCCGTCGACCACGGCCGCACGGGTGCGCACCGCGCTCCAGGTCTCCGTCTCCGCCACCAGCTGCTCGCTCACGTCGGCCATGCCGAGCAACCTAGCGAGCGGGCCCCCCTCCGTCAGGGGAAGCGGTCCGTGGGAACCAGGGCGCGACGCACCGCGTCCCACCTGCATGAGAACCCGGCTCCGCTCCCTCGTCCTCGTGCCGGCCGTCGCGCTCCTCGCCGTCGGGTGCGGCACGCAGCAGGGGCAGACCGACGGCGGCCTGGGCACCGACCCGCGCCTGTGGGTGACGCTCGCCGACCTGGACGGGAGCACCTGGACCAGCACCCGCGTGCGCGCCGACGAGGCACCGGCCGACACCGAGGTCCGGCTGACGTTCGAGGGCGAGCAGCTGGGCGCGAGCGTCGGCTGCAACAGCCTCGGGGGTCAGGTCTCGCTGGTCGAGGGCGTCCTCGAGGTCGGCGACCTCGCGATGACCGAGATGGGCTGCCCGGCCGACCTCGCCGCGGCCGAGACGTGGCTGGTCGACGTGCTGTCCTCCGGCCCGTCCCTCGCCCTGGACGACGGCCTCCTGACCGTCACCTCGGACGCCGGCGTCGTGGAGCTGACCAACCCCGCCGACGTCGCCCTGGAGGGCACCACCTGGCGGCTGGACGGCATCGGCAGCGGCACGGGCGAGTCCGGTGTCGTCAGCAGCCTCCCCACCGGGGTCACCATGCCCGAGCTCACGCTCGAGGACGGCCGACTCACCGGCAGTGACGGCCTCCACGACATCAGCTCCGACTACACGCTCGACGGCGACACCCTGTCGCTCGGGGGTCTGGTCAGGACGCAGGTCGGCACGACCGCCTCCGCGCAGGCCGAGATCAGCGAGGCCGTCCAGGGCGTGCTCGGCGCCGGGACGCTGACCTGGGAGGTCACCGAGTCCTCCCTGGTGCTCGACGCGGGCTCCGCGCAGCTGTACCTGGTGGCGGTCGGCTGAGCCGTCCGGACGCCACGGCGCCCGCCCCACCGTGGTGGGACGGGCGCCGCAGGTGGGACCGGGCCCCTACTGGAGCAGCTTCACGTCCAGGTCGTCCGGGAAGCCCCGGTAGATGTTGTTCCGGAGCTGGAAGATGCGGGCGTACTTGTGCTTGAAGTCCGCGTTGCACTCGATCGTGCACCCGCTGCCCTCGACGTCGCCGAAGAACCCGGCGGCGACCAGCTGGATCTTCACCTTGCCGTTCGCGTCCGGCATGGTGGCCACGCCCATGCCGGCACCGATCGAGAACGACCTGCCGACCCGGGACACCAGCTGGTTCTTGCGCGGCTTGGTGCACGTGCGCGTGGGCATCGCCTTGTTGCCGCAGACGATGTAGCCCATGCCGTAGTTGTCGCTGCGCCAGTCTCCGGCGGAGTAGAACATCACCCAGTAGCCGCTGGGCAGCCGCAGGAACGCGGGGCCCTCGATGGGGCAGTTCTTTTGCGGCCGCTCGTCGGCGCCCGAGCAGCGGGCGTCCTCCCACGTGCGGGTCGAGCTGATGTCGACCGGGACCCAGCTGGAGCCGCGCTCGAAGCGCAGCAGGCCGGCGCCCATCTTGCGGTAGGCGATACCGGTCTTGCCGATGGTGGCACCGCCGGCCGTCTTCTTCCCGTGGGTCTTCGCGAGCAGGTACAGACCCTTGGACGACTTGAACCACTGCGGGGCGTAGGCGTCACAGACGAGGCGACCATTGGTCTCGGTGGACGTCGTGTAGGGGCCCACGGCCTTCTCGGCAGTCGCCACGAACAGGCACCGCTCCGACTTCAGGCAGGAGCCGTCCTTCTTCAGGTTCGACTGGTAGACCATCACCCACGGGTCCTAATCCGAACCACGTCCGACCTTCCGCTTGACGATGGCCGGGTTCCACAGGTTGCCGCAGGCGGAGGGGGCCCGTGCCGTCTTGCGGTCGAGGGCGATCTTGATCTCGTCCTCGCTGTCCTCCTCCCACCGCAGCGCGTCGGGTGCGGAGGTGTAGACCCGTCCGTCGCCGGTGCAGAACATGAGGCGCTTGGCCTTCCAGATGAAGACGGTCGCACCTCCACACTGGGCCACCTTCCCGGCGTTCGCCGGCACCTCCTCGTAGTCCGAGGCCGTGTCCGCGGCGCTGGAGGCCTGGAACAGCGGGACCAGGCCGCCGGCCAGCACCAGCGACAGCAGCAGGCTGAGCAGACTTCGTCGTGTCCTCACACGTCACTCCCGAGAGCTCGATACGTCAGGTTCGGCCTGATGGTGCCACGGAGGGTGGAACGAGCGCGACCCACCCCGACCGCTGGGCCGGGGTGGGTCGCGGGGTGCCGTGCCACCGACTCAGGGGGGCGAGGCAGCAGGCCCTCAGGCCAGCGACGCCTCCCAGGCCTCGTGCAGGCCGGCGTACCGACCCTCGCCGGAGGCCACCAGCTCGGCGGGCGAGCCGTCCTCGACGACGACGCCCTTCTCCATGACGAGCACGCGGTCGGCGATCTCCACGGTGGAGAGGCGGTGGGCGATGATCACCGCGGTGCGGCCGGCGAGCACGGTGCGCAGCGCGTTCTGCACGAGCCGCTCCGAGGGCACGTCCAGCGACGAGGTCGCCTCGTCCAGGATGAGGACCGCCGGGTCGGCCAGGAACGCGCGGGCGAACGCGACCAGCTGACGCTGACCGGCGGAGAGCCGGCCGCCCTGGTTGGCCACGTCCGTGTCGTAGCCCTCCGGCATGGCGGCGATGAAGTCGTGCGCGCCGAGCGCCTTCGTGGCGGCGACGACCTCCTCCATGCTCGCCTCGGGACGACCGAACCGGATGTTGTCGGCGATGGAGCCGGAGAAGAGGTAGTTCTCCTGCGTCACCATGACGACGTGCCGGCGCAGGGTGTCGGAGTCGAGCTCGCGCACGTCCACGCCGTCGAGCCGGACGGCGCCGGCCGTGGGGTCGTAGAACCGCGTGGCGAGCTTGGCCAGCGTCGTCTTGCCGGCGCCGGTCGTGCCGACGACGGCGACGGTCTGCCCCGCCGGCAGCGTCAGCTCTAGGCCGGGGATCACCGGCCGGCCCTCGACGTAGGAGAAGCCGACCCCGTCGAAGTGCAGCTCGCCGCGGGCCTCGGGCAGCGGGCGGGGCTGCTCCGGCTCGGGGACGCCGGGCTCCTGCTCGAGCACGCCGGCCAGCTTCTCCAGCGCGGCGGAGGCCGACTGGAACGTGTTGTAGAACTGGCTGATCTCCATCATCGGCTCGAAGAACTGCCGCAGGTAGAGCAGGAAGGCGGCCAGCACGCCGACGGTGACCTCGCCCTGGGTGGCCAGGTAGCCGCCGTAGCCGAGCACCACCGCGATGGTGACGTTGCCGATCAGCCGAGTGCCCGGCATGAACCAGGTGACCAGCCGGAACGCGCCGAGGTTGGCGACGCGGTACTGGTCGTTGACGTCGTCGAAGATCTCCTGGTTGCGGGGCTCGCGGCGGAACGCCTGGACGGCGCGGATGCCGCCCATGGACTCCACGAAGTGGACGATCACCAGCGCGACCTTCTCGCGGGTGGCGCGGTAGGACTTCGCCGAGGCCTTGCGGAACCAGTTGGTGAGCAGCACCAGGAACGGGAAGCACAGCAGCGAGACCAGGCCGAGCTTGAGGTCGAGCCAGAGCAGGATGCCGGCGGTGCCGAACAGCGTCAGCGCGGCCTTCACCAGGCCGTCGAAGCCGGTCTCGAGCATCTCGTAGATGGCCTCGACGTCGGAGGTCTGACGCGAGATGACGCGGCCCGAGGTGTAGGTGTCGTGGAAGGCCGGGCTGAGCGCCTGGAAGTGTCGGAACACCCGCCGACGCAGCTCGTAGAGGACGTCCTGGCCGATCCGCCCCTGGAGCACCAGGAACCGGTTGCGGCTGATCGCCTGGATCACGGTGGCGACCAGCACCACGCCGACGATCTCCGTCAGCGGCCCGATGTTGCCGTCCTCGGTGATCGGCGGGATGCCGACGTCGATGCCCTCCTTGACCAGGTACGGGATCGCGAGCCGGGCGGCGTTCTCGATCACGACGACGCCGGTGAGCAGCCACAGCATCCTCGTGTACGGACGCAGCAGGTCGATCAGCAGGCGCTTGGCCCCGCCGCCGAGGGTGCCGGCGGTGAGCCGCTCGGCGGCCTCGTCGGCGTCCACGGAGGCCTCCCCGCGCCACGCCTTGGTGCTGTCCTGGGAGTCGCGCTGGGGGGTGCTGGTGCTCATGCGCTCATCTCCTCGGCGCGCTCGTCCTCGGCGGCCAGCAGCTCGCGGTACTGCGGCACGTCGGCCAGCAGCTGGCGGTGGTCGCCGACGTGGGTGATGACGCCGTCCTGCAGGAGGGCCACCTTGTCGGCCAGCAGGACGGTGGAGGCGCGGTGGGCCACGATCAGGCCGGTCGTGTCCGCCAGCACCCGGCGCAGGGCCGCCTCGACCAGGGTCTCGGTGTGCACGTCGAGCGCGGAGAGCGTGTCGTCGAGGACGATCACGCTGGGCCGGGCCAGCACCGCGCGGGCCAGGGCGAGGCGCTGGCGCTGACCGCCCGAGAGCGACATGCCCTGCTCGCCGATGCGGGTGTCCAGGCCCCAGGGCAGCTCGTGGACGAACTGCGCCTGGGCGACCTCGAGGGCCTCCTCGATCTCGGCCTCGGTGGCGTCCGCGCGACCGAGCGTGAGGTTCTCGCGCGCGCTCATCGAGAACAGCGTCGGGTCCTCGAAGGCGGTCGCGACGAGCGTGCGCAGGTGGGTCAGGTCGAGGTCGCGGACGTCCTCCCCGTCCAGGGTCACGCGGCCGCCGGTCACGTCCCACAGCCGCGGGACGAGGGCCGTGAGCAGCGTCTTGCCCGAGCCGGTGGCGCCGACCAGCGCCACCGTCTCCCCCGGCTCCAGCTCCAGGTCGACGCCCTTGAGCACGTCGTCGGAGGGGTTGTCGGGGAACGCGAACCGCACGCCCTCGAACCGCAGGTGGCCGCGCGGGGCGGGGATCGTGCGGGTGCCACCGACGATGGCGGGCTCGGTGTCGAAGATCTCCAGGATGCGGGCCGAGGCGGTCATCGACTCCTGGGCCATCGCGAGGATGACGCCCAGGGAGGAGACCGGCCAGACCAGGCTCAGCATCAGGGTGATGAAGGCGACCAGCTGGCCGGGGGTGAGCCGGTCGGTGCCCACGCCCCACGCGCCCAGCGCCAGCACGATCACGACGGCCACGTTGGGGATGCCCTCGAGGAAGGTCCAGAACGTCGCCGGCATCCGCACCTTGCGCATGGACGTGGCGCGCAGCTGCTGGGCGGCGCCCTCGTACTGCGAGGAGACGTGCTCGCTGCGCCCGAAGGACTTGATGACGCGGATCGCCACCGCCGCCTCCTCGGCGCGGGTGGCGAGGTCGCCCTGCTCGTCCTGCACCTGGCGGGAGACCACCACGTAGGACTTCTCGAACCGCATCGAGAGCCAGATGATCGGCACCGAGACCGCCGCCACGACGAGGCCCAGCGGCCAGTACATGAACAGCAGGATCACGGTCGTGACGACCAGCTGGACGATGTTGGTGAGCAGGAACAGCAGCCCGAAGCCCGAGAACCGGCGGATGAGGCTCAGGTCCGTGGTGGCGCGCGAGAGCAGCTGGCCCGACTGCCACCGGGTGTGGAAGCTCATCGGCAGCTGCTGCAGGCGCGCGTAGAGGTCGTGGCGCAGCGTCGTCTCCAGGCCGAGCACCGCCTTGTTCTGCACCCAGCGCCGGGCGAAGATCAGCACCGCCTCGAGCACGCCGAGGGCCAGCGCCAGGCCGGCCAGCGGCACGAGCAGCGACACGTCGCCCTCCGCCACGGGGCCGTCGATGATCGCCGCGGTGACCAGCGGGATCGCGAGGGCGAGGCCGACGCCGCCGAGCGCGGCGACCAGCATGAAGAGCAGCTGCCAGCGGTAGGGGTACAGGTACCCGCGCAGGCGCCACAGGGAGCGGACGCCGGCGGGCGGCGCGACGTCCGGGTCGGGGCCGAGCAGGCGCTGCTGCTCGGGCTGGGCAGGGGTGTCCGCAGGGCCGGCGGACGCGGGGGGAGCACTCGATGACATCAGCAACGAGCCTAGGCCCACCCTCCGACACCCGCGAACGATAAAGCGCATCCCTACATCTGCGAGGGAACCCCCGTGAAAGTTGCTGCCGACTCACCGCCGAGTCGGCAGCAACTTACTGCCGACTCGGCGGTGGGAGGGGTGGGCGGGGTCAGCGGGCGGCGGTGAGCGAGCGGACCGTGCGCAGGCCCACCGAGAGGCGCGCCAGGTCGGCGCCCTCCTCCGCGCAGAGCTGGGTGACGGTCGAGGAGGCCCGGTCGACGAGCCCCTCCCGGCCGGCGCGCCAGGCCTCGACCCGCTCGTCGGCCGAGCGACCGTCGTCGGAGGCGGCCAGCACCTGCGCCGTGAGCTGGAGGTGGACGCCGGCGAGGTCCTCGCGCAGCGCGGCGCGCGCCATGGACTGCCACCGGTCGTGCCGCGGCAGGGCGAGGATGCGCTGCTCCAGGCTGGAGAGCCCCAGCCGCTCGGCCAGCGCGAACCAGACCCGGGTCACCTCGGCCGGGTCGCGCTCCTGCTCCAGCGCCAGCTCCACCAGCGCCGGGACGGCGGCGGCCGGCCCGAGCACCGACAGCGAGCGGGCCAGCTCGTCGGGGACGCCCGCCTCGGTCAAGCGGGACAGGTGCTCCTCGCAGCTGGTGCGGACGTGGCCGCTGACCAGCTCGGGCAGCGCGGCCATGGTCGCGCGGACGGGCTCGGCCAGCCCCGCCACCACGGCCTCGGCTCCCCCGCCGCCCTCGCCGACCCGGTGCTGGCCGACGAGCCAGCGGGTGGTCCGCTCGACGAGGGTGCGCAGCTCGATCCGCAGCCGCGTCTGCAGGCCGGCGTCCACCGTGAAGTCCAGCGCCCGCACCCCGTCGACCAGCGCGCGGCTGCCGACGACCTCCTCGGCCACGAGCATCGCCACGACGAGCTCGGGCACGGTGGCGCCGGTCTCGGCGGTGAGCCGGTGCACGAAGGTGATGCCGGCGGCGTTGACCACCTCGTTGACCACCTGCGTCACCACGATCTCGCGGCGCAGCGGGTGGGCGGCGATGGCGTCGGTGAACTTCTCCCGCATCGCGCTCGGGAAGTAGCCCGGCAGGCCACGGTGCAGGAAGTCCTCGTCCGCGACGCCGGAGGCCAGCAGGTCCTCGGCGAGCACGATCTTGGTCCAGGCGAGCAGCACGGAGAGCTCCGGGGCGGTGAGCCCCTCGTTGTTCTCGGCGCGGCGCTGCACCTCGGCCGTGGTCGGCAGGCCCTCCACCTCGCGGGAGAGCACGCCGTCGTCCTCGAGCCGGAGCATCTGGTCCTCGTGGACGTTGACCAGGGCCGGGGCCCCGAGCAGCGAGTTGGCCAGCGCGAGGTTCTGCTCGCGGTTGTCGCGCAGCACCAGGGACGCGACCTCGTCGGTCATCTGCGCGAGCAGCTGGTTGCGCTGCTTGCCGGTCAGGTCGCCGTCGGCGACCACCCGGTCGAGCAGGATCTTGATGTTCACCTCGTGGTCGGAGGTGTCCACGCCCGCGGAGTTGTCGATGAAGTCGGTGTTGATCGCCCCGCCGGCGCGGGCGTACTCGATGCGGCCGGCCTGGGTGAGGCCCAGGTTGCCGCCCTCGCCGACGATCTTGGCCCGCAGCTCGCGGCCGTCGACGCGGATCGCGTCGTTGGCCTTGTCGCCGGCGTCGGCGTGCGACTCCGTGGAGGCCTTCACGTACGTGCCGATGCCGCCGTTCCACAGCAGGTCCACGTCCGCGGTCAGGATGGCGCGCAGCAGGTCGTTGGGAGCGAGGTGGGTGACGTCGTCCGCGAGCCCCAGCAGGGCCCTGACCTGGGCCGAGACCGGCACCGACTTGGCCTGGCGGGAGAACACGCCGCCGCCCTCGGAGATGAGGGAGGCGTCGTAGTCGCGCCAGCTGGAGCGGGGCAGCTCGAAGAGCCGCTTGCGCTCGGCGTAGGAGACGGCCGCGTCGGGGCGGGGGTCCAGGAAGACGTCGCGGTGGTCGAAGGCGGCCACCAGCCGCGTGTGCTCGGAGAGCAGCATGCCGTTGCCGAAGACGTCGCCGGACATGTCGCCCACGCCGACGGCGGTGAAGTCCTCACGCTGGCAGTCGACGCCGCGCTCGCGGAAGTGCCGCTGCACCGAGACCCAGGCGCCACGGGCGGTGATGCCCATGGCCTTGTGGTCGTAGCCCACGGAGCCGCCGGAGGCGAACGCGTCGCCCAGCCAGAAGCCGTAGTCCTGCGCCACGCCGTTGGCGATGTCGGAGAAGGTGGCCGTGCCCTTGTCGGCCGCGACCACCAGGTAGGAGTCGTCGCCGTCGTGGCGCACCACCCGCGGGGGCGGCACGGTGGCGCCGTCGACCAGGTTGTCGGTGATGTCGAGCAGGCCGGAGATGAAGGTGCGGTAGGCGGCCTTGCCCTCGGCCATCCAGGCGTCGCGGTCGACGGACGGGTCGGGCAGGTCCTTGGCGTAGAAGCCGCCCTTCGCGCCCACGGGCACGATGACGGTGTTCTTCACCATCTGCGCCTTCACCAGGCCGAGGACCTCGGTGCGGAAGTCGTCGCGCCGGTCCGACCAGCGCAGGCCGCCGCGGGCGACCGGCCCGAACCGCAGGTGCACGCCCTCCACCCGCGGGGAGTACACGAAGATCTCGAACCGCGGCCGCGGCTGCGGCAGGTCGGGGATCGCCTTCGGCTCCAGCTTCAGGGACAGGTAGCTCTTCGGCCGGCCGTCCTCGTCGGTCTGGAAGTAGTTGGTGCGCAGGGTCGCCTGCACGTGGGTCAGGTAGGAGCGCAGGATGCGGTCGTGGTCGAGGCTGACCACGTCGTCCAGCGCCCGCTCCACGTGCCCCGCGATCGTGCGGGCGGTGTGCTCGCGCTTGTCGGGGCTCGGCCCACCGGCCTCGCTGGGCTCGAACCGGCAGGTGAACAGGCGCACCAGCAGGCGCGTGATGTCCACGTTGACCGCGAGCGCCTCCTGGATCGTGTCGCCGCCGAACGGCGACCCGCCCTGGCGCATGTACTTGGCGTAGGCGCGCAGGATCGCCACCTCGCGCCAGGTCAGGCCGGCGGCCAGGACGAGGCGGTTGAACCCGTCCGTCTCGGCGTGCCGGTCCCAGATCGCGCGCAGCGCGTCGGTCACCAGGGTCTTGGCCGACTCGGGCAGCTCCGCGCCGTAGCGCAGACCGAACTCGTAGACGTAGGTCGGCTCGTCCAGGTCGTCCAGCTCGTAGGGCCGCTCGTCGACGACCTCGACGCCCAGCGACGAGAGCATCGGCAGCACCCGCGAGAGCGAGAGGCCGGGGCCGACCCGGAAGACCTTCAGCCGCACCTCGCCACGGCCGGCGTCCAGGCGCTCGTACAGCGCCAGGTCGAGGCCCTGGCTCACGCCCGCGGCGGCGTTGGCCGCGCGCACCTCCTCGAGGCGGCCGAGGTCCACCGCCGCCGTCCGCGGGGAGAAGTCCTCCTTGTAGGCCTCGGGGAAGGCGTCGCCGTAGCGACGGACGAGGCGGGAGCCGGCGTGCTCGCCGTGCTCGGCCAGGACGGCGGCCACGAAGTCGTCGCGCCACGAGCGCGAGGCGTCGACCAGCCGACGCTCGAGGTCCGCGGGGTCCAGGACGCGCAGCGTGCCGGTCACCGTGGGGTCGTGCTCGCCCTGCGGCAGGTGCACCACGAAGTGCACCCGGGCCGTGGTCGACTCGTGGATGCGCACGGTGAACTCGACGCTCGAGCCGCCCAGCTGGTCGAGCAGGATCTGGCTGAACCGCTCGCGGACGGCGGTGTTGTACCGGTCGCGCGGCAGGTAGACGAGCACGCTGACGTAGCGCCCGTAGGTGTCGGCGCGCGTGATGGCGCGCACCGAGCGCCGCTCGCGGGCGTGCATGGCGGCGGTCGCCATCGAGGCGAGCTCGGCGACCGGGGTGTGGAACAGCTCGTCGCGCGGGTAGCTCTCGAGGGTGTCCATGAGCGCGCGACCGGCGTAGGAGCGCGGGTCGAAGCCGCTGCGCCGCAGCACCTCCTCGGCCTTGTCGCGCAGCAGCGGCACGCGCATCAGCGACTCCGCGTAGGCGCTGGAGGAGAACAGGCCCAGGAAGCGGCGCTCGCCGGTGACGTTGCCGGCCTCGTCGAAGGTCTTCACCCCGACGTAGTCGAGGTAGGCGGGGCGGTGGACCGTGGCGCGGGAGTTGGCCTTGGCCAGCACCAGCAGGGTCTTCTCGCGGGCCTTGGCGCGCACCGGGCCAGGCATCCGCGCGAAGCTGGTGCTCCGGTCCTCGTCGGCGCGCAGGATGCCGAGGCCGCTGCCGTCGACGGCGCGCAGCACGTCCTCGCCGTCCACGACGTCGAGGTCGTAGTCGCGGGCGCCGAGGAAGGTGAAGTGGTCCTCGGTGAGCCAGTCGAGCAGGTCGGTGGCCTGGCGGACCTCGTCGGCGTCGATGCCGGTCGGCGGCTGCTCGCGCAGGGTGAAGGCGAGGTCGCGCAGCCGTGCGCGGCTCGCGCCCCAGTCCTCCACGGAGAGCCGCACGTCGCGCAGCACCCGCTGGAGCTGGGCGACGATCGCGCCGGCGCCCTCGTCGGGGTCGTTCTCGGGCACCCGGTCGATCTCCAGGTGCATCCAGGACTCGCGCCGCCAGCCGTCGTCGGGCGCACGGCCGCTGTCGGCGACCGGCACGACCTCGAGCAGCGTGCCCGCCTCGTCCCGGCGGACGTCCAAGTGGGGGTGGACGACGAGGTGGACGTCGCGCAGCTGGCGGGCCAGCTCCATGGTCACGGAGTCGACCAGGAAGGGCATGTCGTCGGTGACGATCTCGACCACGCTGTGCCCGCCGGCGGACCAGCCCTGCTCGGCCAGCGTGGGGGTCAGGACGCGGATCCGGGCCTCGCCCTCGCTGCGTCGCGCGGCCAGCCGGTGGTGGCTGGCGAGGGCGCCGAAGACGTCGGCGTCGCTGCGTTCCCCGAGGTCCTCGGGAGCCACGTAGCGGAAGTACGCGCGCAGCAGCGCGCCCACGGTCTCGTGCGGTGGCCCGCCCGTGCCCTTGCCCGCGCAGGCGAGCTCGGTGGCCCGCGCGAGGAGGTCGGACTTGCCCTGGTCTGAGGTCTGCGTCGCCGTTGACACACTCCGACACTAGGGGGCCTGCGCGTGGCCGCCAACACCACCCGCCCGGGCTTGCGTCACTCTTGCCCGGACGGGTGGATCACGGCCTGGTCAGCGCCAGCCGAGGGCCGGGGCGACGTGGGTCATCAGCGACTCCAGCACGTGCGCGTTGTACTCCACGCCGAGCTGGTTGGGGACGGTGATGAGCAGCGTGTCCGCGGTGGCGACGGCCTCGTCCTCGCGCAGCTCCTCGATGAGCTTGTCGGGCTCGCCGGCGTAGGTCTTGCCGAAGCGGGACCGGACGCCCTCGAGCATGCCCACCTGGTCCTGCGAGGAGCCGGTGCCGAAGTAGGCGGCGTCGGTCTCGTCGACGATCGGGAAGATGCTGCGGCTGACCGAGGTGCGCGGCGTCCAGTCGTGGCCGGCGTCCGCCCACGCCTTGCGGAACCGCTCGATCTGCTCGGCCTGGAGGGCGTGGAAGGGCACGCCGGTGTCCTCCGAGAGCAGGGTCGAGGACATCAGGTTCATGCCCTGCCGGGCGGTCCACTCGGCGGTGGCGCGGGTGCCCGCGCCCCACCAGATGCGCCGGCGCAGGCCCGGGCTGTGCGGCTCGATCCG
The DNA here is from genome assembly GCF_023656415.1 of Nocardioides bruguierae. Classification (GTDB taxonomy): domain Bacteria; phylum Actinomycetota; class Actinomycetes; order Propionibacteriales; family Nocardioidaceae; genus Nocardioides; species Nocardioides bruguierae. Next base: position 142,671 of record NZ_JAMOIL010000010.1, read on the forward strand.
CAGCAGGCCCGGCGGGTTCGGGAACATCGGCCGCGGGTTCGGCTCGGCGAAGCCCTGGCCCTCGAGCACCTGGAGGAACACCTCGGTGTGCTGGCGGGCCATGTCGGCGTGGTCGGACCCCTCGCTCGGCTGGTAGCCGAAGTACCGGTAGCCGTCGATCACCTGCTCCGGGCTGCCCCGGGAGATGCCGAGCTGGAGCCGCTCGCCGGAGAGCAGGTCGGCCGCGCCGGCGTCCTCCGCCATGTACAGCGGGTTCTCGTAGCGCATGTCGATGACGCCGGTGCCGAGCTCGATGGTCGACGTCCTGGCGCCGGCCGCGGCCAGCAGCGGGAACGGCGAGGCGAGCTGGCGGGCGAAGTGGTGGACGCGGAAGTACGCGCCGTCCACGCCCAGCTCCTCGGCGGCGACCGCGAGGTCGACGGACTGGGTGAGGGCATCGGCGGCCGACCGCGTCTGGGACTGCGGCGACGGCGTCCAGTGCCCGAAGGACAGGAACCCGATCTTCTTCATGTCTCTCCCAACAACGTTGAGGCTTCAATAATCCCGAGGACGGTGGACGGGTGCGGCGATCTCGAGGCTCGTCGCCGGAGCTCCTCACACCTCGATCACCGGATTGCCCCGGAGCTCCTCACACCTCGATCACCGGTGGGGCAGGATGCGCCCATGACGACGCACATCTCCCACTCGATGACCTACAACGGCGACATGGAGACGGTCCGCGCGATGGTGCTGGACAAGGGCTTCCGCGAGGAGGTCTGCGAGGCCCAGCGCGTGCTGCGTCACGAGGTCAGCGTCACCGAGGACGCGGAGGCGACCATCGTCCGCGTCGAGCAGGTGCAGGGTGCCGCCGGGCTGCCGTCGTTCGCCACCAAGCTCGTCGGCGAGGAGATCACGATCATCCGGACCGAGACCTGGCGCGGCGTCTACGCCGACGTCGAGGTCGTCATCCCCGGCAAGCCGGGCGAGATCCGCGGCACCGCCACGTTGGTCGAGGACGGCGCCTCGATCACCGAGGACGTCGAGCTGGACGTGAACGTCCGCATCCCGCTGGTCGGCGGCAAGGTCGAGAAGCTGATCGCCGACATGCTCATCAAGGCGCTCAACAAGGAGGAGAAGGTCGGCTGCGCCCGCCTCTCCTCCTGAGCAGCACCCCGACACGAACAGCGCCCCCGTCGTCCACCTGTGATCAGGGGCGACGGGGGGGCTGTGCGTACCCGGAGGGCTCAGCCCATGTACGGGTAGCGGTAGTCCGTCGGCGGCACGAACGTCTCCTTGATGGAGCGCGGGCTCGTCCAGCGCAGCAGGTTGACCGCGGCGCCGGCCTTGTCGTTGGTGCCGGACGCGCGACCGCCGCCGAAGGGCTGCTGGCCGACGACGGCGCCGGTGGGCTTGTCGTTGACGTAGAAGTTGCCCGCGGCGAAGCGGAGCGCGTCGCTGGCCCAGGCGATGGCCTGGCGGTCCTGGGAGATGACCGCGCCGGTCAGGGCGTAGGGCGCCACCGACTCCAGCTGGCCGACGATGGTCTCGAAGGCGTGCGGCGCCGAGTCGTCGTAGACGTGGACGGCGAGGATCGGCCCGAAGTACTCGGTGGAGAAGATCTCGTCGTCGGGGTCCTCGACGGTGATGACGGTCGGGCGGACGAAGTAGCCGACCGAGTCGTCCGTCTGCCCACCGGCCACGACCTCGAGGCCCTCGGTGGACCGGGCACGGGCGATGGCCGCCTCGTGCTTGGCGAAGGCCCGGTCGTCGATGACGGCACCGAGGAAGTTCGAGAAGTCGGTCGGGTCGCCCATGGCGATGCCCTCGACCTCGGCGACCAGCTCGTCCTTCATCTCGGCCCACAGCGAGGCGGGCACGTAGGCGCGGGACGCGGCGGAGCACTTCTGGCCGGAGAACTCGAACGCGCCGCGGACCATGGCGGTGCGCACGACGTCCTTCTGGGCCGAGGGGTGGGCGACGATGAAGTCCTTGCCGCCGGTCTCGCCGACGATGCGCGGGTAGGACTTGTAGCCCGAGATGTTCTCGCCGACCTGCTTCCACAGGTGCTGGAAGGTCGGGGTCGAGCCGGTGAAGTGGATACCGGCCAGGTCGGGGCTGGAGAGCACCACGTCGGAGACGTCGAGGCCGTCGCCGGGCAGCATGTTGATGACGCCCGGGGGCATGCCGGCCTCCTCGAGCAGCTCCATCGTCAGGGACGCGGCGAGCTGCTGGGTCGGCGAGGGCTTCCAGATGACGGTGTTGCCCATGAGCGCCGGAGCCGTGGGCAGGTTGCCGGCGATGGCCGTGAAGTTGAACGGCGTGATCGCGTAGACGAAGCCCTCGAGCGGACGGTGGTCCGTCCGGTTCCACACGCCCTTGCTGTTGGCGATGGGCTGGTCGGTGAGGATCTGCTTGGCGTAGTGGACGTTGTAGCGCCAGAAGTCGATGAGCTCGCACGCGGAGTCGATCTCGGCCTGGAAGGCGGTCTTGCTCTGACCCAGCACGGTCGCGGCGTTGAGCTTCTGCCGCCACGGGCCGGCCAGCAGGTCGGCGGCCTTGAGCAGGATGGCGCAGCGCTCGTCGAAGGGCATGTCGCGCCAGGCGGGGCCGGCGGCCAGGGCCGCGTCGACGGCCTTCTGCGCCTCGTCCTTGGTGGTGTTGCGCAGGGTGCCGAGCACCTTGGCGTGGGCGTGCGGCTGCACGACCTTCATCTCGGCGCCGCCACCGGTGACCCGCTCGCCGCCGATGTGGGCGGGGAAGTCGCGGGGGCCCGCCGCCTGGAGCTCGGCGATCGCGGCCTCGAGCTCCGCGCGCTCGGGGCTGCCGGGGGCGTAGTGCAGGTTGGGCTCGTTCAGCGGGGCCGGGGGAAAGCTGATGGCGTCCATGGGCGGTCCTCTCCATAGGTGGGCCGGCGGTCTGGTCCCACGCTAGGAGCGTGGACGTCGCGGCCACATCGGACAGATGTCACGCACTCATGCGGACGGTGTCATACGTCTGACACCCATCTCACACAGGCTCAGCGCGAGTCGACAGCACGTTGCTGCCGGCTCGACCGTAGCGAGGTCCAGCGGAGCAGGCACATCCCCCTGAGGAGAGGAGCAGGCTCAGAGGAGGTGCTCGACCTCCTGCGTGGCATACCAGAGCAGCTCGTCGTCCAGGTCGGCGTAGGGCTCGGCGTCCACGTGGACGGCGGCCACCTGACGCATCTGCGCGACGTCCCCCTCGGCACCGACCTCGGCGACCACCACCACCCGGCGGCGGTCGTCGCCGGCCAGCGCGGCGGAGGCGTCGGCCGCCCCCATCAGCGCGCCGTACTCGGCCTCCTCGCCGTCGTCGACGGCCACCAGGCCGCCCTCGGTCGGGACCCGGCCGGACTCGTGCCACTGCCGCAGCAGCCCGTAGCTGCCCGGCACGTAGACGCGCACGCTCACTTCTTCTTCTCCTTCTCGCCGGCGGGGCCTCGCCCGCCGCTGGGCTTGCGTCGGCTCGGCCGCCGGCCCCGCGGGGCCCGGGGGCGCAGGCCGGTGGCGGTGTCCACCAGCTCCGCGAGCGCCTCGGTCAGGCACTGGCCCAGCACGTCGGCGTCGGGCACGTGGTCGCGGTCCGCGGTGATCCCGTAGGCGACCTGCCCGTCGTAGGAGGTCACGCCGACGGCCACGAGGTGGTGCGGCAGCAGCGGCGGCACCGGGTACGTCGCGACCATCCGGGCGCCCGCGGCGTACAGCGGGGACTGGGGGCCGGGCACGTTGGTCACGGCGATCTGGAAGCCCCGCTGCGGCTCCCCCGCGGCCACGCGGCCGGCCACGGCGTGGAAGGTCGTGGGCGCGAAGCCGGACAGCCCGGCGAGCCGCTCGGCCGCCACGCCGCGTCCCGTCTCGTGGTGGGCGGTGAAGGAGTAGGAGACCTGGTGCAGGCGGACGACGGGCGAGGGCTCGCCCACGGGCAGGTCGACGTAGTGCGGGGCGATCTGGGAGCCGAGGATGGTCGCCTCCATCTCCTCGTCGATCACCGAGACCGGCGCCACCGCGCGCACGCGGCGCAGGCCGCCCAGGGACTCGTGCCGCGTCATCAGCCACGAGCGCAGCGCCCCGGTGACCGTGGCCAGCACGACGTCGTTGACGGTGCCGCCGTGCACCTCGCGGACGAGGCGGTAGTCGGCGAGGTCGGTGAAGACCGGCACCACGCGACGCTGGGAGGAGTGCCGGCCGCTGATCGCCGTCTCCCGGTCGGGGCGGCCGGCGGTGACGGCGTCCAGGAGCACGCCGCTGCGCTGGAGGCCGGTCTCCAGGGCGCGGCCGGCGTCGTCGACCCGCGACTGGAGCGTCTGCACCAGGGTGCGGGCGTCGAGCAGGTTGTCGGTGACGGCCTCGCGCACCAGCGAGACCGCGCTGCGACGGGGCGCGGGGCGCCACTCGTCGCCGCCGAGGTCGCGGTGCTCGGGGTCCGGGTCGAGCAGCACCTGCCCGAGGTCGACGGTGGTCACGCCGTCGACGAGGGCCTGGTGGCTCTTGCTCAGCAGCGCCACCCTGCCGTCCTCGAGGCCCTCGACGACGTAGAACTCCCACAGCGGCTTGGAGCGGTCCAGCGGGCGGGAGACGATGCGGGCGACGAGGTCGCGCAGCTGGTCCTGGGTGCCCGGGCGCGGCACCGCCGAGCGGCGCACGTGGTAGCCGAGGTCGAAGTGCGGGTCGTCGACCCACATCGGGTTGGCCAGCATGCCGGGCACGCGCTGCACCCGCTGCCGGTAGCGGGGCACGAAGCTGATCCGCTCGGAGACCAGGGCCAGCAGCCGCCCGTAGTCCAGCCCGCCCTCCCCCGGCTCGACCACCTGCACCGTGGCGTGGTGGCGCGGGGTCGACGAGGTCTCCCCCGCCAGGAGGGCGAGGTCGCGGGCGCGGAGCCGGTCGGGCACGGGGGCATCCCTTCTCCAGCGGTCCTCGGTTCGCGGGCCCGTCCGCCGATGGGTGAGGACGAGCCACGCAGCCGCCCCGGTGGTGCTCACCGGTCGGTGGCTGCGTGCGATTCTGTCAGAGCCCGGCCACCCCTGAGCGCCGCGGCGCACCGTCGAAGGACCCGGGACACCACGATGCCAGCTCTCCGCCACCGCCACGCCGCCCTCCTCGCGCTCCCGCTGCTGGTCGGGTTGGTCGGGCTGTCCGGCTGCGGCGAGGGATGGTCGGCACCCGTGAACACCTCCGACCTCGCACCCGAGGTCGTCAGCGTGCGGATCACCGCGGACTCGGTCGAGCCGAACGGCGACCGGGTCGTGGTCGAGCGCGGCCAGACGGTGGTGCTGGAGGTGGACGCCGACGAGGCCGGCGAGCTGCACGTGCACGCCGACCCCGAGCAGCACCTCGACTACCCTGCCGGTGAGAGCGAGCAGGAGGTCGTGATCACCATGCCGGGCATCGTCGAGATCGAGTCGCACTCGCTGGAGCAGACCATCGTGCAGCTCGAGGTGCGGTGACCCTGCTCCCCCTCTCCCTGCTTCCCGGCTCCCCGCTGACCGTCACCGCCCACGGCCTCGGCGGCACCCAGGACCTCCCGCTGCCCGCCGGCCTGGCCGTGCTGGGCGGCGCCCTGGCGCTGCTGGCGTCTTTCGTGGTGCTCGCGCGGGCCTGGCGCACCCCACGCTGGCACCCCTCCCGCGTCGGGACGCCGGCCCCGCGCCCGCTCCCGACGCTGGTCGCCTCCCCCGCCTGGCGGTGGGGACTGCGCGGCCTCGGGATGCTCGGGCTGGCGTGGGCGGCGCTGGCCGCCTTCGGCGGGCCCGACCAGCTCACCAACCCCCTCTTCGGGATGGTCTACGTGTGGTGGTGGGTCGGCGTCCCGCTGGCCTCGCTGCTGCTCGGGCCGGTGTGGCGGGCGATCAGCCCGCTGCGCACGCTGGTGGAGCTCCTGGCCCGGGCCTCCGGCACCGACGCCGAGCGCGGGCTCGTGGACCTGCCGGGCTGGGTCGGCCGCTGGCCGGCCGCCCTGGGGCTGCTCTCCTTCACCTTCCTCGAGCTGGTGCACCCGCACTCGACCGAGCTGGTGCCGGTGCGCGTGTGGTGCGCCGGCTACGTCGTCGTCCTGGTCCTCGGCGGGGTGGTGGCGGGCACCCGCTGGCTGGACGCGGCCGACCCGATGGAGGCGTTCTCGGGGCTCCTGGCCCGGCTCTCCCCCTGGCTGGTGCGTGAGGGACGGCTGCACGTGGTCTCGCCGCTGGCCAACCTCAGCGCCGCGCCGAGCGGGCCCGGCGTGCCGGCCGTGGTGGCGGTGCTGCTGGGCAGCACGGCGTTCGACTCGCTCTCCGACACCCCGTCCTGGCTGCGGCTGGTGCAGGACCCGGCGGTGACCGGCACCGCGGGCGGCGCCGTGCTGCTGGGCACCGTGGGCCTGGTGGGGCTGTGCGCGCTCGTGGGCGCCCTGCTCGCGCACGGTGCGCGGGGCCTCGGCACCACCTACCTCGCGCCCGCCGCGGTGCCCCTCGTGGCCGGGTACCTGGTGGCGCACTACCTGACGTTCTGGTGGGTCGTCGGCCAGGCGACCCTGGTGCAGGCCTCCGACCCGCTGGGCACCGGCGCGAACTGGCTGGGCACCGGCACGCTCGGCGTCGACCGCTGGCTCCAGTACCACCCCGTGCTGGTGGCGAACGTGCAGCTGCTGGCGGTCGTGGCCGGCCACGTGCTGGCCGCCGTGGCCGCGCACGAGCGCGCCGTGCGGGTGCTGGCCCCCGGACGCGCGGTGCGCGGTCAGGTGCCGATGCTGCTGGTGATGCTCGTGCTGACCGTCGGTGGCCTCAGCCTGCTGCTCGCCTGAGCCGACCCCGCGCCCGGCGGCGGGCGCCGCCACGGCCGGCCACGGTGCGCGCTCCCGCGCCGGAGTGGATGGCCCCGGTGGGGGCGGCGCACAGCGCGTCGTCGGCCAGCCCGGCCAGCGCCTGCGTGAGGGCCGCGTCGCGCTGCTCCGCCACGGACCGGCCCGCGACGAGGGCCCGGTCGACCGCCTCGGTGTCGGCCGGCAGGAAGTGCAGCGAGGACAGGTGCCCGAACCCGCGGACCATGTCGGCCAGCTCCTCGCGGGACCAGCCGAGGCTGCTGCGCACCCGGTTGACGGCCACGTGCGGGCGCACGCCCGGCCGGACCTCGGCCAGGTCGACCAGCCCCCGGGCCAGCCGCGAGAGCCCCACCGGGTCGGCGGACCCGACGACCACGATCTCGTCCGCCGCCTCCAGCGCGGCCAGGGTGGTCCCGTTGCGGGCACCGCGGCCGGCCAGCTCGGCGCCGGGGTCGTCCTCGAGGCTGGCGCCGGTGTCGACGACCACGTCGCCGACCGTCGAGGCGGCGGTGAGCAGCTGCTCGAGCACCCCGGACCGCACCTCCACCCACCGGTCGGCACGCGGCAGGCCGGTGAGCACCGACAGGGTCGGCGAGAGCGCCCGGGCGGCGGTGCGCCACCGCTCGGGCAGCGTGCCGGCGGCGGCGAGCCGGGCCGTCGCGAGCAGCCCGGAGACCTCGTCGAGCACGCCCAGGTGCTGGGCCACGGCCCCGCCCCAGGGGTCGGCGTCGACGAGCAGCGTGTCGGTGCCCCGGGCGGCGCCGAGGGTGGCCAGACCGGCGGCCACGGTGGTGCGGCCCGGCGCACCCGTGGGTCCCCAGACGGCCACGACGCGGCCCGGTCGCCCGGGGCGCGTCCCGCGGCGCGGCGGCTCCTCGTCGAGCAGCCGCTCGAGGTCGTCCAGGTCGCCGACGCCCCTGCCGGCGGCGGCGCCGTCGTCCGCCGCTCCGTCGAGGGCCGGGCCCGGGTCTCCCGGGGCTCCCGTGTCTCCCGGGGCTCTGGCGCCCTCGGCCGCCTCACGCTCGCGGGCCGCGGCGGCCAGTGCCACCAGGTCCAGGCCGGGCGGCAGCCGCGGGCCACCGACCGTGGGGGCGGCGCCCGGCTCCCCCGGCCCCGAGCCGGGGTCGTCGCCGGGCTCGTCGCCCGGCTCGGGGGCCGTCACGGCGTCGGCGACGTCGGCGACGGACGCCTCGGCCACCAGCCGGCGCAGGCCGACCCGGCCCGCCCGGAGCCGGGCGGACTCGGGGTCCACGCCGGTCGGGACGACGGCGACCGGGCGGACGCCGTACCGGCGCAGCAGGTCGACCGAGCCGGCGTCGAGCCCGTGCGCGTCGAGCCCCAGCACGGCGGAGTCGGCCTGGCCGGAGGCCGCCGAGGCGAGCAGGTCCTCGATGTCCATGCAGCGCTTGAGGACGACCACGCCCGCGCGCTCGTCCAGCGCGGCCAGGGCGGCGTCCTCCCACTCGGCGCCGGCGGCCGCGACCAGCACGACCCGCGGGCTCACGGGCGCACCGCCACGGAGACGACGGCGTCGGTGAACGTGGCGCGCAGGGCGAACCAGCGCTCCGCCTCGTCCTCCTCGACGCGGAGGACCAGGCCCGACTCGGCACCGGCGAGGCCCGAGGAGCCGGACTGCTCGACCACCAGCGCGTCCGCGAGCACGGGGGTTCCGGGACGCCAGCCGGCGGCGCGGGCGTCGGCGACGGCCGCCTCCGTGGCCCCCGTGCCCGGAGCGAGGTGCACGTCGACCCGGGCGCCGGCGCGGACGCTCGCGGGCAGCAGCGCCCCGCCGACGCTGACGGGCACGTCCACCAGGCCGGACTCGATGCCCTCACCCACGGCGGCGCGGGGCAGCAGCTCGCCGGCGCCGACGTCGCGCAGGAGCACCCCCTCGGCCGGCAGGGCGGCGTCGGCGGTCCAGTACGCGTCCAGGTCCTCGCCGTCGGCGAAGCGGACCTGCACCGGGATCAGGTCGTCCGGGTCCAGCGCGGAGCCGGCCGCAGCCGTCGAGCCGGCGGCCCAGACGGTCACCGTGTCGTCGGCGGCGGCCAGGACGCGGGCGCCCAGCAGGACGGACGCGGCCACGATCGCCACGCCGACCCACAGACGCGGGTCGCGCCAGCCGGGGCGGCGGGCGCGGGTGGCCGGCGGCGCGGCCGGCATCGCGGGGTCGACGGTCGGGTGCTCGCGGGAGGAGGTCTGGAGTGCCACGAGGAGCAGCCTTCCCCGTCTGCGTCAGTTCTCACCTGTCGTCCACAGGGCCGTCCGGACCGCTCCGCGACGCGCTCGTCCACAGGCCGCGGCGGTGCGACGCACGGGTCCGGGCCGTCGATGACACCATGGGGGCATGCCCGGCAGCCCCCGCTTCCTGACCCTCGCCGACGTCGCCGAGGTCCTCAACACCTCCAGCGCACAGGTCTACGCCCTGGTGCGGCGAGGCGACCTGCCGGCGATCAAGATCGGCGGACGCGGCCAGTGGCGCGTGGAGGCCGAGCAGCTGGAGTCGTTCATCCAGCGCATGTACGCGCAGACCCGGACGTTCGTCGACGAGCACCCGTTCGTCGAGGTCGACCAGCCGGAGGCGTAGCCGCCGGCCGGGCCGCAGCCGTCAGCCGACGACGCCCGTCAGGATCGTCAGCCGACGACGCCCATCAGCGTCACGTCCGCGGTCGCCTCGTCCCCGTCGCGACGGTAGGTGAGGGTGACCGTCTCGCCCGGCTGGTAGGTGCGGATCGCGACGATCAGCGAGATCCCGTCCGTCACGCGGACGTCGCCGACCCGGGTGACGAGGTCGCCGGCGCGCAGCCCCGCGTCCTCGGCCGGGCTGCCGCCGTTGACGCCGCGGATGCGCGCGCCCGCGCCGGTCGCGCTGGCCGTCTGCACGTCGGCGCCGATGATCGGGTAGCGGGCCTCGCCGGTGCGCAGGATCTGGTCGACCGTGACGCGCACCTGCTCGACGGGGATCGCGAAGCCGACGCCGATGCTGCCGGCCTCGCCGGTGAAGCTGCCGCCGGCCGTGGCGATCGCGGAGTTCACGCCGACGACCTGGCCGACGAGGTTGACCAGCGGGCCGCCGGAGTTGCCGGGGTTGATCGCCGCGTCCGTCTGCACCGCGTTGATGTAGGACGAGGCGTCCTCGCCGCCGCCCACGGTGACCGGTCGGCCCAGCGCCGAGACGATGCCCGAGGTGACGGTCGAGGAGAGGCCCAGCGGCGAGCCGATCGCCACCACCGTCTCCCCGACCTGGAGCGCGCTGGAGGCGCCGAGGCTGGCCGGGGTGAACGCGCCGGCCATGTCGGGGGCCAGCAGCACCGCCAGGTCGTAGACCGCGCTGCGCCCGACCAGCTCGGCCGGGTAGCGGTTGCCGTTCGCGTCCACGACGACGATGCGGCCGTCGTCGACCGCGGCGTCGATGACGTGGTTGTTGGTGACGACGTGCCCGTCGCGGTCGAGCACGAAGCCGGAGCCCGTGCCGCCGCTCCCGGCGCCGTCGCTGGCCACGATCTGCACCGTCGAGGGCAGCAGCTCGGCGGCCACCGCCGCGACGCTGCCGTCCTCGGGGGCGATCGGGGCGCCGGTCACCACGTCGACCGGGGGCAGGCCGCCGGACACGGTGCCGCCCCCGACCACCAGTGCCCCACCGAGCACGCCGCCGACGGCGCCGAGCACGAGCGCCAGCACGCTGACCAGCGGCCAGGTCCACCGGCTGGCCCGCACGCGACGGGGCTTCTCCCCCGGTGCGCCCGGAGCCGGTGCAGCGGCGGGGTACGGCTGGGGGTAGGCCTGGGCGTACGGCTGCTGACCCGGCTGCTGACCGGGCTGGGCGGGCCCCTGCTGCGGCGCACGCACCGGGTACGGCAGCGGGCCGTGCGACGGCGGGACCCAGGAGTCCCGCGGCGCCGGCGCCGGAGTGGAGGCCGGGCTGGACGCCGGGGAGGGGCCGGACGAGGGATCGTCGGCGGGCGGCGGGGTCGGCTGCTCGTCGGTCACCACGCCATCATGGCGGAGACCTCCTGAAACGGGTTCCCCGACGTGGGTGGCCTAGTCGCCGGCGGAGGCCTGGCGCACCGCGCCCGAGGTGCGGGCGAGGTGGTGGAGGACCGGCAGGCTGGCCGGGGAGACCGCGGTCGACGACCCGGTCGGGGTGGTGCTGGACTGCGAGACCGGCTGGTTCACCGACGTGGCCGGGGTGGGCTGCCCACCGGGCACGACCCCCATGGTGACCGCCGCGAAGCCGAAGACCGCGGCGCCCGCGGCACCACCGACGCCGGCCGCCAGGCCCACGTGGCGCCACGGACGCGGCGGGCGGCCGTCATCCGTGCGCGGGGGCAGGCCGGCGGACATCGCCAGCAGGGCCTCACCGGACGGCGGGGCGAGGTGCGCGTCGACCCCGAAGCCGGGCCGCGGCGCGCAGGCGCCGCCCTTGAGCAGGCCCTTGAGGGAGTCCGAGGCGCCCATGCCGGTCTCGGTGCGCGCCAGGCCGGAGAGCCGGTCCTTGACCCAGCCCTCGCGCTCGACGAGGTCGCGACAGGCGTGGCAGCCGTGGACGTGCGTCCACCACCGCTCGGCCTCCGCCTCGGGCAGCTGGCCGTCCAGCAGGGCGCTGGCCCGGTTGCCCAGGTGGCCGCCGATCACGTGGTCCCCCGCACGACCGGCTGCGCGCCCGTCAGCGGGGGCAGCAGCGGCCCGGAGTAGCGCAGGCGGCCGGCGCGGGGCGCACGGTGGGCCAGGGCGGAGCGCAGCATCGAGCGGCCGCGGTGGATGCGCGAGCGCACCGTGCCGAGCTTCGCGCCCAGGATCTCGGCGATCTCCTCGTAGGAGAGGCCCTCGACGTCGCACAGGACGACGGCGGCGCGGAAGTCCGGCGGCAGGGTGGCCAGCGCGCTCTCGACGTCGTCGTCGAACTGCTGGTCGGCGAAGGCGACCTCGGGGGCCGGCGCGCTGCTGGTGAGGCGCTCGGCCCGCTCGTCGGAGAGGGCGTCGAAGCGGATGCGCTGCTTGCGGCGCGCGCCGTCGAGGAAGAGGTTGGTGGTGATGCGGTGCAGCCAGCCCTCGAAGGTGCCGGGCGTGTAGGTGTCCAGCGACCGGAAGACGCGGACGAAGACCTCCTGCGTGAGGTCCTCGGCGTCGTGCCGGTTGCCCGTCAGCCGGTAGGCCAGACGGAAGACGCGGTCGGAGTGCTCCTCGACGATCTGGTCCCACGAGGGCGTGGCCGCACCCGGGTCCGTGATCGTCGTGGTCTGCGTGCTCATCGTGCTCCTGGGTCAGGTGCGGTGTGGTGGCGGCCCCGGAGGGGTGCCGCGTCCTCCCTCACGCTAGTGCAGCGTGCTGAGAGAAGCCTGTGACCTGGCCCGGAGGTGCCGGCAGGTCGAGGGCTCTCCCGGTGGGCGGCTCTCGACCTGTGCAACGCCACGCGCGGCGCGGAAGTTCCCGACCTGGGGCCCGCACGCGTGCCGGGGCCCGGGCGCGCCGGGCGAAGGTATAGGTTGACCAGCAACGATCCACGCCGGTGGACGACGGAGGAGGACGTCATCAGCACGCCGATCTCGCCCACCGCCTGGGCGTTCACCGAAGGATTCGTCCCCGAGGACGAGATCCTCGCCGAGGCCCGCTCGCGCGCCCAGGAGATGGGCGTCGGCGCGATCGACCCCGGCACCGGGGCCGCCCTGCGCTTCCTCACGGCCGCGCTCGACGCGCGTGCCGTCGTCGAGATCGGCACCGGCACCGGCGTCTCCGGGCTGTGGCTGCTGCGTGGCATGCGTGCCGACGGCGTGCTCACCACCGTCGACGTGGAGGCCGAGCACCAGCGCCTGGCCAGGCTCGGCTTCACCGAGGCAGGCTTCCCGGCCCAGCGCGCCCGCACCATCCCGGGCGCCGCGCTCGAGGTGCTGCCCCGGCTCACCGACAGCCACTACGACCTCGTCCTGTGCGACGCCGACCCGCACGAGGCCGGCGCCTACCTGGACGAGGCGCTCCGGCTGCTCCGCCCGGGCGGCGTGGTCGTCGTGGTCGACGCCCTCTCCGCCGGCCGCGTGCCGGACCCCGCCCAGCGCGACGAGCTCACCGTGACACTGCGCGACCTCGGCCAGCGCGTGCTGGACGACGAGCGGCTCCTGCCCGTGCTCCTGCCGGTCGGCGACGGCCTGCTCTGCGCGCGCCTCGTCGGCTGACGCAGCCAGCTCGGAAGCAGCACCCGGACACAGCACCCCGACACAGCACCGGCCCGGACGGAGTCCCCGTCCGGGCCGGTGTCGGTCCTGGTGGTGCCGGTGGGCGCTCAGTCCTGCCCGACGCCCGCGAGCGGGTCCTGCGAGCCGAGCCAGGTGAGCAGCGTGCGAGCGCCCCAGCCGGTCGGACCGGTCGTCCACTCGTGGTTCTCCACCGGCGAGTCGCCGACGGAGGCCACGTCCAGGTGCGCCCACGGGAGGCCCCCCGTGAACGGCTTCAGGAACAGAGCCGCGGTGATCGCGCCCGGGCCGCCGCCGGCGTTGTCGGCGTCGGCCACGGTGGAGCGCAGCCGGTCGGCGTAGGTGTCGTCCAGCGGCATCCGCCACAGCGGCTCCCCCGCGGCACCGCCGGCCTCACCGAGCAGGTCGGCGAGGGCGTCGTCGGAGGCGAAGTAGCCGCCGGTGCGGAGCCCGAGCGCCACCTTCATGGCGCCGGTCAGCGTGGCGACGTCGACCATCGCGGCCGGCTTCACGTTCTCCACCGCGTAGGCGAGGGCGTCGGCCATGACCAGGCGTCCCTCGGCGTCGGTGTTGGTGACCTCGGTGGTGCGCCCGCCGTAGTGGCGCAGCACGTCGCCGGGGCGCATGCTCGCGGCACCGACGGCGTTCTCGGCCGCCGCGATCAGGCCGACGACCTTGACCGGGCAGCCGACAGCCTCGAGGGCCGCCATCGTCGCGAGGACGACGGCGCCGCCGGTCATGTCGCGCTTCATCGAGACCATGCCCTCGGCGGGCTTGATGGACAGCCCGCCGGAGTCGAAGGTGATGCCCTTGCCGACCAGCACCACGGTCGGGGTGCGGCGGGTGGCGCCGGGCGGGGCGTAGTCGAGCCGGATCATCCGCGGCGGGGTGACCGAGCCCTGGCCGACGCCCAGGATGCCGCCGAAGCCCTCGGCGACCAGGCGCGGCTCGTCCCAGACCGTGCAGTCCAGCCCGGCGGCGTCGGCGACGGCCTCGGCCTGCGCGGCCAACCAGCCGGGGTTCTTCAGGTTCGAGGGCACCGTGGCCAGGAAGCGCGCCGTCCAGCCGGCCTCGGCGAGGGCGAGGCCGCGACGCAGCGCGTCGGCCCGCTCGTCGGGGCAGCCGGCCAGCACGACCAGCGGCGGCGGGAGGAACGGCGGCGGGCCCGAGCGCCAGGTGAAGGCGAACGAGCCGAGCACGAGGCCGGTCACCAGGGCCTGGAGGCCCTCGTCGTCCACGGCGGCGGCCAGGGACGTGGCCACGGGCCCACCGTCGCGGGTCGCGCGCGCCAGCGTGGCGCCGGCGCGGCGGACGTCGGTGGGGGCCCCGGCGCCGAGGCCCACGAGCAGCACGCGCCGCAGCGCGGGCTGGGCGGTGCTGCCGCCGGGCACGGGGACGCTGACGACCTCGCCGACCGCGCCGGTGGCGCGCTCGGACTCGAGCACCCCCAGCAGGTCGAGCCCGAGGGCGTCGGCGACGGTCTCGCCGTCGGGCCCCAGCAGGGGCACGGCGGGGCCGTCGCCGTCACCGGCCACGGGGGCCGGGAAGGTGGGGAGGGCGATGACCTCCGCCTCGTCCACGCCCAGCACGGAGGCGGGGTCGAGGACGACGGCGGGAGGCGTCACCTGGGTGGGCAGCTCCGGGATGTCAGGAAGCATGCAGTGCGGCGTCAGCCGACGACGGCGTTCAGGGCCTCGCCCAGGGCGCCGGCCTCGTCCGCGTTGAGCTCGACGACCAGACGGCCGCCGCCCTCCAGCGGGACGCGCATCACGATGCCGCGCCCCTCCTTGGTGACCTCCAGCGGGCCGTCGCCGGTCCGCGGCTTCATGGCCGCCATCTCGTACCTCTTCCCTCATCGGCAGATGGTTCGTGGCCGGACCTCCGGCGCACGGCGGTCGACACCGCCGGACCATTATCCCCCATCGCTGGTCGTGCGCTTGCACGGCGCCGCCGGTCGCGGCGCGTCGGGGCACCCGCGGGCGCTGTCGGACGCGGTCAGGCCGCCTCGTCCGCGCCCCACTCGAGCCCGCCGTAGGCGGCCCCGAAGATCCGTAGCACCTGGCGCGGCGCCCGCTTCACCAGCCGCTTGCGGGTGGGCGTGCGGCCGTACTCCACGGTGAGCGCCGAGCCGTCGAAGTGGTGGTTGTACCAGGACGTCATGGTGCCGTAGCAGGTGCCGCCGCAGTCGAAGGTCTTCTCCGGCAGGTGCAGCTTCTTCGCCACGCGGCGGGCGAAGGCCCGGTCCTTGGTGTCGGTGTCGACGCCCTTGAGCGGCTGGTGGAAGGAGAGGATGCGCTGCGGCTGCACCTTCTTCAGGAACGCCATCACGGCCTGGGTCTCGGGCTCGCTGGCCGGCCCGCTGCCGGACTCGTAGCGGCCGTCGAGGTCGCGCCACCGGTAGGGCCAGTTGCGGTTGAGGTCGACGCCGTTGGCGTTGGCGCGGGTGTCGGCGGCGAGGCCGTCGGGGTTGAAGGTCGGCACGACCCACAGGTCGATCCCGACGACCGGGTCGCCGTCGCGCAGGGTCTGGAGGAGCCAGCGGGTGCGGCGCTCGTCCCCGTGCATGGTGGCGATGAGGACGACGCTGGGCACGCCGCGCCGGGCGGGCTCGCCGAGCCGGTAGGCCATGATCGGGCGGCCCTCCACGGACTCGCCCAGCTTGCGGCGCGCCACGACGGCGGGCTGGTCCTCCCGGGCCAGTGCCGCGGCGAGCACCTGCCCGGTCCGGGTGGTGTCGGCGGTGGCCGGCGCCGGGAGCGCCAGCAGCGTGGCGGTCAGCAGCAGCGAGACCAGGACGGCCGTGCGGGTGGTCGGTGTCGGCATGGGTACTCCCTCGTCGCGGGGGCGACTCGTCGGCGGTGCGGCCTGGCGGGGAGAGCGGGACGGTCGGGCGCCCGAGCCCTCAGACCAGAGCCAGAGCGTAGGCGACGGTGAGGGCCGTCACGGCGAGGACGGTGCCGACGTGTCCCACCCGGGAGAGGGCGCGGCTCTCCTGCCCGGCGGCGTGCCGGGCGACCCGCCTGCCGACCTCGGGGCGGCGCCAGCGGGCGAGCAGGGCCAGGCCCGCCAGGGCCGTGAACCAGTAGCAGCCCAGGCCCACGATGCCGACGCCCGCGCTCCCGGGCGCGCTGTCGGCGGGGAAGGCCAGGAAGACGGCCCAGACGAGGGTGCCGACCAGGCCGGTGACGGTGTGCAGGAGCAGCCAGGAGCGGGTGCCGGGACGACCGGCGAGCCGCACCCGGGTCACGAGCACGACCACCGCGACGAACGCGGTGAGGACGGCGGCGGCGACGGGGGCGAGCACCGGGCGAGTGTGCCTCATCCCCCCTGAAGGGGTGAGGTCGGGCCGTCGGCCGGGTCGGGCTCGTCAGGGTCTCGTTGCGGCTCCTCGGTGCCCTCGACCGGAGCGGCCGGCGCCTCGTCACGGGCGTGGTCGAGGGCCTCGACCCGAGCCTGGTCTCGGGCCTGGTCCCGTGCCTGGTCCCGCTCGGTGGCCAGGCGGTCCAGGAGCGCGTCGACCTCGCTCATCCGGTAGCCGCGGAAGGCGAGGGAGAAGCGGACGCGACGCAGGTCGTCGCCGGTGACCTCACCGGCCGGGACCGAGGCGTCGGGCCGGTCGTCGAAGGCCGGCGCCAGGGGCTCGCCCTTGCCGGCTGCCAGCAGGGCGACCCCGCCCATGGCGAGCACGACCAGGGCCGCCAGGAACCACATCATTGCGGTCGCTCACTCCCCCAGCAGGCCGCCGAGCGGGGCGCTGGCCTCGCGCATGAGGCTCACCGCCAGCTCGACGTCGTCGGTCACGGTCATCATGTCCAGGTCGGACTGCTTGATCTTGCCGGACGCCAGCACGGAGCCGCGCAGCCACTCCACCAGCCCGCCCCAGAACTCGGTGCCCAGCAGCACGATCGGGAACTGCGTGACCTTGCCGGTCTGCGCGAGGGTCAGCGCCTCGAACAGCTCGTCCAGGGTGCCGAGGCCACCGGGCAGCACCACGAAGCCGCGGGCGTACTTGATGAACATGGTCTTGCGGACGAAGAAGTAGCGGAAGTTCACGCCGTGCTCGACGAACTCGTTCATGCCGGTCTCGTACGGCAGCTCGATGCCGAGCCCGACGCTGAGGCCGCCGGCGGTGCGGGCGCCCTTGTTGGCGGCCTCCATGGCGCCGGGCCCGCCGCCGGTGAGCACCGTGAAGCCCTCCTCGGCCAGACGCCGGCCGACCTCCTGGGCGGCGGCGTAGGACGGGTCGTCGACCGCCGTCCGGGCGGAGCCGAAGACGGCGATGGTGGGCCCGAGGTCGGAGAGCTGGCCGAAGCCCTCCACGAACTCCGCCTGGATCTTCAGCACCCGCCACAGGTCGGTGTGGGTGTCGAGGCGGGCCCCGGGGTCCAGCAGCCGCTGGTCGGTGGTCCCGTCGCCGCGGCTGCCTCGCCGGGGAGCCTGCCGCGCCGGGGACATCCCGCTGCGCTCGATCTTCCGCTCCTGCTCACTCACCGCTCAGCCACCCCCGCAGCGCGTCCTCGCACCGGTGCAGGTCGGCCAGCGGCACGTGCTCGTCGGCCTTGTGCGCGAACAGCGGGTCTCCGGGGCCGTAGTTGACCGCCGGGACGCCCAGGTCGGTGAAGCGGGCCACGTCCGTCCAGCCGAACTTGGGCGCCACCCGGCCGCCGATCGCCTCGACGAACGCGGCGGCGGCCGGGCGGTCCAGGCCCGGCAGGGCGCCGGGTGCCAGGTCGGTGAGGGTGACGTCGTAGCCGGAGAAGAACTCCCGCACCCACGCCTCGGCCTCCTGCGTGGAGAGGTCCGGGGCGAAGCGGTAGTTGACGGTCACGACGCACTCGTCGGGCACGACGTTGCCGGCCACTCCCCCGCTGATCCGCACCGCGTTGAGGCCCTCGTGGTACTCGAGGCCGTCGATGACGGGCTTGCGCGGCTGGTAGGCGTTGAGCCGGGCGAGGACCTCGGCGGCGCCGTGGATGGCGTTGACGCCCTTCCACGACCGCGCGGAGTGCGCCCGCTCGCCGCGCGTGCGGACCTCGACGCGCAGCGTGCCCTGGCAGCCCGCCTCGACCGCGGCGTTGCTGGGCTCCATGAGGATCGCGAAGTCGGCCTCGAGGAGGTCGGGCCGCGCCTCGACGAGCCTGCGCAGACCGTTGTGCTCGGCCTCGATCTCCTCGGCCTCGTAGAAGACGTAGGTGACGTCGCGGACGGGCTCGGGGACGCTCGCGGCCATCCGCAGGATGACGGCGTCGCCGCCCTTCATGTCGCAGGTGCCGAGGCCGTGCAGGAGACCGGCGGCCTCGTCGAGCCGGCTCGGCAGGTTGCCGTTGACCGGCACAGTGTCGAGGTGGCCCGCGATCACCACGCGCTCGCCGCGCCCCAGGTCGGTGCGGGCGACGACGTTGTGGCCGATCCGGGTCACCTCCAGGTGCGGCAGCGCGCGCAGGGCCGCCTCCACCGCGTCCGCGATGCGGGCCTCGTCGAGGCTGACGGACTCGATGTCGACGAGGCTGCGGGTGAGGGTGACGACGTCGGTGGTGAGGTCCAGCGCGTCGAGGGCCGCGCCGGCGGGGGTCGTGGAGCCGGTCATGGGATCAAGTCAACCAGCCTCCCCGCCCCGTCGGCCCGGAGGACGCGCGTGCCGGACGCGGGCGACCCGGGCCGTCCCTCGCAGCGGCAGCAGGGACGACCCGGGTCGCGTTCGTGGCCAGGCGGGGGCAGCCCCCGGTCACCGGGGCGGGTGGCCGGGGGCTGCGGGGCCTGGGAGCCCACCCGGCCCGGGGCGGAGGAGGTCTCCACCCCGGGCGCGGGGTCGGGGGGTGTGGACGCGTACCGGTCAGCGCACCCGACGGATGCCCGTCTTGGCGAACGACGTGGTGTCGGTCTTGGCGACGCGGATGAAGTACGCGGTCTTGCGGCGACCGTTGAGGTCCTTGACCTTGAAGATCGCGAGGCCGGAGGCGTTGACGGCCTTCGACTTCAGGATGACCTTGCGGCCGTTCTTGCGGACCTTCACCAGGGACGCGGTCGCGCCCTCGGCGGCACCGGCCGGGCGGGTGCGGACGGCGAGCTTGTCGGCCAGGCGGCCGGTGTTCTTGCCGCGGATGACCGCCGAGATCTTCGTGACCGGGTCGTCGGTGCGGAAGGTGACCACGTCCTCCACGGTGACGGCCTGGCCGTCGTAGGTGACGGTGGCGGTGACGGTGGCGTCACCCTCCTCGTCCGAGGTGAAGGTGTAGAACGCCTTGCCGGCGGCGCCGGTGGTCTTCTCGTCCGAGGAGTCGTTGCTCTCCGAGCCGGCACCCGAGCGGACGAAGTTCACCGTCGCCCCGCGGACCGGGTTGCCGTTCTGGTCGAGCACCTGGACGGTCTCGGTGACGGTCTCGCCGACCACCGGGTCCGCGTCGGAGCCGTCGGAGAGGGTCACGGTGCCCGCCTCGAGGTCGGGGGCGTACCAGTTGACCGTGTAGTCGTCGGTGACGTCCTCCGAGGCGTCGACGCGGGAGCCGCCGGCGCCGAACTCGGTCGTGGGGGCGTCCCACGTGGCGGTGACGGTCTGCTCGACCTCCTGGCCCGAGTAGTTGTAGGCGGTGCCCTCGTAGTCGCCGTCGTCGTAGTCGGTGTCGCCGTCGACGCTGGTGTCCGCGAAGGGCACGTCGTCGGAGAGCATGAAGCTCTCGTCACCGACCCGGTTGCCGAACTGGTCGGTGGTCACCACGGAGAAGAAGACCTCCTCGGTGGAGCCGACGACCACGTTCGGCAACGTGCTCGGGTTGAACTTCGCCGTCGGCTCGAGCATCACCTCGCCGGCGTTGAGCGGGTCCTCGCTGGTCCAGTCGACGTCGCCCTCCTCGGTGACGTCGCCGGCGGTGGCGGAGACCGTGCCCATGACCATGCCGTCGTCGTCGAGGTCCTCGTCGCGACCGATGGAGACCCACGCGGTGCCTCGCCGGACCCGTCGGTGGTGACGGTCATGGTGTCGCCCTCGTCGGCCCACTCGCCGGCCATGGTGCCCGCGGCGCCGGCCTTGCCGTCGGTGAAGTAGCCGTGGTCGAGGGAGAGCTCGACCTCGGTGTTGGCCAGCGGGTCGTCGGCGTCGCCGTTCTCGTCGGCGCTGGAGACGGTGACGGTGATGCGCTGGAGCTCACCGGCGCTGTCGCCGCCGAAGGCGCCGGGCATGTCGACGTCCACGTCCACCACGCCGGGGGTGAGGTCGAGGAGGAACTCGACCGAGACGGCCTCGTTGTCGAACTGCGGGTCGCGGAAGGTGAGGGTGCCGGACTCCTCGGTCTGCGGGTCCGTGACCGGGTCGCTGACGGTCGCCGTGGCGACGCCGTCGGCGTCGGTCGTCAGCGCCACGCTGGCCTGGGGGTCGCCGTCGGCGTCCAGCACCATCGCGTCGTCGCCGACGTAGTCGGCGGACAGGTCGCGCTTCGGGAGGGGGGTGCCGTCCTCGAGGGCCAGCACGGCGTCGACGTCGACGTCGCCGCCGGCCATCGCCTGCACGGTGTCGGGGTCGCTGGTGAACGCGGCCTCGCCCGCCTTGACGGTGAGCACCTCAGAGGCGGCGATCGCGCCGTTGCCGAAGCCGTCGCCCTCGAGCTCGGCGACGAGCGTGTAGGAGCCGGAGGGGCCGCCGGTCGGGAAGGCGATGGTGGCGGTGCCGGTGCCGTCGGTGGTGGCGGTGGCCTCGGTGGTCTCGCCCGGGTCCACGGCGCTGTCGAACAGCGTGTACTCCCAGTGGTAGGTGACCGTGCGGCCCGCCTCGTCCACGGGGTTGCCGTTCTGGTCCTTGACCTGCACGGTCACGTCGCCGGGCGCGTACTCGTCCATGTCGAACGCGGCGCCGTCGGCGCTGGTGGCGTCGAGCTCGGTCTCGGCGGGCAGGTACTGGTCGACGGTGACGGTGTCGGACTTCTTGTCGCCCAGCACCGACTGGTAGCCGGCGGCCGCCGTGGCGTCGGCGTAGTAGTAGGCGTTGGAGCCGGCGGCCTGGGAGAAGGTCGCCTGGCCGTCGGCGTCGGTGAGGAAGGAGTCCACGTCGGAGGAGTCCGAGACCCGGGCGCCGGCGATCGGCATGCCGTTCTGGTCGGTGACGGTGACGGTGACGTCGGTGCTCTCGCCGGTCGGCAGCACGTCGTCGGCGGCCTCGGCGGTCACCGTGGTGATCGTCTGCTCGTACAGGCCGAACGCCTCGGTGTCCTCGGTGGCGCCGGAGGCCCGCAGCAGGAGCTGGTTCGGCGCCCCGTAGACGTAGGGCGAGGCCATGGTGGCGGTGCCGGAGATGTCCACGACGCCCGTCCAGCTGCCGGTGGAGGCACCGGCGGCGGTGGTGTCGTCGGCGGTGCCGCCGTCCTGGAACATGCCGTCGGCGAAGTAGGCCAGGTCGGGCGCGGACGAGGTGGAGCCGGTGCCGTGGACGATCACGTGGTCGCCGCCGTAGGGGGCGCGGAAGACGCCGAGCGCGCCGCCGTCGGTGATGTTGGTGGTCTCGGCGGAGTTGAGCACCGTGACGCCGGGGACGGCGTCGTCGGTGGTGCCGCCGCCGGCCAGGGTCGCGGTCGCCCGGACGGTGAGCAGCGCGCCGGAGAGGGCGCCGGGGCTCCACTCGTAGGCGAAGGTGCCGTTGTCGCCGGTCGCGGTGCCGATCGTGGTCCACGAGGCGCCGCCGATGGAGTACTCGAACGTCACGCCGGTGACGTTCGCGCCGCCGATCGCGGTCAGGCGCACCGAGGTGTTCTGGCCGTCGTCCTTGGTGGAGACGACGCTGCCCGGGTCGACCATCATCACGTCGTCGGCGGTGACGCCGGCCGAGGTGGCGACCGACTCCGCGCTCGCGCTGCCGGCGAGGAGCGGGAGACCCGCGATCGCCAGGGCGGCGACGGCCGTGGTGGCCAGCCCCCGCTTGATGCCGCTGCTGTTCATGTCTGAAGACCTTTCGCACGTGGAACGCACCTCGGCCGGAGGGGATCGGAGAGCGATCCCGGCGAGGTGGTCACCGGCACCGGAGCCGGCGAACGCGGAGAACGTAAGGAGACCCCGACGTTGCACGAGCGTTTTGTGTTCTTTACCTTTAGCCCGGCAACAAGTAATCCCTGACACTCTCGACGTGAGAGACAAGTCACGCGTTTCGCCGACGCCCGCACCGCGCGGGCCGCGTCGTCTCGCCGCCGGCAGGCGCCCCCAGCGCCCGCCCGGAGCCACGGACCGCCCCAGCGGCCCGTCGTTCCCGCCAGCGACCGAGACACCCCCGAGGAACCGTGAGCATCACCGTGCGCCGACCTCTGCCCGGACCCGACGGCAGGCCGCCCCTGGTCCCCGCCGCACCGAGGTCCCCACCCGAGCCCGACGTCGCCGTGGCCGACCGCCGCAGCTGCCGGTCGACACCACCGGCCCCACCTCGTCCGGCCTGGACGCCGGCGTGCGCGTGGCGTGGCTGCTGGCCACCACCCGCAACCTGCACCCCGACGGGGCCCACGACGACCGGTCGGCGTTCAAGCAGGCCGTGGTCGCGCAGGGCGTGCCCGCCGACCTCTCGCGGCTCTCCCGGTGGGAGTCCGGCCAGCTCCACGCCCCCGAGCGGCTGCTCGCCGCGTACGAGACGGTGCTCGGCACCCGACCGCTGGGCCTGCGGGGCCCGGACCGGCTGCTGCACCGCTACGACCTGGCACAGCGTCCGCCCGCCGACCGCCGCTCCGGGCGGCCGGAGCCCCGCCCCGAGGCGCTCGTGCCGCTGCTGGAGCAGATCACCGACGCACCCCGGGTCACCGGTGTGGACTGGCTGGCGGTGGCCCGCGAGCTGTCCCGCTTCGACTTCGTCTTCCTGCGCCCGGAGGAGTGGACGGGGCTGACCTCCCGCCTCGTCGCGGAGACGGTGAGCAGCCGCGGGCTCGACCAGGCGCTGCGCTTCGAGGCGCTCGCCTCGCTGCTGGAGGTGCCCTCCACCCGCCGCCAGGTGCTGCACGCCCTGGGCCTGCGGCTCACCGACACCTCCACCAGCACCGCCGGCCCCCTCCTGGCCCTGCTCGCCCAGGTGCCCGATCCCGCGGCCGCCCGCCTCGCCCTGCGCTTCCTGGACGACCCCCGCCCGGCCGTGCACCGCGCGGCCGTGGACGTCGTCGCCGACCTGGTGGCCACGGAGCAGGTGGACGCGGTCGGGCTCGGCGTGGCCGAGCAGCACGCGGTCCGCGGCCTGCTGTCGGAGGAGGACCGCGGCACGGCCGAGCTGGCGAACCTGCTCGCTGCGCTGCCGTCGTCCCGCTTCAGCCGGGTGCTCGAGCCCGTGCGCGGGCAGCACGTGCGCACCTGGGCGCTCACCGCCCGCGAGACCGGCCTGCTGCTGCCCGAGGAGGTGGTCCGGGTGCTGGTGCGCCGCGTGGCCGGCGAGGTGCAGGTGGCGACGCCCAGCCGCTACGTCACCGAGCCCGACCAGATGCTCGCCACGCTCGTCACCGAGGTGCTCGTCCACGTGAGCGGCCAGCGGCGCCGGCTCGCGGCGTGGACCCTGGCCGCCAGCCCGTACGCGCCGGCCTGCGTCGAGGTGCTCGCGGCACTGGCCGACACCAGCGCCGAGCCGGTCCGCGAGCGCGCCCGGGAGGCTGCCCGACTGCTTGCCGGGCCCGAGGCTGCGTGCGGCCGAGGCCTGGTGGACGGCACCCGGTGCGACCGGCAGTCGGACCTGGTGACGACACCCCTGGTCTGTGGGCTGTTCTCACCGTCCACCCGGGACGTCATACGGAGCGGACGCAGTGTCCCTCAGAGGTATGACGTCCCGGGTGCCGGTGCGCGGTCAGGCCTTGGCGACGAGGACGGCGGCGGTCTCGCCGTCGCCCACGGCCACCTCGGTCGCGCCGGCCGGGGCGGTGCCCGTGACCTCGAAGGAGGTCGCCAGCGTCTCGGAGGTGAGCAGGTCGCCGTGCGCGGTCGCGGCGGCCTGGACGGCGTCGCCGCCGGCCACGGTCAGCGCGATCCGGTCCGAGACCTCCAGACCGGCGTCGCGGCGGGCCTGCTGGACGGCGCGCACCAGGTCGCGGGCCAGCCCCTCGGCCGCCAGAACCTCGGTCACGGTGGTGTCCAGCACGACGAAGCCGCCGCCCGGCAGCACGCCCACGGCCACGCCCTCGTCGGCGGAGCCGGCCACGGTCTCGAGCGTGTACTCGCCCTCGACCAGCGCGATGCCGCCCGCGGTCACGACGCCTGCCGCGTCCACGGACCAGTCGCCCGACTTCGAGCCCTTGATCGCCTGCTGCACCTGCTTGCCCAGGCGCGGGCCGGCGGCACGCGCGTTGACGGTGAGCTTCTGCTCCACGCCGTAGGCGGCGGCCTCGTCGGCGTCGGCCGCCAGGAGCCGCACGGACTTCACGTTCAGCTCGTCGGCGACGATGCCGGTGAAGTCGGCCAGCGCCGCCTCGTCCGGCACCACGACGGTGAGGCTGGACAGCGGCAGGCGGGTGCGGTGGCCGGCGGCCTTGCGCAGCGCGGAGGCGGCCGAGCAGACCTCGCGGACGGTGTCCATCGCGGCCACGAGCGCGTCGTCGGCGGGCAGGTCGTCGGCGGACGGGAAGTCGGTCAGGTGCACCGAGCGTCCGCCCGTGAGCCCGCGCCAGATCTCCTCGGTGACCAGGGGCAGCAGCGGGGCCGCGACCCGGCAGACCGTCTCCAGCACCGTGTAGAGGGTGTCGAAGGCGGCGGTGTCGTCGGCCCAGAACCGGTCGCGGCTGCGGCGGATGTACCAGTTGGTGAGCACGTCGAGGAACGAGCGCACCGCGTCGGTGGCGTCCGAGACCGCGTACTCGTCCATCGCCTGCGTGGTCTCGGCGACCAGGTCGCGGCACTTGGCGAGCAGGTAGCGGTCCAGCGGGTCGCTCGAGGTGGTCGAGGACGAGGCGGTGTGCCCGGCCCCGTCGTTCGCCGCGTTCGCGTAGAGGCTGAAGAAGTACCAGCTGCTCCACAGGGGCATGAGGACCTGACGCACCGAGTCGCGGATGCCCTGCTCGGTGACGACCAGGTTGCCGCCGCGCAGGATCGGGCTCGACATGAGGAACCAGCGCATCGCGTCCGCGCCGTCGCGGTCGAAGACCTCGGAGACGTCGGGGTAGTTGCGCAGCGACTTGCTCATCTTGTTGCCGTCGCTGCCCAGCACGATGCCGTGGCTGATGCAGTTGCTGAAGGCGGGCTTGCCGAACAGCGCCGTGGCCAGGATGTGCAGCGTGTAGAACCAGCCGCGGGTCTGGCCGATGTACTCGACGATGAAGTCCGCCGGGAAGTGGCCCTTGGTGGCCGCGGTGCCGTCGAACCAGTCGGCGTTCTCGAACGGGTAGTGCACCTGGGCGTAGCTCATTGAGCCCGAGTCGAACCAGACGTCGAGCACGTCGGTGACGCGGCGCATGGTGCTCGTGCCGGTCGGGTCGTCGGGGTTCGGGCGGGTCAGCTCGTCGACGAACGGGCGGTGCAGGTCGGGGTTGCCGTCCTTGTCGCGCGGCAGGTCGCCGAAGTCGGCCTCCAGCTCGGCGAAGGAGCCGTAGACGTCGAGGCGCGGGTAGGCCGGGTCGTCCGACTTCCACACCGGCACCGGGGAGCCCCAGAAGCGGTTGCGGGTGATCGACCAGTCGCGGGCGTTGGCCAGCCACTTGCCGAACTGACCGTCCTGGATGTGGTTCGGCACCCAGTTGATCTGGGCGTTGTTCGCCAGCATCTGGTCCTTGATCGCCGTGACCGAGACGAACCAGGACGAGACGCCCTTGTAGATCAGCGGCTGCCGGCAGCGCCAGCAGTGCGGGTAGCTGTGGTCGTAGGTCTCGCGGCGCAGCAGGATCGTGCCCGGGGTCGCGGAGCCGGTCTCGGCGGTCTCGAGGCTCGCCTCGCTCGCACCTCGACCACCGGAGGCCCCACCGTAGGCACGCGTCACCGCCTTGAGGTGGTCGATGACGTGCGGGTTCGCGTCGAAGACCTGCATGCCCGCGTACTCGGTGACCGGGGCGGTGAACGTGCCGTCCTTGCCGACCGGCATGACGGCCTCGATGTTCTCGCGGTCGGTGACCTCCTTGTCGACCTCACCGAAGGCGCCGGCGGTGTGGACCAGGCCCACACCGTCGGTGGTGGTGACGGCGTCGTCGGCGGCCACGACGCGGAAGGCGTTCTCGCGGCCCTCGTAGTAGGAGAACGGCGGGGTGTAGGTGCGGCCGAGCAGCTGGGCGCCGGTGTAGCGGCCGAGCACGGTGGGCTCGTCGGCGTCCGGGTACAGCTCCTTCTTGTAGGAGCCCAGGCGGGCCTCGGCGATGACGTACTTGGCGGTCGCCTCGGTGCCGGGCACCGGGCCCTCGACGACCACGTAGTCGATCTCGGTGCCGACCATGACTGCGAGGTGGCTCGGGAGCGTCCAGGGCGTGGTCGTCCAGACGAGGAGGTGGGCGCCGTCCAGGACGGGGTCGTCCCCGGTGGCGTCCATCTGCAGGCCGACGGTGACGGCCGGGTCCTGGCGGTTCTGGTAGACGTCGTCGTCCATCCGCAGCTCGTGGTTGGAGAGCGGGGTCTCGTCCTGCCAGCAGTACGGCAGCACGCGGAAGCCCTCGTAGACGAGGCCCTTGTCGTGCAGCGACTTGAACGCCCAGATGACCGACTCCATGTACTCGGGGTTCATGGTCCGGTAGTCGTTGTCGAAGTCGACCCAGCGCGCCTGGCGGGTGACGTAGTCGCGCCACTCGCCGGTGTACTTCATCACCGACTCGCGGCAGGCGGCGTTGAACGTGTCGATGCCGAGCTCGACGATCTCGTCGGTGGTCTTGATGCCGTTGAGGCGCATCGCCTCGAGCTCGGCGGGCAGGCCGTGGGTGTCCCAGCCGAAGCGGCGCTCGACGCGCTTGCCGCGCATCGTCTGGTAGCGCGGCACCAGGTCCTTCACGTAGCCGGTGAGCAGGTGGCCGTAGTGCGGCAGGCCGTTGGCGAAGGGCGGCCCGTCGTAGAACACGAACTCGTTGCTCCCGTCGGCGCCGGGGTCGCGGGCCTCGACGGAGGCGCGGAACGTGCCGTCCGCCTCCCAGTAGGCGAGCACCTTCTCCTCGATGCCCGGGAAGCGCGGGGACGAGGGGACGCCGGCGTGCTCGGCGTCGCCGCCGGTCGAGACCTGGGGATAGG
The DNA here is from genome assembly GCF_023656415.1 of Nocardioides bruguierae. Classification (GTDB taxonomy): domain Bacteria; phylum Actinomycetota; class Actinomycetes; order Propionibacteriales; family Nocardioidaceae; genus Nocardioides; species Nocardioides bruguierae. Next base: position 169,787 of record NZ_JAMOIL010000010.1, read on the forward strand.
TCGCCATGAGGTGAGCTCCTGGGAGGTGGTGGTGTCGTCTCTGCGTCGAGGACGACCACCCCTGTGCCGGGACGACCGCGGTACCACCTCGGTTGCCGCGCCCGGTGCTGCGTGGGTGCGGCCACTCTTCACGGCTGTGACGGGCCTACCCGTCCGGTTCTACTGAGGCCGGTCTCGAGACGGTCGCTGCGCGACCTCCTCGACCACCGGTACCTGTTCTTCCGGAGGCTCGCCGCTGATGACGGCTCGAGCGCCTGTGCGTCGATGGTAGCCACGCGGGAGGCCTGCGCGTAAACCGGATTGCGTGCACGCCCGCCGGCGGGGTGGGGTGGCCCCATGACCGGACTGTGGCTGTCGCCCGAGGACGACCCGCGCACCGCCCTCCCCCAGGAGCGCGGCGAGAAGCCGACCGTGCTCGGCTACCTGGCCCACTACCGGCTCACGCTGCGCCTGAAGTGCGCCGACCTGACGCCGGAGCAGCTCGCGACCCGGTCGGTGCCGCCGTCCTCGATGTCGCTGCTGGGGCTGGTGCGCCACCTCGCCCGGGTGGAGCACCACTGGGCCCGTCGCTGCGTCGAGGGCCACGAGGAGCTGGACCGGCTGTACCGCACCGAGGAGCAGCCCGACCTCGACTTCGACGGCGTCGAGCCGACGCAGGCGTGCGTGGACGAGGCGTGGGCGTCGTGGGAGCGGGAGGTCGCGCACGCCGAGACGGTCTACGCGGCCGCCGAGCCCGACGCCGTGGTCACGTTCCGCGGGGAGCCCCTGGAGGTCCGCGACGTGCTGGTCCACATGGTCGAGGAGTACGCCCGGCACCTCGGCCACGCAGACCTGCTGCGCGAGTGCCTCGACGGCCGCACCGGCGTGTGACCGACGCGTGACCGGCCCGGCCGCCGCCCGACCATGACGTTGTGACCGGCGTCACTCTGCGGTAGACGCGGATCACCGATTCCGTCTGGAACCGGTTACATCCCTGGTCCACTCGGGAGGACCCATGACGCACCCCGCCCTGCCCACGCACGCCTCAGCACCACGTTCGCCCAGAGCACCCGGCTCACCCAGCTCACCCAGGCGCCGCCGGCGCACCGCACTCACCGCCGTGGCCGCCGTCCCGCTGGTGGCGGCCCTCGCCGCGGTCCCCGGCCAGGCGCTGGCCGGCACCACCGGGGCCGCGCCCGCCGGCACGTCCGCGGACGCGGCCGACCGGGACACCGACCCGCTGGCCTTCGCCGGACCGCGCGAGACGCCGTTCGCCTGCGAGACCAGCGAGTTCCGCACCGCCGACGGGTCGATGCTGCCGGCGTCCGAGGGCCCTGACTGCGTCGTGCCCACCGAGGTCGACCACGTCTACCGCACCACCGACGGCCGGTTCGAGCCGCTGCCCGCGGGGCAGGAGCACCCCGCCGACCTCGCCTTCACCCGCGTCGACGGGGAGCGCGTGCCGTACGTCGTGCGGGTCGAGACCGGCGTCGCCGACCGCGGCATCTACGAGATCGCGATGCTCGACGACCCCGCCGACGACGTGGAGCCCGCCCCCGGCACCCGCTCGCCCGGCTGGAACGGTCGGCTCGTCTACACCTTCGGCGGCGGCTGTCGCGCCGGGTGGTACCGGCAGGGCCCCGGCACCGGCGGCGTCCTGGTGCCGACCATGCTCGGCCGCGGGTTCGCCGTGGCCTCCTCCTCGCTCAACGTCTACGGCCACAACTGCGACGACCTGCTCTCGGCCGAGGTGATGGCCCAGACGAAGCGGGTCTTCGAGCAGACCTACGGCGCGCCCCGCTGGACGATCGGGTGGGGCTGCTCGGGCGGCAGCTACCAGGCCCACCAGATCACCGACAACTACCCGGGGCTGCTCGACGGCATCGTCTCGGGCTGCTCGTTCCCCGACGTCGGGTTCGGCACCTCGCAGATGCTGTTCGACTCCCGCGTCCTCCAGACCTACCTCGAGGGCCACCCCGACGCGCTGACGCCCGCGCAGCAGCAGGCCGTCGCGGGCTTCGGCGACCCCGCCGCCCTCGCGGCCATGAGCGACGGCGCGAAGCGGCTCGACCCCGACGCCGAGTTCGACGCCTCGGTGCCCGCGGCCCTGCGCTACGACGCCGCCACCAACCCCACCGGCGCACGCGGCACGATCTGGGACCACGCGGCCACCTCCTACGGGGTCGACCCGAGCACCGGGTTCGCCCGCGTGCCCAGCGACAACGTCGGCGTCACCTACGGCCTCGCTGCCTGGCGCGAGGGCGTGCTCGACGCCGACGAGTTCCTCGACCTCAACGCCGGGGTGGGCGGGCTCGACGTGGACGCCGAGCCGACCGCGGCGCGCACCGCCGCCGACCCCGTCGCCCGGGAGAACGCCTACCGCACCGGCCGCCTGCTCTGGGGCGGCAACGGCCTGGGCGACGTGCCCGTCGTCGACTACCGCGCCTACACGGACGAGGCGGGGTACGGCGACATCCACATGCGCTACCAGTCCTTCTCCACCCGGGCCCGCCTGGTGGCGGCCAACGGCGACGCCGACAACCAGGTGATGCTGGTCGAGGACGACAGCCGCGGGCTCTTCGACGCCTCCTCCCCCGTGCTCGTGCGAGCCCTGGAGGGCGTGGACCGCTGGATCGCGGCCACCCGTGCCGACCAGCGGCCCGGCTCCGCCCACGCCCGGGTCTCCCGCAACCGCCCGGCGGGCCTCACCGACGCCTGCTGGACGCCGGCCGGCGAGCAGGTCCGCGAGCGCCAGGTGCTGCGCGGCGACACCCGCTGCAACGACCTCTACCCGAGCTACTCCTCGCCGCGGATGGTGGCCGGCGGCCCCGTCGCCTCGGACGTGATCACCTGCCGCCTGGCCACCCCGGTGCGCAGCGACTACCCCCGCACGACGCGGGCCCAGTGGGCCCGGTTCGCCGAGGTCTTCCCCGACGGCGTGTGCGACTGGAGCGAGCCGGGCGTGGACCAGCAGGCGCCGGACGGCACCTGGCTGCGCTTCAGCGCCCCGGGCGCGTGGCAGGTCGGTGCGCGTCCGACCTCCTGAGGACGCCGGACGGCCTGGCCGGTCGTGCGCTCCCCGACGGTGTCGGGGTGCTCAGGCCGGCCAGGTCGCCGTGACGGCGGAGGGCAGCGAGCGGACCAGCGCCAGGCCGGTGCGCTCGGCGGCCACGCCGAGCAGGCGCTGGGCCTCGGCCCGCAGCTGCCAGGGCAGGGTGTGGGTGAGCAGGCGACCCACGGCGCCGTGCCGCGGCTCGGGGGTCTCGGCGTCGACCTGCACGAGCAGGCCGCTGGCCAGCACCTCGTCGAGCCCGTCGTGCCCGGCCGCGCCCTGCACGAGGGCCAGCGGGGCGTGCGGGCCGGCCACGAGGACCACGGCCAGCGCGGTCTGCCCGGCCAGGGTGAGCGCGCCGACGCGGGCGAGCACGCTGCGCTCGAGCAGGCCGGCGAACTCGGGCGCCAGCTCCTCGGGGTCCTCGGTGTCGGCGGCCCGCACGAGCAGGTCGTCGATCTCCGGCAGGTCCAGCAGGGCGGTGAGGCGCCCCGGGTTGCCGGCGCAGGCCCGCTGCAGGCAGGCCGCCGCGCCGCCGTCCGCGTCGAGGACCTCGCCGCGCAGCGAAGAGGCGAGGTGGGCGACGGAGGCGCGGTCGAGGCCGTCGAGGTCGATGACCGAGGCGCTGGGGTCCTGCGAGACCAGCGGGACGTCGGCGTGCGCGCCGAGCACGAGGGACACGCTGGAGCGCCAGGCGGTCTCGGCGAGCAGCCGCAGCTCCTCGGGCGAGCACAGGTCCGCGTCGTCGACGACGAGGCTGGTGCCGCGTCGGGCGGCGAGCGGGATGAGGTCGCGGGCGCTGGCGGGGGTGATGTCGACGTCCGTGCCGACCTCGGCCCACGGCGACCCGGCACCGCGACCCGGGCGACGGCCGGAGACCTCGAGGCGACGCGCGACCTCCTGGAGCACCGCGCTCACGCCCACCCCGGCGCGGCCGCGCACGAGCACCGGCCGACCCTCGCGGGCGGCGGCCTCGATGCGGGCCAGCTCCCGGTTGCGGCCCATGAGCAGGGGCGTCCGGGAACCGGCGGTGACTCCGGAGATCACGGTCGGCTCCCCCCTGGCCGGTGCGCCGGCCACGTCCTGCGCCGCGACTCCCCCGTCGTCGGCCTGTGACCCGAGGGTAGGTTCCGCCGGGTGGCCCGCCAAGGCATGCACCGCCGTTTCACCTGCGGTGGGTAGGACGCGGCGGGCGAGGCACCGCGTCCATCGCGTGGCACGGTTTCCGCCGGCGTCGGTGGGGCCTCCTAGGCTGGCCCGCGTGAGCGAGCAGAGCACCCCCGAGACCACCTCCCCCGGCGCCTGGGCCCACGGCCTGGTGACCCGCACCGAGGACGGCACCGTCCTGGACGCCTGGTTCCCCGAGCCCCGCCTGGGCGCCATGCCGCTGGGCGACGAGGCGCCCGTGGAGCTGACCGAGCTCACCGGCCCCGACGACGCCCGCCGGGTGCGACGCGACCTGGTGACCGTCGAGGTCGCCGACCTGGCCGCGCCGCCGGCCGACACCGTCGACGCGTGGCTGCGGCTGCACCTGCTCTCCGCCCGCCTCGTGCGGCCGCACGGCCTCAGCATGGACGGCGTCTTCGGCAAGCTGACCAACGTCGTGTGGACCACCGCCGGCCCCTGCGCCGTGGAGGGCTTCGAGCTCACCCGCGCCCGGCTGCGCGCCCGCGACGGCCACGTCACCGTGCTCGGCGTCGACAAGTTCCCGCGGATGGTCGACTACGTGCTGCCCGCCGGCGTGCGCATCGCCGACGCCGACCGCGTGCGCCTGGGCGCGCACCTGGCCGAGGGCACGACCGTCATGCACGAGGGCTTCGTGAACTTCAACGCCGGCACCCTGGGCGCCTCGATGGTCGAGGGACGCATCTCGGCCGGCGTGGTGGTCGGCGACGGCTCGGACGTCGGTGGCGGCGCCTCGATCATGGGCACGCTGTCGGGCGGCGGCAAGGCCGTCATCTCCGTCGGCGAGCGCTGCCTGCTCGGCGCCGAGTCCGGCCTGGGCATCCCGCTCGGTGACGACTGCGTCGTCGAGGCCGGCTGCTACATCACCGCCGGCACGAAGGTGACCGTGCTCGAGCCGGGCGCCGAGCCGCGCCTGGTCAAGGCGCTGGAGCTGGCCGGCTCCTCCAACGTCCTCTTCCGCCGCCACTCGGTGACCGGCCGCATCGAGGCCGTTCCGTGGAAGGGCGAGGGCATCACCCTCAACGCGGACCTGCACGCCAACTGAGCAGCCCCTCCCGACGCGGCCACCGACGCGGCGGCCGCGTCGGGAGGAACGGGCCCGGCCGGGCGGCGAGTCGATTCGCCCCGGCTTGGCCCGACCCGGACGATGTCCTCATGCGGAAGGTGGCGGTGGGCGTCGTCGTGCTCGGCGTCGTCGCCGTCGCGGCGTTCGCCGGCGTGCGCGTGCTGCTGGACCGGGTGGTCTCGCCGTTCCTGGCCTCCCCCGAGTGCACGGCCACCGTCGACGACACCACCGTCACCCTCAGCCCGGAGCAGGCGCAGAACGCGGCCCTGATCGCGGCCATCGCGGTGCGCCGCGACCTCCCGGCCCGCGCGGCCACCATCGCCCTGGCCACCGCCTACCAGGAGTCGGACCTCTACAACCTCTCCACCGGCGACCGCGACTCCCTCGGGCTCTTCCAGCAGCGCCCCTCGCAGGGCTGGGGCACCGAGGACGAGGTGCAGAACCCCGCCTACGCCACCAACGCGTTCTACGACGCACTGGTGGCGGTGGACGGGTGGCAGGACCTGCCGATCACGGTGGCCGCCCAGGAGGTGCAGCGCTCGGCGTTCCCGGAGGCCTACGCCGACCACGAGAACGACGCCCGGGTGCTCGCCTCGGCGCTGACGGGGTGGTCGCAGGCCGCGTTCACCTGCGTGGCCGGCGACGCCCCCTCCGCCGGCCCCACCCGGCTGCTGGAGTCCGGCCTGACCCGACGCGCCGACCGGGTGCGCCGGGAGGTCCTGGCCGTCTTCGGTGACGTGCCGCTCGGCGGGTTCGCGCCCGGTGGGGTGACCGACGGCCACTCCGAGGACTCGGCGCACTACGACGGCCGGGCCGTGGACGTCTTCTTCCGCCCCGTGGACGAGTCCTCGAAGGTGAGCGGCTGGGCCGTGGCCCAGTACCTGGTGGCGCAGGCGGACCGGCTCGGGATCGCCACCGTCATCTACGACGCGCGGATCTGGACCGCGCGACGCTCGGAGCAGGGCTGGCGCGACTACGACATCGACACCGGCGACGCCGACGCGGCGACCCGGCAGGTGCTGCTGCACCGCGACCACGTGCACGTCGACGTCTACCCCTGACCCGACCCCTGACCCGGCCCGTGAGCCGACCCGTGCGGGCCCGTCAGGACGTGAACACCTGGTAGGTGACGGTGGTGGACGAGCCGTCCGTCTGCGCCGCCACGTCCACCTGGCCGTCCCCGCCCATGAGCAGGTAGCCGGTGCCGCCGGGCAGCTTCGTGCCGACCTCCCAGCCGGCCGTCTCGAGCCGCTTCACCGCCGCGGCCGCCGCGTGCTTCGCGGTGCCCGTGCCCGAGACCGTGACGTCGAAGGACTCCGAGGACCCCGATCCGGTCGTGCTCGACGCGGTGACGTCCCCGTCGAGCAGGGGCACCGTGTCGGTCGGGAAGTCCGCGGGCAGGGTGGACGACGAGGAGCCGGCCGACGCGCTGCTCTGCGTCGTCGCGGCCGCGGAGGAGGAGGCGGAGGCGTCGGTCGAGTCGTCGCTGCCGCAGCCGGTGAGGGCGCCGAGGCCCACCAGGGCGAGCACGGCGCAGCCGGCGACGGCGCGGGTGGAGCGGGTGCGGGTGGAGCGGTGGGAGCTGCTACGGGCGGGCTGGGCGTGCGTCATGCCCGCAGCGTCCCTCCGCCGCCTGAGCGGCGGGGTAACGCATGCCAAGGATCGCCTGCGAGACACCGCCCGCGGGGGCTCCCGACCGGGCTGCGCCTCCCCGCAGGGGCTCAGCCGGCGGCGAGTCGCTCGACGGCCGCGTCGACCCGCTCGTCGGTGGCGGTGAACGCCACGCGCACGTGGGTCGAGCCGGCGGCGCCGTAGAAGGTGCCGGGGGCGACGAGGATGCCGCGCTCGGCCAGCCAGGCCACCGTCTCCCAGGCCTCCTGCTCGACGCCGTCGACCACGCGGGTCGACCACAGGTAGAGCGAGGCCTCGGAGTGGTCGACGCGGAAGCCGGCGGTCTCCAGGGCGGCGCGCAGCCTCGCGCGGCGGGCGGCGTAGCGGGCGTGCTGGTCGACGGCGTGCTCGTCGTCGTCCAGCGCTGCCTTCATCGCCTCCTGGACGGGGCCCGGCATGATCAGGCCGAGGTTCTTGCGCACGGCCAGCAGCTCGGCCACCAGCACGGGGTCGCCCGCGACGAACGAGCAGCGGTAGCCGGCGAGGTTGGAGCGCTTGGAGAGCGAGTGCAGCGCGAGGATGTTCTCGTGGCTGCCGCTGCACACGTCGGGGTGCAGCACCGAGACCGGCGAGGCCTCCCACGAGCACTCGACGTAGCACTCGTCCGAGACCACGACGGTGCCGCGCTCGCGGGCCCAGTCGACGACCTTCTTCAGGTGCTCGGGCGGCAGCACGCGGCCGGTGGGGTTCGAGGGGCTGTTGAGCCACAGCAGCGCGGGTGCCTCGGGGCCCAGCGCGGTCAGCGAGTCGGTCGCGACCGGCGTCGCCCCGGCGAGCACGGCACCGACCTCGTAGGTCGGGTAGGCCAGCTCGGGGAAGACGACCGTGTCGCCCGGGCCCACGCCCAGGTGCAGGGCCAGCTGTGCGACGAGCTCCTTGGAGCCGACGGTGGGCAGCACCTGGTCGAGGCCGAGACCGGTGACGCCGAGGCGGCGCTCCATCCAGTCCAGGCACGCCTGCCGGGTCGAGGCCAGGCCGATCGTGGTCGGGTAGCCCGGCCACTGGGTCGCCGCGGCGAGCGCGTCGGCCGCCACGTCCGGGGTGGGGTCCACGGGCGTGCCGACGGAGAGGTCGACGATCCCGCCCGGGTGCGCCCGCGCCGTCTCGGCGTGGGCGCGCAGGCCGTCCCACGGGAAGTCGGGCAGCCTGCTGGAGACGGACGCGCGGCCCCGCACGAGCGGGGCCGCGGTCGCGGAGGTACTGCTCAGGGCTCAGCCCTGGTTCTGCGGCGGCAGGCCGGCGACGAGCGTCGCGTCCTTGTCGATGGCGCCGGTCTTGGCGGCGCCGCCCGGGGAGCCCAGGTCGTCGAAGAAGGTGACGTTGGCGTCGTAGTAGTCCTTGTGCTCGGCCGGCACGTCGTCCTCGTAGAAGATCGCCTCCACCGGGCACACGGGCTCGCACGCACCGCAGTCGACGCACTCGTCAGGGTGGATGTACAGCATCCGCTTGCCCTCGTAGATGCAGTCGACGGGGCACTCGTCCACGCACGCCTTGTCCTTGACGTCGACGCAGGGCTGGGAGATGACGTAGGTCATCAGGGTCCTCCTGAAAGTTCCTGTGGGGTGTCCGTGAGGACGACGGACACCTTCTCACCAGATGTCCACCCGCGGGCTCGCCCACCCTAGTATCCCGGCGTGCCGGATCCTGCGGAAGACCACCCCTCGACACCCGTCGCGTCCGGCGGGACCCCGTTCCTGGGCCCGCACGTGGTGGGTCGACGCGTGGTCGTGCGACGTCGGCTGCGCGGCGAGGCCGGCCCCAGCGGCGCCGAGGCGACCACCGACCTGCTGGGCGTCTGCCTGGCGTGGGACGAGGACAGTCTGCTGCTCGCGCCCGACGGCCCGCGGCACGGCGAGGAGGAGCCCGTGCGGATCGCTTTCGCCGACCTCGTCTCCGGCAAGCCGGTGCCGCCACGGGCCTCGGCGCTGGCGCGGGTCAGCGCTCGCGACGCCGAGCAGCACTGCCTCACGATGTTCGGCCACGTGGAGACCGAGGCGATCGGCGAGTGGGTGCTGCGGCACGACCCCGCGCCGGTGGGTCGCCCGCTCAAGCGCGCGACCTCGGTGCTGGCCATGGGCGACCCCGGGGTGGGCACGGACGAGGCCCTGCGCCGGGTCCTCGCCTGGTACTCCGCCCGCGACCGGCCGGCGTTGGCGCAGGTGGAGGCCGGCAGCGAGGTCGAGCAGGCGCTGCTCGACGCCGGCTGGAGCGTCGTCCCGGGCGGGGACGCCGAGATGCGCGCCGGGTCGCTCTCCCAGGTGCGGCGCGGCCGGCGCGGCCGGGGCGGCGACCGCGCGGTCCTCTCCCCCTCGTCCCTGCTGGAGCCCGCGCCCGGGCCCGGGCAGGTCGCCCGCGCCGAGGCGGCCGTGGCGGACGCCGGCGGCCGACTCGGCGAGTGCCACGCGGTGCTCGCGGCCGACTGGCTGGGCATGCACGGCCTGCGCGTGCGCCCCGAGCACCGCCGCCAGGGACTGGCCGGCGACCTGGTCGACGCCCTGCTGGAGTGGGCCGCCGAGCGCGGCGCGCGGTTCGCGTGGCTGCACGTGGAGACCGACAACGCGGCCGCGCAGGCCCTCTACGAGGGCATGGGCCTCGAGGTGCACCACGGCACCCGGTACCTCGTGCCACCGGGCACGCCCGCTCCCTGACCGGCCCCCTGACCGAGCCTCAGCGTCAGTTGTTGCCGCCGCCGCCGTTGCCGCCGCCACCGTTGCCGCCGTTGTCGGAGGGCGGCGCCTCGCAGACCACCGAGTCCTGCGGGGTGTAGACGGTGTGGAAGGTCTCGGTGTCGACCAGCTCGTCCTGTCCCGGCTCCCGGAAGTACCGGTAGACGTCGATCGAGAAGCCCTGGCTGCCGGTGTAGGCGTAGCAGTCGTCCGTGGTCAGCGTGCGGGTGGTCGGCGCCGTGTAGTCGTAGCGCTCGGAGGTGGAGGTGGTGATGTCCCACGTCTTGGTGGAGTACATCGTCACGGTCACCGAGCCGCTGCTGCTGGGCGTCGAGGGCGTCGTCGAGGAGCGGACCCAGACGCCGTGGTCGGTGTTGTTGCGGAACCGCAGGTCGAGCGCGCCCCAGACCACGGTCGCCTCCCGACCGATCGGGTAGCGACTGATGTAGAACGAGTGCGGCTTGTGCTCCACGTCCTCCAGGCCCGCGAAGAACATGGCGTTGAACAGGGTCGTGGCCATCTGGGAGACACCGCCGCCGAGGTCCTCCACGAGGATGCCGTTGGAGATGATGAAGCCCTCGGTGAACCCGTTCTCCCGGGTGCGCTCGCCGACGATGTCGTTCATCGAGAACGTCTCGCCGGGCAGCAGCAGCGTGCCGTCGACCAGCTCCGCGGCGCGGCCGATGTTGGTGTTGCGGTAGTCGGCGTGCGGCCACTCGGTGGTGAAGGAGGAGACCTCCTCGACCACGCCGAGCGCGCGGGCCTCCTTGGTGGTCAGCTCCGGCTCGGCGACCTTCGCCCGCACCCGGGCGGTGCGGTCCTCGTCGCTGCTGACCGCGGTCAGGAACGCGCTGGTGACGGCCGCCGGGCGGTAGGTGACGCCGGGCTTGGCCGGCACCACGCGGGGCTCGCCGTCGGAGGTGAGCCGAAAGGTCGCGTCGACCGGGGCGTCCGCGCCGGCGGTGGCGCCGTCGACCAGCGCGAGCAGCGGCTTGCGGCGCACGGACGGCACGAGCGCGCCGTCCTCGACCGTCATCCGCAGGGCGTCGTCGAACTGGCGGGTGGTCAGGCGCACCGGGTTGCCGCCGAAGCGCAGCACGACCGGCCCGGAGGTCGCGGTGGCGCCGAAGCCGGCGATCGCGTCGGCCACGTCGGCGTCGCTCACGGCGGGCTCGACGTCGACCGGGTCCAGGGTGACCTCGTCGCCGCCGGGGTAGACGGCCACGAGCGCGGCCGCCGCGTCCTCGACGTCGAGGCCGGAGCCGTCCTGGGCGGCGACGGCCACGGCGCGTCCACGACGGAACTCCACCCCGCCGTCCACGGGGGCCACGGCGACGTCGGCGGCCAGCCGCTCGACGGTCGCGGCGAGCGCGTCCTCGTCCACGGCGACGACGGCGTCGGTCTCGTCGCCGCCGGTGTACCAGTCCCAGACGCGGCGCGGGTCGAACGAGCGTCCGCCGCCGGCGGCGGCCACGGAGGCCGCGTAGTCGATGGAGAGCCCCAGCTCGCCGGGCGTGAGGGTGGTCGTCGTGCCGTCGACGACCACGTCGATCGGGGCGGACGCGGTCTCCGAGAGCGCCTCCTCGAGCCGGGTCTCGGCGGCCGACGGGATCAGCCCGCCGACCTCCACGCCGGCCACGGTGGCGTCCTGCGGTAGCCGGTCACCGGCCGCGAGGGCCGCCGCGGCGTAGCCGCCGCCGACCAGCACGACCAGGGCGAGCACGGTCAGCAGCGCGACCTTGCCGCCCGGCCCGGAGCGGGCCGGCTTCGGCGCCTTCGCCGGCGTGCCCGCGGCAGCGGCTGCCGCGGCGGGCGGGGCGTCCTCCGTGGCGACCGAGCCGAAGAAGCCCGTGTCGTCCGCGGGCTCCGGCTCGGGCTCCGGGTCCGGCTCGGCGGTGTCGAGCACCTCGGTCTCCGGGTCCGCGTCGGGCTCGGCGTCCGGCTCGGCGTCGGTCGCTGCAGCAGGCTCGGGCTCGACAGCGGGCTGCGACGCGTCGCGCTCGGGGTCCGTGGGCTCCACGTCGGTGGGCTGCACGTCGTCGGGCCGGTCGTCGGGCCGGTCGTCGGGCCGGTCGTCGGGGCTCGTCACGAGCGGGGAGTTTACGTTCCCAGGTGCTTCTCAGCCGCACCGACGGGGCCGTCGTCCGCGCTCTCCTCGCCACCGTCACTCACGTGGTCGTCCCGGCGGCGCTGCGGGCCCGGCAGCGTGACCACCGCCAGGAGCACCGCCACCAGGGCCAGGGCGATGAGGGCCCACCCCCGCGCGTCGGCGGTGACGAGGAAGCCCCCGTCGGCCGCCTGCTGGGAGCCGTACCAGAGGACGCCGCACAGCACGAGCGCGTAGAGCAGCCGGGTGCGCACGCCCGGGCGCAGGGCGAGCAGGCACAGGACGATGGCGGCCCAGCCGAGGACCGCGCCCACCGTGTCGCGGTGCAGCAGGAGGGCGGGGACGGCGGTGAGCAGCGCGAGCGCCACGACCGCGACGGTCCCCAGCACCGGTCCCAGCACCGCCCTCAGCGACGCCACCGCGTCCACCCGCTCATCCCGCTCGTCCGGGCCCGCTCGCTCAGGCCCAGGAGGAGTCGAGGCCGGCGAACAGGTCGGTCTCCAGGCCCTCGTCGTTGACGGGGCCCTGCACACCCTTGGCGAGCCGGTAGAACTCCTCGGCCCACACGCGGTCGCCCAGGTTGTTCGAGAGTGCGAAGAAGGGCCCGTCGACCTGGATCTGGGTCGGGTAGGCGCGCATGGCGTCCAGCTTCGCGCGGGCGCCCTCGGAGCCGCCGTCCACGACCGCGGCCAGGTGCTCGTCGGCCACGACGACCGGCGGGAGCGGCCCGTCCGGGTCGCCGCCGAAGAACTCGACCTCCTCGCCGGCGGCCTTGAGCTGGCGCATGCCCTCGCGCATCCGGGACTCGCTCATCGCGTTCCAGTAGTGCTTCGGGATGTCCCACGCGGCACCGAGCTCGGGCTTGTAGGAGGGCACCGCGGCGAGCGCGGCCCCGTAGGTGGCGACCCGGTGGGCCTGCTTGTGGTCGGGGTGGCCGTAGCCGCCGAACTCGTCGTAGGTGACCAGCACCTGGGGCCGGACCTCGCGGATGATGCGCACGAGCTCGTCGGCGGCGACGACGAGGTCGCTGTGCCAGAACGCGTTCTCGTGCACGTCGTCGGCGGGGATGGCGTAGCCGCCCTCGGGCGCCCACTTCATGCCGGAGTCGCGGAAGCGGCCGAAGCCGCCGAGGAAGCGGTGGTCGGTGACCCCGAGCGCGGCCATGGCGTCGGCGATCTCGCCGCGGCGGTGCTCGCCGAGCTTGTCCTCGCGGTCGGCGGCCAGGTGCTCCAGCTCGGGCACGAGGATCTCGCCCATCTCGCCGGCCGTGCAGGTCACCATCGTGACCCGGCGCCCCTCGGCGACGTACTTCGCCATGGTGGCGCCGTTGCCGATCGTCTCGTCGTCGGGGTGGGCGTGGACGAGGAGGAGCCGCTGGTCGGCGACGGGGAGGGGGCTGGAGGTCATGGTCTCGATTCCTGGGAAGCGGTGGAGCGGGGAGCCGCGGCTCAGGCCTGGTCGGGGCGCTTGACGCGCTTCGGGGCCGTGGGCAGGGCGGGCGGTGCCGTCGGGGTCCAACCGGCACGGGGCCCGGCCTGTTCCCCGGCACCCGGCTGGTCCCCCTCGTCCAGCCAGCCGTCGACCTCGTCGAGCAGCAGCTCGACCACGAACGTGGGCGCGTCGGTGAGCACCGCCCAGGGGTGGTCCTCGTCGTCGTCCTCGCCCGCCAGCCGCTCCCGGGTCAGGACGGCGTCGAACCCGTCCGCCACCAGGCGCTGCTGCACGGCGAGCGCGTCCTCCTCCTCGAACAGGACGAGGCGGCGCTGGTCGGCCGCCACCCGCGCCAGGTGGTGGCGCAGCTGCGGGAGGAACGGCCGGTCGGAGTCCAGCCAGTCGACCTCGTCCAGCTCCTCGGCCGCCAGCCAGCGCACCTGGTCGTGGCCGCCGGGCTCGTCGGTCGGCTCGGGCTCGCCGCCCACCACGCGGGCCAGCGCGACCCGCAGGTCGAGCGCCGGGCCGTCGTCCGTCGCCTCGCGGATGCGGGAGGTGCCGTCGAGCCAGGCGACGACCTCGACCTCGCAGCCCAGCTCCTCGTCGACCTCGCGCTCGACGGCAGCAGCCGGGGGCTCGCCCGGCTCCACCTTGCCGCCGGGCAGCTCCCAGCGCCCGGCCGCCGCGGGCGGGGTGGTGCGGCGGGCGGCGAGCACCCGGGCGCCGCGGACGATGGCGGCACCGACGACGAGGCGGGGCGGGGGCTGCTCGGGCACGCGCCCACCGTAGGGCCCTCGGGCGACGGGGCAGCACCCACGGGGAGGGGCCGGCGTGCGCCAGACTGCCCCGGTGACTCGGAGCACCCCCACCCTGCTGCCGCCCGCGCGGCTGCCCCTCCTGCCGGCCGCCGCGTTCGTCGTGGTGTGGAGCAGCGGCTACATCGCGGCCCCGGTGGGCGTGGACCTCTCCGCCCCCATCGCGCTCCTGGTGCTGCGGTTCGGCGTGGCCACGCTGATGCTCGGCGGGCTCGCCCTGGCCCTGCGCGGCCGGCCGCGGTTCTCCCGGGCCGACCTGCTGCGGGTGGCCGCGACCGGCCTGCTGATCAACGCGGCCGTCTTCGCGCTCATGTACGAGGGGTTCGAGATCGGGCTGCCGGCCACGCTGGCGGCGCTGCTGCACTCCCTCTCCCCCGTGCTCACCGCGCTGCTGGCGACCCTGCTGCTGCGCGAGCGGCTGCGCCCGGTGCAGGTGATCGGCTTCGCCGCGGGGGTCGTCGGCGTGCTGGTGGTGCTGGGCCCGGACGTCTGGGGCGGCGGGGCCTCCGGCACCGCCGTCTCGCCCACGGCCGTGCTGCTCGGGCTGGGCAGCCTGCTCTGCCTCACCCTCGGCACGCTGGGCCAGCGGTGGACCGGCGAGGTGGACCCCGTCTGGTCGGCCACCGTGCAGTGCGCGGTCAGCGTGCCACCCCTGCTGGTGCTCATGGTCGCCACCGAGGGGCTGCCGGCGGTGGAGTCCCCCGGGCTGCTGGCCCTGGACGTGCTGTGGCTGGCCGGCATCAACTCCGTCGCCGGGCTGCTGCTGCTCGGTCGCCTCGTCCGCGCGGGCGGGGCGGGCGCGGCCGCCAGCCTGTTCTTCCTGATGCCGCCGGTGACGGCGGTGGCCGCGACGCTGCTGCTCGACGAGCCGCTCGGCCTGCGCGAGGTCGTCGGCCTGCTGGTCGGCGCGGCCGGCGTCGCGATCGCTACCGGGGCGGTGCGCCTGCCCCGCCGGGGCGGTAGGCAGGAGCCATGACCCCGCTCGTCGACGCCCTGCGCGGCCTCCCCCTGCCCCGGCGGCTGCGCCGCACCTGGGCGCCCGGCCTCGCGGTGCGCGCCGCCTGGGCCTGGGAGGCCGACGACCGCGCGGACCCGCGCTGGTGGCCCCAGGGCGTCGCCGCGCCGGGGGACGGTCTCCTCCTCGTCGCCTGGTACGCCAAGGACGGCGGCGCGCGGGTGAGCGTCGCGGACACCCGGGCGGGCCGCTACGCACACGTCCCGCTGGCCGGCGAGGACGGTGCGCCCCTGCACGTGCACGCCGGTGGCCTCGCCGCGGACGGCCCGTGGCTGCACGTGGCCGCGACCCGGGCCGGGTTCGTCAGCCTGCACGCCGACGACCTGCCCGCCGCGCCCGCGGAGCCGTGGCGGGTGCGGCGCGCCAGCGGCCCGCTGGAGGTGGCCGACGGGCCGGCGCTGCGGGTCTCGTTCCTGGCCCCGGCCGGCGGCGGGCTGGTGGTCGGCGAGTACGCCCGGGGCGAGGCCCCGCGGCGCCTGGCGCACGTGCCGCTGGACGACGGCGTGCCGACCGGCCCGGCCCGCGTGCTGGGCGAGGGCCCGGCCGGCATGCAGGGCGCGGTGCTCGCCCTCGGCGCGGGCGAGCCGGGTGCCGGCGTCCTCTCGACCTCGCACGGGCCGTGGGTGCCGGGCACCCTGTGGACCGGCTCCCCCGGGGCGTGGCGCGCCCGCCGCTGGGCGCTGCCGATGGGGCCCGAGGACCTCGCCCGGGACCCCGACGGCCGCCTGTGGTGCGCCACGGAGCACCCGCACCGGCGCTGGCTCGTCCGCGTCGCCGGCTGAAAGCTTCTGCCGACTCGCCGGTCAGCGAGGGACGAGGGCGAGCTGGCGGGCCTGGGCGACGAGGTGGTCGTCCGCGTCCCAGACCTCGCAGTCCTCCTCGAACATCCCGCCCGCGAGGTGGCGCGTGGCCTGGGTGATCCGCAGCCAGCCCGGCGCGGGGCGACGGCGCACGTGCGCGGTGAGCGAGAGGGTCGGCGCCCAGCCGGGTCGGCCGAGGTCGAAGGTGACCGGCGGCAGCACGTCGAGCGCGGTGAGCAGGGAGAGCGTGTCGGGCTCGCGCCCGTCACGGAACCGGAACCAGGCGCTGAGCCGCCCCTGGCCCGAGGGCGCACCGACGGCGAAGCCGGCGCACGCGGGGTCGAAGCGCATCTCGAAGCGCTCCATCATCGGGGCGATCTCGAGCATCTGGGGCGGCGTGTGCTCGGGGCCCGGGCACCGCTCGGGCGCGGGCAGGTCGGGCGGCGTCGCGGTGAGCCGCTCGTCGCCGGCAGCGGCCTCGTGCGCGGCGGCGAGGTCGCCGAAGGTGCCGATCGCGGCGATCCGGGTGGCGCCGCCCTGCATGAGCCGGGCCCGGACCGTGGCCAGGCGCCCGACACGCTCGAGGTCGACCTCGACCTCGGCCGGGCCGTCGGTGCCCGCGGAGAGGTAGTGCGCGCTGATGCTCACCGGGTCGGAGTGGGCGGGCAGGTGGGCGCGGACGGCGGCGCCGACGACGCCCAGCTGGAAGCCGCCGTTGACACCCCCACCGACGCTCCAGCCGCCGGTCAGCGCGGCGGCGTAGCGGCCCGCCGGGGCGTCGGGCGCGGTGCCGGGCAGCGGACGGACGGCGGTCTGCCGGTCGAACTCGTGGGTCGACGCGGCGAGGGGCTCGGTGCTCACGTACTGGACAGTAACAACGTGTCCGCACGGTCGGCGAGCACCACGACGGCGCGGACGGGTGCTCGGCCACGACAGGTGTCCGTAGGGTGACCAGCCATGGAGACGCTGCAGACCGGCGTGGGGCCGGTCCGGGGGACCTACCTGCCCTCGACGACCGAGAACGTCCTCTGGGGCCGGCTGCCCTGCGAGACCGACGAGCCCGTGCTGCGCGTCGAGCCCGGCACCGAGGTCACCCTCGACACGATCAGCCACGAGGGCATCCTCGAGGACCAGGGACGCGACCCGCGGGCGTTCTTCACCGCGCACGGCCCGGACGGCGTCGAGGTGCTCGACGACGCCGTCGCGCTGGCGGCGTCCGACTACCCGCGCACCTTCGGCGTCGACGGCCCGCACGTGGTCTCCCGGCCCGTCGCGGTGACCGGCGCCCGCCCGGGGGACCTGCTGGCGGTGACCGTGGTGGAGACCCTCCCCCGCGTGCCCTACGGCGTGATCTCCAACCGGCACGGCCGCGGCGCCCTGCCCGGCGAGTACCCTCTCGAGGGGGACGTCTTCAGCGCGTTCTCCCACCTCACCGAGGACGGCACCCACGCGACGTTGCCCCTGGTGCCCGGCGGGGAGCCCGTCGTCCGCTACCCGCTCGCGCCCTTCCCGGGGGTCCTGGGCGTCGCCGTCACCGGCCCCCAGCGGCCGCACTCGGTGCCGCCCGGCCCGCACGGCGGCAACATCGACATCAAGCTGCTCACCACCGGCGCCACCCTGTACCTGCCGGTGCAGGTCGCGGACGCGATGTTCTACGCCGGCGACCCGCACTTCGCGCAGGGTGACGGCGAGGTCAGCCTCACCGCCCTGGAGGCCTCGCTGCGCCTGACCGTCCACCTGGACGTCGTGCCCGCCGCCGAGGCCGTCGAGCGCTTCGGCGAGGTGGTGGCACCGATCGCGGAGACCACCGACCTGCTGATCCCGACGGGCATGGACGAGGACCTCGACCTCGCCGTCCAGGCCTGCGTCCGCCAGGCCATCGCGGTGCTGGGCGCCCGCTACGGCATGGACCCCCGCCTGGCCTACGCCTACCTCTCGGCCGCCACCGACTTCCAGATCTCGCAGGTCGTCGACGTCGTGAAGGGCTGCCACGCCTCGATCCGCAAGGCCGACTTCGCCGGGGCGACCCGATGAGCGCCGCGTCCGCCGGCGGGGCCGGCACGGGTGTCGGCACCGGCACCCCGCTGCCGGTGCCCCCGGGCCTGGTCGAGGCCTTCTGGGCCTACGAGAAGGCCCTGATGAGCAACGACGTCGACGCACTGGACCGGCTGTTCGCGCCGGGCGAGGCCACGCTGCGCGGGGACGCCGACGGCCTGCTCGTCGGCCACGACCAGATCGCCGCGTTCCGCTCCGGCCGTGGCGGGGCGCCGCAGCGCCGGATCGTGCAGACCCACGTCCAGGTCACCGACGACCACCACGCGCTCGTCGTCGCGGTCACCGAGCTCGCGCGCGGCGGGCGCGGCCAGCAGACCCAGCTCTGGGCCCTGACCCCCGGCGGCTGGAAGGTCACCGCCGCCCACGTCTCGGTGCCCGCGCCGGCCCTCGACACGCGCGTGTGGCGGGTCGTCGGCGACCCGCTGGTGCCCGGCTCGGCCACCGGCGGGCCGCTCACCGGCGAGACCGTGGCCGTGAAGGACCTCTTCGCCGTCGCCGGGCACGTGGTCGGCGCCGGCAACCCCGCCTGGGAGGCGGCCGCCCCGGTCGAGCGCCGCGACGCCGAGGCCGTCGAGCGGCTGGTGGAGGCCGGAGCCGCGGTCAAGGGCATCACCCGCACCGACGAGTTCGCCTACAGCCTCGCCGGCACCAACCACCACTACGGCACCCCGCCGAACCCGCGCGTGCCGCGCCGGGTGCCGGGCGGCTCGACCTCCGGCTCCGCCACGGCGGTCTCGCTGGGGCAGGCCACCATCGGGCTGGGCACCGACACGGGCGGCTCGATCCGGGTGCCGTCGGCCTACCAGGGCCTCGCGGGCATCCGGACGACGCACGGCGCCGTGTCCGTGCGCGGCCTGCTGCCGCTCGCCCCGACCTTCGACACCGTCGGCTGGCTGACCCGCGACGTCCACCGGCTGCGCGCGGTGGGCGACGTGCTGCTCCCGCCCGACACCGGCTCCGGCTCCAGCGAGCTGGTCGTCGTCCCGGGCCTCCTCGGTCTCGCGGACCCGGACGTGCGGGCTGCGGTCGAGGCCTGGCTGGGTGACCTCGGGCTCGTGGTGCGCGAGGGCTGGCCGCTGGGCGAGCTGGGCGCCTGGCTCCAGGCTTTCCAGACCTGGCAGGCCTACGAGGCGTGGAGCGTGCGCGGCGGCTGGCTCGCCGACCGGATGGACACGCTCGGCCCCGACGTCCGCGGTCGCTTCGAGGCGGCCTCGCGGATCAGCAAGGCCGACGCGGACGTCGCGTGGGACACCGTGCAGACCGCCCGCACCCGCATCCGCGACCTCGTGGGCGACCGGGTGCTCGTCCTGCCGTCCTCCTCCTCCACGGCACCGCGCCCCGGCGCGGGGCTCCAGGCCACGCGGGACGCCACCATGCGGCTCACCTGCGTGGCCGGGCTCGGCGGTCTGCCCGCCGTCTCGCTCCCGCTGCGCACCCGCTCCGGCACGCCCTGCGGCGTGTGCCTGGTCGCCGCCCCCGGCCGCGACCGCGCCCTGCTCGACCTGGCCGCGTCGCTCGCCGGCTGACCGCCCGGTGGTCGAGCACCGGGGCATCGACGCCCGCGACGGGCGTAACGGGACTGAAACAGTTGTTTCGTGAGCCGTAACGGGAGGGTCGTAGAGTCGCCGTCCCGGCAGGCTCGCGCCACCGGGGCGACCCGGACGACTCCTGAGCAGAACGTGGTGCCCGTTGCTCCTGCACGACCTGAACTCCGCCACTGACGACGAGGCCCGCGCGGTGCTCGCCCCCTGCGTCCGGATCGACTCCTGGGCCGAGACGCTCGCCGCCGGCCGCCCCTGGCCGGACGCCTCGGCCCTGCTCACCGCCGCCCGTGCGCAGGCCGCGAGCTGGTCCGACGCCGAGGTCGAGGCCGCCCTGGCCGACCACCCGCGCATCGGCGAGCGGCCGACGGGCCCGGGGGCCAGTGCGGACATGAGCCGCAGCGAGCAGTCCGGCGTGAGCCAGGACGACGGCACCGCCGCTCGGCTGGCCGACGGCAACCGCCGCTACGAGGAGCGGTTCGACCGGATCTACCTGGTGCGCGCCGCGGGCCGCTCGGCCGAGGAGATGCTCGCGCTGCTCGAGGAGCGGCTGGGCAACGACGACGCCACCGAGGCCGCCGTGGTCAAGCAGCAGCTCGGCGAGATCGCGGTGCTGCGCCTGGCCGCGCTGGTGGCCGACGACCCCACCGGCGCCACCGTGGAAGGCTGAGCCGCGTGCCCACGCTCTCCACCCACGTCCTCGACGCCGCCCTCGGCCGCCCGGCCGCGGGCGTCGGCGTCACGCTCACCGCGCCCGACGGCGCGGCGATCGCCACCGCGACCACCGACGACGACGGCCGGTTCCGGTTCCCCGACCCCGTCGCGGTCGGCCCCCACGGCCTGCGCTTCGCCACCGGCCCCTGGTTCGCCGCCCAGGGGCGCGAGACCTTCTTCCCGCACGTCGACCTCGCCTTCGAGGTCACCGAGAGCCAGCCGCACTTCCACGTGGCGCTGCTGCTGAGCCCGTTCGCCTACACGACCTACCGCGGCAGCTGAGCAGGAGAGCCACCATGACCCCCGACGCCGTCCGAGCCCGCCGCGTCCTCACTCCCGAGGGCGTGCGCCCGGCCACGCTGCTGATCGAGGACGGCACCATCACCGGCGTCGCCCCGGTCGACCTCCCGCTGCCCGGCGAGGCGGAGGTGCTGCACGTCGCCGACTCCGCCGTCGTCCTGCCCGGCGTGGTGGACACCCACGTGCACGTCAACGAGCCCGGCCGCACCGAGTGGGAGGGCTTCGCCACCGCCACCCGCGCGGCCGCGCTGGGCGGCGTCACCACGCTGGTCGACATGCCGCTGAACTCGATCCCGCCCACCACGAGCGTGGCGAACCTCGAGGCCAAGCAGGCCGTGGCGGCCGGCCAGCTGGCCATGGACGTGGGCTTCTGGGGCGGCGCCGTGCCCGGCAACGTCGCGGACCTCGCCCCCCTGTGGGAGGCGGGCGTCTTCGGCTTCAAGTGCTTCCTCGCGCCCTCCGGCGTGGACGAGTTCCCGCCGCTCTCGCCGGCCGAGTTCACCAAGGCGCTCACCGAGATCGCCTCCTTCGACGGCCTGATGATCGTGCACGCCGAGGACGCCCGCGTGCTCGACGCGGCCCCCGCGCCGCCGAGCCGCGCCTACAGCGACTTCCTGCTCTCCCGTCCCGACGAGGCCGAGGTCGCCGCGATCGCGCAGGTCGTCGAGGGGGCTCGCGAGACCGGCGGCCGGGTGCACGTGCTGCACCTGTCCAGCGCCCGCGCGCTCGACCTGCTCGCCGACGCGAAGGCCGAGGGCCTGCGGGTCACCGTGGAGACCTGCCCGCACTACCTGACGTTCGCCGCCGAGGGCATCCCGGACGCGTCCCCGCAGTTCAAGTGCTGCCCGCCGATCCGCGACGACGGCAACCGCGACGCGCTGTGGCAGGCCCTGGACGCCGGCATCATCGACTGCGTCGTCTCCGACCACTCGCCGGCCACCGCCGAGGTCAAGCTCGCCGGGGACGGCGACCTCCAGCTGGCCTGGGGCGGCATCTCCGGCCTCCAGGTCGGGCTGGCCGCCATGGCCGCCGAGGCCACGCGCCGCGGCATCGGCCTGGAGAAGGTGAGCGCCTGGATGTCGCGCCACACCGCCGACCAGGTCGGGCTGGCTCACAAGGGGCGCATCGCCGTGGGCGCGGACGCCGACCTGGCCGTGCTGGACCAGGCCGTGCCGCTCACGGTCAGCGCGGCCGGCCTGGCGCACAAGAACCCGATCTCGGCCTACGACGGGCTCACGCTCCCCAGCCAGGTCACCACCACGATCCTGCGCGGACGGATGCTCGACCGCACCGACCCCGGCACGCACGGCGGCATGCTGCGCCGCTGACCGGCCTCGCGGTTGCAGCCACCTCCCGCTCGTTTCACGGCCCACCCCGGACCTGCTGAAACGCAGCCGCACACGCTCGTGACGTGGACGAAACAATCGTTTCATACAGTCGTCGCCATGAGCCCGGCACCACCGATCGACCCGCCTGCCCGACTGCTGATGGGCCCCGGCCCGATCACGGCCGACCCGAGGGTCCTGCGTGCCATGTCCGCGCAGCTGGTGGGCCAGTACGACCCGTGGATGACGGCCACCATGACCGAGACCATGGGGCTCTACCGCGAGGTCTTCCGCACGACCAACGAGCAGACGTTCCTGGTCGACGGCACCTCGCGCGCCGGCATCGAGGCCGCTCTGGTGAGCCTCCTCGAGCCGGGCCAGGTCGTGCTGGTACCGGTCTTCGGCCGCTTCGGCCACCTCCTGGTCGAGATCGCCACCCGCTGCGGCGCCCAGGTGCACACCGTCGAGGTGCCGTGGGGCGAGGTCGTGCCGGCCGAGATGGTCGAGGAGGCGATCCTCCGGGTTCGCCCGAGCCTGGTCGCCTGCGTCCAGGGCGACACCTCGACCACGATGTGCCAGCCGCTCGCCGAGATCGGCGAGGTCTGCCGCCGCCACGACGTGATGCTCTACGTCGACGCCACCGCCAGCCTCGGCGGCAACGCCTTCGAGACCGACGCGTGGGGCGTGGACGTCGTCACCGCCGGCCTCCAGAAGTGCCTGGGCGGCCCCTCGGGCAGCGCCCCCATCACCATCTCCCCCGCGGCCGCGGCCCGGATCGACGCGCGCAAGGTCGTCGAGGCCGGCATCCGCGAGGCCGCGGACGACGACGCCGAGGCCGGCAACGACCACGCCGTCATCCGCTCCAACTACCTCGACCTCGCACAGGTCATGGACTACTGGGGCCCGCGCCGCCTCAACCACCACACCGAGGCGACCACGATGCTCTACGGCGCCCGCGAGTGCGCCCGACTGCTGGTCGCGGAGGGCCTCGACGCCGCGGTCGAGCGGCACCGGCTGCACGGGGCCGCGATGCTCGCCGGCGTCCGCGGCCTCGGCCTCACCGTCTTCGGCGACGTCGCCCACAAGATGCACAACGTCGTGGCCGTCGAGATCCCCGACGGCATCGACGGCGACGCCGCACGCTCGGCGCTGCTCACCGAGTTCGGCATCGAGATCGGCACCTCCTTCGGGCCGCTGCACGGCCGGGTCTGGCGCATCGGCACCATGGGCTACAACGCCCGCACCGACGCCGTGCTGACCACGCTGGCCTGCCTCGAGCAGGTGCTGCGGGCCGGTGGCGCGGAGGTGGTCGCCGGCGGAGGCGTCGCCGCCGCGCGGGAGGTGTACGCCGCATGAGCACCACCCCCCAGGACCCCCGGACCGCCACCAGCGCCACCACCGCCGCCGGCGTCCTGGCCCGCTGCGACGAGCTGGACCGCTACTCCTCCCTGACCACCGCCCTCGAGCGGGTCTACCTCTCCCCTGAGCACGCCGGCGTGAACGAGCTGGTCGCCGGGTGGATGCAGGCCGCCGGCCTGCGCACGTGGGTCGACGCGGCCGGCAACCTCAACGGCCGCCGCGAGGGCCCCGAGCCCGGCATGCCGGCCCTGGTGCTCGGCTCCCACCTCGACACCGTCACCGACGCCGGCTCCTACGACGGGATGCTCGGCGTGGTCATGGCCGTGGCCGTGGCCGAGCGCCTGTCCGGCACCGCGCTGCCGTTCGCCCTCGAGGTCGTCGGCTTCTCGGACGAGGAGGGCACCCGCTTCGGCAAGGCCCTGCTCGGCAGCCAGGCGTGGTCGGGCGAGTGGGACCCGGACTGGTGGGACCTGCGCGACAAGCGCGGAACCACGCTGCACCAGGCGTTCCTCGACTTCGGCCTCGACCCGCGGGCCGTCGGCGAGGCCGCGCGCCGCCCGGAGGACCTGGTCGGCTACCTCGAGGCCCACATCGAGCAGGGCCCGCACCTGGAGGCGGCCGACGCGAGCCTGGGCTACGTCACCACCATCGCCGGCGCCCGCCGCTTCCTGCTGACCGTGCACGGCGAGGCCCGGCACGCGGGCGGCACCCCCTACGAGCGCCGCAAGGACGCGCTGGTCGGCGCGTCCGAGGTGGTCACCGCGATCGAGCGCCGGGCCCGCCAGTCCTCGTGCATCGCCACGGTGGGCCGCCTCGACGTGCACCCCGGCGGCGTCAACGTGATCCCCGGCCGCGTCGACCTGACGCTGGACCTGCGGGCCGCCACCGACCCCGAGCGCGACCAGATGTGGGACGCGATGCTGGCCGAGGCAGAGACGCTGTGCGAGCTGCGCGGGCTGCGGCTGGAGGTCACCGAGACCCACCACGCCCCCGCGGCGCCCTGCGCGGGCTGGCTCACCGACGCCGTCGTCGAGGGCATCGGCGTCACCGGCGACACCGACCCCATGGGCCTGTGGAGCCGCGCCGGCCACGACGCCATGGCGGTCGCGCAGGTCACCGAGATCGCGATGCTCTTCCTGCGCTGCTTCGACGGTATCAGCCACCACCCGGGCGAGAACGTCCGCGAGGTCGACGTCGCGCTCGGCCTGGACGCGTTCGAGGCCGCGGTGCTGGCGGTCGCCACGCGGTACGGGGCCCGCCGGGCCGAGGCCGCCCGATGACGACACTGCCGGCTGCCGGGACCCCGGCCGAGACCGAGCCGACGGGCCGCATCGACCAGCGGATCACCGCCTGCCTCCCCCGGCTCTCGCCGCAGGAGCGCAAGGCGGCCTCCACGCTGCTCACGCACCTCGACGACCTGGCGACCTACCGGGCCGCCGAGCTCGCCGAGATGGCCGGCGTCTCCAAGGCCACGATGAGCCGGCTCTTCCGCAGCCTCGGGTTCGCCGACTTCGACGAGGTCCGCGACCACCTGCGCGCGCTGCGCGCCTCGGCCGGCGAGCCGCGCCGCAGCGAGGCGGGCGCCGACCTGACCGACCACCTCGAGCGCGAGGCCGACGCCCTGCGCCGGGCCGTGGAGAGCCCGGCCCTGCTCGACGCCGCCCGGCTCGTGGCGGCGGCCCGGCGCGTGACCGTGGTGGGCTGGCGCAACGGCCACCCCGTCGCGTTGCACCTGCGCCAGCAGCTGGCCCACGCCCGCGGCGACGTGCGGCTCGCCCCGCTGCCGGGCCAGGTGCTCGGCGAGGAGCTCGCCGACCTGGCCGAGGGCGACGTGCTGGTCGTCATCGGCTTCCGCCGCCGCCCGGCGGGCTTCGGCTCGTTCCTCCGCGAGGGCGCGGCGACCGGCGCCGACGTCGTCCTCGTGGCCGACCCGACGGCCGTCGAGCACGCCGGCCCCGGCGTCACCTGGCTGGAGTGCCCCCTCTCCTCCGCGCTCGCCTTCGACTCCTACGCCTCCGCGATGAGCCTGGTCTCCGTGCTGGCCGACGCCGTGCTGACCGAGCTCGGCCCCGACGCCCAGGAGCGGGTCTCGGCGATCAGCCGCACCTACGACCGGCTCGGGGAGACCGAGCAGGGGGTGCTCTAGGTGGAGCGGATCATCTGATGGACCTGGGCACCGTCACCGGGTTCCGCCGCGCCACCGATCGCACCGACCTGGGCCTGGCGCCCGGCGAGCGGGTCGTCGCGGGCGGCACCTGGCTCTACTCCGAGCCCCAGCCCGGCACCACCGGGCTCGTCGACCTCACCACGCTGGGCTGGCCCGACCTCGAGCCGCTGCCCGACGGCGGCCTGCGGGTCGCCGCCACCTGCCCGATCGCGCGCGTGCGCGCGCTGCCCGGGTCGCTGTGGCCCGAGGCGACCGACGGCCTGCTGATGTCGTTCAAGGTCCAGGCCGTGGCCACCGTCGGCGGCAACGTCTGCATGGCGCTGCCGGCGGGTGCCATGATCGGGCTGTTCACCGCGCTGGGCGCCACCGCCGTGATCTGGACCCCCGCCGGCGGCGAGCGCACCTGCCCGGTCGAGGACCTCGTCGTCGGGCCCGTGCAGACCTCCCTGGACGACGGGGAGGTGCTGCGCGCCCTCGACGTGCCCGGCTCCTCCCTGGTCGGGCCCGTGGGTCCCGACGGTCGCCGTACGCCCGTGGCCGCCGTCCGGCACGCCGCCCTGGCCGCCCGCGGACGCTCCGGCGTCCTCGTCGTCGGCGTGCGCACCGAGACGGGCACCCGGGTCAGCGTCACCGGCGCGACCGCCCGCCCCGTGGTGCTCCGCGACGGCGACGACCCGTCCGCCATCGACTGCTGGCACGACGACGCCCACGGCGCGCCCGACTGGCGCGAGGCCGTCGCGACCCGCTTCGTCGGCCAGGTCCGCGACGCGCTCACCGGAGGTGCCGCATGAGGTTCGAGCTGAACGGCGCACCGGTCGAGGTCGACGCCCGGCCCGGCCAGTGCCTGCGCACCCTGCTGCGCGAGACCGGCGCGACGGACGTGAAGAAGGGCTGCGACGCCGGCGACTGCGGCGCCTGCACCGTGCTCGTCGACGGTGAGGCACGGCACTCCTGCCTCGTCCCGGCGCCGCGCGCCGAGGGCACCTCGGTCACGACGCTGGCCGGGCTGACCGGCCCCGACGGCGAGCTGCACCCGGCCCAGCAGGCGTTCGCGGACGCCCAGGGCTTCCAGTGCGGCTTCTGCACCGCCGGCTTCGTCGTCACCACGGCCGCCGCCACCTCGGACGGGCCGGTGCCCGAGGCCGACGTCGAGCGCACCTTCAAGGGCAACCTGTGCCGCTGCACCGGGTACCGGTCGATCCGCGACGCGATCGGCGGCGTCCGCAACGCCGGCTGCGCCGACGAGGTCGGCGCGGGCGTCGGCGCCAGCGTCCCGCCCCCGGCCGCCCGCCGGGTGGTCACGGGCACCGAGCAGTACACGATGGACGTCCCCGCCACCGAGCAGGCCGCGACGCTGCATCTCGCGGTGCTCACCAGCCCGCACCCGCACGCCCGGATCACGCGCATCGACACCGCGGCGGCCGCGGCGCTGCCCGGCGTCCACCTGGTGCTCACCCACCACGACTCCCCCGCCGTGCTGTTCTCCACCGGCCGCCACGAGTCGCGCCTCGACGACCCCGACGACACCCGCGTGCTCGACGACGTCGTGCGGTTCGTCGGCCAGCGCGTGGCCGCGGTCGTCGCCGACGACGTGGCCACGGCCGAGGCCGCCTGCCTCCTCGTCGAGGTCGACTACGAGGTCCTCCCGCACGTGCTCGACCCCGAGGAGGCCCGCGCACCGGGCGCCCCGCTGGTGCACGGCGAGAAGACCACCGAGGCCAGCCGGATCAGCGAGCCCGGGCGCAACGTCGTCGCCCAGACCCACGGCGAGGTCGGCGACGTCGAGGCCGGGCTGGCCGCCGCCGTCCACCGCGTCCGCGGCGAGTGGCGCACCTCCCGCGTCGACCACACGGCCCTGGAGACCCACGGCGCCCGCGCCTGGCTCGACGCGCCGCTGGACGACGGCGGCCGGCTGCAGCTGCGGACCTCCACCCAGGTCCCGTTCCTCGTGCGCGACGAGCTCGCCCACGTGCTCGGCCTCGACCAGGGCCAGGTGCGCGTGCGTGCCGCCCGCGTCGGCGGCGGCTTCGGCGGCAAGCAGGAGATGCTCGTCGAGGACCTCGTCGGCCTGGCCGTCCTGCGCCTGGCCCAGCAGGGCACCTACGCGCCCGTGCAGTGGGAGCTCACCCGCGAGCACCAGTTCGGCGCCACCCCTGTGCGTCACCCGATGCGGGTGCGCGTCGACCTGGGGGCGGACGCCGACGGCGTGCTCACCGCGCTCAAGGTCGACGTGCTCGCCGACACCGGCGCCTACGGCAACCACGGCCCCGGCGTGCTGTTCCACGGCACCCACGAGTCGATCGCGCTCTACCGCTGCGCCAACAAGCGGGTCGACGCCGAGTCGGTCTACACCCACCAGGTGCCCTCGGGCGCGTTCCGCGGCTACGGCCTCGGCCAGGTGGTCTTCGGCATCGAGTCCGCGCTCGACGAGCTGGCGCGCGTCAGCGGCGTCGACCCGTTCGAGCTGCGCCGCCGCAACGCGGTGCGCCCCGGCGACGACTTCGTGGTCAACGGCGCCCCCGACACCGACCTCGTGCACGGCACCGACGGGTTCGGGCAGTGCCTCGACCTGGTCCGCGACGCGCTGGCTGCCCCCGGCCCCGGCGGCCCGGGCACCACCGAGGCCGAGCTCGACGCCCTGCTGCTGCCCACCGCCGGCGCCACCGCCTCGGAGTGGCGCGTGGGCGAGGGCATGGCCGCGGCCATGATCGCCACCATCCCCCCGCGCGGGCACCACGCGGACGCCTCGGTGGTGCTGCTCGCGGACGGCACCGTGGAGCTGCACGTCGGCTCGGCCGAGTTCGGCAACGGCTCGGCCACCGTGCACGTGCAGCTGGTGGTCTCGGCGCTGGCCGGGGTGCTGCCGGTCTCGGCCGCGCAGGTGCGGCTGGTCTCCGCCGACACCGACGCCGTCGCCCACGACACCGGCGCCTACGGCTCGACCGGCTCGGTCGTCGCCGGCGGCGCGGTGCTGAACGCGGCCCGGGCCCTGGCCGCCCGGATCACCGCCGGCGAGGTCGCCACCCCCGAGGCGCCGCTGGTCGCCCGGGGCGAGCACCACGGCAGCCCCAGGTCGGTCGCCTTCAACGTGCACGCCGTGCGCGCCGCCGTCCACGTGCCCACCGGTGCGGTGCGGGTGCTGCGGTCCGTGCACGCCGCCGACGCCGGCACCGTGCTCAACCCCGAGCAGCTGCGCGGACAGGTCGAGGGCGGCGTCGCCCAGGGCTTCGGCTCGGCGCTGCTGGAGGAGGTCCGCGTCGAGGACGGCGTGGCCACCACCCGCACCTTCCGCAACTACCGGACCCCGCAGATGGCCGACGTGCCGCCGACCCAGGTGCTGTTCGCCGACACCTACGACGCCATCGGGCCGCTCGGCGCGAAGTCGATGTCCGAGGCGCCCTACAACCCCGTCGCCCCGGCGGTGGCCAACGCCGTGCGCGACGCCATCGGCGTGCGCCCGCACTCCCTGCCCATGACCCGCGACCGCGTCTGGCGGCTCGCCGCCACCGGCTCGCTCGAGCCCACCGTCCCTGCCCAGGAGGCACCGTGACCGAGACCGCCCCGCACCCCGCCGACGAGCCGTTCATCCGGCGCGCGCTCGACCTCGCCAAGGCCAACGTCGCGGCCGGCGGCGGCCCCTTCGGGGCGCTGATCGTCCGTGGCGGCGAGGTGATCGCGACCGGGCAGAACCGCGTCACCCGCGACCTCGACCCCACCGCGCACGCCGAGGTCACCGCGATCCGCGCCGCCTGCCAGGTGGTCGGCGACTTCTCGCTGACCGGCTGCACGCTCTACACCTCGTGCGAGCCCTGCCCGCTGTGCCTGGCCGCCTCGCTGTGGGCCCGGCTGGACCGGGTCGTCTACGCCGCCGACCGTGACGACGCCGCCCGCGGCGGCTTCGACGACCGGGCCTTCTACGACCTGTTCGCCCAGGACCGCGACACCTGGCCGACCCCCGTCGACCTCGTCGGCGTCCCCGAGTCCTTCGACCCGTTCGCGGCCTGGCTCTCCAAGGACGACCGCACCCACTACTGAGTCGTGGCCACGCAGCAGGCCCCGGCCACCCTCGGCGGATTCAAGCGGTCCTCGCAACACCGTTGTTGTTAGCTGGCGGTGAGTAGATCACGCAGACGCTCGGCTGGGTTCTTCCAGCCGAGCGTTTTGCGTGGTCGTCCGTTGAGGAGCTGCGCGACGT
>NZ_JAMOIL010000011.1 GCF_023656415.1 Nocardioides bruguierae
CTTCAACGACCACAAGCAGTGGCGAGGGATCGCCACCCGCTACGACAAGCTGGCTGTCGTCTACCGAGGCGGCGTCGTGCTCCGCACCATCACCATCTGGCTACGCGAATAACCAGACACTCCCTAGCCGCGATGCGCGCCCACCCCTACGGCCTGGGCGCGACCGCCATCGGCACCGTCGTCGAGGAGCACCCGCGGATGGTCGTCGCCCGCACCGGCCTCGGCGGCACCCGCGTCATCGACCTGCCCATCGGGGAGCAGCTGCCGCGCATCTGCTGAGGCCCCGCCGGCTGAAGGGGCGGGCGGACGAGGGGATACGACCCACCACATGCGTGGTTTTGCGTCGGCAGAACCACGAATGTGGTGGGTCGTACCCCGTACGGCCCGCACCCACCCGTCCCGCCGAGGTGACCGCGCGTCCGATCAACGGTCGCGCTCGTCCGATGAGAGGACTGAAGTCCCTGCCCCGCCTTTACCTTCCTGGGGTTCGCTGGAGCCCAGGACGAGAGCGGCCCAGGACGAGGGGCCGAGGACGGGGCAGCACGATGAGCGTGGACATCTCCACCGAGACCAGCACCAGCCAGGACACGGGCCAGGACAGGGGCCAGGACACGGCCCAGGACACGGCCCAGGGCATGGGCCAGGACACCGCCGGCCCCGTGAGCGTGGCCGCCGTCAACGAGGCGCTCGACGTCGGGCGGGTGACGAACCCGTACGTGCGCGCCTACGTGCAGTACTGGGCGACGATCACCGAGCCGGCGCGCGTGGAGGTGGTCTCGGCCCTCGACGACGCGCGACTGGTCGCCGAGGCGCTGGACGCCGGTGAGCTCCAGCCGGCCGGGCACGGCCTCTACTACTCGCGCAGCTACTCCAAGGACACCGCGCGCAGCGAGGAGCGCACGATCGTCGCCACCGACGACGAGACGGACGCCGGGGTCTACAACAACTGGCGGCGCGGCGACGAGATGGTCGCGGCGCAGATCCACCGGATGGCCGGGCAGTCGGCCGGCCGCACGATGTACGTGGTGCCGTACCTGATGAGCCCGGAGGGCTCGCCGCTGGCGCAGTACGCCGCCGGCGTCCAGCTGACCGACAACCGCCCCGTCGTGCTGCACATGATCCGCATGGCGCGCGTGGGCATCGAGCACCTCGACGAGCTGCCCGACCCGATGGACTTCGTGAAGGCCGTCCACGTCACCGGCGACCTGCCGAACCTCGGCCAGGGCACCCCGGAGGACCAGCGGTACTTCGTCACCGTCGCCGACCGGCGCACGATCCTGCACTTCGGCTCCAGCTACGGCGGCAACGCCCTGCTCGGCAAGATCGCCCACGGCCTGCGCCAGGCCTGCTTCGACGGGCGGGCCAGCGCCGAGCACGGGGTCGGGGGCGGACGCGGCTTCCTGGCCGAGCAGTTCATGCTGCTCGGCATCACCGACACGGTCACCGGCAAGCGGTGGCACGTGGCCGGCGGCTTCCCGAGCGCGTCGGGCAAGACCAACCTCGCCATGACGCTGGCCCCCGACGCCCTGGGCGAGCGCTACCGCGTCGACTTCTACGGCGACGACATCGCCTGGCTGTGGGTCGGCGACGACGGCCGCCTGTACGCGATGAACCCGGAGTTCGGCGTCTTCGGCGTCGCGAAGGACACCAACGCCGCCACCAACCCCACCGCCCTGGAGGCGATCACCCCGGGCAGCGGCGCGATCTTCACCAACGTCGCCTACAACCCCACCACGCAGGAGGTCTGGTGGGAGGGGCGGACGCCGGAGCCGCCGACCGACGTGACCGGCTGGCTGGACTGGAAGGGCGAGGCGATCGCCGACCGCGAGCCGGGCGACACCTCGCCCTGGGCCCACCCGAACAGCCGGTTCACCACCACGCTGGCGAACGTGCCGAACGTGGCGGCCGACTTCGAGGCCCCGGCGGGCGTGCCGGTCGACGCGATCATCTTCGGCGGCCGCACCCGCGACCGCGAGCCGCTGGTGCGGGCCGTCACCGACCTGGCCGAGGGGGTCTACGACGGGCTCACCCTCGGTGCCGAGGCCACGTTCGCCGCCGACGGCCTCGACGGCCAGCTGCGCTACGACCCGATGTCGATGCGCCCGTTCCTGGCCTACGGGGAGGGCGACTACGCCCGGCACTGGCTCGAGGTCGTCGGCGCGGCCACCGAGCAGCCGATCTTCGCGCACGTGAACTGGTTCGCCAAGGACCCCGAGGACGGTCACTTCCGCTGGCCCGGCTACCGGGAGAACCTGCGGGCCCTGCTGTGGCTGCTCGCCCTCAAGGACGGCGAGGTGACCGGCCACCGGACGCCCGTCGGGATCGTGCCCACCGCCGAGGAGCTGGACCTGACCGGCCTGGAGGTGCCGGAGGCGGACCTCGAGGCGCTGCTGAGCATCGACACCGAGCGGTGGCGCCAGGAGATGGCCTTCCGCGCCGACCACCTCGCGCAGTTCGAGCGGCTGCCCGAGGAGATCTGGGCGGCGCACCGCCGGGTCGCGCAGGCGCTGGAGGACGCCGCCGAGACCGCGGCCGACCTGGAGGAGTAGAGCCGGAGCGACGGACCCCGAGGAGCGGGCCTACAGCCGCGCCGGCAGCGTCGCCCACCCGCGCAGGATGCGGGTCGGGCGGCGCCGTCGGTCGCTGCTCAGCACCAGGTCCGGGTGGGTCTCGAGCAGGGTGCGCAGCCCCACCTCGCCCTCCATCCGGGCCAGCGCCGCCCCCAGGCAGTAGTGGCGGCCGCCGGAGAAGGAGACGTGGTCGCGGGCGTTGGCGCGGGTGACGTCGAAGGTGTCGGGGTCGGTGAACACGGCGGGGTCCCGGTTGGCCCCGGCGAGGACGGCGGAGATCATCTCGCCCGCGCGGACCTGCTGCCCGGCGACCTCCGTGGCCGTCGCGGCCGCCCGTCCGGTGAGCAGCACCGGCGGGTCGAAGCGCAGCACCTCGTCCACGGCGTTGCCCCACAGGTCGGGGTCGGCGGCCAGGGCGGCGCGGGCGGCGGGGTGGCCGGTGAGCAGCACGAGCCCGTTGGAGAGCAGGTTGACCGTCGTCTCGAACCCGGCGGCGAGCACCAGGCCGGCGGTGGCCAGCAGCTCGTCCTGGCTCAGGCCCTCGCCGGTCTCCTCGTCGCGCGCGGCCACGAGCCTGCTCATGAGGTCGTCGCCCGGGTGCTCGCGCAGGTGCTCCAGGTGGCCGACCAGCCAGGTGCGGAAGTCGTCCAGCGCCACCTCGACCCGGCGCATCTGCGCCCAGCTCAGGCCCAGGTCGAGCGACGGCGCGGCGGCCTGCCCGAAGGCCAGCACCCGCTCCCGCTCCTCGGCGGGCACCCCGAGGATCTCGCAGATCACCGTGACCGGCAGCGGGGCGCAGTAGGCCTCGACCAGGTCGACCTCGCCGCGCGCGTCGACGTGGCGCGGCAGGTCGGCGGCCAGCTGCGCGGCCACCTCCTGCGTGCGCGCCCGCAGCGCCTCGACGGCGCGGGCGCTGAACACCCGGGTCACCAGCCGGCGGTAGCGGGTGTGGTCGGCGCCGTCGGTGACCAGCAGTGACGGCGGCGTCAGCGGGCCCAGTCGGTCGGGCTCGCCCGCCCAGGCCGCCAGCCGCGCCACCGGGCCGCGCTCGGGCTCCGGGAAGCCGCTGCGCAGGTCGGGGTGGGCCAGCACCTCGCGGACGACGGCGTGGTCGGCCGTCGTCCACGCGTACCGCGAGCGGTGCAGCGACGCGCTCTCGCGGATGTCGCGGGCGATCTCGTAGGGCGCCTCCAGCGAACCCGCGGTCCGGGTGACCATCAGGCCCTGGAGGTCGCCGTCGGCGGCCGCGCGACGCAGGACGGCGGCGGCCAGACCGTGCTGGGTGGCCCACCGGACCGTGCGTCGCAGCTCGGCGCGCGGCGAGGGCAGGGCGGCGAGGGCGGCCCGGGCGGCGCGCGGCCCCCGGGTCGCCCAGCTGAGCACGGGGGCGGTGGTCGGGGTGGTGCGCAGGGGGGAGAGGTGCACGGCTGCTCCTGTGGGGACGGCGTCGTCATCCTGCCTCGCGGGGCCGCGGACGTCACGCGTCCCGCTGCGACGGAGGCCCGACGGGGGTGGTGGCACCACCCCGGCCCCGTCCCCCGGGCGCGTGGAACGGCCGGGCAGCGGGGTGGCAGAAGTGGTCCGGACCTGAGGTCCAGTCCGCGCGAGACCTCCCACGGGACCCCCGCAGATCCGGGCTGATCGTGACGAACGTGCAGGTGAGGGGCGGATCAGCCTGCCCCGAGACCCGCGCCCCCCAGGGTGCATGACCCGATCGGGCCATGCGCCCGGCCGGGAGTGATCAGTCACGCTGGCCGAAGAGGGGACGTAAGTCCCTACCGGCGGGATAAAGAATGGACAGCAGGAGATGCAGCCGCGTCTCGCCCTCCGCCCCGTCCGAACCGGGGCCGACCACCGGAGCACGACCGTGACCGACCCCGACTCCCCCCAGCCCGTCCAGCACGACCTCGACGCGCCCCCGCCGGGTGCGCAGGCCGTCGCCCGCGACCCCGAGGCCGGCCTCCGCGTCACCTACACGTTCCTCATCGCCTCGATGGTCGTGCTCGGCCTCGGCCTGGTGATGGGCTCGGCCGCGCTGGGCGCCTCGGTGGTCATCACCGTGCTCGCCGGCATCGTCGTGCTCGCCGGGATGAGCAGCGCCCGCACCTGGACGATCATCGGCTCCTCGCTCCTGGCGCTCGCGATCTGCATCGTGATGATCAGCTGACCCCTCCTCGAGCCACGCCGCCGGGGCCCCGCAGCCTCGGCGCGCATCCCTCGTGCCGCCGCCGCCCGACCCGGGTGGCACCGCTCCCTCCGCGGCACCCACGACAGCGGGCCCGCACCAGCGGGCCCGCTGTCGTGCGTCCGGGTCAGTCGGCGAGGTGCCGGGGGCTCCCGGCCTGCTGCCTGCTCCGGCCCGGGCGGGCCGGCCACCAGAACCGCTCGCCGAGCGTGAGCACGAGCGAGGGCACGATCACCGTGCGCACCAGCAGCGTGTCGAGCAGCACGCCGATGCCGATCACGACGCCGAGCTGGGCGAGCACGACCAGCGGCAGGACGCCGAGCACGGCGAACACCGCCGCGAGCAGGATGCCGGCGCTGGTGATGACGCCGCCGGTGGCCGACAGGGCGCGGAGCACGCCCTCGCGGGTGCCGTGCCGCTCCGCCTCCTCACGGGTGCGGGTGATGAGGAAGATGTTGTAGTCCACGCCCAGCGCCACCAGGAACAGGAAGGCGAACAGCGGCGTGGAGACGTCCAGCGCCGAGAAGCCCAGCACCTGCGTGAACAGCAGCCAGCCGAGGCCGAGCGCACTGCCGTAGGTGGCCACCACGGTCGCGACCAGCAGCAGGGGTGCGACCAGGGAGCGCAGCAGCAGCACGAGCGCGACCAGGACGAGCAGCAGCACGAGCGGGAAGATCACCAGCCGGTCGCGCCCGGCCGCGGCCGCCTCGTCGATCCGCTCCGCGTCCGAGCCGCCCACGTAGGTGCCGTCGAGGCCGGCGTCCGCGAGGTCGGCGCGCAGGGTCTCCACCGCCGTCCCGGCGGCGTCGCTGCCTGGCTCGGCGTCCAGGACGGCGTCGACCTGGGTGACGCCGTCGCCGCTCGCGCTCGGTTGGGCCGAGCTGACCGCGGCGGAGGCCTGGACCGTCGCCAGCACGGTGTCGGCGTCGTCGGTGCTGACCACGGTGGCCGGCTCCGAGGAACCGGAGGGGAAGGACTCCCCGAGCCGCTCGGCGGCGCTGATCGACTCGGGGGTGTCGAGGAACTGCTCGGCGGCCGAGAGGCCGGTGCGCAGGCCGAGCGCGGGGGAGGCGGCCAGCGCGATCACCACGACGCCGGCGGCCAGCACGGCTCGCGGGCGGCGGGCCACGGCGCGGCCGACACGGCCCCAGACCTTGGCGGTCTCCTCCGAGGTGGGGGTGCCCACGTGCGGCACCTTCGGCCAGAACACCCAGCGCCCGAACAGCACGAGCGCGGCCGGCAGCGCGACCATCACCATCACCGCGGCGACCACGACGCCGACGGCCGAGGCCAGGCCGAGCCCGCGGGTGGTCGGGGTGAGGGAGAGCAGCAGGCACAGCACGCCGACGACCACGGTCGAGGACGAGCCGAGCACGGCCTCGGCGGTGCGGTGCAGGGCGCGGGCCATCGCCCGGTGCCGGTTCTCCTCGCGCCGCAGCTCGTCGCGGTAGCGCGAGATGAGCAGCAGTGCGTAGTCGGTGCCCGCGCCGAACACGAGCACCGAGAGGATGCCGGTGGTCGACTCGTCCCACGCCAGGCCGGTGGCGGCCATCGCGTGGGTGGCGAGCACCGTGGCCAGCCGGTCGGCCAGGCCCACGACCACGAGCGGCACCACCCACAGCACGGGGCTGCGGTAGGTCAGCACGAGCAGGATCGCCACCACCGTCGCGGTCGTGGCCAGGAGGGTCACGTCGGCCCCGGAGAAGACCTCGGCGAGGTCGGCCTGGATGGCGGCGGGGCCGGTGACCGCCACCGAGACCGCGTCCGGCACGTCGGCGCGCAGGGCCTCGCGCAGCGCGGTGACCTGGTCGGCCACCGCCGTCGCCGAGCCGCCGGTCAGCGCCACGGGCAGGAACGCCGCCGTGCCGTCGTCCGAGGGGAGGGGGGAGCCCAGGGCGGCCTGCGCGTCGTCGGGGAGGTCGCCGAGCGAGGAGGCGAGCGCGGCGACCTGGTCGTCGGTGAGCTCGCCCTCGTCGGCGGTCCACAGCACGATCGCCGTGGCGCCGGTGTCGTCGGGCAGGGAGGCGGCCAGCGTGGCGGCCTCGGTCGAGCCGAAGCCCGCCGGCAGCGTGTCGGTCTCCGCGGAGGTCCGGGTCGCCGTGCCCAGCCCCACGATCAGGCCGGCGGCCACCAGCAGCGGCACCAGCGCGGCGACCCACGCCCACCCGCGCCGGGTGGTCCAGGTCGCCCAGGAGGGTGTCTCGCCCATGTCACACTCACCTGCATCATTCAGTCCGTTGATTGCTAAGCAGGTTAAGGAAACGATGGACGACGGCACGCCGGCCTCACCCGGACGGGGACCCGCGTCCTCCTCGGACGACTCGGGGGGCCCGGGCAGCGCGGGCGCCTCGGGCTTCGTCGACCGCTGGCAGCAGACCGACGCGCTCCTCGCCCTCCGTGCGGCCGTGCGAGCGGCGGGGCGCGTGCGGCCGGCCGTGGCCCGCCGCGCCGGGCTCGGTGAGTCCGAGCTGATCGCGCTCGAGCGACTCGTGGACGGCCCGGCCGGGCCCGCCGAGCTCGCCCGCCTGCTCGGCGTCTCCACCGCGGCCGCGACCGGCCTGGGCGACCGGCTCGAGGAGCACGGGCACGCCGAGCGGCGCCCCCACCCCAGCGACCGCCGCCGCGTGGAGCTGCACGTCACCGACGCCGGCCGCGAGGAGGTGCTCGGGCACCTGATGCCGATGTTCGCGGTGCTCGCCGAGCTCGACGCCGGCTTCAGCGACGACGAGCGCGCCGTGGTCGCCCGCTACCTCGACGGGGCACGGGCCGCCTTCGAGCGGATGGTGGAGCCGGACTGAGCCCGCCCAACGGGCTACCGGTCTCCGGGGAAGACCCACCGGTGGTAGGCGTAGAACCGGAACAGCGTGCCCAGCCCGACGCCGACGAGGTTGCCGCTGATGTTCTCCGCCAGCGGCGAGTCGAGGCCCAGCACGTAGGTGGAGAAGGCCAGGCAGCCCACGCCGAGCAGCAGCGAGACCCCGTTGACCAGCCCGAACATCAGGTAGGCGTGGTCGGTGCGGCGCTGCCGACGCTCGGCGAACGTCCACGAGCGCGACCCCACGAACGCCACGGTGGTGGCGAGCAGCACCGCGATCGTCTTCGAGGTGACGGGCCCGAGCTCGAGGGCGTGGCGCAGCAGGTTGTAGCCGCCGGCGTCGACCACGAACGAGAGCGCGCCGACGGTGCCGAAGCGGGCGAGCAGCCGGTAGCCGCCCTGCAGGAACCGCGTGGGGTCGAGCCGGCGCGCCGTCGCGGCCGCGCGGGCGGGCCTGGGGCTCACGGTGCCCTCGCCCGGGGTGAGGGTCTCCTCGTCGGTCCTGGCGCTCATGCGCCCTCCTCCGCGGCCGTCGCGTAGACGACCAGGTTGTCCTGGTAGCCGCCGGCGTCACTGTCGTAGTCGCCGGAGCAGGTGATGAGTCGGAGCTCCTCGTCCGGGGTGGGCCCGTAGACCGCGCGGGTCGGGAAGGAGTCCTTCGGGGAGTCGGCGAGCCGGGTCACGACGAAGACGTGCCGCGTGCCGGCCGCGTCCGTGACCACGACCCGGTCACCCGGGGCGATCGCGGACAGGCCCGTGAACGCCGCCGGGCCGGTGGGCGAGTCCACGTGCCCGGCGATGACGGCCGGGCCGGTCTCGCCGGGTCGGGGGCCGCCCGCGTACCAGCCCGCCCGCTGCCAGCGCGGTGGCGCCTCGAGCACGCCGTCGTCGCGCAGGCCCAGACGGCCGACGGCGACGTCGATCCCGAGGGCGGGCACCTCGACCCGGACGGGCCGCCCCGCCGCGTCCTCCTGGCCCTGGACGCTCAGGTCGTCGGGGGCGCTGCTCGCCGAGCCGCTCGGGGTGCTCGTCGCGGTGCCCGCGCCCCGGCTGGCGCCCGTGCCGGCGTCGGTGGGCGCCCCGGAGGTCGAGCCGCACGCCGTGAGCGCGAGCAGCAGCCCCGCGACGAGGACGGCGAGCGGTGCGCGAGCAGGACGACGACGGGCGGGCGCGCCCGTCACGGGCCGTCCCCGCCCAGCGGCGGGCAGCCGCCGAGGGCATCGGTGGTGAGCATCAGCGGGCCGAGCGCCGCCCAGGCGGCGCCGTAGTAGCTGGGCGAGGAGGCTTGCACGTCACGGGCCTGCTGGAGCCGGGCGTCGGCGGTGGCGGTGTCCCCACGGACCGCGGCCCCGGCCGCCATGCTCACCGCCATGAGGCTGGAGAGGTCGCCGGTCTGCGGCTGGGCGTCCAGCGAGTAGCTGCCGTACGGCTCACCGGTGCCGAGGACGCCGACCAGCGCGTCGGCGATCTCCCGGTCGGCGTCGCGGCACGACTCCGCGTTGCGGACGATGGTGCGCGCCGCGTCGTAGGAGAACACCGGCGCGGAGCCGTCCGGCGCCGAGGTCGGCCACGCGTTGCCGCTGTCGTCGACCTGGGCCCAGTCCGGCGTCAGCTGTCCGTCGACCGTGGCCGCACGCACGGCCTGCGCGGAGCCCTCCTCCAGCTGGGTCCAGCGCGGGTCGTCGTCGACGGAGGCGAGCACCTGGGTGGCCGCGGGCGAGACGTAGGAGGGGTTGAACCAGTACGGAGCGGACGAGGTGGCCCACTGGCCCGCCACGAGCACCAGCCCTGCCGGGGTGCTGACGGTCTCGTGGTCCAGGATCGCCTGGCCGAGGCTCACCCCTGCCTGCGTGTAGCCGTCGTCGCCCCAGAGCCGGCCGGCCAGCACCAGGGCGCGGGCGGCGTCCAGGTCGGCGTCCGAGGCGGACGAGGGGTCGGCGACCGCGCCGTCGGCCCAGCGCCAGGCGAGCAGCCCGTCGTCGGCCCGCACGAGGTGCTCCTGCGTCCAGGACCAGACGGCGTCGAAGGTGTCGCGGTCGTCGGTGCCGACCGCGACGAGCATCGCGTAGGCCTGGCCCTCGCTGACCGTGTCGCCGCCCTGGTCGTGGCGCACCACGCGGCCGTCGTCCTCCACGTAGTCGTCGAGGAACACCTCGGCCGCGGTGGGCGCGTCCGTGGCGGTGCTCGAGGCGGGCGCCGGGGCTGCGGAGTCGTCCCCCGCGGTCAGGACGAAGCCGGCGACCCCGACCACCAGGACGAGGCCGACGACCAGGATCGTCCAGGCGGGCGCGTTGATGCGGCTCATCGTCGGGCGCCTCCCGGGTCGGGTGCCCGGCGGCCGCGGGCGAGCGCCGGGGTGAGGGAGGCGGCGACGAGCGCGACCAGTGCGGCCAGGGCGGCCGTGCCCGCCACGGCGGCCGTGGAGGTGCCGGTGGTCGAGGCGTTCGCGGAGGTGTCGGCGGCGAGACCACCGCCGCCGGTGTCGACGCCGCCGGTGGGCATCGTGGAGGTGCCCTGGCTGTCGCGGACCGCCATGAGCTCCAGGCCGCCGTCGCCGTCGTCGAGGGCGAAGAGGGTGTAGACGCCGCCCGCGCGGACGGTCACCCGGCCGGACGCGGTGGCGTCACCGGAACGGGCGGAGAGGTCGATCGTCCACGCCTGGGCGGGGACCTCGGCGTACCCGGTGGCCCCGCCGGTGTTCACCGACCGCGCCAGCAGCGGGCCGTCGACGACCTGGGCGGTCACCGGCACCGTGGCACCGGAGACCAGCCGCACCTTGGCGTTGCCCGACGACGGGGGAGTGAGGTCGTCGTAGACGACCTGCACGCTCGCGTCGCCCTGGG
Organism: Nocardioides bruguierae; assembly: GCF_023656415.1. Taxonomy (GTDB): domain Bacteria; phylum Actinomycetota; class Actinomycetes; order Propionibacteriales; family Nocardioidaceae; genus Nocardioides; species Nocardioides bruguierae. The sequence continues at coordinate 10,414 of NZ_JAMOIL010000011.1, forward strand.
CGCCGGTGGCGACGACGGTGGTGGCGGACTGCGCGCCCACCCGGATGCTGGAGCGGATCATCGGCTGGCTGTCCTCCCCGGAGCCGGTCGCCCGGAAGGCGACGGAGTAGGTGCCGGTCGGCACCTGCACGTAGTCGGTGACGTCACGGTACGAGACGTCCCTGAGCACCACCGGCTTCCCGCCCGAGAGCGGAGTGAGGGTGATGTCCGCGTCGGGCGTGCCCGGGGCGAGGTGCCCGGCGCGCACCCAGCCGGTGCGGTCGGCCGCCGCGGCGGGCGCGGCCAGCCCGGGCGCGAGGGCGACCAGGACGACGGCCAGCGCCGTGACCAGCAGGTTCCGGGCACGACGGGACGAGGAGCGGCCCGCTGCCGGCACGCCGCGGGGAGTGCGGTGGGGCTCGTGGTGGGGCTGGTGGAGGGACGTGGAGAAGCGGTGCACGGGGATACCTCCGGGCAGGGGTCGGGTGGTGCGGATCACGGGGTCGGTCACGGGGCCGGTCACGGGGTCGGTCACGGGGTCGGTCACGGGGCGGGCAGCAGGTAGTCGGGAGCGCCGAGCGGGAACGTGACCAGCAGCCCGTCGGCCGTCTCCTCCACGGAGGCGGGCGCGTACGAGCCGGTCTGGGCGCGCACCTGGGCCGCCAGTCGGCGGCCGGCCGCCGAGTCGAGCGGTCCGCCGTCGACGCCGGTGAGGAGCAGGCGGTGGGCCGGCAGCTCGTCGGTGCTCTCCCCGGCGGCGACGGGGAAGCCGCCGACGGTGAGGTCGAAGTCGGCCGAGAGCTGGGCCAGCAGCAGCACCGAGCGGGCGTCGGCGGTGCCGCGACGCAGCGCGCGGGCCGCGTCCTGCGAGAACGACAACGCCGGGTTGTCGAGCAGCTGGCGGCCCGCCGCGGTGCGGGCGCGCTCGTCGTAGTCCTGCGCGGCGTAGAAGGCGTCGATGCCGTCGGGCATGACGCGGACGACGTCCACGGTCTCCGGCCCGCCGTCGCCGAAGGAGGCCACGACGACGCCGTTGTCGCGGGCGGAGTCCATCACCGGCGAGGAGCCGGCGGCCTGCCGGACTCCTTCGGTGACCAGGGCGTAGTCGTAGTCGGACCAGCCGTCGGGGGCGAGGTCGTAGACGGCCGGGTCGGTGTCGGCCTTGTAGTACCAGACCACGTCCTCGCGGGGGATGCCCGCGCGCACCAGGTCCAGCCAGGCGGCGTCGTCGACCAGGATGCGCTGGCCGTCGGTGAGGTTGCCCTCGACCCAGGCCTCCGCCGAGCGCAGCGGGGCGTCGTCGTCCGCCGTCCACAGCCGCCCGAGCGCGGACGGCCAGGTGAGGGCGGCGCCGGCGAGCACGGCGAGCGCGAGGACGCCGGCCAGGCCCCCGGCCGCGGTGCGCCTGAGGGTGCCCGCGGAGCCGCGGGCGTGCCGCAGCCCGGCCTCGACCACGGCCGGGACCAGCAGCGCGGCCAGCGGCAGCAGGGCGATGACGTAGGGCACCGGGAGGTAGCCCGGCTTGAGCACGATCGCGGCCAGCACCAGGAACGCGGCGGCGTAGGGCCGCAGGCGACGCACCAGCAGGCCGCCCGCGGCGGCGGCGGTGCCGCCCAGCAGCAGCGGTGCACCGAGGTCGAGCCACGTGCGCAGCGACTGGCCGGCCTGCGTGGAGGCGGACAGGACGCTGCCCGAGGAGTCACGACCGACCAGCTGGAAGTAGATGCCGTCCCACAGCGAGACCCGGCCGGCGCCCGGCAGGAGCTCGCCCTTGAGCAGCGCCAGGGCCAGGTAGCCGACGCCGGCGAGCACGAAGAGCGCTCCGGCCACCGACAGCGTGTAGCGGCGCGTGTCGGGGGTCGCCGAGCGGAGCAGCTGCCAGACCAGGAACGGCAGGAGCAGCAGCGTCGTCTCCTTGGTCAGCACGGCCACCGCGAAGCAGAGGGCCGCCGCGGCGAAGGAGACCAGCTGGTGGCGGCGCGAGAGGGCGAGGACGAACGCGGCCAGCACCCACGGGGTCGCCACGTTGTCGAGGTAGACGGTGCGCGAGTACTGCACGACCAGCGGCGAGAGCGCGAACAGCAGCAGCGCGGTGGCCGCGGCCGGCCGGGACAGCCCGAGCCGGCGTCCGAGCACCCAGAGGAGCGCCGCGGAGACCGTCGCCGCGACGACCATCGCCTCACGCCCGGCGAGCACGCTCACCGAGTAGCGGCCGAAGCCGTCGGTGAGCGCCGTCCATCCGGCGATCTGGATCCAGCCGAGCGGCGGGTGGTCGTACCAGTAGGTGTAGTGGCCCAGCTCGCCGAGCGTCTCGACCGCCCACGCCTGGGCGACGTAGGTGCCCTCGTCGTCGATGCGCTGCGGGGAGCCGCCCATGTTCACCAGGCGGGCGACTGCGGTGAGGACCAGCAGGGGAGTCAGCCACGACGCGGAGGTGCGGTGGCGCGAGAGCCAGCCGCGGGCCCGGGCGAGTCGTCCGGGGCTCGTCGGCACGGCGGACGCGGCGGGGCCCTGCGTCCGGGGCGGGGTCAGCAGTGCGGTCATCGGGCAGCCACCTCCGGGACGGGTGCGGTGCCGGCGTCCGGGACGACGTGGGCGCCGGTGTGCTCGGTCTTCTCCCAGGAGGAGTCGCCGCGCAGCTCGCGCCAGGCGGCGCGCAGGGCGGCGAAGGCCAGGAGCACCTGGTAGGGGAACGTGCCGAGCACGAGCCGCAGGTAGTCCCACGGCCGCAGCCGGACGCCGTACGCGCGGGCGAACTCGCCCAGCCCGGCGGCCTCGACCACGATGGTCACGAGGGTCGGCACGACCGGCACGAAGCTCAGCAGCGCGACCAGCGTCGGGACCTTGGCGAACAGCACCAGGCCGATCGAGACCGGGATCATCACCCCGGTGAAGGCCTGCAGGAACGGCATGGCGAGCGTGTACCGGGCCAGCAGCCGCTGCCGGCGCGTGGGCAGCTGCTTCCAGATGCCCTTGCCGAGCACCTGGAGGAAGCCCTGGCTCCACCGGGTGCGCTGCTTGACCAGCGAACGGACCGAGCCGGGGGTCTCCTCGCGGGTGACGACGTCGGTGTCGTAGGCGACCGCGACGGTGGCACCGCCGGTCGAGAGGCGCACGCCCAGCTCGCAGTCCTCGGCCAGGCAGTCGCCGTCCCACCCGCCGGCCTCGCGCAGCAGGTCGGTGCGGACGAAGATCGTGTTGCCGCCCAGCGGGATGAAGTGCTGCTCGGCGTGGAAGTGCAGGCGGCTGCGGAACCAGAAGTAGTACTCCAGGCAGTTGCGCAGGCTCCACCAGGTGGTCTGCACGTTCATCAGCTGCACGCCGCCCTGCACCAGGTCGGCCCCGGTCTCGGTGAAGCGGGCGTCGACCAGGCTGAGCAGCCGCGGGTGCACCTCGTCCTCGGCGTCGAAGACCCCGACGACGTCGCCGGTGACGTGCGGCAGGGCGGTGTTCATGCCCCGCGGCTTGTTCTTGGGCTCGGAGTGGTCGATGACGACCTTCACCAGCGTCGGGTGCCGCTCCTCGGCGGCCCGGGCGACGGCCTCGGTACCGGGGTCGTCGTGCCCGATGATCACGATGATCTCGAGGTCGGGGTGGTCGGAGGCGGCCAGCCGGTCGATGGTGTGGCCCAGCACCTGCTCCTCGTGCCGGGCGGGCAGGAGCACCGTGAAGCGGCGCTGCGGCGGCACCGGCGCGGCCGCGAAGCCGGTGGTGCGCAGCGACTCCGTGCTGCGCCACGCGTGCAGCATCCACAGCAGGGTCGTGCCGGCCACGAAGGTCATCACGGCCGAGGCGAGCAGCAGGACGGCCCAGCCGGCGCGGGCGGCCCAGGAGGTGGTTCCGGCCTCGGCCGGGGCGTTCCCGGTGACGGAGCCGGTGCCGGTGCCGGTCTGGGTGTCGGTGTCCGGCTGCACCCGGACGCCGTCCTGGCCGTCGGGCAGCAGCGGCGTGCTGTCGGCGACCGGCTGGGCGGCTGCCCCCCGGTCGGCGGAGCCGGTCGTGGTGGACTCCGCCGCGCTCGCGGCGGGTGCGAGGGCAGCGGCGAGGGCCGCGAGCAGCAGCGCCGTCGCGGCGAGGAGGCGGGCGGGGCGATGCGCCCGGCGCGGGTGGAGGGCGTCGTGGCGACGCCGAGGAGGAACAGGCACGTGAGGGTCCTTCGGGGACGAGGACGGGCGGCCGCGGCCGGGCGCACAGGCGCGCCGGCGGGCCGGGGAGGCGGTCGCGGGACCGCGGGGGTCGACGGGGGTCGACCGTGGGTGGAGGTGGGCGGGCGCGGCCCGCGTCACCGGTGCCGCGGCAGCGCGACGACGGGCGCGGCCACCGGGACGGCGCGGGCGCGGCCGCGACGGTGCAGCCGGTCGGCCAGGCCCCACACGCTGACGCGCCACAGGGCCTCGCGGACGATGTCGCCCGTCATCTTCGAGGCGCCGTGCTCGCGCTCGTGGAAGTCGATCGGTACCTCGCGGACGGCGAGGCCCGCTTGGAGCACCCGGCGGGCGAGGTCCACCTGGAAGCAGTAGCCCGCGGAGGCGATCTCCGTGAGGTCCAGCGAGCGCAGGGCCTCGGCGCGGTACACGCGGTACCCGCCGGTCGCGTCCGTCAGCGGCACGCGCAGCAGGGCGCGGACGTAGACGTTGCCGCCGCGCGAGAGCAGCTCGCGGTGCCGCGACCAGCCGTGCACGGCGCCCTCGGGCAGCCACCGGGAGCCGAGCACGAGGTCGGCCCGGTCGAGGGCCTCCAGCAGGCGCGGCAGCTGCTCGGGCAGGTGGGAGCCGTCCGCGTCCATCTCGGCCACGACGTCGTAGCTGCGGCCGGCGCTGCGGTCCAGCGCCCAGGCGAAGCCGGCCAGGTAGGCCGGCCCGAGCCCGTTCTTTTCCGTGCGGTGCAGGACGTGGAGCCGCGACTCGCTCGCGGCGAGGGCGTCGGCGATCTCGCCGGTGCCGTCGGGGCTGCCATCGTCGACGACGAGCACCTCGACGTGCGGACCGACGGCGAGCGTGCGCCGCACGATCCTGGTGATGTTCTCGGCCTCGTCGTACGTCGGGACGACGACGAGCGTGCGTGGGTCGGTGAGTGGTGCGTGCGTGGTGTTCCCGGTCATGACGTTCCCCCCAGGTCGGCGGTCATGTGTCGGTGCGCGTACCGGGAAGTTCGGTGCGCCGGTGCCGGGCGGATGGGTGCCGACGGCACCTTTTCGTGGGCCTCGCCGCGAGCACGGCCCTCTGTGGCTCGGGAGCGGGGACGTCGCGGTGGGCCTGACCTGCACGAAGCCGACATCTGTCCCCTAGATGGGGGATCTGCACCTGTGGGAAGCCTGTGACCTGGCCGGTCCGCTTCTCACCCTTTGGTGGAGGGTGCTGAGGTGGCGGCATGAGCGAGAGCCCCCTCGTCGTCTCCCGGTCCGTCCTGCTGCGCACCGGCGCAGGTCTCGGCGGCCTGGCCGGGCTCGGCCTGCTGGGCGCCTGCAGCGCGGAGGAGTCGTCCGGTCCGGGGGCCTCGTCCACGTCCGGCGCGCCCTCCTCGAGCACGTCCGGCTCGGCGTCCGGCTCGGGGTCCGCCTCGCCATCCGCGTCCACGAGCACGAGCGCGAGCCCGACCGAGGACGCGACCGAGGACGCGGTGCCCCGCCGCGTCCGCGTGCGCGTCGCGAGCACGCTCGTGACCGGGCTCAACGTGCCGTGGGGCCTCGCGTTCCTGCCCGACGGCAGCGCCCTGGTCTCCTCGCGCGACACCGGCCGGGTGCACCGGGTGGGCCCGTCGGGGCGCCGCCGGACGATCGGTGAGGTGCCGAGCGTCTCCAACGTCGCCAGCGCCGGCGAGGCGGGCCTCCTCGGCCTCGCGCTGCACCCCGACTTCCCACGCCGGCCCTGGCTCTACGCCTACCGGTCGACGGCCACCGAGAACCAGGTCGTGCGGATGCGGTTCACGCCCCGCGGCGCCGGCGGCGGCACGCTCGGACGCCCGCAGGTGCTGCTCGACGGGATCGCGAAGTCCGTCCACCACAACGGTGGCGCCCTCGCCTTCGGGCCGTCCGGCCACCTGTTCGTCGCCACCGGCGACGCCGAGGTGCCGTCGTCCGCCCAGGACACCGGCTCCCTCAACGGCAAGGTGCTGCGCCTCGAGGCCGACGGCTCCGTGCCCGCCGGCAACCCCTGGGGCAACCCCGTGTGGTCGCGCGGGCACCGCAACGTCGAGGGGCTCGCCTTCGACGGTGCCGACCTGTGGGCCTCGGAGTTCGGCGAGAAGACCGCCGACGAGCTCAACCGGATCGTCAGACGCGGCAACTACGGGTGGCCTGACGTCGAGGGGTCCGACGGACGCGGCGGCTACCGCGACCCGCTCGTGCAGTGGGCCACCGACGACGCCTCGCCCGCCGGCATCGCGGTCGCCCACGGCCGTGCGTGGCTGGCCACGCTCCAGGGGCAGTGCCTCTACGCCGTCACCCTCCGCGGCCCCCGGAAGGGTCGCGTCGAGCGGTTCCTCACCGGCCGCTACGGCCGCCTGCGCTCGGTCGCCGCCGCGCCGGACGGCAGCCTGTGGCTCGGCACGTCCAACACGGACGGCCGCACCACCCCGTCGGCCGGGGACGACCGGCTCCTGCGGCTCGCCGTCCGGTGATCGAAGTGCGAGGCCGCGTGGCCGTCCGGTGATCGAGGTGCGAGGCGGCTCGCCGTCCGGTGATCGAGGTGCGAGGCCGTCCACGGCCGAGCCTCGAGATCGCCGCACCCGATCGTCGGTGCCCGACCCGCCGGTCTCGAGGCTCGTCGCCGGGGCTCCTCGCACCCCGACCACCGGTGGGCGGCCGCTGGTCGAGGAGGCCGTCCACGGCCGTCGCGAGACCGAGGCCCCGCGACCTCAGGTGACGAAGCGGAAGAGCGGGGAGTCCGGCTCCACGGGGGTCACGACCAGCGGGCTGGCGTCCATCCGCTCGAGCAGCCCCGCCAGGTCGGTGGCCGCGCCCAGCTCGACGCCGACGAGCGCGGGGCCGGTCTCGCGGTTGTTGCGCTTGACGTACTCGAACAGCGTGATGTCGTCGTCGGGGCCGAGCACCTCGTCGAGGAAGCGGCGCAGCGCCCCCGGCTCCTGCGGGAACTCCACCAGGAAGTAGTGCTTGAGCCCTTCGTGCACGAGCGCCCGCTCCACGACCTCGGCGTAGCGGGAGACGTCGTTGTTGCCGCCGGAGACGATCGCGACGACCGGCGAGCCGGGCGGCAGGTCCAGCCCGGCGAGCTGCTCGAGCATCCCGACACCGGTGGTGGCCAGCGCCCCGGCGGGCTCGGCGATGATCCCGTCGGAGGAGTACAGCGCGAGCATCTCCACGCACAGCGCGCCCTCGGGCACGGCCAGCATCAGGGGCGGGTGCGCAGCCACGACGGCGTAGGTGGTGGCCCCGACGCGGCGGACGGCGGCACCGTCGACGAACCCGTCGAGCCGCTCGAGCTCGACAGGCTCACCCGCGTCCAGCGCGGCCGCCATCGAGGCGGCACCGGCCGGCTCGGCCGCCACGACCTGCACGTGGGGCGCGCGCTCGGCGAGCACCGTGAGGCAGCCGGCCGCCAGGCCGCCGCCCCCGACGGGGACGACCAGCGCCGCCGGCGTCCCGACCCCCGCCTCGGCGAGCTGGGCGAGCACCTCGAGCGCCACCGTGCCCTGCCCGGCCACGATCCGCGGGTCGTCGAACGCGGGCACCGGGGTCGCACCGGTCTCGGCCGCGAACGCGGCGCTCGCGCGGGCGGCCTCGTCGTAGGTGTCCCCGCCGATGACGACGTCGACCAGGTCGCCGCCGAGCACCGCGACCCGCTCACGCTTCTGCCGCGGGGTGGTGCGCGGCAGGTGGACGCGCGCCCGGACCCCCGCCCGCGCGCAGGCCAGCGCCACGCCTTGGGCGTGGTTGCCGGCGGAGGCACAGGTGACCCCGCGGGCCTGCTCCTCGGCGGAGAGGCCGGAGATCAGGTGGTAGGCGCCGCGTACCTTGTACGAGCGGACCGGCTGGAGGTCCTCCCGCTTGAGCCACACCTCCAGGCCCGTGGCCTCGGAGAGGCGGTCGCTGCGGTGCAGCGGGGTCGGGGTGAGGACGCCGGCAAGGCTCTGCGCGGCGGCGTCCACGTCTGCGGCGGTGGGGAGGTGCACCCCGCCAGCCTCTCAGAGGCGCGCGGCGTGGTTCAGCGGGGCGCCATCCGCAGGGCGCCGTCCATGCGGACGGTCTCGCCGTTGAGGTAGTCGTGCTCGACGAGGAAGAGCGCGAGGTCGGCGTACTCGGACGGCTTGGCCAGGCGCTGCGGGAACGGGACGCCGGCGGCCAGCCCGGCCCGGAACTCCTCCGAGACGGTGGCCAGCATCGGCGTCTCCACGATGCCGGGCGCGATGGTGTTGACCCGGATGCCGTGCTGGGCGAGGTCGCGCGCGGCCGGCAGCGTGAGGCCGACGATGCCGCCCTTGGAGGAGGAGTAGGCGGCCTGCCCGACCTGCCCCTCGAACGCGGCGACGCTGGCGGTGTTCACGACCACGCCCCGCTGCCCGTCCTCGAGCGGCTCGGTCGCGGCCATGGCCTCGGCCGCGATGGTGAGGACGTTGAAGGAGCCGATCAGGTTGACCTGCACGACCTTGGCGTAGAAGTCGAGGTCGTGGCGGCCCTTGCGGCCCAGGATGCGCATCGACGGCCCGATGCCGGCGCAGTTCACCGCCACGCGCAGCGAGAGGCCGGACGCGACGGCCCGCGCCACCGCGTCGTCGACCTCGGCGGGGACGGTCACGTCGGTGGGCACGTAGGTGACGCCGTCCACCTCCGGCGCCGACTCGATCGAGGCCGGGAGGTCGAGCGCGAAGACCTGTGCGCCCGCGCCGGCGAGCCGGGCGGCGGTGGCCGCCCCGAGCCCGGAGGCGCCTCCGGTGACGATCGCGGCGGTGTCGGTGACCTGCATGGGTGTCCTTCCTGGACGGTTCGTGCTGTCGGTTCGTGCTGTCTGCTCGTGCTGGGCGACGCGGGGAGGCGTCAGTGGGCGAGTGCCGGCACGGGCAGCTGCTCCACCACGCCGGTGTCGCACCGCGCATCCTTGTCGAGGGAGCGGCTGATGACGACCCGCTGGATCTGGTTGGTGCCCTCGAAGATCTGCATCACCTTCGCCTCGCGCATGTACCGCTCGGCGGGGAAGTCGCGGGTGTAGCCGTAGCCGCCGAGCACCTGCACGGCGTCGGTGGTGACCTTCATGGCGTTGTCGGTCGCGACGAGCTTCGCGACGGAGGCCTCCCGGCCGTAGGGCAGCCCGGCGTCGGCGAGGCTCGCGGCGGAGAGGTAGGTCGCGCGGGCCGAGACGACGGCCGCCTCCGCGTCGGCCAGCAGGAAGGCGACGCCCTGGTGGTCGAGGATGCGCTGCCCGAAGGTCTCGCGGTCGCGGGCGTAGCCGAGCGCCAGGTCCAGCGCGCCCTGGCCGAGCCCGGTCGCCACGGCGGCGATGCCCAGCCGGCCGGCGTCCAGCGCCGCCAGGGCGATCCGCAGGCCCTCGCCCTCGGCGCCGATGCGGCGCTCGAGCGGCACCCGCACGCCGTCGAGCCGCATGGTGGCCGTGGCCGAGCCGGTCAGGCCCATCTTCCGCTCGGGCTTGTCGGCCGAGAGCCCCGGCGCGTCCGCGGGGACGAGGAAGCAGGAGATGCCGGTGCGCTCGTCGGAGGTCCGGGCCATGACCGTGTAGAAGTCGGCGTGGCCGCCGTGGGTCGTCCAGGCCTTGGCGCCGTCGAGCACGTACTCGTCACCCTCGCGGCGGGCGGTGGTGCGCATGGCGGCCGGGTCGGAGCCGGCGTGCGGCTCGGAGAGGCAGTAGGCCCCCAGCCGGTCGCCGGCCAGCATGTCGGGCAGCCAGCGGGCGCGCTGCTCGTCGGTGCCGAACCGGGCCAGCGGGAAGCAGGAGAGCGTGTGCACGGAGACGCCGACCGCCACGGAGGCCCACACCGAGCCCAGCTCCTCGAGCACCTGGAGGTAGGCGCCGTAGGGCAGGCCTGCACCGCCGACGTCCTCGGGGTAGGGCAGGCCGAGCAGGCCGGTGCGGCCCAGCGAGGCGAAGACGTCCCGGGGGAACGCCTCCTCGGCCTCGGCCTCGGCGGCGCGGGGCGCCAGCTGCTCGTGGGCGATGGTGCGGACGAGGCGCAGCAGGTCGACGGTGGTGTCGTCGGCGAGGACGCGGCGAGCGGGCATGGGTGGCCTCCCGGGCGGCTGGCGGAGCGGAGCGGTCGAGAACGTGAGGAGTACCACAGTACGCATCTCAGTACTGGCTGACCAGGTGGCTGCGCGGCCTACCCGCGGGTAGCCCTACAGTCGTGTCCCATGACCGCGCATGACCCGGACCCGGCGGCGCCGCCGGCGTCCGCCCGTCGGGGGGCGCGCCGCGACGAGCTCCTGGCCGCGCTGGTCGACCTCTTCCTCGCCGAGGGCTTCCTCGACCTCGGCATCGGCGACCTCGCCGCCCGGCTGCGCTGCTCGCGCACGACGCTCTACCAGGTGGCGGCCTCGAAGGAGCAGATCGTCACGACCGTGGTGGGGCGGTACTTCCGCGAGGCCACCCGGAAGGTCGAGCAGCGCGTCGCGGCCGAGCCCGACCCCGGCCTCCGCGTGACCGCCTACCTGCTCGCCGTCGCCGAGGCGCTCGCGCCGGCGGGGCCGCGCTTCTACGCCGACCTGGCCGCGCACGCCGCGGCCGGCGAGGTCTACCGCCGCAACACCGAGGCGGCGGCGGCCCGGGTGCGGCGGCTCGTCGAGGAGGGCGTGGCGGCCGGGCGCCTGCGGCCGGTCGACGGCGCCTTCGTCGGGGCCGCGGTGGCGCACCTGATGGAGGGCATCCAGGTCGGGACGCTGCGGGAGCGGACCGGCCTGGACGACGCCACCGCCTACCGGGCGCTGGCCGACCTCGTGGCTCGGGGCCTGGCGCCGGCCGCGCACTCCTGACAGGCCCCTCCTGCGTCCGCCTCCTGTCGGTGGCAGGGAGTGGCCGCGCCTGAGGAGAAGGGTGCGGGGATCGGTCACACCCGTTGCCTGTGAGGGCCCTGTAGCGCCCGTCACACGACCTCTGACCAGGGTGGACGCCCGTTCCTGTGCCCGAGTGACGGCATCGGTGACCGGTTTGGACCGGTCAGAAAAGTAAAGGCCTGCCGTTCCAGTCGGCGCGCTCCGCTGGGAGAGTGGTTGCCGAACCGCCACGTGGGGAGGCGGTGGGAAGGCCGCCAGGGCATGGTCACGGAACAGGCGCGAGGAGCTCCGCTCAAGCCGCTCGAGGACACCACACCGCTCAACGGTGCCGCCCTCGACGTGCCCGTGCGCGTGGGCTGGCTGCTGCGGATGGCCCGGCTGACCGCTGGTGACGCCGCCGCGTCCCGCCTCTCCGACATGGTCGAACGCCTCGGCGACGAGGGCCTCGCCACCAGCTCCTCCTCGCTCCACCGGCTCGAGACCGGGGTCGTGCGCGACGGTGGCCTGGTCGACGCCTACGAGCGCGTGCTGCACCTCCCGGCGTCCTCGCTGCGCGCGGCCGTGGACGTCATGTGCCGGGCCTTCCCCTACTCGCCCGCCGACCGCGACCCCGGCACGCCGGCCGGCACCGTCGAGGAGATGCAGCGCCTGCACGCGCCGGTGCTCGACGGCAGTGCCGCCGGGCACGAGTGGCTGGCCTGGGCGCGGGCCATGGCGCTGCCGGGCAACATCGGCCTGCCGCGCGGCCTCTCCCTCGACCTGTTCGGTCAGCTGCTCTCCGAGGCCGGCCGCGCCGTCGGTCGCGGCTACGCGGCCCGCTACGACGCGCTGTCGCTGCTGCGGCGCAGCGCGTACGGCGGGCTGGTGGTCGAGGCGGTGCGCGACTGCGTGGCCGACCCGCACGTGCAGGTCGTCAATGACCCGCTGGCCGTGGTCGGCCAGGCGGTCGACGACCCGACGACGGCCTGGGCGCTCGACCTGATGGAGGACCAGCGGCCCTGGGTCGTCCAGGGTGCCTGCCTGGCGCTGGAGACGATGGCCGAGGTCTCCGGGGACCGCGGCTTCTGGACCCCGCACGTCGAGCGGCTGGCCCTGGCCTACAACGAGGCGCACCCCGGCACCGGCCCGTGGCGCTGGCTCTCGCACCTGATGCGGCTGCTGCCGGCGTCCGACCTGCAGCGGGTGCGCGGGCGGCTGGCGCACGCACCCAGCCCCACGGTCGCCGCGCCCGACCCGGCCAACCGCACCGCCAACCCCGTGTGGCTGGCCTGCGAGCAGCAGAGCAACCAGGTCTGCGACCGGCTCGGCGTGCCGCCGCAGCCGCTGCTGACCCGCCTGCTGTGGGAGATCGTGGCCGGCGGGCCGGAGAGCCGGGCGTCGGCCGCGTCCTTCCTGTGCACCTCCATCGAGCCGCTGCGCGCGGCCGTGGCCGACGCCGTCGCGGAGATCGCCGTGACCTCCCCCGACCCCGCCGTGCGTGAGCGGGCCGGCCGCCGGCTGGTCGGCCTGGTCGACGTCCGCGTCCCCCGGGTGCTCACGGGGTGGGCGGACGACGCGGGCGACCGGCACCGGCTCGGGCTGCTCGTCTCCGGGGTGGCCGGCGAGGTGATGCCCGAGCACGTCCTCCTGGCCGCCGTCGAGACCCCCGGCAGCGCCCGCGCCGCCACCTACTCGGCCGGCATGGCCGCGCACCCGCTGCTGCCGCGGCTGGCCGCCAGCCCGGACCCGGACGTGGCCGGCGCAGCCTGCTGGTGGCTGGCCCACGGCTCGCGCGTGCGCGACCGCGACCTCGTCGTCCGCTGAGCCCACCCGGTCGGTGGGCTGGGCCGCCGGACCCCGGTCACCTACACTCATCCGTGAGGGGAGTACCCCGCCCAAGCTCGACCCGGTCAGTACGTCGGTCTCCACGGACCGACCCGGGCGGCGCCGGCAACCGCGCCGGTGGGGGAGACCTCAGAGATCGCGCAGCGCCTCGTGGCTGCTGCGCCGACCCCTGAGGAGCACGTCCCGTGACCACCCTTGCCGCACCGATGGCGATCGAGTCCATCGGCACCCCGACGCTGTGGGCCGCCACGATCGGCGCCGTCGTCGTCCTGCTGGTCCTCGACTTCATCGCCACCCGCAAGCCGCACGAGGTCTCCTTCAAGGAAGCCGTCGGCTGGTCGCTGTTCTACATCGCGCTGCCGGTCGCCTTCGGCGTCTTCATCTGGACCCAGTACGGCGGCTCGATCGGCACCGAGTACTACACCGGCTACATCGTCGAGAAGTCGCTCTCGGTCGACAACCTCTTCGTGTTCATGCTCCTGCTCGGCGCGTTCTCGGTGCCCCGCGAGCTCCAGCAGCGGGTCCTGCTCTACGGCATCATCGGCGCGCTCGTCCTGCGTGGCATCTTCATCGCCCTCGGCGCCGCCGCGCTGGACAAGTGGAACTGGGTCTTCCTCGTCTTCGGCGCGGTGCTGCTCTTCACCGGCTTCAAGCTGCTGCGCGACGCGCTGACCGGCCACGACGAGCAGAACGTCGACGTGGACGAGATGAGGATCGTCCGGCTCGTGCGCCGCGTCATGCCGGTGACCGACACCTACGAGGGTCCGCGGATGACGGTCAAGCAGGCCGGCAGGCGCGCGCTGACCCCGTTCGCGCTGGTCACCATCGCCGTCTTCGCCACCGACATCGTCTTCGCGGTCGACTCCGTGCCGGCCGTGTACGGCATCACCGGCGATCCGTACCTGGTCTTCGCGACCAACGCCTTCGCGCTGCTCGGCCTGCGAGCCCTGTACTTCGTGATCGAATCCGCGCTGGCCAAGCTCGTGCACCTCTCCTACGGCCTCTCCGCGATCCTCGTCTTCATCGGCGTGAAGCTGGTGCTGCACTGGGGCCACATGACCTGGTCCTCGGTGCCCGAGATCCCGACCGTCACCTCGATGCTCGTCATCGTCGGCATCCTCGTGCTCACCACGATCACCTCGCTGGTCGCCTCCTCCCGCGCGGAGAAGGCGGAGGAGCAGGACGAGATCTCGGCCTGAGTCGGTCTGCTGGTGACACGACCCCCTGCCCGCACGTCGGGCAGGGGGTCGTGTGCTTCTTCCTCGTGGTGAGGGGCTGCCTCAGGCCGGCGTGTGCTCGCCGGCCAGGTCGGCCTCCACCTCACGGTGGGCGAGGACGGCGGCGGCCCGCTCGGCTCGCACGGCCCACACGATCCCCGCGACCCAGGCGACGGCGATCGTGCCCGCGAGCACGGCGACCTGCGTGCCCGTGGCGCCGAACGCCTCGGCGAGCGTCTTGGAGTTGGTCAGCACGATGAGGCCGCCCGCGGCCACGCCCAGCACGCGCGGGGCCAGGATGCGGACCAGCCAGGCCGCGACCGGGGCGGCGACCACGCCGCCGGCCAGCAGCGCGCCCGCGTAGCCCCACGGGATGCCCTGGCTGCTCAGGGCGATGATGAAGCCGAGCGAGCCGCCGATGGCGACCACGAACTCCGAGGTGTCGATCGAGCCGACGACCTTGCGGGGCTCGAGGCGGCCGGAGGAGAGGAGCGTGGTGGTGCCGACCGGGCCCCACCCGCCGCCGCCGACGGCGTCCAGCGCACCGCCCACGAGGCCGAGCGGCGCCAGGAGCGCGGCGTGCGGCCGTCGTCCGAACTGCGGGCGGCGGCCACCCAGGGCGAGGAAGCGCCAGATCACGTACAGGCCGAGGCTCAGCAGGATGCCGGCGACGACCGGCTTGGCGAGGGCCCCGTCGAGGTTGGCCAGGAACGTGGCGCCGGCGAACGCGCCCACGAAGCCGGGCCCGGCCATGATCGCGACGGTGCGCCAGTCGACGTTGCCGAGGCGCGCGTGCGAGGCGCCGGAGACCAGCGAGGTGCCGATCTCGGAGAAGTGGACCGCGGCCGATGCCGCTGCCGGGCCCACGCCGACGGCGAGCAGCAGGGTCGTGGACGTGACGCCGTAGGCCATGCCCAGCGAGCCGTCGACGAGCTGGGCGAACAGGCCGACGAAGCCGACCAGCAGGAGTGTGCGCACGGGGCGCTCCTTTCGAGGGGGAAGCCGATCGGCTTGTCTTGTAAGTCGATCTGTTTGGTCAACTTAAATGACAAAGGGGTCGGCGTCCAGCACCCGCCCCTGTGACCCGGCCCCTGGCAGGCTGGTGTCGTGCGGCGGCTCTGGATGGTCGGCCTCGGCTGGCCGCTGGTGGTCGGCGGCGTGGTGCTCTACCCGCTGCCTGGCCCCGGCCTGCTCCTGATCGCCCTCGGCGTGCCCCTGCTGGCGCGCTACGACGAACGGGCCGCACGGTGGCTGCGGCCGGCGCAGCGGCGCGCTGCGCGAGACCGCGCGGGCGGTCGAGACGTGGCCGCGGACGCTCGTGAGCGCGCTCGTCACCGCCCTGGTCGGGCTGGCCGGCGTGCTGTGGCTGCTCGAGCCCGCTCAGCCCGCCTGGTGGGGGCTGCCCGCCTGGACGTGGCTGCCCGGCGGCTGGTGGGCCGGGGTCTCGCAGGTGGCCTCGGGCGTGGTCTGCCTGGCGCTGGTGGCCTGGGCGCGGGTGGTGCTGGGGCCGGGGCGCACGCCGGCGTCCGCCCTGAGGTCGGGGGAGCTCAGCGAGGAGTCGCGTCGATCCGCAGCGTGAGGAAGGTGCTCAGCGGGTCCGGGGCGTAGTCGGCGAAGGGCTCGGTGTCGACGAACCCGTGGCGGCGGTACAGCGACCTCGCGGGGGCGAAGAAGTCCTCCGAGCCCGTCTCGAGCGAGATGCGGGTCGTGCCCTGTGCGCGGGCGTGCTCGAGCACGTGGGCCAGCACCTGCGCGCCGATGCCCTCGCCGCGACGGTGGGGTGCCGTCCGCATGGACTTCAGCTCCAGGTGGCCGTCCCCGAGGTCCTTGAGCGCGGCGGTGCCGAGCAGCTCGCTGCCTGCCCCGTCGTGCGCGACGAAGAACGTGATCTCGGGGCGCCGCAGGCCCTCGACGTCGAGCGCGTGCACCGACTCGGGCGGGGAGATGCTGCGCATCTGGGTCACGTGGGCCTCGAGGAAGGCGATGACCTCGGGGTCGTGGACGTCGTCGGTGCGGATGGTCAGGGCCACGACGGGAGCGTACGGGCGTGCCTGCTCACCCGGAACGGCTGGGAGCCTCCTGTCAGGATGGAGCCATGACGCGGGCCGCGAAGATGATCGTGATCGAGGTCCTCGGCTGGCTGCTGGTGCTGGCCGGCATCGCCGCCCTGGTGCTGCCGGGGCCGGGCCTGCTGATGATCTTCGCCGGCGTCGCCCTGCTCTCCCAGCGCTACGCCTGGGCCGAGCGCAGGCTCGCACCGATCAAGTACCGCGCCCTCAAGGGCGCGGCCGACTCGGTCGACAACAAGCTGCGCGTGGCCGGCTCCGTCGTGCTCGCGATCTGGCTCCTGGCCTGGGGTGTCGTGTGGATCTGGTCGCCGCCGGCCCCGTCGTGGTGGCCGGTGGCCGACTCGTGGTGGCTGATCGGTGGCGCCGGCACCGGCGTGACCCTCATCCTCTCCGGCCTGCTCGCGATCTTCCTGATCGTGTGGAGCATCCGCCGCTTCCGCGGCCACCCGGAGGCTCTCGAGGCCGTCGAGGCGGAGTACGCGGAGCACAAGCGCCGCTCCTGACCTCTCCCGGCCCGGTGGTCGAGGTGTGAGGAGCGCCAGCGACGAGCCTCGAGACCCCCGCACCCGCAGCGCCCGGCGGTCGAGCAGCGAGGAGCCCCGGCGACGAGCGCACGTCGAGACCACCCCCCCCGACCAGGCCACCCACTCTCCACAGGCCCCCGAGCCGCCCCGCTCGTCCCCAGCATCGGAGACGTTCGGACGCCCCTATCGGCGGCCTCGCCTAGTCTCCACCTCGATGCCGCTCCACCTGCACCGTGCCGCCCGCACCGACCTTCTCGCCGACGCCCTCGGCGGGCTCCTGGCGAGCCCGCTGCCGGACCCCTTCGCCGAGGAGGTCGTCGTCGTGCCCGCCCGTGGGGTGGAGCGCTGGCTGACCCAGCGGCTCTCGCACCGCCTCGGCGCAGCCGAGGGTCGGGAGGACGGCGTGTGCGCCGGCGTCCGCTTCCTGGCACCGCGCTCGCTCGTCTCCCTGCTGCTGGGGCGCGAGAAGGACGACCCGTGGGACCCGGAGCGGCTGGTCTGGCCGGTGCTCGCGGTGGTCGACGACTCGCTCGGCGAGCCCTGGTGCGCCGCGCTGTCGCGCCACCTCGGCCACGGCCTGACGGGCGAGGCCCGCGCCACCCGTCGCCAGCGGCGCTGGTCGGTGGCCCACCACCTGGCTCGGCTGTTCGCCGCCTACGCGGTGCAGCGCCCGGCGATGCTGGCGGCCTGGTCCGCCGGCGGCAGCGGTGACGGGCTCGGCCACGACCTCCCGCCCGACCTGGCCTGGCAGCCGGAGCTCTTCCGCCGCGTCTGCGCGCGGGTGCGCGCCGAGAGCGGTGCCGCCGCCCCGCACGAGCGGCACGCCGCCACCCTCGCGGCGCTCGAGGTCGGCGGCGACGGGCTCGACCTGCCGGCCCGGCTCTCGCTGTTCGGCCACACGCGGCTGCCCGAGACCGAGGTGGCGCTGCTGCGCGCCCTCGCGGCCCACCGCGACGTCCACCTGTGGCTCCCGCAGGCCTCCGAGCCGCTGTGGCAGGCGCTCCAGCCGCTGGGCGGCCCGGTCCCGCGCGCCGAGGACGACAGCGACCTCCTGGTCGGCCACCCGCTGCTGGCCTCGTTGGGCCGGGACAGTCGCGAGCTGACCCGCACCCTGCACGGGGTCGCCGACCACGAGCACGTCCACGACCGTACGGAGCCCGCGGGCACCACCCTGCTCTCCCGGCTCCAGGGCGACCTGCGGGCCAACCACGCCCCCGACGCCGCGGAGCGGGCGGCGCGACCCGTGGACCCGGCCGACCGCAGCCTCCAGGTGCACGCCTGCCACGGCCCCGCCCGCCAGGTCGAGGTGCTGCGCGAGGTGCTCGTCGGCCTCCTCCAGGACGACCCCACCCTCGAGCCGCGCGACATCCTCGTCATGTGTCCGGACGTGGAGTCCTACGCCCCGCTCGTCTCGGCCGCGTTCGGCCAGGGCGGCGGCGAGGGCACGGACGACGCCGTCGCCGGTCACCCGGGCCACCGGCTGCGGGTGCGCCTGGCCGACCGGGCGCTCTCGGCGACCAACCCGCTGCTGGGCGTGGCCGCGTCGCTGGTGGAGCTGGCCGGCGGCCGGGTCACGGCGTCCGAGGTGCTGGACCTGCTGGCCACCCCCGTCGTCCGCGCCCGCTTCGGGCTCAGCGACGACGACCTCGACCGGGTCTCCCGCTGGGTGGGGGAGGCCGGCGTGCGCTGGGGCCTGGACGCCGCCGGCCGCGCCCCGTTCTCCATGGACCGCTTCGAGATGAACACCTGGCGCTGGGGCGTGGACCGGGTGCTGCTGGGCGTGGTGATGTCCGGCGACGAGCTGGCCCACGTGGGCGACGCCCTGCCGCTGGACGACGTGGGCAGCTCGGAGGCGGGCCTGGCCGGCCGGCTCGCCGAGGCCCTCGACCGTGTCGGAGCCTGCCTCGAGGGCCTCACCACCGCCGTGGGGGTCTCCCGCTGGGTCGAGGTGCTGCGCACCGCGGTCCGCGGCCTGACCCTCGCCGACGACGACGCGGCCTGGCAGCTGCCGCAGCTCGAGCGTGAGCTCGCCGGGATCGCCCAGGACGCGGCGGAGCCGGCAGCCGGACCGGGGGCACGCGCCGGTGAGGAGCCCGAGCTGGCGCTCGCCGACGTCCGTGCCCTGCTCGCCTCGCGGCTCTCGGGCCGCCCGACCCGCTCCAGCTTCCGCACGGGGACGATCACCGTCTGCACCATGGTGCCGATGCGCTCGGTGCCGCACCGGGTCGTGTGCCTCCTCGGGCTCGACGACGGCACCTACCCGCGCAGCACCGCCGCGGACGGCGACGACGTCCTGACCCGCACCCCGCTGACCGGTGAGCGCGACCTGCGCTCCGAGGACCGCCAGCTCATGCTCGACGCGGTGCTGGCCGCGTCCGAGACGCTGGTGCTGACCTACACGGGCGCCACCGAGCACTCCGGGTCCGCGCGCCCGCCCGCCGTACCGCTCCAGGAGCTGCTCGACGCTGCCGACCGCACCTGCGCCGAGCCCGTGCGCGAGCACGTCGTGGTCCACCACCCGCTCCAGCCGCACGATGCGCGCAACCTCGTGCCGGGTGCCCTCGTCCGCGAGCGTGCCCCCCGGCCGTTCAGCTTCGACGTGGCAGCGCGCGCCGGCGCGCAGGCCGCCCACGGCACGCTGACCCCGGTGCCGCTGCTGGTGCCGGCCGGCGGGCTGCCCGAGCACCCGCTCACCGAGGTCTCCCTGGCGGACCTCGTCGACTTCGTCAGCCACCCGGTCCGGCACTTCCTGCGCCGCCGTCTCGACGTGGGCTCGCCGCTGCGGGCCCGCGAGGTCGAGGACGCCATGCCGGTGGAGCTGGACGCCCTGGAGAAGTGGGGCGTCGGCGACCGGCTGCTGCACGAGATCCTGGCCGGCGCGGCCCCGGGCACGGCGTTGGAGGCCGAGCGACGACGCGGCGGCATCCCGCCGGCCGCCCTGGGCGACCTGGTGCTGGCCGACGTCGAGTCCCAGGTCCGCGCGATCTTCGACGCCACCCGCGACCACCGGTCGGCTCCGGCCCGGTCGGTCGACGTGGACGTCGAGGTCGGGGGCGGACGCCGGGTCACCGGCACCGTCTCGCCGGTGCACGGCAACCAGCTGCTGACGCTCGGCTACTCCCGGTTGAAGGCCCGGCACCGGCTCCAGTCCTGGGTGCAGCTGATCGCCCTGGCGGCCGGTCGTCCCGACGAGCACTGGATCGCGCGGGCCGTCGGCAGGACCAAGGCCGGGCCCCAGGCGGCCCTGGCCGGTCCGCTCGACCACCGGGCCGTCGCCTGGCTCACCGACCTCGTGGACCTCTACGCCGAGGGGCTGCGCCGGCCGTTGCCGCTGCCGCCCGAGACGTCCCTGGCCTGGGCCACGGCGGCCGTCGCCCGGGAGGGCGGGGACCCGGACGCGGACCCGTCCGCCGCCGCGTCCCGCGCGTGGGTGACCGACCCGCACGACCGGTTCGGCATCGAGGGAGAGGACAAGGACGTCTCCCACCGCACCGTCTTCGGTGAGGACGCGCACCTCGACGTCCTCGTCGACGCCGGCCTGCCCGAGCTGGCCCTGCGGCTGTGGCGACCGGCCATCACGACCGGGGAGCGGGTGGGCCCGCTGTGAGCACGCACCCGACCGACCCCGCCCACGCCGTCCCGTCCGCACCGGAGCGCCACGCCATGGAGACCTTCGACGCCCTCGGGCCCCTGCCGGGGGTCGGCACGACGCTGCTCGAGGCCAGTGCGGGCACCGGCAAGACCTGGACGATCGGCGCCCTGGTCACCCGCTACGTCGCGGAGGACGGGGTGCCCCTGGCCGAGATGCTCGTCGTCACCTTCGGGCGGGCCGCCAGCCAGGAGCTGCGCGAGCGCGTGCACGCCCAGCTCAGCGAGGCGGCCGCGGCCCTGGCCGAGGACGCGCCGGAGCCCACCGAGCCGCTGCTGCGCCGGCTGCGCGAGACCACCCCGCAGGAGCGGGCGGTGCGTCGCCGTCGCCTGGCCCGGGCGCTCGCCGACTTCGACGCGGCCACCATCGCCACGACGCACCAGTTCTGCGGCCTCGTCCTCGACTCGCTGGGCGTGGCCGGAGACACCGACGCCCGCGCCCACCTCGTCGAGGACCTGGAGGACCTGACCCGCGAGGTCGTCGACGACCTGTACCTGCGCGCGTTCGGCCGCCGCGACGACCCGCCGGTGTTCAGCCGCAAGGACGCGCTCGAGCTGGCCCGCGCGGCCGTGGGCGACCCGCAGGCGCACCTGCTGCCCGAGGCGGGCGACGAGAGCGTCCCGGCGATCACGGGGCGGCGCGCCTCGTTCGCCCGGGCCGTCCGCGCCGAGGTCGAGCACCGCAAGCGTCGCCTGGGCGTGCTCTCCTACGACGACCTCCTGGCCCAGCTGGCCGACGCGCTCGAGGACGAGGATGCACCGGCCCGCCGGCGCATGCGCGACCGGTGGTCGGTGGTGCTGGTCGACGAGTTCCAGGACACCGACCCCGTGCAGTGGCAGGTCCTCGACCGCGCCTTCACCGGGCACGCGCGGATGGTGCTGATCGGCGACCCCAAGCAGGCGATCTACGCCTTCCGCGGCGGCGACGTGCACACCTATCTCCAGGCCGCTGCGACGGCCGGGACGCAGCAGACGCTCGGCACCAACTGGCGCAGCGACGCCGGCCTGGTCTCGGCGCTCCAGGTGCTGCTCGGCGGGGCGGAGCTGGGGGACGAGCGGATCACCGTCCACCCGGTCGACGCCCACCACCGCGAGGCGCGGCTGCGCGGTGCGGACGGGTCCGCCCTGCCGCCGCTGCGCCTGCGTGCCCTCGACCGTGACCTGCTGAAGGTGTCCCCGCGCACCACGCCGTCGGTGAAGAAGGCGCGGCCCGCGATCTGGACCGACGTCGCCCACGAGGTGCAGTCCCTGCTCTCCTCCGGCGCCACGTGGCGCGGTCGGCCGCTGGTCGCCGGCGACGTGGCAGTGCTGTGCAACCGGCACGCCGACCTCGCCGCCGTGCAGGCCCAGCTCGAGCCGCTCGGCATCCGGGCCGTCATCGCCGGCGGGGAGAGCATCTTCACCACGCCCGCGGCGCGGTACTGGGCGACCCTGCTGGAGGCCCTGGAGCAGCCGCACCGCAGCACCCGTGTCCGCGCCGCCGCGCTCACCCCGTTCCTCGGTCGTGACGCCACCTGGCTCGACGGCGCGGGGGACGAGGCCACCGACGAGGTCGCCGACCTCCTGCGCGAGTGGGCCGACCTCGTCGCCCGGCGCGGGGTGGCCGCGGTGACCGAGGCGGCCACGACCGCCGGCATGCCCGCGCGGGTGCTCGCGCGCGTCGGCGGCGAGCGGCTCCTGACCGACCTGCGGCACCTCGGCGAGGTGCTGCACGAGACCGCCCAGAACGAGCGGCTGGGCGTGGTCACGCTGCTGGCGTGGCTGCGGCGTGAGGTCGCGGAGGCCGAGGAGGGGCGCGTCCAGGAGCGGGTGCGCCGCCTCGACAGCGACGCCGCCGCCGTCCAGCTCGTGACCATCCACTCGAGCAAGGGCCTGCAGTACCCGGTGGTGCTGCTCCCCACGCTGACCGACCGCTGGGTGCCCACGATGACGCAGGCACGCTTCCACGACGAGGCGGGCCGACGCTGCCTGGACGTCGGCGGGCCCACCCCGCGGCGCGAGGACTGGCGCGGTCACGAGCGTGCCGCGCAGGCCGAGGACGCGGGGGAGTCGCTGCGGCTGGCCTACGTGGCGGCGACCCGGGCCCAGAGCCAGGTCGTGCTGTGGTGGGCACCCACGAAGAACACCGAGTCCTCCCCGCTGCACCGCTTGCTCTCGCGGGTGCCCGGCACCGCGGAGGTGCTGCCTACCCGCGCCGTGCCGCCCGACGACCTGCTGCGACAGGGCCTCGGCATGTGGGAGCAGGCCGGCGGCCCGGTCGTCGAGCGCGCCGAGCCCGCCCCGCTCGGTGCCCTGCCCGAGAGCCCGGCGCCCGGGGAGCTGTCCGTGCGGAGGTTCGACCGGGTCGTGGACACCGCCTGGCGCCGCACGTCCTACTCGGCGCTGGCGCACGCGGCGGACGCCGGTGGCCCCGTGGTCGGCGGCGCCGACGGCGCCCCGGGCGTCGGCAGCGAGCCGGAGGCGCTCGGCAAGGACGACGAGGTCGACCTCGCCGAGACCGTGACCCGCGAGGAGCCCCCGTCCACGGAGCTCGCGCTCGCCTCCCCGATGGCCCGGCTCCCGGTCGGTGCGACGTTCGGCTCGCTCGTGCACGCGGTGCTCGAGCACGCCGACCCGGCCGCGCCCGCCCACGGCGGTGACCTGCGGGCCGAGCTGTCCGCCCACGTCGCCGAGCAGCGTGGGTGGTGGCCGGTCGATCTCGACGGGGACGAGCTCGCCGAGGCGCTCCTGGCGGTCTGCGACACCCCGCTCGGCCCGGACGCCGACGACCGGACGCTGCGCAGCCTGGGCCTGCGGGACCGGCTGCGGGAGATGGACTTCGAGCTGCCCCTGGCCGGCGGCGACGTCGCCCGCGCGGGCTCCGGGGCGTCGCAGGTGCGGCTCGCCGACCTCGCACCTGTGCTGCGCCGCCACCTGCCGGAGGGCGACCCCGTCGGAGGCTTCGCGGACTCCCTCGAGACCCGCCCGGGCGGGCCTGCCACGCCGTTGGGCGACCAGCCCCTGCGCGGCTACCTCACCGGCTCGGTGGACGTCGTCCTCCGCGTCGGCACGGCCGAGGAACCGCGCTACCTGGTGGTCGACTACAAGACCAACTGGCTCGGGCCGCGGGAGGAGCCACTGACCGCCCACGCCTACCGGCCGGCGGCGCTGGAGGAGGCGATGGGGCACTCCGACTACCCCCTCCAGGCGCTGCTCTACGCCGTCGTCCTGCACCGGTTCCTGCGCTGGCGCCAGCCCGGCTACGACCCGGAGCAGCACCTCGGCGGCGTCCTGTACCTCTACGTCCGCGGCCTGTGCGGCCCCGAGACCCCTCGGGTCGACGGGCAGCCCTGCGGCGTCTTCAGCTGGCGCCCGCCGATGGCGCTGCTGGAGGACCTGTCCGCGCTCCTCGACGGGAGGCTCACCCGATGACCGCCGCGACCCCGACGCCGACGCCGATCCAGGCGCCCCGTGTCGCCTCCGCACCACTGGCCATCCACGAGCCCTTCGAGGCGCACGACGCCCGGCTGGCAGCCCGGGCCACGGGCACGCCGGCCGTCCTGAACGCCGCCGGCGTCCTGGAGGCGACCGACGTGCACGTCGCGACCCGCCTCGCGGCCGTGGGGGGCGAGGACGACCAGGCCGTCGTGCTCGCCGTGGCCCTCGCCGTGCGGGCGCTGCGGCGCGGCTCGGTCTGCGTCGACCCGGTGGCCACCGCCGCCGAGGTCGCCGCCGAGCTGAGTGCCGCCCTCGAGCCGGACCAGGACGCTGCCGGGTCCGAGCCGGAGCCGGCGGCGCGCGCCGCGGTGCGCGCCGCGTCCGCGGTGACCTGGCCCGAGGCCTCGGCCTGGCGTGCGGCGCTGGCCGCCAGCCCGTTGGTGGCCCAGGGCGCCCTCCGGCTGGAGGGCGACGACCTCTACCTCGACCGCTACCACCGGCTCGAGACCCAGGTGGCCGACGACCTGCTGGCCCGGGGTGCCGCCCCGGCCCCCGAGGTGGACGAGACGGTGCTGGAGGCCTCGCTCGTGGGCGTGCGTGGCGGCCGGTTCAGCCCGGAGCAGGAGGCGGCGGCCGTCCAGGCCGTCCGCTCCTGGACGACGGTGCTGACCGGCGGGCCCGGCACCGGCAAGACCACCACGGTCGCGCGGACCCTGGTGCTCCTCGCCGCCCAGGCGGCGGCCGCCCCGGAGCGCCACGGACGACCGCTGTCCGTGGCGCTGGCGGCGCCCACCGGCAAGGCCGCGACCCGGCTCGAGGAGGCGGTGGCCGCCGAGCTGGACGCCCTGGGGCCCGACGCGGCGGACGGGCTGGGCCCGCTGGCCGGCGTCACCCTGCACCGGCTACTGGGCTGGCGCGCCGACAACCAGACCCGCTTCCGGCACGACCGCGGCAACCGGCTGGGCCACGAGGTGGTGGTGGTCGACGAGTCCTCGATGGTGGACCTGACGCTCATGGCGCGGCTCCTGGAGGCCGTGCGGCCGACCTCCCGCCTGCTGCTCGTCGGCGACCCCCGGCAGCTCACCTCGGTCGGCGCCGGTGCCGTGCTCGCGGACGTGGTGCGCGGCCTGAGCGTGGACGCGGGGTCGGATGCGGGGTCGGAGGCGTCCACCTCCCCGGTGGCGGCGCTGAGCACCAACTTCCGCAGCACCGAGCACATCAAGGCGGTGGCCGAGGCGCTGCGTGCCGGCGACGCCGACGAGGTGGTCGCGCAGCTGCGCGCGACGAGCGCGGAGGTCGAGCTGGTCGAGGTCGAGGACGACGAGGACCCCTCGGACCTGTTGCGGCCCTCCCTCGTGGCGCACGCCCGCGAGCTGCGGGAGCTGGCGGCGGCGGGCGAGCACGCGCAGGCGCTGCGGCTGCTGGACCGCCAGCGGCTGCTCTGCGCGCACCGCGACGGCCCTGCGGGGGTGCGGACCTGGAACCGCCGGGTGGAGACGTGGCTGGCGGAGGAGGTCGGCCCGCTGGCCGTGGGTCGCGGGCTCCCGGGGTGGTACGCCGGCCGTCCGCTGCTGGTGGCCAGCAACGACTACGCCCTCGACGTCTACAACGGCGAGACCGGCGTGGCCGTGCTGCGGCCGGAGGACGGTCGTCTGCGCGCGTGGATCAGCGGGTCGGACGGTGCGCGCGAGCTGGCGCCCGGCCGGCTCCAGGACATCGAGACGATGCACGCGATGACCGTGCACAAGGCCCAGGGCAGCCAGGCGGAGTCGGTGACCCTCCTGCTGCCGCCGGCTGGGTCCCGGCTGCTCACCCGCGAGCTGTTCTACACCGCGCTCACCCGGGCCCAGCGCCACGTGCGGGTCATCGGGTCCGAGGCCGCGGTGCGGGCGGCGGTGGCCACGCAGGCGCAGCGCGCGACCGGCCTGGCAGCGCGGCTCCGGGCAGGGACGCGGTGACGTCCGGGTCTCGGCGGTTCAGACCAGTGGTCGGCGTCCACCTGGCGGAGCCTCCGGTTCGTCGGCGGACGTGGGCGGCTAGGGTCGTGCCGTGTCCTTCCTGATGCGCGTGGAGCTGCCTGACGTCCCCGGTTCGCTGGGTCGTCTCGCGACCGCGATCGGTGAGGCCGGCGGCGACATCGAGGCCATCGAGATCGTCGAGAAGCGCTTCGACGGCACCGCGCTGGACGACGTGCTGCTCGACATGGAGCCCGGCGTCATGCCCGACTCCGTCGTCTCGGCCTGCAACGCCGTCGAAGGCGTCCGCGTGGTCTGGGTCAGCCGGTACGCCGCGGGCGGCAACCTGTTCCTCGACCTCGAGGCGGTCGAGGACCTCACGGCCGAGCCGGCCGCCGCGATGGACCGCCTCGTCCACCTGCTGCCCGTCACCTTCCGCGCCGACTGGGCCGCCCGCGTGAACCGGGTCGACGGCATCGTCACCCACACCGAGGCGGCGCCGTCAGACCTGCCGTTCCTCGACATCGTGGGCACGGAGCGCCTCGAGCCCGAGGAGGGCTCGCCCGACGTGGTCATCGCCGCCCGTCTCGGCGGCAACGACATCGTCGTCGTCGGTCGCCGCGGTGGTCCGGCGTTCCTGGACTCCGAGCTCGCCCGCGTCGGCCACCTCGCCGGCCTCGCGGTCTCCATCGCCCGCCCCTGACCGCCGAGCGCCCACGCCGCTGGTCGAGGAGGCCGGCCACGGCCGTCGCGAGACCGAGGCACCGTGCCCGGTAGCGTCCGCACCATGAGCGCGATCGAGGGTGTGTCCGACACGTTCGACCCGGACGCCTGGGACGTCGTCCCCGGCTTCGAGTCGCTGACCGACCTGACCTACCACCGGGCGAAGGCGCACGGCACGGTCCGCGTCGCGTTCGACCGGCCGGACGTGCTCAACGCGTTCCGCCCGCACACCGTCGACGAGCTGCTGACGGTGCTCGAGCATGCCCGCACCAGCGCGGACGTCGGCTGCGTGCTGGTCACCGGCAACGGGCCGTCCCCCAAGAACGGCAAGCACTCCTTCTGCACCGGCGGCGACCAGCGCATCCGTGGCAAGGCCGGCTACCAGTACGAGACGGACGGCCACGTCGTCGAGGCCGAGGCGCCGAACCCGATCGACAAGGCGAAGCTCGCCCGGCTGCACATCCTCGAGGTGCAGCGGCTGATCCGGTTCATGCCCAAGGTCGTCATCGCGGTCGTGCCCGGCTGGTGCGCCGGCGGCGGCCACTCCCTGCACGTGGTCGCCGACCTGACCCTCGCCAGCGCCGAGCACGCCGCTTTCAAGCAGACGGACGCCGACGTCGGCTCCTTCGACGCCGGCTACGGCTCGGCCTACCTGGCCCGCCAGGTGGGGCAGAAGTTCGCCCGCGAGATCTTCTTCCTCGCCGACACCTACTCGGCCGAGGACGGCGTCCGCATGGGCACTGTCAACAAGGCCGTGCCGCACGCCGACCTCGAGGGCGAGGCGCTGGACTGGGGCCGCAAGATCAACGGCAAGTCCCCCACAGCCCAGCGGATGCTGAAGTACGCGTTCAACGCGATCGACGACGGTCTCGTGGGCCAGCAGATCTTCGCCGGTGAGACCACGCGCCTGGCGTACATGACGGACGAGGCCCAGGAGGGCCGCGACCAGTTCCTCGAGAAGCGTGACCCCGACTGGTCGCCCTTCCCCTGGTACTACTGAGCCCCGGTCCGCCGAACCTCGGGGTTCCGGCCGGACTGGACGTCCTTGCCCCACCCACGCCGGCTGCTAGCGTCGAGAACGTACAGCCGGCCGCACGAGGTGCAGGAGGCACGGGGTGGGGCCGCCACGAAGGGTGGGCGCCGTGAGTGCCTCCGGCTCGTCATACCCGTTTCGCGCGAGCGACCCTCTGGGCCACCTGCGGCTGCGGGTCAAGCCACCTTGCGTCGCCGCTGAGGCGGACGGCGTGTGGCTGCCCTACGGCAGGGACCTGACGCGGGAGGCCGCCCACCTGGTGGACGAGTTCCCCTCCACCCGTGGGCGCGTGGACCGCGTCGTGTACGCGCCGGGGGACTGGTCGGTCGTCAGTGACGAGGTCTGGACCCGGTACGGACGGGTCAAGGTCGGCTACATGACCGCGGCGCGCGGACGCGCACTGGTCCTGGTGAGGCTCACCAGCGGCGAGGTGCTCAAGATCCGGGTCGCCTGGCCGGGAGCGGCAGTGCTGCGCCTCGTCCGCTGATCCCGTCCTGGTAGTACTGGGCCACCGGCACTCGCCGGCAGGACACCCGGGGGAGCAGCGTGAGCGACGAGCAGTTCTGGCAGCAGGCGGACGAGCACCTCATCCGCTACGGCACGCAGTGGACGCCGCGGATCATCGAGCGCGGAGCGGGCTCCTACGTCCACGACTCCGACGGCCGGAAGATCCTCGACTTCACCTCCGGCCAGATGAGCGCCGTGCTGGGCCACGCCCACCCCGACGTCGTCCGTGCCGTGAGCGAGGCCGTGAGCACGCTCGACCACCTGTACTCCGGCATGCTCAGCCGTCCGGTCGTCGACCTCGCCGCCCGCCTGAGCGCCACGATGCCCGAGCAGCTCAGCCGCACCATGCTGCTGACGACCGGCGCCGAGGCCAACGAGGCCGCGATCAAGATGGCCAAGCTCGTCACCGGCCGCTACGAGGTAGTCTCCTTCGACCGCTCCTGGCACGGGATGACCTCGGGTGCCGCGGCCGCCACCTACTCCGCCGGGCGCGCGGGCTACGGGCCGACCATCCCCGGCAACCTGACCCTGGCCACGCCGAACGCCTACCGGTCGATCTTCCGGCACGCCGACGGCAGCCACGACTGGAGGGCCGAGCTCGAGTACGGCTTCGGCCTCATCGACCAGGCCTCCGCCGGCAGCCTCGCCGCCTGCATCGTCGAGCCGATCCTCTCCTCGGGCGGCATCATCGAGATGCCGGTCGGCTACCTCGCCCGGCTGCGCGAGCTGTGCGACGAGCGCGGCATGCTGCTCATCCTCGACGAGGCGCAGACCGGGCTCGGCCGCACCGGCACGATGTACGCCTTCGAGCGGGACGGCGTCACGCCCGACATCCTGACGCTCTCCAAGACCCTGGGTGGCGGGCTGCCCGTCGCCACGGTCACCACCAGCGCCGCCATCGAGGAGCAGGCCCACGAGCGCGGCTTCCTCTTCTTCACCACGCACGTCTCCGACCCGCTGGCCGCCAGCGTGGCCCTCACCGTGCTGGGCGTCGTGCAGCGCGACGGGCTCGCCGAGCGCGCCGGCGTCCTCGGCAAGCAGCTCAACGCGAGGCTCACCGGCCTGCAGGACGAGCACGAGGTCGTCGGCGACGTCCGGGGCCGCGGGCTGCTCCAGGGCATCGAGCTCGTCCTCGACCGCGAGACCAAGGAGCCCGCCGACGCGCTCGGCAACGCCGTCACCCGCGCCTGCCTCGACCGCGGCCTGCACCTCAACATCGTGCAGATGCGCGGCATGGGCGGCATCTTCCGGCTCGCCCCGCCGCTCACCGCCT
This sequence comes from Nocardioides bruguierae, assembly GCF_023656415.1. Lineage (GTDB taxonomy): Bacteria > Actinomycetota > Actinomycetes > Propionibacteriales > Nocardioidaceae > Nocardioides > Nocardioides bruguierae. The sequence continues at coordinate 39,540 of NZ_JAMOIL010000011.1, forward strand.
CGGAGGCCGAGATCGACGAGGGCATCGACATCCTGGACGACGCGCTCGCCGCCGTGCTCGCGCAGGGCGCCTGAGTCGCGACCCCAGCGCAGCCCGGCACAACCCGTGGAGCCGGGGCGCTCGTCACTGACCAGGCCGGACGAGGGTGACTAGGGTGGACCGCGTGATGGCTGGACGGATCGTGGTGCTGACCGGGGCGGGCATCTCCGCCGAGAGCGGGGTGCCCACCTTCCGCGACGCCGACGGCCTGTGGGAGGGCCACCGGGTCGAGGACGTGGCCACGCCCGAGGCCTACGAGACCAGCCCGTCCACGGTGCACCGCTTCTACGACGCCCGCCGCCAGGCGTTGGGCGCGGTCGAGCCGAACGCGGCCCACCATGCGCTCGCCCGCCTCGAGGAGCACCTCGGCGACGACCTGCTGGTGGTCACCCAGAACATCGACGACCTGCACGAGCGCGCGGGCTCGCGGCACGTGATCCACATGCACGGGGAGCTCCGCAAGGCGCTGTGCCGCGCGTGCGAGGGTCGGTTCGAGTGGACCGGTGACCTCGGCGACTTCCCGCCGTGCCCGGGTTGCCAGCACTCCGAGCTGCGCCCCGACGTCGTCTGGTTCGGCGAGATCCCCTACGAGATGGACACCATCATCGAGGCGCTCGCCGACGCCACCGCCTTCGTCTCCATCGGCACCTCGGGCGCGGTCTACCCCGCCGCCGGCTTCGTGCAGCAGGCCCGCCGGTTCGGCGCCGACACGCTCGAGCTCAACCTCGTCCCCTCCGACGGCACGCCCTGGTTCGCGCGGGCCCGCCACGGACGCGCGGGAGAGCTGGTGCCGGCCTGGGTGGACGAGGTCCTCGCCGGTCGCGGGCTGCTCACGAGCTAGCCGCGATCCGCTCCCGCGCCAGCGCGACGAGGCGCGGGGCGTCCTCGGCCAGACCCAGGTCTGGCGCGAACCGGGCGATCGTGGAGAGGAACAGCTCGCCCGAGGCGAGCAGCCGCGCGTCCACGTGCCCGAACACCTCGAGGGCGACCACGCCGTAGAGCTGCGCCCAGCCCTGCATCGAGACCCAGCCGAAGCCGCGCTCGTGCTCGGGCAGCAGGTGCTGCGGCCCGGGGATCGCCGGGTCGAGGACGGCGGTGCGCACCGCGTCGGGCAGGTCCTCCACAGCCGGCACCGCGAAGCCGGTCGCGCGCCACACGTCGTGCAGCAGCACGGTGAACAGCTCGGCCGACGCGGCGGCCGTGAGCGGCTCGCCCGGCCGACAGCCCGGCTCGGCGACGGGGTGCGCGAAGACGAGCGAGAACTCCCGTGGCGAGCCCATCGCCCAGGTGCGGAACTCGGTGACCGCCAGGACGAGGCGGGCGGCCGGGTCGTCGGGGGCGGCCTCGTCGGCAGCCGCCGCGAAGCGCACCGTCGCGGCCTGGTCGATGCGCAGCGCCACGAGGTCGACCAGCTCGGAGTAGGAGCCGACGTACCGGTACAGCGCCGGGGCGGTCATGCCCATCCGCTGGGCGACGGCGCGCAGGGAGAGGTCCTCGTTCTCCCGCAGCAGCACCAGCGAGGTCTCCACGATCTCGGCGTAGGTCGCCTCGCGCTGCTTCTCCCGACGCGTGGGCTCGGGCGCAGCACCGGGACCCGAGTGGGGAGCGGACGCCGGCACAGACACCTCCGAGGGGCGCAGGGATTGATCGTTGACCGTTACGTTAACACCGTTTACCGTGAATGGCGTTCACGGAAGTGACAGGCCATCACGACAGGGAGTCGTCAGATGCTCGACCGTTGGGGATCGTTCGTGGGGCACCGCCCCGTCCGGGTGCTCGTCACCTGCATCGTCCTGCTGGTCGCGGCCGCCGCCTACGGCGCCGGCGTCTTCGGCGGCCTGGTCAACGGCGGGTTCGAGGACGCCGACGCGGAGTCATACCAGGAGCTGGCGGCCGAGAACGAGGCGTTCGGCAACCGCACCGTCGACGTCGTCGCGGTCTACACCTCCGAGACGCTCACCGCCGACGCGGAAGCGTTCCAGGCGCCGGTCCAGCAGGCCCTGGCCGACCTCCCGAAGGGCACGACCGCCGGCGTCGTCCCGTGGTACGCGGACCCGTCCGGCTCGCTGGTCAGCGAGGACGGCCACGCCGCCCAGGTGCTCATCTCGCTGGCGGGCGAGGGGGAGGACGAGTACCTCGAGCACTACGACGAGATCGCTGACCTGCTGCGTGACGCGGACGAGACCGGCGCCGTCGAGGGCCACCTGGCCGGCACGTTCGCCACCTACGACGACGTCAACGAGCTCACCGCGGAGGACCTGGAGCGCGCCGAGCTCATCTCGCTGCCCGTCGTCCTGCTGCTCGCGCTGGTCATCTTCGGCAGCGTCGTCGCCGCCCTCATGCCGGTGATGGTCGGCATCACCGCGGTGCTCGGCTCGCTGGCCGTCCTGCGACTGATCTCCGAGGTCGCCGACGTCTCCGTCTTCGCGGTCAACATCGTCTCCCTGCTCGGCATCGGCCTGGCCATCGACTACGCGCTGTTCGTCGTCAGCCGCTTCCGCGAGGAGCTGGCGGGCGTGCCCGACCTCGGGCGGGGGCAGCCGGACGCCGTCGCCGCCGCGATCGAGCGCACCGTGTCCACCGCCGGCCGCACCGTCATGTTCTCCGGGCTCACCGTGGCCGCGTCGCTGCTCAGCCTGTTGGTCTTCCCGCAGTCCTTCATGCGCTCGATGGCCTACGGCGGCGCGGCCGCGGTGCTGGTGGCGATGGTCGCCAGCCTCACGATCCTGCCCGCCGTCCTGCGTCTGCTCGGGCACCGCGTCGAGGCCGGCCGGATGCCGTGGCGCCGTCGGTCCACGGCGCTGGTCTCCGACACCGGACGCTGGGCGGCGCTCGCGCGCGGCGTGATGCGTCGGCCCGTGCTGGTCGCGGGCGGGGTGGTCGCCGTGCTGCTGATCGTCGCCAGCCCGTTCGCCGGCGCCACGTTCGGCTCGATGGACTACCGCGCCCTGCCGGCCGACGCCCCCAGCCACGAGGCCGCCGACATCCTCGCCACCGAGTTCGGCGGCGAGGTCTCCACCGCCAACCTGCTGCTGCAGGGCACCAGCGACGCCGACGTGGCCGCCTAGACCGAGGAGGTCGCGGCACTCGACGACGTGCTGGGCGTGGAGCCCGTCGACAGCGCGGACGGCACCACGCTGCTGCGAGCGTCCTGGGAGGGCAACAGTCAGACCGAGGCGACCAGGACGTCGTCCGGGCGATCCGCGAGGTGGAGCCGGCGTCCGGCGAGGTGCTGGTCGGCGGTCTGACGGCCAGCACGGTGGACCTCATCGACTCCGTGGCTGACCTGCTGCCCTGGATGGGCGTCATCGTCGTCCTGGTGATGTTCGTGCTGCTGTTCCTGGCGTTCGGCTCGCTCGTCCTGCCGGTCAAGGCGGTGGTGATGAACCTGTTCTCGATCACGGCCAGCTTCGGCGTCATCACCTGGATCTTCGCGGACGGCAACCTCGCCGACGTCCTCGGCTTCGTGCCCCAGGGCTTCCTCGACGTCACCAACCCGATCCTCATGCTGGCGATCCTGTTCGGCCTCTCGATGGACTACGAGGTCTTCCTGCTCAGCCGCGTGCGCGAGGAGTGGGACGCCAGCGGCGACAACGACCGCGCCGTCGAGGTCGGCGTGCAGCGCACCGGCCAGATCATCACCAGCGCCGCCCTGCTCCTCGGCGTCGTCATCGGCGCCTTCGGCCTCTCCGGCCTGGTGTTCATGAAGATGATCGGACTCGGCATGCTCGTGGCGCTGCTGCTCGACGCCACGATCGTCCGCGCCCTCCTCGTGCCCGCCACCATGAAGCTGCTCGGCCGCTGGAACTGGTGGGCCCCCGCCCCCATGGCCCGCTGGTGGGAGAAGCACGGTCTGCGCGGCCACTGAAGCCACTAGTGCGCGACGAAATGGCTGCCCCCGGGCCCGGATCCGGTGCTTTTCGTCGCGCACTATGGGAGGTCACGGGAGGACGACCACGCGGCCGCGGACACCCCCGGCGGCGACGGTGCGGACCGCCTTGTCGGCCTCGGCGAGGGGGAGCGTGGCGTGGACGCGGGTGTCGAGCAGGCCCTCGGCGGCCTGGGCGAGGAGCGAGGCGAGCCGCTCGCCGTCGGGTGCGGCCATGACGGCGGTGGTGGTCACGCCGCGGACGCCCTCGGGCACCGCCACGGGGATGACGCCGGCGTAGCGGCCACCGTCGACGACCGCGGCCACGGCCACCTCGGCCAGCACGGCGGTGTCGGCGACGGCGTCGAAGGTCGGCGCCTCGGGCAGGGCCGAGGTGAACGTGGCGCCGGCGGACTCCACGTAGTCGCGGTCGGACTCCCGGGCCAGGCCGGTCACCGTCCAGCCGAGACGAGCGGCCAGGCGCAGCGCGTGCCCGCCGACGGCGCCGGCCGCACCCGTGACCAGCAGCGTCGCACCCGGGGTCGGGGTGCCGAGCAGGTCGAGCAGCTGCGCGGCGGTCAGCGCGTTGAGGGGCAGGCTCGCCGCCGCCACGAGGTCGAGGGTCTCGGGCACGAGCGCCACGGCGGACGCCGGCAGCAGCACGTGGTCTGCCGCCGACCCGACGGCGTGGTCGACGCCCGCGTGCAGGCCGGCGACCCGGTCGCCGGCCGCCAGCGCGGTGACGGCCGAGCCGACGGCGAGCACGGTGCCCGCGACGTCCCACCCGAGACCGGTGTGCTCGGTCTGGGTGATCGCGCCAATCGAGTGCCAGAAGCCGGAGACGACGGCGACGTCGACCGGGTTGATCGTCGCGGCGGCGACGGAGACGAGCACCTCGTCGGCCGCCGGTGCGGGCAGGGTGACGATGGCGAGCTCGACGGTGCTGAGCTCGGCGGGGGCGTCGGCGCCGGGGGTGCGGACGACGGCTGCGGTGGTGGTGTTCACGGGGAGGCCCTCCAGTGGCGTGGACGTCGGCTCTTGTGCCGACGTCCTGGTGTGCTCCACTCTGGAGGGGTTGCTCCCTTTCGGTAAGTAGGCACCTGGAAGTGCGTAACCCACCCGCACCCGCACGAGGAGGCCCCGTGCCCACCATGACCGCCGCCCAGCGGCGCGAGCTGGAGAAGATCCAGTTCGACGCCTACCTGGCCGAGTGCAAGTCCCGCGAGCTGCTCGAGACGCTGTCGAGCAAGTGGGTGGCGCTCGTGCTCAGCGCGCTGCGTGAGAAGGGCGCGCTGCGCTACTCCGAGATCGCGCGCACCATCGCCGGGGCCAGCCAGAAGATGCTCACCCAGACCCTGCGCGCCCTCGAGCGCGACGGACTGGTCAGCCGCGAGGTCGAGCCCACCGTCCCCGTCAGCGTCACCTACGAGCTCACGCCGCTGGGCGACTCGCTCTCCGGTCTCGTCCTGTCCGTCAAGGCCTGGGCCGAGGCGAACATGGTGGACGTCATGGTCGCCCGCGCGGAGTACGACGACCGCACCTGAGCAGCCGAAGTCCCCGCCGGCTTGTGGGATCCGGGGATCAGCGGCGCCGCAGCACCAGCGAGACGAGGCCGAGCACGAGCACGGCGGCCAGGCAGATGACCGCCGTGATCGCGGTGCTGCGCCACAGGCTGTCGAGGAGGGCGTCCCAGGTCGGCTCCAGGAACTGCGAGCCGCCGGACGCGGCGTTGACGGCGTCGAGCACCGTGGGCCGGGCCGAGGCCAGGAAGATCGCGAGCAGCCCCGTGCCGAGCAGCCCGAGGACGCCGGCGACGAGGAGTGCTCGTAGCCGCTTGGTGGTGATCACGACGGCCGCGACGACGAGAGCGACCAGGATCCAGGGCAGCCAGCGGTCCATCTGCTCGACGACCACGTAGACGTCGTGCACCCGGTCGAGACGGTCCGGGCGGGCCACCTCGACCTCCACCTCGGGCGCCCGGTTGCGGGCGATCCGCGGCAGCACGTCCCGGCGCACCAGCACCGCGACGACCTGGTCGAGCACCGGCGTGAGGTCCAGGGTGATGACGTCCGGCGGCACGTCGTCCGTGATCGCCTCCGACAGCCCGGCGTGCACGCTGCGATTCGCCGCCGACCACAGCCCCGGGAAGTCCTCGGACTCGACCACGCTCTGCGTCACCCGGTCGACCGCCTTGTCCACCGCCGAGCCCGACAGGACCGGCAGCTGGTCCTCGATGGCCTGCTGGAGGGCGCCCGACACCCGGGAGGCCACCGCGTCCTGCACCTCCGGCTCGTCGGCCAGCGGTGCCACCGCCTCCACGTAGGCGTCGGTGTCGGTCACCAGCGACGTCGTCCACGACGACACGAGCCACACGGGCAGCAGCAGGGCGGCGACCAGCAGCAGGACGAGCGAGAACGCGCGACGCGGGAGGCTGAACACGGGGACATCCTGGCAGGCCGAGCGCGGGACGTGGTCTCGACGCCCGGTCGTCGCCTGGGCTCCTTCCTGCTCGACCAGCGGGGGCCTCGGTCTCGCGACGGTTGCTGCGCAACCTCCTCGACCAGCGGAGGGGCGTCAGGGCAGGCGCAGCAGGACGCCGGCGTGGCCGGCGAGGCTCAGGGTGGAGCCCGAGACGCTCACGTCGGAGTCGGCCGGGTCACCGGTCCTCGCCAGCACGACCGCACCGTCCGGCACCTCCACGCTCGCCGGCAGGGGCGCCAGGTTCAGCACCAGCCGCACGGGCGCACCGCCCGCGGACGACGTCCGGTCGAGCGTGAACAACCGCTCCGCCTCGTCCGCGTGGGCCGTGACCGAGCCGAAGCCGGGGTCCGTGAGCGCGGGCTCGCTGCGCCGCAGCGCCCCGAGCAGCCGGTAGAGGTCCAGCAGCCGCGCGTGGTGGCCCGAGCCGGCCTCGGCCCAGTCCAGCTTCGAGCGGGTGAAGGTCTCGGGGTCCTGCGGGTCCGGGACGACGGCCGGGTCCCAGCCCATCTCCGCGAACTCGGCGATCCGGCCCTCGGCGGTGGCCTTGCCGAGCTCGGGCTCGGTGTGGGAGGTGAAGAACTGGAACGGCGTGGTGGCGCCCCACTCCTCGCCCTGGAACAGCATGGGCGTGAACGGCCCGGCCAGCGTCAGCAGCGCCGCGGACCCGAGCTGGTGCTCGTCGAGGTGCTCGGTGAGCCGGTCGCCGATTGCCCGGTTGCCGATCTGGTCGTGGTTCTGGTTGCAGACGACCAGCCGCCACGTGGGCATGTGCGCGGTGTCGACGGGCACGCCGTGGTCACGCCCCCGGAAGGAGGAGTACGTGCCGTCGTGGAAGAACCCGCGCTCACACACCTTCGCCAGCGCCGAGAGCGGTTCGAAGTCGGCGTAGTAGCCGGTGGTCTCGCCGGTCAGGGCGACGTGCACGGCGTGGTGGAAGTCGTCGCTCCACTGCGCGTCGAGGCCGTAGCCGCCGGCCTCGCGCGGGGTGATGAGGCGCGGGTCGTTGAGGTCGGACTCGGCGATCAGCGTCAGCGGACGCCCGAGCGTCGCCGAGAGCGCCGCGGTCTCGATCGCCATCTCCTCCAGCAGGTGCCGGTGGGCGGAGTCGCGCAGCGCGTGCACGGCGTCCAGGCGCAGGGCGTCGACGTGGTACTCGGCGAACCACATCCGCACGTTGTCGAGGATGTAGCGGCGCACCTCGGCCGAGCCGTCCTCGTCGAGGTTGAGCAGGTCGCCCCACGTGTTGCGACCGGTCTTGAGGTAGCCGCCGAACATCGGCAGGTAGTTCCCGGACGGACCCAGGTGGTTGTAGACGACGTCCTGCACGACCCCGAGGCCGCGGGCGTGGCAGGCGTCCACGAAGCGCCGGTAGGCGTCGGGCCCGCCGTAGTTCTCGGTGACCGCGAACCAGCCGACCCCGTCGTAGCCCCAGTTGTGGGTGCCGCCGAACGCGTTGACGGGCAGCGGCTCCACCAGGTCCACACCGAGGTCGACGAGGTGGTCGAGCCGCTCGATCGCGGAGTCAAGGGTGCCCCCGGGCGTGAACGTGCCGACGTGCAGCTCGTAGATCACCGAGCCGGCCAGCTGCCGGCCGGTCCAGCCGGAGTCGCCCCACGCGTACGGCTCGTCGGCGGACCACCGCGAGAGGCCGTGGACGCCGGCGGGCTGCTGCGCCGAGCGCGGGTCGGGGCGCGGGGTGTCGTCCTCGTCGAGCAGGTAGCCGTAGTCCACCGGGCCGTCGGTGGGCACCGGCGCCGCCGGCGTCCACCACCCGTCCGAGCCCCGCGTCATCGCCACCGTGGTCATCGGCACCGTGGAGCCGTCACCGAGACGCAGCGAGACGGCGGAGGGCTCGGGTGCCCAGACGTCGAACGGGCCGCGTCCGGGCTTGGTCAGCGGGGTGGCCATCAGCGGATCAGGGCTCCTTCACGAGCAGGGCGACGGGATGGGTGGCGAGCAGGCCGGCGAGCAGGCCGTCCGTGCCGCGCCGGGTGAGGGCGTCGTGCCAGGCGTGCGCGCTGCCCTGCCCGGAGGCGGCGGGGGCGTCCTGGGTCGAGGGCAGCAGCAGCCGGGTGTCGCCCCAGCCACCGCGCTCGGCCAGCTTCTGCGGCATCCGGGTGACCACCGTGATCGCGCCGCCCCGGTCGAACGCCAGGACGTGCTCGGCGGCCTCGCCCGTCACCTCGACGGGCGTGTAGCCGGTGAACAGGTCCGGGCTGTCGCGGCGCAGGTGCAGCGCGGTGGTGACCACGTGCAGCTTGTCGGCGGCGTCGTCCCCGGTCTGGCCGGCCAGCACCGCCGCCCGGTGTGCGAAGTCGACGCGGCGCCGGTTGTCGGGGTCGACGAGCGACTGCTCGAGCAGCTCCGAGCCCTGGTAGACGTCGGGCACGCCCGGCATCGTCAGGGCCAGCAGCTTCGCGGCGAGCGTGTTCGACCAGGCGGCCGGCAGCAGGTCGGCGACCAGCCCGTCGAGCAGCTCGCGGGCCTCGGGGTGGTCGAAGGCGGCGTCGACGGCCGCGTGCACGGCCGCCTCGTAGGCCTCGTCCGGCTCCGTCCAGGTGGTGCGGTCGCCGGCCTCGCGCATCGCCTTCATCGCGTACCCGTGCAGGCGCTCGCGCAGGACGTCGTCGGGGTCGCTGCCCCACGCGCCCAGCACGGCCTGCCACAGCAGGTTGCCGAAGACGGGGTCGGGCAGCGGGGACGCGGCCAGCAGCACGTCCAGCACCTGCGACCAGCGCTCGGGCACCTCGGCCAGCGCCGTGATCCGCGCGCGGACGTCCTCGCCGCGCTTGGTGTCGTGGGTCGAGAGCGTGGTCATCGCCAGGGGCCAGTGCTCCTGGCGGGCGGTCATCGCCTCGTGCCAGCCGCCGACCGACAGGGAGAACTCGGCCGGGTCGCCGCCGACCTCGGTGAGCGAGGTGAGCCGCGGGTAGCGGTAGAACGCGCAGTCCTCCACGCCCTTGGCCATCACCATGCCCGAGGTCTGCTGGAACCGCCGGGTGGCCGCCAGCGCCGGGTCGTGCAGCCACGGCTCGAGCACGTCGAACGTCTCGGCGAGGTCCGGGCGGTGCTCGCGGGCCGCGGCGAACGCGGCGTCCAGGTGCTCCACCCCGGTCAGGTCCGGCTCGTCGGGCGTGGGGCCGAGCGCCAGGTAGGAGCGGTAGACCGGGAAGCAGCTGAGCAGCTCGCCCACCGCGTCCTGGCAGCGGTAGGGCGAGAGGGTCGGCAGGAACCGGCGCAGCTCGCGCACCAGCCGGTTCACCTCGCTGTGCAGGATGCCGTCGGCGACCTCGCGCTTGAGGTCGTGCACCATCGCGTGGAAGTCGGCAGGCTCGCCGCCGCGCAGCCGGGCGTCCAGGGCGGTCAGCGGCTCCTCGCCGGCGGGGTCGACCAGCACCCGCTCGACCATCGCGAGCGCGTCGTAGCCGGTGGTGCCCTCGGTGGCCCACGCGGACGGCATCTCCTCGCCGGGCTCGAGGATCTTCTCGACCAGCACGTAGGCGCCGCCGGTGAGCTCCGCGAGGTCCTCGAGGTACTTCTTCGGGTCGCGCAGGCCGTCGGGGTGGTCCACCCGCAGGCCGTCGACCAGCCCCTCGCGGAACCAGCGGCCGATCTCGACATGGGTCTCGGCGAAGACGTCCGGCTCCTCCACCCGCACCGCGGCGAGCGTGTTGACCGCGAAGAACCGCCGGTAGTTCAGGGCGTCGTCGGCGCGGTGCCAGTCGACCAGCTCGTAGTGCTGGCGGGCGTGCACGGCCACCGGGTCGTCGTCCACCCCGGAGGCGGTGCCGGGCGCCACGGGAAAGGCGTTGTCCCAGTAGTGCAGCTCCAGGCCGCGCTCGGTCTCCACGAGGGAGAGGTGGTCGATCGTCCCGTCGGCCCGGACGTCGTCCGTGCCCACCACCGGCATCTGCAGCCGCTGGCCGGAGGCGTCCCAGTCCACGTCGAAGGCGTGCGCGTGGGGGGCGTCGCGGCCCAGCATCAGCACCTCCCACCACCACGGGTCCTCGGACGGAGTGGCGACGCCGACGTGGTTGGGCACGATGTCGACGAGCACGCCCATGCCCAGCTCACGGGCCTTGCGCGAGAGCGCCGCCAGGCCGGCCTCGCCGCCCCGGGAGGCGTCGAGGTGGTCGTGGGCCACCACGTCGTAGCCGTGCGTCGAGCCCGGCTCGGAGGCCAGGATCGGCGACAGGTAGACCCAGTCGACGCCGAGGTCGCGCAGGTAGGGCAGCCGCTCGGCGGCCGCGAACAGGTCGTCCTCGGCGGTGATCTGCAGCCGGTAGGTCGAGGTGGGGGCGGACGTCGGCCGGGTGCTCATGCCTCGTCGTCCCCCTCGTCCGGGGAAGCGTCCGGGGCGGGCTCGGCGTCGGGTGCCGTGTCCGCGAGCTCCGCCTGCTCCGCCTCTGCCTCCGCGTGCTCGGCCAGGGCGGCGATCGAGGCGTCGACGGAGTGGTCGACCTCGACCGGGGGAGCGGTCCACTCCTGCAGCACCACCATGCTGCGTCCCTTGAGCGTCAGCCCGTGGTCGCAGCGGACGGTGTCGTGCTCGTCCTTGGAGCCGGCGGTGTCGAGCGCGACCACCCAGCGCGAGGAGAACTCCTCGGGCGGCAGGGTGATCTCCACGTCGTCGTGCCAGTTGTTGAAGTACAGGAGGAAGTGGTCGTCGGTGATGGTCTGCCCGCGGGCGTCCTTGCCGGCGATGCCGTGCCCGTTGAGGTACATGCCGATGACGTGCTCCTCGGTCTCCCAGTCCTTCTCCTCCATCGGTCGGCCCTCGGGGCCGAGCCACACGATGTCGTTGAGCCGCTCCTCGCCCTCGGGCCCGGTGCGGACCTCGGTGCCGGTGAAGAACCGCTTGCGGTGGAAGGTCGGGTGCTCGCGACGCAGTCGCGCGACGGCGGCGGTGAACTCGACCAGCGGCCGGTCCATCTCCTCCCAGTGCATCCAGGAGATCTCGGAGTCCTGCGCGTAGGTGTTGTTGTTGCCGCCCTGGGTGCGGCCGCCCTCGTCGCCGTGCAGCAGCATCGGCACGCCCTGGGAGAGCAGCAGCGTGGCGAGGAAGTTGCGCTGGGCGCGGGCGCGCAGGCGCAGCACCTCGGCGTCGTCCGTGGGGCCTTCGACGCCGTGGTTCCACGACCGGTTGTGGCTCTCGCCGTCGTTGTTGTCCTCGCCGTTGGCGGCGTTGTGCTTCTCGTTGTAGGAGACGAGGTCGCGCAGCGTGAAGCCGTCGTGGGCGGTGACGAAGTTGATCGAGGCGAACGGACGACGGCCCGAGTGCTCGTAGAGGTCGGAGGAGCCGGACAGGCGGCTGGCGAAGTCGCCGATGCCACCCTCGCCGCGCCAGTAGTCGCGCACCGTGTCGCGGTACTTGCCGTTCCACTCCGACCACTGGGGAGGGAACCCGCCGACCTGGTAGCCGCCGGGGCCGACGTCCCAGGGCTCGGCGATGAGCTTGACCTGGCTGACGACCGGGTCCTGCTGCACGAGCTCGAAGAAGGTGGCGAGCTTGTCGACGTCGTAGAACTCGCGGGCCAGCGTGGAGGCGAGGTCGAAGCGGAAGCCGTCGACGTGCATGTCGGTGACCCAGTAGCGCAGCGAGTCCATGATCAGCTGCAGCGAGTGCGGGTGGCGCACGTTGAGGCTGTTGCCGGTGCCGGTGTAGTCCATGTAGTACCGCTGGTCGTCCTCGACGAGGCGGTAGTAGGCGGCGTTGTCGATGCCCTTGAACGACAGGGTCGGCCCGAGGTGGTTGCCCTCGGCGGTGTGGTTGTAGACGACGTCCAGGATCACCTCGATGCCCGCCTCGTGCAGGGCCTTGACCATGCCCTTGAACTCCTGCACCTGCTGGCCGCGGTAGCGCTCGTCGCGGGCCCAGTAGGAGTAGTCGCCGTGCGGGGCGAAGAAGCCGAGCGTGTTGTAGCCCCAGTAGTTGCGCAGGCCCTTGTCCAGCAGGGTGGAGTCCTGGATGAACTGGTGCACCGGCATCAGCTCGATGGCGCTGACGCCGAGCTTGACCAGGTGCTCGATGACGGCGGGGTGGGCGATGCCGGCGTAGGTGCCGCGCATCTCCTCGGGCACGTCGGGGTGGAGCATCGTCAGGCCCTTCACGTGGGCCTCGTAGACGATCGACTCGTTGTAAGGGGTGTTCGGACGGCGGTCCCCCTCCCAGTCGAAGAACGGGTTGATCACCACGCCGAGGGTCATGTGCGCCGCGGAGTCGGCGTCGTTGCGGGAGTCCTCCTCGCCGAAGTGGTAGCCGAAGAGGCTCTCGTCCCAGTCGATCTCGCGGTAGGTGGCCTTCGCGTACGGGTCGAGCAGCAGCTTGCTGGGGTTGCAGCGCAGCCCGGCCTCGGGGTCCCACGGGCCGTTCACCCGGTAGCCGTAGCGCTGGCCGGGCTGGACCGTCGGCAGGTAGCAGTGCCACACGTGGGCGTCGATCTCGGTGAGCTCCACCCGGGTCTCGACCAGCGCGCCGTCGTCCGCCGGCGACTCGGGGTCGTCGAACAGGCACAGCTCCACGCGCTCGGCGACCTCGCTGAACAGGGCGAAGTTCGTGCCGGTGCCGTCGAACGTGGCACCCAGCGGGTACGCGTTGCCGGGCCAGATCTCCATGCGGTGCCTCCTCGTCCTGCGCGGTGGCGCACCGCGCGGCCGGGTGACGATCGCGACCCGGCGCCACGCAGGTACCCCTGTGGGCCCCCACTCAAGCAGCCGAGGGCAGCGGTGTGCGTCACCGCCGGGTGAGGCGGGAGGTCCGGTAACCGCGACAGGGTGTCCACGACACGGACGCCGTCGGTCCTCTGCGGTGTGACCTGCGCGATCGTCTACGGGCACCTGACTGGTTAGATGCATCGACATGAACAGCGCACCCGAGAACGACGGTGAGACCTACGCCGCCGTGGAGCAGACCACCACGGGGAAGATCTGCTCCTTCTGCGGGCGCGGTGCCACGGCCGACAGGCCTCTCGCGGGTGGCTACGGCGCCATGATCTGCCGCGCGTGCATCGACGGTGCACGCGACATGCTCGACGACCAGGCCTCGCCCCCGGCCGGCGGAGAGCTGCGGAGCTACTGGGAGGACGGCACCGACGGTGACGTCCTGGCCGGCCTCCGCATCATGAAGGCCTCCGCCCGCCAGGCGGACGAGTTCCTCTTCACCTGGGTCGCCATCGCCCGGGCCCACGGCAACTCGTGGGCGGCCATCGGCGACGTCTTCGGCACGACGCGGCAGGCTGCCTGGGAGCGCTTCGCCCGCCGTCTGCCCGACGTGACCGACCTGCTCGCGGGCGAGGGCTCCTCCACCGACTGAGCGCGTGGCCGGTCGGCCGGGGCTACACCGTGAGGACCACCCCGACGGGGTCCGGGTGGCCCGGACGGGCCTGCCAGGTCGCTGTGGACATCATGTGCATCTGGCCCTGACGGGTCACGTGTCGCTCGATCGGGTGATTCGTGGTGCATCATCGTGGTGTGACTCCCCGACCGTCCGACCAGGACCAGCGCGCGACTCGGGACCGCGCGCTCAGCGACAACCAGACCACCTGCAGCTTCTGCCTCGAACCCACCCAGGGTGCCCCGGTGTACCCCGGGTTCGCGGCCAGCATCTGCGCCGACTGCGCGGCGGAGGCCGCGCGCAGCCTCGCCGCCGGCGAGGTGACCGACCGCTGGGCGGGCACGGACCTGCTCACCGGCCTCGCCCGCTGCCTCTCGTCGACCCGTCAGGCCGAGCAGATGCTCGTCACCTGGGTCGGCCGGGCGCGGGACGGCGGGCTCAGCTGGGCCCGCATCGGTGGCGTGGTGGGCACGACCCGCCAGGCCGCCTGGGAGCGCTTCGCCAAGCGCCTCCCCGACGCCGAGGCCGAGCACGCCGACGAGCGTGCCCACGCCGGCGTCTGACCCTCTCCCGACCACCCGCCGGACGGACGCCCTCGGGGAGCGTCCGCCCGCACCACACCTCGCCTCAGCGCACGCCGACGGCCACCCACGTCATGTCCCGACGTGGGTGGCCGTCGGCCGTCCGGAGCCCGGCCGCCGGCACTGGGAGGACGGACATGTTCTCCACGACCCCTGACGTGCGCCCCGCGCTCTGTCATGATCGGACCCGCGGGTTCCGGGTGCCACGCGTTCAGCTCTTCCTGACCGAGGCGCTCACGTCGCCTCCCCCTTGGACGATCGGTGTGACATGGACCCCTTCGAGAGACGCGAGCGACCCCTGCTGCTGACGCCCGAGGGCAAGACGTGCAGCATGTGCGGCCGCACCGGTGGTGCCGGCGACCGGATGGTCGGCGGCTTCGGTGTCGTCGTGTGCGCCGACTGCGTCGCCGACGCGCACCGGCTCGTGACCGGCGGCGCCGAGCCCGACGCGGCCGACGTGCCGTGGAAGGACCGCTCGCAGGCCGAGATCCTCGAGACCCTGCCCCGCATCGTGGCTGCCTCCCGGCAGATGGAGCGCTTCCTGTTCACCTGGGTCGCCGTGGCGCGACAGTCGGGCATCTCCTGGGCCCACATCGGCCGCACCCTCGGGGTCACGCGCCAGGCCGCGTGGGAGCGCTTCGCCAAGCGCCTGCCCGACGTCCCGGCCGCCGACCAGGACGTCGCGGAAGAAGTGGTTACCGAACAGTAGCCTTCCGGCGTAGTCTGGGTCACATGGAGCGGACGATCTACGACGACGACCACGAGGCCTTCCGAGACTCGGTGCGTGAGTTCCTGCAGCGGTCGGTGGTGCCGCACGTGGAGGAGCACGCCGAGCAGAAGGCGCTCCCGCGCGAGTTCTGGCTCGAGGCCGGCAAGCAGGGCTTCCTCGGCCTGGAGATCCCCGAGCAGTTCGGCGGCGCCGGCGACCTCAAGGACGGCGACTACCGGTTCAACGCGGTGCTGATGGAGGAGCTCTCCTTCGTCAACGCCGCGCTCTCCAGCTGCGTCGGCATCCACGCCGACATCGTGGCGCCCTACCTCGTCGAGCTCGGCACCCCCGAGCAGCACGAGCGGTGGCTGCCGCAGGCCGCCAGCGGCGAGCTGCTCTGCGCCATCGGCATGACCGAGCCCTCCGGCGGCTCCGACCTCGCCGCGCTGAAGACCACCGGCGTCAAGGACGGGGACGGCTGGGTGGTCAACGGCTCGAAGACGTTCATCACCAACGGCTACTCGGCCGACCTGGTGGTCACCGCCGTGCGCACCAGCCCCGAGAAGGGCGCCCGCGGCATCACGCTGTTCGGCATCGAGACCTCCGCCGAGGGCTTCAGCCGCGGCCGCAAGCTCGACAAGGTCGGGCAGGACGAGTCCGACACCGCCGAGCTGTTCTTCGAGAACCTCCGCGTCACCGAGGCCGACGTCGTCGGCCAGGTGGACGGCGGGTTCATCCACATGATGCAGAAGCTGCCGCAGGAGCGGCTGGGCTGCGCGATCTCCAACCTCGCCCACGCCAAGCAGATCCTGCTGGAGACCCTGGAGTACACGAAGGAGCGTGCGGCGTTCGGCTCGCCGATCGGCTCCTTCCAGCACAACAAGTTCCTGCTCGCTGAGCTCTTCACGCAGGTCGACGTCACCCAGGCCTACGTGGACCAGTGCGTGCTCGCCCACTCCCAGAAGCAGCTCACGCCCATCGACGCGGCCAAGGCGAAGTGGTGGACGTCGGAGATCCAGAACTCGATCCTCGACCACTGCGTGCAGCTGCACGGCGGGTACGGCTTCATGAACGAGTACCGGGTCGCCCGCGCCTGGCGCGACGCCCGCGTCTCCAAGATCTGGGCCGGCTCCAACGAGATCATGAAGGAGCTCATCGGCCGCGACCTCGGCCTCTGACCCCGCGCCGGAGGTTGAGGAGGTTGCGCAGCAACCGTCTCGAAACCACCGGCGGCCGGTCAGCCGGCACCGCGGGTCTTCCGGTGATCGAGGCGCGAGGCCGTCCACGGCCCTTCCGGTGATCGAGGTGCGAGGCCGTCCACGGCCCTTCCGGTGATCGAGGTGCGAGGCCGTCCACGGCCGAGCCACGAGATCCGTGCACGCGACGTCGGCGTGCGCCACTGACGAGGTGCCGGGGTCTCGTGGCTCCTCGCCGCGGCTCGTCGCACCTCGACCTCCGGATCGTCGGGGCTCGTCGCACCTCGACCACCGGATCGCCCGGACACCGGTGAGCCGGGACGACGGGAATGGTTGCCACCGGCGACCGGTTGCGGCTGGTCGTGACCACCACCGCCGGCAGCCGGCCCACCCGCGCCTCCGTGGGCCTGCGCTCCGAGCGCGGCCCCGTCCTGCTGGCCGTCATGCTGAGCGTGGCGTTGGTGGCGGTGGACGCCACGATCCTGGCGACCGCGGTGCCGGCGGTGGTCGACGACCTGGGCGGGTTCACCCAGTTCCCCTGGCTGTTCAGCGTCTACCTGCTGGCCCAGGCGGTCAGCACGCCGCTGTACGCGAAGCTCTCGGACCAGTTCGGCCGCAAGCCGATGGCGATGGTCGGGATCGGCCTGTTCGTGCTCGGCTCGCTGCTGTGCACGGTGGCGTGGGGGATGGTCCCGCTGATCGTCTTCCGGGCCGTGCAGGGGCTCGGCGCCGGCGCCATCCAGCCCGTCGGCATGACCATCCTCGGTGACCTCTACTCGGCCGCCGAGCGGGCCGTCGTCCAAGGCTACGTGGCCGCCGTGTGGGCTCTCTCGTCCGTGGTCGGCCCGACCCTGGGCGGGATCTTCGCCGACTACCTGTCCTGGCGGTGGATCTTCGCGATCAACCTGCCGCTGGGCCTCGTGGCGGCCGTGGTGCTGCTGCGCAACTTCGACGAGAAGGTGGCCCGCACCCGGCAGAAGGTGGACGTCCTCGGCTCGGCCCTGCTGGCCGTCGGTGGCGTGGCGCTGCTGCTGGCGCTGCTCGAGGGTGGCGTCCACTGGGCGTGGTCCTCGCCGACGAGCCTCGGCCTGCTCGCCCTTGCCGTCCTCGCGCTGGTGGCGTTCGCGCTGGTGGAGCGCCGGGCTGCCGCGCCCGTCCTGCCGACCTGGGTCTTCACGCACCGCGTCGTGCTGGCCGGCGTGCTCGGAGGGGCCGTGGTGGGCGTGCTCATGCTCGGCCTCACCACCTACGTGCCGCTCTACGCCCAAGGGGTGCTGGGCCAGGGCGCCCTGGTCTCCGGGCTGGCGCTGGCCGCGATGCTGCTCGGCTGGCCGATCGCCGCGAGCAACGCCGGCCGCCTCTACCTCCGCTTCGGCTACCGCGCGACCATGCTCACCGGCGCGGTGATCGCCACGGTCGGTGGGTCGCTGCTGCTGCTCGTCGGCCCGAGCAGCCCGCTGCTCATGCTGGCCCTGCCGTGCTTCGTGCTGGGGCTCGGCTTCGGCCTCGTGATCAGCCCCTCCATCGTGGCGGCGCAGACCAGCGTCGCCTGGCAGCAGCGGGGCGTCGCCACGGGCACTCTCGTCTTCTCCCGGTCCCTGGGCAGCGTGCTGGGCACCGCGGCCTTCGGTGCCCTGGCCAACGCGGTGGTCACCTCCCGGCTCGGCGGCGCCGCCCCGTCCCTGGAGGCCGTGGGGGCGGACGTGCTGCACCCCGCCGTCCGCACCGTCTTCGTGGCCTCCTCCGTGGTCGTGCTGCTGCTCTTCGCGGCCGGGCTCGTCATGCCCCGGCACGCCGCCCAGGAGCAGGCCCAGGAGCAGGCCCAGGAGCCCGTGCCGGAGCCCGCCCCGGAGCCGGGGACGTGACGACGCGGACGGGTGAGGCCAGCCTGACCTGCGTGGACGCACACCCCGTCGACGCAGGATGATCGCCCCATGACCTCCGCACCGACCTCCGGGACCCTCGACGAGGGCGCCGAGGGCGCCACCCACGACGAGCCCCACGACGACTCGCTGCACGCCCGGCTGAACTGGCTGCGGGCGGCCGTGCTGGGCGCCAACGACGGGATCGTCTCCACCGCCGGCATCGTCGTCGGTGTCGCCGGAGCGACCACCGACCGGGGCGCGCTGGTCATCGCCGGTGTCGCCGGCCTGGTCGCCGGCGCACTGAGCATGGGCGCCGGCGAGTACGTCTCCGTCAGCACCCAGCGCGACTCCGAGAAGGCCGTGCTGGCCGTCGAGCGGCAGGAGCTGGCCGAGACCCCCGAGGAGGAGCTCGACGAGCTCGCCGGGATCTACGAGGGCAAGGGGCTGACCCCCGAGCTGGCGCGCGAGGTGGCCGTCCAGCTCACCGAGCACGACGCCCTGCGGGCCCACGCCGAGGCCGAGCTGGGCATCGACCCCGACGACCTCACCAACCCCTGGAGCGCGGCGTTCGCCTCGATGGCGTCGTTCACCGTGGGCGCGCTGCTGCCGCTGCTGACGATCGTGCTGGTCGTGGCCTCGTGGCGGGTGCCGGTCACGGTGGTCGCCGTGGCGGCGGCGCTGGCCGTCACCGGTTGGGCGAGCGCCTGGTTCGGCGAGGCGCCGCGGACGCGGGCGATCCTGCGCAACGTCGGTGGCGGCCTGTTCGCGATGCTCGTGACGTTCCTGATCGGCACCCTGCTCGGCACGCACGTCTGAGGTCGCAGGTCGGGTGCGGCGGTCTCGAGGCTCGTCGCTCGCGCTCCTCGCACCTCGACCACCGATCGCTCAGTCGGCCAGGTGCTTGAGGGCGTCGCGCAGCGCCTCGTCCCCGCCCTGGCCGCCCTGGAGCCGCGCGACCACCTCGGCGGGCAGCGGCTCGAGGCCGCGGATCTCCTGGTGCAGCCCCTCCATGGTGGTGTCGAGGCTGGCGGCGGTGTCGGCGGCCTGGCGCAGCCCGTCGAGCAGGTCGCCGGGCACCTCGCGGCGGTACTTGTAGTAGATCTTGTGCTCGAGGCTGGCCCAGAAGTCCATGGCGATCGTGCGCAGCTGCACCTCCACCAGCACGGGCACCTGGCCCGCCGAGAGGAACACCGGCACCTCCACCAGCGCGTGCAGGCTGCGGTAGCCGTTGCCCTTGGGCGCGGTGATGTAGTCGCGCACCTCGCGCACGGTCACGTCGCTCTGCGCCGTGAGCAGGTCGAAGACGTGGTAGACGTCGGAGACGAAGCTGCACACGACGCGGACGCCGGCGATGTCGGTGACCCGCTCGCGGATCTGCGTCATCGACGGGCCGGACTCGGCCGCGATGCCCTTGCGCTGCATCTTCTCGACGAGGCTGGGGATCGACTTCAGCCGCGAGGAGACGTGCTCGATCGGGTTGTCGGTGTGCAGGTGCGCGAACTCCTCGCGCAGGATCGACAGCTTGGTGACGACCTCCTCCATGCCGAAGCGGTGCTCCAGCATGAACCGGCGCATGTCCTCGGGGGACGGGCCGCGCCACCACTCGGGGACGACGACCGCGAGCGGTGGTTCGTCGGCGGGTGTCACCGGGTCAGCGTACGTGGCGGGTGCCCGGCACCCGGCCGGGTGAGCGCGTCAGTGCGCGATGCCGTAGAGGCGGTCGCCCGCGTCGCCGAGGCCCGGGACGATGTAGCCCTTCTCGTTGAGCCGCTCGTCCATCGCCGCGGTGACGACGGTGACCGGCACGTCGATGTCGGCGAGCTCCTCCTCGAGCCGCTGGGTGCCCTCCGGGGCGGTGAGCAGGCAGATCGCGGTGATGTGGTCGGCACCCCGGTCGACGAGGAACCGGATGGCCGCCGCCAGGGTGCCGCCGGTGGCCAGCATCGGGTCCAGCACGTAGCACTGGCGGCCGGCCAGGTCGTCCGGCAGCCGGTTGGCGTAGGTCGAGGCCTCGAGGGTCTCCTCGTTGCGGACCATCCCCAGGAAGCCGACCTCGGCGGTCGGCACGAGCCGCATGAAGCCGTCCAGCATGCCGAGGCCGGCGCGCAGGATCGGCACGACCAGGGGCTTGGGCGAGGCCAGGCGGACGCCGGTGGTCGGCGCGACCGGGGTGGTGATCTCGACCGGGACGACCCGGACCTCGCGGGTGGCCTCGTAGGCCAGCAGCGCGACGAGCTCGTCGGTGAGGTGCCGGAACGTCGGGGAGTCCGTGCTCTCGTCCCGCAGGGTGGTGAGCTTGTGGGTGACGAGCGGGTGGTCCACGACGTGGGTGCGCATGGGCGGCAGCCTACGGGGCCGCGGCCGTCGCGCGCCCGTCCGCGTGACGTGCGCGCACGTGCCCGGGCCGGATCGCCCCGACGCCGGCGTTGCGGAAAGCACTGGCCCCCGTCGTCGGTCTCTGTCACATTGGTGGTGCCGGTGGGCGCCGGTGCGTGCTGGGTGAGCGGAGGCCCGAGCGTGGACGAGCAGAGCGTGGTCGACGTGAGCGACGACCTGGGCGAGGTCGACGTCGCCCTCGTGGCGTACCGCGAGGACGGCTGGTGGACCGTCGCCGAGCTGGCCGAGGACGACCTCGAGGACGTCGAGGACGTGGCCGACGCGCTGTCCGAGATGGGCACCGACGCGGTCGCGATGATCGCCGTCGCGGACGAGTTCTTCGTGCTCGTGCGCGTGGCCGGCCCCGAGACCCGGGTGCTGCTCTCGGACGGCTCCGCCGCCGAGGACTACGACCTCGCCGCCTCGGTGCTGGACTTCCTCGACGTCGACGACCAGGACGACGACGACCTGGGCGACCCGGTCGGCCACCTCGACGTGCTCGGCGACCTCGGCATCGGGGCGCCCGAGATGGAGGACCTGCTCGACGACACCGCCGACGCCGAGTACCTCGACGAGGTGCTCTCCGACCTCGCGCGCCGCCTCGGGTTCGGCGAGCTGTTCGACGACGCGGTGGGCCTCAGCCCCGCCTGACCCGCCTCCGGTCGTCGAGGTACCACCGCCGGCCTCGCACGTCGGTCACCGCGGGCTGGGAGGATGGGGCCATGCCGCCGTCCGACCGCTTCGAGCCCGCGATGCGCCTCGCCCTGGCGCAGGCGCGCCTCGCGCCCGCGGGCGGTGACGTGCCGATCGGCGCCGTGGTGGTCGGCCCGGACGGCGAGGTCTGGGGCCGCGGGCACAACCTGCGCGAGGCCACCGGCGACCCGACCGGCCACGCCGAGGTGGTCGCGCTGCGCGAGGCCGCCCGCACCCGCGGGGAGTGGCGTCTGAGCGGCGGCACGCTCGTCGTCACCCTCGAGCCGTGCACGATGTGCGCCGGCGCGGCCGTGCTGTCGCGGGTGGACCGCGTCGTCCTCGGCGCGTGGGACGACAAGGCCGGCGCGGCCGGGTCGCTGTGGGACGTCGTCCGCGACCGCCGGCTCAACCACCGCCCCGAGGTGGTCGGCGGGGTGCTGGAGGCGGAGTGCGCCGCCCTGCTCACCGACTTCTTCGACGGCCACCGCTGAGCGTCCTCGGTCTCGCGACGATTGCTGCGCAATCTCCTCGACCAGCGGAAGGCCGCTGAGCGTCCGAGGGGCCGCTGAGATCAGGCCAGGACGACCGGCACCTCGAGCCGGTCGGACAGCGCGGAGAGCGTGGTGCCCGACAGGTCACGCACCAGCAGTGCACCGTCGGCGCGCCCCCGCGACGCGGTGATCTCGAAGGTGGCCAGGTCGGTGTAGACCCGGTCCACGCAGGCCAGGCCGGTCAGCGGGTACGTGCAGGCCGGGACGACCTTGGGCGAGCCGTCCTTGGCGAACAGCGTCATCATCACCCAGACCTGCTCGGCGCCGATGGCGAGGTCCATGGCGCCGCCGACCGCCGGGATCGCGTCGGGCGCGCCCGTGTGCCAGTTGGCCAGGTCGCCGTTCGCCGACACCTGGAAGGCGCCGAGCACGCACACGTCCAGGTGGCCGCCGCGCATCATGGCGAAGGAGTCGGCGTGGTGGAAGTACGCCGCCCCCGGCAGCTCGGTGACGGGGATCTTGCCGGCGTTGATCAGCTCCTCGTCCACCTCGTCCTCGACGGCAGCCGGCCCGAAGTTCAGCATCCCGTTCTCGGTGTGCAGCACGACGCCGGAGCCGGGCCGCAGGTGGTCCGAGACCAGCGTCGGCTGGCCGATGCCGAGGTTGGCGTAGGCGCCGTCGGGGACGTCGCGGGCGATCGCGGCGGCCAGCGTGTGCTTGCCGCGCGGGGCGGTCCCGGTGGACGCGGGGGTGCTCATCGGTCAGGCCTCCTGGGCGCCGGGGCACACGACCCGGTCGACGTAGATGCTCGGGGTCACGACGGTCTCGGGGTCGAGCCCGCCGACCTCGACGACGTGCCCGACCTGGGCGATCACGGTGCGGGCCGCGGTCGCCATCACGGGGCCGAAGTTGCGGGCGGTCCTGCGGTAGACGAGGTTGCCCATCCGGTCGGCCGTGTGGGCCTTGATCAGGGCGACGTCCCCCTTGATGGGGTACTCCAGGGCGTAGGCTCGGCCGTCGATCTCGCGGATCTCCTTGCCCTCGGTCAGCGGCGTGCCGACACCGGTGGGGCAGAAGAACGCGCCGATCCCGGCGCCGGCCGCGCGCATCCGCTCGGCGAGGTTGCCCTGCGGCACGACCTCGAGCTCGATCTCGCCGGCGCGGTAGAGGCCGTCGAAGACCCACGAGTCGCTCTGCCGCGGGAACGAGCAGATCACCTTGCGCACCCGCTTGGCGGCCAGCAGCGCGGCCAGGCCGGTGTCCCCGTTGCCGGCGTTGTTGGACACGATGACGAGGTCCTTCGCGCCCTGGTCGATGAGGGCGTCGATCAGCTCGACGGGCATGCCGGCCATGCCGAACCCGCCGACCAGCACGGTCGAGCCGTCCGCAACGTCGGCGACCGACTCCGCGTAGGAGTCCAGCACCCGGGCGCTCATCGCTGCGGCCCCGTCACGTTCTCCAGCACCACGGCCAGGCCCTGGCCGACGCCGATGCAGATGGCGGCCACGCCCCAGCGGCCGCCCGACTCCACCAGCCGGGCCGCGAGGGTCGCCAGCACGCGGGCGCCCGAGGCGCCCAGGGGGTGACCGAGCGCGATCGCCCCGCCCTTGGCGTTGACGATCTCGGGGTCGACCTTCCAGGCGTCCACGCAGGCCAGCGACTGCACCGCGAAGGCCTCGTTCAGCTCGACGGCATCGACGTCGGCCCAGGTGATGCCGGCGCGGGCCAGGGCCCTGTTGGCGGCCTCGACGGGCGCGAGGCCGAACTCCTGCGGGGCGAGCGCGTGCACGCCACGGCCGGCCACGCGGGCGAGCGGTGCCAGGCCCAGGGTGTCGGCAGCGGCCTCGGAGCCGATCAGGACGGCGGCGGCCCCGTCGCTCAGCGGGGAGGCGTTGCCGGCGGTGATGGAGCCGTCCGTGCGGAAGGCGGGCCTGAGGTCGGCGAGCGTCTCGGGCGTCGAGCCGGGGCGGATCGACTCGTCCCGGTCCAGGTCGACGCCGTCGACGGGCACGACGAGGTCGTCGTAGAACCCGGCGTCCCAGGCGGCCGCGGCCAGCGTGTGGGAGCGGGCGGCGAAGGCGTCCTGCCGCTCGCGGGAGATGCCGTGGTCGTCGGCGACCTGCTCGTTGCACTCGCCGAGCGAGGCGGTCCACTCCGCCGGCATCCGCTCGTTGACCAGCCGCCAGCCGAGCGTCGTGGAGACGGCGGTGACGTCCCCGGCCGGGTAGGCGCGCGACGGCTTGGGCAGCACCCACGGTGCACGGGTCATCGACTCCACCCCGCCGGCCACGACGACGTCCGCGTCGCCGGTCTCGATCGCGCGGGAGCCGCTGATCGCGGCGTCCAGGGAGGACCCGCAGAGCCGGTTGACCGTGGTCGCCGGCACCGAGACCGGCAGGCCGGAGAGCAGCACGGCCATGCGCCCGACGTTGCGGTTGTCCTCGCCCGCCTGGTTGGCGCAGCCCCAGACCACGTCGTCGACGGCCGCGCCGGTGGCCTGGCCGTCGCCGGTCAGCCCCGGCGCGCGCTGGAGCACGGCGCGCAGGGCGGTGGCCGCCAGGTCGTCGGGGCGGACGTCGGCGAGCGCACCGTTGAAGCGTCCGAACGGCGTCCGGGCGGCGGTGTAGAGGTAGCTGGCGGTCACGGGTCCGACGGTGGCACCGCCGATTGATCGACGCCAATACGAAGTTGGCCTCTATTGATACTGGTGACTTATCAGCGCTGGTGGCAGGCTGGCCACGTGGAGCTGCGTCACCTCAGGTCGTTCGTCGCGCTCGCCGAGGAGCAGCACTTCGGCCGCGCCGCCGCCCGGCTGCACCTGGCCCAGCCGGCACTCTCCCAGCAGCTCCAGCAGCTGGAGCGCGAGGTCGGCGTGCGGCTGGTCGACCGCTCCACGCGCCGGGTCGCGCTGACGGACGCCGGCCGGCTGCTGGAGGAGCGGGCGCGGGCCGTCCTCGGGGACCTGGAGCGCACCACCGCGGACCTCGCCCAGGTCGCGGCCGGCCGGCTCGGCCGCTGCTCGGTGGGCTTCGTCGGCACGGCCACCTACGACGTCCTGCCCCGCCTGGCCAGACGTGCCCGGGAGGACCTGCCGGGCGTGACGCTCGACCTGCGCGGCGAGCAGCTCGCCCCCGCGCTCCTGGACGCGGTGCGCGAGCGCTCGCTCGACCTGGCGGTGCTGCGGCCCGGTGCCGAGCCCACGCACGACCTGGTCGTCACCCTGCTGCGGGCCGAACCGCTCGTGGCCGTCCTGCCGACCGCCCACCCCGCGGCGGCCGCCGGGGTCGTCGACCTGGCCGACCTCGCCGACGAGGTGCTCGTGACCCACCCCTCCGGCCACCGCTCGGCCATGCACGGCCGGGTGCTGGAGGCCTGCGCCCGCGCCGGCTTCACCCCGCGCGAGGTGCTGGAGGTGGGGGAGACCGCCACGCTCGCGGTCTTCGTCGCCGGCGGGCTCGGCGTGGCGCTCGTGCCCGCCTCGGTGCAGGCGCTGCGGCTCGACGGGGTCGCCTACGTGCCGCTGGCTCGGGCCGAGGACGTCGACCTCGTCCTCGCCCACCACGCGGACGCGGGCCCCGCCGCGCACGCGGTCGCCCGCCTCGTCCGGGACGTGGCGGGGGGCTGAGCCCGCCCGAGGCGACCGCTCACCTGCTCGTCACCCGCCGGTCACCGGGCCGCCCTAGCCTCGCCCGGGTGATCGCCTCCGCGCCCGGGCACGACCTCGCGCCCCGCTCCGCCCGCACCCGCGTCGGCCGTCGGCTCAGCCGGGCGCTCCAGCGGAGCACCGAGCGGTTCGCGTGGGTGGCGATGCTCGCGGTGTTCGTGACCGTGGGCGCGGGCGTCGGCGCCTCGCTGGCGGCGCGCCCCGGTGCGGTGCTCGGCGGGCTGCTCGCCCTGCTCGCGTTCTGGCCCTACCTCGTGGTGGCGCTGGCCGTCCGGCTCGCGGCGTTCCTGCGCGGGGAGCCGGCCGCCGTCCACCACTGAACCGCCGAGTCGGCAGCACGTTGCTGCCGACTCGGCGGGTGGGGAGGCTGTGCGGGGTCAGTGGCCGGGACCACCGGAGCCGCCCGGGCCGCCGCCGGAGCCGCCGGGGCCGCCACCCATCCCGCCACCCATGCCGCCGGTGGCCTCGCCGGCCGTGCCGGTGCCGAGGTCGTCACCGCCGGAGACCACGGTGTAGGTCTCGCCGTCGGTGACGTCGCTGGAGGAGAAGACCCAGCTCGAGGCCTGCTTCGCGGTGGTCACCTCGGCCACGACGTTGCCGTCGGCGTCCTCGAGCTGGAGGGTG
The DNA here is from genome assembly GCF_023656415.1 of Nocardioides bruguierae. GTDB lineage: Bacteria > Actinomycetota > Actinomycetes > Propionibacteriales > Nocardioidaceae > Nocardioides > Nocardioides bruguierae. The sequence continues at coordinate 65,460 of NZ_JAMOIL010000011.1, forward strand.
GTGCCGGCCGGGACGGTCGAGAAGGTCACCGACACGAACGACTGCGAGGAGTCCGCCGAGGGCGACTGCGCCATGCCGCTGGAGCCGACCGCCGACAGGGTGCCGCCGGAGACGTCGAGCGTCTGGTCGACGTCGACGGCGCCGTTGCCGTCGCTCTGCGGACCCTGGACGACGACGGACCCGCCGGTCATGGTGGCGCTGCCGTTGGCGTCCAGGCCGTCGCCCTCGGCGTCGATGGTGAGCGCGCCGCCGCTGATCGTGAGCATGGCGTCGGCGGTGTCGCTGCCGACCACGTTCACCCCGTCGTCGGAGGAGGTGACGTCCATGGAGCCGCCGGTCAGCTCCATGGTGCCGGCCTCGAGGCCCTCGTAGGACTCGGTGACCACCACGGTGCCGTCGGAGATGGTCAGGTCGCCCTCGGCGTGGATGCCGTCGTCGCCGGTGGCGAGCGTGACCTCGCCCCCGGAGACGGAGACGACCGAGTCGGAGTGGATCGCGTCGTCGGCGGCGTCGACGTCCACGGTGCCGGAGGAGATGACGACGCTGACGTCGCCGACCAGGCCCTTGGCACCGGAGTCCTCGCCGCCCGCGGACGCGCCGCCGCCGGCGGTCACGGTGAGGCTGCCGCCGTCCACGACCACGTCGGTGGTGGCGGTGGCGCCGTCGTCGCCGGAGACGACCGCGGTGCTGCCGCCGAGCAGGGCGATGAAGCCGACGGTCGCGTCGGCGTCGCCGTCGGACTTCAGCCCGTCGCCGCCGGCGTCGACGCTGATCGTGCCGCCGCTGATCTCGAGCCAGTCCTTGCCGCGGATGCCGTCGTCGTCGGCGTCGACGGTGAGGGTGCCGCCGGTGATGGTGAGGCCGTCCTTGCTGGTGATGCCGTCGGCGTGCGAGGTGACGGTGAGCGACCCGGTGCCGGCGATGGTGAGGTCGGCGGTGGAGAAGAGGGTCGCGTTGACGGCGTCGGTCTCCTCGTCGTCCGCGGTGGAGCCCGCGCCGTCGGCCAGGGTGTTCTCGCTGCCGTCGGCCAGCACGACGACCGCGGCGTCGGCGTTCTCGACCACGAGCGGGGAGTCGTCGGAGGAGGTGAGGTCGACGCCGTCGAGCACCAGGCGCACGGTGTCGTCGTCGCCCGCGTCCACGACCACCTGGCCGTCGGACAGGCTGCCGGAGAGCACGTAGGTGCCGGCGGCCGTGATGGTGACGACGTCGCCGTCGACGGTCACGGCGCTGTCGTCGGAGGCGCTGCTCGCGCCGTCGGCGAGGGTGATCGTCACGGCCTCGGAGTCGTCGTAGTCGGCGTCGCCGGTCTCGACCTCGGCGTTCTCGGCGAGCGTCTCGCTCGCGGTGATGCCGGCCTCGCCGGCGGCCTCGCCGGCGGTCACGGCGGCGGTGTCGGCGCTGGTGGCGGTGCTCGCGTCGCCGGCCGAGCAGGCGGCGAGGGCCAGCACGGCGGTCGCGGAGACGACGGCGGCGGCCAGACGGCCGCGCAGGCGGCGGGCGGGGGTGCGGTGAGAGGTCACGGATGCTCCTGGGGATCGTCGGTGATCGGGTCAGGCGGGTCGGTCAGGTCGGTCGGAGGGGGGTGGTGGCGGCGGCTCAGCGCCGCGGCAGGCCGAGGTCGCGCTCGAGCACCCGGTGCCACCGCAGGCGGGGCAGGGCGGGGTCGAGGGCGGCGAGGCCGGTGCCGAACTTCGAGATGCGGACGGGGCGGTGCCCGCGCGCCCACAGCAGCCGGTCGAGCGCGGAGGGGGTGGAGCCGGTCTTGGTCTCCACCACCACGCGGTCGGTGACCGGCAGGCGGGACGCGTGGGCGCCCGGCAGGGCCCAGACCAGGTCGGTGTCGAGGGTGGCGCGGCTGTCGGTGCCGGGCTCGTCGCCCGCGAGCAGCAGCGTGGTGCGCCGGTAGCTGCTGACCAGGGCCGGGGCGAGACCCTCGACGCGGACGTGGTCGGGCACCCGCGCGGCACGCAGCCGCTCGTCGAGGAACTGCTGCTCGCCGTCGTCCAGCGGCCCGCGGTGGGCGCGGAGCACCCGCTCCTTGAGGTTGGTGCCGCGCGGGCCGGGGACCTTGACCTCCAGGTACGTCGTGCCCGTGTCGAGGTAGGTGCGCTCGCGCACCTTGAACCGCCGCCGGCGGCCCTGGCCGGCGAGCCAGAACGCGTCGAGCGCCGGGGTGTCGAGGTAGTCCGAGCGGTAGCCGAACGCGCGGCTGCCCTCGATCTCGAGCACGCGGGTGCGCTCCGGCACCGCGGCGAGCAGGTCCGGGAGCTCCTGCTCGGGCACGACGTACTTGCGGTCGACGCGGGTCAGCAGCGCCGCGGTCTCGACGAGCTCCTCGAGCCCGATGGGTGCCAGGTGCGCCGTCCAGCCCTGGGCGCGGTGCCCGCTGTGGTGCCGGGTGGCGTGCGTGGCGCGGCCGTCGACGCCGGGGCCGCCGGGCCGGTCGGAGAGGGCCGTCATCGGCCGACCTCGCGCAGCCCCGCCCCCTGCGCGAGGCCCGGGGCGGCGGAGGCGCCGCCGGTGTGCCGCGGCCCGGCGGGGCGGTGCCGCACGGTGACGGTGGTGGTGTCGTTGACGAGGTTCGTGCTGGTCACGCGCGCGTCGAGCACCTCGGCGCCGAGCAGGCCCTCGAGGTGGGCGGTGAGGCCGGCCATGTCGGTCCAGGCCCGGTCGAGCACCATCTCCTGGGTGCGGGCCTCGGGCGCGAGCCGCGGGTGGTCGCCCACCCACAGGGCCACGAGGACGGCGGCCATCAGCCCGACCACCAGCACCGACGGCGTCCCCGCGACCCCGGCGACGAGGCCGAGCGTGAGGGCCGCGAAGTAGTAGGCGATCTCGTGGTGGGCCAGCTCGGTGGAGCGCAGCCGGATGATCGAGAGCACGCCGAACAGACCGAGGCCGAGGCCGGCGCCGACGGTGCTGTCGGCCAGCACGGCGGTGACGGCCAGGACGCCGACGTTGACCGCCAGGTAGGCGCCCGCCAGCTCCGGGCGCCGGTGGCGCAGCAGGAACAGGCCCACGAGGGCGAGGACGGCGACGAGGTCGATGGCGAGCATCGGCAGCTGGGTCATGACGGACTCCGGTGGATGAACGTGCGGTGACGCGGAGGCGTCACCCGGACGTCCACCAGGAAGCCGGGCGGGGCTGCGACGGCCGTGATGGGGCGCTGTGCGGTTCCTGTGAGGGGCGTTCCCTCAGGGAAGTCGGGACGTTCGTCCCAGGTCAGGGGAGTAGTGCCGGCCCAGTGCCGTCACCCCGGTGCCGTCACCCCGGTGCCGTCACCCCGTCGTCGCCCCGGTGTCGTCACCAGGGGGCGTCAGCCGAGCGTGGACGCCCGCGCCACCAGCTCGGGGGTGAACAGCACCCGCTGGTGGGTGTGCTCGCCGCCGGCGGCCTCCTCGAGCACGAGGTCCGCGGCGGTGCGGCCCAGCTGCTGGCGCGGCTGACGGACCGACGACAGCGGGACGGCGGCGGCCGCCGCGTACTCGACGTCGTCGTAGCCGAGGATCGCCAGGTCGGCGGGGCAGCGCAGCCCCGAGGCGATGACCTGCTGGAGCAGGCCGAGGGCGATGAGGTCGTTGACGCAGAACGCGGCGGTGGGGCGGCGCGAGGAGGACATCCCCGCCAGGCGCTGACCGGCCTCGCGGCCGTCGGCGACCGTGAGGTCGGCCGTGCTGAGCAGCACGAGGTCCTCGGGGTCCAGCCCGGCCTCCGCCCAGGCGGTGCGGGCGCCGGCGAGACGGTCGCGCACCTGGCCGAGGTCGGCGGGGCCGCCGATGAAGGCGACCCGGCGGTGGCCGCGGTCCAGGAGGTGCTCCATCGCGACCCGGCCGCCGAGGACGTCGTCGACGGCCACGGAGCAGAAGTCGTCCCCCTCGCGGGTGCGGTCGACGATCACGACGGGGGTGCCGCGGCGGGCGATCTGGTCCAGCAGCGGGGAGTCGGGGTCGACGGGCGTGACGAGCAGGCCCTGCACGCGCTGCTGCTCGAACTGGTCCAGGTGGGCCTGCTCGCGCTCGCGGCGGCTGCCGGAGTTGCCCAGCACGACGGTGAGGCCGTGGGCCTCGGCGGCGGTCTCGATGCCGGCGGCGACGTCGGTGAAGAACGGGTTGCCGGCGTCGAGCATGACGTAGGCGAGGGTGCGGCTGACCCCGGAGCGCAGCTGCCGGGCGGACTCGTTGCGCACGAAGCCGAGGTCGGCCATCGCCCGCTGCACCCGGGCGCGCGTGGCCTCGCTGACCCGGTCGGGGCGGTTGAGCACGTTGGAGACGGTGCCGAGCGAGACCCCGGCCGCGGCGGCCACGTCCTTGACGGACACGGAACGACCCGGAGTGGATGGCACGTGCGCCTCCTGGACGAGCGGGACGGGTGGTCCAGACCGATGTGCGGGCCCGGTCTTGAAACGATCAAGCGGCATCTTACGAGAGTGTGGCCCGAGTCACCGCCTCCGCGACCCGGTCTCTTCACATCGAGACTTCGATCACTGCTTGACGCGTGTGACCGCCCTCACCTACGGTTCCCTGCGTTCGCCGTTAAAACGTTTCAACTCTTGAACGGAGGAGCCCGATGGCTGCCGCCACCCTGGTGCTCGAGGACGTCAGCAAGTCCTTCGGTGCCGTCCGCGCGCTGCGCTCCGCCAGCCTCACCGTCCAGCCCGGTTCCATCCACGCGCTGGTCGGCGAGAACGGCGCGGGCAAGTCGACGCTGATCAAGATCGTCGCCGGCGTCCACCGCCGCGACGGCGGCGTCTTCGAGCTCAACGGCGAGGCCGCCGACTTCTCCTCCACGGCGGAGTCGAAGGCGGCCGGCGTCGCGGTGATCTACCAGGAGCCGACGCTGTTCCCGGACCTCGACGTCTCCGAGAACATCTTCATGGGCCGCCAGCCCGGCAGCACGCTGCGCATCGACAAGCAGCGGATGTACGCCGAGGCCGCCGCGCTGTTCGAGCGCCTCGGCGTCGCGATCGACCCCCGGCGTCCGGCCAAGGGCCTCTCCATCGCCGACCAGCAGATCCTGGAGATCGCCAAGGCGATCTCGCTGGACGCCTCGCTGCTGATCATGGACGAGCCGACCGCCGCCCTCTCGGGCGTCGAGGTCGAGCGGCTGTTCACCGTGGCCCGCCAGCTGCGCGACGAGGGCCGCGGCATCGTGTTCATCTCCCACCGCTTCGAGGAGGTCTTCGACCTCTGCGACACCGTCTCGGTGATGCGCGACGGCGAGTACGTCTCCACCGAGACGATCGCCGAGACCAGCGTCGAGGCGATCGTGGCCAAGATGGTCGGCCGCGAGGTCGCCGAGCTGTTCCCCAAGACCCCCGCCGAGATCGGCGACGTCGTCCTCGACGTGCAGGGCCTCACCTCGCCCGGCCAGTTCCGCGACGTCACCTTCCAGGTCCGCGCCGGCGAGATCGTCGGCCTGGCCGGCCTCGTGGGCGCCGGCCGCTCCGAGATCGCCCGCGCCGTCTTCGGCGTCGACGGCTACTCCGCCGGTCGCGTCTCGCTGAACGGCGCCGCGGTGGCCAAGCAGAACCCGCGCTCCGCGATCAGCGCCGGCATCGCCTTCATCCCCGAGGACCGCCGCAAGCAGGGCCTGGTCACGGAGGGCTCGGTGGCCCGCAACGTCGCCGGCGTCATCCGCACGGGCCTCTCCCGCCTCGGCGTGCTCACCTCGCGCGCCGAGAACCGCGCCGCCGGCCCCTGGGCCGCCAAGCTCGAGGTGAAGACCTCCGCCCTCGACATGCGCGCGGCCACGATGTCCGGCGGCAACCAGCAGAAGGTCGTCATCGCCAAGTGGCTGGTCACCCAGCCGAAGCTGCTGATCATCGACGAGCCCACCCGCGGCATCGACGTCGGCACCAAGTCCGAGGTGCACCGCCTGCTCTCCGACCTCGCCGGCCAGGGCATGGCGATCCTGATGATCAGCTCCGAGCTGCCCGAGGTGCTCGGCATGGCCGACCGCGTCCTCGTCGTCTGCGAGGGCCGGATCACCGCCGACATCGCCCGCGACGAGGCGACGCCCGAGAACGTCATGCACGCCGCCACCCACCGCGACGGCCACGTGGCCGGCGCGACCCACAGCGCCGCCGCCGGCAGCGCCGACTCCCAGGAGGTCACGGCGTGAGCGCCACCCTCGTCCAGCCCAGCAAGGCCGGGCTGCTCTCCACGATCCTGCGCTCGCGCGAGCTGGCGATCGCCGTCGTGCTCGTCGCCCTCGTGCTGGTGGCGACCGCCAAGACGGAGTCGTTCCTGTTCAGCGCGGACGGCTGGCGCAACGTCCTGCTGAACCCGGCGATGCTCGTGGTGCTGGCCATCGGCCAGGCCTGCGTGATCATCACCCGCTCGGTCGACCTCTCCGTCGGCTCGACCCTGGGCCTGACCGCCTACTTCGCCGGCCGGCTGTTCATCGACTTCCCGAGCCTGCCGATCGTCGTGGTCGTCCTGCTCGCCGTGCTGCTCGGTGCGCTGCTGGGCCTGGTCAACGGCGTGCTGGTCTCCTTCGCCAAGGTGCCGGCGCTCGTGATCACCCTCGGCACGATGTACATCTACCGCGGCATCTTCCTCACGTGGGCGGGCTCCAGCCGGATCACCGCCGACCAGATCCCGCGGTCGTTCTCCCAGCTCGGCACCCAGCAGATCGTCACCATCCCGGTGCTCACGATCGTGGCGCTGGCCGTGCTGGGCGTGGCCGCCTACTTCCTCTCCTCCACCCGCCCGGGCCGCGAGCTGTACGCCATCGGCTCCGACCCGGACGCGGCCGACCTCTACGGGCTCCCGGTGCTGCGCCGCGTCCTGCTGGCCTTCGTGGCCTCCGGCGCGCTGGCCGGCCTGGCGGGCGTCATGTTCCTGGCCCGCTACGGCACGGTCTCCTCGCAGGCCGGCCAGGGCATCGAGCTCCAGGCCGTCGGCGCGGCCGTCATCGGCGGCGTCGCGATCTTCGGCGGCAGCGGCTCGGCGCTCGGCGCGGCCGTCGGCGCCTACCTGCTGGTGACGATCAACTCGGTGCTGCCGATCCTGGGCATCTCCGACTTCTGGCAGCAGGCCGTGGTCGGCGCGCTGATCCTCGGCGCCATCGCCCTGGACCGCTTCCTCTCGCTGCGGCAGGACGCCGCCCTGGTGGCCGCCCGCGACCAGGCCCCGCCGTCCGGCGGCGGCGGGTCGCCCGGCAACCCCGGCTCCTCCGCCCCGTCCGCCCCGACCAGCCCGCAGGTGACCGCATGAGCACGCTGACGCAGGCCCCGACGACCGAGGGCCGCACCTACCCGTCCTACTCCCGGTCCCTGGCCCGCCGCGTGCTGGCCACCCGCGAGTTCGCCGTCATCGGCCTGTTCGTCCTGGTCTACGTCTTCTCGACCGCGACCATCGACAACTTCTCCAGCCCGCTGACCCTGTACTACCTCTTCCTCGACAACATCCCGATCCTGCTGATCGCGCTGCCGATGGCGGCCGTGATCGTCACCGGCGAGATCGACCTGTCGGTGGCCAGCATCGTGGGGCTCTCCTCGTGCCTGGTCGGCCTCCTGCACGTGGACGCCGGCCTCTCGATGGGCGCCGCGATCGGGCTGGCCCTGCTCGCCGGTGTCGTGGCGGGCGCCTTCAACGGCTTCCTCGTCGCCTACGTCGGGCTGCCGTCGCTCGCGGTCACCATCGGCACGCTGGCCCTCTACCGCGGCATCGCGGAGGGCCTGCTCGGCACCCAGGCCAAGACCGACTTCCCGCAGGGGTGGAAGGACCTGGCGACCGCCCAGCTCGGCAACGCCTCGCCCTACCCCGTCGTGCTGCTGCTCGTCGCGGTGCTCGCGGTCCTGTTCGCCTGGATGCTCCACTTCTCCTCGTTCGGCCGCGGCATCTTCGAGATCGGCCTGAACGACGAGGCGGCCCACTTCACCGGCGTGAACGTGGCCCGCACCAAGCTGACCCTGTTCGTCCTCTCGGGCGTCGTGAGCGCCCTGGCCGGCGTGTACTACACGCTGCGCTACGGCAGTGCCCGCGGCGACAACGCCACCGGCATGGAGCTCCAGGTCATCGCGGCCGTGCTCCTGGGCGGCGTCTCCATCTTCGGCGGTCGGGGCGCGCTGCACGGCGTCCTGGCCGGCGTCCTGCTCATCGGCGTCATCCGCTCCGCGATGACGCTCGAGGGCCTGACGGTCAACGTCACCAACATCGTGATCGGCGCGCTGCTCGTGGCGTCGGTCATCTCCACCAGCCTCCTCGCCTGGTTCGCCACGGTGCGGGCGAGGCGAGCCAGCGGGTCGCGCAGCGGCCCGACGACAGCTGCCGGCAAGCGGTCACTGTCGAACTGACACCCCACTGAAAGGGAAGAACGATGAAGTTCCTCAACCGGCGTACGTCGGCCGTCGCGGCCGTCGTGCTCAGCGCCACCCTGGGTCTGACCGCTTGCGGCAGCACCACCGACGCCAGCTCGGACTCGGGCTCCTCGTCCTCCGACGGCGGCGACGTCTCCGTCACCTTCCTGCCCAAGAACCTGGGCAACCCCTACTTCGAGACCTCGGACGCCGGCGGCCAGAAGGCCGTCGAGGAGTTCGGCGGCGAGTTCACCGAGGTCGGCCCCGACACGGCCACCCCCGACGGGCAGGTCTCCTTCATCCAGACCGCCGCCCAGCAGGGCGTCTCCGCGCTGGTGCTCTCGGCCAACGACCCCGCCGCCCTGTGCGACAGCCTCAACCAGGCCCGCGACACCGCCGACGTCAAGGTCGTCACCTTCGACTCCGACGTCAACGCCGACTGCCGCGACCTCTACGTCTCCCAGGCCGACTCCGAGGGCATCGCGACCGTCGAGGTCGACATGATCGCCGAGCAGATCGGTGACGAGGGCCAGATCGCGATCCTCTCCGCGTCCGCGAACGCGACCAACCAGAACGCCTGGATCGACATCATGAAGCAGGACCTGGCGGACAACCACCCGAACATCGAGCTCGTCGACGTCGTCTACGGCGACGACGACGACCAGACCTCGTTCGACAAGACCGCCGCGCTGCTGCAGACCTACCCGAACCTCAAGGGCATCATCAGCCCGACCACGGTCGGCATCGCCGCGGCCGCGCGCTACGTCTCGACCTCCAACTACAAGGGCAAGGTCGCGATCACCGGTCTCGGCACCCCGAACCAGATGCGCGAGTACGTCAAGGACGGCACCGTCACCGAGTTCGCCCTCTGGAACCCCGAGGACCTCGGCTACCTGGCCGCCTACGCCGCCAAGGCGCTCGTCGACGGCGAGATCACCGGCGCCGAGGGCGACTCCTTCTCGGCCGGCGACCTGGGCGACTACGAGGTCGGCGCCGACGGCACCGTCCTGCTGGGCGACCCGTTCCGCTTCAACGCCGACAACATCGACGACTTCGACTTCTGAGTCGGAGTCCTCGTCCCGGGTGCCCCCGCCGCCGTGCCGCGGCGGGGGCGCCCACCCCCGGCCCTCCCGATAGTGCGTGACGTCCTGCAGGCGACACGCCGACGAACGCCTGCAGAACGTCACGGACTACCCGCCGGACACCGACACCCGAGAAGGACGCCCGCCGTGCCCCGCTACTGCTTCACCTCCCAGGTGGACCCGGCCCACCTCGAGGCGTACGCCGAGGCGCACGCCCACGTGTGGCCCGAGATGTGCGAGGCGCTGGACGCCACCGGCTGGCGCAACTACTCGCTCTTCCTGCGCGAGGACGGGCTGCTCATCGGCTACGTCGAGTCCGACGACATCGAGGCCTCGCTGGCCGCGATGGGCGAGACCGAGGTCAACGCCCGCTGGCAGGCCGAGATGAGCCGGCTCTTCTCCGACGGCGACACCCCGCCCGACGAGGGCTTCCGGTTCGTCCGGGAGGTCTTCCACCTCGCCGACCAGCTGCCCCGCGGCTGAGCAGCAGCCACACCATCCCCCGCGTGACCCGCCACGGTGCGGACGGGGGGCGAGCCCGCGCAGGACGCGGGAGCGCGCCCCGTCCGCACCACGTGCGGCCCGGCTCGACAACCGAGCCGGGACGGGTCATCCTTCGTAGTGAAACGTTTCAGAATGGAGAGACCATGACTGACTTCGCCGCCATCGCTCCGCTCCTGGAGGGGCAGGCCATCGAGCTTCCCTCGTGGGCGTTCGGCAACTCGGGCACCCGCTTCAAGGTGTTCGGCACGCCGGGCACCCCGCGCAGCGTGGAGGAGAAGATCGCGGACGCCGCCCAGGTGCACCAGTACACCGGGCTGGCGCCGTCGGTCGCCCTGCACATCCCGTGGGACCTCGTGGACGACTACGCGAAGCTGCGCGAGTACGCCGCCGAGAAGGGCGTCTCGCTGGGCACGGTCAACTCCAACACCTTCCAGGACGACGACTACAAGTTCGGTGCCCTGACCCACGTGGACGAGAAGATCCGCCAGAAGGCGATCGACCACCACTTCGAGTGCATCGACGTCATGGACGCCACCGGCAGCCAGGACCTCAAGATCTGGCTCGCGGACGGCTCGAACTACCCGGGCCAGGCCGACATCCGCGGCCGCCAGGACCGCCTCGCCGACTCGCTGGCCAAGATCTACGACCGGATCGGCGACGACCAGCGCCTCGTGCTCGAGTACAAGTTCTTCGAGCCGGCGTTCTACCACACCGACGTGCCGGACTGGGGCACCTCGTACGCCCAGGTCAGCGCCCTGGGCGACAAGGCGATGGTCTGCCTGGACACCGGCCACCACGCGCCGGGCACCAACATCGAGTTCATCGTGATGCAGCTGCTGCGCCTGGGGAAGCTCGGCTCCTTCGACTTCAACAGCCGCTTCTACGCCGACGACGACCTGATCGTCGGCTCAGCCGACCCGTTCCAGCTGTTCCGCATCATCTTCGAGGTGGTCCGCGGCGGCGGGTACGGCCCGGCCAACCCCGACGGCACCAGCCCGGTCGCGTTCATGCTCGACCAGTGCCACAACGTCGAGGACAAGATCCCCGGCCAGATGCGCTCGGTGCTCAACGTCCAGGAGATGACGGCGCGCGCGCTGCTCGTCGACCGCGACGCCCTGAGCGCCGCGCAGGCGGCCGGCGACGTCCTGGGTGCCCACCAGGTCTTCATGGACGCCTTCTACACCGACGTCCGCGCCGACCTCGCCGCCTGGCGCGAGGAGCGCGGCCTGCCGGCCGACCCGATGAAGGCCTACGCCGCGTCGGGCTACCAGGCCGAGATCGAGGCCGCCCGCGTCGGCGGCACGCAGATGTCCTGGACCTGAGCCGGTCCGTCCACACCGTCACCACCGACACGTCCACTCCGACGAGGGAAACGAGACATGACGAACCCCGCAGCCGCCGACCTGATCGCGCGCTCGAACCGCCTGGGCGCGGACCCGAAGAACACCAACTACGCCGGGGGCAACACCTCCGCCAAGGGCACCGAGACCGACCCGGTCACCGGTGAGCAGATCGAGCTGGTCTGGGTGAAGGGCTCGGGCGGTGACCTGGGCACGCTGAAGGAGTCCGGCCTGGCCGTCCTCCGCCTCGACCGGATGCGCTCGCTGGTCGACGTCTACCCGGGCATCGACCGCGAGGACGAGATGGTCGCGGCGTTCGACTTCTGCCTGCACGGCAAGGGTGGCGCCGCCCCGTCCATCGACACCGCCATGCACGGCCTGGTCGACGCGGCCCACGTGGACCACCTGCACCCCGACTCCGGCATCGCGATCGCCACCTCGGCCGACGGCCAGGAGCTGACCACCACGATCTTCGGCGACAAGGTCGTCTGGGTGCCGTGGCGCCGCCCCGGCTTCCAGCTTGGTCTCGACATCGCCGAGATCAAGGAGAAGAACCCGCAGGCGATCGGCTGCATCCTCGGCGGCCACGGCATCACGGCCTGGGGCGAGACCTCGCAGGAGGCCGAGACCAACAGCCTCTGGATCATCGACACCGCTGCCGCCTACATCGCCGAGCACTCGAAGGCCGAGCCCTTCGGCCCCGCGATCGCCGGTTACGGCGCCCTGCCGGAGGCCGAGCGCCTGGCCAAGGCGGCCGCGCTGGCCCCCACCATCCGTGGCATCGCCTCCGCGGACGCCCCGATGGTCGGCCACTTCACCGACGCGCAGGTCGTGCTCGACTTCCTCGAGGCCGAGAACCACCCCCGCCTGGCCGAGCTGGGCACCTCGTGCCCCGACCACTTCCTGCGGACCAAGGTCAAGCCGATGGTGCTCGACCTGCCCGCCGACGCGAGCGTCGAGGACTCCATCGCCCGCCTCAAGGAGCTCGCGGTGGCCTACCGCGAGGACTACGCCGGCTACTACGAGCGCAACGCGACGCCGGACTCCCCGGCGATCCGCGGCAAGGACCCGCTCATCGTCCTCGTGCCCGGCGTCGGCATGTTCTCCTTCGGCAAGAACAAGCAGACCGCCCGTGTGGCCGGCGAGTTCTACGTCAACGCCATCAACGTGATGCGCGGCGCCGAGGGCCTCTCGACCTACGCGCCCATCGACGAGTCGGAGAAGTTCCGCATCGAGTACTGGGCGCTGGAGGAGGCCAAGCTCCAGCGGATGCCGAAGCCGAAGCCGCTGGCCACCCGCGTCGCGCTCGTCACCGGCGCCGCCTCCGGCATCGGCCTGGCCACCGCCAAGAAGCTCGCCGCCGAGGGCGCCTGCGTCGTTATCGCCGACCTGAACCTCGACAAGGCCATCGAGTCCGCCGCGGAGATCGGCAGCACCGACGTCGCCGTCGGCGTCCAGGTCGACGTCTCCTCCGCCGAGGCCGTCAAGGCCATGGTGGACGCGGCGGTGCTGGCGTTCGGTGGTGTCGACCTCGTCGTCAACAACGCCGGCCTCTCGCTCTCGCGCTCGCTGCTGGAGACCACCGAGAAGGACTGGGACCTCCAGCACGACGTCATGGCCAAGGGCTCCTTCCTCGTCGCCCAGGCCACCGCCAAGGTCATGATCGAGCAGGAGATGGGCGGCGACATCGTCTACATCTCCTCGAAGAACTCGATCTTCGCGGGCCCGAACAACGTGGCCTACGGCGCCGCGAAGGCCGACCAGGCCCACCAGGTGCGCCTGCTGGCCGCCGAGCTCGGCGCCCACCAGATCAAGGTCAACGGTGTGAACCCCGACGGCGTCGTGCAGGGCTCCGGCATCTTCGCCGGCGGCTGGGGCGCCAACCGCGCCGCGGTCTACGGCGTCGAGGAGCAGGACCTGGGCAAGTTCTACGCCCAGCGCACCATCCTCAAGCGCGAGGTCCTCCCCGAGAACATCGCCAACGCCGTGTTCGTCCTGTGCTCCGCGGAGATGTCCCACACCACCGGCCTCCACATCCCCGTGGACGCCGGCGTGGCGGCCGCGTTCCTGCGCTGACCCACCCCGCTCCCGCCCGGCGACGGCCGGGGGAGGACCGCACCACCCGCACCCGCCGAGCCGGCCCCCTGACCCGGGCCGGCCGGCGGGTGCGGCGCACCGCCCACCGAAGAACTGCGAGGACCGAGCACCATGAGCAGCCCCAGCACCGCGATGCGTGTCGCGGCCGTCGACCTCGGCGCCACCAGCGGCCGGATCATGGTCGCGACGGTCTCGCCGACGTCGCTGCACCTGGAGGAGGTCCACCGCTTCCCCAACGGGGGAGTGCGCGCCCACGACGGCCTGTTCTGGGACGTGCTGGGCATCCACCGCGAGATCCTCGTGGGCCTCTCCAGGATCGTCGCCACCGGACGCCTCGACGCGATCGGCATCGACTCCTGGGCCGTCGACTACGGCCTCCTGGACCGCGACGGTCGGCTGCTGGGCAACCCCTACACCTACCGCGACAGCCGCACCGACGGGCTGGCCGAGCAGCTGCTCGCCGACCCGGGCTCCGGCTTCGACGCGGCCGAGCTCTACGCCACGACCGGCCTGCAGCAGCTGCCGTTCAACACGCTGTGGCAGGTCGCCGCCGCCCGCGGCACCGCGGCGCTCGAGCAGGCCGAGACCCTGCTGATGCTGCCCGACCTGCTCGGCTACTGGCTGACCGGCGCACAGGGCGCCGAGCGCACCAACGCCTCGACCACCCAGCTCTACGACGCCACCACCGGCTCGTGGGCGGCCGACCTGGTCGAGAAGGTCGGGCTGCGCCCCGGCGTCCTGCCCCCGCTGCGGGACCCGGGCTCGGTCGTCGGCCACCTGCTCCCCGGCATCGCCGAGGCCATCGGGCTGCCGGAGGGCGCGCAGGTGCCCGTCGTGGCCGTGGGCAGCCACGACACCGCCTCCGCGGTGGTGGGCGTTCCGGCCGCCGACGAGGACTTCGCCTACGTCTCCTCGGGCACCTGGTCGCTGGTCGGCCTGGAGCTGGACGAGCCGGTGCTCACCGAGGAGGCGCGGCTGGCCGACTTCACCAACGAGGGCGGCGTGGACGGCACGATCCGGTTCCTCAAGAACGTCATGGGCCTGTGGGTGCTCTCGGAGTCGATGAAGCGGTGGGCCGAGCGAGGCGTGCCGGGCACCGACCTGGTCAGCCTGCTCGCCGCCGTCGAGGACGCCGAGCCCCTGCGGACCGTGGTCGACATCAACGACGCCCGCCTGCTGCCTCCCGGGGACATGCCGGCCCGCATCCAGGACCTGGCCCGCGAGGCCGGCGAGCCGGTGCCCGAGACGCCGGTGGAGATCGCGCGGACGATCCTGGACAGCCTCGCCCTGGCCTACCGGGTGCAGCTGCGCACCGCCGCCCGCATCGCCGGCCGCGGCTTCTCCGTCGTGCACGTCGTCGGTGGCGGCTCGCACAACCAGCTGCTGTGCCAGCTCACCGCGGACGCCTGTGGGGTGCCGGTGCTCGCCGGGCCGGGTGAGGCCGCGGCGCTGGGCAACGTCCTCGTGCAGGCCCGGGCGCTCGGCGTGGACCTGCCGGACCTGGCCGCGATGCGCGCGCTGGTGCGCCGCACCCACGAGCTGGGTCGCTACGAGCCGGCACCCGGCCTGGACTGGGACGCCGCGGAGGCCCGGCTCGCCCGCTGACGGGCGACGGCCGGAGGACGAGGTGGGCGTCGGCACCTGCGCACCGCGCAGCGACTGCGGCTCGGGCGCCGGTGCGCGTCGCGAGCCGTGGCGACCGGACCGCGAGGACCTGCGGCTGCTCTCGCTGATGGCGCAGGGGCTGACGATCGAGGCGGTGGCCCGCGAGGTGGGCATGTCGGTGCGCACCGTGCGCCGCCGCGTCCGTGCCGTGGGGGAGCACCTCGGGGTCGAGACGACCATGGAGTCGGTCGTGTGGGCCGTGCGCGCCGGGCTCATCTGAGGTCGCCCTCCCCGGGCTGACCCCCGCCCCTCGCGCGCCCTACCCTGTGACCGCCGCCACGGGGGCGGCGCGAGAGGAGCAGCCGTGAGCGGGTGGACGACGGCGGCCGACGGCGGCCGCGAGCGCAACTGGTCGGGCAACCACCGCTACACCCGCGGCGCGTTCGTCGAGCCCGCCGACCTCGACGAGCTGCGCCGCGTGGTGGCGGGCTCGGCCCGGGTGCGGGTGCTCGGCACGGCGCACTCGTTCAACGAGGGGCCGGACACCCCGGGCAGCCAGGTCTCCCTCGCCCGGCTCGACCACGTGCGGGTCGACGCCGAGGCCGGCACGTGCACGGTCGGTGGCGGCACGGCCTACGTCACCGCCCTGCCCGCCATGCACGAGGCCGGCTGGGCGCTGCCGAACACGGGCTCGCTGCCGCACATCAGCGTGGCGGGCGCGGTCTCCACCGGCACCCACGGCTCGGGCGTGGGCAACCGGGTGGTGCCCTCGTCCGTCACGGCGCTGAGCGTGGTGCTGCCGGACGGCGACCTGCACACCGTGCGCCGGGGCGAGCCCGGGTTCGGCGGCATGGTCGTCGGCCTCGGGGCGACCGGCGTGATCGCCGAGGTCGAGCTCGCGCTCCGGCCGACCTACGACGTCGTGCAGGACATCCACCCGGGCGTCACGTGGGAGACGCTGCTGGCCGACCCGCTGGCGGTGCTCGGCGCCGGCTACAGCGTCAGCGTCTTCACCCGGTGGCGCGACGAGCCCGTGCCGGGTGGGGGCGAGGGGGCCGTGGGCGACGTCATCGTCAAGCACCGCACCGACGACCGCCGCCCACCCGAGGAGGTCGAGGCGCTGCTCGGCCCCGCCCAGCCCGACCGCGCGCCGTCCGCGCTGCTGGGCGCCGACGAGCACCTGACCCCGCGCGGCAGCGTCGGCCCCTGGTACACCCGGCTGCCGCACTTCCCGCCCGACGGCGACCCGAGCTTCGGCCACGAGGACCAGTCGGAGTGGTTCGTCCCGCTCGGGGACGCCGCCGGGGCGATCGCGGCCGTCCGCGCGCTGGAGCCGCTCCTGGCCCCGGTGCTCTCCACCTCCGAGCTGCGCACCGTGGCCGCCGACGACCTGTGGCTGAGCGGCTCGGCCGGCCGGCACTCGCTGGCCGTGCACTTCACCTGGCGCGACGTGCCCGAGCGCTGGGCGGTGGTCGCCGCCGTCGAGGAGGCCCTCGCGCCGTTCGCCCCGCGCCCGCACTGGGGCAAGACGTTCACCCGGCCGGTGGACCTCGGCCTGTGGGAGCGCGCCGGTGACTGGGTCACCCAGCGTCGGGCCCTCGACCCCGACGGGTGCTTCACCAACGCCTACCTCGAGCGCCTCGGTCTCGTCTGAGCGGCCCACTTGACCGTGTGACCGCGCTCACCTAGGGTCGCAGGCAGGCTTGTAACGTTTCAACGCGCGTACGGTGGACGCGTCGGCCGCCCCGGGGCTCCCGGGTGCGGCCCCGAGGAGAGGAGTGCCGTGCGGGTCGCCCTCATGGTCACGTGCATCAACGACGCGATGTTCCCGGACACCGGGAAGGCCGTCGTCCGGCTCCTGCGCCGGCTGGGGGTGGACGTGGAGTTCCCGGCCTCGCAGACCTGCTGCTCGCAGCCGATGGTCAACACCGGCTACCTGGACGAGGCAGTGCCGGTGGTCCGCACGTTCACCGAGGCCTTCGCCGGCTACGACGCGATCATCACGCCGTCGGGCTCGTGCGCCGGCTGCGCTCGGCACCAGCACGGGCTGGTCGCCGAGCGCTCGGGCGACCCGGCGCTCCAGGCGGCGGTCGCCGAGACGTCCCCCAAGACGTACGAGCTCTCCGAGTTCCTCGTCGACGTCCTGGGCGTCACCGACCTGGGCGCCTACTTCCCGCACACCGTGACCTACCACCCGACCTGCCACTCGCTGCGGATGCTGGGCGTCGGTGACCGCCCGAAGCAGCTGCTGGAGAACGTGCGCGGGCTGCGCCTGCGCGAGCTGCCCGGCGCCGAGGAGTGCTGCGGCTTCGGCGGCACCTTCGCGGTGAAGAACAGCGACACCTCGGTGGCCATGGGCTCCGACAAGGCACGTCACGTCCGCGAGACCGGCGCCGAGGTGCTGGTCGCGGGCGACAACTCCTGCCTCATGCACATCGGCGGCACGCTCTCGCGCCAGCAGGCCGGCGTCCGCGTCATGCACCTGGCGGAGATCCTGGCCAGCACGGAGGACGCCCCCGCAGCCGTTCCGAGCGAGGACGGGGTGAGCGCATGAGCGGCACCTTCGTCGGCATGCCGGCCTTCCCGACCGCGGCCCGCGCCGCGCTCGGCGACACCCAGCTGCGGCACAACCTGGCGCACGCCACCGGCGTCATCCGCGGCAAGCGCGCCCGGCTCGTCGAGGAGGTCGAGGCCAGTCACGCCGCCGGCGCCCCCGGCGGCTGGGAGGACCTGCGCCTGGCCGGCGCCGCCGTCAAGCAGCGCGCGCTCGACGACCTGGGCACCCACCTGGTGCAGCTCGAGGAGTCGCTGACGAGGGCGGGCGCGATCGTCCACTGGGCCCGCGACGCCGCCGAGGCGAACGCGATCGTGGCGGCCGTGGCCAAGCAGCACGCGGCCGAGGAGGTCGTGAAGGTCAAGTCGATGGTGACCCAGGAGATCGGCCTCAACGAGGCGCTCGAGGCCGAGGGCATCGCCGCCTGGGAGACCGACCTCGCCGAGCTCATCGTCCAGCTCGCCGACGACCTGCCCAGCCACATCCTCGTCCCCGCGATCCACCGCAACCGCGCGGAGGTCCGCGAGATCTTCCTGCGCCGGATGAAGGACGTCGGACGCCCCGCGCCGGCCGACCTCACCGACGAGCCCGCCGTGCTGGCCGCTGCCGCCCGCGAGCACCTGCGCGAGAAGTTCCTGCGCGCGAAGGTCGGCGTCTCCGGCGCCAACTTCGCCGTCGCCGACACCGGCACGCTGGTCGTCGTCGAGTCCGAGGGCAACGGTCGCATGTGCCTCACCCTGCCCGAGGTCCTCGTCAGCGTCGTCGGCATCGAGAAGGTCGTGCCCACCTTCGCCGAGCTCGACCCGCTGCTGCGGCTGCTGCCGCGCTCGTCCACCGGCGAGCGGATGAACCCCTACACCTCCACCTGGTCCGGCATCACTCCTGGTGACGGCCCGCAGGAGGTGCACGTCGTGCTCCTCGACAACGGCCGCACCAACGCGCTGGCCGACCAGGTCGGCCGCCAGGCGCTGCGCTGCATCCGCTGCTCGGCGTGCCTCAACGTCTGCCCGGTCTACGAGCGCGCCGGCGGCCACGCCTACGGCTCGGTCTACCCCGGCCCGATCGGCGCGATCCTCAACCCGCTGCTCAAGGGGCAAGGAGACAAGCAGAACGACTCGCTGCCCTACGCGTCCTCGCTGTGCGGGGCCTGCTTCGAGGCGTGCCCCGTGCGCATCGACATCCCCGAGGTGCTCGTCCACCTGCGCACCAAGGTGGTGGACGGCCACCGCGGGGACTTCCCGCCCAAGGCCGAGGCCATCGCCATGAAGGGTGCGGCCTGGGCGTTCAGCGACGCCTCCCGGCTCGGCCTGGTCGAGAAGGCCTCCGGCCTCTCCGGCAGGGTGCTCGCGCGGCTCTCGAAGTCGTCCTACCCGGGCGGCCGCCCCACCGCCGGCCGCCTCGCGGGCCCGGCTGTCGCCTGGACGGGTGCCCGCGACCTGCCCGCCCCGCCCGCCGAGTCCTTCCGCGAGTGGTGGGCACGCACGGACGGCGGCACCACGACCGGCACCTCGACCGGCACCGAGACGAAGGGGGAGGGGCGATGAGCGCCGCCCGCGAGGCCATCCTGGGGCGCGTGCGCAGTGCGCTCGCCGACGTCACCCCGACGCCCGAGCCGGTCGTGCCGCCGGTGACCTCCGCGCTGACCGGCGCCGAGGAGGCCCACGTGCTCGACGTGTTCGTCGAGCGGGTCGTGGACTACAAGGCCGTCGTCGAGCGGGTCTCCGCTGCCGACCTGCCCGCGCACCTGGAGGGGCTCTTCGCACCCGGCCAGAAGGTGCTCGTGCCCACCGGGCTGCCGGTCGAGCTGGCCGCCGCCCTGCCCGTGCCGGTCACGGAGGACGAGGGACTGCTCAGCGCGGCCGAGCTGGACGGCTGCGACGCGGTCGTGACGCTCTCGGCCGTGGGCATCGCCGAGACGGGCACGATCGTGCTCGACCACACCGCCGGCCAGGGCCGTCGGGCGCTCAGCCTCGTGCCCGACCGGCACGTGTGCGTCGTGCGCACCGACCAGGTCGTGCCCGACGTCCCCGAGGCCGTCGCCCGGCTCGCGGGGGCGGTAGGCGCCGGACAGCCGCTCACCTGGATCAGCGGCCCGTCCGCCACCAGCGACATCGAGCTCGACCGGGTCGAGGGCGTCCACGGCCCCCGCACCCTGCACGTCCTGCTGGTCGACGGCGAGGCCTGAGTCTGGGCGTCGGTCACGTTGACCGACAGGTGTGCCCGATCGGGGTCCGACCGGGCGTGCCGGCCCCCGGTCGCGCCCGATCCCGGCCACGGCGCAGATGACCGAACGGGCGTCGTCGGGCCCGCGAGCCTGAGAATCGGGTGAGGTCTGTACCGGCTCCTCACGCTCAGCAGCGGCAGCGCGTGTTTCAACCAGGCACCACTCGGGCACGCCCATCCCCGCTCTCGGACTGGTCTGTGGCCCAGGTCACGGCGCATACTTCTCGGGCAGTGACGCCGATCACGCGGCCCGGATGACCGTCCGGGCGTGATCGGTCGCAGAGCGGTCCGGGGGGACCGGACGAGCCGGGGAGGTGACCATGCACGAGGCAGTGACACGACAGCGGGAGATCCTGGCCCGCGCCCGTGCCGAGGGCCGCGTCGACGTCGCCGTCCTGGCCACCGAGCTCGACGTCGCGCCGGAGACCATCCGCCGCGACCTGCGCCACCTCGCCGACCGCGGCGTGGTGCAGCGGGTGCACGGTGGGGCCTACCCCGTGGAGAGCGCCGGCTACGAGACCGACGTCGTCCAGCGGGCCACCTCCCAGGTGATCGAGAAGCGCCGGATCGCCGCGGCCGCGGCGGAGCGGCTCCAGGGCGCCGAGACCGTCTACGTCGACGAGGGCGTCACGCCCCAGTTCGTCGCCGAGGCGCTCGTGCCCGATTCCCCGATCACGGTGGTCACCTCGTCTCTGCTCACCGCGCACGCCCTCGCCAAGCAGGCCGAGGTCACCGTGCTGCTGCTCGGCGGTCGGGTGCGCTCGCGCACCATGGCGACCGTCGACCACTGGGCCACCCAGATGCTCGACGGCCTGGTCATCGACCTGGCCTTCCTGGGGGCCAACGGGGTCAGCCGCGAGCACGGGCTGACCACGCCCGACCCGGCCGTCGCGGCCGTCAAGAGCCTGGTGGTCCAGCGCTCGCGCCGCCGGGTCTTCATCGGCACCAGCAAGAAGTTCGGCGTCTCGAGCTTCTGCCGGTTCGCCCGCATCACGGATTTCGAGGCCCTGGTGACCGACACCGGCCTCAGCTCGAGCGAGACGCAGAGGTACGCCGCGCTCGGGCCGCAGGTGGTGCGCGTCTAGCGCCCCTGCACCGCACACCTCCCCGCCGGCACGACGGGGAGCCATCGCAACACCTGGTCCGGCCGTGGCACGACGGCCGGCCGGGGGGGGGCGGCGGGGCCCCGGGGCCCGGCCCCCCGAGGGGGGCGCCCCGGGGGCCCCACCAGCAGCTGCTGGGCCCCCCCCCCCCCCCCCCCCCCCCGGGCCGGCGGGCCCCCCACCCCACCCCGGGGCCGGGCGGGGCCCCGCCGGCCGCCCGGCCGGTCGCGCCTGCGACCGGGGACCCTGACCGAGGAGAGGGAAGCAAGTGGGCAACTCGAAGAAGAGGATCGCCACCCTGGCCGTGGCCGGCCTGGCCGCCGGGATGACGCTGACGGCCTGCGCCGGCGCGGGCGGCGGCGGCTCGGCCGGCACCGACGGTGCCGACGAGATCACCGTGATCATGGTCGGCAACCCGCAGATGCAGGACATCGAGCAGCTGACCGAGGACACGTTCACCGCCGACACCGGCATCTCCGTGAACTACACGATCCTCCCGGAGAACGAGCTGCGCGACAAGGTCACCCAGGACGTCGCCACCCAGGCCGGGCAGTACGACGTCGTCTCCGTCGGCGCCTACGAGGTGCCGATCTGGGCCCAGAACGGCTGGCTCAAGCCGCTCGACTCCTACGTCGCCGACGACAGCGACTACGACGCCGACGACCTGCTCGAGCCGATGGTGGAGTCGCTGTCCTACGACGACGCGCTCTACGCCCTGCCGTTCTACGGCGAGTCCTCCTTCCTGATGTACCGCAAGGACGTCCTGGAGAAGGAGGGGCTGACGATGCCGGAGCGTCCCACCTGGGACGAGGTCGCGGACGTCGCGGCGAAGGTCGACGGTGCCGAGAAGGGCATGAAGGGCATCTGCCTGCGCGGCCTCCCGGGCTGGGGCGAGATGTTCGCGCCGCTGACCACGGTGGTCAACACCTTCGGCGGCACCTGGTTCACCGAGGACTGGGAGGCGCAGGTCGACAGCCCCGAGTTCACCGAGGCCGTGAACTTCTACGTGGACCTGGTCAAGAAGCACGGCGAGGCGGGCGCCTCGCAGGCCGGCTTCACCGAGTGCCTCAACGCCATGAGCCAGGGCAAGGTCGCCATGTGGTACGACGCCACCTCGGCCGCCGGCTCCCTGGAGGACCCGAGCGTCTCCGGCATCGCCGGCAACGTGGGCTACGCCTTCGCCCCGACCATGGAGACCGACTCCTCGGGCTGGCTGTGGACCTGGTCCTGGGCGATGCCCGAGACCACCCAGAACGCGGACGCCGCCGCCGAGTTCATGAAGTGGGCGACGTCCTCGGAGTACGAGCAGATCGTCGGTGAGCAGCTCGGCTGGTCCCGCGTCCCCGCCGGCAAGCGCGAGTCCACCTACTCCATCCCGGAGTACGAGGAGGCTGCCGGTGACTTCGGCCCGATCACGCTGCAGTCCATCGAGGAGGCCGACCCGATCAACCCGGGCGTGCAGCCCCGTCCGACCGTCGGCGTGCAGTTCGTCGGCATCCCGGAGTTCGCGGACCTCGGCACCAAGGTCAGCCAGGAGATCTCCGCGGTGATCGCGGGCGACGGCACCGTCGAGGACGCGCTGGCCGACGGCCAGGCCCTCGCCGAGGAAGTCGCCGCCAACTACCGCTGACCCGGCCGCGTGACGTCCCTGACGCGCTGACGCCCCGACCCGGCCCGGGTGCGGTGGGAGACCCCGCCGCACCCGGGCCGTCCCAGCCGACCCCGGCTGAATCCGGCTGAATCCGGCTGAACCCGCAGTTCCACCGCCCGCGCTCCCCGGGAGGAAGCACCCATGACCAGCACCCTCGACCGCGAGGTCGAACCCACGCCCGACCAGCCCCCGGCACCGCCCGCGCGCCAGCTCTCCAGCCGTGAGCGCTGGACCCGCCGCGGCCCGCTGATGCCGGCCCTGATCTTCACCATCGTCGTCACGCAGCTGCCGTTCCTGCTGACGATCGCCATCTCCACGCTGAACTGGAACGTCCTGCGCCCGGGCGACAAGAACTTCCTCGGGATGGGGAACTTCGAGTCGTTCGCGGGCCTCGGCAACTACGCCACCGTCTTCACCGACTCCCGCCTGCGCGACGCGGTGATCAACACGATCGTGCTGACCGTCTCGGTCGTCGTCGTCTCGATGCTGCTGGGCCTGCTGCTCGCCGTCCTGCTGGACCGGAAGTTCCCGGGCCGCGGCGTGGCCCGCACCCTGCTCATCGCCCCGTTCCTGGTGATGCCGGTGGCCTCCGCGCTGATCTGGAAGCACGCGCTCTACAACCCGGACTACGGCCTGTTCAACGGCGTCCTCAACTGGGTCTGGCAGCTCTTCGGGGCCGAGGAGGGCCCGGTGATCGACTACGTGTCGGGCACCCCGATGATCGCGGTCGTCGCCGCCCTGGTGTGGCAATGGACGCCGTTCATGATGCTGATCCTGCTCGCCGGCCTGCAGTCGCAGCCCACCGACGTGCTCGAGGCGGCCCGCCTCGACCGCGCCTCCGGCATGCAGATCTTCCGCTTCATCACGCTGCCGCACCTGCGGCGCTACATCGAGCTGTCGACGCTGCTGGGCTCTATCTACGTGCTCCAGACGTTCGACGCCATCTTCACCATCACCCAGGGCGGGCCCGGCTCGGCGACGACCAACCTGCCCTACGAGATCTACCTGACGATGTTCCGCAAGTACGAGTACGGCGAGGCCGCCGCGGCCGGCGTCGTGGTCGTCATCGGCACGATCATCGTCGCGACCTTCGCGCTGCGCACGATCTCGTCCCTGTTCACCGAGGAGCACAGCCGATGAGCACCCTGACTCCCTCCACGAGCCCGACCCTGCCCGACACCAAGGCCGCCACCCCCGGCGGTCGCAAGCCCCGCAAGGGCGCCGACCCCGAGCGCGCCGGCTGGCGCTGGGCGACCCTGGCCTGGGTCCTCACGCTGCTGTTCTTCGCCCCGGTCGGCTGGATGGTGCTCACCTCGCTGCACCGCGAGGTCGACGCGGCCACCAACCCGCCGTCCCTCTTCGCGCCGGTGAGCCTCGACAACTACCTCGCGGTCTTCGACCGAGGTGCGGGCGTCTACCTGCTCAACTCGCTGATGGCGAGCGTGATCTCCACGGTCCTGGTGCTGGCCCTGGCGGTGCCGGCGGCCTACGCCCTCTCGATCCGGCCGATCGAGAAGTGGACGGACGCGATGTTCTTCTTCCTCTCGACCAAGTTCCTGCCGCCGATCGCGGCGCTGCTGCCGATCTACCTGATCGTCAAGCAGGTCGGGATGCTCGACAACATCTACACGCTGGTCATCCTCTACACGGCGATGAACATGCCCATCGCCGTGTGGATGATGCAGAGCTTCCTGGCGGAGATCCCGAAGGAGGTGCTGGAGGCCGCGCAGGTCGACGGCGCCGGCTTCCTGCGGACGATGTGGAGCATCGTCACGCCGATGATCAGCCCCGGCCTCGCGGCCACCGCCCTGATCTGCTTCATCTTCAGCTGGAACGAGTTCATGTTCGCGGTGAACCTCACCGCCACCGTCTCGGCGACGGCGCCGGTCTTCCTGGTCGGCTTCATCTCCAGCCAGGGCCTGTTCCTGGCCAAGCTCTGCGCCGCCGCGACGCTCGTGTCCCTGCCCGTCCTCATCGCCGGCTTCGCGGCCCAGGACAAGCTGGTCCGCGGTCTGTCCCTGGGAGCCGTCAAGTGACCACCCACCTCTCGCACCAGACCCTCGACGAGATCGCCGGGCTCGGTGTCCCCGTGCCCGGCTACGACCGCTCGGCGGTGACCACCGGCATCGTCCACGTCGGCGTGGGTGGCTTCCACCGCGCCCACCAGGCCATGTACGTCGACCGGTTGATGCAGGCCGGTGGCGCGCAGGACTGGGGCATCACCGGCGTCGGGGTGCTACCCGGCGACGCCCGGATGGCCGAGGTCATGGCGGTCCAGGACGGCCTCTACACGCTCGTGGTCAAGCACCCGGACGGCTCCCTGGAGCCCCGCGTGATCGGCTCGATCGTGGACTACCTGCACGCCCCGTCCCGGGGCCAGGAGGTCGTCGACCTCATGGCCGCGCCGAGCACGCGGATCGTGTCGCTGACCGTCACCGAGGGCGGCTACCACGTCAACCAGGTCACCGGTGAGCTCGACGCCGAGGACGACGGTCTCCAGCACGACCTCGCGGTGCCCGTCGGGGACGCGACCCTGCCGGTGACCGCGTTCGGCTTCGTGGTGGAGGCTCTCGCGCGTCGCCGCGCCGCGGGCGTGCCGCCGTTCACCGTGATGAGCTGCGACAACATCCAGGGCAACGGCGAGGTCGCGCACAAGATGATCGCCGCCTTCGCCCGGCTGCGCGACGCCGACCTGGCGGACTGGATCGAGGCCGAGGTGGCCTTCCCGAACTCCATGGTCGACCGGATCACCCCGGTCACCACCGACGCGGACCGTGCGGCCCTGGCCGAGCGCTTCGGGGTCGAGGACGGGTGGCCGGTGGTCTGCGAGCCGTTCACGCAGTGGGCGCTGGAGGACCACTTCCCCCTGGGTCGCCCGGCCTTCGAGGAGGTCGGCGTGCAGGTCGTGGAGGACGTCGTCCCCTACGAGCTGATGAAGCTGCGGCTGCTCAACGCCTCCCACCAGGCGCTGACCTACGTCGGCTACCTGGCCGGCTACCGCTACGCCCACGAGGTCTGCACCGACCCGCTGTTCGTGGACTTCCTGCTGCGCTACATGACGAACGAGGGCACGCCCACGCTCGCGGAGGTCCCCGGGGTCGACCTGGCCGCCTACCGCCGGCAGCTGATCGAGCGCTTCGCCAACCCCGAGGTGCGCGACACCCTCGCCCGCCTGTGCGCGGAGTCCTCCGACCGTATCCCGAAGTGGCTCGTCCCGGTGATCACCGCGCGGCTCGCCGCCGGCGGGGCCGTGGACGAGGCGGCGCTCGTCGTCGCCTCGTGGGCCCGCTACGCCGAGGGCGTGGACGAGGCGGGGCAGTCGATCGACGTGGTCGACCGTCGCAAGGAGCAGGTGATGGCGCGCGCCGCCCGGCAGACCGGGCCCGACGCCGACGAGCTGGCCTTCCTGCGCGACCCGGCGCTCTTCGGCGACCTCGCCGAGGACGAGCGGTTCACCGGCCCCTACCTCGAGGCCCTGCGCAGCCTGCACGAGCACGGCGCCCGGACGACCCTGGAGGAGTGGGCCCGGCGCTGAGGAGCGGCCGCTGGCGCCCGACCCTGCATCCGGGCAGGTCAGCGGTCGGAGGACGCCCCGCACGGGCCCCGGGAGCGGGTCCGTGCGGGGCGTCGTCGCGTCCGGGGGGCATGAATTTCACTGCATTTCCGTGCCGATCCAGTGGTGGTCCAGACCGGTGGTCGTAGGGCCCGCGGGAGGCCCCGTTCGTCCGGAGGTCGGACGTCGGTGAACGACTGTCGGGACAAGGGGGCCCCTCGGTACTGGCACGTGCTACCAGCGGAAACCCCCAGGTGAGAGGTGGGTCACAGAAAGTGGGGGTCGCAGGGCCCCCGGCGACAGGCCGAGAGTCACAGGGTCCGGTAATGGAAGGCATGGCTGAGGTATCGGACGTCGTCCTGATCGGCGGTGGCATCATGAGCGCCACCCTGGGCACGCTGCTGCGGCAGCTCGAGCCGGAGTGGAAGATCCGTGTCGTCGAGCGGCTGGACGCGGTCGCCCTCGAGAGCTCGGACGCGTGGAACAACGCGGGCACGGGCCACGCCGCCCTGTGCGAGCTCAACTACACGCCGCAGAACGCGGACGGCTCCGTCGAGATCGCCAAGGCCGTCGACGTCAACGAGCAGTTCCAGGTCTCGCGCCAGCTGTGGTCCTTCCTCGTGGAGTCCGGCAAGCTGCCCGAGCCCTCCTCCTTCATCCACCCGACCCCGCACATGAGCTTCGTGTGGGGCGCCGAGAACGTGGAGTACCTGCGCCGCCGCTACGAGGCGCTGCGCGAGCACCCGCTGTTCGTGGGCATGGAGTACAGCGAGGACCGCGCCACCATCGCCGCTTGGGCGCCCGCCCTCGTCGAGCAGCGCGACCCGTCCGAGCCCATCGCCGCCACCTGGACCGCGGCCGGCACCGACGTCGACTTCGGCTCCCTCACCCGCCACCTCACCTCGGCCATGGTCGACGGTGGCGCCACGCTCGACCTGGGCACCGAGGTCCGCTCCGTCACCCGCGGCGACGACGGGCTCTGGGAGGTCGCCTGCCGCCCCACCGACGGTGGCGAGACCGTCGTCCACCGCTCCCGCTTCGTCTTCGTCGGGGCCGGTGGCTACGCGCTCCAGCTGCTCCAGGGCTCCGGCATCCCCGAGATCAAGGGCTTCGGCGGCTTCCCCGTCTCCGGCCAGTTCCTGCGCACCACGAACCCCGAGCTGGTGGCCCAGCACCACGCGAAGGTCTACGGCAAGGCCGCCGTCGGCGCCCCGCCGATGTCGGTGCCGCACCTGGACACCCGCGTCGTCGACGGCGAGCCGTCGGTCATGTTCGGCCCCTACGCCGGCTGGTCGCCCCGCTTCCTCAAGTCCGGCTCCAACCTGGACCTGATCCGCTCCGTGCGGCCGCACAACATGTGGCCGATGGTGCAGGTGGGCCTGCGCAACCTGTCGCTGCTGGTCTACCTGGTCAAGGAGGTGCTGGCCGGGCGCCGCAAGAAGCTCTCCGAGCTGCGCAACTTCGTCCCGGCCGCGCAGGCCGACGACTGGGAGCTGATCACTGCCGGCCAGCGCGTCCAGGTCGTCAAGAACGTCCCGGGCAAGGGCGCCGTCCTGCAGTTCGGCACCGAGGTCATCACCTCCGCCGACGGCTCGATCGCCGGCCTGCTCGGCGCCTCGCCGGGCGCCTCGACCGCCGCCCCGATCATGCTGACCGTGCTCGAGCGCTGCTTCCCCGAGCAGTGGGCCGGATGGAAGCCCGCGCTGGAGGCCATGGTGCCCAGCCACGGCGAGCGTCTCTCCGAGGACCCGGCCCGCGCCCACGAGATCATGACCCGCACCGCCGAGAGCCTCGGCCTGGCGCTCCCGCCGGAGCGCGTGCGGGACGCGGTTCCTGCCTGATCCGCCGGGCCTGGTCTGCCGGGCCTGAACGCACCGAGACCCCCGGGAGCACGCTGCTCCCGGGGGTCTCGTTCGTGCCGGGGCCGGTACCCCTGGTGCCCGGCGGGGCCGACGGACGCCGCGCGTGCTCAGCCGTGCACGCGCAGCGCCTCCTCGTCGGTCATGAGTCGTGAGCGGATGAGGAACCGGACCCCGTGCGGGGCCTCCAGCGAGAAGCCGGCACCCCGGCCCTTCACGACGTCGATGGTGAGGTGGGTGTGCGACCAGTACTGGTACTGGGCCTTCGACATCCACACCGGCACGGCTCGCTCGAGCCCGACGTCCAGGTCGCCGATGTGCACGTCGGAGTCGCCGAGCATGAAGTCCCCGTCCGGGTAGCACATCGGCGCCGAGCCGTCGCAGCAGCCACCGGACTGGTGGAACATCACCGGCCCGTTCGCCTCGGTCAGCGTGCGGACCAGCTCCGCGGCCGCGTCCGTCACGTCGACCATGTCCAGCGTGCTCCGGTCAGTCATCGGTTCCTCCTCGCTCGACCACCATCACAGGTACTTCGCTGCGCTCAGTACCTGTCAGAAGAACCCGAGGGCGTCGGGGGAGTAGCTGACGAGCAGGTTCTTGGTCTGCTGGTAGTGGTCGAGCATCATCTTGTGGTTCTCGCGGCCGATGCCCGACTGCTTGTAGCCACCGAACGCGGCGTGGGCCGGGTAGGCGTGGTAGCAGTTGGTCCAGACGCGGCCGGCCTTGATCTCCTTGCCGGCGCGGAAGGCCTGGGCCCCGTCACGCGACCACACGCCGGCGCCGAGGCCGTAGAGAGTGTCGTTGGCGATCTTGAGCGCGTCCGCCTCGTCGTTGAACGAGGTCACCGACACGACCGGGCCGAAGATCTCCTCCTGGAAGATCCGCATCGAGTTGTCGCCCTCGAAGATGGTCGGGGTGACGTAGTAGCCCTCCGCCAGGTCACCGTCGAGCACGTTGCGCTCGCCACCGGTGAGGACCTTGGCGCCCTCGTCCTTGCCGATCTGGATGTAGGAGAGGATCTTCTCGAGCTGGTCGTTGGAGGCCTGCGCGCCGATCATCGTGTTCGTGTCCAGCGGGTTGCCCTGGATGATCTTCTCGACGCGGGTGACGGCGTCGGACATGAAGTCCGCGTACATCGACTGCTGCACGAGCGCCCGCGACGGGCAGGTGCAGACCTCGCCCTGGTTGAGGGCGAACATCGCGAAACCCTCCTGCGCCTTGTCGTAGAAGGCGTCGTTGGAGGAGGCGACCGAGTCGAAGAAGATGTTCGGGCTCTTGCCGCCCAGCTCCAGGGTCACCGGGATGATGTTCTGCGAGGCGTACTGCATGATCAGGCGGCCGGTGGTGGTCTCGCCGGTGAACGCGATCTTGGCGATGCGCGAGCTGGAGGCCAGCGGCTTGCCGGCCTCGACGCCGAAGCCGTTGACGACGTTGACGACGCCGGCCGGCAGCACGTCGGCGATCAGCTCGATGACCTTCAGGATCGACCACGGGGTCTGCTCGGCGGGCTTGAGCACCACGCAGTTGCCGGCGGCCAGGGCCGGCGCGAGCTTCCAGGTGGCCATGAGGATCGGGAAGTTCCACGGGATGATCTGACCGACGACGCCGAGGGGCTCGTGGAAGTGGTAGGCCACCGTGTCGGCGTCGATCTCGCCGATGCTGCCCTCCTGGGCGCGCAGCACGCCGGCGAAGTAGCGGAAGTGGTCGACCGCGAGCGGGATGTCGGCGGCGAGGGTCTCGCGGACCGGCTTGCCGTTCTCCCAGCACTCGGCGACGGCGATCGTCTCGAGGTTCGCCTCCATGATGTCGGCGATCTTGAGCAGGACGTTCGCGCGGTCGGTGGTGGAGGTCTTGCCCCACTTCTCGGCTGCGGCGTGGGCGGCGTCGATGGCGGCCTCGATGTCCTCGGCCGTGCCGCGGGCGATCTCCGTGAACGGCTTGCCGTTGACCGGCGAGATGTTCTCGAAGTACTGACCCTTGACCGGGGCCACCCACTCGCCGCCGATGTAGTGGTCGTAGCGACTCTTGACGGACACGAGGGAGTCGGGGGCTCCGGGCGCTGCGTAGACGGTCATCTTCATGCTCCTCGTACGAGTGGACGCGTCGTCGGCTGTGACGACAGTCACACACTACGACCGGCCAGGTTGCGCGGACGTTGCCGGCGATCAGCCCAGGTCAGAGGCGTCCAGGTCAGAGGCGCCCAGGTCGCGTGGAGGAGTCAGCCGAGCTCGGCGTCGAGGCGCGCGATCTGGCCCTCGATGAGCGGGAGCACCGGCGAGGTGCGCCCGACGGCGGCCCGCTGGGCGATCCACATCTCGTAGTCGTCGCGGCCCCAGGCCGAGCGGGTCCACGTGGACATCAGGTCGGGCTCGTGGCTGCGCAGCAGCGCGTGGCGCAGCGAGTGCTGCAGGGACTCGCGCAGGCGGACGACGCCCGGCGCCGTCGAGCGCAGCAGCATCGGTCCGCGGTAGGAGCGCATCGCCCCGCGCAGGTCACCGGCCGCCAGCTGCGCCTCGACCGCCAGCCAGTCGCTGCTCACGCCGGCCGCGAGCCGGTAGGGGCGGGAGGCCAGCAGCTCGTCGCCCAGGAGGCCGCGAAGCCGGTTCAGCTCCGCGCGCAGCGTGGAGGAGGCGCCGTCGTCCTCGTAGAGCAGGACGGAGAGCTCGTCTCCGGACATGCCCTGGGGTGCCGCGGCCAGCAGCGTGAGGATCTCGCTGTGCCGGGGGCTGAGCCGCAGCGTGGAGACCGAGCCCCGTCCGTCGTCCACGGTGACCAGGGCCTCGGCACGGCCGAGGGCCTCGATCATCAGGCGCAGCCCGTGCTGCGAGACCGGACGCGGCGCGGCGGCCTGCTCGCGGGCGAGCTCGGCCTCGGCGAGGCGGGCGGCGGCGCGGACCATCGCCATCGTCTGCGGCACGACCACCTGGTCGCCGCCGGTGATGTCGAGGACGCCCAGCAGCTGCGAGGTGGCCGGGTCGTGGATCGGGGTGGCCACGCACGACCACGGCTGCACCGCCGAGCGGAAGTGCTCGCGCCGCGTGACGGTGGCCGGGGCCCCGGTGGCCAGGGCCAGGCCGGGCGCGTTGGTGCCGGCGAGCCGCTCGTCCCAGTTGCTGCCCTCCACGAAGCCGATCGACTCGGCCTTGCGCAGCGTACTCGTGCCGCCGCACAGCCACAGCAGGTTGCCGCTGGCGTCGCCGACGGCCATCACCGCGTCGCAGTCGCGGACCGCCTGGCCGAGCACGTCGTCGAGCAGCGGGAAGACCCGCGCGAGGGGGTGCGCCTCGCGCATGTCGCGCAGGTCGGAGTCGGTGATGAGGACGGGTGCCTCCACCGCGTCCGAGCGGACGCCGGCGGCGGCGGAACGCTGCCAGGACTCGGCCACGTCGGCGCGCATGCTCTCGCCGCCCGACTGCTCCGTCATGGTCACAGTGAACATCAGGACGCGCCTCCCCGCCATGGTTGCGTGTGACCGCGGTCTCACGTTCCTGGGCCGAGGGTGCGGGCCGTGTGGTTGCGTCGACGTTGCAGCCCGGGGTCGCAGGGGGCCGTGCAGGGAGGGCGGGTGGCGCCGGGGCCCGATTTCGCCCGACCTGCGCTCTCCCGTAATGTTCTCCGCGGTGGCGTGTCCGAGAGGCCGAAGGTGCATCACTCGAAATGATGTGTGGGGAAACCCACCGTGGGTTCAAATCCCACCGCCACCGCAGCCAGCACAGGAGCCCCGGACCGACCTCGGTCCGGGGCTCCTGCCGTTCCCGGGTGAGCCGGGTCTCGCAACATCTGGTGGTTCACCGGCGTTGTGCCGGGGTACCGGTCGCTGAGCCGACCCGACCTCGATCCCCGGAGGAGCCCCCGATGCGCCCGCCCGTCGCCCCCGTCCGTCAGCGCCGCACCTCGCACCGCCCGCCCCTGGGGCGTGCGCTCGTCGGCGGCGTCGTCACCGGTGGCGTGACGGGCTACCTGCTCGCCCGCGGGGCGGGCCAGGCGCGCACCGTCGCGATGGGCGCCCTCGTGTGGGCCGCCCGCGCCAGCGTGCCCGCCCGCGGCTGAGGCTCGGCGTCGGGGCTCCCGGGGTCAGGGACAGCTACGGGAACGGACCGCGAAGGACGTGGGTGAACGGAAGACCTGCTGGACCCGCTCGCCCGCCTCGTCCGTGTAGCTGACCTCGTACCCGGTGAACGCGCCGGTGAGGCCGTCCACGACGGCCCCGCCGGGGATGCGCTGCACCTGGACGAGGAACGTGCCCTCCTCGCCGGCCTCGAGGTCCCGCTGACCCGTGGACAGGTCGGTGCCCGCCGCGTAGTCGAACGGGTACCGCACGTCCTGCCTGGTCAGGACCCGCTCCCGAGCGGCCCACCGGACCGTGCCGCTCACGGGGAAGGAGAACTCCGTGGCCGGCATCCAGCGGCTGTCGGGGCTGGTGACGCCGGTGGCGTCCGCCAGCGAGACCCGCACGTCGGTGGCCGGCTCGGTCAGCTCGGTGGTGATCTCGTAGAAGCCGAGGTCGAACGGTCGGTCGCCGCCGGACAGGCACTGGGACGTGTCGCCGTCCTCGGACCAGGAGAACGCGGTGCCCTCGGCGGTGCCCTGGGCGGGGTCCGATGCCTCGCTGCTCGGGGACGAGTCCGACGAGCCCGACGAGCCCGACGAGGAAGTCGAGGGAGCCGAGGGGAGCGCGGCCGTCGTGCCGCCCGGGTCGCCGTCGGCCGTGCCGTCGCCGCTGCAGGCACTGCTGAGGACCAGGACACCGACCAGGGCCAGCGAGCCGAGCAGGCGCTTCGCGGTGGGGCGCTGCCCGGTGTGGTCGTCCGGGGAGAGGTGCGAGGTCATGGCGGCGGGTCCTGTCCGAGACGGTGGGTCCCCGATCCTCGCACGCGCGTCAGGGTGGCCGGACGGTCGGGTGCTCCGGCTCGCGAGCCCGGACGGCAGCCGGGGCGGGGACGCGTCGCGCGCCCCCGCCCCGGCCGACGGCCTGCGGCTACCGGTGCTCAGCGACCGTGCGGTGCCACCACGGCACGCGCGGAGAGCTTGCCGTCGTGCAGGTCGTGGTAGGCCTGCAGCGCCTCGTCCATGGCGTAGACCTGGACGTCCGGCTCGATCTTGCCGGCGCGGTAGAGGGCGACCACCTCGTGGAGCTCCTCGATGGTGCCCCAGTAGGTGTTGGCCAGCTCGGTCTCGTAGGGCGTGGTGTAGAAGTTCCACTGGTAGTTGCCGCCGGCGATGCCGACGACGGTCACGCGGCCCTGCGAGGCGGCGACCGACATGCCGAGCTCGATGGTCGGGCCGACGCCGACGAGGTCGACGACGGCGTCGACGCCCTTGCCGCCGGTGATCTCGCGGATCTTCTCGGCCTGGCCCTCGCCCCCGGGCACGATGACGGCGCCGCGGGCCTCGGCGGCCTTCATCGCCTCCTCCTTGGTGTCCGTGGCGATGACGGTGGCGCCGGTCAGCGCCGTGAGGATCTGCACGGCGAGCTGACCGAGGCCGCCCAGGCCGATGACCAGCGCGAACTTGTCACCGCCGCCCAGCAGGTGCAGCGACTTCTTGATCGCGTGGTACGGCGTGAGGCCGGCGTCCGAGAGGGGCGCGGCGGCCACCGGGTCGGCCTCGCCCAGCGGCACCAGGTTGCGGGCCGGGACGACCATGTACTCGGCCATGCCGCCGTCCCGGCCCAGGCCGGTGCCCAGGTAGCGCATGCCGGCGGCGTTCTCGCAGTAGGTGTCCTGGCCGCGGGAGCAGGCCTTGCAGTGGCCGCAGCCGATCGGGCCGTAGACCAGGAAGGCGTCGCCCTTCTCGAAGCCCTCGACGCCCGGGCCCATCTCCTCGATCCAGCCGGAGTTCTCGTGGCCGAGCGTGAAGGACGGCTTCATCTGGGCCGGCCCGAAGTCCTCGGTGAACTCGCTGAAGATCGCGACGTCGGAGTGGCAGGCGCCCGCGCCGGCGACCTTGAGGAGCACCTCGCCCGGGCCGGGGGTCGGCTTCTCGACGTCCTTGAGCGTCGGGAAGGTCTTGAACTGGTCGAAGACGACAGCCTTCATCGTGGGTCACCTCGGTGTGATGTCGGGAAAGTATCTCGACATCAAACTACATCTGTCGGAGAAAAAGAGGTAGAGGCCTCTGTCCCGGATCGGCCGGACGTGCGTGCTCACCGGCGCTCCACCTGCAGGACCCGGGTGCGTGTCGCGGCCGTGCCGGTGAGGAACCCGGCCTCGCGCAGCTGCGTCAGCGCCTGCGTCACCGACGGGTGCGTCGAGGCGTCGGCCGCGCCCGCGACCCGCCCGTAGGCCTCGAAGCCGTGGTGGCCCGTGACGCCGGCGCCGCCGCCGTCCGCGACGACGGTGACGTGCCCCGGGTCTGCCGGGTTGGCGCCGCCGTCGGTCTGCGGCACCACGTCACCGGCGTTCTCGAGGCTGAGCACGAGGCTGCCCGGTGGCACGTCGGTGCCGGCCACCGGGGCGCCCAGAGTCACGGCACGGTCGAGCGCGAGCCCGGTCTCCTCGGCGTGCGCCACCAGCTGCGCGGCCACCAGCCCACCCTGGGAGTGCCCGGCGAGCAGCACCGGCTCGCCCGGCCGCACGCCGGCCTGTCGCAGGGCCTGGACGACGCCGTCGGCGTAGCCGTTGGGCAGGCCGCCGACGAGCCGCAGGTTCGTGCCCATGTCGCGGACGTCGGCGTCGGCGGTCCACGGCAGCGTGGTCATGTCGTCGGTGCCGGGCAGGTAGGCCACGTGCCGCACCGTCCCGTCGGTGGCGGTGAAGGTCTGCACCTCGAGGGTGCCGTCGTTCTCGGGGTGCGCGGCGTCGGAGAGGGCGCTCAGCTCCCCGAGGCGCGCCACGACGTCGCGCAGGTCGCCCGCGTCGCGCGAGCCCTCGCGCTCGAGGTCGGGCCGGCGGTGGACCGTCACGGGCGGGTCCGCGTAGGCGAGCCCCAGCGCTCGGGCGGCGGCGGCCGTGCCCAGCGGTCCGGGGGCGGTGGCGAAGGCGTCCTGCACGAGGCCCGGGTGTCGCGTCAGCGCGTCCGGGTCGCCCAGTGCCGTGGCCACGCCCAGCGCGCCCGCGGCCGGCACCACGCACCAGCCGAGCCGGGCGAGCAGCGACTCCTGGAGCAGCCGGGCGCCGGCGTCCGCCGTGCGCAGCAGCAGGAGCACCCGCTCGAGGGCCTCGGCGTCGGCGTCGTAGCCGGCCGCGCACGACCGGGTGGCCAGGGCCGCCTCCGCGAGTGCCGCCTCCGCCCTGGCCCCCGAGACGGGGCTGACGGCGAGGCTGCCCAGCAGGGCCGGGTGGGCAGCGTCCGCGAGGGTCGCGTCGGCCAGGCCGGCCAGGGCGGCGGCCAGCCCTCGCTCGGTGGCGGCCAGGTCCTCGAGCCGGTCCCAGGTGGCCTCGAGGCCGGCGACGCCGCCGGTGACGTGCGGCTCGCTCACGCCACGCCCCGCACGGCGCCCTCCACCAGCTCGCGGGCGGCGAGCAGGCTCGCCCGCAGCCGGCGCAGGTCCTCCACGTGCCGGTCGAGCACCACGGCCGCGGCCCGGTGCAGCGCCGCGCACCGCTCCAGCTCGTCCAGCCGGTCCCGGGCACGCGCCGACCAGGCGCGCTCGGCCTCGCCCGCCCACCCGGGGGCGGCCAGCCCACCGCGCACGTGCTCGCCCTCGAGGTCGAGCACCGCGGCGCGCGAGCGCAGCGTCGCGGCGACGGCGGACAGGTCGCCGGGCAGGTCCGGCAGGGGCAGGTCCAGGGGTCCGGCCACGGGGCACCTCGTCTCCTCCGCCCGGCGTCACGGGCTCGGCCCGTCGCTCGGGTCGTGCCTCCAGGCTCCGCCGCCACGCCTCGTGGCGGCAGGGGTCGGGGCAGTGCGGGGGAGAACCGTGCTGCGGGGGCCGCCTGTGGACGACGGGTGGCTCAGGCGCGCAGGTGCGGCGCGAGCCGCCGCAGCCCCTCCTCGACGTCGGCACGGGTGCCGGCGAAGCTGAACCGCAGGAAGCGGTTGCCGTGCACCGGGTCGAAGTCGACGCCGGGCGCCAGTGCGACGCCGGTGGTCTCGAGCAGGTGCCGGGCGTAGGCCAGGGAGTCGTCGGTGCGGTGGGAGACGTCGGCGTAGACGTAGAAGGCGCCGTCGGCGGGCGCCAGCCGGTCGCCGAGGCCGAGGTCGGTGAGGCCCTCGAGCAGCAGGTGCCGGTTCTCGGCGTAGCGGTGCACGTGCCCGTCCAGCTCCGCGTAGGCGTCGTCGGTGAACGCGGCCAGGCTCGCCCGCTGGGCCAGCACCGGCGGGCAGATCGTGAAGTTGCCGGTGAGCACGTCGACGGCGCGACGCAGGCCGGCGGGCACGAGCATCCAGCCGATGCGCCAGCCCGTCATCGAGAAGTACTTGGAGAAGGAGGAGAAGACCACGGCCTCGCGGGAGGTCTCCCAGGCCGTGCGAGCCAGCGGCGCTCCGCCGTCCAGCGGGGCGTACTCGATGCCGTGGTAGATCTCGTCCGAGATCAGCCGCACGCCGTGCTCCTCGCACCAGGTGGCCAGCGCCGCGAGCTCCGAGGGCAGCAGCATCGTGCCGGTCGGGTTCGCGGGGCTCGCCACCACGAGGCCCTGCACCGGGCCGGCCGCCTCGAGCATCTCGACGGTCGGCTGGAAGCGGGTCTCCGGCCCGGTCGGGAGGTCGACGACCTCGCAGCCCAGCGCCTGGAGGACGTTGCGGTAGCAGGGGTAGCCGGGGCTGGCCATCGCGACGCGGTCGCCGGCCTCGAAGGCGGCGAGGAAGGCGAGCAGGAAGCCGCCGGAGGAGCCGGTGGTCGCCACCACGTCGTCGGGGGAGACCTCGATGCCGTGCACCCGGGCGTGGTGGGCCGCGATGGCCTCGCGCAGCTCCAGGACGCCCACGGCCGGGGTGTAGCCGAGCGGGTCGCCCGACCGCAGCAGCCGGACCGCCTCGTCCGCCACCGCCCGGGGTGCGCCCGTGCCGGGCTGCCCCGCCACCATGTCGACCACCTCGAGACCGGCCCGGCGGCGGGCGGCGACGGCCTCGAGCACGTCCATGACGTGGAAGGGCGGGACGTTGGCGCGGGAGGCGACCTCGAAGCGGCTCACGCCCGCAGGCTACGACCGGTGGACACCCCCGTCGGTGCCGCACCCGCGCTGGCTAGGATCGGACCCCGTAGCCGAGACCGCCAGGGGTGCCCCGTGAGCCTCGACGTCCACCAGCTCGACAGCTTCCTGCTCGTCGGGTCGGCCGTGACGCTCCTGGCCATCCTCGCGGTGCGGGTCTCCTCCCGCGTCGGGCTGCCCTCGCTGCTGCTCTACCTGCTCATGGGCGTCGCCCTGGGCGAGTCCGGGCTCGGCATCCAGTTCGAGGACGCCTCCGCGGCCCACGCCCTCGGCTTCGCCGCGCTGGCGGTGATCCTGGCCGAGGGCGGTCTCACCACCGGCTGGCGCGACCTGCGCGGCTCGCTGCGGATCGGCGTCTCGCTGGCCACCGTCGGCATCGGTGTCTCGGTGACGATCATGGCGCTGGCCGGGCACTACGTGCTGGGGCTGTCGTGGCCCGTGGCGATCCTGCTGGGCGCGGTCTGCTCGCCGACCGACGCCGCCGCGGTGTTCTCGGTGCTGCGCGTCGTGCCGCTGCCGCGCCGCCTCACCGGTGCGCTGGAGGCCGAGTCCGGCCTCAACGACGCCCCCACGGTCGTGCTGGTCACGCTCGTCTCCACCGGCGCCGTGGGTGACCACCACCCGCTGGTGGTGGGGCTGATCATCCTCGCCGAGCTCGTCGGTGGCGGGCTCGTCGGCTTCCTCGTCGGACGCGGCGGGGCGCTGCTCATGCGCCGCGTCGCCCTGCCCACGGCCGGCCTGTACCCGCTGGCCGTGATCACGCTGACCTTCCTGGCCTACGGGCTGGCCGCCGGCCTCCACACCAGCGGGTTCGCGGCGATCTACGTGGCCGCGCTGGTGCTCGGCAACTCCGAGCTGCCGCACCGCGGCGCCACCCGCTCGTTCGCCGAGGGCATCGCCTGGCTCTCCCAGATCGGGCTGTTCGTGATGCTCGGCCTGCTGCTCTCGCCGAGCCGGGTCACCCTCAACGAGGTGCTGCTGGGGCTGGCGGCCGGGCTGATCCTCACGCTGGTGGCCAGGCCGGTCTCCGTGGCGGTCAGCTCGCTGGCGCAACCGATGCGCCCCCGCGACCTGGCCTTCCTGTCGTGGGCCGGGCTGCGCGGTGCCGTGCCCGTCGTCCTCACCACCATCCCGCTGGCCGAGGGGGTGGGTGGCTCGGAGCGGCTCTTCGACCTCGTCTTCGTGATGGTGGTCGTCTACACGGCACTGACCGGCCCGACGCTCCCGTTCGTGGCCCGGGTGCTCGGCGTCGCGCTCACGGAGCGGCACCGCGACCTGGAGCTGGAGGCGGCGCCGCTGGAGCGGCTGGCCGCGGACCTGCTGCAGGTGACCATCGCGGACACCTCGCGGATGCACGGCGTGGAGGTGGCCGAGCTGCGGCTGCCCGTGGGGGCCTCGGTCTCGCTCATCATCCGGGGGGACCAGATGGTCGTCCCCGAGCCGCGGACCGTGCTGCGGCACGGCGACCACCTGCTGCTGGTCACCCCGCGCGCGGTGCGCGAGGACGTGGAGCGCCGGCTGCGGCAGGTCAGCCGCGGCGGTCGCCTGGCGCGCTGGCTGCGGGAGGACGCGCGGCGGACGCCCGAACGCGACTGAGGCAGCGCTACCCAGGCAGCGCTACCCAGGCAGCGCGACCGAGGGAGCGCGACTGATCAGGAGGCGGCCGGCTGGCAGAGCGTGCCGGCGCGGGTGGCCTTGACCGCCTCGCGGCCGGTCGCCAGGTCGGTGAAGCCGTCACCCAGGACGACGGTGAGCGTGTCGACGTCGCGCTTGCGCACCTTCGTGCCCTTCGGCATCGAGCTCATCAGCATCTGGATGCCCGGGCCGCGGCGGGTCGGGGCCCACACCTGGACGCGGTTGACCTCGGTCTCGCTGTTGCCGGTCTCGACCCCGACGAAGCCGCGCGAGGTGAGCTGCTCCATCACGGTCGAGGCGAGGTTGGCGCGGTTGCCGCTGTTGAGCACGACAACCTCGACCATGTCGGGGGTGACCCGGTCGCCGCGGGCGATCTCCAGGGGCGCGCAGGTGCCCTCGTCGGCCGACGCGTCCTCGTCGAACGGGGTGGTCAGCGAGGACCAGCCCCACCACGCGCCGACGGCGAGGACGCCTGCCAGCACGAGCAGCGTGAGCGTGGTCTTGAGGGCCTGCGGCACGTGGATCATGCGGGGATCGTCGTCTCCTCGCCGATGGCGTGCACCCGCGCGTGCAGCACCGACCGTTGCTGGAGCGCGGCCCGCAGAGCGCGGTGCAGGCCGTCCTCGAGGTACATGTCGCCGCGCCACAGCACCACGTGGGCGAACAGGTCGCCGTAGAAGGTGGAGTCCTCGTCGAGGAGGGCAGCCAGCTGCAGGGTGTCCTTCGTGGTGACGAGCTGGTCCAGCCGCACCTGCCGCGGGGGCAGCGCCGCCCAGTCACGGGTGGCGAGCCCGTGCTCGGGGTAGGGACGACCGTCCCCCACGCGCTTGAAGATCACGGGGTGAGTCTAGGCAGTCCCGGCGCGACCGTCGGGGTGGTGGCGCCCCGGTGTCACCGGACCGTGACCTGGGCGCACGCCGCCGGGGGCCGTGGCCGCGGCGCTCAGGCGCTCCAGCGGACGGAGGCGCTGACGAAGTCGGCGAGCGCGTTGACGCCGCGCAGGTCCTCCCGCTGCTCCAGCAGCTCGGCCAGTCGCTGGGAGTGCCGCAGGCGGAGGTTCTCGCGCTGGTCGGCGAGCCGGTCGAGCCGGGCGTCGTCGGTGGTGAGCAGTGGACGCGTCTCGGCGGTCGCGGTCATGACGGGCTCCTCGAGGTGGGGGGTGGAGTCAGGTCCACTGTGCGAGCCGCGTGTAAGCGTGGCGTTGACGCGGTGTTACAGCGAGGTTGTCCGGTCTGTGACGCTCGCTGCAGTCTTCTGTCCCGGGTCGGTCCGGCCCGGCAGGAGAAACGACTGTCTCCGTCGTTTCAGCCGGCCGTCGTGCCCGGGGGTGACCAGCCGACCTGGACGGTCCGCACCCCGGCGTCCCGGGTGACGAGGCGGCCCCGCCCCGGCACGCCCCGCTCGGGGCGGGTGCTGCCGAGCAGGGGACCCTCGGCCGGGTCGGCGGAGAGCAGCAGGCCGGGGGAGGCCAGGTCGCGCAGCGTCGCCAGCGCTGGGCCGCCCAGGGCGCGGGCGGCCCCACCGGAGCGGCGGGTGACCGCGACCCGCAGCCCCACGTCGCGGGCCTGCGGCAGCAGCGGCAGCAGCGGGGTGAGCGGCGACCCGCCGGCCTCCAGCAGGTCGTGGTCGTCGACGAGCACCAGCACCTCCGCGCCGCGCCACCAGTCCCGGGCCCGCAGCCGGGCGGGGTCGACGTCCGGCCCCGGCACCCGGCGGGCCAGGTACGTGGCGAGGTCGGCGACGGCGGCCCGGGCGCGGTCCGGCGTGCTCACGTGGTCCAGGAGGTGCTCGCGCGGCAGGTCGCCCAGCAGGCTGCGGCGCGGGTCCAGCGCCAGCACCTTCAGCCCGCCCTCGGGAGCGTCGCCCGGCGTGGAGGCGGCCAGTGCGGACGTGGCCAGCGCGGAGGTGGCCAGGGACCGCAGCACCGTCGTGCGGCCCGAGCCCTGCTCGCCAAGCACCAGCAGGTGCGGCTCCGTCACCGGGTCCAGCGCGACCACCTCGTCCTCGCGCTCCTCCAGCGCCAGGACGACGGCGCCGCTCCCGGTGCCCGCCGGGGTGCCGTGCCGGGCACGCAGGTCGGCGAGGTCGACGCGGGCGGGGAGCACCCGCAGCGGCGGGGCGACGCG
The DNA here is from genome assembly GCF_023656415.1 of Nocardioides bruguierae. GTDB lineage: Bacteria > Actinomycetota > Actinomycetes > Propionibacteriales > Nocardioidaceae > Nocardioides > Nocardioides bruguierae. The sequence continues at coordinate 106,192 of NZ_JAMOIL010000011.1, forward strand.
CCCGGGCCAGCGCGCGTGCGCCGCCGCGGTCAGCCGTGCGACCTCCGCCTCCGCACCGCCCAGGGGGCGGGCCGGGTCGTCGGGCACGGCGGTCAGGAGGGCGTGCCCGCCCTCGGGACGCCCCGGCGCGACCTGCCCGGGGGCGGTGCCCCGACCGGGCCGGTGCCGGGGCACCCGCGCGGCGGTCCGACGGTCGACCTCGGACTCGACCGGGTCTCCCAGGCGCAGCTCGACCCGCTCGGCGAACAGCTCGCGCAGGCCGGGACGCAGCTGCGCCCACCGGGTCGCGCCCAGCGCGAGGTGCAGACCGGCGGGCAGCCCGCGCGCGGCCAGCCGGGCCAGCCGGGCGCCGGCGTCGTCGTGGGCGGCCAGGAGGGCGGCAGCGTCGTCGACCACGAGCAGGGTGTGGGCGCCGTGCGGGTCCGCGGGGGCGTCCAGGCCCTGCTCGCGCCGCTCGATGGTGCGCTCGAGGTCGTCCAGGAGCCGCCGCACCAGAGTGGGGTCCTGCCCGTCGAGCCGGGAGGCGACGTGGGGCAGCCCCGCCAGCGGCGCCAGCGCGCCGGTGGGGTCGAGCAGGTGGACGTGCAGCCGGTCGGGCCCGAGCCGGTCGGCCAGCGTGAGCACGGTGCTCGCCAACGCCGTGCTGCGGCCCGTCCGCGGCGCGCCGACCACCGCGAGGTGGCCCAGGCCGAGCCGGACCCGGAGCACGTCGTGGCGCTGCTCCCGGGGCAGGTCGACCAGGCCGAGCGGCAGGTCCCAGGCGTCCGCGGTGCGGTGGGGCTGCAGGTCACGCAGGGTGGGCGGTTCCTCCAGCGGCGGCAGCCAGACCCGGTGCGCGGGCCGCTCGTGCCCCGGGACGGGGCGGGCCAGCCGCTGCGCGGTGGTGCTGAGCAGGGAGGGGCCGTCCTGGGTCACCGCGGCCTGCGACGGGGTCTCCTCCAGGCCGCGGACGCGGTCGTCCGCCGAGCCCTGCTCCTGCCGGGGCGCGGCGGGGGCCGGCCCCGAGACGTGGGCGGCGCGGAAGCGCAGCGGCGGGCCGGCGTCCGCCTGGAGGAGGCCCTCGCCGGGGCGGCGGGGCAGCCGGCCGGCGTCCGGGACCCCGAGCACGGTGCGCGACTCGGCCTCGGTGAAGGTGCGCAGCGCGACCCGGTAGGACAGGTGCGCCTCGAGCCCCCGCAGCCGACCCTCCTCCAGCCGCTGGGAGGCCAGCAGGAGGTGGACGCCCAGGGAGCGGCCGAGCCGCCCGATCGCCCCGAACGTCTCCACCATCTCCGGGCGGGCGCCGAGCAGCTCGGAGAACTCGTCCACGACCACGAGCAGGCTGGGCAGCGGCTCGGTGGTCGGGTCGTCCTGGCGTGCCCGCGCCTGCTCGTAGGCCTCGCGGGAGTCGTGCCCGGAGGCGCGCAGCACCTCCTGGCGGTGGGTGAGCTCGCCGGCGAGGGCGTCGGCCATCCGGTCCACCAGCGCCAGCTCGCCGGCGAGGTTGGTGACGTGGGCGGCCACGTGGGGCAGGTGCTCGATGCCGGCGAAGGTGGCGCCGCCCTTGAAGTCGACCAGCACCAGCTGGAGGTCGCGCGGGGAGTGCCCCGCCACCAGCGCCAGGGCCAGGCTGCGCAGCAGCTCGGACTTGCCGGAGCCGGTGGCACCGACCACCAGGCCGTGCGGGCCGGAGCCGCCCAGCGCGGACTCCTTGAGGTCGAGCAGCACGGGCTCGCCGGCGAGGTCGCGGCCCAGCGGCACGCGCAGGCGCTCGGCCGGCGGGCGGGGGGCCCAGCCCGCCCGGACCTCTGCTCCGTCCTCTGCTCCGTCCTCTGCTCCGTCCTCTGCTCCGTCGTCCGCCCCCTCGCCTGCTCCGAGCGGCGTCAGCCCGAGCAGCGCGGCGTCGCCACCCGTCGGCGCAGCGCCGCCGTACCGGGCCAGCCGGCGTGCCGTGGTGGCGGCCAGGTCGCGCGGGAGCACGTCGGGGCGTCCGGCCTCCGGGGGCGGGGCGGCGTCGTCGTCGACGACCAGGACGGTGGTGCGCCCGTCGCCGTCACCGGCCGGGACGGCTCCTCCTGCCGGCACGACGAGCAGGCGGTGCGCCTCGCCCGCGGCGTCCTCGGCCACCGCCGGTGCGGTGACGTGGTGGGGGAGCCAGGAGACCCACGACCACGAGCGCCGCGCGGACGGGGCGCCGGGCACGGCGACCGACAGGCTCGCGGGCGCCAGCTGCCAGGCGGCCTGGCAGACCAGGGCGCGGGCCGCCGGGGCGGGCAGCGTCAGCCGCGCGTGCGCGCGCAGGTCCACCAGGGCGGGCCCCGGCCGGTGCGACCACGCCGCGACCAGGCGCTCGGCCGCCCGGGCGAGTGCCGGGTCGGCCTCCTCCTCGGCGCCCGGAGGGGCCAGTGCGGGCTCGGCCAGCGTCGTCGCGCCGAGTCGCACCAGCAACGGCGACCCCTCCGGGACGAGGCGGGCCCGCGGTGGCCGCAGGGCGAGCAGCTCCGCGGGCGGGTGCGCCGCCTCGTCCCGGTGCGGGCCGCGGGCCACGAGCGCCGCCCGTACCTCGTCGAGGTGCCGCAGGTAGGAGGCGCGGCTGCGACGCAACGCCTCGCGCCGCTGCCCCCGCTGCCGCTCGAGGGCGACGACCCCGTAGGTCAGGGACGCCACGAGGAGCGCGCTACCGGCCAGGAGGGCGCGGGCACCGCCGGTGGGGCTCAGCGCCATCATCACCGCCACCGAGCCGAGGCTGCCGACGAGCGGGACCAGTGCGGTGGCCGCCGCGCCGGACTCGGCGCGCGGCAGGCTCGGCACGGGGCGCAGGGCGACGTCGGCACCGGTGGTGGCAGGGCCTCGATCACGGCGCAGGTCGGTCGTGGACATGCCGTACCGGATGCCCCGGCGCGAGCCTCGGAAACGCCCGCCCGGCGATCTGTGGACAACCGCGGGACCGGGCCGGACGCCGGCCTGTGGAGAACTCCGCGAGCCGTTTTCCGCGGCTCCCCGGGGGTAGCCAGACGGACGTCCCGGCACGCCGTCGGGGCGTCGGCGGGCCGCTCGGGCCGGCCGGCACCGAGAGAAGGGAGCACGCTCATGCCAGCTGACTACGGACAGGGAGCCGGCGCACTCGGACGCGCCGCGTCGCTGGTGTCCCAGGCCCGCACCGACCTCGACCAGGTGGGCCGTCGCCTCGAGGGTGACGTCGCGAACCTCCGCGCCGGCTGGGGCGGGCAGGGCGCGGCCGCGTTCTCCGCCCTCGCCGCCGCGTGGGACGCCCGGCAGCGACAGGTCGTGGCGGTGCTCGACCGCTTCGAGGCCGACCTGCGCACCACCGAGCAGGACAACACCGCCACCGACGACGCGCAGCAGGGCGCCATGGCACGGCTCCAGTCCGCGCTCGGCGCGCTGCCGTGACGCCGCCCCGCGCCACGGACACCACCCGCACCCACCACACCCCCGCACCCCACTGACAGAAGGAGCACCCATGAACGACCTCGACGGCATCCGCGTCGACCACGCCCGGCTCGAGGGCGGTAGCCAGGACCTCGCCCGCGCGGTCCGCGACATCCAGTCCCGCCTCGCCCAGCTCGACGGCGACCTCGCCGCCCTGCGGGGCGCCTGGGTCGGCTCGGCCCGCACCGCCTACGACACGGCCAAGGCCGGGTGGGACGAGCAGGTGGCCGGCATGCACGACCTCCTCGCCCGCACCTCCGGCGCCGTGGCGCAGGCCAACGAGGACTACCGCGCCGCCGACCTGCGGGGCGCGGCGCTCTTCGGTGCCTGACCTGGCCGCCTGACCCGACAGATCCGCCCGACCACCGGCCCCGCGGGGCCGACCAGGAGGGAACCGTGATGACCCACCCGCCCGGCTTCCTGCCGCCCCCGGACCCCGAGCCGGGGGCGGCGCCGCGCCACCCCGTCGGCGGTCGCCGTCGCGCCGTCGAGTCGGTCGCCTCCCCGCCCATCCGCCCCGGCGCCCTGCTGCGGCTGACGCTCCGGGGCCCCGGGGGAGCGGTGGACGTCGCCGTCCCCGACTCCCTCTGCCTCGTCGAGGTGCTCGCCGAGCGACCCGACCTCGCCGGGCTCGTCGGCCTGGACGAGGCGACGCTGGCGGCCGCGCCGCGCGCCCGTCTCGCAGCACGACTGGCGGACGGCACGCCCGTGCCGGTCGCGGTGCCGCTCGCCGACGGTCTCGCGGCGTCGGCGGGCCCCGCTGTGCCGGACGGAGCACTGCTGCTGCTCGGCCTGGAGGAACCGGGAGCGCCCGCGGACGACCCCGCTGCACGGGTCGCACGGGTCATCGGCGACGACCGGTCCCCCGGCCCGGGGCTCTCGGCCCCGGTCCTGACGGCGCCGGTCCTCACAGCGTCGGTCCTCAGGGCGCCGGTGCTCACGGCCTGGCTCCTCGTCGCCGGCGCCGGGCTCGCCCCCGGCGTCCTCGCGTCCGCGGCGCTCCCGACGACCGCCGCGGCCCTCGGCGCCCTGTCGCTCCTGCTGCTGGTGCGTCCCACCCGCGCCCGCAGTGCTCCGACCGCTGCCCTGGTGGGCACGGGCTCCGCCGCGCTGGCCGGGCTCGCCGCGCTGCCGGCTGCGGACCGTCTCGGGGTCCACGGGCCGGCCGCACCGGCGACCTCGGGGCTCGTCACGCTCCTCGTCGCCGGCACCGCGGCGGGCCTGCTCGGTCGCCGCTGGGGGCTCTGCCTGCCCGGGCTCGTGGCCGGCGCAGGCCTGGCCGCGGGCGCGGGCGTCGTCCTGGTCGGCGGCACCCCGGCCGCGGGGGCGAGCGTCGTCCTGACCCTCACGGTGATGGCCGGCAACCTCGCGCCCTGGTGGGCGGCCGCGCTCGTCGCCGAGACCGACGGTGCAGACCCTGGTGACGGCCCGGGACGCGGCACCCGCCCCGCCCACGACCTGCTGCTCGGCTCCGCGGCCGCGAGCGTGCCGGTGACGGCGGCGTGCGCAGCGGTCCTCGCCATCACCGGCACGCTCGTAGCCTCGGTGCTGCCGGTCCTCGCGGCGCTGCTGGTGGGGCTACGCGCCCGGCACGCCCGCGGTCCGCTCCGGATGACGGGCCTGGTCGTCGCGGCCGTCGCGGCCGCGGTCTGCGTGCTCGCGCCCGCCCTGGTCGGGCGGTCGTCGACCGCCGCGGCAGTCGTCCTGCTCGCGGCGGGCCTCGTGCTCGTGGTCGGCCGAACGCCGGGCGGCACGACCGCTCTGCGGCTGGCCCGGTGGGGCGACGCGGTGGAGTCCCTGCTCCTCGTGCTCCTCCTGCCCGCCGCCGTGCTGGCGGCGGGGCTCGGCCCCGACCTCGCGGAGCTGCTCGGCGAGAGCGGGTGGTGGCCGTGGTGAGCCGGCGCGACCTCCTCGAGGCGGAGGGCTGGCACCGCCGCCGCACCGCCGCCGCGCTCGTCGGTCGGACGCCGGGCGCCGACGAGCCGGGGCCGCCCTGGCGCCGCCTCGTCCTGGGGGCCCTGCTGGCGGTGCTGGTGGCGGTCGTGCCCGGGGTCGTCGCCGCGATGGGCTCATCGGCACCGGGCGGCGGGCCCACGGACGGCGCCGTCGTCGCACGCGAGGTCGAGGAGCTGCAGGCACCGGCGCTCGTGCTGGACGCCGCCGGGCAGGCCTACGCCCTGCTCGACGAGCCTCAGGGCGCGGCGGCCGGCGCGCCGGACCAGACGGCCGTGCTGCACCCCGTCGGCAACGCGATCGCGGCGCGGCTCGTGCTCGGCGAGGCCGCCGCGTCCCCGGTGACCGCGCCCGCCGACGTGCTCGCCTCCCTCCCGACCGGCAGGCCCCTCGGCCTCGCCGGCGCGCCCACGCGTCTCCCGGAGCCCGACCAGCTCGCGACCGGGTGGACGGTCTGCGCCGGCGCCCGGGGGAGCGCCACGCTGACGCTCACCGGGTCTGCTGCGAGCGCGGGGAGCGCGACGGGAGCGGTGCTGGTGCGCGCCGCCGGCACCGACGTCACCTGGCTGGTCACGCCCGACCGCGCGGGCGGGCTGGTCCGCCTGCGGGTGCCCCCGGGCAGCGACGAGGTGCTGGCCGCGCTCGGTCAGCCCGCCGCTCGCTGGGCCCGCGCGGTGCCCGCCGCCTGGGTCGGGCTGCTGCCGACCGGTGCGCCGCTGAGCCCGGCGGCGTTCGCCGACGTGGTGGCTGGGGGCAGGCTCGGGCGACCCGCGCCCGGCCGACCCGCCGGCGTCCGGGTCGGGGACCACACCCGCTCCGGGTCCCGGGTGGTGGACGCGGCGGGGTCGCTGCGGCCCCTGGACCGGTTCGCCGCCCGCGTGTGGGCCGCCCTGGCCGGCGACCTCCCGGCGCGGGCCACGTCCCCGGGCCGACTGGTGCAGGGCTCGGCCGGCGGCCTGGGGCCGGCGCTGCGCCCGGACGGGTGGCCGGCCGCCGTCCCCGTCGTCGGCGGGGACGCGGACCTGTGCCTCTCAGCATCCACGGACGAGGAGCCCGCGTGGGGGCTCGTGCCCGAGGGCACCGGACCCCGGGCGGCGCTGGTCGCGGCCACGGGGTGGACCTGGTTGGTCTCCGACGGCACCGGTCACCGGCTCGGCCCCGACGCGGCCGACGCGCTGGGGCTGGGGGAGGCGACGCCCCTGACGGTGTCGGCGTCCTGGCTGCGCCTGGTGGAGGCCGGCCCGCGCCTCTCGGCGGCCGCGGTGCTGCGTGGTGGCGAGCTGCGTGGTGGGGAGCTGCGTGGTGCGGAGCGGGGCGGGCGGTAGCCGGCCGGCCGGACCGCGCAGCACCGTGGGAACGACGAAGGCGCCGCACCTGCTGGTGCGGCGCCTTCGGCTGCGGCGGAGGTAGGGGGATTCGAACCCCCGAGGGCTGTTAACCCAACCCGCTTTCCAAGCGAGCGCCATAGGCCACTAGGCGATACCTCCGAGACGTAAGTTACCGGTGAGCGCCGGTGGTCGCGAAATCCGGCGGACCGAGCGGCGCGGGCCGCCGGGGACGGCCCCCGTCTTGGGCGCCCCGTCGGTGCTCGCCTAGAGTGGGGGCAACCCCCCACGTGGCGGCATCTCGCCCAACTCCCCCAGGGCGGAAACGCAGCAAGGGTAAGTGAGCTCTGTCGGGTGCGTGGGGGGCCTCTTCGTTCCTGGCCCCAGCCCCCGGTCGAGCGGCCGTCGCCGCTCCCGGCGAGGCCCCTCCGCCCGGTCCAGCGGCTGGTCCGGCGCCCTCCTCCACAGCGCTGACCTCGGCGGCACGGCGACTGTCGGTCGGGCTCGTTAGGGTCTGCGTGTGGAGTCGCCCCTCGCCCTGTACCGCCGCTACCGGCCCGAGACCTTTGCCGAGGTCATCGGGCAGGACCACGTGACCGGTCCGCTGCGTGCGGCCCTGGCCAACAACCGGGTCAACCACGCCTACCTGTTCTCGGGTCCGCGCGGTTGCGGCAAGACCACCTCCGCCCGCATCCTCGCCCGCGCGCTCAACTGCGAGCAGGGGCCGACCCCCGAGCCGTGCGGGCAGTGCGAGTCCTGCCGCGACCTGGCCCGCGGGGGTCCCGGCTCGATCGACGTCATCGAGATCGACGCGGCCTCGCACGGTGGTGTCGACGACGCCCGTGACCTGCGCGAGAAGGCGTTCTTCGCGCCGGTGAAGAGCCGCTACAAGGTCTACATCATCGACGAGGCCCACATGGTCACCACGCAGGGCTTCAACGCCCTGCTCAAGCTCGTCGAGGAGCCCCCGCCGCACCTGCGGTTCATCTTCGCCACCACCGAGCCGGAGAAGGTGCTCGGCACCATCCGCTCGCGCACCCACCACTACCCGTTCCGGCTGATCCCGCCGCGGCTGCTCTCGAGCTACCTGACCGAGCTGTGCGACCTCGAGGGCGTCGGCATCGAGCAGGCCGCGATCCCGCTCGTCGTGCGCGCCGGCGGCGGCTCCGCCCGCGACACCCTCTCCGTGCTCGACCAGCTGCTCGGCGGCGCCGGGCCCGAGGGCGTGACCTACCAGCTGGCCACCGGCCTGCTCGGCTACACGCCCGACTCGCTGCTCGACGAGGTGGTCGACGCGTTCGCCGCCGCCGACGGAGCCGCGGTCTTCGGCGTCGTGGACAAGGTGATCGAGACCGGGCAGGACCCGCGCCGCTTCACCGAGGACCTCCTGCGTCGCCTGCGTGACCTCGTGATCGTGGCCGCCGTCCCGGATGCGCCCGCCTCGGGCCTCATCGACGTCTCCGAGGACGCCGGCGAGCGACTGGTCGGGCAGGCCTCCCGCTTCGGTGCCGCCGACCTCACCCGCGCCGCGGACATCGTGGCCGCCGGGCTCACCGAGATGCGCGGCGCCACCGCCCCGCGCCTCCTGCTCGAGCTCATCTGCGCCCGGGTGCTGCTGCCCGGTGCCGACCACGGCACCGACGGCCTGGCGGCCCGGCTGGACCGGGTCGAGCGGCGCATGTCGGTCTCGGGTCAGGTCAGCGCGCCCGCGCACCACGCCCCCAGCGCCCCCGCGCAGGACCGGCCCCGGCCCGTCCCGGCGCAGTCCCACGCTCCCGAGCCGCCGGCCGAGTCGATCACCCCGGTGCTGCCGGAGGAGACGCGGATCCCCGCCGCCGCGCCGGCCCCGGCGCCGGCGCCGCAGGCTGCGGCCCAGCAGGCTCCGGCACCGCAGACCCCGGTCGAGCGGCAGCCCGCCGAGGAGACGCGGGCCCCCGCTGCCGGACCCGCGGGAGCCGTGGCGCCCACAGCCCCGGAGACCGCAGCGCCCCGGGCGCCGCAGGACGACCCCTGGGCCGTGCCCGACCGCCCGGCGCCGACCTCGCCCCCGCCTTCGGCCGCGCCCCGGCCTTCGGTCGGTGAGCCGGCCGCTGAGCCCGCCGAGCCCGCCGCTGAGCCCGCCGCGGGGCTCAGCCTGGTCGAGGTGCGCCGGCTGTGGCCCGACATCGTCGAGGCGACCAAGCAGCGGCGCCGCGTGACGTGGATCCACCTGACCACGAACGCCCAGGTCGTCGCCGTGGACGCGAAGACGCTGACCCTCGGGTTCGCGAACACCGGCGCCCGGGCCTCCTTCGACTCCGGCGGCAGCGCGGAGATCGTCCGCCAGGCGGCCATCGACGTCGTCGGGATGGACTGGCGGATCGAGACCATCGTCGACCCCGGTGCCAGCCCCGACGGTCCGGTCGTGACCCGCCCGGCCGCCCGCGCCCCCGAGCCCGCAGCCGCCCCGGCCGCGCCGCGGCCGGCCGCCCCGTCGGAGTCGGCACCGGACGCCTCCTCGCAGCGTGGCCGGGGCGAGCCCGAGGGCCGGGCCCGCCCCGACCAGCGCCCGGCCGAGCAGGCCGCCCCGGCGGCGGAGCGTCCCCCCGCCTGGGCCGACGACACCGCGCCGCCGGCGACCCGCGAGACGGACCAGCGGCCGGGGCGGACCGCGGCCGCACCGGAGGAGTCCCGTCCCGCCTGGGCGGACGCCGAGCCGCCCTCGTGGGCCGACGGCGAGCCGACCGAGGACCTGCCGCCCGACGACGGGCGGTCCGGACGGGGCCGCCCCGAGGCGCCGGCACCGGACGCGGCGGGGCAGCCCACCGCCCGCCGGCTCGGCAGCGGCGGGATCTCCGCGGCGCGCAGCGCGATCCAGGCGACCCGATCCGGCCCGGCCGCCGCGGAGGAACCGGCCGCGCCCACGCACGACCCGGACGCCGACGTGACGATGGACGACGAGGACGCCGAGACCGACGACCTGGCCGGCGCCGAGCTGCTGGCCCGCGAGCTGGGGGCCAAGGTCATCGAGGAGATCCGGCACCAGTGAGCAGCACGCCACGGGCCGGTCGCGGACCGGGCAGCCGCCCGGAGGGCACACTGGTCCGGCAGGCCCGGCCGCCGCGCCGGACGCAGAGGCCGGCCCCGGGGGCCGGCAACGACACCGACACACCACGGAGAGTGCGATGACGCAGAACCCGTTCGAGGGCATGGGCGGCGAGGGCGGCTTCGACATGGGCGCCCTGCTCCAGCAGGCCCAGGCCATGCAGGAGCAGCTCATGGAGACCCAGAAGCGGCTGGCCGAGGCCGTCGTCACGGGGAGCGTGGCCGGCGGGGCCGTCAACGTCACCGTGAGCGGCACCGGCGACCTGGTGGGCGTCGACCTGAAGGAGGGCGTCCTGGAGGGCACGGACGCCGACTCCCTCGCCGAGCTGGGCGACCTCGTCGTCGCCGCCTACCGCGACGCCAAGGCCCAGGCCGACCGCAACGCCCAGGACACGCTCGGCCCGCTGGCCGGCGGCATGCCGGGCATGCCCGGCACCGATGGACTCCCCGGCGGGCGCACGCCCGGCTCCGGCGGCTTCGGTTTCTGACCCCTTCCCGGCCGGGTGACCCGGCCGCCCCGAGAGGAGCACGCGCTTGTACGAGGGCGTCGTCCAGGACCTGATCGACGAGCTCGGCCGGCTGCCGGGCGTGGGTCCGAAGTCCGCGCAGCGGATCGCCTTCCACCTCCTGCAGGCCGACCCGACGGACGTCCGGCGGCTCGCCGACGTCCTGATCGAGGTCAAGGCCAAGGTGAAGTTCTGCACCGTGTGCTTCAACGTCACCGAGGAGGACACGTGCCGCATCTGTCGTGACCCGCGGCGCGACCCGTCCGTCCTGTGCGTGGTGGAGGAGTACAAGGACGTCGTCGCGATCGAGCGCACCCGGGAGTACAAGGGCCGCTACCACGTGCTGGGCGGGGCGATCAGCCCGATCGACGGCATCGGCCCCGACCAGCTGCACGTGCGCGAGCTGATGACGCGGCTGGCCGACGGCACGGTCACCGAGGTCATCCTCGCCACGGACCCGAACCTCGAGGGCGAGGCCACGGCGACGTACCTCACCCGGATGCTCACGGTGATGGACTTGCGCGTGACGCGCCTGGCGAGTGGACTGCCGGTAGGCGGCGACCTCGAGTACGCCGACGAGGTCACCCTCGGACGAGCCTTTGCTGGGAGGCGGGCAGCACAATGACGGAGAACAGTGCGGGCACCGGGCCCGTGGTCCTCGACGCCCAGGACCGGGCGCTCGCCGGAGACATCGCCGACACCGTCGGCGGTTTCCTCGTGGCGCTGCGCGCGATGGCCACCGAGCGCGACGGCGGTCGCGCGGTGTCGCTGCTGCTGCTGGAGATCAGCCAGGTGCTCCTCGCCGGTGCACGCCTGGGCGCCCAGCGGGACTTCACGCCGCGCTCGGAGTACCAGCCGGACGTCGGCCCCGAGCCGGACCTCGACGACATGCGCCTGAGCCTCGCCGACATGCTCGGCGGGGTGGACACCTACGGCTTCGTCTTCGACCCGTACGTGCCGGACGTCGTGGAGAGCCAGCTCTCCGACGACCTCACCTCCATCGCCACCGACCTCGACACGGGCCTGCGCCACTACCAGCAGGGCAACGTGGCCGAGGCCCTGTGGTGGTGGCAGTTCTCCTACGTCTCCTCGTGGGGCAACCTGGCCGGCGCGGCGCTCAACGCCCTGCTCTCGGTCGTCGCCCACGACCGGCTCGACGCCGAGGTCGTGGTGGACGCCGACCAGGTGGCCGTCGCGAATGAGATGTTGGAGAGCACCGGCCCCGACGCTCGGTAGACTTCGTCCCTGGCCCGCTCGGCGAGCCCCTGCGCGCCCCACGCGCGGCGGGGACGAGCGGCCTCGGGCGCAGGGGAAAGTCTCCCTCGCCCGGACCGGCGGAACCGAAGAGGAGCTCCTCGTGAGCATTGTCGTGCAGAAGTACGGCGGGTCCTCCGTGGCCGACGCGGACGGCATCAAGCGCGTCGCCCAGCGGATCGTGAACACGCGCAAGCAGGGCAAGGACGTCGTCGTGGTCGTCTCCGCGATGGGCGACACGACGGACGACCTGCGAGACCTGGCGCAGCAGGTGACACCCCTGCCGCCGCCGCGCGAGCTGGACATGCTGCTCACCGCCGGTGAGCGCATCTCCATGGCGCTGCTGGCGATGGCCGTGACCCAGCTCGGGTACGAGGCACAGTCGTTCACGGGCTCGCAGGCCGGCGTCATCACGGACTCGGTGCACGGCAGGGCGAAGATCATCGACATCACGCCGGGCCGCATCGAGGGCGCGCTGAAGACGGGGGCCGTGGCCATCGTGGCCGGCTTCCAGGGTGTCTCGCAGGACACCAAGGACGTCACGACCCTGGGCCGTGGCGCCTCCGACACCACCGCCGTGGCGCTCGCCGCCGCGCTGGGCGCCGAGGTCTGCGAGATCTACACCGACGTGGCCGGCGTCTTCTCGGCCGACCCCCGGATCGTCCCCGCGGCCCGCAAGCTCGACCGTGTCTCCACCGAGGAGATGCTCGAGATGGCGGCCAGCGGCGCGAAGGTCCTCCACCTGCGCTGCGTGGAGTACGCGCGCCGGTACAACGTCCCGATCCACGTGCGCACCTCCTTCGACTACGTCGAGGGCACCTGGATCACCCCCGAATCCGAGCAGGACGGAGCCTCTGACGTGGAGCAGGCGATCATCTCCGGCGTGGCGCACGACCGGTCCCAGGCCAAGATCACCGTGGTCGGCGTGCCCGACAAGGTGGGCGAGGCCGCGCGCATCTTCGAGACCCTCGCCAACAGCGAGGTGAACATCGACATGGTCGTGCAGAACGTGTCGGCGGCCTCCACGGGGCTCACCGACATCTCCTTCACGCTGCCCCGCGACGACGGCCAGGGCGCCATGTCGACGCTGGCCCGCATCCAGGACGAGGTCGGCTACGACAAGCTGCTCTACGACGACCGCGTCGGCAAGGTGTCCCTCATCGGCGCCGGCATGCGCAGCCACCCCGGCATCACCGCCAAGTTCTTCACCGCGCTGGCCTCCGCCGGGGTGAACATCGAGATGATCTCCACCTCGGAGATCCGCATCTCGGTGATCGTGGCCGAGCAGCAGGTCGACACCGCCGTCCGTGCGACGCACACCGCGTTCGACCTGGACGCCACCGAGGTCGAGGCCGTGGTCTACGGAGGTACCGGGCGATGAGCGACGGTCTGCACATCGGCGTCGTCGGCGCCACCGGCCAGGTCGGTGTCGCGATGCGCCAGATCCTCGCCGAGCGGGACTTCCCGGTCGCGAGCATCCGCTTCTTCTCCTCCGCGCGCTCCGCGGGCAAGGTCCTGGACTACCGGGGCACCGAGGTCGTCGTCGAGGACGCCGCCACTGCCGACCCCGCGGGCCTGGACGTGGCGCTGTTCTCCGCCGGCGCCACCGCCTCGCGCGCCCTGGCCCCGAAGTTCGCCGAGGCCGGCGTCATCGTGGTCGACAACTCCAGCGCGTTCCGCAAGGACCCGTCGATCCCGCTGGTCGTCTCCGAGGTGAACCCGGAGGCCGCCGCCGGCGTCATCGAGGCGGGCCAGGGCATCATCGCCAACCCGAACTGCACGACGATGGCCGCGATGCCGGTGCTCAAGCCGCTGCACGCCGAGGCGGGCCTCGTCCGCCTGATCGCCTCGACCTACCAGGCCGTCTCCGGCTCCGGCATCGCCGGCGTCGAGGAGCTGGCCGGTGGCGTCGCGACCGCCGGCGAGAAGGCCAGGGAGCTCGCCTACGACGGCGAGGCCGTGGCGTTCGGCGAGCCGGGCGTCTACAAGAAGACCATCGCCTACAACGTCCTGCCCTTCGCGGGGAACCTCGTGGACGACGGCCTCAACGAGACCGACGAGGAGCAGAAGCTCCGCAACGAGTCCCGCAAGATCCTCGGGATCCCGGACCTCAAGGTCTCGGGCATCTGCGTGCGCGTGCCGGTCTTCACCGGTCACTCGCTCGCGATCAACGCCGAGTTCGAGCGTCCGATGACCCCGGCGCGGGCCGCCGAGCTGCTCGCCGCCGCCCCGGGCGTCGAGCTGGCCGACATCCCTAACCCGCTCGCCGCCGCCGGCAAGGACCCGTCCTACGTCGGTCGCCTGCGCACCGACCCGGGCGTCGACGGCGACCGTGGCCTCGCGCTGTTCATCAGCAACGACAACCTGCGCAAGGGCGCCGCCCTCAACACCGTGCAGATCGCCGAGCTGGTCGCAGCCTCGCGCTGACGCCCTCCGACGCCGCAGCGGCCCCCGTCCACCAGGACGGGGGCCGCTGTCGTCGTGGCAGCGGGGGCCTATCGCGTGACCCGGATGGTGGCCCGCTGCGTCGTCCGCGCGACGAGCCGACTGCCGAGGTAGGTGACGGTGAGGCGAGTCCTGCCGACGCGCCGGGCGCGGGGCAGCCGGAACGTGGTCTCGCCGCCGCGCAGACGCTGTGTCCGAGCCGCCAGGCCCGGCGCCGCCACGCGGACCCGGCCCGCCACCGGCACGCCGCGGCCCGCGGCCAGGTCGACCCGCACACGGGCGCGCCGACCGAGGCGGACCCGCTGCGGCGCCCGCACCGTCATCCGCGGGCGCGCCTTCCGCACCCGGACGTCGACGACGGTGGACGAGGCCGCCCAGGAGGGCGTGCCGGTGTAGCGGACGGTGAGCGCGTGCAGGCCCGGACGCAGGGCCTTCCGGGCGAGCGGCACCGACGCGGCCCCGTCCGCCACGGGGACGCTGCCGAGCAGCGTCCCACCCTCGAGCACCTCGACGTCGCCACCGTTCGCCGACGGGGCGAGGGTCACGCGGACCGCGCCGCGGCGCCCGTAGGCGAACGCCTCCGCCGCGGCGGACAGCTCGGTGGCGTCGGCGACCTCGGCGACGGTGAGCGTCACCGTGGTCGGGGCCGCGCTCTCCACGCCGTCGGAGGCGGCGTAGGTGAACGCGTCGGACCCCACGAAGCCCGTCTCGGGGGCGTAGGTGAACGAGCCGTCCTTGGCCAGGGTCAGGACGCCGTGCGCCGGCTGGTCGACGACCGCGGCCGTGAGCGGGCTGCCGTCGGCGTCGGTGTCGTTGGACAGCACGCCCGGCGCCTCGACCTCGAGAGTGACGTCCGCGTCGGTGGCGTACGAGTCGGCCACGCCGACCGGTGCCACGCCCGGACGGACCTGCACGTCGCGGAAGCGCACCTGGTCGGTGGAGCTGCGGTTCTGCAGGCCGATGAAGCCGGTGGTGGGCAGGGTGCCGGACCACGCGTTCACCACGACGTCGTCGAGGAGCACCTCGACGCCCGTCGTGGTGACCCGGAGGGTGTAGGTGTTCCACTGCCCCGTGGGGTGCTCGGCCGTCGCGGCCTCCGCACCGGCGGGGTGGAGCGTCCCGTCCGCGGTGCGGATGCCCGCGCCGTCGGCGCCGATGAGGACGGAGACCCCGCCCACGGGGTCGGCGCCGGCCCGGCCGGTGGAGCCGAGGTGCACGGCGGAGTCGTCGTTGAGACCCTCACGGAGCCAGTCGAGGCGCAGCGTGTAGGGCGCCGTCAGCTGCTGCGTGGCCCACGTCGCGCCGCGTCCGCGCACGCTGAGGATCGTGCAGTCGGTCTGCCGGCCGAAGCCCCCGAGCCCGGCCTTGCGCCAGCCGTCGAAGGACGTGAACGTGCCGTCGAACAGGCCCGCCCAGCCCGGGGCGACCGGCGTCGCCGTGCACGCGTCGGGCGCCGTGCCCCCGACCTGGATCGCGTCGAAGTTGAGGCGGCAGAAGTCGATGCTGCGGTCGCAGGCGAGGGCGATCGTGTTGGCCCCGGCCTGGAGGGTGACCTCGGCGGCCACGAAGTCCCAGGCCTCCCAGTTCTCGTAGCTCGTCATCGGCAGGCTCAGCTGCTGGCGGTCGCCGCCGTTGGTGAGCAGCCCCATGGACCGCGTGACGTTCTCGTCGGGGCCCAGCGGCCCCGCGGCGTAGCGGACGTAGAGCGGGTACGTGCCCGCCTCCGGCGCCGTGACGCTCATGGTGGAGGTCATCCCCGTCTCCCGGAACGTGTGGGAGCCGGTGCCGGAGAAGTTGCCGTGGTCGCCGGAGTTGAAGGCCGGACCACCGCTGATGACGCCGTCCTCGACCTCCACCCAGGCGATCACGTCGCCGTCGGCAGCGACGGCCGCAGGCGGCGGCAGGACCACGCTGAGCAGGCCGGCGAGGAGCCCCGCCAGTGCCACGAGGGCGGCGGAGCGGGGTGGGCGGACGGCGCGAGGCTGCATCACGGTTCCTTCTCCAGGAGACGCCCGTCACATCGGCGGGCTTCCGGGAGCATAGGGGTCTGATTCACCCACGTGAACAGTTAGCCGCAAATATTCACGATATGACCCGCCGGTTCAGGGATGTGAACCAGTGTCGGCGTGCACGGTCGCTGCCCGTCAGGCGGGACGGCTCAGACGGCCTCCGCGGCCTCGGTGAGTCGCTGGGCGCCCGCGTAGGCCACGGCCGAGACGACGAGCAGCAGCAGGGGCAGCCAGGGGCTGGGCAGCCGGTCCGCGAGCAGCACGGCGACGACGGCGGTGGCGCCGGTGCCCAGCAGGGCCGTCGCGACCGCCTGGGGCGCGGAGACGAGCCGCAGCAGCAGCCCGCCGGCCAGGACCCCCGCGACCAGCACGAGCACCAGCAGCGTGGCTCCCAGGCCCGTGCCGCAGCTGCTCGAGCCCAGCGCCGCGCGACAGCCCTGGGAGGAGAGTGCCACCAGCGCGACCATGGCCGCCCCGGAGCCGAGCCCCGCGAGCGGAGCCACGGCGGCCGGGGACAGTCCGCGGGCGCCCTCCAGGCCCGCCGCCAGTGCCGCCGTCGCACGCTCGCGGCGCCCCGGGCCTGCGGGCTCGGGCTGGGGGTCCGGCTGGGGGTCGGGCTGGGGTCGGGCCTCGGCGACGGGCACGCGCTCCGGCGCCGGCTGGACGAGGGTCGGCTGCTCGGTCGTGGCCGCGTCCGGGTGCGACGTCATGTCAGGACTCGGTGCGCCCTCGTCGGCCGCGCCCTCGTCGGCCGCGGCGTCGGCGCCGCGGCGGCGGCCGAGCAGGCGCCCGAGGCTGGGCGCGGCGAGCTTGTCGCGCTCGGAGTCAGGCATGCCCGCAGTGTGGCACGCGCCACGGTGCGGGGACATACGCCCAGGGGTCCCGCGGTGGGCTCGGGGTGAGGGGGAGGGCAGACGCACGCAGGGCCCGGACCCACTCTCGTGGGTCCGGGCCCTGCTGTCGGTGCCGGGGCACCTGAGGGTCGGGCTGACAGGATTTGAACCTGCGGCCTCCTCGTCCCGAACGAGGCGCGCTACCAAGCTGCGCCACAGCCCGATGTGCTCCACCAACGGTGGCTCACAAGCACGGGAGCATAGCCCAGCGGCGTGGTCGGCCCCCAATCGGGGAGCATCCCTGGACGGGTCGGCCCGCGCCCGCTCAGGCCACCGGCTCCAGGGTCAGCAGGACGGCCTCCGGGCGGCACGCGACGCGCACCCGGGCGAAGGGGCTGGTGCCGAGCCCCGCGCACACGTGCAGCCAGGACGAGGCGGGGTCGCCGGGCCGGGAGTCGGCCGGGTGCCGGTGCAGCCCGCGGGCGCGCGCGTTGTCGAGGTCGCAGTTGGTGGTGAGCGCCCGGCCGTTCGGCAGGCAGACCTGGCCGCCGTGGGTGTGGCCGGCCAGGATCGCGTCCCACCCGCGCTGCGCGAAGTGGTCCAGCACGCGCAGGTACGGCGCGTGCGCGACGGCGAGCCGCACGCCGGCGTCCACGGGTGCGGCGTCGTCGACCGCGGCGAGGTCGTCGTAGGCCAGGTGCGGGTCGTCGACCCCCGCGAAGGCCAGGTCGACACCCTTCACGCTCAACCGCCCCGTGGTGTTGGTGAGGTCCAGCCACCCGCGACCGGTGAACGTGGCGGCCATGTGCCGCCACGGCAGCTCCGGCACGTCGGTGCGCCGCTTGCCGGTGTCGGGCAGCAGGTACTGGAACGGGTTGCGCACGCGCGGCTCGAAGTAGTCGTTGGAGCCCAGGACGAAGACGCCCGGCGCATCCAGGAGCGGGCCGAGGGCCTCGACCAGCGGGCCGACCGCACGCTGGTGGGAGAGGTTGTCGCCGGTGTTGACCACGAGGTCCACGGGCAGCGCGGAGAGCCGCGTCAGCCAGTCCCGCTTGCGCTCCTGGCCCGGGGTGAGGTGGATGTCGGAGAGGTGCAGCACGCGGATCGGGTCCGCCCCGGCGGGCAGCCCCGCCAGTCGGTGGCGGCGCAGGGTGTAGCGGCGGGCCTCGGCGGCGCCGGCGGCCAGCGCGGCGCCGCCGGCCGCCGCCAGGCCGAGGCCCGCGAGCACGGCGGGGCCGGGGGTGGGCAGCGGTCGGGCCAGCGCGTCGCGCAGCAGGCGCGGCGGGGCGGGAATCGACGTGTGTCGCACGAGGCCAGGCTGCCACAATGGCGCCCATGACCACTCTCAAGGACCGTCTCCGCACCGACCTCACCGCCGCCATGAAGGCACGCGACGAGCTGCGGTCCTCCACCCTGCGGATGGTCCTGTCCGCCGTCACCAACGCCGAGGTCGCGGGCAAGAGCGCCAAGGTGCTCACCGATGACGAGGTCGTCACCGTGCTGACCAGCGAGGCGAAGAAGCGCCGCGAGGCCGCGTCCGCCTTCGCCGAGGGCGGGCGGGCCGAGTCCGCGCAGCGCGAGGAGGCCGAGGCCGGCGTCATCGCCGAGTACCTGCCCGAGCAGCTGACCGACGAGGAGATCGCCGCGATCGTCGCGGCCGCGGTGGAGTCCACCGGCGCCGCCGGCGAGGGGATGCGCGCCATGGGCAAGGTGATGGGCGTGGTGCAGAAGCAGACCAAGGGTCGCGCGGACGGCGGCGCGGTGGCCGCCGAGGTGAAGAAGCAGCTCGGCGCCTCCTGAGACCGAGGCGGCGACCGAGGGCGTCGACCGCAGGACGAGCAGGGCCCCGGACCGATGATCGGTCCGGGGCCCTGTCGCGTCAGGCGGGGTGGGGGCTAGCCGTTGTTGCCGCCGCCGTTGTTGCCCCCGCCGTTGCCGTTGCCGTTGTTGCCGCCGCCGCTGTTGTTGCCGCCGCCGTCGTTCCCGCCGTTGTTGCCGCCGTTGTTGTTGCCACCGTCGTTGTTGCCCCCGGTGCTGGGGGTGTTCACGACCGGCGGGACGCCGTTGGAGGGGTAGAGGATGACGAAGGAGTTCTCCGCGGCGGTGCTGCCGCCGCCCGGCGAGCTGTAGGCCACCAGACCGGCCGAGAGCGAGGAGTTCACCGAGCTGCCGACGGAGACGCCGAAGCCGGCGTCCTTCAGCGTCTGGCGGGCGGTCTCGATGGTCATGCCGGAGACCGAGGGGACGGTCGTCTGCACGCCGTTGACGACCGCGTCGGTGGGAGCCACGAAGTTCTCGTTCGCCAGCTGGTCGTCGATAGCCTTCATCGCGTCGCCCCAGATCGGCGCGGCGTAGGTGGAGCCCGAGGCCGAGGCCACGTAGCGGCCGTTGAGGTACTTGCCCACCAGCGACTCGGGCTGGCCGAGGTTGTTCACGCCGGCCACCATCGAGACGGCCGCCATGTTGCGGGTGAAGCCGGCGAACCAGACGGCGCGGCCGCTCTGGGTGGTACCGGTCTTGCCGCCCGCGGGCTGGTCGAGCGCCTGGGCGGAGGCGAAGCCGCCCTCGATGACGCCGCGGAGCACGTCCGCGACGCCGTCGGCGGTCGTGGCCTGCATGACCCGCTCGCAGCTGGAGTCGTACTCCTTGACCGTGTTGCCGTTCGGGCCGGTGATCGAGGTGACCGGGCGCGAGTCGCAGTGGACGCCGCGACCGGCGAAGGTCGCGTAGGCCTCGGCCATCTCCAGCACGCTGGTGTCGGCGACGCCCAGGGTGAAGGCCGGCACCTCGTACAGGCTGCGGGCGGTCTTGCCCTTGAGGTTCTGGATGCCCATCTTCACCGCGAGGTTGTAGGGCTTGCAGATGCCGACGCGCTGCTCGAGCTGCACGAAGAACGTGTTCACCGACTGCTGGGTGCCCGTGTAGAGCGTGTAGGTGCCGTAGCCCGTGGAGTTGTTGACCTCGTAGTCCTGGGTGCTCTGGATCGGGCCGCTGCAGTCGCGGAAGGAGCTGATCGGCAGGGTGATCGTCTGCGGCGAGGCGATCTGCGTGTTCAGCGGGATGCCCTGCTCGATGGCGGTGGCCAGGACGAACGGCTTGAACGTCGAGCCCGGCTGGAAGCCGTTGGAGTCGCCGTACTCCTTGGGCACCACGAAGTTCAGGTAGGTCTCGCCCTGCTTCTTCTTCCGGCCCATCGGACGGGACTGCGCCAGCGCCTTCACGTCACCGGTCAGCGGCTCGACCATGGCCAGGCCGCCGATGGCCCCGTCGGTCGGCTGCACGGCGTTGGAGACGGAGGTGTCCGCGGCGTTCTGGAAGTCCATGTCCAGCGTCGTCTGGATGGTGAGGCCGCCGGTGTAGAGCAGGCGACGACGCGCCTTCTCGGAGCGCCCCAGGTCGGAGTCGGCGACCAGGTAGTTGACGACGTAGTCGCAGAAGAACGGGGCGGTCGCGGAGACGCAGCCGTTCTGGTTCTTCTGCACGTCCAGGCCCAGGCCCTGCTTGCGCAGCTTGGCGGCCCGCTTCTGGCTGATCACCGACAGGTCCGCCATCCGCTGGATGACGACGTCACGACGGTCCTTGGCGCGGGCCTTGTCGTTGGTCGGGTCGTACCCGTAGGGGTTCTTGACCATGCCGGCGAGCATCGCCGACTGCTTGACGTTGAGGTCCTTGGCGTTGACGTTGAAGAAGTGCTTGGCCGCCGCCTGGATGCCGTAGGCGCCGTCGCCGAAGTAGACGATGTTGAGGTAGCGCTCGAGGATCCAGTCCTTGGAGTGCTGCTCCTCCAGCGCGACCGCGTACCGCAGCTCGGTGAGCTTGCGCGCGTAGGTGTCCGCCGTGGCCGCCGCCTGCTCCTCCTCGGTCGCCGCCTGGTTGATCAGGGTCTGCTTCACCAGCTGCTGCGTGATCGACGAACCGCCCTGGACGGTGCCGCCCGAGGCCTGGTTGGTCACGAAGGCACGCAGCGTGCCCTTCACGTCCAGCGCGCCGTGCTCGTAGAACCGGTAGTCCTCGATCGAGAGGATCGCCTTGACCATCGTGCGCGAGACCTGCCGCAGCGGCACCTCGACACGGTTCTGGTCGTACAGCGTCGCGATCGTGTTGCCGTCGACGTCGAGGATGGTGGTGCGCTGGGCCAGGTCGCCGGTCTCCAGCTCCTCGGGGAGGTCGTCCATGGTCTCGGCGACACCCTGCGCGCTCAGGCCCACGAGGCCGGCGAACGGGATGGCGAGACCGGCGACGACGACGCCGAGCACGACGGAGACGGCGACCATCACCCCGAGGTGGGAGGTGATCCGGGCCGCGGTGCGGGAAGCGGACATGGGCGCAAGGGTACGGGAGCACCCCCAGCCTGGCCGCGTCGTCGCGGCCGCCCCGGCGGAGGACCCGCGCAGGCGTCTCACAGGTTCGTCCACGGGGCCTCCGCGGGGCCCCGGCCCGGTCGGGCTGGCCCGGTCGGGGAGGTGGGGGTACCACCCGGCCCGGGCGGGCCGAGGCCGTCGTGGCCACGGCCGTGCACCGGCGTCCGGTGAAACCTGCGCCCGGCCTGGGTGGCCCTGTGGGTCAGCCCGCAGGGGTGAGCGGCATGGCCCGGAACCCCGGTGGGTGTCTGACCTGGTCAGAATCCAGGTCGGGAACGGTTGCAACGGGTGTTGCAGCGTTCTGAAACGTTGCTGTAACGCGACGGTCGCCCGGCGGTGATCCCCCAGGGTTCCGGGGGTGCACTCGGACTAGTCATATCGGACTAGAAGGTTTGGGCAATTCGTGCCTGCAAAGGTCGGCACGACGGCGGTTTAACTTTAACCAGGGACAAGTAACGGGTCCGACGACCGCCATGGGGGTGGAGGTCGCGGGCCCCTGGAATGATGTGGGGACGACATCATGTGGGTTGAAGACTGGGCGCCTGAGGCGGCCTGCCGAGAGGCGCAGCCGGACGAGCTCTTCGTGCGCGGCGCCGAGCAGAACAAGGCGAAGATGATGTGCGGCGGTTGCCCCGTCCGCACCGAGTGCCTCGCAGAGGCCCTCGACAACCAGATCGAGTGGGGCGTGTGGGGTGGCATGACGGAGCGTGAGCGCCGTGCCCTGCTCCGTCGCAAGCCGGCGTCCTCGTGGCGCCAGGTGCTCGAGACGGCACGCACCAACCCGAGCGCTCCGACGCGCACGGCCGCTCCGGTCGGTCGCTGAACCAGCCGGCCCCCCAGGCCGGCCCGGCGCACCACCGCAGCACCAGCACCACGCACGCAGCACCCGGTCGCGACCCGCGACCGGCCCGGCTCGCTGACACGCTGATCCGCGGCCGACCGGCACACCTCCAGGCCGGTCCGCCCCGGACCACCCGCCGCCTCCCGGTGGCGGGTGGCACGCGTGCGTCCCGGTGCCCGGCAACGTCGCCGGCACCGGGCTCAGGCGCGAGACAGCAGCGCGCCCACCCGGCGCAGGCCCTTGAGGTCGTGCACGTCGCCGGGCAGCGCGGCCACCTGCGTGGTGGCCACGTCGGGGTGCGCAGCGGTGAAGCGGCTGCACAGCTGCTGCTCGCGACGCACGGCCGACCACCGGTCGGCGTGCAGGCGCAGCAGCCCGGCGGCCAGGCCGCCCTGCCGTCGTCCACGTAGACGCTCGACGGCGGCCCGCGCCTCCTCGGCCGACAGCTTGCTGCGCGGCTCCGGGGTCGTGCGGTTCACGACCATGCCCGCGAGCGGCATCGCGTCGCCGTCGAGGCGCTCGACGAAGTAGGCGGCCTCGCGCAGCGCGTCCGGCTCGGGCGCGGCGACGACCACGAAGGCCGTCTCCTCGGCCTGGAGCAGGGCGTAGGTCTGCTGCGCGCGGGCCCGGAACCCGCCGAAGACGGTGTCGAGCGCGGCCACGAAGGTCTGCAGGTCGGTGAGGATCTGGGCGCCGAGGATCTTGGTCAGCGCGCCCGTCACCAGCCCGAGGCCGGCCGTCATCAGCCGCGCCGGGCCCTTGGCCGGCGCGAGCATGAGCCGCAGGAAGCGGCCGTCCAGGAAGCTGGAGAGCCGCTCGGGGGCGTCGAGGAAGTCCAGCGCCGAGCGCGAGGGCGGGGTGTCCACGACGATCAGGTCGTAGGTGCCCTCCGCGCGGGCCTGCGCCCGGACCTGCCCCAGCTTCTCCATGGCCATGTACTCCTGCGTGCCCGCGAACGAGCTCGAGAGGGCCACGTAGAACGGGTTCTCCAGGATCGCGCGGGCGCGCTCCTGGCCGGCCTGGCTGAGCACGACGTCGTCGAACGTGCGCTTCATGTCCAGCATCATCGCGTCGAGGCCGCCGCCGGCGCTCTCGTCGATCCCGACGACGGGGCGCGGGGTGTTGTCGAGCTTCTCGATGCCCAGCGACTGTGCGAGTCGACGCGCGGGGTCGATGGTCAGCACCACGACGCGGCGGCCCCGCTCGGCCGCGCGCAGGGCCAGGGCGGCCGACGTGGTCGTCTTGCCGACCCCGCCCGAGCCGCAGCACACGATGATCCCGGTGGCGCGGTCGTCCAGCAGCGCGTCCACGTCGAGGACGCCGGCCGGGTCGGTGCGCCGACCCTGGGGACCGACCCGCTCCTGCCGGCTCACGCGAACCCCTGCCCGCGCAGGTCGGCGGCCAGCTCGTAGAGGGCGCCGAGGTCGACGCCGCCGGGGAGCCGGCCCAGCTCGGCGACCGGCACGTCGAGGTCGGCGACCACCTCGCGCTGCGCGTCCTCGAGCGCGCGGCGCTCGGCGTGGTCACGGGCCTCGGAGGCGAGGCCGTCGAGCAGCACCTTGGTGGGCCGCACCCCGGCGTGCTCGAGCTCGCGGCCCAGTGCCTCCTTGTCGAGCCGGCCGGCGAGGGCGAGCGCGAGGTCGTCGTCCGAGACGTCGTGCGGGCGCACCTGGTTGACCACCACCCCGCCCACGGGCAGCCCGTGGCGGCGCAGCTCGGCGATGCCGTCGGCGGTCTCCTGCACGGGCATCTCCTCCAGCACGGTGACGAGGTGGACGGCGGTGCGCGGGGAGCGGAACAGCGACATCATCTGGTCGGCCTGCTTCTTCACCGGCCCGACCTTGGCCAGCCCCGCGACCTCGTCCGAGACCCCGAGGAACTGGGAGATCCGGCCCGTGGGCGGGGCGTCGAGGACGACGGCGTCGTACTCGGTCGCCCCACGGTTGCGCGCGTTGCGGTGCACGGCCTCGTAGACCTTGCCGGTGAGCAGCACGTCGCGCACGCCGGGGGCGATGGTGGTGGCGAACTCGACCACGCCGAACTTCTCCAGCGCCTTGCCCGCCCGGCCGAGGCGGTAGTACATGGCCAGGTACTCCAGCAGCGCGGCCTCGGGGTCGATGTTGAGCGCGTGCACGCTGCCGGGGCCCCGCTCGTCGCGCAGCCCGGTGGCGATCCGGGTCTCGGCGTAGGGCAAGGGGTCGACGTCGAACATCCGGGCGATGCCCTGGCGCCCCTCGACCTCGCACAGCAGGACCTGCTTGCCGTGGGAGGCCAGCGCCAGCGCCAGCGCCGCGGCCACGGTGGACTTGCCGGTGCCGCCCTTGCCCGTCACCACGTGCAGTCGGGCGCGGGGCCAGGGGGAGGTCACGAGCCCAGCCTAGGGCGGCCGCCGCGGGCGCGGGTGGCCTTCGGGGTGGGTGCTCCGGGCCCGCGTGAGCCGGGCCACCGGACCCGTCGGGACGGGCATGACAGGTGTCGCCGATGTGACTCCAGCGGTCTGGACCGGCAGGGTGGATGGTTGTTCGACCGCGCTGCCCGACGTTCTCGGAGTCGGTGTCGTGCCAGGTCGGAGGCGGTTTCGTGCCCCCTGACGGGTGAGGCGTCCGCCCCGTCCGCGCCCTGCCGTGTGCGCCGGGTCCTGAGAGTGACCTGAGTAAAAGTCGCGCCGCGGGTGATTGGCACTAGCCGGTTCGGGCAATCAGTGTCAACGGCCGTTGTCCCCCCGATGGAGAGGTTCCATGACCAGCAGTCCTCCGACAGACCGAGTCGCCGAGATGGGCGACCAGCCCGAGCGTGACGGCTCGGGCGACCTCCGCCCGCCGCAGGAGCCCGAGCACCGCGGCCTCCTCGCGGCGCCCCGGGTGTTCCTGCCCTCCGCCGGCATCATCCTGGCGCTCGTCGTCGTCGCCCTGGTCGTGCCCGGCCCCTTCGGCGACTTCATCACCAAGGTGAACAACACCGTCGTGCAGGACATCGGGTGGTACTACATCGCCCTGGTCTCCTCCTTCGTCTTCTTCTCGCTGTGGCTGATGGCCGCGCCCGTCGGCCAGGTCGTGCTCGGCCGCACCGACGACGAGGAGCCCGAGTTCGGCCTCATGAGCTGGTTCGCGATGCTGTTCGCGGCCGGCATGGGCATCGGCCTCGTCTACTGGGGCGTCGCCGAGCCGCTGAACTACCTCGCGAGCCCGGTGCCCGGCACCGACTCCAGCACCATCGGTGCCACCGCGCGCACCGCCATGGACATCACGTTCCTGCACTGGGGCCTGCACGCCTGGGCCATCTACGTGGTCGTCGGCCTCGCCATCGCCTACGCGGTGCACCGCAAGGGCCGCCCGATCTCGATCCGCTACGCGCTCGAGCCCCTGTTCGGCAAGCGCATCCTGGGCTTCTGGGGTGACGTCGTCGACGTCATCGCCATCGTCGGCACCCTGTTCGGCGTCGCCACCTCGCTCGGCCTCGGCGTGAGCCAGGTCGGCAGCGGCCTGGCCTTCCTCGGCGTCCTCGACGAGGCCACCACGCCGATCCTCGTGGTGCTGATCGCGGTCATCACCGCGTTCGCCCTCGCCTCGGTGCTCTCGGGCGTCGACAAGGGCATCAAGCTGCTCTCGAACATCAACCTGGTCGTCGCGGCGCTGCTGCTCGCGGCCGTCCTGGTGCTCGGCCCGACCGTCTTCCTGCTCAGCGACTTCGTCACCCAGATCGGGTCGTACCTGCAGAACTTCTTCCAGATGGCGTTCAACGTCCGCCCGTTCACGGGTGACGCGGGCGCGAGCTTCCTGTCGTCCTGGACGACCTACTACTGGGGCTGGTGGATCAGCTGGGCGCCCTTCGTCGGCGTCTTCATCGCCCGCATCTCCCGCGGTCGCACCGTCCGTGAGTTCGTCGCCGGCGTCCTGCTGGTGCCGACCCTGGTCACGTTCCTGTGGTTCTCGGTCCTGGGCGGCTCCGCCCTCTACCGCGAGGTCTACGGCCAGGGCGGTCTGATCAGCGCCGACGGCACGGTCAACTCCAACACCGCGCTGTTCGAGATGCTCGACAAGCTGCCCGCGGGCACCGTGCTCAGCGTGGTCGCGATCGTCCTGATCGTGGTCTTCTTCGTGACCAGCTCCGACTCCGGCTCGTTCGTGGTCGACATGCTCTCCGAGGGCGGCAACACCAACCCGCCGCGCTGGAGCCGTGCCTTCTGGGCCACGATGGAGGGCCTGGTCGCCGCCGTGCTGCTGCTCGCCGGTGGACTCGGGGCGCTGCAGACGATGTCGATCCTGGTGGCGGTGCCGTTCAGCATCGTGATGATCCTGATGATGATCGCGCTGGCCAAGGCCCTTCTGGGCGAGCACAAGGCCATCGAGCGCCGCAAGCGCCGCTGGCTGGCCCGCGAGGTCGCCAACGAGATCCACGAGGACGACTCGATCAACCTCTCCGCGACGACGACCGAGAAGCGCTGACGCTCCTCGCCCCGCTCGCCGCACCACGGCCGGACCGCCCCCGACGCACCTGCGTCGGGGGCGGTGTCGCGTCCGGAGCGGGCCAGTAGGGTGCGGGCATGACCAAGTGGCAGTACCAGGTGGCGCCGATCCCGCTCCACAACGAGGCCCTCATGCTCAACAACTTCGGCGAGGACGGCTGGGAGCTCGTCGCCATCCACACGAACGCGCAGGGCGGGCTGATCGCCTTCCTCAAGCGCCCCGCGGAGTGAGTGCCGTGGGCGTCGTCGAGAGCCGCCTGGCCGAGCTGGGCCTGTCCGTCCCCGACGTGGTGAAGCCCGTCGCGGCCTACACCCCGGCCGTGCGCACCGGCTCCTACGTCTACACCTCCGGCCAGCTGCCGATGCGGGCCGGCGAGCTGATGACCACCGGCAAGGTCGGTGGCGAGGTCACGGCCGAGGAGGCGTTCGCCTGCGCGCAGCAGTGCGTGCTCAACGCCATCGCCGCGGTGAAGGCCGAGATCGGTGACCTCGACCAGGTCGTCCGCATCGTCAAGGTCGTCGCGTTCATCGCCTCGACCCCCGACTTCACCGGCCAGCCCGGCGTGGCCAACGGCGCCTCCGAGCTGCTCGGCCAGGCCTTCGGCGAGGCCGGCGTGCACGCCCGCTCCGCCGTCGGCGTGCCGGTGCTGCCGCTCGACTCGCCCGTCGAGGTGGAGATGGTCGTCGAGGTCGCCTGACCTCCCCCGACCCGCCCGGAGACCCCGTGCCGCACGTCCCGATCCCGCCCGCGCCGCTCCCGGACAGCCTCGTCGAGGCCGTCCGGGAGCACGCCGCGGGACGACGGCGGGCCGCCGAGCCCCGCGACGCGGCCACCGTGCTGCTGCTGCGCGACGGGCCCGGCGGCGTGGAGACCTACTACCTGCTGCGGCAGCGCTCGATGGCGTTCGCCGCGGGCATGGCCGTCTACCCCGGCGGCGGGGTCGACGCCCGGGACGCCTCGGCGGACCTGCCCTGGGCCGGCCCGCCCGTCTCGTGGTGGGCCGAGCGCCTGGGCTGCACGCAGGACGAGGCACGCGCCGTCGTGGCCGCCGCGGTGCGCGAGACGTTCGAGGAGTCCGGCGTCCTGCTGGCCTCCGAGCCGGGCTCGGAGGTCGTCGTCCCCACCGAGGGTGCCGCGTGGGAGGCCGACCGCGTCGCCTGCGAGACCCGCGCCTGCTCGCTCTCGGAGCTGCTGACCCGCCGCGGCCTCGTGCTCCGCAGCGACCTGCTGGCGCCGTGGGACGCGTGGCTCACGCCCGAGATCGAGCCGCGTCGCTACCGCACCTGGTTCCTGGTCGCGGCCCTGCCCGCGGGCTGCGCGACCCGGGACGTCTCGGGGGAGTCCTCCTCGGTGGAGTGGGCGCCGGCCGGCGCGCAGGCCGCACGCGCCGAGACCGGCGAGGTGGCCATGATGCCGCCGACCTACCTGACCTCCCTCGAGGTCGGTGCGTTCGACTCCGTCGCGGCGGTCCTGGAGGACGGGGCCGGGCGGCGGCTGGAGATGTTCTGCCCGCAGCCCGTCGAGACCGACGGCGAGTGGCGCTTCCGCTACCCCGACCGGCTCCAGCGGCTGCTGGTCGGGCGGGGCCGCGCGTGAGCACCGACTGGGTGGGCGGAGCCTTCGGCGAGCGAGGCCGCTGCGTGCTCGCCGACAACGCGGGTCCCATGACGCTGGACGGCACCAACACGTGGGTGCTGGCCGAGCCCGGTGCCCGGCGGGCGCTGGTGGTCGACCCCGGCCCCGAGCTCGTGGCGCACCTGGACGCCGTGGCGGGCGCGGCCGAGGAGATGGCCGGGTCGGTGGCCGCAGTCCTGCTCACCCACCACCACGCCGACCACGCCGAGGCGGCCCGCACCTTCGCCGAGCGGGTCGGCTGCGGCGTCCGCGCCCTCGACCCGGCCCTCACCCTCGGCGACGAGGGCCTCGCGGACGGCGACGTGGTCGACGTCGACGGACTCGAGCTGCACGTGGTGGCCACCCCGGGGCACACCGCCGACTCGCTGTCGTTCTGGCTGCCCGCCGAGCGGGCCCTGCTCACCGGCGACACCGTGCTGGGCCGCGGGACCACGATGGTCGCCCACCCCGACGGCGAGCTGGGGGCCTACCTGGGCTCGCTGGAGCGGCTGCACGCGCTGGCCTCCGAGGTGGGGGCGGCCTCGGTGTGGCCGGGCCACGGCCCGGTGCTGGCCTCCGCCGTGGACGTGCTGGACGCCTACCGCGCCCACCGCGTGGACCGGCTCGAGCAGGTGGAGCAGGCGGCCGACGCCCTCGGCCTGGCCCTGCACGACCCGGCGCTGCTCGACCACGCCCGTGACGTGGTGGAGGTCGTCTACGCGGACGTCGACCCCGTCCTGTGGCCCGCCGCGGAGCTCAGCGTCCGCGCCCAGCTCGCCTACCTGGCCGGCTGAGCACGCCGACCACGTCCGCGTCGCCGGACGCGGCTCAGGCGGCCTCGGTGGAGAGCTCGGACATGGGGGTGACGACGCCGTCGCGCACCAGGCGCCGGGTGACGCCGAGGCGCCGGCCGACCCGCAGGGCCGACCAGCCGACGTAGACGATCGAGAGGGCGACGATCACGTACGTGTTCATCGCGTCGGTGCCCAGGACGCTGACCAGGAACTGGGTGGTGAACAGGCCCAGCAGCACGCCGGCGTCCCGCGCCGAGAGGCGGAGGTCGAGCAGCAGCGCCACCGCGAACAGCGACTGGGCGGCGGTGATCAGCAGCTCGAAGCGCTGCTCGGTGTCGATCGGCAGCCCTGCGACGGTGCCGGCGGAGAGGGCGAAGACGAGGGGGAGACCGCCGACCAGCAGCGTCCACTGGTTGACCTTGGAGGAGAGCAGCGCGCCGAGGGAGTCGTCGGCCTTGAGCCGCCACGCGTAGAGGCAGGCGACGATCAGCTCGGGGGACTCGCTGGCCAGCGGCGCGATCCACTGCACCAGCAGGAACTGGGAGACGCCCAGCTCCTCGCCGGTGGTGGTGAGCGACTCGGCGAAGTGCTCGGCGCACGCGAGGATCATCAGGCCGGCGACGACGAAGGTGCCGATCACCCAGGCCCGCCGGGGGCGGGTGTCGAGGCCGCCCATCCACGCGGACGTGCCCAGCAGATCGGGCTCGGAGGACTCCATGCGCGAGAGCCGCCAGGCGTAGCCCGCGAAGATGAGCAGGAAGACGGCCGAGTCGATCAGCGTGAGGCTGCTGCGCAGGGGCAGGGTCAGCGAGTACAGGGTGGCGATCCCGAGGAAGACCACCTCCACCGACATCGCGGGAGCCAGGCGCACCTCGGCCGCGTGGTGGTCGACCTGCTTGGCCTCCTTGCGGCTGCGCCACAGCGCCAGCGTCGCCACGAGCACGACCAGGGGCCACCCGACGCCGACGAGCACCCGGTTGGCGCCGGTCATGTTCGCCAGGGCCAGGCCGCAGACCTCGGGGCTGCCGCCGTCGGCCGCGAACTCGCCGCCGCACTGGGTCGTGAAGACGAAGTCGACCGCGTACTCCGGCAGCACGGCCACCAGCGCCAGCAGGGCCAGCGCGAGGCCGGCGTTGATGTCGACCTGCACCGCCTCGGCCGCCCACGAGAGCAGGAAGGCTGCCCCGACGATCGCCAGGCCGTAGACCAGCACCTGCACGGGGGCCGCGATCTCGGGTGCCGGCCCGCCCAGGTAGGCCGCGGCCCCCAGGTACGTGCCGGGCAGCGCCAGCAGCGCCGCGATCGCCAGCGGGAGCGGCGGTCGGGTCGCGACCGGCGCGTCGGTGCTCGTGGACATGGGCCCACCCTGTCGTGTCCGCTCGGCGCGAGGCATCACCCCGCCCGGCGCGCGGCCCGCGCCAGAAAGCTGCTGCCGACTCACCGCCGAGTCGGCAGCACGTCACTGCCGACTCGGCGGAAGGTGAGGCTGGGGGGCGGGGGGGGGGCTTGGGGGATCAGGCGGGGTGACGGCGCCCGCGGAAGCCGGCGACGGTGCCGAGGCCGAGCAGCAGGACCAGGACGCCGCCGGTGCCGGCGACCAGCCAGCGCTGCAGGGTCCAGTGGCCCACCCAGCTCCACGGCAGCGCCCCGGGCGCGACGGTGGAGGCCTTGAGGGGGCGGTCCGGCTGCTGGAGGAGCCCGCCGGCCACGGAGAGCGTGGCGCTCAGCTCGGGGTCGGTGCGGATCAGCGGGGTGTGCTGACCGCCTCCCACGGCCGCGACGGTGCCGCCGCCGGCCGAGGTGGAGGACACGAGGACCCGGGAGCCCACGGTCGTCATGACCCGTCCGCCCCCGGCCTGGGCCGAGCGCAGTGCGCGCGTCGACGCCGTGCTGCTGCTGCCCTTCTCCGCGTTCACCCACGTGATGGCTCCGTCGTCGGTGACGGAGAGTCCCAGCAGCGGGGTCTCGGACGCCTCCGCGACGTCGGGGGCGCCGTCGCCCACGACGGGGACGCGCCCCACGATCGAGACGCGGCCGCCCACGCTGCTGGTGGTCCACTCCTGCGCGGCGTCACCGGAGAAGGAGACCCAGGCCCCCGAGGGCGACCACGCGAGCTGGGTGGCCAGGGCGGCGACGCCCGTCGGCAGGTCGGGGGTCAGGTCGGTGGTGGTGACCTCGCCGGTGCGCAGGTCGAGCACCGCGACGCCGCTGGCCACGGTCGTCGGGGCGTCCGCCTGCGCGTCGAACGGGGCCGGCGGCTCTGACCAGGCGTAGGCGAGCCGCGACCCGTCGGGCGAGAGTGCCAGTGCCGGCTGCACGGCCGCGGTGGCGGTGGGCTCGCCACCGACCCAGCCGGGCAGGTCGAGGGCGCGGTACCGCCCCCACGGGTCGACGGTCACGACCACCGAGGTGGCGTCGTCGGTCTCCTGCGCCCAGGCGGCGCCCTGGACACCGACGGCCAGGGTTGTCGCGGGCTCGGACAGGAGCGAGTCGGGCACCGCGACGAGCGTCCTCGGGACCCCCGCGCGAGCCTGCTCGGGCCGGTCGTCGACGCCGAGGAAGGCCAGCCAGAGCGCCATGCCCACGACGAGGACGCCCGCGAGCAGCGGCAGCCGCCCCCGGCGCATCCCGAGCGTGAGGACGCCCGCCAGGAGGTAGACGCCCACCAGGCCCAGCGCCGCCCAGTACCAGGGCAGGCCGGTGTCGGTCGTGGGCCAGGTGGGCTCGGTGACCTGCACGCTGGTGCGGGCCAGGTCGGCCGCCACGGCGGTGAGCCCCTCGGGCACCGTGGCGACCTCGGTGACCTGGACGGTGCCGTCACCGGGGTCCAGGGTCAGGTCGAGGAGCGTGGCGGGGCCGGCGTGGTCGGCCGCGTCGAGCGCGCGGACCAGCACGTGGCCGGCGCCGTCGGACAGGCTCCCGCCCACCACGGTGAGGGCGAGGTCGTCCAGGCCAGGGACGGGGACGGCCGCTGCCGTGGTCAGCAGCCGGTGTCGCACGGTGCCTCCGGTCCGGCCGCGGGCGACGGTGTCCATCACGAGCCCGGCCGTCGGGTCGACGGCCAGGGGGAACCGGCCGTTCGGGGCGAGCGACAGCGCGGTGGTCTCCCCGTCGCGGGTGGTGCTCAGGACCGCGCGGCGCGTCGCCGTGACGGCGGTGCCGTCGTCGTCCACCGCGACCTCGAGGTCGGTCAGGTCGGACCCGCGCTGCGGCACCCGCCAGGTCTCGCCGGTGGCGGTGTCGACGACGCCGGAGACCTCGGCCGCGCGGGTGGCGTCGGCGGTGCTGGTGAAGCCGGCGAGGGCCAGGTAGCGCCCGGCCGGGGACCACGCCCACTGCTCGACGGTGAGCCCGTCGGTCACGTCGGTGCTGACGACGGTCACGTCCCCGGTGACCAGCGAGGCGAGGCGGACGTCGCCGCGGCCGCCGTCGACCGACTTCCCGGACCACGCCAGTGTCGTGCCGTCGGGGGAGAGCGTGACGTCCTGCCCGCTGCGCCACGCCATGCCCGGGGGCTGGAGCACCGCGTACGAGCCGTCCTCGGCGGAGACCGCGACGACGCCGTGGTCGACCCGCTCGATCGCGGCGGTGACGCCCACGGCGAGGTCGGCGGTGGTGAGGGCGTCCAGGCTCTCGACCGGCACCTCGACGACGGTCGAGGGGAACCCGCCGCCGGGCCCCGCGGGGTCCACGTCGTCGGGCTGGGAGAGCAGGGGCAGGCCGGTGACGGCGGCGGCCAGCACCAGGACGGCGGCCACGACCCCGCCGATGCGCACCGCGACGTCGCGACGGTGCGCCCGGCGACCGCCCGCCCAGGTGGCCTCGACGTCCGGGTGCAGGTCGGGGGCGTCGTGGGAGAGGCGCTCCAGCTCGGAACGCAGGTCGGTGGGGCTCACTGGGCACCTCCGGGGGAGGGGGTGGAGCCGACCAGGTCGGCCAGCTCCGGCGCGACCACGCGGATGCGGGTCAGCGCCTGGCGGGTGAGGGACTTCGCGGTACCGGGCCGGATGCCCAGGACACGCGCGGTCTCGACCTCGGTGAGGTCCTCGTAGAAGCGCAGCACCAGCACGGTGCGCTGGCGGGAGGTGAGTCGTGAGAGCGCGTCGGCCAGCGTCAGCCGGACGGCCGGGTCGGCCTCGGGCGCGGCGGGGCGGTCGCCCGCGGCGTCCAGGCCGTGCTCGACCACGCCCTTGCGGCGCCGCCACCACGAGATGTTGGTGGTGTACATGATCCGGCGGACGTACGGCTCTGGATCGCCCTCGATCCGGTGCCAGGCGCGGGCGGCCTGGAGCAGGGCGTGCTGCACGAGGTCCTCGGCCGCGTGGGCGTCCTGGGTGAGCAGGTACGCGGTGCGCGACAGCGAGGCGGTGCGTGCCCGCACGAACTGCTCGAAGTCTGCTTTCGAAGTCACGACGACCCCCTTCCACCCCTCACTACGCAGGCGAGGGTGCGGACGGGGGTCGTCGCGCGGAGAATTCTTCGAATGTCCTGAGCGGGGCGGACGTCGGGGACGTCCGCACGCTCAGGGGTGCCGACCGGTGGGTCAGCGGGCGCGCTTGGCGAGGCGCTCGAGGTCGAGGATGACCACGGAGCGCGGCTCGAGGCGCAGCCAGCCGCGGCTGACGAAGTCGGCCAGGGCCTTGTTCACGGTCTCGCGGGAGGCGCCGACCAGCTGGGCGAGCTCCTCCTGGGTGAGGTCGTGGTTGACGTGGACGCCGTCGTCGGCGGTGCGGCCGAAGCGGTCGGCGAGGTCGAGCAGCGCCTTGGCGACACGGCCGGGGACGTCGGAGAACACGAGGTCCGCCACGACGTCGTTGGCCTTGCGCAGGCGGCCGGCCAGCTGGGCGAGGAGGCCGCGCGCCACGACGGGGCGACCCTCCAGCCAGCGCAGCAGGTCCTCGTGCGAGAGCGAGGCGAAGGAGCAGTCGGTCACCGCGGTGACGGCGGCCGAGCGCGGGCCCGGGTCGAAGAGCGAGAGCTCACCGAACATCTGGCCGGGGCCGAGGATCGCGAGCAGGTTCTCGCGCCCGTCGGTCGAGGTGCGGCCGAGCTTCACCTTGCCGTCGAGCACGATGTACAGCTTGTCGCCGACGTCGCCCTCGTGGAAGAGGACCTCGCCGCGGCGCAGCCGGCTCTCGGTCATCGAGGCGCGCAGCGCCGAGGCTGCCTCGTCGTCCAGCGCACTGAACAGGGGCGCTTGACGCAGTACGTCGTTGTCCACCAGGGACCTCCCACTCGCTTCTTCTCCGGGACCCGTCCTAGGACGGGCCACAGGCATCCTATCGGTGCCGGCACGGACGCAGGCGTCCGCCTCGCCGATCAGACCACCTCGCAGCCGTTCGGACTGCGAACCGGTCCGTGCCGACTGGAACATGCCAATCATCATGATGTCAGATGTCTGTCAGGTGTGTGGTGTCGTCGGCCGCTCCTCGCCGGGGAGCGGGGAAGGCCGGGCTGTCACCGGTGTCTCGTACGCTCGGGGGCGTGGCGCAGCAGCAGGAGAACACGCAGGGGACGACGGCCCGCCGGCGCGCCCCCAAGGCCTACTCCACCGCCGGCGAGACCGAGCTCGGCCTGGTGCGCCGGGCCCGGCGCATCCACCGCGTGCTGGCCGAGACCTACCCCGACGCGCACTGCGAGCTCGACTTCGAGGACCCGTTCCAGCTGCTGGTGGTCACCGTGCTCTCCGCGCAGACCACCGACAAGCGAGTCAACGCCGTTCGCCCGACCCTGTTCGCCGCCTACCCGGACCCGCGCGCGATGGCCGCCGCGGACCGGGAGACGCTGGAGGGGATCGTCGGGCCGCTGGGGTTCTTCCGCGCCAAGACCGAGTCGCTGCTCAAGCTCTCCGCCGCGCTCGTGGCCGACCACGACGGCCAGGTGCCGGCGCGCCTGGAGGACCTGGTCAAGCTGCCCGGCGTGGGCCGCAAGACGGCCAACGTCGTGCTGGGCAACGCCTTCGACGTCCCCGGGATCACCGTCGACACGCACTTCGGCCGCCTGGCCCGGCGCTTCGGCTGGACCGAGGAGACCGACCCCGTGAAGGTCGAGCACGCCGTCGCTGCGCTGTTCGAGAAGCGTGACTGGACGATGCTCTCGCACCGCCTCATCTGGCACGGCCGGCGCCGGTGCCACGCCCAGAAGCCGGCCTGCGGCGCCTGCCCGGTCTCGCGCTGGTGCCCGGCGTTCGGCGAGGGCCCCGTCGAGCCCGAGGCCGCGGCGAGGCTCGTGCGCACCGAGGGCAGGGCGTGAGGCGCTCGCTCGCGGGCGCGGCGGCGGCCGTCGTCCTGCTAATGCCCCTGCTCGCCGCCTGCGCACCCTCCTCCACGGGGGAGGACGACGGCACGGCCACGGACGGGCAGGTCGTCGACGGCTCCTCCATCGACGTCGACACCCGTGCGCTGCGGGCGCAGCGGGCCGAGGTCGGCCTGGAGGACTGCGTGCCCGGCACCGGAGACGGCGCGGTCGAGGGCGGCCTGCCCGCGCTGACGCTGCCCTGCCTCGGTGGCGGAGACGCCGTCGACCTGGCCGACCTGCGCGGCCCGCTGGTCGTGAACTTCTGGTACTCCACCTGCGGCCCCTGCCGCGCCGAGCTGCCCGTGCTGGCCGAGTTCCACGACCGGCACGGCGACGACGTGCCGCTGCTCGGCGTGGACTTCAACGACCCGCTGCCCGAGGCCGCGCTGGAGCTGCTCGCCGACTCCGACGTCACCTACCCCTCGGTGGCCGACACCGACGGCGCGGTGCTCGCCGACGACACCCTGCGGATCGTCGGCTTCCCGACCACGGCGTTCGTCGCCGCCGACGGCACCGTCAGCTACGTGCAGGCCGGCGAGATCGAGTCCGTCGACGAGCTCGAGCAGCTCGTCGCCGACCACCTCGGGGTGGACCTGTGAGCGGCGCGGAGGCCCCCGTCGTCGGCCCCGGGGGCGCGGACGAGGCGGCGCAGCCCTTCCCCGCGTGGCTGGAGCCGGTGCGCACCGCCACCGAGCGGATGGCCGCCGCCGACCTGACCCGCTACGTCCCGCCCGCGGACGGCAGCGCCCGGCCCGGCGCGGTGCTGATGCTCTTCGGCGAGCGCGCCGGTGCCGACGTCGACCCCGCCGACCCGCTCGCCTGGCGCGAGGCCGGTGAGCTGCTGCTGACGGAGCGGGCCCACGACATGCGCTCCCACCCCGGGCAGGTGTCCTTCCCCGGCGGCTCGCTGGACCCCGGCGAGGGCGTCGAGGAGGCCGCGCTGCGCGAGGCGCAGGAGGAGGTCGGGCTCGACCCCGGCTGCGTGCAGGTCTTCGGCCGGCTGCCCGAGCTGTGGCTGCCGCCGTCCAACTTCGCCGTCACCCCCGTGCTGGGCTGGTGGGCGGTGCCCAGCCGGGTGCGGATCGCCAGCGAGGGCGAGGTGCACGCCATCCACCGGGCGCCCCTGGCCGAGCTGGTCGACCCCGAGCACCGGCGGACCGTCGTCCACCCCAGCGGCTACCGCGGGCCCGGGTTCCTCATCGGCGACGACCACGACGTGGTGCTGTGGGGCTTCACCGGCGGCATCGTCGCCCGCCTGCTGGACTTCCTGGGCTGGGCCGAGCCGTGGGACACCTCCCGCGAGGCGGGGCTGCCCGACTACATGCTGGCCGCGGACGAGGCCACGCGCCGGCGCTCCCGGCTGCTCGACATCGAGGACGACCTGTGAACGCGCTCGACTGGGTGCTGGTGGTGCTCGCGGCCACCTACGCGCTCTCGGGCTACTGGCAGGGCTTCATCACCGGCGCGTTCGCGACCTCCGGACTGCTGCTCGGCGGGCTGGCCGGGGTGTGGCTGGCACCCGTCGCCCTCGGCGACGTCGGCCCCTCGTTGCTGGTCTCGATCGCCGCGGTGTTCATCGTCATCGCCTGCGCCTCGGTGGGCCAGGCGGTGCTCCAGTGGACCGGGGCTCGCGTGCGCAGTCGCGTCACCTGGCGGCCCGCCCGCGCCCTGGACGCGGTGGGTGGAGCGGCGCTCTCGGCCGTGGCGGTGCTGCTGGTGGCGTGGGCGCTCGGTGTCGCGGTCTCCGGAACCCGCATCCCGGGGATCACCGCCCAGGTGCGCTCCTCGGCGGTGCTCGCCGAGGTCGACCGCGTGCTGCCGACCTCGGCCGACAACGCGCTCGACGGGTTCAACACCCTCGTCGGCGCCAGCGTCTTCCCCCGCTACCTGGAGCCGTTCGCGACCGAGGACATCGTGGCCGTCGGCCCCGGCGACGACCGCGTGCTCAACCGCCGCGGCGTGGTCGCGGCGGCCGGGTCCGTCGTCCGGGTCACCGGCGTCAACCGCTGCGGCGAGGGCGTGGAGGGCACCGGCTTCGTCTACGCCGACGACCGCGTGATGACCAACGCCCACGTCGTCTCCGGGATCACCGACCCCGACGTCGCCATCGACGGCGAGGCGAGCCCCGGCACGGTGGTGCTCTACGACCCCGACCTCGACGTCGCGGTCATCGCCCTGGACACCACCGGCACCACGCCGCTGTCCTTCGCCGACACCTCGGTCGGCGACACCGTCGCGATCGCCGGGTACCCGCTGGACGGCCCCTACGACGTCCGGGCCGCCCGCGTGCGGGCCGAGCAGCGGCTGCGCTCGCCCGACATCTACGGGGACGGCGCGGTGCTGCGCGAGGTGTACTCGCTGCGCGGGCTCGTGCGCCCCGGCAACTCCGGCGGCCCGGTGCTCGACAACACCGGCGACGTGGTCGGGGTGGTGTTCGCGGCGTCGGTGACCGACTCCGAGACCGGCTACGCGCTCACGGCCGACCAGGTCGCCCAGGCCGCCGAGCAGGGCCGCTCCGCCTCGTCCGCCGTGTCCACGGGGGACTGCGCCGGCTGAGCCGGCCCAGGGGGCGGTCCGAGCGTCAGGCCTTGCCCTTGAGCGCCTGCGGGATCTCCTTGCCCTGGGCGATCGCGCGCTCGGGGGCGCGGACCTTCTTCACGCTGCGGATGCCCGCGAGGACGAGCCCGCCGATGATCAGCGCGTAGGCGCCCACCACGATCAGGAACGACCACATCAGCGGGAGGCCGTGACCGTCCCAGTTGATGAACAGGGCGATCGTGATCGAGAGCAGCACGAGGAACAGGCACGCCAGGAACGCGGCGGCGGCGAACATCGCCACGCCCATCCCGCCGAACTTGGCGCTGATCTTCAGCTCGCTCTTGGCCAGCTCGATCTCCTGCTTGACCAGCAGGGAGAGGTCCCGACTGGCATCGGCGACGAGCTTGCCGATGGTGGGATCGGTGTCCTTGACCGGCTCCATGGCGACCAGGTGCTCCTTCTCGTCGACGACGTGCAGGTCGACACTATCGGTTCCCCGGGGCCCTCACGGTGCCGGCCGGGTGAGGGAGCCGCTGGCTTTACCCGGTCACCGGGCGGCACCCGCCCCGGGACTCACTCGTGGGGGTGGGCGTGCTGGTGGCGGCGGTGGTCCGGGTGCTCGTCCGGGTCCTGCGGCTCGCCCAGGTCCTCGAAGTCGCCGAGGGCGTTGCCCACCGTGCGCGGGTCGAGCACGTCCTGCGAGCGGTAGGCCGCCCGGGCCAGGACGTTGCTGCCGACCGAGGAGACGACGAGCGCCGCCACCACCGAGAGCACCGCGAAGACGATCTTCATCCAGCCGGTCGAGCCGTGGCCGAAGGACTGCACCGTCACGCCGATGATCACCAGCGGCAGGCCCAGGCCGGTGGCCGGGCTGAGGTTGTTGATCCGGCTGATCGCGTCCCCGGAGCGCAGCATGCCGATCGCGGAGAGCAGGAAGAACAGCGAGCCCAGCAGCAGCAGGACCCCGCCGACGATCTCGAGCGGGCCGTTCATCGGCTGCCCCGCGAGAGCATCCGCGCCAGGGCGACGGTGGCGAGCACGCCCGAGAGCGTGCCGAGCAGGGCGACGTCGAGCAGCACCGCCGTGCGGCGCATGACGCCGGTGACCAGGAAGATCGACAGCGCCGTGAAGAACAGCATGTCGCCCAGCGTGGCCCGCGAGGCGTCGTCGGTGCCCCGGGCGATGGCCACGATGGCGATGAGGAACGCGAGGCCGAGGATGGCCACGGCCGCGACGGCGAGGACGGTCATGCCTCGGCCCCCCGCCCGGTGACGGCCGCACGGCCGCGGGTCGCGGCCAGCACGTGGTCGCGCATGGTCTCCAGGTCGCGCACGAGCGCCTCCTCGTCCTCGCCGAAGAGGCCGTGCACGAAGGCCGCGCGCGGGCCCTGCTCGGTCTCCGGGGCGATCCCGAGCACCAGGGTGCCGGGGGTGATGGTGATGGAGCTGGTCAGCAGCGCCACCTCGACGTCGGTGAGCCCGGCCATGTCGAGCCGCACGATCCTCGGCTGCTGGGTGCTGCGCGGGGTCATCACGTCGCGCGCGAGCACGACGGAGGAGACGAGCAGCTGCCAGATCAGCCAGGGCGTGTAGACGACCAGGAGCCGGAGCAGGGTCAGGGCGGTCACGGGGCGGTCACCGCCTCCACGTAGGCGGACAGGTCGAGCAGCCCGTCGGCGGCCTGCTCGGTGATCGAGAAGACGAGCCCGGGGGCCACGAAGAGCACCAGGGACGCGGCCAGGAGCACCGCGGCCGGCACGACGAAGCGCTGCGGCGCCCGGGTGCCGGGCTCCACCTCGCTCGCGCAGGGGTGGTCCTCCTTGCCGGCCGACGGCATCTCCTCCAGGGGCGGGCCCCAGAAGGTGTGCCGCCACAGCCGGACCATGGAGAGCAGCGAGCCGACACTTGCGACGATGACGACGCCCATGACGATCGCCCGCTGCGGGTCGTCCAGCCCGGCGGCGGCCCGCACCACGCCCACCTTCGCGAAGAAGCCGGACGACGGCGGGAAGCCGACCAGCGACAGCATCGCCAGCGCCATGACGATCGCCAGGAACGGCTCGCGCCGCATGAGGCCGGAGAGCCGGGTGAACTCGCCTGAGCGGTACACGTGCTCGATGGCGGCGGCGCCGAGCAGCAGCGAGCCCATCACCAGGATGTGGTGGAGCATGTAGAACAGGCCGGAGGCCAGGCCGAGCCGGGTGCCGATGGCCAGGCCGAGCAGGATGTAGCCGACGCCGGCGACCATCTGCCAGGACAGGTTGCGGCGCACGACCCGCTCGCCGAGCGACCCGTAGCCGCCCACCAGCATGGTCACCAGGACCAGCGCGAGGGCGAGCCACACCCAGTCGGAGAACCCACCCAGCACCACGCTGACCACGCGGAACAGCGCGTAGATGGCGACCTTGGTGTGCAGCGCCGAGAACAGCGCCATCACGGGGGCCGAGGTGGCCGGGTAGGCGCGCGGCAGCCAGCTGTGGAACGGCACGAGGCCGGCCTTCACCGAGAGCGCCAGCAGCACGGTCGCCACCGCCAGCCGGTAGCGCGGGTCGTCGTGGTCCGCCCCGGCGAGCACGGCCATGTTCACCGAGCCGGCCACGCCGTAGACGAGCCCGACGCCGATCAGCAGGATCGTGGAGGTCACGAGGTTGACCACCACGAACAGCCGGCCGATGCCGAGGCGGCGCCACGTGCCGGTCATCGCGATCAGCGCGTACGAGGGCAGCAGCATGACCTCGATGAAGACGAACAGGTTGAACAGGTCGCCGGTGAGCAGGGCGCCGTTCACGCCGGCCACGAGCATCAGCGCCAGGCTGGGCAGGAACCGCAGCCGCGCCTCGCCGCTGAGCCAGGCGAAGGCCAGCACCACGGCGCTGGTGAACCCGGTGACGGTGATCATCACCGCGGCCAGCGTGTCCGAGACCATCGGGATCGCGACGCCCGGCACGAAGCCGCCGACCTGCTGCACGACCACCGGGTCGCCGGTGCGGTGCTCCACCAGCAGCCACACGCCGGCGGCTGCCGTCAGCAGCGGCACCACGACCGAGAGCGGACGCACCACGCGCCCGGGCAGGACGACGCCGACGGCGGCCGCCAGCAGCGGCACCGCGACGAGGAAGGGCAGGACGGCGCTCATGCGGGGCGCTCCTCGGTCTCGCCGGTGCCGCGCTCGTGGTCGTCCTCGGGGCGGGGCTCGGTGTCGGGCATGACGTAGGTGTCGTCGTTGCCGCCGAGCCGGGCGAGGGCGAGCATCAGCACGGTGACCGCGAGGGTGATCACGATGGCGGTCAGCACGAAGGCCATGGGCAGCGGGTCGGCCACGCCGGGGCCCTCGTGCAGGGGCTCGCCGCGCCAGGCGGAGACGCCGGCGGCGAGCAGGATCAGGTTGGCCGCGTGGCTGAGCAGGGTGATGCCGAAGACGATGCGCACCAGCCCGGGCTGGAGCAGCAGGTACACGCCGCCGGCCACGAGGACCGCGATGGTGAGGGGCAGGACGGTCATGCGTGCTGCTCCTTGCTCTCGGTGCTCTCGGTGCTCTCGGGGCTTCCGGCGTCCTCGGCCGCGGGCTTCTCGTCCTCGGGCAGCTCCGTCCAGTCGCCGACCTGCTCCCGCTCCCGCAGGCCCCCCGTCCGCGGTGTCCGCGGTTGTGGCCGCGGCCCGGGCGTGAAGGCCGGGGTGACCGGCTCGGTGCCGAGCAGGTCCAGCGCGATCAGGACGAGGCCCAGCACCGCCGCGTAGACGCCGGCGTCGAAGATCATCGCGCTGGAGAGGTGCTGGGAGCCGACGTAGGTGTAGAGCGGCGCCAGGAACGAGGAGTGCTCCTGCGACAGGTAGCCCAGCAGGCCGGTGAGGATCGCGACGCTCACGCCGCCGCCCACGAGCCCCAGGTGCAGCCGGCGGGTGCCGACCGCGCGGTCCGTGGGCCGGGCCAGGTAGACCAGCGTCAGGGACGCGGCGCCGACCAGCGCCGCGATGAAGCCACCGCCGGGGGCGTTGTGGCCGCGCCAGAAGATGACCGCGGAGAGCGCCAGCAGCACCGGCAGCAGCACCCGCAGCAGCAGCTGGAGGGGGCGCAGGTTGGCCTGCGCGTCCTCGAGCGCCGCGGCGGCCCGCTGGTCCCGGTCGGAGTCCAGCGGCCGCAGCCCGCGGTGCGGGGCGCTGCGGCGCAGGGTGTGCTCGGGCACGGTGGCCAGCACCGCGATGATCGCGACGCCCGCCATGCCGAGCACGGTCAGCTCGCCCAGGGTGTCCAGCGCACGGAACTCCACCAGGATCACGTTCACCAGGTTGTGCGCGCCGGTGACCTCGTACCCCTCGTCCAGGAAGTACTGGCCGGTCTCGGCGATCTCGCGGCGGCCGGTGAGCACCCAGGTGCCCAGGCCGGCGGCGGCGCCGGCGAGGAGGCCGAGGACCAGCGGCAGCCGCTTGCGGGCGTGCGCCCGGTGGGCGAAGCGCACCGGCAGGGAGCGCAGCACCAGCATGATGACGATGACCGTGAGCACCTCGACCATGAGCTGGGTCAGGCCCACGTCGGGGGCGCCCAGCGCGAACAGCTGCACGGTGACCGCGATGCCCACGCCGCCGAGGTAGACGGCGGCGGTGACGCGGGAGTCGGCCCGGCACACACCGATCACGGCCAGCAGCACGAGGAGCGCGACGAGGGCGTCCAGGGGCTCGAACAGGTCCGGCACCGTGGCGGGCACGTCGGTGAGGGTCAGCACGCCGAGGCTGCCCAGTCCCATCAGCAGCGTCAGCACCGTGACGGGCATCAGGACGTGGCGGGCCGGCTGGTCCGCGGCGACGAGCCGGGTCATGAGGCTACCGGCGCGCCAGGACAGACGGGCGAAGCCGTCGATGGCGCCGGCGCCGGACCAGGGGAGCAGCTGGCGTTCCACGCGCGGCCGCAGCCGCGTGCGCCGGGAGACGATCAGGGCACCGGCCACGATCACCAGCACGGTGGTGACCAGCTCGGGGGTGATCCCGTGCCACAGCGCGAGCTCGTAGGCCTCGTGGTGGACCATCGCCTCGACGGCGCGGTCCAGCGGCAGCTGGAGCAGGAACGGT
The DNA here is from genome assembly GCF_023656415.1 of Nocardioides bruguierae. Lineage (GTDB taxonomy): Bacteria > Actinomycetota > Actinomycetes > Propionibacteriales > Nocardioidaceae > Nocardioides > Nocardioides bruguierae. The sequence goes on from NZ_JAMOIL010000011.1 coordinate 149,004, forward strand.
GCGAGACCGAGCGGCAGGCCGAGCCAGATCGGGAACATGGCGGGCACCAGCAGGGGAGCCGGGGCCTCGTGGATGCCCTCGGTGTCGCGCTCGCCGTCGATGAACGCGCCGAAGACGATCTTGGCCGAGTAGGCGAACGTCAGCACCGCGCCGATGGCGAGGCCGACGAAGGCCAGCGGCCCGGCCCACGCGGGGCCGGTGGCGGTCAGCATCGAGCCGAGCAGCATCTCCTTGGAGACGAAGCCGAGGAACGGCGGGACGCCGGCCATCGCGGCGGTGCCGACGACGACCGTCCAGAAGCTGACCGGCATCGCCTTGCGCAGCGCGGGCAGGCGGCGGATGTCGCGGGTGCCGGCCTCGTGGTCGATGACGCCGACCATCATGAACAGGCCGGACTTGAAGAGCGCGTGCGCGACGGTGTGGATCAGCGCGGCGGTCAGTGCCTTCTCGGTGCCGATGCCGATCGCGGCGGTGATGTAGCCGAGCTGGCTGACGGTCGAGTACGCCATCAGCTTCTTCAGGTCGGTCTGGGTCAGGGCGAAGAGACCGCCCATCGCGGCGGTGAAGAGGCCGACGACGGTCAGCAGCACGTTCCAGGCGGGCACCGCGTGGAACGCCTCGGAGAAGCGCAGCATCAGGAAGATGCCGGCCTTCACGACGGCGGCCGCGTGCAGGTAGGCGCTCACCGGGGTCGCGGCAGCCATGGCGTCGGGCAGCCAGGGGTGGAACGGGAACTGCGCGGCCTTGGTGAACCCGGCCACCGCGACCAGCACGGCCACCGACGACGTCAGCAGGCCGTGGTCGGACCACACGTCCGAGCCGAGCGCCTCGCTGAGGCTGGTCGTGCCGGTGGTGACGATGATGATCACGACCGCGACGAGCAGCGCCAGGCCGCCGATGAACGTCATCAGCAGGGTGCGCTGCGCACCCGCCTCACCGCCCTGGCCGGCGTTCGCGATGAGCAGGAAGGACGCCAGCGACGTGATCTCCCAGCACAGGAACAGCAGCACCAGGTCGTCGGCGAGCACCAGGCCCGCCATGCCGAGCGCGAACGTCGTCATCCAGAGGTAGAAGCCGAGGTTGCGGCCCTGCGGCAGGTAGGCGGCCGAGTAGGCCATCACCACGATGCCGACGACCAGCACGATCGCGAGGAAGACGAGGCTGAGCCCGTCGAGGCGCAGCGCGAAGTCGACGTCCAGCGAGGGCACCCAGGAGTACCGGGCCGTCACCTCGCCGCCGTCGAGGACGGTCGCCGCGGTGGGGATCATGAGTGCCGCGATGACGGTGTACGCGGGAGCGACGGCCCAGCCTGCGCGTCGGCCGACCACGTGGGTCAGCGGGACGACCAGCACCGGGACCGCGGCGAGCGCCACCAGCAGCCATACCAGGGTCACGAGTGTCGGGGCTCCTGTTCGGGAGTTGGGGTCGACGGGGTCTGTGCCGACCAGACTTCCCGGCTCACCTGGGGGCCCACCCTACCGATCCGCCGGGCCCCTCCGGGGTGGTGGGGCAACCGCTGGGACGGGGGTACCGCCTGGTCGCTGCGCGAGGGCCTGCCGCTCGACCCGTGCGACGAGGAGATGACCCGGGAGGAGGCCGCGGCGCTGCTCGGGATGGGCCGCGCCGACGTCGACGAGTGGCTGCCGAGGCGTCGGCGGCTGCGGCGGCTGCGGCGGACGGCGGGCGTCGACCGCGCCGAGGTCGGCAGGCTGCTGCGGGTGGCCGAGCGGCTCGCCTGAGCGCTGTACCGTGCGGGCGTGCTCGAGCTGAAGCATCTGCGCCTGCTCGCCGCGCTCGACAGGCACGGCAGCCTGTCGGGCGCGGCGCGGGAGCTCGGTTGCTCGCAGCCGGCGGCCTCCCAGCAGCTGCAGTCGCTGGAGCGCAGCACCGGTACGCCCCTGGCGGTGCGCGGGCCCTCCGGGCTGCGGCTGACCGAGGCCGGTCGGCTGCTGGTCGAGCGCGGCGGCCCGGTGCTGGCCGCGGTCGCGCAGGCGGAAGCCGAGGTGACCGCGATCGCGGGCCTGCGCGCCGGGCACGTGCGGCTGGCCGCGTTCGCCGGGGCGGTCGCCAGCCTCGTCCCGGACGCCGTGGCGCGGCTGCGTCGCCGCCACCCGGACCTGCGCCTCTCGCTCACCGACGCCGAGCCGCCGGACGCGGTGGCGCTGCTGCGGGCCGGCGAGGTCGACGTCGCTCTCGTGCACGACTGGGACGGGGTGCCGACGCCGGAGGGGATCGCCGACCTCGAGGTCGTCCCGCTGCTGTGGGAGGACGTCCGCCTGGTGACGGCGGCCGGCGACCCGCTGGCGGGGACGGATGGCCCGGTGCCGCTGGCGGGGCTGGCGCAGGCCTCCTGGATCGCCGGGTGCGAGCGCTGCCGCAGCCACCTCGTGGACGCCTGCGCGGCCGCCGGCTTCACCCCCGACATCACCTTCGAGGCCGAGGACCACGTCGCCGTCCAGAGCCTGGCCGCGCACGGGCTCGGTCTGGCGCTGGTGCCGGAGCTGGTGCTCACCGCCGTCCAGGTCGACGGCCTGGCAGTCCTCGACGTCGACCCGCCCGCGCGGCGCCGCGTCGGGCTCGTCACCACGCCCGGGATGGCCCGGGTGCCGGGGGTGCAGGCCGCCGCGACCGCGTTCCTCGCCTCGGCCCACGCCCTGGCGCAGCGCTCGCCGGGCCTGAGCCTGCTGCCGGTGGCCGAGCTGACCTCGGTGCGCGAGAAGCCCGGCTTGGACGAGTCATAAGGAGGCCGTCGGCGCCGTTACCGGCACGACACCGCCGGGCGGACGCGCGGACCTAGCCTCGCCGTGGCTCGCTGCCACGTCCCGTTCCCCGCTGCACCGGAGTGACCCATGACCCGCATCGCCATCATCGGGGCCGGCGCCGCCGGCTCGGCCGCCGCCGACCGCCTGCGCTCGCTGCTCGGCGACGAGGCCGCGATCGTCGTCCTCGAGGCCTCCGACCGGGTCGGCGGCCGCGCCCACCGGATCGCGTTCGCGGGCGAGGTGCTCGAGGTGGGCGGCACGCTGATGCACTCCAGCAACCGCCGGCTCCTGGACGCGGCGGCGCGGGTGGGCCTGGGTCCGGCGACCGACGAGGTGGCGCTGGGCGACGAGACCCGGGCGATCGGCGTCTGGGACGGCCGCCGGATGCTGCTGCGCGCCGGCACCAAGGGCTGGCGGTTCCTCGCCGCGCTGGTCGCCCGCTACGGCCTGGGCAACCTGCGGCGGTTGCGCCGCGAGGCGGTCACCCACGTCGAGGCGTGGAACCGCGTCTACGACCTCCAGGACGCCGGCGCGTGCTGGCCCGACGTCGCGTCGCTGCTCGACGCGCTCGGCCTGGCCGGGGCTGCCGGCGCCCCGCTGCGGGCGCTCGCCGACCGCGCGGGCATCTCCTCGCGCACCACCGACGAGCTGGCCACCGGGGTGCTGCGCAACATGTACAACCAGGACGCCTCGATCGGCGGGTTCGCCGGCATCGTGGGACTGGCCGGTGCCGGCTTGGCGGGCGGCTCCCTGTTCTCCCTCGGCGAGGGCAACGCCACCCTGTTCGAGCGGCTGCTCGCGCAGGCGGGCGCGGAGGTCCGGCTCGGCACCCCCGTCACGGCGGTGAGCCCCCGCGACGGGCGCTGGGAGGTCCGGTGGGACGGCGGCGGCGAGACCTTCGACGCGGTCGTGGTCGCCACGCCGCTGGTCGCCAACCCCTCCGGTGCCGACCCCGGCCTCGCGGGGATCGCCTGCGAGCCGCTGGCCCCGTGGGCCGTGGCCGCGGGCTACCGGCGCGTGCACGTCACGCTGGTCGAGGGCCGGCCCGCCCCGGCCGGGTTCGACGGGCGACCCGTGCCGTTCACGCTCTTCACCTCCGGCGGCGAGGACTTCACCTCGCTCGGTCTCGTCGGGCACGCGACCGGCTCCGGCCTGCCCGCCTACAAGTTCTTCTCCCACGAGGCGCTGACGGACGACGTCCTCGACCGGTACGTCCCGGCCCGCCGCGACGTCGCGCGCCTCGCCTGGGACGCCTACCCGGTGCTCGTGCCGGGCGCGGCGCAGCCGCCGTTCCGCGTGGCGCCCGGCCTGTACCTGGCGACCGCGCTCGAGGCGGTCGTCTCGACGATGGAGACCGAGTCCGTGAGCGCCTGGAACGCCGCCGCCCTGCTGGCCGCCGACGTGCGCGCGGCCGCGCCGGTCGCATGACCACGCTGGCCCTCCTCCCCGGCATCGCACTGCTCGCCTCGGACTACACCGCGCTGGCGGACGAGGTCCGCGCGCTGCGCCCCGGGTGGCGGGTCGAGGTGCTCGACGCCCTGGACGTGCCGGTCACCGACCCGGTCGCGGGGCTGCGCGACCACCTGGGTGAGGGCGACCTCGGGGAGCCGGTGGTGCTCGTCGGGCACTCGCTGGGGGCGCTGGCGGCCGTCGAGTGGGCGGCGACCTGGCCGGGCGAGGTGGCCGGCCTCGTCCTGCTCGACCCCTCGGACCCGTGGGGCGACGTCGATGCTCGCCTGCTGCCGGGCGGCCCGGTGCACCGCCTCGTCCGGCGGTGCTTCTCGCTGGTCACGAGGCTGCCCGTGGCCGCTCGCTCCCTCGGCCGGTCGGCGCGCGCCGGCATCCTGGCCGACTCGGGGGAGGAGGAGTGGGCTCCCCGCGACCTGCTCGCCCGCCGCTACGGCACCCGCGCCGGGGTGCTGTCGGTGTGGGACCAGCTCTGCGGGCGGTTCACCCAGCTCGGCCGCGTGGCGCCGCTGGTCGAGCGGGTGGTCGCGCCCGCGACCGTGCTGCTCGCGCACGCGCCCGGCGAGGACCCCGAGGCGCACCCGCTGGTCGAGGCCCTGGGCGCAGCCGCCGTGCCGGTGGCGGGCACCCACTGCTTCCCGTGCGTCCTGCCGGCCGAGACCGCGCGGTTGGTGGTCGCAGCCGTCGACCGGGGCTAGGGCCCCCGGTGGAGTGGTCTCGACGTGCGTTCGTCGCCAGGGCTCCTCACTGCTCGACCACCGGGGGCCGAGGGTTTCGAGACGGCCGTGGCCGGCCTCCTCAACCTCCGGCTGTGGAGACAGCAGGACGCCCGCGGGGCAGTGCCCCGCCGGCGTCCCGTGGTGTGCCGCCCGCGTCGACCGGAGCCCGTGGCCGACGCGGGCGGGGTCTCAGCTGCTGACGGACTTCAGGAACTCGATGGCCGCGGGGTCGGCCAGGGTCGAGGTGTCACCGAGGTCGCGCTTCTCCGCGACGTCGCGCAGCAGGCGGCGCATGATCTTGCCGGAGCGGGTCTTCGGCAGCTCGGGCACGATCATGATCTCGCGGGGGGTGGCGATCGGGCCGATCTCCTTGCGCACGTGCGCCCGCAGCTCCTTGACGATCTCCTCGTCGGCCTCGCCCTCGGCGATCGCGGAGTCGCGCAGGATCACGAACGCGCAGACGGCCTGGCCGGTGTCGGCGTCGGTCGCACCCACGACGGCCGACTCGGCCACCTTCGGGTGCGAGACCAGCGCCGACTCGATCTCCGTGGTGGAGAGGCGGTGGCCGGAGACGTTCATGACGTCGTCCACGCGGCCGAGCACCCAGATGTCGCCGTCGGCGTCCTTCTTCGCCCCGTCGCCGGCGAAGTAGTAGCCCTGCTTGGCAAAGCGCGACCAGTAGGTGTCCTTGAACCGCTCGTCGTCGCCCCAGATGGTGCGGAGCATGGACGGCCACGGCTGGGTCAGCACCAGGTAGCCGCCGGAGCCGTTCGGGACCGGCCGGCCCTCGTCGTCCACGACCTCGGCGCCGACCCCGGGGATCGGGGTCATCGCGGAGCCGGGCTTGCCGGCGGTGACGCCCGGCAGCGGCGAGATCATCACCGAGCCGGTTTCGGTCTGCCACCAGGTGTCGACGACGGGCGTCTCGTCCCCACCGATCACGTGCCGGTACCAGACGTAGGCCTCGGGGTTGATCGGCTCGCCGACGGAGCCGAGCACGCGCAGGCTGGAGAGGTCGCGGGCGTCCGGGATCTCGCGGCCCTGCTTCATGAAGGAGCGGATCGCGGTGGGCGCGGTGTAGAAGAGCGTGACGCCGTACTCCTCGATGATCTGCCACCAGCGGCCGCGCTCGGGGCTGTCGGGCGTGCCCTCGTAGAGCACCTGCGTCGCGCCGTTGGCCAGCGGGCCGTAGACGATGTAGCTGTGCCCGGTGACCCAGCCGATGTCGGCGGTGCACCAGTAGACGTCGGTCTCGGGCTTGAGGTCGAAGATCGCCCAGTGCGTGTAGGCCGAGCCGGTCAGGTAGCCGCCCGTGGTGTGCAGGATGCCCTTCGGCTTGCCGGTGGTGCCGGAGGTGTACATGACGTAGAGCGGGTGCTCGGAGTCGAAGGCCTCGTGCGTGTGCTGGGTGGAGGCCTTCTCGACGCTCTCGTGCCACCACACGTCGACGGAGTCGTCCCAGGCGACGTCCTGGCCGGTGCGCCGGACGACGAGCACCTTCTCCACACGGTGCCCGTTGCTGGCCGTCTTGGTGCGGGCCTCGTCGACGGCCGGCTTGAGCGCGGAGGGCGCGCCGCGGCGGTAGCCGCCGTCGGAGGTGACGACGACCTTCGCCTGGCAGTCCTCGAGGCGTGAGGCCAGCGCGTCGGCGGAGAAGCCGCCGAACACGACGGTGTGCGGGGCGCCGAGGCGGGCGCAGGCGAGCATCGCGACGACGGCCTCGGGGATCATGGGCATGTAGATGGCGACCCGGTCACCGGTGGCGACGCCGAGGTCGGTGAGGGCGTTGGCGGCCTGGCTGACGAGGTCCTGCAGCTCGGCGTAGGTGATCGAGCGCTTGTCGTCCGCCGGCTCGCCCACCCAGTGGATGGCGACCTTGTCGCCGCGGCCCGCCTCCACGTGGCGGTCCACGCAGTTGTAGGCGGCGTTGATCGTGCCGCCCACGAACCACTTCGCGAACGGGGCGTCGCTCCAGTCGAGCACCTGGTCCCACTTCGTGGCCCAGGTCAGGCGCTCGGCCTGCTCGGCCCAGAAGCCCTCACGGTCCTTCTCCGCGGCCGCGTAGGCGTCGGCGGTGAGGTTGGCGTGCGCGGCGAGCTCGGCGGGCGGCTCGAAGCGACGGTCCTCGGAGAGGAGGTTGGCCAGGGTCTCGTCGGTCTGGTCGCTCAACGGTGTCATCTCCTGGAAGTCGGGACGTGAGGGCTGACGTGGTGCGGGCGTGGTGCGCGGGACCCGTGCCACGGGTGTCCCCCGTCACACTAGGACGCAGGGAAAGGGTCGTCACGCGGGGTTGCCGTCACGTTGCCGTGACCGGCGGCTCGAGCAGGACGAGCGGTGCCCCGCCCCGTCCGTGCCTCCTCCACCGGGGAGGGGCGCGGACGGGGCGGGGCGGGTGGTGCTGCGGTGGTGCCTCGGTGGTGGCGCGGTGCCGCTGTGGCAGCCGGCTCAGTGGCCGATGGCCTCGCCGCCGGCGTGCCGCTTCACCAGGTCGGTGCGACCGGGGTAGCGGATCTCCTCGACGAGCTCCTGCATCTCCTCCGACGGCGGCGGCGTCATCTTCGAGACCACGATGGTGACGGCGAAGTTGATCAGCATGCCGATGGTGCCGATGCCGGTGGCGGGGATGCCGAAGAGGCCCTCGGAGCCGCCGTAGATCGGGATCGTCCACACCATGTAGGCGAAGGTGATGACGAGGCCGCTGATCATGCCCGCCGCGGCGCCGGTGGCCGTGGCGCGCTTCCAGAAGATGCCGAGCACCAGCGTCGGGAAGAAGCTGGCTGCCGCCAGGCCGAACGCGAGCGCGACGACCTGGGCCACGAATCCCGGCGGGTTCACGCCGAAGTAGCCGGCGACGATGATCGCGCAGGCCATGGCGATGCGGCCGACCATGAGCTGACGCTGCTCGGTCGCGGCCGGGTTGATCTTCTTGTAGTAGACGTCGTTGGCCACCGCCGAGGAGATGACCAGCAGGAGGCCGGACGCCGTGGAGAGGGCGGCGGCCAGCGCGCCGGCCGCGACCAGGCCGACGATCGGCGCGGGCAGGCCGCCGATCTCGGGAGAGGCCAGCACGATGATGTCGTTGTTGATCATCACGTCGGTGTAGCTGAACGTCGACGTCCCGAGATCGGCCACCGGGCCGCCGGCGGCCGTGGTGATCAGCCCGACGTCGGCCCACTGGTTGAACCAGTCCGGCACCGTCGCCAGCGTGGCGCCGTCGAGGTCCTTCATGATCTGGAGCTTGGTGAAGGACGCCACCGACGGAGCGGTGGTGTAGAGCAGCGCGATGAAGAAGATCGCCCACAGGGCCGAGTAGCGGGCCGCGCGGACGGACTTGGCGGTGTAGAAGCGGACGATCACGTGCGGCAGGCCGGCCGTGCCGAACATGAGGGCCGCGGTGATCAGCACCATGTTCGGCATCGAGATCTGGGTGAAGGCGCCGGAGTACTCCGCCAGGCCGAGGTCGGCCTGGAGCCCGTTCAGCTCCTCGAGGATCGCGCCGAAGCCGATCTGCGGCAGCGGGATGCCGGTGACGCGGGAGGACACCGCGACCGCCGGGATCAGGTAGGCCACGATCAGCACGGAGTACTGCGCGACCTGGGTCCAGGTGATGCCCTTCATGCCGCCGAGGACGGCGTAGAAGAACACGATCGCCATGCCGATGATGACGCCGATCTCGGTGCTCACGCCGAGGAAGCGGGTGAAGACCAGGCCGACGCCGGCCATCTGGCCGGCCACGTAGACGAACGAGACGACGATCGCCGCGAGCACCGCCACGAGGCGGGTGGTCTCGGAGTACCGGTCGCCCACGAAGTCGGGCAGCGTGAACTTGCCGAACTTGCGCAGGTAGGGGGCGAGCAGCAGGGCCAGGAGGACGTAGCCGCCCGTCCAGCCCATGAGGAACACGCCGCCCGCGTAGCCGTTGTAGGCCAGGCCCACGATGCCGGCCAGGGAGATGAAGGACGCGGCGGACATCCAGTCCGCGGCGATGGCTGCGCCGTTGGCCGGCGCGGGGATGCCGCCGCCCGCGACGTAGAAGCCGGCCGTGTCGGAGACGCGGCTGGCGTAGGCGATGTAGATGTAGATGCCGAACGTGATGATCGCGAAGATCAGCGTCCAGAGCTGGATCTGGCTCATCGGCGCGTCACCCCTCGTCCTCGGCCACGCCGAACTCGCGGTCGAGCCGGTCCATCCGCCACACGTAGATGGCGATGAGCGCGACGAAGGTGAGGATCGAGCCCTGCTGGCTGAACCAGAAGCCGAGCGGGAACCCGCCGACGACGATCTCGTTCAGCGGCTCGACGAAGAGGATGCCGGCTCCGAAGGAGACCAGCGCCCACACGGCCAGCAGCACGGCCATGAGCCGTAGGTTCTTGCGCCAGTACGCCCGGCGCTGCGTGTCATCCATGAATCCTCCTGAGCTCGACCGCCCACTCGCCCTCGAGCCGGCGCACGGGACCGACAGGCTGGTGACGTGGGCCACACGGGGGCGGCGACCGACGCATTGCAGCGGCCCCGCAACCTCGGCCGCAAGGGACTGACGTGACGCCGATCACAATCTGCGGTCAACGGCACCCTGCGTGCGCTCAGCGGACGTATTCGTCCGCTCCTGCTGCCGAACTGGGCCCGCGAGGGCCTGCCGTGACCGTTCGTCGCGTCCACCCGACCGCTCGTCGCGCCGCGGGTGGCCGTTCGGCCGCTCGACCTGAGCAGCCGCTCGCGTGACCTGCATCACCTGACCTACCGTCCCCGGCATGGCCACCACTGCACCCGCCGGCACCGCCCGCCCCGTCCGTCGCGGCGCCCACCCCGGGCGTCGTCTCCTGATGGGGGCGAGCCTGCTGGTGATGTTCGGGTCGTTCCTGCCGTGGATCGACACCCCCGTCGGCCTCGTGACCGGCATGCAGGGCGCCGGCCTGTGGACGTTCTACGCCGCCGCGCTCGGCATCGCCGGCGTGCTCGTGCCGTTCCGCTCGCTGGCGATCGCACAGGCCGCGGCCCTCGGCGTGGCCGCCGTGGGGCTGGGCACCTGGCAGCTGCTGCACCTCTACCTCTTGGTGGGACTCGGGGGCTGGACCCCCGGCCCGGGCATCGTCATGGTCATCGGCGGCGGCGTCGCCGCGCTCGGTGCCGCCTGGAAGCTCTGGCGACTGGTGCCCGCCGCCTGACCCGGCCCTCCCACCCGTCCGCCCCCAGGGGCGGCCCCCGGACGCCTGAACGGTCCGCGACGCTCCGGGTCGCGGACCGTTCAGCGTGTCGCAGCCCTCATGGTCCCGTCGCTCACGTTCGCGACCCCCGACCGAGACAAACCCTCTACAATCCGAGGGCACGTCGGTGCTGCCACGTGCGGGCTCCATCCGGGTCGGACCCCTTGCCTTGACCCGAGATCCGCGTCCGCCTGTCGCCGCGCTGCACGTCCGGGCCCGACCCCACGTCGGGCCCGGCGCTGTTTTTCCACCCCGTCACGGGCCGCCGGCGGCGTCCTCACGACCCGTTCACGGGCCGTTGCCGCCTGTTCTTCACGGCGCCTTCACGTACGTGTTTGCCCAGGTGAACGGGCCCTCACAGCCTCACAGGCCTCACGGCCGTGAGGCCCGTGAGGCCGTGAGTCGAAGTTGATCGCGAGGTGACGGGTTTTACACTCTGCTCGAAATCTGGGGAGCACATCGTGGTGTCACCAGCGCGGCCCAGCACCGGACGTCTTCAGGAGCCCGCGCCCGACCATCGCCCGCTCTTCCGTTTCCAGGAGCCAACGTGACCACGTTGCAGAACCCGACGTCGGAGACCACTCCGACCACCGCCCGCCGCACCAAGCGCTGGATCTCCGACTGGCGCCCCGAGGACCCCGAGTTCTGGGAGTCCACCGGCCGCCCGGTCGCCCGCCGCAACCTCGTCTGGTCGATCCTCGCCGAGCACATCGGCTTCTCGGTCTGGTTCCTGTGGTCGATGAGCACCGGCTTCCTGGCCGCCGCCGGCTTCGGCTACGACGCCGAGCAGCTGTTCATCCTGACCTCGGTCTCCTCCGCGGTCGGCGCGTTCCTCCGCGTGCCCTACACCTTCGCCGTGCCGATCTTCGGCGGCCGCAACTGGACCGTGCTCAGCGCGCTCCTGCTCCTGATCCCCACGATCATGTTCGTCGTCGCGGTGCAGAACCCCGAGACCTCCTACACGACCTTCGTGCTGATCGCCGCCCTCTCCGGCTTCGGTGGTGGCAACTTCGCCTCCTCGATGGCGAACATCAACGCCTTCTACCCGGCCAAGGAGAAGGGTCTGGCGCTGGGCCTGAACGCGGCCGGCGGCAACATCGGCGTCGCCGTCGTCCAGCTGATCCTCCCCATCGTCATCGGTGCGGGCGGCCTGTGGGGCCTCATCAAGGGCGCCGAGACCATCCAGCTCGCGAACGTCGGCTACCTCTACATCGGCCTGTCCCTGGTCGCGGCCGCCGGTGCCTACTTCTTCATGAACAACCTCGAGGGCGCCCAGACCCGTCTCTCGGAGACCGCCACGATCCTGAAGCAGAAGCAGACGTGGATCATGTCGTTCCTCTACGTCGGCACCTTCGGCTCGTTCATCGGCTACTCCGGTGCCTTCGGCCTGCTCATCAAGCTCTACTTCTCCGGCACCTTCGACGGCGCCTTCTCCGGCTACACCTTCGCCTACTACGCCTTCCTCGGCGCCACCGTGGGCTCCATCTGCCGCCCGATCGGCGGCAGGATCGCCGACAAGCTCGGCGGCGCCAAGGTCACCCTCGGCGTCTTCCTCCTCCAGGCCGGCGGCACGCTCGGCATCCTCTACTCCGTCTACCAGCTCGAGGCCGCCACGAGCCCCGAGGCCGTCGCCGCCAACGGCCAGGTCTTCAACCTCTTCCTCGCGACCTTCCTGTTCGTCTTCGCCATGACCGGCTTCGGCAACGGCTCGACGTTCAAGATGATCCCGGCGATCTGGAAGACCCAGGCCGAGCTCGACACCCCCGAGGGCGGCGTCAGCCGCACCCTCGCCCTGAAGAAGCGGGCCCTCGAGGCCTCCGCCGCGGTCGGCATCGTCTCCGCGGTCGGCGCCTTCGGTGGCTTCGTGATCCCGATGATGTTCGCCGCCCCGTGGGTCCCCGCGGACGGCAAGCTCGAGGCCGTGCAGACCGCCTTCTGGGTCTTCACCGCCTACTACGTGGCCTGCGCCGTCGTGACCTACGCGGTCTACATGCGCAAGGGCACCCCGCTGGCCGAGGCCAACGTCTGAGCCATACCCCTGCCGCACCGCAGTCCGAGGTCCACGCCTCACGCCGGACCCGGGTCAACGACGACCCGGGTCCGGCACCACTCGTTCCCCGGTCCTCGGGGCACGACCGGCACCGCCCCGCTCCCCGACGCAGGAGGCTCCCGTGACCACGCTCAGCACCGGTCCCGACACCACGGTCAACACCCACTGCCCCTACTGCTCCCTGCAGTGCGGCATGAAGCTCCAGCCGGGCCGCGCCGCCGGTCGGCCGACGCTCGAGGTGCTGCCGTGGGCCGAGTTCCCGGTGAACGAGGGCGGCCTGTGCCGCAAGGGCTGGACGTCCACGGGCCTGCGCGGCTCCCGCGAGCGGCTCACCACGCCCCTGGTGCGCGACCGGGAGACCGGCGCCCTGGCGGCAGCCACCTGGGACGAGGCCCTCGACCTGGTCGCCGGGCGGATCGCCGGCATCCAGGACGAGCACGGCAAGGACGGCGTCGCGATCTTCGGCGGCGGCGGCCTCACCAACGAGAAGGCCTACCAGCTGGGCAAGTTCGCCCGCGTCGCGCTCGGCACCAGCCAGATCGACTACAACGGGCGCTGGTGCATGAGCTCGGCCGCCTCCGCCGGCACCCGCACGTTCGGCGTCGACCGCGGTCTCCCGTTCCCGCTCGCCGACGTGGAGCAGGCCGACCTCGTCCTGCTCGTCGGCTCCAACATGGCCGAGACGATGCCGCCCGCCGCGAGGCACCTCGACCGCTGCCGGGACAACGGCGGCAAGGTCGTCGTCATCGACCCCCGCGTCACCTCCACCGCGGAGCGGGCGGACGTCGTCGTCCAGCCCGTCCCCGGCACCGACCTCGTCCTCGCCCTCGGCCTCCTCCACCTGGTGATCGCCGGCGGTCACGTGGACACCGAGTACGTGGAGTCCCGCACGCACGGCTTCCAGGCCGTCGCGGACAGCGTCGCGGCCTGGTGGCCCGAGCGCGTCGAGCGCGTCACCGGCGTCTCCGCCGACGAGCTCCGCGCCCTGGCCGACCTGGTCGTCTCCACCCGCAGGGTGATGATCCTGACCGCCCGGGGCGCCGAGCAGCACGCCACCGGCTCCGACACCGTGCTGGCCTGGCTCGACCTGGCCCTCGCGCTGGGCCTGCCCGGCCGCCCGTTCGCCGGCTACGGCTGCCTCACCGGCCAGGGCAACGGCCAGGGCGGTCGCGAGCACGGCCAGAAGAACGACCAGCTGCCCGGCTACCGGATGCTGGTCGACCCGGCCGCCCGCGAGCACGTCGCCGGGGTCTGGGGCGTCGACCCCGACAGCCTGCCCGGGCCCGGGCGCTCGGCCTACGAGCTGCTCGACGCACTGGGCACCGACGCGGGCCCGAAGGCGCTGCTCGTCTTCGGCTCCAACATCGTCGTCTCCTCGCCCAACGCCACCCACGTCGAGGACCGGCTGAACAGCCTGGACCTGCTGGTCGTGTGCGACATCGTGATGAGCGAGACCGCGGCCATGGCCGACGTCGTCCTGCCCGTCACGCAGTGGGCCGAGGAGACCGGCACCATGACCAACCTCGAGGGCCGGGTCATCCTGCGCCGCCAGGCGGTCGCACCGCCCCGCGGCGTCCACTCCGACCTCGACGTGATCTCGGGCCTGGCCGAGCGCCTCAAGGCTCCCATCACCTTCTCGACCGACCCCGAGGAGGTCTTCGAGGAGCTCGGCCGGGCCTCGGCCGGCGGCAAGGCCGACTACGCCGGGATCAGCTACGAGCGGATCGACGCCGAGCAGGGCGTCTTCTGGCCCTGCCCGAGCCCCGCCCACCCCGGCACACCGCGGATGTTCACCGAGCGGTTCGCCCACCCGGACGGCCGCGCGAGGATGCACGTGGTCGAGCACCGCGGCACCGCCGAGCCGGTGGACGCCGAGTACCCGCTGCACCTCACCACGGGCCGCATCCTGGCCCAGTACCAGTCGGGCGCCCAGACCCGTCGCATCACGGACCTGCCGGACGACGGCGCGTTCCTGGAGATGCACCCGGTGCTGGCCGCTCGCCTCGGGATCGCCGACGGCGACCCCGTCACCGTCTCCACCCGGCGGGGGCGCCTCCAGGCCCCCGCCCGGGTGGTGCCCACCATCCGTCACGACACCGTCTTCGCGCCGTTCCACTGGCTCGGCGTCAACCGGCTCACCAACGACGCGCTCGACCCGGCCAGCCGGATGCCCGAGTTCAAGGTGTGCGCAGCAGCTGTGGAGGCCCAGGCATGAGCACCCCCGAGATCAACGCCGACATCAACGCCGGCATCAACGCCGACATCGACGCCGATCTCGACGCCGGGACCAGCGACCAGCAGGACGGCCGCGAACGGCTCGTCGTGGTCGGCAACGGGATGGCGGCGACCCGGCTGGTCGAGCAGCTGGTGGCGAACGGCTACCCCGGCCACGTGACCGTCCTCGGCGACGAGGAGGTCCCCGCCTACAACCGCATCCTGCTCTCCGCGGTGCTCGAGGGCACCCACGACCGGGACGCGATCACCCTGCGCCGCGGCGACTGGTTCGCCGAGCACGGCATCGACCTGCGGCTGGGCTCCCGGGTCCTCGCGGTCGACCGCGACTACGGCGACGTCATGCTCGTCGACGGCACCACGATCCCCTTCGACCGCCTCGTCCTGGCGACGGGCTCGATCCCGACGCTGCCGCCGATGCGCGGGCTGATCAGGCACGACGGCTCGCTGCACCCCCGCGTCCACGCCTTCCGCTCGGTCGCCGACTGCGAGGGGCTCGACGAGGCCGTCACGGCCCGCCCCGGCTCGCGCGCCGTGGTGGTGGGCGGCGGGCTCCTCGGCCTTCAGGTCGCGCGGGCCCTGTCGCTGCGCGGTCTGCAGGTCGAAGTCGTCGAGGCCACCGAGCACCTGCTCTCCCGGCAGGTCGACGAGGCCGGCGCGAAGGTGCTGCGCCGCAGCCTCACCAAGCTCGGCACCACCGTCTACACCGGGGCACGCGTGACCCGCCTCGTCGACCCGCCCAGCGGCGGCTCGGTCACCGACGACGGCCCGGTCGGCCTCCAGCTCGACAACGGCTTCGTGCTCGAGACCGACCTGGTCGTGCTCACCGCCGGCGGCCGACCGTCCACCGCCCTGGCGCGGGGCGCCGGCCTCGAGGTGCGCCGCGGCATCGTCGTGGACGACACCCTCACCTCCGTCACCGACGGCCGGATCAGCGCCATCGGCGACTGCGCCCAGCACGGCGGCGTCGTCCACGGCTTCGTCGCCCCGGCCTGGGAGCAGGCGAGCGTGCTGGCCAACCGGCTCTGCGGCGGGGACGTCACCCACGCCGGCTCACGGGTGGTCGCACGACTGCGTGCCACCGACCTCGACGTCGCGGTGCTCGGCGACCCGGTGGGGGCCGACGGCGAGGTCGTCGAGGTCTCCAACCCGCTGGCCGGCAAGCACAGCCGGCTCGTCGTGCAGGACGGGCGGATCGTCGCGGCCTCGCTGGTCGGGGACCTCTCGCGGGTCGGGATCATCACCCAGCACTACGACCACGGCACGGTGCTGGGCATCAAGGAGCACGGCGACCTGCTGCTGCCCGACGTGGTGCCGACCCCGACCGTCCTGCCCGACGAGGCGGAGGTCTGCGCCTGCGCCGGCGTCACCGCCGGAGCGATCCGGGCGTGCACCTCCCTGGAGCACGTCAAGGAGTCCACCCGCGCCACCACCGGCTGCGGCGGCTGCGCGAACGCCTGCCGCGACCTGCTCGCCGAGAAGCTCGGCGCACCGGTGGGCGGCACGGGCGGCACGCGCCCTCACGCCGCCTTCACAACCGCCTGACCTGCACGTTCACGCCGCCCTCATGTGAGGTCGTGAGGGCCGTGAGGCGGTGAGCGAGATGTCACGAGAAGCACCGTCCGGCGTGACGGAGGGGCAACCCCCGCCACGCAACCTGGTACCTGTCAGCCCCACTCGTCCGCGGTCCGCCGCAGCAGGAGACACCCCATGAGCAACCGCCAGCGCCTCGTCGTCGTCGGCCACGGCATGGTCGGCCACCGGTTCGTGCAGGCCGCCGTCGAGCGGGGCCTCACCGACACCTTCGACGTCGTCATCCTGGGTGAGGAGCCCCGCGCGGCCTACGACCGCGTCGCCCTCACCTCCTACTTCTCGGCCACCTGCGCCGAGGAGCTCTCGCTGCTGCCGGGTGGGTCCTACGACCACGACGCGGTCGAGCTGCGGATCAGCACCGAGGTCGTCTCCCTCGACCGGGCCGCCCGCACCGTCACCGCCCGCGACAAGGTCACCGGCACCGAGACGGTGCTCGGCTACGACCAGCTCGTGCTGGCCACCGGTGCCGCCCCGTTCGTGCCCCCGGTCCCGGGGCGGGAGCACGACGGCGTGTTCGTCTACCGCACGATCGAGGACCTCGACGCGATCCGCGAGGCCTCGCACACCGCCACGTCCGGCATCGTCATCGGCGGCGGCCTGCTCGGCCTCGAGGCGGCCAACGCGCTCGTGCAGCTGGGCCTGCAGACCCACGTCGTCGAGATGGCCCCGCGCCTCATGCCGGTCCAGCTCGACCAGGCCGGCGGCTCCACGCTGGTGCGCCACATCGAGAAGCTCGGGGTCAACGTCCACGCGGGCGTCATGACCCAGGAGATCACCGCCGGGGAGACCGGCAGCGTCGACGGCCTCCAGCTCAAGGACTCCTACAAGATCGACGCGCAGGTCGTCGTCTTCTCCGCCGGCGTCCGGCCCCGCGACGTCCTGGGGCGCGAGTCGGGCCTGGAGATCGCCGAGCGCGGCGGCATCCTGGTCGACGACCAGTGCCACACCTCCGACGAGCGCATCTGGGCGATCGGCGAGTGCGCCGCCCCCGCGGGCCGCATGTACGGCCTCGTCGCCCCCGGCTACGACATGGCCGAGGTCGTCGCGGACGCCCTGCTGGACGGCCCGGGCCGCTTCACCGGCGCCGACATGTCCACCAAGCTCAAGCTGCTCGGCGTCGACGTGGCCTCCTTCGGTGACGCCTTCGCGACCACCGAGGGCTCGCTGGAGCTCGTCTACTCCGACGCCGTCGCCGGCGTGTACAAGAAGCTCGTCGTCACCGAGGACGGCACCCGCCTGCTCGGCGGCATCCTGGTCGGCGACGCGGCCGCCTACGGCATCCTGCGCCCGATGGTCGCCACGTCGACGAACCCCGGCATCGCGCTGCCGGAGAACCCCGAGGAGCTCATCCTCCCGGCCTCGCGCGGCGGGTCGACCGGCGGCGGCGTGGCCGCCCTGCCGGACGAGGCGCAGATCTGCTCGTGCAACAACGTCAGCAAGGGCGACATCGTCCACGCCGTCGAGGACGGCTGCGAGGACGTGGCCTCCGTCAAGAGCTGCACCAACGCCGGCACCACCTGCGGCTCGTGCGTCACCAGCGTCAAGGCGATCATCGAGGACCACTTCGCCAAGACCGGCCGCGAGGTCTCCAAGGCCCTGTGCGAGCACTTCGCGATCTCGCGAGCCGAGCTCTTCGAGGTCGTGAAGATCCACGGCTACACGACCTTCGAGGCGGTCCTCGAGGCCCACGGGACCGGCCGCGGCTGCGACATCTGCAAGCCCACGGTCGCCTCGGTCCTGGCCAGCCAGTTCAACGAGCACGTCCTGGGCGGCACCCACGCCGGGCTGCAGGACACCAACGACGCCTACCTGGCCAACATCCAGAAGAACGGCTCCTACTCCGTCGTCCCGCGCATCCCCGGCGGGGAGGTGACGCCCGAGGGCCTCATCGTGATCGGCGAGGTCGCCCGCGACTTCGGCCTCTACACCAAGATCACCGGCGGCCAGCGCATCGACATGTTCGGTGCCCGCATGGAGGACCTGCCCGCCATCTGGGGCCGCCTCGTGGACGCCGGCTTCGAGTCCGGCCACGCCTACGGCAAGTCCCTGCGGACCGTGAAGTCCTGCGTCGGCTCGGAGTGGTGCCGCTACGGCGTCCAGGAGTCGGTGTCCATGGCCATCCGCCTGGAGCTGCGCTACCGCGGCCTGCGCTCCCCGCACAAGCTCAAGGGCGGGGTCTCCGGCTGCGCCCGCGAGTGCGCCGAGGCCCGGGGCAAGGACTTCGGCGTCATCGCCACCGACAAGGGCTGGAACCTCTACGTCGGCGGCAACGGCGGCATGAACCCCGCCCACGCCCAGCTGCTGGCCGGCGACCTCGACGACGAGACGCTGATCAGCTACCTCGACCGGTTCCTCATGTACTACGTCCGGATGGCCGACCGACTCCAGCGCACGGCTCCCTGGATCGACTCCCTCGAGGGCGGGCTCGACCGGGTCAAGGCCGTGGTCGTGGACGACGTCCTCGGCCTGGGCTCCGAGCTGGAGGAGTCCATGGAGCGTCACGTCGCCACGTACGAGGACGAGTGGGCGGCCACGCTGGCCGACCCCCAGAAGCTGGAGCGCTTCGTGTCCTTCGTCAACGCCCCCGGCACGCCCGACCCCAACATCACCTTCACCACCGAGCGCGACCAGATCCGGCCCGAGAACCACGCCGGCCCGGTCGTCCTCGGCACGACGATCCCCGTGGGAGCCTCCCGATGACCGCCACGCTGCCCGACCACACCACCACCGACGAGTGGGAGCCGGTCTGCCGGCTCGAGCAGGTGCCCGCCGAGGCAGGGGTGGCCGCCCTGGTCCGCGGGGAGGCCGTCGCCCTGTTCCGTGACCACCGCGACGAGGTCTACGCCCTGTCCAACGTGTGTCCCTTCGCTCGTGCCTCGGTGCTCTCGCGTGGCATCGTGGGTACTCGCAGCGGCGTGCCCTTCGTGGCGTCGCCGATGAAGAAGCAGCCCTTCCGTCTGGCCGACGGGGTGTGCCTCGACGACGAGGCCGTGCGGGTGGACACCTGGGACGTCAAGGTCGACGGCGGGGTGGTCCTCGTGGGGGCGAAGCGCACGCCGGCATGAACGACGGTGCCGGCCCGATCTCGGAGGGGGAGCCGATGACCGGACTGCTGACGGAGGACGAGACCGCGGACCCGAGCACGCAGGCCGCCGCGGGCCCGCTCGCGGGGTTCCGCATCGGCGTGACCGCGGCCCGCAAGGCGGACGAGCAGATCGCGCTGATGACGCGGCGCGGCGCTCGGGTCGTGCACGCCCCGGCGCTCTCCAGCGACCCCAACCGGGTCGACCTGGCCGACCTGCGGGCCGCCACCGAGAAGGTCATCGCCGACCCGCCCGACATGTTCGTGGCCACCACCGGCATCGGCATGCGGCAGTGGTTCGAGACCGCCGAGGAGCTCGGGCTGCGCGAGCAGCTGGTCGCGGCGCTCCGGCCGGCCGAGATCCTCGCCCGCGGCCCGAAGAGCGTCGGCGCCCTGCGCGCCGGTGGCCTGCGGGAGCTGTGGTCGCCGGAGTCGGAGCTGTTCGAGGACGTGCTCGACCACCTGCGCGGACGCGACCTCACCGGCCGCAACATCCTCGTGCAGGAGCACGGGCAGTCGCTGTCGATGGTCGGGCACGCGCTGCGTCGCCAGGGCGCGGCCGTCGACGTCGTCACGGTCTACCGCACCGTCACCGCCGAGGACCCCACGCCCATGCTCGGCATGGTCGACCTCGTGGCCGACCTCGAGCTCGACGCGGTCACCTTCACCTCGGCGCCGGCCGTCGCCGCCCTCATGGACGCCGCCACCTCGATGGGGCGCCGCGAGGACGTGATCAGCGCGTTCCAGGCGGACGTGGTGGCCGTCTGCGTCGGCCCGGTGACTGCGGCCGCGTTCGAGCTGTGGGGCGTGCCCACCATCTACCCGCCCGACCGCTCGCGGCTGGCCGCCATGGTGAAGCTGATGGAGGCCGAGCTGCCCTCGCGCAAGGAGGGCCTCACCCTCGAGCTGGTCGGCGGGCACCAGCTGCTGATGCACGGTGAGTCGGTGCTGCTGGACGGCACCGAGGTGAGGCTCTCGCCCGCCCCGATGGCGGTGCTCGCCGCGCTCGTGGCCAACCCCGGCAACGTCATCCCGCGTCGCGCGCTGCTGGCCCAGCTGCCCTCGGGCACCGCGGGCTCCGAGCACGCCGTCGAGATGGCCGTCGCCCGGCTCCGCGCCGCTCTCGGCACCCGGGCCGTGCAGACCGTCGTCAAGCGTGGGTACCGGTTGGCGGTGGAGCAGTGACCACGCCGCGTCCGCCCCGACTCGTCACCGTCGCGCACGGCACCCGCCGCGCGGGCGGCAACGAGAACGCCCGCCGCCTCACCGCTGCGGCGGCCGAGCGGCTGGGCGTCGAGGCGGTCGCGGCCTACGTCGAGCTCTCGGAGCCGCTGCTGGCCGACGTCATGCGCGAGGTGCACGGGCCCGTCGCCGTCGTCCCGCTGCTGCTCTCCACCGGCTACCACGTGCGCCACGACGTGCCCGAGGCGTGCGCGCTGGCGCCGGAGGACGCCGACGTGGCACTGGGCCGTCCGCTCGGCCCCGACCCGCAGCTCGCGCTGGCCCAGGTCGACCGGCTGCTGGAGGCCGGCGCCCGCCCCGGCCAGCCGGTGACGATGGTGGCCGCGGGCTCCACCGACCCGCTCGGCTGGCGCGACCTGCGTGCCGCGACCCGGTACCTGCAGGAGGGCTGGGACGCCCCCGTGCGGCTGGCGACGATCTCGGGGTACGGCAAGCGTCCCGAGGAGGTCGTGCAGGCCGGCGACGCGGTCTCCCTCTACCTGCTCAGCCCCGGCCTGTTCAGCCGCCGGGTCGCCGAGACCGCCGCGGCTGCCGGAGCCGGGCCCGTCGGCGACGTCCTCGGCACCCACCCCCTCGCCGTGGACGTGGTCGTCGAACGGGCTGCTGCCCAGCTGGCGGCCCACGTCTGAGCCAATAGTGCGCGACGAAAAGCACCGTCCTCGGTCGGAATCCGGTGCTTTTCGTCGCGCACTATTGGTCTAGCCGTAGTAGACGGCCACCCGGTGCCCGTCGACCTCGTGCACGGAGACGGGGACGCCGTAGAGGTCCTCGAGCACCTCGGGCCGGATGACCTCGGCGGGCGGGCCCTGGGCGACGACCCGGCCGTCGGCGAGCGCGACGATCTCGTCCGACCAGCGCGAGGCGAAGTTGATGTCGTGGAGCACGACCACGACCCGCTTCCCCAGCTCGTCGGCCGCGGTGCGCAGCAGCCGCATGATGGCCACCGCGTGCGCGAGGTCGAGGTTGTTGAGGGGCTCGTCGAGCAGCAGGTACTCGGTGTCCTGCGCGAGCGCCATCGCGATGAACGCCCGCTGGCGCTGCCCGCCGGAGAGTTCGTCGAGGTAGCGGTCGGCGAGGTCGTCCAGGCTCAGGCGGGTCAGGACGTCGGCCACGACCGCCTCGTCCTCCGGCCCCGGTCGCCCGCGGCTGTGCGGGAACCGCCCGAAGCCGACCAGGTCGCGCACCGACAGACGCGCCTCGAGGTGGTGCTCCTGGCGCAGGATCGCCATCCGCTTGGCCAGGTCGCGGCTGCGGGTGGTGGCGACGTCCATGCCGTCGACGAGCGCGGCCCCGCCATCGGCGTCCGCGAGCCGCCCGACCAGGGAGAGCAGCGTCGACTTGCCGGCGCCGTTGGGGCCGATGAGCGCGGTGACGCCGGGGCGGGCCAGCTCGAGGGTGACCTCGTCGACGACCGTGCTGGGCCCGTAGCGCTTGGTCAGGGAGTCGGTGGTGATCACAGGCGGGCCCTTCCGAGGAGCAGCGCGAGGAACAGCACGCCGCCGCCGAGCTCGATGATGATGGACAGTCCGGTGCCGAAGTCGAAGACCCGGTCGAGCAGCCACTGGCCGACGACGAGGGTGATGACGGCGAACGCCGAGGCGGCCGGGATCGACCAGCGGTGCGCGTGCCCGACCGCCACGTAGGCGAGGTTCGCGACCAGCAGGCCGAAGAAGGTGATCGGCCCGACCAGGGCGGTCGAGACCGAGACCAGCACGGCCACGGCGACCATCACCCACAGCACCGCGCGGCGGTGGTCGACGCCGAGGCTGGTGGCGGCCTCGCGGCCCAGCGCGAGCACGTCGAAGACGTGGCGGAACGCGAGGAGCACCGCCAGGGTGGCGAGGACGACGACGGCGCTGATGGTCAGCAGGTCCTCCTCGACGGTGCCGAAGGAGGCGAAGAACGAGTCCTGCAGCACCGCGAACGAGGCCGGGTCGAGCATTCGCTGCAGTATCGTGGTGACGCTCCGTAGCAGGGTGCCGACCACGACGCCGACGAGCACGACGATCTGCAGGTCGCGCCGCGCGCCGAGCAGGAGCCAGCGCGACAGGGCGGTGATGAGCACGACCATGACGCCGACCTCGACCAGCCACAGCAGTGACCCGGCGATCCCGCCGCCGGCAGCCCCGCCGAGCGCCCCGGCGCCGGCGAAGAACACGACCGCCGTCTGCACCAGCAGGTAGAGCGCGTCGAAGCCCATGAGGCCGGGGGTGAGGATGCGGTTGGCCGTCACGGTCTGGAACAGCACGGTCGAGACGGCCACGGCCACCGCCACCAGCACCAGCGCCGCGACGGTGCGCAGCCGCAGTCGCAGCGCGTACTCCCAGGCTCCGGGCAGGTCGACGAGCACGAAGCCCGCGCAGGCGAGGACGGCAACAGTCAGGGCGACACCGGTGATGAGACCGGGTCGGCGGGCGGCCGCGCGGGCGCCGCCGGCGTCCTGCTTCTTGCGCCGCCTGCGACGGGTGGGGGTGGGGGCGGCGAGGTCAGCCGACACGACGCGACCCCTTCACGAGCAGGTAGAGGAACGCCGCGCTGCCGAGCACACCCACGACGACACCGAGCGGCACCTCGTAGGGGTAGCGGACGAGGCGGCCGATGACGTCGCACAGCAGCAGGAACCCGGCGCCCAGCAGCGCGACCCAGGGCACCGAGCGGCGGGCGTGGTCGCCGACCAGGAGGCTGACGACGTTGGGCACGATGAGGCCGAGGAACGGCACGTCGCCCACGGTGGCCGTGACCGTGGCGCTGATCAGCGAGACCACGACCATGCCGGTGATCATCACGGTCCGGTAGGAGAGGCCGAGGCCGGTGGCGGCGTCCTTCCCGAGGCCGGCGATGGTGAGCCGGTCGGCGAGGAACCAGACGACGACGGCCAGCGCGGCGGCGACCCAGAGCAGCTCGTAGCGGCCGGCGAGCAGGCCGGAGAAGTCGGCGGTGCGCCAGGCGAGCATCGACTGGATGAGGTCCTGCTCGTAGGCCACGAACGACCCGGCCGCGCCCAGCACGCCGCCGAAGGTGATGCCGACCAGCGGCACGGTGATGGGGGAGCGCAGGGGCATCCGGGAGAGCAGCAGCAGGAACAGTCCGGTGCCGGCGAGCGCGAACAGGGCCGCCACCAGCATCTTGCCGATGACGGGCATGCCGGGCGCAAAGATCATCACCGCGAGCAGGCCGAGCATCGAGGCGTCGACCGCACCGGAGGTGGAGGGGTCGACGAACCGGTTGCGCACCAGCAGCTGCATGACCAGGCCGGCGACCGCGAGCGAGACGCCCGCCAGGATCAGCGCGGCCGTGCGCGGGAGCCGGGAGACCGCGAGCAGCTGCCAGGCGTCCGCGTCACCGCGCAGCAGGGCCGCGGGGGTCACGCTGGCGACGCCCACGAAGGTGCTGAGCACGGCGAGAGCCACGACCGCCAGGACGGCGGGGAGCAGCCAGCGGCTGCGGCGCCTGGCAGGGGCTCCGGACGCACCGGACCCCGGCACGGCCTGGGCGGGCCGTACCGGGGTGGCGGTGCTGGGCGGGGGTGTCAGGACTCGATCCCCTCGGTCACGTTGCTGACCATCTCGCTCATGGCGGTGATGCCGCCGCCGGCGAGGTACCAGACGACGCCGTCGAGGTAGATGACCTGCCCCTCGCTCCACGCGGTGGTGGAGCCGACGACCGCGTTGTCGAGGATGGCCTCGGCGGACTCGCCGCCGGTCTCGCCGATCGCGGCGTCGCGGTCGATGACGAACAGCCAGTCGGGGTTGGCCTCGCCGACGTACTCGAAGCTCACGGGCTCGCCGTGGGTCTCGGCGTCGATGTCGACGGCCGGCTCCACGCCGAGCAGGTCGTGGATGATGCCGAAGCGCGAGCCGGCGCCGTAGGCGGAGACCTCGCCGCCGGTGGTGAGGACGATCAGGCCGGTGCCGGCGTCCGCGGTGACCTCGGTGGCCTCGTCGATCTGGGTCTGCACGTCGGAGACCAGGCTGGTGGCCTCGTCCTGCGCGCCCAGGATGGTGCCGAGCGCCTCGACGTTGGACTGGACGCTGGCCCAGTAGTCGGTCTCGTCGACGGAGAGGTCGATGGTGGTGGCGATCTCGGCGAGGTCGTCCATCGAGTCCAGGCTGCGGCCCGAGACGATGATCAGGTCGGGGTCGAGCTCCGCGACGGCCTCGAAGTCGGGCTCGAAGAAGCTGCCGACCACCTCGGCCTCGTCCTGGACGCTGGTGAGGTAGTCGGGGAAGGTCGCGTCGGGCACGCCCGCCACGTCGCCGCCGAGGGCGTCGATGATGTCGATGGTGCCGAGGTCGTAGCTGACGATCGTCTGCGGCTGCGCCGGGACCTCCACCTCGCCCTGGGCGGTGGTGACGGTGACCGTGCTCGCGGCCTCCTCGGCCTCGGAGTCGCTGCCGCACGCGGCGAGGACGGCGACGAGGGGGAGCGCGGCGGCGACGGCGGCCAGACGCTTGATCGGGGTGCTGC
The DNA here is from genome assembly GCF_023656415.1 of Nocardioides bruguierae. Lineage (GTDB taxonomy): Bacteria > Actinomycetota > Actinomycetes > Propionibacteriales > Nocardioidaceae > Nocardioides > Nocardioides bruguierae. The sequence continues at coordinate 173,822 of NZ_JAMOIL010000011.1, forward strand.
GGGGGCTCACGGGGAGTCGTTCCTCTCGGGGGTCGGCCGGCGTGGTGCCCGGGTGGGCGGTCGGTGCGCCGGTCGGCTGACGGGGAAGGTGCTGGGCGGCCCATCGCGTTCCGCGGTCGACGCGATCGTCGATCCGGGCTGGATGAGGGTTGCCTCAGTAAGGTAAGCCTAAGCACATGACTACAGACGTCGGCAACCCTCCCGTCCACCGAGACGCCCCGTTCGAGCTCGTCCGTCGTCGGGCGGACCTCGTGCTGCGACGAGCGGTCGTGGCCTCCGTGGCCGACCTCGGGCCGCGGTACCGCCGGGTGGTGCTCACCGGCGCCGACCTCGCGGGCTTCGCCTCCGCCGGCGCCGACGACCACCTGCGGTTGTTCGTGCCCGGGGCCGACGGCTCCCTGGTGCTGCCGGAGATCGGGCCGGAGGGCCTGGTGCCGCCGGGTCCGGGGGACCCGAGGCCCGTCTCCCGCGAGTACACCCCGGTGGCGTGGGGCGGCACGGGTGCCGACGCCTGGCTGACTCTCGACCTCGTCGTCCACCCCGGCGGGCACGCCTCGGACTGGGTCACCCGCGCCCAGCCCGGCGACCCCGCCGCCGTCGGAGGGCCCCGCGGCTCGCTGGTGGTCGCGGGGACGCCGGCGTGGTGGCTGCTCGCCGGCGACCTCACCGCGCTCCCGGCGATCCGGCGCCACCTGGCCGCGGTCGCCGGTGCCCCGGCGACCGTGCTGCTGCTCGTCGTGTCGGCCGAGGACGCCGAGCCGCACCTCGCCTCGCTCGCGGGCGCGGACGTCTCGGTGCTCGTCGCACCCGAGGTGGCCACCGGCGACACCGCCCCGCTGGCCGAGGCGGTCATGGCCTGGACGCCTCCCGGTGCACCCGACGCCGGCCTCGCGTTCGTCGCCGCCGAGCAGTCGATCGTCTCGCCCGCCCGTGCCCGGCTCTCCGCGCTCGGGGTCACCCACAGCGTCGTGAAGGGGTACTGGAAGCACGGGGACGCCGAGCACCACGCCCCGCACTGAGCGCCCCCGGGACGTCATACCTCTGAGGGAGACTGCGTCCGCTCCGTATGACGTCTCGCTCCGGCGACGCGGGTCAGCCGCGGTCGAGGTCGAGCGCCTCGGGGGTGTGCAGGCGCACCATGAACCGGCGGACGCCGGGGGGCACGGTGCGCTGGGTGGCCAGGCTGACCAGCATCATCACGGCGGTGGCGAGCGGGATGCTCCACAGCGCGGGCCGCGCGGCCAGCACGCCGACCCAGCCGGCCGGGCCGTCCAGGTAGAGGGTGGTGAGCGCGGCCGCGCCCGAGCCGAGCCCGCCCACGACCAGCCCCGCACCCGCGCCGGTGGGCGTGAGCCGGCGCCACCAGATGCCCAGCATCAGCAGCGGGGCGAAGGTGGAGGCGGCCACCGCGAAGGCCAGCCCCACGGTGGTGGCCACCCCGGCGCTCGGCTCGCCCAGCGCGACGGCGGCCGGCACCACGACGGCGATGACGGCGCCGAGCCGGAAGGCGGCCACGCCGCCGAGCCGTCGTCCGCCCCACGAGCGGCCGGTGACGTCCTGCCCGAGCACGCCCGCCACCGCGATGGCCAGGCCGGAGGAGGTGGAGAGGAACGCGGCGAACGCGCCCGCGACCACGAGGCCGGTGAGCAGGTCGCCGCCGAGGCCGGGCACCACGATCCGAGGCAGGAGCAGCACGAGCAGGTCGGACTCGCCCGAGGCCGCCAGCTCCGGGGCGTAGACCCGGCCGAGCGCTCCGTAGACCGGTGGCACCAGGTAGAACAGCCCCAGCAGCGCCAGCACCAGCAGCGTGCTGCGGCGTGCGGAGCGGCCGTCGGGGTTGGTGTAGAAGCGCACCACCACGTGCGGCAGGCCCATCGTGCCGAAGAACGTGGCGGCGATCAGGGCGTAGGTCAGGTAGAGGCCCTGGGCGCCCCCGTCGGCCAGCGGGTTCGACCAGGCGAGGACGTCGGTGGGGAAGTCGGGCCGGCCGAGGCGCTCGGTGTCGGGGCGGCCGTCGCCGAGCCAGACGGCCAGCAGCACCGCCGCCGGCAGCAGCAGGGCGGTGAGCTTGAACCAGTACTGCACCGCCTGCACCAGGGTGATCGAGCGCATCCCGCCGCCGATCACGTTGACCAGCACGACGGAGGCGACGCCGGCCGGGCCGATCCAGGTGGGCAGCCCGAGCGCCGCGCCGAGCATGACGCCCGCGCCCTGGAACAGCGGCAGCAGGTAGAGCCAGCCGACGGCCACCACCAGCACCGAGCAGATGGTCCGCACCCGCCGCGAGCCCAGCCGGGCTTCCGCGAAGTCGGGCAGCGTGTAGGCCCCCGAGCGACGCAGCGGCGCGGAGACGAGGGCGAGCATGACGAGGTAGCCGGCCGTCCAGCCGACGGGGTACCAGAGCATGTCGGCACCGAAGGTCAGCAGCAGGCCGGCGACGCCCAGGAACGAGGCCGCCGAGAGGTACTCCCCGCTGATCGCCGAGGCGTTGGTGAACGCCGGCACCGTGCGCGAGGCGACCATGAAGTCGCTGGTCGTGCGCGAGAGCCGCAGCCCCAGGCTGCCGATGGCCAGCGTCGCGACCACCACCAGCGCCACCGCCACCGCGCCCGGCCACACCGGTGCGCCGCTCACGCTCGCCCGCCGTCGTCCGGGCCACCGGAGCGGGGGCCGTCCAGCTCCTCCAGGAGCGCGGTGAAGGTGTCCTCGTTGCGCTCCGCACGCCGCACGTGCCGCCAGGCCAGCGCCACCAGCAGCGGGTAGGGCGCCACGCCGAGCAGCCACCAGGCGAGCCCGACGCCGAGCACGTGCACGGCGGCCAGGTCGGGCAGCGCGAAGAACAGCACCGGCAGGGTGCCGAGCCCGAGCATCAGCAGCGCGAGCGTGCGCAGCCCCAGCCACCACTGCTCGCGCACGAGCGCGCGCAGGTACAGCGAGCCGAGGCGGGACTCGGCGTCCACCTCGTGCACCCGGGCCCGGGGCGGACGACGGCGGGCCGGCCCGGTCACCCGGACCCGCTGCGGCCGCTCGCTGCTCATGGCCCGCCCCCCGGCCCGCGCCGACTCACGCCCTGCTCACGCCCTGCTCACGCCCTGCTCATGCCCGGCTCACGCCTGGTTGCGCCGGGCCAGCCGCTCGCGCAGCTGGCGGGTGTGGCGCCGGCTGACGCCCAGCTCGGCGCCGCCGGAGACCACGACCGAGCAGCGGCCGGCGTCCATCCGGACCTCGGTGACGTGCTGCATCGAGACCAGCAGGGAGCGGTGGATGCGGACGAAGCCGGCCGCGCCCCACTCGTCCTCGAGGGCGGTGAGCGGGGTGCGGACCAGGTGCGAGCCCTCCCCGGTGTGCAGCCGCGCGTAGTCGCCCTGCGCCTCCACGTGGGTGATCGCGCTGCGCTGCACGAACCGCGTGACGCCGCCCAGCTCGACAGGGATCTGGACGTCGGCGGGCGCGCTCGGCGCCTCCGCGGGACCGCCCAGGCGACGGACCGCCTCGGCCAGCCGGTCCGCGCGCACCGGCTTGAGCACGTAGTCGACGGCCTGGAGGTCGAAGGCCTGCAGGGCGTGCTCCTCGTGGGCGGTGACGAAGACGATCCGCGGCGGGGTGCGGAAGTTGCCGAGCAGCTCGCCCAGCTCCAGGCCGGAGAGGCCGGGCATCTGGACGTCGAGGAAGACCGCGTCCACGCCGGTCTCGCGCAGCAGCCGCAGCGCCTCGGTGGCCGAGGCCGCGGCCAGCACGGTGCCGACCCGCTCGTCGCGGCCGAGCAGGAACGTCAGCTCGTCCAGCGCAGGCCGCTCGTCGTCGACGACCAGCACCCTCAGACCAGTCACGCCGCCTCGTCCCCCTCTCGGCAGCGCCGCCCTCGGCGCCCCGTGTGCTGGCTCACCCTGCCGTACCGGCGGCCCGGACGCCAGGAGGTGCGGGCAGCCGTGCCTCGCGGGCTCAGGCCAGCACGCCCGGGGCGAACTTCGGCACCCGCACGATCACCCGGGTGCCCGCGCCGCGGGCGGTCTCCACCACCAGGCCGTACTCCTCCCCGTACGTGGCCCGCAGGCGCGCGTCGACGTTGCCCAGGCCGACCGAGTCGTTCTCGTGGTCGCCGGCCAGCACCCGGGCGATCCGCTCGGGGTCCTCGCCGGCGCCGTCGTCGTCCACCTCGATCACGCAGTCGAGGCCGGCGTCCCGGGCGGAGATGCGGATGCGCCCGCCCTCGGGCTGCCCCTCCAGGCCGTGCCGCACGGCGTTCTCCACCAGCGGCTGCACGCACAGGAACGGGATGACCACCGGCAGCACCTCGGGGGCCACGACGAGGGTGACGGCCAGCCGGTCGCCGAAGCGGGCCTGCTCCAGCAGCAGGTACTGCTCGATCGAGCGCAGCTCCTCCGAGAGCGTCGTGAACTCGCCGTGCTTGCGGAAGGAGTAGCGGGTGAAGTCCGCGAACTCCAGCAGCAGCTCACGGGCCCGCTCGGGGTCGGTGCGCACGAAGCTGGCGATCGCGCCGAGGGAGTTGAAGATGAAGTGCGGGCTGATCTGCGCCCGCAGCGCGCGGACCTCGGCCTCCATCAGCCGCGTGCGCGAGGAGTCCAGCTCGGCGAGCTCGAGCTGGCCCGAGACCCACCGCGCGACCTCCTCGGCCGTGCGGGCCAGGCCGGCGCCGGGGAAGGTGTCGAAGGCGACCAGGGCGCCCACGACCCGGTCCTCCACGACCAGCGGCGAGGAGACGGCGGAGCGGATCTCGCACTCGCGCACCGTGCAGCGCAGGTCGCGGCGGTCGAAGGCCCGCGGGCCCTGCCGCTCGAGGGTCGCGGCCACGATCGCCGGCACGTGCTCGGCGTGGTGGTAGGCCTCCCCGTCCCAGGCGAGGACGTCGGCGGTGTCGGTGAGCGCGATCGCGGGTGCGTCCAGGAGCGCTCGCAGGTGCGGGACGGCGGCCGCGGCGCTGTCCTGGCTCAGCCCGGCGCGCAGCGCGGGGGCCGCGAGCGAGGCGGTGTGCAGCGTGCGGAATGTCGCCAGCTCGGCGTCGGTGCCCAGGTGCCGGCGGCGCCAGCCGCGGCGGGCGCGGGGCTCGTTCATCGGCGGCACCTCCTGTTGCGGCCCTCGCCCGGACCCGTCAGTGCAGGTCGATGAGGAGCAGGCCCTCGTCCTCGAAGACGGCGAGCGGGGCCTCGCCGAGGGAGACCTGGATGCGGGGGAGGCTGCCGGTGGTGATGACCATGCGGTCGTCGTCCTCGTCCACGACCGCCTGCTCGCCCGTGCGCGCGGAGGGCTCGTCGAACGGCTGCTCGTCGTCCCACTCGTGGCCCGACCAGCCCTGCTCGGCCCGCAGCTGCGCCACCCGCTCGGCCTCGAGGCGGGCCTCGCGCTCGACCTCCTCGGGGCTCGGCTCGGGCCGGGGCGCCGCCTGGGCCGCCCAGCAGCGGGCCACCAGCGGCAGCTGCATCCCGTCCATGCCGCGGCCGTAGCCGGCGTAGAGCTCCGCGACGTCGGCGAGCACCTGCTCGCGCTGCTCCTCGGGCATCGCGGCGACGTTCGAGCGGGAGGCCGTCATGTCGGCGATCGAGTGGGAGTCCACGACGTGCCAGTGCCGGTGCTCGGCGTCCTCGTGCTGCTCCAGCAGGGGGCTGCCGAGGATCTCGTCGGCGAGGTCGGTGCGCTGGTCCTGCTCGCCGATCATCCGGCTCAGGCGTCGCACCCAGGGGACGCGGGCGTCGAAGGAGTTCCACACCACGGCCAGTCGGCCGGCCGGGGCGAGGACGCGCACGATCTCGGGCAGCGCCGTGGCGGCGTCGAACCAGTGGAACGCCTGCGCGGCGACCACCACGTCGAACGAGCCGGCCGCGAACGGCAGGGACTCCGCCGAGGCGACCTCGACGGGCACGTCGGGCAGCCGCTGGGACAGGATCTCCAGCATCGCCGGGTCCGGGTCGGTGGCCGTGACCTGGTGGCCCAGGTCCAGCAGGGCGGCCGTGAGCTTGCCGGTGCCGGCACCGAGCTCGAGGACGCGACAGGGGCGCTCACCCGTCAGCCACGCCGCCGACTCGGGCGGGTAGCCCGGGCGGCCGCGGTCGTAGGCCGCGGCGACGGACCCGAAGGACCGTCCGTGGGGCTGGTGCTCGCTCATCCCTGCGGAGCGTAGCCCCCGTGCGGCCCGGCCGGGTGCTGCCGCGCGGCGTGGCGTGGGCCCGCTCCGTGTGACGCCCGGCGGCGGGTCGTGGGTAGCCTGCCGGGGTGAGTGCCGACCCGCTGGCCCCGCTGCTGTCCCTGGAGGGCGTCCCGAGCGCGTACGTCGCGGCCCGCGACGCCGTGGACGTGGTGCTGCGCGACCGCGGCCTGCGGCGCACCAGCCCCGAGACCACCTCGGAGTCGCTGCTGCGCGGCGCGCACGCCTCCGCGGTGCTGGCCGGCTCCGAGGCGACGCTCGCGCAGGTGCGCAGCGGCGAGGTCGAGGACCGGCACGTCCTGGCCGCGCTGCGGGTCAGCACGGCGCTGCTCTCCCTGGCCCCGCTCCTGCGGAGCACGCCGCTGCAGGCCCTGGCGCGCATCCACGCCCTGGCCGGGGCGGGGGAGGTGCCCGAGGAGCGGCTCGGCCGCCCGCGGGACGAGGAGGCGGCCACGCGGCTGCGCGGGCTCGCCCAGCTGCTCACCGCCACCACGCGGGCCCCGGCGCTCGTGGTGGCCGCGGTCGTGCACGCGGAGCTGGCGACGCTGGGCCCGTTCGGCTCCCACGACGGCATCGTCGCGCGCGCGGCGGAGCGCCTCGTCCTCGTGGCCCGCGGGGTGGACGAGAAGTCGCTGGTGGTGCCGGAAGCCGGGCACCTGGCGATGCGTGCCGAGTACCAGCAGGCGCTGCTGGGCTACCGGGACGGCGGGCAGGCCGGCGTCCACGCGTGGCTCCTGCACTGCGCGCGCGCCTACGCGGCCGCCGCCGAGGCCTCGCCGCTGCGTCGCGCGGCCGACTGAGCCGACGCGGCCAGGGTCGGCCCGGCGTCGGCCCGGCGTCGGCCGGCGTCGGCCCGGCGTCGGCGAACAGGGGAAAAACGCTGGTGGCCCCCGGGAGCGCGTGGGCTTCCGAGGGCCACCGCCGGCACCTGACCGTACGGCTACCAGGCGTGCACTCTCATTGCTGCCGCCGGGGCTGACTGGCCCGGCTGGTTCAGCGCCCTGGTGAGAAGGGTGGGTCGCCGCGTGGGTACCGCCGGTCAGGTGCTGCTTGTGGTGTTGTCCGTAACCCCATTGATACCTGCGTGTGATGTGAGCCACAAGGGCTACTCGTCGGTACCTTGCGGGACCCGGGGCACTGGACGCCGCGGGAGAGACCTTCCCACCACGGCCCGCGCACCCTCGGGGGAGGTCGTGGCGCTCAGCCCTCGTGGCGCCCGCGGCGCAGCGTCCACCACACGCCCACGGCGGCCGCGCCGCCCGCGGACAGCAGCGCCGCGGCCGTGATCGCCGGCCCCTTGACCTGCGGCTTCAGCGCCACGGGCACGTCGAAGCGGAGCACCGGCCACTCGCGCTCCTTCGCGGCCTTGCGCAGCTCGCGGTCGGGGTTCACCGCGGAGGGGTGCCCGACCTCCTCCAGCATCGGGAGGTCGGTGATCGAGTCGCTGTAGGCGTAGCAGGCCGACAGGTCGTACCCGCGCTCCTCGGCCAGCTCGCGCACGGCGGCCGCCTTCTCCTCCGCGTAGGCGTAGTAGGCGATGTCGCCGGTGTAGCGGCCGTCCTCGCCGACCTCCAGGCGGGTGGCGACGACGTGGTCGGCGCCCAGCAGCTCCCCGATCGGGGCGACGACGTCGGCGCCGGAGGCGGAGACGATCACGACCTCGCGGCCGGCCGCGTGGTGCAGGGCGATGAGCTCCACGGCCTCGGAGTAGACGATGGGGTCGACGATCTCGTGCAGGGTGTCGGCGACGATCTCGCGGACGGTCGCGACGTCCCAGCCCTCCACCAGCTGCGACATGAACTGCCGCATCTTCTCCATCTGGTCGTGGTCCGCGCCGCCGACGAGGTAGACGAACTGCGTGTAGGCCGAGCGCAGCACGGCCGAGCGCGAGATCAGCCCGCCGGCCTGGAAGGGTCGGCTGAACGCGAAGGTGCTCGACTTGGCGATGATCGTCTTGTCGAGGTCGAAGAAGGCCGCGGCGGCGGGCATGCGCCGAGGGTAGCCCTCCCCGACGACCGCCCCGCGTCGGGCCACCTGGTGTCCACAGCCACCCGCCGCAGCACCCTCGTCCCCAGGCGCCGCGCGAGCACTCCCGGGGGCGTGCGCGGAACCGCACCGTGGGGTGCATGGACCTCACGCCCGCCGACTCCCTGTCCTCCGACTCCCTGTCCTCCGAGTCCCTGTCCGCCGACGCGCTGCCGCCAGACGTCTCCGCCGCCTCCCCGGTGCTGCTCGCCTCGCGCGACCCCGCGCTCGTCGCGGAGGTCGGGCGGCTGGCGGCCGCGGCGGGGGTGGCCGTCCACCTGGTCGAGGACGCCGGCGCGGCACTGCGCGCGTGGGAGGACTGCCCGCTCGTGCTCCTGGGCGCGGACCTGCTCGAGGAGCTCACCGTGCTCCGCCCCCGCCGGCGGCCCGGCCTGCACGTGCTCGCCCGCGTCGACCTGCTCGAGGGCTGCTACCGCTGGGCGCTGGACCTGGGGGCCACCTCGGCGGTGCCCGTGCCCGACCAGGACGCGGCCCTGGCCCGGCTGCTGGCCGACGTGGGCGAGCAGTCGAGCCCGGGTCGGGTGGTCGGCGTGGTCGCCGGCAGCGGTGGTGCGGGCGCGACGACCCTCGCCTGCGGCCTGGCCCAGGTCGGTGCGGACGCCGGCGCCGCGCTCGTCGTCGACGCCGACCCGGTCGGCCCGGGGACCGACCGGGTGCTCGGCCTGGAGCACGCCGACGGGGTGCGCTGGGAGGACCTGGCCGGCACCGACGGCCGCCTCGGCGCCCGGTCGCTGCGCGAGGCCGTGCCCCACCGCGGCACCCTCGGCACGCTGTCCTTCGCCGGCTCGCTGGCCGGCCGACGCGGTGCCTCCCGCCGGCAGGGCCCGGACGCCCCGCGCCCGGCGCTGCTGCGCGAGGTCGTGGACGCCGCGCGGCGTGGCCACGACCTGGTGGTCGTCGACCTCCCCCGGCACGGTCTCGACCCCGACCTGGTGGGGCGCTGCGACCTGGTGGTGGTCGTGCTCCGCCCCGACCTGCTCGGGGCCGCGGCGGCGGCCCGGGTCGCCGCCACCTGCCGTGCGGTGGCCCCCACCGCCGGGCTGCTGCGTGGCCGCGCCGACGACGAGGCCGCCCTGGTCGCCGCGGTCGGCGTGCCCGTGCTGGCCCGCACCGGCGAGCAGCGCGGGGTGGCCGAGTCCGTCGACCTCGGGCTGGGCCCGGTTCGCAACCGACGCGGCACCCTGGGCCGCGCCTGCCGCGAGGTGCTCGACCGGCTCGCGCTCGGCGGCGTGCCCCAGCGACGCGGCGACGCCGGTGGGCGGGCCGCGTGAGCCCGTCGTTCCCCGCCTCCCCGGCCCTGGCCCCGGACGTGACGGCCCTGGTGGAGCGCGTCCGCGACCGCCTGGTGGCCAGCCCCGGGGCGCTGACGCCCCAGCGGGTGGCGGCGGCGCTGCGCGAGGGCGGCCGACCGGTGGGCGACGCGACGGTGCTGGCCGTGCACGAGGCGCTCACCCGCGACGTCGTCGGCGCGGGGCCGCTCGAGCCGCTGCTGCGGCTGCCGGGCGTCACCGACGTCCTGGTCAACGGACCCGAGGCGGTCTTCGTGGACCGCGGCCGCGGTCTGGAGCCGGCCGACGTGCGCTTCGCCGACGACGGCGCCGTGCGCCGCCTGGCCCAGCGGCTCGCCGCCGGCGCCGGCCGTCGGCTGGACGACGCCGTGCCGCACTGCGACCTCCGGCTGCCCGACGGCACCCGGTTCCACGCCGTCCTCGCGCCGCTGGCGCGACCGGGCACCACCATCTCGCTGCGCGTGCCGCCGTCGCAGGTGCTCGCCCTCGACGAGCTGGTGGCCCGCGGGGCGCTGCCGCTGGCGGCGGCCCGCCTGCTCCGCGCGGTGGTCCACGCACGGCTGGCCTTCCTGGTCACCGGCGGCACGGGCGCGGGCAAGACGACCATGCTGGCGGGCCTGCTCTCCGAGGTGCCGCCCGGCGAGCGGCTCGTGCTCGTCGAGGACGCCGGGGAGCTGCGGCCCGAGCACCCGCACGTCGTGGGGCTCGAGGCCCGCCCGCCCAACGTCGAGGGCGCCGGTGAGATCACCCTGGCCACCCTCGTGCGGCAGGCGCTGCGCATGCGCCCGGACCGGCTGGTCGTCGGCGAGGTGCGCGGCGCGGAGGTCGTGGACCTCCTGGCCGCGCTCAACACGGGCCACGAGGGCGGCTGCGGCACCCTGCACGCCAACTCCCCGGCCGACGTGCCGGCCCGCGTGGAGGCCCTCGCCCTTGCCGCCGGGCTCGACCGCGAGGCCGTCCACAGCCAGCTGGGGGCGGGCCTGCACGTCGTGCTGCACGTCGCCCGCGGCCGGGAGGGACGCCGAGGCCTCGCCGAGGTCGGGGTCGTCGTGCCCGAGCCGCACACCGGTCGGGTGCGGGTCGAGGAGGCCGTCCGCGTGGTCGACGGCCGGCTCGTGGAGGGTCCGGCTGTCGACGTGCTGGCGGCGCTGGTCGCCGGCCCGGACGACGCGACGGAGCCCCTCGGATGACGGGCGCGGCTGCCCTCCTCGCCGTCAGCGCCGGGCTGGCGGCAGCCGGGGCCGCTGCGCTGCTGCCGGCTCCTGCCCGCGGGCCGGGGACGGCCGCCACCCGCTCCGCCGCGCGCTGGTGGCCCGCGGGCGCGGCCGCCGTCCTCGTGCTCGGCCTGGCGCTGCTCCTCGGCGGAGCCGGCTCCGCGCTGGCGGTGCTGGTCGCGGTCTCGCCCGCCGTGGCGGTCGCGGTGCGACTGGTGCGCGCCACCCGGGCGGAGCGACGCGCCGTGGCCACCGGCGAGCAGGTGGCGCTGCTGTGCGAGCACCTGGCCGGGGACCTGCGCGCCGGACGCCCGCCCGGCCCCGCCCTCGCGGACGCGGCCCGCACGTGGCCCCCGGCCGACGCCGTCGCCCGGGCGCACCGGGTCGGGGCCGACGTCCCCGCCGCCTGGCGGGCGCTGTCGACCGGGCCGGGTGCCGCGGACCTACGGCTCATCGCCGCTGCCTGGGAGGTCGCGCACCGCACCGGTCACGGTCTCGCCGAGGCGCTCCAGCGCTGCGTCGAGGACCAGACCCGCGCCCGCGCCACGCGCCGGGTCGTCCGCTCCGAGCTGGCCTCGGCGCGGGCCACCGCGCGCCTGGTGGCGCTGCTGCCCGTGCCCGCGCTGCTGCTGGGCGCCTCCACCGGTGCCGCCCCCTGGCATTTCCTGCTGGGCTCGCCCGTCGGGCTCGTGTGTCTCGGGCTCGGGCTGCTCCTCGGGGCGGCGGGCCTCACCTGGATCGAGCGCCTGGCCGCGGACGCACGGAGGCGGGCATGAGCGCCCTGCTGCTGCCCGCGGCGGCCCTGTGCGCCGGCGCCGCCCTGGCGCTGCTGCTCCCCGTCCGGGCCGGGGCGCTCGCCCCGGCGCTCCCGCCGCCCGCGGGGTCGGTGCCCGGGCCGGTCCAGGCCGAGCACTCCCGGCTGCTCCTGCTGGTGCCGCTGACCGCGCTGGTCGCGGGGCCGGTGCTGCTCGGGCCGCTGCTGGGGGTCCCGGCGGGCCTGGTCGTGGCCGGGCTCCTGCTGCGGCGGGTGCGGGGGAGGGCGGCAGTCCACGCACGGGAGGCCGAGCGGAGGTCGACGGCCGACCTGCCTGCGCTGGTGGGCCTGGTCGCCACGTCGCTGGCCGGTGGCGCCGACCCCGGCCGCGCGCTCGGCCTGGCCGTGGACGCCTTGCCGGGCCCGGGCGCGGAACGGCTGCGCGCGGCCACGCGTCGGCTCGACCTCGGGGCCGAGCCCGGCCTCGTGTGGGCCCAGCTCGCACGGGACCCCTCGCTCGGCCCGCTCGGCCAGGCGTTCCGTCGGGCCCACGACGCCGGGGCGTCGGTCTCGGATGCTGTCGACCGGCTGGCCGACCAGCTCGCCGCCGACGCGCGTGCCTCGGCGGAGGACGCCGCCCGTGCCGTGGGCGTGAAGGCGGCCGTGCCTCTCGGCCTCCTGCTGCTGCCCTCGTTCGTGCTGCTCGGGATCGTGCCGGTCGCGGCCGGGATGCTGGCGGGCGTCCTGGGCTGACCTCGGAGCCTCCAGGCCGTCGCCGGGCCGGTCCTCAGCCGCGGGGAGCCGCGCGCAGGACCTCCACGATCCGTGCCCGCGCCTGCGACCCCGGCTTCGTCGGGGTCAGCGGGTACACGTGCAGCTGGCCCTCGACCTCGTGCTGCTCGCAGGCGACGCCCGCCGCGGCGGCCTTCTCGGCCAGCAGCCGCGCGTCCGGGTTGAGGATGTCGCGGGTGCCGGTGAACTGGGTGAGCGGCCCCAGCCCCGCCAGGTCCCCGAAGAGAGGGCTGACCCGCGGGTCGTCCAGCGGCAGGTCGCCGGCCCAGCGCTTGGCCAGGTACAGGCCGCCCTCGCGCGCCAGCCACGGGTCGGTGTGCTCCATCGGCGGGATCGCCGGGTTGGAGAGCGACAGGTCCAGCGCCGGGGAGATGAGCACCGTCGCGGGCAGCAGGTGGCCGGCGTCCCGCAGCACCTGGGCCACCGAGAGGGAGATCTGGCCGCCGGCGGAGTCGCCCGCGACGCTGGTCGGGCCGTGCTCCGCCTCGGTGCGGCGGACCAGGGCCGCCACGCCCTCGGCGACCTCGGCGGCCGTGCCGAACGGGACGAGCGGGTAGATGGGGACGACGACGGTGGTCGCCGCCTCCACCGCGACCTGGGCCACGAGGTACCAGTGGAACGCGGAGATCTCGTTGACCCAGCCGCCGCCGTGGGAGTAGACGACCGCGCCTCGGGTCGACCCCGAGCGCGGGCGGACCGTGTAGACCGGCCAGCCGTCGACCCGCTCGGCGGTGACGGTCACGTCGCGGCGCAGCAGCGGCGGCGGCCCGAACGGGGCCGGGCGCAGCGCACGCGACTCCACGTGCTCGTGGGCGGCCTGCTCGGTGGCGAAGACGCGCTGTGCGCGCGTGGCGTGCACGAACGCGGGCACCACGACGTCGGGCAGCGGCGGCAGGGTGGGGAAGCGGGGCACGGGGTCTCCTCGGGGGGATCGCTGTGGCCGCGGGGGCGCCGCGGCCTCGTCAGGGTACGGCCGCGGAGCGTCCACAGGGGCTCCGCGCGGCACCCGCCTCCACAGGCGCCGGCGCACCCCCGCCACGCAGGCCCGCCGCGACCGAGGGTGGAGGGGCACGGCCGCACCCGGCGGCCACCCACGAGGGGAGACCCCGCATGACCACCCGACCCACCCGCTCCATCCATGGCACCGTCACCGGTCCCGTCACCGGCCCCGTGACCGGCCCTCGCCCGCAGCGCGACGAGCGCGGCATCACCACCGCCGAGTACGCGGTCGGCACCGCCGCCGGTGCCGGCCTGGCCGGTCTGCTGTTCACGCTGCTCACCGGCGGCCTCGGCGAGAGCCTGCTCAACACGCTCTTCGAGCACGTCCTCGGCCTGCTGGGCATCGGGTGAGGCCACGGCCCCACCCGGCGCGTCGGGGGGAGCGGGGTGCCGTGACGGCCGAGGCCGCCATGGTGCTCCCGCTCCTCCTGGCGGTCACCGCCGCCATGACCTGGCTGCTCGTGGTCGGCCTCGCGCAGCTGCGGGCCACGGACGCGGCCCGCGAGGCCGCGCGCGTGCTGGCCCGTGGTGAGTCGCCGGCCGTCGCCGAGGGCCTGGTCTCCGACGTCGGCCCAGACGGAGCGGTGCTGCACACCACCGCGGGCGGGGGCACGGTGGTCGTCACGGTGACGGCCACGGTCCGTGGGCCCGGCGGGCTGCTGGCCCACGTGCCCGGCGCCGACGTGCACGCCGAGGCCACGGCCGCCCTCGAGGACGCCGGCGGCGCCTCGGGGCCGGTGCCGGTGCCGGCGCCATGACCCGGCCCGACGTCCGGCCCGACGCCGGGCCCGAGGTCCGGCCCGACGCCCGGCACCGGGGCGAGCGAGGTGCGGCGGCCGTCCTGGCGACCACGGCGGTCGCGGTCCTCGCGCTCGTGGGGGCGGTGCTCGGGGCCGGTGCGGCCGCCGCCGTGGCGCAGCGCCGCGCCCAGACCGCCGCGGACCTCGGAGCGCTGGCCGGCGCCC